>NZ_CP107006.1:2491000-3736500 GCF_022867795.2 Chitinophaga horti | reverse complement strand
TGTGGTTCACCAGTTCGTTCAATTCGGTAACGCCGGCCAGCAGCATTTTTTCTATCGAGGCAGATACGTCAGCAATGTTATTACTGTACACCAGTTCCGGCCAGTGCAGGATGGTATTGGATTTCGGCGGACGAATAGCCAGGTGCCAGTAGTGTTGATTGGTGGCGGCAATCCAGTTGATATGACTGCTGAAATACGGAACAAAGGTTTGTTCCCGGTCGCAGATGCTGATCTTCAATGACGGACTGAATTCAAAAGAATCGAAAATGTCTTTGTACACGCCCTCTGCCAGCCAGCTGTCCTGCAGCAGGATGCCTGTAGCGGGATACGTACTCGTCACATTCGGTGCCGGCCTGCTGCCTTTCAGATAGGCGAGCCCGTTAGCATCGCAATTCTTTTGGAACGAGCGGAAATTCTTCTCCGGCACATCTATCAACAATTGCTGCCGCAGGCCGAAGCGCACTTCTTTCACCATCGCCGCTTCTGCCACATCGAGCAGGCGAAGCAGGATGCCGGGGGATATGATGCCGCCCGTAAAGTTGATCGCTACCGGTATATCTTTCTTCATATGTTGATGTCGGCGGTTAATGATGGCACAAGCGCCAATTGTTGCTCCAGGATGGCTTTTACTTCAGGTTTACAGCTACCGCAACCAAGTCCCGCCCCGGCAGCGGTGCATAACTGCTGGAAGTCGGTAATGCCTGCCGCGATCTGCTGACAGATATTTCCCTCGCCCACATTGCCACAGGAGCAAACGAGTTTGCCGGAAACGGGAGTGGCTTTCTTGCCGGAACGTAGCAGTGACAAGCGTTTCTCCGACAGCTCCGTTTGTTGCTGTATCAGGTCCTTAAATTCGGAGAACTCGGTCTTATCGCCAATAAGAATCGCGCCGACGAGTTTATCCTGGTAAACAATACACTTCTTATAGTAATGTTTGGCGCGGTCGATAAACACTACTTCCTCGTAACCCGCGTCTTTCGGCGCTTCTATCATGCCCAGCGAGCAAAGGTCCAGGCCATGAATTTTGAGTATGTTCATGGATACGGTGCCTTTATAATAGCTGCCAATGTCGCCGCTAAGGTGACTGGCCACGATCGACGCCTGGTGTTCTGCAGCGGCGGTGATGCCGTACGTCATGCCATTATATTCGGCGATTTCGCCGATCGCGTAAATAGATGGGTCGGATGATTGCAGGTATTCATTCACGACAATGCCGCGTTTACAGTCGAGCGCTGCAGCCTGCGCCAGTTCTATGTTAGGTACGGTGCCGATAGACATCACCACGGCCTGGCAGTCGAGCAGCCTGCCGCTTTTCAGTCGCACGCCTTCCACATGCTGAACGCCCTGGTAGCCGGCCACTTCGTCGTTAAAGATCACTTCAATACCGCGGTCGGTGAGGGCTTCGTGTAAAAGCTGGCTGCCCATCGGGTCCAGCTGCCGGTCCATTAGTTTAGAGCCGCGTTGCAGGATGGTCGCATCAATGTTCATTTCACGAAGCGAGCCAGCGAGTTCTATGCCCAGCAAGCCGCCGCCAATGATCAGCACGCGGCCTTTACCCGGCTGTACATGCGTTTTAAACTGGTCGGCATCGATGCGGGTGCGCATGGTAAAGATGCCAGGAAGCGGTGGCGTGTCTTTCAACATTGCAGGCCGGCTGCCGGTCGACAAAATCAGTATGTCATACGAATGCACCTGGCCGAGATCATCGGTAACGGTTTTGGCAACGCGATCGATCTTCGTGGCCGAAACGCCTTTCAGGAAACGAATGTCAGCATCCCGCTCCTGGCGGCTCGTCATCTTCACCAGCTGGTCCCAGCCCTGGCTGCCGCTGATGTAGTCGGGCAGCATCACGCGATTATAGAAGGGTAATTTTTCTTTACTGAAGATGGTGATTTCATCTTCCTGGTTCAGTGCGCGGTAACTATGTACAAAACCATGTGCGCCGGCGCCGGCACCGATGATGAGGATGCGCTGCCGTGGCTTTACGTAACGACGCGCATTCACAGCGGCGTATTTAAAGTCAGGCTGCTTCGATTTTTTGTCGATCATCGGAGAGGTAATATTATTAGCCCTTTGCAGGTCATTACCCAATATCTTTCCCCAGTGCATAGGCAGGAACACCACGCCTTTTTTGATCTTTTCAGACAGTTGTGCTTTCACCCGAACCGAGCCGCGCGCGCCATTCACTTCTACGAGGTCGCCCTCGCCAATGCCGCGATCCACCGCGTCTTCGGGATGTATCTCTATAAATGATTGTGGGATATGTTGTTTTAGTTTACCCACTTTACCTGTCTTACTCATCGTATGCCACTGGTCGCGGATGCGGCCCGTAGTAAGGATCAGTGGGTGTTCCGGACTTAATGACTCCGATTCATTTACATCCGGAAAACTGTGAATGACCGCCTTTTGGTCGGGGGTATAAAACTTGCCATCAGTGAACAGGCGTTGGGTACCTTGTTGCTGATAAGGCCATTGGATGCTGCGGGCGGCTTTGATCGTATCGTGACTAAGACTGCTGATGTCGATATTGGTGCCTGCTGTAAGCGCGCAATGCTCCGCATAAATAGCTGCTGCATCCGTATAGTCGAATCCGTGATAACCCATCTTCTGCGCAAACCGACAAATAATTTCTGCGTCTGGCAAAGCATTGCCGGGTGGTTCTTTTAATTTAGGCAGATACGTGATGCGCCGTTCCGCATTGGTCATCGTCCCTTCCTTTTCTATCCATGCCGCTGCGGGAAGTACCACATCTGCGTAAGCCAGCGTTTCCGGCTTGTTCGATATCTCCTGCACTACCACAAACTTCGCTTTCTTCAACGCGGCTTCTGCTCTTTTTACATCGGGTAAGCTCACTAACGGATTGGTGCACATGATCCAGATCGCTTTCAGGGAGCCGTTTTCCAATGCTTCGAACATCTGTGTAGCGGTAAGACCGGGCTTGTCGGAGATCGTAGTGCCGCCCCAGAAAGCCTGCACTTCCTGCCGGTGCGCGGGGTTCTCGAGGTTACGGTGAGCAGGTAGTAAGTTAGATAAGCCGCCTACTTCACGGCCGCCCATCGCGTTAGGCTGGCCCGTAAGTGAGAGCGGCCCGGAGCCGGGTTTGCCAATCTGGCCAGTGATGAGATGGAGGTTGAGCAAACTGAGGTTTTTATTAACGCCGATCGCGCTCTGGTTCAGCCCCATCGTCCACATACTCATAAAACCTTTGGCTTCGCCGATCAGCAGCGCAGCCTGACGAATATTCTCAGCCGGCACCTGGCAGATGGCCGCAGCTTCTTCCACACTGCGTTGCATCACGTTATCGCGATACGCCTCATAGCCATTGGTATTTGCGTGTAAAAAGACGGGATCGATATATCCTTCTTCAATCAATATCCTCCCGATGGCGTGATGTAACACCACGTCCGTACCCGGCAGCACCTGCAAATGTAAAGTAGCGATGGAAGCGGTTTGCGTTACTCTCGGATCGCTTACAATGATCTGTAAGTCCGGATTGGCGGCCTTCGCAGCTTCCACTCTGCGCCACAGGATAGGATGGCACCACGCGGGATTAGCACCCGCAACGAAGATGCAGTCTGCCAGTTCGATGTCGTCATAACATACAGGCACCGCATCTTCCCCCAATGCCATTTTATAACCTACCACCGCGCTGCTCATGCAAAGACGGGAGTTGGTGTCTATATTATTACTGCCGATGAAACCCTTGATGAGTTTATTAACAACATAGTATTCTTCCGTAAGGCACTGACCGGAGGCGTAGAAGGCCACCGAATCAGGCCCGTACTTATCGATGAATGTTTTAAACACGGCGGCAGTGCGCTCCAGTGCCTGGTCCCAGCTTACCTGCTGCCTGGATTGATAGCGGTTATAACGCATCTCGGGCTGCAACAAACGATCGCTCGTATCCATCACGGTGTAATGGAGGTTCATGCCTTTGGAGCAAAGCATGCCCTTGTTGACAGGATGGTCTTTGTCGCCTTCCACTGTTATTTGTCCATTCCTGTCTTC
Source organism: Chitinophaga horti (assembly GCF_022867795.2). Taxonomy (NCBI): domain Bacteria; kingdom Pseudomonadati; phylum Bacteroidota; class Chitinophagia; order Chitinophagales; family Chitinophagaceae; genus Chitinophaga; species Chitinophaga horti. The sequence goes on along the minus strand of NZ_CP107006.1, from coordinate 3,732,492 downwards.
GCGTACAATCACGCCACATCCTACGCCGCAATAACAGCACGTTGTTTTTACCATAAGCGTTAGTTAATGGCCAATACCGGTTGATCTGCCTTTTCCGGCTCTTGTTTCGCTTCTGTGATTTTACCGAAACGGGTCACTAATACGACCAGTGCCACACCCATTACAATGAAACCGATGTAAGCAAAAGCCTGTACATATGTGATGCTCGACGATTTAAAAAGAAACCCGAACAGCATGCCGCCCACGTTACCGCCTGCACCTACGATGCCGCTCACCAGTCCCACGTTCTTCTCATTAATAAAAGGAACAAGTCCGTAAGTAGCGCCGTTCGCCATTTTCAGGAATAACGCAAAGCCTAACATCGATACGATGGCCATGCCCATGCCGCCGGAACGGGAGAACAGTACCAGTCCGATGCCTTCGAGCAGCAATACGATGGCGAGCAGCCAGCCTTTGCCTTTCAGACCGAAGCGCAAACCTATTTTATCGGAGAAGATGCCGCCCAGTGCGCGGGCAAAGATGTTCATGAACCCGAAAACACCGGCCCAAAAACCTGCGTGGCTTTGCGATAAGCCGAACGAATCGGTGAAGTGGAGCGCTGCCACGTTGTCGAACGTGATCTCCATCCCGAAACACATCGCATAAGCCAGCGCAAGCACCCAAACGCGGCGGTCGGCCAGTACAGACCAGTCAGCCTTCTGTTTGCTGCCTTCGTGCCCAATGTCTTTGTAATTACCTGCCGGCGTATCTTTCGTATAACGATAATAAAGGAAAGCGATGCCCCACATCATGAGTCCGGGTATGATCATCGCATAACGCCAGGCTTCGGGTTTGGTATAGCCGAAAGAAACGATGGCCGCGAAAACGAGCGGCATGACCATATTGGTGACGCCGCCTCCCAGGTTGCCCCAGCCGCCGGTAACCGCATTAGCCGTACCTTTCAGGTGTGGTGCAAACATCATAGAGGTGTGAAACTGCGTTACTACGAACGAAGCGCCGATAATACCGATCGCAAAACGGAATATTAAAAAGGTGGTGTAATCTTTGGACAAACCTACCAGCATCACCGGGATGGAGCCGACCAGCAGTAGTCGTACCGCCGTAATACGTGGTCCCCAGGTATCGCACAGGCGGCCGATAAGCAGGCGGGCCAGGATGGTAGAGGATACGGAGGCGATGATAATATTACCTACCTGGCTTTTGGTGAGGTGAAGGTCTTCCCGGATGGTAGGCATGAGCGGCGCGAGGCCGAACCATCCGAAGAAACAAACGAAAAACATCAGCCAGGTGATGTGAAACGTGCGCATTTGAAGGCTGTTCAGGCTGAAAATGTTCAGTTTCTGCAGCGGTTGTTGAGTGGCATTTTGCATACAAACAAGTTTAAATTGATGATCCAGGCGCACATTGTTTGGGTGTATGAGAGGATTGCCAGCCCGTCCGCGGTCGATCAGGTAGCACCTTGTGGATTTTGCATCAGTTTTTCGTAGGTTTATAAAAGCAAAATGGCCAGTATACTAATTACATTGTAAAATATTATATGTAATACTTATGATCGCAATTGTTGCTAAAAAGTCGCTATTTTTATGATCACAATCATGAAATTAGGCAAATAGGTTCATATTTTATATCTCATGATGTGATTTGGATAATATATTTTTATTTACTATTTATATAAAGAAGAAGAAAGAGGGGTGATTTTTATGCTGAAGGATGGGTTTAACAGGAAACACGACTATCTGCGGTTATCGCTTACGAATAACTGCAACCTCCGCTGCACGTACTGCATGCCGGAGGAGTCGTATACGCACTGGCCGGCTGCAAGTATGATGCAGGCGGATGAAATCATATCCCTGGTAAAAACATTCGTGGCAATGGGAGTTAACAAGGTGCGGCTCACGGGCGGTGAACCATTGGTCCGCAAAGATGCCCCGCAGATCCTGCTCGCCCTGTCTGAATTGCCTATAGCACTGGCGATTACTACCAATGGTACCCGGTTGGCGCCCATGCTGCCCGTCCTCCAACAAACCAACGTCCGCACCATTAACGTCAGCCTCGATACGCTGCAGGCAGACAAATATCTGTTACTCACCCGCCGCGACCTGTTCAACACGGTCTATCATAATATATACCAGCTGCTCGAACAGGGCATCCGCGTGAAGATAAATATGGTGGTGATGAAGGGCGTGAACGAAAACGAGCTGCCGGCCTTCGTGGAATGGACACGCCACCTGCCGATCAACGTACGGTTTATAGAGTTTATGCCCTTTGACGGTAATCGCTGGAGCAGCAACCGCGTATTTACGCACGAACAAATGCTGGCGAACATTGCAGAACATACGCCATTCGACGGCCTCCCGTCTGCCCCGCACGACACGGCCCGTCACTTCCAGGCTTCCGGGCACACCGGTACTTTCTCGATCATCAGCAGTATGAGCGCCCCGTTCTGCAGCACCTGCAACCGCCTGCGCCTCACCGCCGATGGTAAACTGAAGAACTGCCTGTTCTCTACTTCTGAAACGGACTTGCTCACAGCATTAAGAGCCGGCCAGAATGTACAGGAACTGATCCTGCAAAACCTGGCGCAGAAAGCGAAGGAGCGCGGCGGCCAGTTCGGTGAAGACTTTGCTGATACAGTAGCCGCCAGCCTTGTCAACCGTAGTATGATCGCCATTGGCGGATAACTATACAACTTACTTTATGATCGACGTATCCACCGCACTTCACATCCTGCAATCCAATACCAGTGTGCCTGCACCGGCGATGTTGCCGTTACAGGAGGCCACAGGTTTCACACTGGCTGCGGATGTAAAAGCGCCCCGTAACATGCCCGCCTTTCGTCAATCGGCAATGGACGGCTATGCGTTCGATTACGCCGCCTGGGATAAAATATCACCCCTGCAAATCGCCAGCGAAGTAGCCGCAGGCGCGACGAAGGTAATGTCTTTACTGGCCGGACAAGCCGCACGTATCTTCACCGGCGCACCGATGCCGGAGGGTGCAGACACTGTCGTGATGCAGGAAAAAACGAGCGTGACAGATAAACAGTTGCATGTTCTCGATACCGCGCTGCAGGCCGGCTCTAATGTGCGCCCAATAGGCTCCGAAATAGGGGCAGATGAATTGGCATTACCCGCCGGCACACTCTTAACACCGGCCGCTACCGGTTTGCTTGCTGCGTTAGGTTTCACAAATGTTGCGGTGTACCCACCACCTCGCGTAAGTATCGTGGTAACAGGCAATGAATTGCAAACACCCGGCCTGCCACTCGCACCCGGACAAGTATACGAATCCAATTCCTGGTCATTACGCGCGGCGCTTGAACCATGGCGGATAAAAGAAGTAACTGTACGTCACGCACCCGATGATCCGCAACAGATTGTTGCGGCACTGGCAGCGGCGCTGGAGGAAGCAGATATATTATTGGTGACGGGCGGCGTAAGCGTAGGCGATTACGATTACGTAGCACAATCACTGACAGCATGCGGCGTGGAAACATTGTTTCATCGCATCAGACAAAAACCCGGGAAGCCTTTATTCGCAGGCAGGAAGGAGGATAAGATCGTATTCGGTTTACCGGGTAATCCATCTTCCGTATTGACTTGTTTTTACGAATACGTACGCCCGGTAATCGCCTGGCGCATGCAGCATCCGGGCCATGATAGCAGCATTAGAAAATTACCACTTACACATGATCACGAAAAACCGCCCGGACTCACGCACTTCCTGAAAGCACGCAGCGACGGGCAGGAAGTGACGTTGCTCACCGGACAGGAGTCATATAAATTAAACACGTTCGCGCTCGCAAACTGCCTGGTAGCGCTGGATGCAGACCGCGGACAATGGAAAGCGGGCGAAGAGGTGGCAGTACATTTTATTTCCTGAAGATGCTTACATTTTATATTTTATTGCTGTTGGTCGCGTTTCTATACGCGTCAGTTGGTCATGGCGGGGCCAGTGGCTATTTGGCGCTGATGGCGCTCTACGGCATTGCGCCAGATGTGATGAAACCGACGGCGTTAATGCTGAATCTATTTGTTTCACTCACAGCGTTTATTCAATTTTATCGCGGCGGACATTTCGACTGGCGGCTGTTCATCCCATTCGCGCTGGCCTCCGTGCCGATGTCGTTTGTCGGTGGGCTAATCACACTCGATGGCATGATCTATAAAAAGCTGCTCGGCGTATTGTTATTATTACCAGTAATACGTTTTGTGTTTTTCAGGAACGTGCCGGACGAGCAACTGAAACCTGCGCCCATTGCAGCTGCACTGGGTATTGGTGGCGTAATTGGGTTGTTGTCCGGGATGATCGGCATTGGCGGTGGTATTATCCTTTCGCCTGTGTTGTTATTGTTGAAGTGGGCCAACCAGAAACAGGCGGCCGCCGTGAGCGCCATGTTTATCTTCGTTAATTCTTTATCCGGATTGGGCGGACAATTAATAAAAGGTGTTTCGTTTACGCCGGATATGGTGGCCTATGTGGGTGTTGCTTTTGTGGGTGGATTGGCGGGTGCGTATGTCGGCGCCGTGCGATTTAATCACGCGGTGTTGAAACAAGTGCTGGCCGGCGTATTGGCCATTGCGTCGTTTAAATTATTATTTGCAGGCATTTAATCACATTATACATGTCGATGACTATTTTAGTATTCGGGCGGTTGCAGGACATTGTGCAACAGGCATCGCTGGACTGGCCCGCGGTAGCAGATACAGCTTTGCTGCGACAGCAGTTGCAGGAGCGGTATCCCGGGCTGGCAAGCGTGTCGTACCGTATATCGGTGAATAAGGAATTGGTGCAGGGTGAACAGGACTTGCACACAGGTGCAGAAGTAGCATTGTTGCCACCATTTTCCGGCGGCTAAAATCAAAAAGCACATGAAGAACATTTTCATACAAGGCCCCGTGCCGGCCACGCTGGTGACGGAGCAGATCCAGAAACACAGCCATCTTGAGCAGATTGGTGCGCATAGCATCTTTCTCGGACAGGTGCGCCGCGACGAAGGCGTAACGGCGATTGAATACACGGCTTACGAAGCCATGGCGCTGGAGCAGATGCATGAAATACGGGAGGCGATCATTCCGAAATATGGCCTGTCTTGCATGCATGTGTATCATAGTTTAGGTATAGTGAAAACAGGTGAGATATGCCTTTTCGTTTTCACCTCTGCACCTCGCAGAAAGGCGGCTATAGCGGCTTGTGAAGACGCGCTGGAACAAATCAAAACAAAACTTCCCATCTGGGGAAAGGAGATATTTGGAGAAGATGCATTTCAATGGAAGCAAAATACTTAGGGCATGATCAACATTACTCATAAGAATACAAGTCTGCGCAAAGCTATCGCGCAAGCGGTGTTAACCGTGTCGCGACAGGAAACGATTACTGCTGTCAGCGAACGCAAAGTGCCCAAAGGTGATGTGCTGGAGTTCTCACGGGCGGCGGGTTTGCTGGCGATCAAAAAAACGAGCGATGTAATCCCCGACTGCCATCCGCTACCGGTGGAATATGCGGGTATTCAGCATGAAATAGATGGATTGAATATTATCATCAACGTGGAAGTACACACGATCTATCGCACCGGCGTGGAGGTAGAAGCCATGCACGGCGCGGCGATTACCGCACTTACGATGTATGACATGCTGAAACCGATCGATAAAAATGTAACGATCGGGCAAATTAAACTCGTCGATAAAAAGGGAGGGAAGTCCAACTTCCGCGAACAGCAGGAAGATCTGCAATGTGCCGTGATCGTTTGTTCCGATAGCGTAAGCGCCGGCAAGAAACATGACCTGGCAGGGAAAGCGATCGTACAGGTATTGGAGCAACACGGATTACAGGCGGCCGCTTACGACATCATCCCTGATGATATAATGCAGGTGCAGGAAAAGGCAAAATTCTTACAGGCAGCTGGTTTTAAGCTAGCTTTATTCTGTGGTGGTACAGGTCTTTCCCCGAGAGATACAACGCCTGAAGCCATCGCTCCGCTGCTCGACAGAACAGTGCCGGGCATTATGGAGGCCGCCCGCACTTACGGCCAGGAACGTACTCCCTACGCGATGCTGTCCCGCGGCATTGCCGGCTTTATGGGCGATATGTTAGTAATTACTTTACCCGGCTCCACGAAAGGCGCGGAAGAAAGTATGCATGCCCTGTTTCCACACGTGCTGCATATTTTCAAAGTAGCACGCGGCGCACAACACTACATAGAATCATGATCGGCCTGGTACTTTGCGGCGGCAACAGCACCCGCATGGGAACGGATAAAGGCATGTTGCCCATCGGTAACACTACCTGGGCGCAGCATGCTGGTAGTCAGCTCGCCGCGCTCGGGCTACCCGTGGTATATTCTGTGAACGAAAGCCAGGTGCCTGCTTACACCGAACAAGGCATAAAGCCCCTGATCACAGATGATGTGGAGCTGCAGATGGGCGGTCCGTTAAAAGGCATCTTATCCGTGCATCGGCAATATCCAACCGAAGATATATTCCTGCTCGCCTGTGATCTGAAGGATATGCATGCGGACGTGCTGCAACAGGTACAGGCAGCGTTCAACGGCACCACTACGATTTACGAGAATGCTGGGTTTGACGAGCCGTTATGTGGTATTTACACAGCAGAGGCGCTGGCGCAGCTTGCGGGTGCGACGTTGCCTAAGTACAGTATGCGTTTTGTACTGGGTTTGATACCGGTGCAGCGGTTGATGGTGCCCGGGAATTGGCGGGGATATTTCTTTAATTATAACGAGTAGAAAAGCTACCTCCCCATCAACACCTCCGTCACAATTCCTCCCTTCGCCATAATAATACTCCGCTCGATCACATGCTCCAGCTCCCGCACATTGCCCGGCCAATCGTAAGCAACGAGCTGCGATAGCGCAGCAGGAGCAATCGTAACCACAGGCCGCCCCGTACGCTCCGCAAAGCGCATCAGGAAATGCTGCACCAGTTCCGGTATATCTTCTTTGCGCTCCCTCAGGGGCGGCAAATGAATGGGGAAGATGTGCAGCCTGTAATACAAATCCACCCGAAACCTGCCAGCCGCCACTTCTTTTTCCAGGTCGCGGTTCGTAGCGGCAACAATACGGGTATCTATTTTCACCGGGGCTTTGCCGCCCAGTTTCTCGATTTCTTTTTCTTGTAAGGCGCGTAGTAACCGGCATTGCAGGTCGGTCGACATTTCTCCTATTTCATCCAGGAACAACGTGCCACCATGTGCCTGTTCGAACTTGCCGGCGTGTTTCTCTGTAGCGCCGGTGAAAGCGCCTTTCTCATGGCCGAACAACTCAGAGTTGATCAGGCTTTCGGGCAGGGCGGCGCAATTCACTTTCACGAGTGCTTTATCGCGGCGGGGCGATAAGCGGTGGATGCAGGCGGCGATCTGCTCTTTGCCGGTGCCGCTTTCGCCGGTAATAAGGACGGATGTATCCAGCGCCGCAACGAGCTTTACATCTTCGAACACCTGTAGCAGCAAAGGGTGACTGCCCACGATGCCGTCGAAACAATTGCCGGCTTGCTGTGGGCGAAGCGCGACTTTTTGCTGGTGCAGGTACAACGCGATTTCAATACTTACCAGCACATCCCGCTCGCGGAAAGGCTTTACCAGGAAGCCGTAAGGTTGGGTGGCCTTGGCGGCCGCTAAAAGATCTGCACCCGAGTTGGCAGAAATAAAGATAAAGGCAATACGTTGTTCGCGCAGCCGGTGTGCCAGGTCTATTCCGGTTTCGCGGCCGGCGAGGTGAATGTCGAGCAATACGAGTTCGGGCTGGTGTTGTGCTGCCAGTTCCTCCGCTTTAACGACGGAGCGGGCAATGCCACATACATGGTAGCCCGCCTTTTCGAGGGTGAGTTGCAGGTCGCGGGCGACGATCAGTTCATCTTCCACGATCAGGATGTTGGATGTATTCATAAATTCCGGGTATTTGAGCCCATTTCCCGCTCTTCCTGGAACACAATGCTGATCATTAAGCCGGGCTCGTTGTTCATCGTGATGACACCGTTCAGCTGCATGGTGAGCAGCTGGATCAGGTTAATGCCTGTTTCCTGCTGCGATGTATTGCCAACGCGGTAGCCGTAACAACATAATCCTGCGACGAGTACGGCGACTACGATGCCCGCCCAGGTAAGTTGCTGCATCAGCCGTGCTTCCAATGCAGCTGCTTCCGCTGCCAGTAAGGCCGCGTAGCGGTGGACATTTGTAAAAGATGTTGTATGGGACATTGTATGTATCGGCCGGGTTAGCCCTTTCAGCGCCACAGGCGGTACATCAAAGCTAAAGATTAATCACAAAGGCCGGGAAGCTTTACTGCTCCCGGCCTTCGTTATCGATGAATTGTCCAAACCTTACGCTGTTTTTGTCTAACCCTTCGGTAGCAATCCCCTGAATGAATCAAAGGTGAGGGTCACATAATATACGCCGCCAATCGCTGGCAGACCGTAACCCTGGTACGCATAATAGTTCAGCAGGTTGCTCGCGCCGAGTTTGATGTTCGTCATCGCTTTCGGGAACTGGTAGTTTACCTGCGCATCCATGGTGGAGTAGGCACCGATGCGGCCGGGACGGTTATCGTTAAATGATCCGTACCAGTCAAACCCATCCTGCCAGCGCCAGGCGACATTGAAGCCTACATTGTTCCAGATGTTTTCGCTGCCTGCCGTTACCACCATGCGGAAGCGCGGCGTATTAAAGGCCGGGATATTATTGGGATTGGCATTACGCATGTTGAACTCCGCCCAGGTACCATGTGCACTGAGGTGAATTTTATCGCTTAACAAGTAACGTGCTTCCAGGCTCGCGCCCTGCGAGGATACTTTGTCGCTGCCGTTGGTGAATACTACAAATACCTGGTAGTTGCGGGTCAGCAAATTCATTGCGGCGTCCGTGTTGATCGCGCCGGTAGCATCCTTCACCGGTGCATCGGGACGCACCATGCGGCTATTAATAATAAAGTTCGTGTAATCGTTATGGTAATAGCTGGCTTCCAGGAATAGCTGATCGTTTACCTGTCCGCGGTAACCAACTTCTACTGTGCGTATCCGCTCAGGCTCAATGTATTTTACGTTCGCCTGTTGCAGCCTCGCTTTATTCGCTGCTACGGCGGCCTCCGTAGTGCTGCCCTGTTGAATAGCGCGGTTGACGGCCACGCCGAAGCTGTCTACACTGGTAAGGGTATACGAATTTTCATATACATTCATGCCTTTACTGTTGGCAGGTGCGCCACCCAATACGGTGAAGGCGCCGGCATTACTTTTATAAAACTGCTCGGCCGGAACAGGGCTCCGGAATCCAGTCTGGAACGACGCCCGCAAAAAATGCTGCTTCGCCACTTCATAAGATGCGGCTACTCTTGGCGTAAACCTGCCTTTAAAGTTCTGGTTCTTGTCATAACGGATGGAGGCTACTATATTCAGTCTTTCCCGGAACAAGTGTTTACCCGCCTGTACAAACGCACCACCTTCACGGATCACGATATCGCCGTCCTTATCATCGAACAGCGAGCCATTGGTGAACATATGATAACTACGGAAGTTACCGCCGGCAATGAGCTGCACCGGTCGAAACAGCTGGCTGAAGTCGTATTGACCTTCTGCATGATACAATTTGCTTTCTGAAAAGATGCGCGCACCTTCCGGTCCGTCGAGGCGGGAGAGGCGTTGTTTTTCCTGTTCAAACGCGGTACTGCCCGGCAGGTATCGGCCCTGGTCCGCAAAGCTGCGGGCGGCGCTATGATTGTTCGCGGCTACGCCGGTTACATTGCCTTTGTAAGCCGCGTCGTAACGGTTAAACCACATGTCGTTAGCCTGCGTAATGGGAACAGCATTGCCATTCAGGTCGCGTACCCAGGTAAGGTTAATGGCCTGTCCCAGTTTGCGGGAGTTGTACGAGTCGCCTGCATCCTCTATTACGCCATAGGCGCGTATGAAATATTGTTTGGAAGAAAGTTCGATCTTATGCTGCGTAACCAGGTAGTCATTGAGGGAGCTGCGGTGGCTGCCTGTCTGCGACACAGTCGCCTGGCCCACGTTCGCCTGGTAGCTAAGGTGAGTGGTTTCGTTGAACTTGTAATACAGCGCACCGTTCAGGCGCAGGTTGTAAACATGATAGTCCATCAGGTCTTTTTCCGCATAACCTGTACGGCTTACACGCCCGATGCCTGCGAGCGTTTTGCTCACTTCATCACCATACACGTTCAATGCATTACGCGCAGGGTTCGCATCGCCGCGCTGATCCTTGGGGGTAGCGGCATCCACATCTTCATAGTTCGCTGCAAACCAATCCTGCCCGGTAAAATAGGAGGCGTTCAATTTAAACGCAAACCGTTTACCGATAGGTCCGGCGTAACGCAGGGCGATATTGTACAAGCCTTGTGCGCCGGTGTTTTTATCGTTTACGTGATTAAGGCCGGACTTCAACTGTACACTCAGTCCCGGGTATTTGAAAGGATCTTTCGTATGCATGGCCAGCACGCCGTTGAAGGCCACCGGGCCATACAGGGCAGCGGCGGAGCCTGGGATGATCTCTACGCTTTCAATGTCGAGGTCAGACGGACCAAAGGTATTGCCCAGTGCGAAGTTAGTACCTGGCGGCTGGTTGTCCACGCCATCTATCAATTGTAAAAAGCGCTGGTTCGATCCCGAGCTGAAGCCGCGGGTGTTGATCTGCCGCAGGTTAAGGCCGCTGGCAATCATCTCCACGCCTTTGTAGTTCTGTAGACCTTCATAAAAGTTTGGGGAAGCCGTTTGTTTGATCGCCCGCTGGTCCATCTTGTCGATGCTCAATGGCGATTCGATCAGTCGTTCTTCGCGGCGCGTGGCGGCTACGACTATTTCATTCATAAGTTCATCACGGCTTTCGAGCATCAGCATCACAAAGGTGAGGTCAGTGACCCGGGTATGCAGCGTCACGTAACCCAAACTGCTGACGGTGAGGGAGAACGGTGGCCGAATGCCCTGGGCGAAGCGAAAGGTGCCGGAACTATCGGTGACCACAGCGGTATTGGTACCGCTAATGAGTACGGTGGCGCCTGTAACAGGCTGCCTGGAAGCCGCGTCGTAAACGGCGCCACGTAAGAGTGAGTCCTGGGCCGATGCAGGAAATTGTACGGCCATAAAGAACACAAGAGCAAGAAAAATTGCTTTCATACGGTAGGGGAGTTTAAGGTGTGTGCTGACGGTTAGTTGGTTACTGTTGTGTTAATCTTCGCACTTAAAAGTAGATATAATCTTTCTAACATGAAAGCGATAGGATCGCAGTGGGATATTTATAAAAGCAAAAACCGCCTGCAGGAGCGGATCTTGCAGGCGGAATATTTTTTAGGGATTGTTTTTCTCTTCGTCATTGCGACCGCAGGGAAGCAAACATCCGCTCTGGTCTTCGCGAATGACCACGTGGAGACTACGCACTAAGGTTGCTTCATTTCATTCGCAGTGACGGCGAGGGAACGATCGTCCCCATCGCTACTTCACCAGATACGGCTCCATAATCTTCTGCCAGATCGCATACCCCTCGGGTTTCATATGCAGCATGTCCTCTACGAACAACTCCGGCCTTGGCTGACCATTAGCGTCCAGCATGGCGTCGAAGATGTTGATGAAATGGGCGTTCTTTTGCTTTTCCAGGAAGGCTTTTATCTGTTTGTTCACCTCGATCATGGCAGCCATGTGTTTCGTACGGCTCGGACTTGGTTTCAGGGAAACGAAGTCGATGGTGGCGTCCGGGAGGTTTTCGCGGATCATGCCGTAGAGCGTTTTGAAGCGATGTACTACTTCGTTGGCGTCGGGCCCGCCGGAGGCTACGTCGTTTTCGCCGCAGTAGATCACTACTTGTTTGGGTTTGTAGGGAAGCACTACATCGTACACGTAACGGATCACGTCTACCAGTGTGCTGCCGCCGAAGCCACGGTTAATGATAGTATGATTGGGAAAGTAGGATTGTACGTCCCTCCAACGGGTAAACGAAGAGCTGCCTACGAACAGGATCGCCTGCTGTTGCGGGGCTTTGGCCGCGTCCTGTTTCTTGAAGTTGGTAATATCAGTCCAGAATGGCGGTGCAGCAGGAGCGGGTTTCTCTTGCGCAACCGCGAAACTGGTAATAAAAAAGAGCAGCAGGGAAGCCAATACTTTCATAGACGTGAATGTTTTTCTGTTCGTCAAGTTTAATACAAAATCATGAGTAATCCCAGTATAAAAGTGATCAATGGCTTCCCTGCCGTAGTGTTAGTCTTTGATGATGCCCATCAGTTCTGCAAGATGTTTTTCGTATACGCCTTTGGGTGAGGTGTTGTTCTTTTTGGCCACGTGTGCCGCATAGCCAACAACTTCGCCCATCATACCACAGGTGCGCATAACGCGGGTGCTGCCGAAGGCTACGTGGGTGGTGCTGATGTTACGGCCGGCCATGAACAGGTTGCTGATGTTGCGGCTGTACAGGCAGCGGTACGGAATGGTATAAGGCGCTACGCGGATGTGTTTAGTGCTGGCGAAGAACTCCTGACCCTGGAAGTACTGACTGTTCTTCTCATTCGGGAAGTGAAGGTCGATGGTCCAGGTGGCGGTTACACAGCCATCGGGATATTGTTTACCGTCCTGGATGTCCATTTGAGTAAGTACATGGTCGCCAATAATGCGGCGCGATTCACGTTTACCGCCGATATAGGCTACCCAGGCCAGCTGGTGTTTGGCATATTTTTCTTTTTTGTGATTCTTGAGATACGACCAGTTGCCGTAGATCGCCCGCAGGTTATGATCGCGCAGTTGTTCGGCCTGGTAGATGGTATTGAAGTTGCCAAAACCGGTTTCCCATTCCCAGTCGGACTTAGGTTCGTCGATGTGGTATTCTTTCGAGAACTGTAATGCCCAGGGTGTTTCAGGGAAAGTTGATTCGGTATCCTTCGGTAAAGATGCCCACAGGTTAGAGGTACCTAACGTAAAGCTGTCGGGCTTCTCGGCTGCCAGTGACTCACCGGTTTGCGCTTTGCTCTCGCGGCCGAAACGGTAGTCGGCACCCGCCAGGTAACCTACAGTGCCGTCGCCTGTGCAATCGGAGAAGTACGTACCGGTAAAACGGTAATCCTGTCCGGTAGCGATATCGCGGCCAATAACAGCAGTGATCTTATCGCCTGATTTCTCCACTTTGTACACGTGTGTGTTGAGGTGCAGGGCCAGGTTCTTTTCCGCTTTTACGATCTGGATCTTACGGGCGTCGCCGTACTCGTTGGCGTCGGGGTTACCGTTGCCGGGGTCGCCATTGTCCATTTCTCTTACGATACGACCCAGTTTTGGATATACGTTCTTGTCTATATCACCCATGAGGTGCACACGTACTTCGGAGCTGTTGTTGCCGCCGAGTACGGGCCTGTCCTGGATGAGCGCCACCTTTAAACCCAGGCGTGCGCCGGAAATAGCCGCACAGGTACCGGCAATGCCGCCACCTACTACCACGAGATCATAGTTGCCTGCATCTTTTGGCGTGTCGGTCAGTTTCAGCAGCTTGTTACGGAAAGCCGTCAGCGCTTCCACATTGTTCGGAGGCGTAAATTTAGCCGCATCCGTGAACAGGATGGCGTCGCAGCGGCCGTTGAAGCCGGTAAGGTCATGCAGCGCGACTTTCACTTCTTCGCTGTTGATGGTGGTTTCGCCACCATCGTACCATTTCCACTGATCGTTGCCGCTTTCACCGAATACAGGCGTTAACGCTTGTTCGCCAACGGTAACGGTAAAACGTCCCGGACCTTTGGGAAACGGTGCCCAGTCTTTGGTGCGCACCCATACGCGGTACTTTCCCTTTTTCGGGAAGGTGACGGTGGTGCTGGCGTCTTTTACAGGCCTGCCCATGCCATGCGCCATCAGGTAGCTGGAGTGGATCACGGGAAAAGATTGCTGGTCGATAACCCAGCCGCCCCTGTCTTTAAACGATTCTGTTTCTACGAACACATGTTGCTGTGCAGAAGCGCCGGTAGCGGCGAAAAGCAGCAGGCACAGGCAGCTCAATAACGTCTTTAGTTGTTTCATATCAAAGCGTGTTTTTTTCGTATTGCTGTATCTGGGTTTTTACTTCGGCGGAAGGTTTGAATCGCTTCAATACCGCGTGAATACTGGCGGCATCGCCCGGACCAGGGTCCTGGAGATGCTTCGCCAGTTGCAGTTGGGTTTTGGGAGATAACTGTCGTTGTGCAGCCAATGCAGCGAGCATCAGTTTAAACTGCTCGTTATTCGATGCTGTCAGCACTCCGGCCAGTTTCCCGCTTAATGTATCGCCCAGTGTTACTTCTGTTAGTTTCTTTAAGATCGCATTCTGCAAAGGGTAGGATGCCTTTAGATACCAGCCCCATAACCATCGCTGCATCGCATCTCCCGAAAAGAAAGCAGGAGCTACTTTTTGTAAAGCATGACGGGCGGTGAACAGGTTGTCGCCTGTCATCACCTGCTGCACGTCCTGCTCAAATCCTTTGCGCACGATGCCTTTGGGATTAATCACCCGCTCCATCGCCCAATACTGGTAGTGATGATTGCCCGGCTGCATAAACCGATGCAACAGCGCCGGACTTTCATACTGCGCGGTAATCTTTTCCATCTCCTGTTTCACCGCACCATTCGCAAGATGCCACAACGTAAAGCAGGTATACACCGCGCCTTCAATCACTTCGGATTTAAGCTTCTTCGGCGTAGCGCCTGTTTTACCATCCGCCGAGTCAGAAAGGTTTTCTGTGCCTGGTGCGGTGAGGTCGGTGATTAGCAGTTCGCCGAAAATAGAGCCAGGGTTCGCGAGGATGCCTTGCAGCTTTTCGTAATCCTCCTGCTTGAAGGGCTTGTGATCTGCCTTGGTCAGTATCTCTCCCGGAGGGAAATCGAAGCGCTGATAATTGCCGAGCAAATCCCAATAGAGATTGATGTAGACCGGCTTACACTCACCGGTCAGACATACTGGTGTGAAGATGTTGCGATAGTAATACAGTGGTTTCTCCTGCGCGTCGAGCACGAGCTTCAGTTCAAAGGAGATAGTGTCGTGCAGGCGTATGGTGTAGCTTTTGGTACGAAGCGAATCGCTAAGGTCGGATGTCGCACGCACCTGCCACAGGGCACCAACACCCGGCATGGCATCCGCAGCCACCACCGCGTCAATACCGGGCACCGGATGAGCAGCAACCACCGCGTTAACACCAGGCGCCGCATCCGCAGCAACCACCGCGTCAATACCAGGCGCCGCATCCGCAGCAACCACTGCGTAAACACCAGGCACCGCATCCGCAGCCACCACCGCGTCAATACCGGGCACCGCATGAGCATCCATACCATTTATGCGCAGGCCACCACCCGCGAAGGCAGCGCCCGCGCACAAGGTTAGAAGTATTAATTGAACATGGATCAAATACCGGGTCATGATTATTTATACGTAAGCCAGCAAGTCGCTGTACAATCTTTATCAGCCTTTACGCGTACCCACCTGGCCTCGAAGCCCGCAGGCAACGTGTGCTGGTAGGTTTGGCCGGGTGCAACTTTCACTTCGAGATAAGGCATCCAAACGCCCGTACCCACCGGATCTGCTTCAATGGTAAAAGTAACGGCACCGGCAGCAGTATGCGATAAGGCAAGGTTGCGCTGATCGTAGAAGCCCACCAGGTAAGGGTCGGAAGCTACACCGGCTTTCACCGCACTGTTCTTCCACGGGCCGCCACGCCCAGTCGGTTTACCTAACTTCCACAGGTCGTCGATCACCCCAGCCCATACGGCCGCTTTCTTATCGTTTGATACGATGATGTGTTCACCGGCTTTGGCGTTCGGGTCTAAACCCGTCAGTACCAGCAGTCCACGGTAAGAAGCGTAATCGTTGATACGATAATTGTGAGAAGCCACGGGGCGGATCTTCGCATAGCCATCAGCATTTTCAGCAGGCAGTTCGTAGAACGTACCGTGACAGTTAAACAGGTCACGCTCGGTTGCTACTTCGCGGCATACGCGCAGTGCGGCGTTATGGGTGAGCGGCGTAAACGCATCATTGCCCATTGGCAGGCGCCAGCGGCGGCCTGCATCGTCTATTACAAGTACGGAAGCGGCATCCACGGTTACCGCGTTCTTCGGTATCGCAAAACGATCGCGGATGAAGGCGCTGGTGGTATCGTCTGTACGTTTCACCAGTTCCATATCATCGGTGAGTTCGTAGTAACCGTTTTCGGTAGACTGTGCACCGTTGTAGCTCAGCGCATTCATGCCCATCGTACGGCGATCATTGCCCAGCCCGTAAATGAGGCCGCCGTTTACTTTAGCGGAAGTTACTTTCGCTAAACCATTAAACAGGGCTGCAGGTTGAGTATTACGGGCATCTTTGCCTTTATAAGAGAAATGTAGTGTTGCATTGGTGGCCTTATTACTCTTCGCCTTGATCCATTCACCTTTCGCGGTGTTGTCAAACTCGAGCTGCGCTGCTTTGCCGGCAGGCAGGTTCAGTGTTTTTACTACTTCTCCATTATCGGTTTCGAAGGTGAATGTAGCCGCCTCGCGACCATTGTTCTGTAACCAGGCCGAACGTACCGGCCAGCCTGCGAACAGGAAGGGTTCGGAGTACTCGTTCGCTTTTACATCTTCCCTGATCCATACCGCGCCTTCGGCAGTTACCGGCCCCAGTTGATCGGGCAGTTGCAGGGAGGTGAACCACAGGTTTGAGTTCGACTGGCCCGGACCTTCGATATTACCTTTCGCTTTACGTTTGTTCAAAAACTCTTTCTGGGCAGAATCGTCACAACCGAATACCAGCTGATCGTTCCACCGGGTGAAGTCGCCCACCACACGCAGGTAAGCACTACGCGGACGAATACCCACAGTATTGTCAGCACTAAATGTACCAGGGAAACGCCAGAACATGCCGTGCATGGTCATCAGGTAATCGGGTTGCGAATTGGTGCCGACGTTGCGGATGCGAGGCCACTCTGTGTTCCAGCCATGTGCGCCGTCGTAACTGTGACTGGCTTTCGGTAACCGGAAGAACTGCCATCCACCGTTCTGGCGTAAGCCTAACAGTACTGATTTATGGTCCCAGCCAGTTGCCCAGATCGGATCGGTGGCAGGATTCGCATTGCCGTTAATACCGCCCGGCCCCGTCACTTCTACGAATTGGTTGCGGCGAACCACTTTCCAGTCTTTACCGTCCCACTCGGCCAGCACGCCGGATTGGATATCGTATTTCTTCTCTGCCTCTTTCGTAGGCTCTCCGTTGTTGGAATAGATCATGACCCCCTGTCCGGAATACAGCCCTTTACCATGTGCGCCAGGCAGTAGATCTTTCACGGGAGAAGTAGGATCAGTAATCACTTTACCGTTCTTATTCCTGTCGGGATAAAGCTGCTTTGGCTCCAGCGTATGCACGTCTACTTCGTAAAAACCTTCTTCCATGGTACCGTAATAGATCTTGCCGGAAGGATCGGTGAGGTGACGCGCATTGCCGGTATGGCGGCCCTGCATCTCGGTGTAAGGAATGGTGCGCACCTGCCCTTTGTCGTCGATGGCGTAGGGGCCGATGAACAGTTGTTTACTTTCAGGATGTATCATGCGGTTGGCGGGAGTACCACCAATACTTTCACTGCGCACGGTTTGCTGCAGCTGCGGGTTTATTTCATACAGTTTGTCGGACGAGCCGTAGGGCAGGTGAGGGCCGTAAGTAATCACCCACAGGTTGCCCGCCCAGGGCACTACCGCGCCGGTACCACATTCGCCTTCCTTGTTGTACATGGCCAGCTTCGGGTATACGCCGCTGAAGTTGCGCGGTGCGGCCATTTGACCGGCCGCATCGCGCATGTTAATGAATAAACCTAAAAAGAGTATAGAAAAGGATAGTTTCTGCATTTGCTAGTAGTTGTCGTTTTGGTCCAGACCGCTGGCCAGTACTTCGGTGGATGGAATAGGCCAGAGGTATTGTCTTGTTTCGTCGAATTTGCGCAGCGCTACTTGTTTGATCAGGCCGGCAGTAAACATGGGTGTAAAGTCGGGCGTGCCATTTTCATCAATGGCTGGCGTGCCTGGGAAGAACCACAGTCCGGGTTGCACCACTTTCGCCCGCAGGTCTGCCGGGTCCAGCATGCCATAATTAGGCTGGTTTAACACTTTGCCGGCGATCTTCCAGCGGATGATATCCGCATAGCGATTGCCTTCCAGGGCAAACTCCATCCTGCGTTCTGTACGTACAATGGTGCGCAGTTGCGCAGGGTCAGTAGTTACTACGGCAGGATAAGCAGCCGTATTCGTGTAGGCTACGCCGTAAGCCCTCGCCCGTACCTGATTAATGGCGTCGAGAACAGTTTGGTCGATCTCGCCCAGTTCGATCCTGGCTTCGGCGTACATCAGCAGCACGTCTGCATAACGGATAATGATCTTATCCGGCTCCACCTGCCACGAGTTAAGCAGCCAGTCGCCATCGATGCCTTTCTTGAACACAAGGCCGTTAAACGACGCGTATTGCGCTACAGAGCGTGTGTCGTTATTGGTCACCTGCCTGCCGGTAGTGGTTTGCAATGTTTTTAATGAATCGGGATGTGGTTCATACACAAAACCCAGGTGCGCCGTACCATGCGGAACGATGGTTGCTGCGCAACGAGGGTCGCGGTTGTCGAACGGTTTGCGTGGATTGAACAGCGGCGATTCGTCGACAGGCAGCCCGTCCTTACAAAGGAACGAGAACAACAGGTCCCAGGAAGGGTCTTTGGCCGCCCAGCCGCCGGCATTTCTCGGTACAAAGTTCTGGCAGTCGCCCTGCACTACTTTTAACGCAATAGAGCGTGGCAGTGCAAAGATGCTTTCCTGCGAGTTCTTTGTTTTAGAAAGGAACAGGTCGGGGAAGCTGGTATGTAATTTATAAAGGTTAAGCGTCATGCAGGACTGGGCAGCATCGCGGGTAGTGGTCATATCGCCCATCTGGATGGCGATACGGGCCTTCATCGCGTAGGCGGCACCTTTGCTGGCACGCTTCAGTTCATTGGAGCCGAAGGTGGCTTTCAGGTGAAGCGCCGCACTGTCAAAGTCGGCATAAATTTTAGGCAGCACTTCGGAAGCAGGCACCTGTTTCAATGCGAGGGCCTGCTCAATGTCCAGCGCTTTTTCGGTGTACACGATGTTGCCGTAGTGCGACAATAATCTTGAATAAAAACAGGCACGGGCAAAACGAGCTTCGGCAGAATAACGGCTGATCTGCTCCGCAGTTAAAACACTGGCCGCACGGTCCACACTTTCAATCACCGCATTGGCACGGGCAATGGCTTTGTAGGTGTCTTTCCACCAATCTTTCACGAAGTCTGTTTCACCATTGATAGTAGCACCAGTGATGGGCGTCACCGCATCGCGGTAAATGAAATCGTCGGTCCATTCATCGCTGTCTTCTTTCCAGAACACTTCTTTGTACAGGCCGTTGAGCGACATCTCAATTTCCGCCGCGTTCGAGTTCCAGGTCTCGCTGGAGCCGTCAGACAGTGGGTTGAGGTCGAGAGAGCCACAGGCGGCCAGGCTTACAGCCAGTGCGCCGGCCGCAAACATATTATATACAGGTTTCAGTTTGATCAGTTTCATGTGGCGCTGTTTTAGAATTTAACAGATGCACCGATAACAAAACCGGTGGTGATGGGATAAGTAAGATTGCTTTGCTCAGGGTCCCAACCTTTAGGATACTTGTTCAGTGTAAACAGGTCGGTGGCAGTAGCGTACACACGCAGGTTCTGCATATGCACTTTGTTCACCAGTTCGCGCGGCAGGTTATAACCCAGGCTCACGTTCTTTAAACGGAAGTAGCGACCGTTAAACATCCAGAAGTCGGACATTGCATAGTTGTTACCTGCTGATGTATTGGTGAAGCGCGGATAGCGGGCTGCCAGGTTCTGCGCCTCTGTTTTATAAGCGCTCCAGCTGCTGCCGTCGATCACGGTAGGGAAGTTGCCGAAGTTCTCGCGCAGCGGTTGTATCATGTCAGGCGTAAGGCGCACATTCCTTTTACCAACGCCCTGCACAAAGATGCTCAGGTCGATGTTTTTATAACCTGCGCTGATGGAGCCGCCGTACATGTAACGGGGCAATGAACCTCCAAGCAGCACACGGTCGTATTCAGGCGAAATTTTACCATCAGGTACACCGTTCGGGCCACTGATGTCGCGGTACTTCACGTCGCCTGCTTTTACGGTAGCGGCAGTTACCGGCGATTTGGCCACGTCGGCCGCCGTCTGGAACAGGCCTTCTGAAACGTAACCATACCACTCGTTAAACTCACTGCCTTCGATCTTGATCTGGTCGCCGATAAATTCTGTGCCGCCCAGGTTGCCCATCTTGGACCGGAAGTCGGACAGGTTAGCGGAAATGCTGTAACTGAAATCGCCTACACGATCGTTCCAGTTAGCTTGTAACTCCCAACCGTTCGTATACATCCGGCCTGTGTTCTGGAACGGGTTGTCGAAGCCGATGTAGTCGGGAATCTCCAACTCCAGCAGGATGTCGCGGGTGGTCTTTTTGAAGTAGTCGGCCGTAACGCGTAAACGATTGTTGAGGAAGTTGACGTCTGCGCCAAAGTTGTAAGACTCCGTGGTTTCCCAGGAAATGTCGCGGATAGCGTACTGCCACTGCGCCGCTGACTGGCCCGATACCACGGTGTTGCCCTGGTAAAACAGCGAACTGTTTTCGAAGGAAAGGATTGCCTGGTAGGGATAGTTACCCTTGATACGTTCATTACCCAGGGAACCCCAGGATGCGCGCAGTTTCAGGAACGACAGCCATTTCTCGGTGCTCTTCATAAACTCTTCACCCGTTACTACCCAACCTGCAGAAACCGACGGGAAGGCACCCCAGCGATAGCCGGAAGCAAAACGGGAAGACGCGTCGTACCGCAGGTTACCCTGGATCAGGTATTTGTCAGAGAAGCTGTAGGATACGCGTCCGAATACAGAGCGGTAGGCATTTTCACTGGCAGTACCACTGTTATCCCTGAACTCAAGCGGACCGAGATTAAGGTAAGGATAGTTAGATAAGCCATATTGGCCGCGGGAAGCACCCAGGCCTTCATTAAAGGCACGGAAGTACTCGTAACCTGCCAGCACGCCGAAGTCGTGTTTACCGAACTTCTTGTTGTAGTTAGCGAGGAACTGGATGGTATAACGGTAGTTGTCATTTCGGCTCTCTTCCAGTTTCGTTTCTGGCAATCCTTCGAGGTAGCCGGCTACCGTTCCGGGGTTGTTCCATGCGGTGTACGGGGCTCTCTTCTGGAAGCGTTTTATTTTATCGAAGTTCAGGAAAGGCGATACGACAGCCGATACTTTTAAACCTTCTACCGGCATGACGTCTATCGCTACTTTAGCGCCAGCCTGGTTGTACCATTCCTTTTTAAAACCACCGTACTTCAGCTGACCGAGGATGTTAGCACCGTCTTTACCGGAAGCCAGGCGGCCGTCAGACCACTCCCCGGCATAAATGCCCGGCATGATGCCCATCTTGTAAAAAGGCTCGTCGTCATAACCATCTGCCTTCACGGTAGAACGATCTACCATTGTGCGGCGGAAGTTGAAGTCTACGCTGGCGTTGATATATTTATTGAAGAACAGGTCGTTGTTCACGCGCGCAGTCACCCTTTCGTAGCCACGCTGGTCATACAATCCTTCTGATTTATCATACCCCAAAGACACCCGGCTGCGCAATGTTTTACCGGCGCCGGAAAGCGTGAGCAGGTGGGTCTGGCGGGGAGCCGCATCTTTCAGGATCAGGTCGCGGAAGTTGGTTACCGGGTACTGATCAGGATTCTCTTTATTGAGTGTATAATAATTGTCGACGAGATCTTTGGTGTACGTTGGATATTCGTTGGCGTTATTACCATTGTCGTTCCAACGAAGTTCGTTCACCAGCTGCATGTAGCGCTGCGGATCCACGTACTGGGGCAGTTTGGTAGGTTTCTCCACGCCATATTCATAGGTGTAGTCTAATGCCATCTGTCCGCTCTTCGCACGTTTCGTCGTAATCACCACCACGCCGGAAGCTGCACGGGCACCGTAGATAGACGAAGAAGCCGCATCTTTCAATACAGAAATAGATTCTACGTCGTTCGGGTTTACAGAGTTGATATCATCTACCGGCACACCATCGAGAATAATCAACGGCGGTGCTGCTTCATCACTCATGGTGGTAATACCACGCACACGAACAGAAGCCGTGGCGCCCGGCGCATTGCTGCTCCTGGTGACCATTACGCCCGGCATCGCACCTTGCAGTGCCTGGGATATCTGGGTGGTTTTACGGTTGGTGATCTGCTCGCCGCTTACAGAGGCTACTGCGCCGGTAAGGTCGCTCTTCTTCTGCGTACCATATCCCACTACCACAATTTCGTCCAGGCCACTATTCGCAGCCTTGGCCATGGTAATGTCTACGCGGCTTTGTCCTGCCACGGGTATTTCCTGTCTTTCGAAACCAATGTAGCTGAATACGATCACCCCATCGTTAGGCACCCCGCGCAGGCGATAGATGCCGCTGTCGTTGGTCACCGTAGCGTTCTGTGTGTTCTTTACCACTACCGTTACGCCAGGGAGCGACTGCCCCTCATCATCGATCACCTTACCCGTGATGTTTACCACGGCAGGTGCCACGTTGGGCGTAAAGGGCAGGATGTAGGGCGCATGTTTACGGATCGTTACCGTTTTGTCGGTGATGGAGTAAGCAAGGCTCTGGTCGCGCAGAGACGCAGCCAGTAAGTCTTTTACACTCACACCGTTCATGTGCAACGTTACCGGTTTGCTGCTTTTCAGCAAGTCGTTGTCATAGAAAACAACATACCCGGTTTGTTTTTTAATGGCGGCAAACACGGCGCGCAGCGGTACGTTGGTACCGGAAAAACTGACAGACTGCGCAACGCCGGAGGCGCTGGCATTCAGCAGGGCGACGGTGATCAATAGTAATGTTAACTTCATCGCTAACAAGATTTTAGTTGAACGTGGAAAACGTTGCTTAACCACATCATTGTGCCGGGTTTGCGCCTGAGGTATGGGCATGGCGCGGCGGCTGCAAAAAATGTTAAAGCTAATTTGCATACTTTTGCTTTGTTTGGTTGAGTAATTGGACTGTCTTGCCGATTGTTCCGGGCTGCTCATCAAATGCCGCCAGAGATGTTCCCGCATTTCTGGCTTTTTTATGAGCAAGCCTCTTTAAGAATGATGACTACTTCATAACGTATTGGTTTTTATAACTCAGTTTTTATTTCATAACAGTGATTCTATTGCCGGTCACTTTAAATTGTACATCGTTCTCTTCCAGGATCTTTAATACCTGGGTAAGTGGTAAGGAGCGCTGCATGCCCCCGCCAAAGCTGCGTTTCGGAACTTCGCCTTCGTACACTACTTCCACATCGTACCACTTTTCCAGCTGCCGCATCACCGTAGCCATGTCGGCATCGTTAAACTGGAAATAACCGTTCTTCCACGCGATTACATCTTCTGTATTGATATTATTGGCGACGGTGAGTGATTGTTGTTTCAGGCTGGCCTGCTGCCCG
This sequence comes from Chitinophaga horti, assembly GCF_022867795.2. Classification (NCBI taxonomy): domain Bacteria; kingdom Pseudomonadati; phylum Bacteroidota; class Chitinophagia; order Chitinophagales; family Chitinophagaceae; genus Chitinophaga; species Chitinophaga horti. Next base: position 3,709,008 of record NZ_CP107006.1, on the reverse strand, counting down.
GGTTGTAATACCGACGACACCTGTGCGCCTGCAGTGATCTTCACGGCGCCGGTCAACAAAGTCGTGCGCACGGCACTCTCGTCCTCATAGGCATTGATATTAAAGCTGGTCCCCAAAACCTGAACTTCCATTTGCGGTGCATTCACCCGGAAAGGTCTTGCTGCATCGGGTGTTACCTCGAAGTACACTTCCCCGCTAATCGTTACCCTGCGCTCGTTTGCGGCGAAATTAACGGGGTAGGTGATAGAAGAAGAAGCATTCAACCATACCTGCGTGCCGTCTGGCAACGACAGCCGATAGGAGCCGCCGCGTGGTGTACTCATGGTGTTATTGCCGGAAGGCGCACCGTTAGCAGCAGTCGCATCGTACACCAGCTGCCCGTTCGCCAGCTTCTTAACCTGCGCCCCGTTCTGTGTGGCGAGGACGCCATTGGCGGCACTGTCCAGCTCTATCACCGTGCCATCGGCGAGCGTGAGTAAGGCTTTATTACCACCGGGCTGTACTTCGTTCTGGTAGCGAGGTGTTGGTGTGGCCAGCATGCGAGGTTGGGGAGCCGGTTTCCATATGAAGAAAGCGCCTGCGCTCAATACCAGTGCTGCTGCGGCCGCCCACCCAAGGTTACGGCGATGCTTTACCACCATGGGCTGGCTTGTTGGGTAGATGTTAGACAAGATCCTTTCCGAAACGTCATCCGGCATGGGCGTGTTGGGCTCGTAAGCTGCCCAGGCCTCATCCAGGGCCGATTTTAAAGCTTCGTCGTTTTCCGACCGGTTGATGTAACCAAATAATTCGTGGCGCTCCTGTGGTGTACAGGTGCCCGAAACGAACTGGGTTACCAGGTACCGGATTCTGGCTGTCGGCGTCATTTGTATCAGTTTAATTGCATGCTGAAGCTACGTGGAACAAGCTGCGTCACTAATATGACAACCGAAAAAGAAGATATACCTAGTCTGTCTGAAAGTTTTTTTAAAAAAGAGGAGAGAGGAACGTCAGCAACGCATAACTGCCTGACGTATAAAGGTATGGGCCAACATGCTTACGCAAGGTGCGCAGCGCTTCTATCATATGATTGTTCACGGTAGCGGGCGAAATATTCATTTCACGCGCGATCTCGTCGTGCTTCAGTCCTTTATCGCGGCTGAGGGTGAACACCTGCTTTTGCTTCGGCGGCAGCTGCGCCACGGCATTTTCCAGCTTGGCCTGCACTTCACGCATGTTGAGCGCGGTCTCTGCTTCCGCTGGTGCCACCGGTTCCTGCAGGGAGGCGATGTATTGGTACTCCCGGGCGCGGCGTTTCAGTGCGTTGAGCGCCTGGTTCTGCGCCATGCGGAATAAATAAGCGCCGAAGTTGTCGATGTCCGTCAGCTCCACCCGTTTGTTCCAGAGGCGCAGGAACACATCCTGGATAATATCTTCCGCCATACCCGGAGCGTCGGTAATGCGGACGAGGAAGCCGTAAAGTTTGTGTTTGTAAGCATGGAACAACGCCGAAAAGGAGGCCTGGTCGCCCTCCGCTGCCTGCATGAGCAGCATCTTTTCTGAACGTGGTATCGGCTCCATGTATAAGTAAGGAATTGTGGAATTAGTCGCTAAGTAAAATTAATAAATAGGCCGGAGAATATTTGTTTTTTTTAAGATGACGGCGGGGCTTACTTTTGGGCGTCTTATGAATTTATTACAGGTCACCGACATCCGCAAAAAGGAAGGTCAGGAAGAAGTGTTAAAAGGGATCAGTTTCACACAGCAGTCCCTTCAGAAAATAGCCATCGCAGGGGAATCTGGTTCCGGTAAAAGTACCCTGTTAAAAATAGTGGCCGGGCTCGGACAGGCGTCCGAAGGCCTCGTTTGGTTCAATGGTAAAAAGGTGAAAGGGATCCATGAAAAGCTGATGCCAGGTCATCCCGGTATTGCGTACCTCTCGCAGCATTACGAGTTGCGTAATAATTATCGGGTGGAAGAAGAACTGGCCTACGCCAACCTTTTCTACGACGAAGATTCCGAAGAACTATACCGCATCTGTCGCATCGATCACCTCCTGAAACGCTGGACCACCCAGCTTTCCGGCGGCGAGAAGCAACGGATCTCCCTGGCGCGGCAACTGGCTACTTCGCCTAAACTGCTCGTGCTCGACGAACCCTTTTCCAACCTCGACCTGGTACATAAACAAACCCTGAAGGCTGTGATCGCCGACATCGGCGAAAAGCTCAGCATCACCATCCTGCTCGTATCCCACGACCCGCTGGACATCCTGTCGTGGGCCGACGAAATCATCCTCATGAAAGACGGCGGGATCGTGCAGCAGGCCAGTCCCGAAGTTACTTACCGCCAACCCGCCAGTCCTTACGCTGCCGGCTTGTTCGGCCGTTATACCATTTTGAAGCAGTCCATCTTCCCGGACACTCAACCCGGCCTGTTCCTGCGTCCGGAGCAAGTCGCCATCGTTGCTGAAGGCGGCATCCCCGGTACCCTCCAACGCCTCGATTTCATCGGCCACACCTACGAGGCCGAAGTGCTCGTGAACGGCGAGGTGATCGTGGTGCACATCCCTGAAGGCGGGATGGCTGTCGGGAGTGAGGTTCGGTTGGGGTTGAAGCATCGGGACTATTGGTATTTGGGGTAGTGTGTTTGCTGCGATGTTGTTGCCCGTTTCGTACTGCAATTCCGCGATCATTGGTTCCTCGATTATTGCACCAGCATTATCACTCTCCCTAGCCCCCGTTGTGTCACTCACTTCAACGGCAACGCCCGGGTAGACCTCCTCCACTGCTGTATTTCCCGGCATGTCGAGCGCAGTCACCACCATCCGGCTTATCTGCGTGGAAGTGTTTATCGTGTACGTCCATTCGGAAGACTTCCGTCGTTTCGTCTTGCCCCTGTCTGCCACCACGGCATTGCCCGATTCGAGCAGGCTGCCGTCTGCATCGTACAACGCGACAGACACATTCGCTACCCACACATTATCAATCGCCTTTACGAAGATATGCTGCCCGGCAACGGCGATCTCCAGTATCTCCGGCACCCCGTAGAAGTCCTTCACCGCCATGTTCTGCACATTGCATCCCTTCAGACGTAGCTGGTGGTAGGTGTTGTAAAGCGTTTCGTCCTTTAGTACCACATTGGCAAACAGGTTCGCCGTACTAAATTCCCTGCGTGCCCTTGCCTGCGCAGGCGTGCCGTTGCCCGGCCGCTTCCTGGGAGCCCTGCTCACGCAGGTGTCGCCGTTGCGCTGGCTGTACACCAGGTCGCCAATCTTGCCGCTGGCGCCGGACATGAATGCGTTAAACTCTTTCATCTTCATAAGCTGTTGTTTTGGGCGGGTTAGATGGCAAAAATTATGCCGTTTTAGCAGTGTTAATTATTTCATTAACAAATGGTTATATAAGTGTGTTGCTAACGTTTTAAATGTGTTAAAGCCTCTGACAAACGCAGCGGCTGTTACGTGGATACAAGTCGTCCCGCCCATGGAAACGGCCATCCTTGCCCGATCCTCCCAACATCCTTTCCACATCCCTGCTAAAAAGTGCTGCGCCCTGCATACGTAAAACATCCTGTTTACGGGCATCTTCGAAGGATACAGCCACGTAACAGCAAGCCAGGATGGAGCCAGGCCCTTTCGACGCCCTTTCGGGGCCCTTTGCGCATTGTTTTTTTGAATCTTATTGACTACAATTTTACCAGTCTCAACTATTAGAGCAATCTGATATGGTATCATACTGCGGGGAGGAGTTTGCGTGCCGAACAATTTCAGTCGCCCCATAAGGTTAGACCATCGCCTGCAATCTGCGGAGAGAAGGTGCGCACTACTCTGCTTCCTTAACACCTTTCAGCTGCCAGTTAATAATCGGCAACCCACGTTTCGCGTTGCGGTTCCACAGGCCGATCTGCAAACCGCGATGGTCGAAGCTTTTGTTGAACAGTCCCAGTTGAAAGCCGCGTGTTTTGAACGCGCGGTTCACAAGGGCGATGGCGGTGCCTTTCTGAATGTAACTCCAATTCACGATCGGGCTGATCGTCAGGCCGTGTATCTCATCAGCGGAAGTAATCGTCGCACTTAGGTTGATGCCGTAAATACGCCGCGGGCCACCGTTTAACAGGGATACGTTGAAGCCGTAAATTTTTGATTCCCATTTATACTGACCCTCTTCTACATACTTTTCGAAGGTGTCGGTTTCGTCGGGATCTACGGAGAGGTAGGGCCATACGAAAAGTCCGACGAGCACGAGCGGCTGTAGTTCTATGTTTACGCCGCGGGTTACGAGGGAGTCACGTACTTTATACTTTTTGTTCTTGCGGTTGCGCGTCCAAAAGCCGAAGGAGAGGCCGTTGATTTCTTCGCGTTTACCGGGGGTGAAACCGAATACATTTCTTTTACGATAGATCGTGTCACGCAAAGAGGGATCCGGGGTGAGGCTATACTCCCGGATAGAGATGCCGTGCGGAACGAAGCTCGTGTCGATGCCACTACGGGTAAGGCGGGGCAGGGCTTCGTATTCGATCCTGTTCCCGTCTTTGTCCCAGGTGTAGGCGGCGCGACCGGGAATGTAGTTGCTGCCGGTATCTTTCACAAACCTGAAGTCATAGAATTTCAGCAACTGCGGACTTACCTGCAACGCCGGTTGCAACGAAAGCAGTTCTACCTCGCGGTAATGTACAGACACGGTATCCGGGTAACGCCCTGCGGGCGCGTGGATCACGAAGCGCAGGGTGTCGGGTACTACGTCTATCAGCTCGGCGTTACGCATGTAGGTAGGGCCTTTGAGGGTAACGCCATAGACTACATGACGATACAGATAAAAGCCTGTCTTCGCAAAGGTGCTCATATCGGGGCGTTGTACAATCTCCCTGCCCTGTTGGTATATGAGTACTTTCCAGGTGCTGTCTGTGTTTGCGTTGGTAATGATCGAAAAAAGTGTGAGTAGCAGGATAAGGGTGATGCGTAACATGTTATTGGTTCCGTTTGTCTTTAGTGAATTGCCAGTTGATAAAAGGCAGGCTACGTTTGCTGTTCTTGTTCCATAAGCCGAATTGTAATCCGCGCAGATCGCCGCTGACGTTGAATAGTCCGGCTTGTATGCCGCGGCTCTTCGTGGCCCTGTTAACTACAGCGATCATTAGTCCGTTTTGTATGTCGGATGCGTTCATCAGCGTGCCGAAAGAAATACCGTTCATGCGGGTGCCGAAGGTCATACCAGCGATGTTGAGGCCATTGATCTGCCGTTCCTCGTCCATGTTGCAGGCGGAGATGTTGATGCCGTAAATCTTTTGTGTCCATTTACCTAACTGGATGTTCGCGATGTGGCCGGTATCGCGGCGATTAAACACGCCGGTGAACATGCGTACCATCGCGAAAGGCATCACGGCGAGGCCGAGTGGTGGTACTTCTACATTGATACCGCGTACAACGAGACTATCACGCAGATCGTACTTTTTGTTCTTGATGTTCTTCGCTTCCAGGCCAATGGCCAGGCCGTTGATCTCCTCTACTTTCGCAGGTGTATACCAGGCGGGAAAACGTTTACGATAGATGGTATCGTGCTGTTTACGATCGGCCACGAATGGGTGCGTACTGTCCTGCCGGGCGCTGAGGCCTGCGTATAACAGGATGAAAAACAGTGTAGCCGTAAGGCGAGGCATAGGTAGTGGGTTTATGGACACGGAAATATAGCCCTTTTTTACAGAATAACGTGTAATATTGCGCCATATTCCATCACCCCAAAATACCCTGCTCATGAAGCCGGCCACCACCATCGACGAGGTTATTCTCCAATTAGAAGCATTGATAGAAGATTGCATGCGGCGTAAGGACCGCCTGGGCTATTTTGCGGCCCTTTACCACAAAGTAACCGTGCGCGTGAAAGAAGGCATTCTGAATAACGAGTTCGAAGACGGCGCCCGCATGGAACGCCTCGACGTATTCTTCGCCAACCGCTACCTGGAGGCCGTTCACCAGCAACGCGCCAAACAAAAGGCCAGCGGCCCATGGGAAGTATCGTTCGTAGCCGCCCGTAAGTGGCGCGTCGTGATCCTGCAGCAACTCCTGTTAGGCATGAACGCCCACATCAACTACGACCTGGGCATCGCTTCGGTAGACTGCTCCGGCACCAACGACATACAAGGTCTGCATAAAGACTTTCTCGCCATCAACAACATCATCGGTTCCCTGACATACGACGTGACCAACCGCATCAGTCGCCTGTCCCCGTTCCTCTCCCTGATGGGCCTGCACGCCGCGAACGGACAGTCAGTACTCATCCAGTTCAGCATCGGCAACGCCCGCGATGGCGCCTGGAGTTTTGCAGAGGAATTGTATGGCAAACAAGGTGCTACGCGTGCTGCGTGTATGGCCGCCCGTGACCAGAGCATTTCTAAACTGGCGACGGCGTTGAAAAGTCCGAAGGGATTGATACGTTTTACGACGTTTGTGATATGGTTGTTTGAGCGGAAGAATCCGAGAAAGGTGATAGAGGCGTTGTATACCTACAGGAAGCAGTATTTAACGACGAAGGAGGGGAAGCTGGAGTAGGTTGTTGCCGTTGAAGTGAGTGACACAACGGCGGCTGAGGAGTGTGCTGCTGCCGGTTACAAAGGAAATCAATATATTTACCTCCGCATGTTCACCACCATCAATCAATACATCCAACAATTCTCCGCCTTTACGCCGGACGAAGTAGCGTTGTTTAACAGCCTGTTAGAACATCGCACCGTGCCGAAAAAGACGTTCCTGTTGCAGGAAGGGGAGGTGTGTCGTTTCGAAGGCTTTATCAATAAAGGCTGCATCCGCAGTTATTATGTGGATGAACAGGGGGCGGAGATTACGTTGCAGTTTGCGATCGAGAATTGGTGGGTGAGCGACATTGCCAGTTTTCACGAACAGCAGCCCAGCCGGTTGTTTATCGAAACGTTGGAAGATAGTGAGCTGCTGATGCTGAATCCCGATACGAAAGAGCAGCTGTTACAACAGGTGCCGCGCTTCGAGCGCATGTTCAGGCTGATGGTGCAACGCAACCTGTCGCGGCTGCAACAACGTTTGTTCCAGACCATCGCCACCACCGCCGAACAGAAGTACCTCGACTTCCTGGAACGTTATCCCACCATTCCACAGCGTGCGCCGCAGCACCAGATCGCCTCGTTTTTGGGGTTTTCGCCGGAGTTCCTGAGTAAAGTACGCACGCGGCTCGCCAAAAAATAATTTCTTGAACTAGTTCAATGCCCGGGTTATACAGCATAGGTACATTTGTTGTATAAACACCACCGCTATGGAAAGAAAAGATTTTATCAGGAAAGGATTGCTGGGCACCGGCATGTTCGTAGCTAATGCGGCCATGGGCAACGTGATCAAGAACGATGTGGACGAACTGAAAGCGCTGGACGTGATGGGTTTTAATCACCTGCCAAATACCAACTCCGCCATCCTGCCCAATATGGTATTACATAAAGCAGAAACCCGCGGCCACGCCAATCACGGCTGGCTCGATAGTCATCATACTTTCAGTTTTGCAAATTACTATAACCCCGAACGTATGCACTTCGGCGTACTGCGCGTGCTGAACGACGACTGGGTATCGGCAGGCATGGGCTTCGACCGGCATCCGCACGATAATATGGAGATCATCTCCATCCCGCTGGAAGGCGACCTGGAACATAAAGACAGCATGGGTAACGTGGCCGTGATCAAACACGGAGATATACAGGTGATGAGTGCAGGAACGGGCATTTTTCACAGTGAGTACAACAAAAATAAAAACAAGGCAACCCGCTTTTTGCAGATATGGCTGTTCCCGAATAAAAAGAATATCACGCCGCGTTACGATCAGCTTACGCTCAACGTAGCCGACAGGCATAATAAATTACAACAGATCTTATCCCCCAGTAAAGACGATGCCGGCGTATGGATCCACCAGGATGCCTGGTTCCACATGGGCCGCTTCGATAAAGGCATCAGCACCGACTATAAAGTGCGCAAAGCAGGCAACGGCGTATACGTATTCGTGTTAAGCGGCGACGTAACCGTCGATAACACCCCCCTGCATCGCCGCGACGGACTAGGTATCTGGAATAAATCATCTTTACACATCACGGCTAATTCTGAAGATGCAGAAGTATTACTGATGGACGTGCCGATGATGATGAGTTAAAACATTTTTATGATCAGGACAAACATATTATACATCGGCCGCAACCCCGAAATACTGGAAACCGTTGTGCGTTTACTCAACAAACGCGAAGAATGGAACGGCGTAGGGGTGCAGGACGACAAAGAAGCGATGGCATTGTTCAACGGCACACCGTTCGATTTAGTGCTGTTTGGTCCGGGCATTAGTGCGGACGAGGAAGCGGCGTTGTGCGAATACTTTGTGGCTAAGAGGTCGCAGGTGAAGCTGGTGCAGCATTATGGCGGCGGGAGTGGGTTGTTGTTGAGTGAGGTGATGATGGCATTACAGGGGTGATATAGTGAGGTGTCATGATAGGAGTGGCTGGCCGGAGGGCCGGCCGCTTTGTTTTAGGGGGAGACGGTGTTTTTTATGTATATAGTTTTTTGCCAAATGTTTACACATCTTTCGCCGTGGTTTAAAATACTGTACCGGGTACAGTATTTATAGGAAAAGAATTTGTATTTTTGCTTTATGACCGACACATCATATAAAAGACTAAAAGCCGCGCTTGTTCAACAAAGGCGTGACGTTACTGCTTCCAAAAAAGCGGCAAGTCGTTTTATTGATGATCTGGGATTAAGAGATATAATGGTAGCCCCCAAGTCTCCTGAAAAATCCTCCACTGGAAAAAGCGCAGCGAGCAAATCCACTGCTAAAAAAGCTGCTGGCAAATAAGTTCTGAAAGATTTACTTAATATTGCGTCATCATTGTTTATGTATGGCCTCAGCTGACTTTATCTATTCTTCAGATCCCGGTCTGACAATTGGTTTTCACGGTTGTTCTCAGAAGTTGCGGGATGATGTTGTTACCGGAAAAACGTTTTTACACCAAAGTAATAATCCCTGGGATTGGTTGGGAGATGGAATTTACTTCTGGCAAAATAACTACGATCGGGCGTTACACTATGCTAATAATCCTTCTCCCAACGTTAGGATTGATCATCCGTCCGTCATTGGTGCAGTATTTAGTTTGGGTAATTGTCTGGACCTTACGGACAAAAAGTATATAGACCTGCTAAAATATTCATACGAAACATTAGACCAAACTGCGAAAGCAGAGGGTACTGAATTGCCCTCAAATGTAAATCCAAAAGGTCTTGAGAAATCTAATGACAAAATAATAAGGCGATTGGATTGTGCGGTAATAAAAAACATTCACAAGCAATTAAAGAAGTTGGGTGAGCCTCCATTTGATTCTGTAAGAGGCGTATTTTTTGAAGGGGATGAGTTATATAAAGGTGCAGGGTTTCTTGATAAGACGCATATACAGATTTGCATAAGGAACCCTAATATGATTAAGGGGTATTTTGTTCCCAGGAGAGTGGTTAAGTGGCCGTAGTCTTTATCACCACCCGATCCCATAATCCTCCCCGTGATTACTACTCCCACCCCAAAGGCTCCCATGCTTCCAATCAAAATAAATCGCATTAACCGGCCCGCTCGTACGCTCGCTGAAGCTGAGCGAATATCCCATGCCCTTCAGCGTCTGCCGGGCTTTATCAGGTGTGTTGCTGTTCAATAAGAGGCTTCCCGCACGTGGCTGCCTGTCCTTCAATGCTGTGCCGCCCAATGACAACCAAAGCTGGTTGCTGTTGATGTTGGCGGCTTCCGTGGCTTGTTGCACCGTCATCCCGAACTCGGTTACGTTGAGGAAGAACTGCAGGAGGTTCTGATCCTGTGTGTCGCCGCCCTGCACGGCAAAGGAGAGGTAGGGTTTGCCGTCTTTCAACGCCATGGAAGGGGTGAGCGTTACACGTGGGCGTTTGCCGGGGGCGATGACGTTGAATGGACTGAGCACCGAATCAAGTACAAAACTCTGTGCCCGCTGGCTCATGCCAATGCCGGTACGACCAGCTATGCAGGCGGGTATCCAGCCACCGCTGGGGGTGATGGATACGACCCAGCCTTCTTTGTCGGCTGCTTCTACGCTCGTGGTGCCACGCCAGAGACGGTCTTGATAGGCATCGTTCATCGCGGTGACGGCATCATGCTTGGGCACGAAGCGTTCTGGTTCTTTGTTGGAGGTGTCGCCCAGGCTTTCGCGTATTTTAAGTAACGACAGCAGTGGGTTCTTTTTCCCTTCGAAGGGATATGGATCGCCGGGTTGGCTATTGGCTTTATTGTAAGATGCGTTGATTTCTCTGGCTCTTGATTTTGCGTATTCTTTGCTCAATAAGCCTTTGATCGGGATGTTTTTCGAGAAGGCGGGGTCGCCATAGTAAAAATCACGATCGGCGAACGTGAGGTTCATGGTTTGGTAGAGTGTGTGAATATACTCGGGCGAGTTGTAACCCATGCTTTTGAGGTCGAAGTTCTCCAGGATGTTCAGGCTTTGCAGGAGCATGGGGCCTTGCGTCCAGGGTTGGAGTTTGTATACTTCGATGCCTTTGTAGTTAACGTGCAGGGGCTCTTCCTCGACTGGCTTCCATTTAGCGAGGTCGTTCATGGTAATAAGGCCGCCCTGTTCCTGGCAGCCGCGCACGAACTCCTGTGCGATGTCACCTTTATAGAAGCGGTCGTATGCTGCCATGATCGCTTCCTTGCGGGATTTCCTATTCTTCAGGGCTGTTTGTTCTGCTTCGACCATTTTGGTGAGCATCGCTAACAGATCTTTCTGTACGAAGATCTCGCCTGGCTCCGGGGCTTCTCGTTCTTCCCCGGGATGCGTAAGGAATACTGCTTTACTGTAAGGCCAGTCTTTGATCAGCTTTTTATTGCGCTCGATGCTGTTGGCCGTTTGTGCTTCTATCGGGTAGCCGGCAGCCATTTCCATAGCAGGTGAGAGTATCTCTTTCAGGCTCATAGTGCCATACTCCGCCAGCATGTGACAGATCCCGCCGGCCGTACCAGGCGTGACTGCCGCCAGTGGTCCGTACTCCGGGGGAAAGCTATAACCTTTACTTTTATAGAACGTCGGTGTAGCGCCGGTTGGCGCCACGCCCAGTGCGTTGATGGCGATTACCTTTTTTGTTTTTGGGTTGTAGATGAGTGCCTGCGTTTCTCCACCCCAACTGAGTACATCCCACATCGTGCAGGTAGCGGCTAACATGGCGCAAGCTGCATCTACCGCGTTGCCGCCTTTCTGGAAGATCATCGCTCCGGCCGTAGCGGCCATCGGTTTACCGGTAATGGCCATCCAGTTTTTACCGTGCAGTGGTGGCTTCTGCGTGGATTGAGCGGAGGTGTGTATGGTGACAAGCAGCAGGGCGAAGCGGAGGAGATGTTTCATGGTTAGATTGTTGGTTGAATGGTTTGTTAGAAATGAGCAGCGGGAATCAGGGCTTCCCGGTCTACATCGAGCCGCTCTACGAAGATGTCTTTCATCAGCTTTTCCGTCCCAGGTGAATACTTGCAGCAATGCCTCTGCCGGGTATTGTATGCCCAGCGACTGTTCTATCATGATTACCACGTCCGGGCGGTCTTCACCGTCCGTTTCATGCAATTGGAAAAGTTCTTCTTCAGCCATACCGGGTGATTGTCTTCCAAAAATACAGATTTCGATTACTTTTGCACTACCTATGAGCTTCGACCTCTATTTTTTTCGCCCCGCCGCTTCTGTCATTAGCGACCATGCCATCAATGCCTATCTTGATGCCAAAATCCCCGTGCCGCCCGAACAGGAGCCGGAGCAGGATGCCTGGCACTACGGTAACATGCATACGGGGGTGTATTTCAGTTTATACAGGAACGGGCCATCAGGGGTGGTAGGAGAGGATTACGTGGGGTTTGCTGATACCGGCATCAGCTTCAGTCTTAACTATATGCGGCCGGATTTCTTCGGCAAAGAGGCGTTCATTTTCGTACAGGAGATGACGGCTACGCTTGGGTTATACATTATCGATCCACAGGGTGGCGTGAATTACCCGGTGCCTGCAAACAGTACGCAGCTATTTGCGGAATGGCAGCGGGTGAACCGTGCCGGATGTATCGAACATTTCGACGCCTCGCTGATCACTTATATTCCGCCCGCAGTATCCGACGAAATATGGGCTTACAACGTGACGCGGCCTTTGTTGCAGCAGCAGTTGGGTAATGCCTATTATGTACCGCAGATCATGCTGTTTAAACAGGTGGCCACGCTCGAGCCGGTTCGCCTCTCTGCCTGGCTGGCGCCGGAGGCGTCGCTATTCCCGGAGGTAGATTATGTGATCGTACGTCGTCGTACCACGAACTGGCTGGGTAAGGTGAAGGAGGAGACGGGCATCATTGCTTACGGGCAGTTGATGCTGGTGCTGGGTGATTTGCTGGTACGTATATCCGGGACAGACACGCGGGCATTGTTGCCGCAGCATGCGAAGGATGCGGCGGCGTTAATGAAGCGGGTGCAGTTGGATACTTCGTTCGGTGAACGGATGGTGTTGGCGAATATGATGTACCTGTTTAACTACAAGTAGTCTCAGGCTTTTACGCCCATTAAAAACATGGTTGTTACGGGCCACTCCATTGGCTCCATGTCGGCATTGAACAGTGCTACTTTTCCTTTCCAGCGATGCGCTGCTATCCAGTCGTTTGTGAACGCTTTCGAGGCGGGATGAATGGAAAAACCGGCGGCTGTCATTTGTTGTTGCCATTCGTTAAAGTCCCAGTAGCAGAAGGTTTCGTGCATTTCGCTTTGCCAGTTGTCGGTGTAGTCTTTGCGGCTGAGAAACTCGGCAGCGTCGCGGAGGCGCATCACAAAGTGCTCGCCTTTACGGGTATAGGCTATAGGTTCGCGGAAGTCGCGGGCGAAGCGCAGGAAACGGGCCTGGGTGCTTAAGGTTTCGAGGTAGGCGGACAGGGTGTGACGATCGTCACATTCGCGGAAGGGATCGTCGTTGCTGCCGTCGGCGGCGTTCAGCCATACTTGTACTTGTTGCTCTTTATCGTATGGGCCTACCACATCTCGGTTGATCCAGATGCCGCCGGGGGCAAGTTCTTCATAACGGTTGCGAATGAACTTTTCCAGGTCGCCGGGGTGGCCGTAAGAGATAATCTCGTGGGTGAGCGAAGAGGTGTGAATGGTTTGCATCGAGTGTTTTTCGAACACGAGCCCGGTAACGGCGTTCTTCTTGGAGAAAAATACGAACGGGTTTTCGAACTCGCCGTTCAGCTTCCGTTGCTGGCAGATCTCGTACAAATAGCGGGATACTTCGATGCCATAGAAATCGGACTCCCGCAGCTTTTCTTCTTTGCCGGCCAGTTTGATCCATGAGCCTACGGCGCAACCTATGTCGCCGATGCGGCCGGGTTGTATATAGGCAGCCGTATCGCGAAATTTCATTTCGGCGATGTCGTCCATCTGTCTTACATACACGTTGTAGTCACGGGTTTCGGTGAGGTCGCCGTCGCTGCTGATCATGGTGTCGCGGAACAGGAGTTGTACCTTTTCGCCCTGGCGGTATTTGCGCCATATGTTGTACGCGGCGGGCAGCATATGTTGTACAACGAATGGTTCATTTTGCCAGTCGTCGCTATAAGCGATCTTCTCTACAATATCCCAGGGCATGGGTTGATGGTGTTTCCAGGTGGCTATGTCTTCCAGTTCGGCAGGCAGGATGCGGTATCCGAGGTCGGCATACATCTGCAATACCGGTGTAGAACAAATGACCACGGTGTTTTCGGGTGTCAGTTCGAACTGGAAATCGCTGTCATGCCGTAAGCGTTTGATCGTGTAGCTCGCGAAGTTCGGCAGCTCGCCCACATCGTCTATCCCATAACTGAACACCGGCACGCCCAGATCGTTTCCCATGGCTTCGATGGCCAGGGCGCGCAGGTAAAAGGGTAGTGGATTACGCCTGGTGCCGGAATGATTCGCGGAGGTTACGGCAAATATTACGGCTGTAACCGGGCTACTGTGCGGTAGGGTGTTGCCGAATGCGTCTGTTTGTCCGCCGAGGCCTTGCTGAACGATTTGTTGGAGGTAAGAGAACTGGAATTTCGTGAGTAACTGGTGTCTTCCGGGTATAAGCAGGTACATGATGCGTAGTCGGTTTAAAGTAAAGATAGCCAAGATTGTCATAAATTGCAGGTTGTATGACTGCTAAATCTTCTCCTATCAGGCTGGCTGTAGATGCCGTTGTATTTGGTTATTCCAAACAGGATGGCGTATCTGTATTGCTGATCCAGCGTAAGTATGCGCCGTTTAAAAATGCCTGGGCCATTCCTGGTGGCTTTGTGCTTCCCGGTGAAAGCCTGGAGCAGGCCGTGCATCGTGAACTGAAAGAAGAAACAGGCATTACCGTTAGTTACCTCGAACAGTTATACACCTTCGGTGAACCCGACCGCGACCCGCGCCAGCATGTGGTATCGGTCGCTTATTTCTGCCTGGTGAAGTCTTCTCAATACCAGGAGCTGAAGGCTTCTACAGATGCTGCTAATGCCCAATGGTTCCCTATCGATGAATTGCCTGAACTGGCATTCGATCACGCCCAAATACTAACCACCGCCATCGACCGGGTACGCCTCAAAGTACGCTACGAACCGATCGGTTTCGAACTGCTCGACCGCAAGTTCTCCTTCGCTGACCTCGAACATCTTTATATCAGCCTGCTCGGCCGCGACATCGACCGCCGCAACTTCTCCCGCAAAATGCTCGCCCTCGACATCCTCCAGGAGACAGACGAATTTGCGAAGGCGGAAGGGAAAGGCAGGCCCAGCAGGATATATAAGTTTAACAAGGCGAGCTACCTGAAACAGCGGAAGCAGGGGATCAATTTCGAGATATAGGTGTATTGTTCGCAAACGTGAAGATAAGAGCGGAAGTTTGCTTCCTTTCATTCGAAATAACGATTTGAAAGAGCACTCGTTACTATCTCCGTCTATGCGTTTGTCCTGACGTGGGGCTCTGTGCGGAAACTGCACACGAGGTTTGCTTCATTTCATTCGCAATGACGAAGCGTTAATAATTTATTTTGCGTTTTTATGACGCAATATTTGGCAGATACATTTCTCCGTACTATATTTGCGTGTAAACAACGCAAAATGAAAACCACAGGAGTCATCATCGCAAGGTTTCAAACACCTTATCTGCACGAAGGGCACACGTACCTGATCGACGAGATACGCGCGAAACATAACAAAGTGGTGGTATTACTCGGCGTTACACCCGTTAAGGGCAGCCGCCGGAATCCATTTGATTTCTATACCCGTGAAAAGTTATTAAAACATTACGCCGCCGAACTGGTGGTATTGCCACTGGCCGATCACCCTTCGGATGCGGTGTGGAGTCAGCAGCTGGATAGCCTGCTGGCCAGTGCTTTTCCGCAGGAGCGGTTTGTATTGTACGGCAGCCGTAATAGTTTTGCTCCCTATTATAGCGGACAATTGCCGGTGGAGCTGCTGCCGGAAGTTGGTACACATTCTGCCACAGCTATCCGCGATGTAAATGCAGATCGTGTGCTGGATTCCAACGACTTCAGGATGGGCATTAACTACGCCTATCAGAATGTATACCCGAAAGTTTATCCGACCGTAGATATTGCCGTGTTGAATAACGGAAAGGTGTTGCTCGGCAGGCGGCATAACGCTGCCCTCTGGCGTTTCCCGGGTGGCTTTACCGATCCGGCAGACGAGAGCTTTGAAGCAGCGGCGGAGCGGGAAATGCGGGAAGAGTGTGGCGAATTGGTAACAACAGCCATGGAGTATGTGGGATCTGTGAAAATTGACGACTGGCGTTACCGCAGTGAAGTGGATAAGATCATCACCAGTTTCTATAAAACGAATTATATCAGCGGGGAAGCAAAAGGAAGCGACGATATTGCCGAAGTGGCATGGTTCGGCCTGGATGCTTTACCGCAAATGCTACAGCAGGTAACACCAGAACATCGCCCATTGGTGAAAAAACTGCTGGCAAACCTCAACGTTGACTTATAAAATCAAAGACCATGAAAACGCAAGACAACCTCATTTTGTTATCCGACGCCTACAAGTACTCTCACCATAAACTGTACTATCCCGGTACAACGCGCATGTATTCCTACCTCGAAAGCCGCGGCGGTGAATTTGATAATACCGTGTTCTTCGGGCTGCAGTACTTCCTGAAAGCGTATCTCACGGGAAAAGTAATTACAAGAGAAAAGATCGATGCAGCGGAGAAGCTGCTGGTACAGGTGTTTGGCCGTAACGACGTATTCGAACGCAGTAAGTTCGATTACATTCTCGAAAAGTACGACGGCTATCTGCCGATCCGCATCAAGGCGGTGCCAGAAGGTACGGCGGTGCCTGTAAGCAATGTATTAATGACGATCGAAAATACCGATGACGAATGTTACTGGCTTCCCAACTTCCTGGAAACGCTGCTGCTGCAGGTCTGGTACCCGATTACAGTAGGTACGCTCAGCCGCGAAGTGCGCAGGGTGGTGGCAGAAGCTTTCCGGGAAACGGCGGATACGGACTTTATCGACTTCGTGCTGAACGACTTTGGTTTACGGGGCGCCAGTTCTATGGAGAGTGCGGGACTGGGTGGTGCGGCGCACCTGCTCAACTTCCAGGGTAGCGATAATATCGTTGGCTCTTTGCTCGCGCAGGAGTTCTATGGAACAGATAAGGTATACGGCCTTTCCATCCCTGCTACGGAACACTCTATCTGCACCCTGAAAGGGGAAGCCGGGGAGCTGGAAGTATTCAAACATGTGTTACGCACGTTCCCGACGGGTACGGTAGCTTGTGTATCTGACTCCTACGACATTTTCCGCGCCTGTGCCGAATACTGGGGGGGTGAGCTGAAAGAAATGGTACTGAGCCGCCAGGGTACACTCGTTATCCGCCCCGACAGCGGCGACCCGGTATTTACGCTGTTACGGGTGTTCGATATCCTGTTTGATAAGTTCGGGTATACGGTGAACGGCAAAGGTTACAAGGTACTTCCTTCCCAGGTGAGGGTGATACAGGGTGACGGGGTGAACATCCACAGCATTCGTGCGATCTACGATGCGCTGCGGGTAAACCGCATCAGTGCCGAAAACCTGGTATTGGGCATGGGTGGTGCGCTGCTCCAGAAAGTAGACCGCGATACACAGAAGTTCGCTTTCAAATGTTCTTTTGCAGAGGTAAACGGCGAAAATGTAGATGTGCGCAAAAATCCGACGGAGCTGAACGGTCACGGTCAACTGGTCAAATCCTTTAAACAATCCAAAGCCGGCCGCCTGAAGCTGGTGAAAGTGGACGGGCAGTTTCAGACTTTACGGGAAGAGGAGCAACCGGAGCTAGCAGATGAGCTGGTGACGGTGTTCGAGAACGGCGTGTTGCTCGTCGATCAAAAATATGAGACCATCAGGGAAAGGGCGGCGCTTTAGGCCGCCTTTTTTGCGGGCACAGCTTTTGATATGGACATCCTAAAAGCCATTATGGAAAAACGCGTCATCGGTATCATTCTCACTTTCCTGGGCATTGTAGGCCTTATTATGGCAGGTGTGAACTTTATGAACGGCGGGGAAGGAATGAGAAATATCAAATCCATCATCATCTACGGCGTCCTGGGCGCCATCTTTTTCTTTGCCGGTATCGGCTTAATCCGTAACACACGCGACCGGCCTTCCTAACGCCGGTTCTTGTATTTGATCGTAAAGATCAGCAGCAGTAAATCCAGCACAACAGAAAATGCATTGGTAACAATGATGGGATAATCTTCCTGCAGGATGCCGTACCAGGTCCAGGCGGTGACGCCGGTGAGTAGTATGGTAACCATGAAGTAGGAGATGTCATCTGCCTTTTTCTCTTTGATGATTTTGATAAGCTGTGGTAGTTGTGAAATGGCAGTACAAATCCCTGCGCCAATACCGATAAATGTGGTTAACTCTGCCATGCGATTTTAACATTTTGTTTTGCGAGATATTCAGAAATATTCGATAGCTTTAATTTCATTCACCAAAGAAAAGGAGGTATTCATGGAATCTACAGCATATTCATGGAAGCCTGCGGTTGGTATCGTCTAACCGGGCTTAGTCCATCAAAATATCTGGAGGCGCAGTAAGCGCCACACGCCATCCCGGTATACCGCGGATGGCTTTTTCTTTTGGTAAATCGTTCATCACAAAAAAGCATCGTTTACTGTTGGCGGATATTATCTTCCGCCCATAGCGTATAAACAAACAGTATTCCATGCATTTTACACGAATCGCTTTTCTTCTGCTGATAACGATCTGCGCCCGCGCGCAAAAGCCACTGGTCCAGTATGCAAGCACGCTGCAGGGCACTAATTCCGAGTTTGTGCTCAGTTACGGTAACACGCATCCAACCACATCACTACCTTTTGGTATGAACGCCTGGTCGCCGCAAACGGGTAAAAATGGCAACGGTTGGAAGTATCAATATAAAGCAAAAACCATCCGCGGTTTCCAACAAACGCACCAGTGCAGTCCCTGGTCGCTCGACTACGCGGTGTTCTCCCTCTTCCCTGAAACAGGCCGCCTGGTGGTGAATGAAGACGAGCGCGCATCTGCGTTTAGTCATGAGCAGGAGACGGCGCATCCGCATTATTACAAAGTCACGTTCGACAATAAGATCACTACAGAAATGTCGCCCACAGAACGGGGAGCGCATCTGCAATTTAAATTCCCTGCAGGGCAGGCAGCTTATATCGTGTTAGATGGATACGATAAAATGAGTGGCGTAAAGATCTCGCCCCAAACGCGCCAGATCACAGGCTGGGTGAATAATGGCCGCTACATCCCGAAAAACTTCCGCAACTATTTCGTGATCCAGTTTAACCAGCCGTTCGAGGTGTTCGGGACCTGGGATAATAAAAGCAACGAAACGCACGAAGGGCAGGCCGGGCAAGAGGGCAGGGGCGCCGGTGCTTACATTCGCTTCAAAAAGGGAGCGACAGTACAAGTGAAGGTCGCATCTTCCTATATCAGCGAAGCGCAGGCGCTGCGTACGTTACAGCAGGAGCTGAAGGGCGACTTTGCCTCCACAAAAAAAGCGGCAGAGGCAAGCTGGAACAAACTATTTAACCGCGTGCTGGTAGAAGGCGGCACAGAGGAAGAGAAAGCTACGTTCTATTCC
Source organism: Chitinophaga horti (assembly GCF_022867795.2). NCBI lineage: Bacteria > Pseudomonadati > Bacteroidota > Chitinophagia > Chitinophagales > Chitinophagaceae > Chitinophaga > Chitinophaga horti. Next base: position 3,689,872 of record NZ_CP107006.1, on the reverse strand, counting down.
TGCCTGTTCCGCGCCAACCTTTTCTCCCACCAGTTTTTCGAATATGACGAACAGGGGGAGCCTTATTATTACAGTCCGTATGACGGACAGGTGCATAACGGCTATATGTACACCGACAATGGCTTTTGGGATACTTTTCGCGCGCAGTTCCCGCTCAATACCATCTTACATCCGCAGATGGAAGGCCGTTATATGCAAGCTTTGCTGGATGCACAGCAGCAATGCGGCTGGTTCCCTTCCTGGTCGTTTCCCGGCGAGGGCGGCAGTATGGTGGGCAATCATGCCATCTCTTTACTAACCGATGCGTGGATGAAGGGGATACGTACGTTCGATCCGGAACAGGCGCTGAAGGCTTACTGGCATGAGGCGGCGAATAAAGGTCCGCATGGGCCGTCGAACGGTCGTGAAGGTTGGAAGGATTATTTCCAGTTAGGATATGTATCGTACCCTGGGCCATATGGTGCGGTGTCGGAAACATTGGAGTATGCGTACGACGACTTCTGCGCTTACCAGCTGGCGAAGGCGACGGGCAACAAATTTTACGAGCAGCTGTTCGCGAAGCAGATGTATAATTACCGCAACGTATACGATCCCGTTACCGGTTTTATGCGTGCCCGCAAGGCCGATGGTAGCTGGCATACACCGTTCGATCCGTTCGAATGGGGCGGCCCGTTCGTGGAAGGCAACGCCTGGCACTGGCTCTGGTCGGTGTTTCACGATACACAGGGATTGATTAACCTGGTAGGCGGCGAGGAGCGTTTCGCGGCGCGGCTCGATTCGGTGTTCTCGTTATCGGATTCCGTAAATGTAGGGTCCTACAAATCGATGATCCATGAAATGAAAGAAATGGTGGTGGCCGGTCTGGGACAGTACGCGCATGGCAACCAGCCGATTCAGCATATGATTTACCTGTACAATTACGCTCGTCAACCCTGGAAAGCACAGTACCATGTGCGGAACGTGATGGACAAAGTATACAGCGCCGGGCCGAATGGTTATCCGGGCGATGAAGACCAGGGCCAAACGTCTTCCTGGTATGTGCTGAGCGCCCTTGGATTTTATAGCGTGTGCCCGGGAACAGATCAGTACGTGATCGGCAGCCCGGTGTTTAGCAAGGCCACTATCACCCTGGAAAACGGTAAACAGTTTGTGGTGGAAGCGTTGAACAACAACCGCAAAAACGTGTACATCCAATCAGCTACGCTTAATGGGAAACCATACAGCAAACATTACATCACCCACAGCGATATTACCGCTGGCGGGCGGCTGGTGCTGCAAATGGGGCCTGAGCCTGCGAAAGGCCGTGGCATGGCGGAAACAGATAAACCGTTCTCTTTAAGTGCGCCCGGTTTTTGATCAGTTTAGCGAGAAATTATATCTTGCAGCCTATAGCAACAGAAATTATGGATCAAAAACAGTTTTGGCAGATCATTGAATCGGCCTGGGACGAGTACCCTCAAGCGAAGGCTTTACGTACCAAAGCACTGGAAGAAAACGATGTGGAAGACATTATCACCCTGGGTGATGAAGTGGCCGACAACATCGCTGACGCTTTAACAGAGAAACTGTATGAGCTTGACCGCGACGACCTGGCCAGCTTTATCCATCATATGGAAGAACGCCTGTACCACATTGACCGCCGCGACATCCAGGCCCGTACAGAAGGTAACGGAGAAGGATTTCTTTATTGCCGCTGCTTCATCGTAGGCATGGGCGAAGCGTATTACGACAAAGCAGACCAGGACCCTGAAATACTGTACTCCGACATAGAAGCGGAAGGCATCGGTTTTCTCGCTTACGGTGTTTACGCCGATAAATACGACGAAGACATCGAACGCAACTCACAGCATAACATCACCACGAAGTCTAACAAGGCCGGCTGGAAAAAATAAAACACTTCGAACAGCTTTGCTCTCCCGCAAAGCTGTTTTTCTTTCTGCTCCTATCATTATTCTGATACCTCGCGATAATTCCTACTATTTCCCGGATAGTTGAAAATGCTTCAATTTTGTACTGTATAATTATTAGCTATGGATCTGAAATTAAAAGGTAAAACCGCTTTCGTAAGCGGTTCCACACAAGGAATAGGCTTCGCCATCGCACAACAATTACTGGCCGAAGGTGCCATCGTGACCATCAACGGTCGTAAACAGGAGCGTATCGACGAAGCGATAGCCAGGCTGAAAGAACTGGTTCACGGTGCCACTGTAAACGGCATTGCTGCCGACTTTTCGAAAGCGGCGGATGTTGATAAACTGATTACGCAGCTGCCAGATGTAGATATTCTCATTAACAATGCAGGCATCTTTGAGCCGAGAGCCTTCACCGACATCGCTGATGAAGAGTGGCTGCGTTTTTTTGAAGTAAACGTATTGAGCGGCATCCGCCTGGCGCGTCATTACTTCCCAAAAATGCTGGCGAAGGATTGGGGCCGTATCATTTTCATCTCCAGTGAATCAGCGATTATGATCCCGGAGGAAATGATTCACTATGGCATGACCAAAACCGCGCAGTTATCTGTCAGCCGCGGCCTTGCTGAACTTACTAAGAATACGGGCGTAACGGTGAACGCTGTACTGCCTGGCCCCACGCGTTCCGAAGGGGTCTCAACGTTCATTCAACAGTTAGCCACTACGCAGAACGTAACACCCGAACAGGCGGAGGCCGACTTCTTCAAAACCGCCCGTCCCAGCTCGCTGATACAGCGTTTTGCGGATGTGCAGGAAATCGCCAGCCTGGTAACGTATGTGGCCAGTCCGCTCTCGGCCGCTACGAACGGTGCTGCGTTACGTGCAGACGGTGGTTTGGTGCGGTCGATCGTGTAAGCAAGCTTGTATATATTATTGGGGGGCAGTCCGGACGGGCTGCCTTTTTTTTGTCACTCGTCGACACATTCTTGCTATCTGTCTACACACGTATCCCTGCCATACGACGAACCCGTAAATTACATCAGCAATATGTTTAGATAAGTTGTTTATACCAAACAAGAAAAGGCCCCGTCAATGTCGATTGGCGGGTTTTTTATTTCCCGTCGACGAGCTTCCTGGCAGGTTGCGGGATCGACTTTGAAGCCGGTTTGCCCTGTGGAAGGGAGAGGTAGAATGTTGTGCCGACGCCCTCGATGGTTTCGTACCAGAGTTTTCCGTTCAGGAGTTCTGTGAGTTCCTTACACAGCATCAGCCCGAGACCAATACCTTTTTCGTTATTAGTACCGTAGGTAGAGCGGGAGCTGAGGGTAAAAAGGTTGGCTTCCTGTTCACGCGTCATGCCAATGCCGGTATCTTTCACCGATAAGATGCATTCGCCGGCTTTAAGCTCCGTGCGGATGATGATTTCGCCGCCTTCCCGGGTAAACTTGATGGCGTTGTTGATCAGGTTGCGCACGATCAGTTCCAGCATATTGATGTCGGTATGCACTACGGCAGCGGCATCAATGTAAGTGGACACGCGGCAATCCTTTTTGCGGGCCAGCAAGGTTTGTACGCTTAATACCCTCTCTACCAGCGTAGCAATGCTCACTTCTGTTAAACTGAAGTTGACGCCGGAAATCTGGTTTTTAGACCAGGTGAGCAGGTTGCTGAGCATATTGGCCGTGTTGCGCGTCATGATCAGCAGGCCTTCGGCAAGTTTTTTCTGATCGGCTTCCGACAGGTCGAACTCGGCCAGCAGTTCCAGTGTGCTGAGGATCGAGTGCAGCGGACTTTGTAAATCGTGGGATATAATCGAGAAAAGCTTGTCCTTTTTCTGGTTTAGCTCGTCCAGGTTTGTATTTTGATGTACAATGTGTTCATTTTGCAGGGCGATCTTATCTGCCCGTTCTTCTGCTGTTACCTTTTCGCGCTCCCAGTTGTTACGCAGGTAATTGGTGATGAGGTATACACAAACCAGCGTAACGAGGTAGCTGCTGAGGATGTCGATAAAACGCTCCTGGCGATTGCTGTAAGTATCTTTGATAAGATCAGGGTACAGGTATTCTGCGGTAAGCAGTATTATTGGCAACGCCAGGTGTAAGATGGCCCAGAGGTAGTGTGTACGCCTCGGTGTGAACGCGATGAGCAGGTTGAAAGACAGGAAGAAAAGCAGCATGATGGGCCCCAGGCTACCTGAATTGTAGTAGAACGTGACGATCATTACCAGGTAGGTAGCCGCGATGTAGAATACAGAGCCTGCCTTGTACCGCTTCTTAAAACGGGAAAGGTAATAGAAGAAGGCCTGCAGCACGATGAGTATCACCAGCGCCAGCGATACCTCCTGTAAACCGAGTATAAGGTTGAAAGGTAGCAGGAAGCACAGAAGAAACAACGTTAATACGCTAATGGAATTAAACGCGCGGTTCTGCCTCGAAAATTGGTTGCTGTCACCCACGAGTTGATTCCACGTGAAAGGTATACGGGATTTTAGATCTGCCAAATCTCTGCTTTTTAACTAAACTGTCTATAAACACAAAGTTCTTGTATTTTGCAATAGTAAGCCCTAACACTAATGTGGTAGATGTGGCTGCTATTGTGTTAAGTTTTAATGATTAAGGATGGAAAACGTGGAAAAAAAGGAGTGATGGGGCGGATTGGAGCTGCTATGAAGAAAGCCGGACTGGACGCATTCGTTTTATTGCTGATAGGTGTGATCGTACTCGCCCGCATCTGGCCGCAACCCGGCGTGGGAGATGGTGCCTGGGATTTACCCGCATTGGCTGGTTACGGCGTATCACTCATCTTTTTCTTTTACGGCCTGAAACTGAGTCCTGAAAAATTGCGATCGGGCCTGCGTAACTGGAAGCTGCATATCGTCGTACAACTCAGTACCTTCCTGCTTTTCCCGCTGATCGTACTCGGCGCCCGCGCCTTATTCATGACGCCACAGACCGAGCCAACCTGGCTTAGTATCTACTTCCTGGCGGCGTTACCTTCTACCGTATCATCTTCTGTAGTGATGGTGTCGATCGCAGGAGGTAATATTCCTGCAGCCATCTTCAACGCCAGCATTTCCAGCCTGATGGGGATTTTTCTTACGCCGGTAATCATGACGCTGATCACTTCTACTTCAAGCGGGGATATGGAACTGGGTCCGATCATGGGTAAGTTGTGTTTGCAGGTATTGCTGCCTGTCATCCTCGGCCTGCTGCTTAACAAACGTTTCGGTGCCTTCGCCGAAAAACATAAAACCCGGTTGCGGCAAATGGACCAAACCGTGATCCTGCTCATCGTTTACACGGCCTTCTGCGAAAGTTTCGAGAATGGATTGTTTGATGGATTCGGTGCCATGAACATCGTGATCATCGGGGTGAGCATGGTAATGCTGTTCTTCATCGCTTTTTATCTCATCACCCTCATTTGCAACCTGCTCGGTTTTAACCGGGAGGACCGCATTACCGCGGTGTTCTGCGGTTCCAAGAAGTCGCTGATCCATGGCACCGTGATGTCGAAGGTGTTGTTTGCCCACACCCCGGATATTATCGGGCTTATGTTATTACCGTTGATGTTATACCACGCTTTACAGATCATCTTCGCGAGCGCCATTGCCCAGCGGATGGGCCGTAATACGGCCATTACGGCGAACTGAGCCTGCTCAGGCATGTGATTTGTTTCAATACCGGCATGAAACAAATCCTGACCATATCAATCAGCTTGTGTATGCTGGCCGCCTGTACCGGCAGCAACACCAAAAAAGATCCGGGTGCGAAAGAATCCATCGTTCCCCGCAACTATGCGATTACACCCGCTAACGCGTACAACGACATCTTTCTCGACAGTCTGGCCATGGAAAAGTACATCGGCACTGCCAAACTGAACGACACCATTGCCAATGCGATGAGAAGTTTCTACAACGCGCGTAACTACCAGTTTGCCTGGTTCTCGTCGAAAGGACTGTCCGAACAGGCCCTTGGTTTCCGCAGCTTGTACGATTACAGTAAAGACAGCTCTGAAAGTAAGGCGCTGGAAGCTAAGCTGGACGATCTCGTCGGGGAAGATAGCGTGGATGTAACGCCAGGTGACGCCGGTTACATTAAAACCGAATTGCAGCTGACCCAACGCTTTTTACAGTATGCGGAAAAAACGTTCGAGGATGAGAATATCCGTCGCGAGCAGCTGGCCTACTTCATTCCCATCAGCAAAAATAAAATACTGCCCATGGCCGATAGCATCCTGGCGGATAAAGAAAACCGCCGGTATGCAAAGAGCAACGGTAACTACGGTGAGTTAAAAGAACAACTGGCCCGTTACCGCGAGATCGCGCAGAAGGGTGGCTGGCCTGCACTTGAAATAGATAAAAAGAAACGATTTAAGAAAGGCGATCAGGGGCCTGAAATCCTCGCGATCAAAAAACGCCTGGCCGTTACCGGTGAGCTGAACGCTGCGGATACCTCCGCTGTGTTCGACGATGCCCTGGAAAGCGGGGTGAAGATCTTCCAGCAGCGCCATGGTTATACGGGCACGGGTGTGGTGAGCGATACACTTATCCGCCAGATGAATGTGCCGGTGTTAACACGCATCCAGCAGCTGCTAATCAATATGGAAAGAATGCGCTGGCTGCCCGCCCGTCCGGAAGGCAAATTGCTGATGGTTAACATTCCTGAGTTTATGCTGCACGCTACTGAAAACGGTAAATCGGCTTTCGATATGCCGGTGGTGGTAGGTAAGGAAGGGCATAGCACGGTGATGTTCTTTGGTGCCATGAACCAGGTGGTGTTCAGCCCTTACTGGAACATTCCCGCCAGCATCGTACGTAAGGAAATTCTGCCTGCCCAGGGCCGCAACGCCAGTTATCTCGAGAACAATAACATGGAAGTAACCGGCGAACGTAACGGCTTACCGGTGGTGCGCCAGAAGCCCGGACCGAAAAACTCACTGGGTAAGGTGAAGTTCCTGTTCCCCAACAGCTTCAACATCTACTTCCATGATACGCCTGCCAAAGACCTGTTCAACCGCGACAACCGCGCGTACAGCCATGGCTGCATCCGCCTGAGCGATCCGGCTAAAATGGCGAACTATGTGTTGCAGGATAATCCCGATTGGACGGCAGAGAAGATCGACAGTGCGATGAACGCAGGTAAGGAAAAGTATGTGAAGATAAAAGATCCGCTGCCGGTAATGATCACTTATTATACCGCATGGGTAGACGATAATAAGACCCTGCACTTCCGCGACGATATCTACAATCACGATGGCGCAGTAGCCAGGAAGATGTTTGAAGATCCGCAACCGGAATAAACTTCCTTAAAATAGCGGACGCGGCTCGCACAAGGGCGGGCCGCGTCACTTTTAATAGCAAACTTGCTACAACGCTCTTTATACGAGTTTCGTGAAATTGATCATTTTAGAACGTGCAATATAACCTTTATCCGGGCTGTAAAGAAACAGGCAGGAGCCGTCGCGGATCGTCTGGATCACTTTTTTATGCACGGCGGTAGGAATCGCCGGGCAACCCAGGCTGCGGCCGATATAACCCTGGCTGCGTACCAGGCCTTCGTTTACATAATCGGCACAATGCATTACAATACCGCGGGAAAGCGCGTTGTCATTGATGCCCTTCTCTTCCCCATTCAGGCGCAGTGAATATCCATGTTCGCCGGAATAAGTAGCGCCGGTGATGTAGAAACCAAGGCTGCTTTTAAAACTGTTGTGTGCATTGGAAAAGGAAGTGGCTTCGCCCTTACCGGAGTTTCTGCCGTGTGATACCAGGGTGTTGAACAGCAGCTTGCCATTCTCCAGGTCGATCACGAACAGGCGTTTTTTGCTGGAAGGCAAACTGAAATCCACGATCGATATCACATCGTCATTTTTTACTTTACCCGTTTTAACCAGCTGTTCGTAGCCGGCCAGCGCATAATCGAATGCCTCTTTGGAAAGGCCGATCGAATCAAGCGCAAGCTGATCGTACAGGGCCGCTTTTGCGGACGTACGGGTAACAGTAACTTCTTTAGTAACGGCTGCTTTCGTGGCTTCGGTTTTATTACCGTTGCTCGGAAGGTGAGTAGCAACAACTAAAGTGACAAGGGTGATAGCAAAGATGGCAGGTTTTACTTTACGCAAATTCAACTTCATGCAATAAATAGATTGTTTGGTAAAAAAATAAGATACGGTTCTCTCTAAACACCTAACAACGCTTAAATATTGTTCCACAGCGCGTTATGGCAGAGCTTTATGCCTAATCTTAACATTTTTCTGACGTTTAAGTGAACGATTTGTTAAAGAAAATGCCGCCCTGTCAGGCAACCTGTTCTGATATGTCAATCATGCACTGAGCCGTATATGTCTATTTGACATTCTTACGTCGCACGCTTCAACAGCACCGCGCTGACGCCATCTGTCCTAATTTTCAGCGAAATCTGCGGTAAACATATTACTTTAATCGCCAGATAATCAGAATCCAGTCAGATGTACAAAAATCTAATCCTTCCCCTGCTTACCTGCGGCGTGTTACTGCAGGCCAACGCCCAGAATGCGCCGAAATCAGCCGATAAACCGGTAGAAATGTCCCGTACGCCGGATATGGACCGAACGGTAACCTCCAGCCACCAGGTAACGATAAAGGGAGTAAATGTGCCCTACAAAGCCTACGCAGGCACGATTCCCGTGTGGGATAACGAGCACAAGCCGATTGCCGGCGTGTTCTATACTTTTTACGAGCGCAGCGATGTAAAAGACAGAAGCACGCGTCCGCTTGTGATTTCTTTCAATGGTGGCCCGGGTACTTCTTCCGTTTGGATGGAGATTGGCTATACCGGTCCGCGTATCCTGAAAGTTGACGATGAAGGTTATCCCGTACAGCCATACGGCCTGCGCGACAATCCGCATTCGATCCTGGATGTGGCCGATATCCTGTACGTAGACCCTGTGAATACAGGCTTCTCCCGTATGGCGAATAAAGACGTAGATCGCGCGCAGTTCTTCGGCGTGAACGAAGACATCCGTTATCTCGCAGAGTGGATCAATACCTTCGTGAACCGTTATAACCGCTGGGCATCTCCAAAGTTCCTGATCGGCGAAAGTTATGGTACTACGCGCGTATCCGGCCTGGCATTAGAGCTGCAGGAGTCGCAGTGGATGTACCTGAACGGCGTGGTGCTCGTTTCTCCCACGGAGCTGGGCATCGAACGTTCCGGCCCGGTAGAAGCAGCGCTGCGTATCCCTTACTTTGCGGCCACTGCCTGGTATCATAAGAAGCAACCGGCTGATCTGCAAAGCAAAGACCTGGAACAAATGCTGCCCGAAGTAGAGGCGTTTACGGTAAACGAACTGCTGCCTGCTATCGCTAAAGGCAGTACGCTGGAAGATGCGAAAAAGAAGGAAGTGGCGGCGAAGGTCGCCCGTTACACCGGCCTCTCCGAAAAAGTAGTGTTACAATACAACCTGAACATTCCTTTCGACTTCTTCTGGAAGGAGCTGCTTCGTGACCAAAGCTTCACCGTAGGCCGCCTGGATTCCCGCTACCGCGGCATCGACAAACAGGATGCAGGCACGACGCCGGATTACAATGCGGAGCTTACCTCCTGGCTGCATTCGTTTACACCGGCGATCAACATGTACCTGCGCGAAGAGCTGAACTATAAAACCGATATGAAGTACTACATGTTCGGCCCCGTGCACCCCTGGAACCGTAATGGCGACCATACCGGGGAAAACCTCCGTCAGGCGATGGCACAGAACCCTTACCTGCACTTACTCGTGCAATCCGGTTACTATGACGGTGCGTGTGATTATTTCAATGCGAAATACAACATCTGGCAGATGGACCCTTCCGGTAAACTGAAGGAACGCATTTCCTGGGAAGGTTATCGCAGCGGGCATATGATGTACCTGCGTAAAGTAGATCTCGCGTCCAGCAACGAGAACCTGAGAACGTTTATTAAGAAGGCGATACCAGCTGCGGGAACGCCGGCTAAATATTAAAACGGGGTCCGACTAAAAAGTCAAATGAAGGCTTCGAGAATCGCTTCAAACCAGGATGAGCTCCATCCGGTATCCGAATAAAAGGGGCTGACCATTACTTGTTGGTCAGCCCCTTTCATTTGCCTGGCTGCATCCTAAGATTGCAGCCGCTTGTTATTTTAAGCAGGAAATATCATTTCGAACGTAGCGCCTTCACCAGGCACACCGCTCGCGGTAATAATGCCATGGTGGTTTTCCACGATCTTTTTACATAATGCCAGCCCAATACCCGTACCCTTGTACGTTTGTTTATCGTTCAGGCGCTGGAAGATGACGAATATCTGCTCCGCATACTGCTGCTCGAAGCCAATGCCATTGTCGGCCACGGTGATCTTTACGTGAGGTTGTCCGGGTTCGAGCTGCTCGTGTTGCGCTACTTCTTCCGGGCTTAATGGTCTTGCGCTGATGTTGATCTCTGGCGTGGCCTTGTCGGCAAACTTGAGGGCATTGCCGATCAGGTTGGCGAACAGTTGTTGCAGTTGCAGGCGAACGCCTTTGATGACGGGCAGCTCCGATATTTTTACCACTGCTTTTTTCTGTTCGATGAGCAGATCGAAGTCAGTGATCACATGTTGCAATACTTTGTTAAGATCAATGCTGTTGAGCTGATCAGGCGTTTTGCTCAGGCGGCTGTAATGCAGCACATCGCGGATGAGCGACGCCATGCGCCGGGCCGAGTCGCTGATCTTCTCGAAATATTTATCTGCCACATCTTTTTCTGTAAGATGCTCTTTCAGCAATTCAGAAAACACCTGGATCTTGCGTAGCGGTTCCTGTAAGTCATGACTGGCGATGTAGGCGAACTGCTCCAGCTCGTGGTTCGATTTGGTAAGCAATACGTTCGATTGCCGCAGTTCTTCCGTGCGTTCGGTGATCTTATGTTCCAGGTCTTCGGCACTGCTTAAAGCCAGCTGCCTGGCCATCACAAGGTCAGTAATGTCCTGGGTCATCACAATAATGTGGGTGATGTTGCCCTGTTCATCCTGCACAGGTTCGTATACTGCGTTGTAGTAAGCATTGTGCAGGTGCTCATCTTTCCGGTAGGTGATGAGTCGTTCGCTTTCCACTACACGCTCACGGGTTTCGTATACTTCCTTCAGCCGCAGGTAGGGCGATTGTTCACTGATTTCCGGGAACACATCTACCAGTGACTTATGTAATACCTGTTCCTGGCGGCGGTTCCAGAAGCCGAGCATGCGCTCGTTCGCCAGTTCGATGATCATATCTTTACCGCGGAAGATAGCTACGGGGAACGGAGTGTGTGAGAAGAGGTTACGCAGGTGTTGCTCCGTTTCTCTTCGTGTAGTCGATATCTTTATCTGTGCTTTGATCCTTGCTTGCAATTCTCTGGCTGAGAAAGGCTTTACCACGTAGTCGTCTGCACCGATGTCGTAGCCTTCAATCTTCGCTTCTTCGCCTGCACGGGCGGATAATAATATGACCGGTATAGCCGCGGTGGCCGGATTGTTTTTGATGTGATGTAACAACTCGATGCCGTCCATTACAGGCATCATGATATCCGATACCACCAGGTCTGGCGCGTCTTTGGCGATCTCTTCGAGCGCCTGCTGTCCGTGGCCTGCGGTGGATACGCGATAGCCCTTCTGTAACAGGCGGGCAATGTAATCGCGCATGTCGATATTGTCGTCGACCACCAGGATGTGTGTCGTCTTTCTGCTGTTAGCGGCTTCGTGTTCAGGCTGCGCACCGGAAAGCTCGGCACCAGTGAGGCTTTGCACTTCTTTCAGGTACATGTCTGGCAACATGGATTCGTATGCCTCTGCCGACGTATCGGTGATGCGGCCGGTAGGAATGTGTGCGTTGCCCATCGGGATGGTAACGGTGAACTTGCTGCCTTTACCTTTTTCGCTCTCCACTTTGATCTTACCATAATGTAAGTTCACCAGCTCCTTCACGAGCGATAAGCCAATGCCGGTGCCTTCATGCGTACGGCCAGTGGCGTTCTCCACCCGGTGGAAGCGTTCGAACATGTTCGGTAATTCTTCCTCCGGGATGCCGATGCCCGTATCCTGCACCGTCAGTACCGCATGGTTATTCTCGCTGGTAAGCCGGAGGGTGATGTTGCCGTTTAGGGTATATTTAAATGCGTTTGAAAGCAAATTCAATACGATCTTTTCCCACATTTGTTTGTCTACATAAACAGGCAGGGGCAGGGTTTCACAAATCACTTCGTAAGTAAGGCCTGCATGTTCTATCGCCGAGCGGAAGCTTCCTGCCAGGTCTTTCGTGAACTGGCAAAGGTCTACCAGCGAAAAACTCGCCTGCAAACGATCTGACTCTATACGGCTGAAGTCGAGCAGGGTATTCACCAGGCGCAGCAAACGTAACGCGTTGCGGTGCGTGGAGGCAAGGTTGGCGCGATGTTGTTCAGGCAATACCTGGTTTGGATCATTCAGCAGCTCTTCCAACGGGCCGAGCATCAACGTAAGGGGCGTACGGAATTCATGGCTGATGTTGCTGAAGAACGTCGTTTTCGCACGGTCGATCTCCAGTAAGGCCTCTGCACGTTTACGTTCCTCTTCATAAGCCGTTACATTCACAATGCTGGAGGCGATCTGGTCGGCCACCAGTCTGAAGAAGCCAATGTATTTCTCACTCGCCTGCTGGAAAGGGCTTAATCCTACGATCAGCGCGGCGATCGGTAGTTTTTGTCCGGCTTGTTGTATGGGCATGATCAGCACCTTATTCGGGCTGCGCTGCCAAAAGCTGCCCGTAGGCAGTGGTCCGAACAATTCTCCCAGGTTTTCTTTCACGATCGCTTTGTTCTCCCGGCAAATGTCGCTCAGTCCCCAGTTATCGGGCACCTGCTCGTTCAGCTTCAGGAACGTCGGCATCATGGATGCCGTTAAATCGGTGCTGGTCTTACCAGCGAGGCGTGCTTCCGTGCAATCATTTTCAAAGTGATAGATGGCTGCGAAGGGGAAGTCCTGCGGGTTTTGGCTAAGGGCGTTGAGTGTTTTCTCGTACGTTTCCGCCACACTCTTCGATTCGAGGGTGTTGTTACCAATATCTTTCAGCGTACGCATCTGCCGTTCGCCGGTGATGCGCGCTGTATCGTCGGAGTTGGCGCAGATGATGCCCGTAGGCACGCCATCGTCGCCAGGCACCGGGCTATAGGAAAAGGTGTAATAAGTTTCTTCGGGGTAGCCGTTGCGTTCCATAATGAGCAGCAGAGCTTCGTCGTATGTGCCCACGTTTTTACTGAGGGCCGTTTCGGCGCGCGGGCCGGATTCATTCCAGATCTCCGCCCATACCTGTTTGGCAGGCTGGCCTAATGCTTCGGGGTGTTTGCCACCAACAATGGCTTTGTACGGGTCGTTGTACAGGTTAATAAGGTCGGGCCCCCACCAAACGAACATCGGTTGGGAAGAGGTAAGGATGATGCGAACGCAGGTACGCAGGCTTTGCGGCCAGGTGTCTACTGGTCCGAGTGGTGTCGAAGACCAGTCCTTTGTGCGAATCAGCTCGCCCAGCTCGCCTCCGCCGGTCAAAAACCCGGGTACAGTCTGTTCATTAATGGTCATATGGACGAAAAGGGCTTTTTATGGAGATTAATCACTTGTTCAAGGCGTTCAGATAAAAGTTTAATACTTGGCGCTTTCACTATATAATCTGCTGCACCGAGCGCCTTCGTCTCTTCCATATCGTGCGTTTCCGACGAAGTGGAATAAATAATGACAGGTATCGTATCGAGCCTTTGCAACTTTTTCATCTCCTTTAGTATTTGTTTGCCCTGTATCCTGGGCATGTTCAGGTCAAGAAAAATGAAATCAGGCCGCAGCGTTGTGTCGTCCGAAAGTTTCTTCAACGCTTCGGCACCGTCATCAAAAGCGATACAATGGACTTGTTCCTTCAGTCGCTGGATGGCGAGCGTAAAAAATTCAAGGTCATCTGCGTCATCGTCTATAAGCAGACAGGTTAGCGTTTCCAAGTTGTCAAATGGTTTATTGTTATTGTTTAAAAATCATTGTGGAGGTTGTTCCACATTTACTTTCCACAGATCAATCTGGTATATTTTATAACAATAATAGGCAAATAACTCAATGTTTGTCGCTGTAACTAGGGCCGGCAGCCGTTTTAGGGCTTCCGGACCCGCTTTTTCATTCAGGTTATCCTATAGTCGGTGTTGTTTGCTTCACATGACTATACTACAGGAGATTACATATTCTATACCGGTTTGTACTAACAAATAAAGGCAGCCGGTGTGGCTGCCCTTACGGTATGATGACCCCTCCCCGTTACGCTTAAACGGTTTCTTCAAAAAGTTCAGGGAAGTTGCGGAACAGGTACTGGTACACGTCGCGCTTCAGGATGTGATCTTCCGGTATTTCTTCGTCGATCATGTTGTAACAATGTACGCCAATCTTTTTGGCCTCCTCGCGATCGCCCATTTCGAGCGTGACTTCGGAAAGGCTCCAGAAGTGTATGCCGGTTTCGATGGCCGAAACCTCTTCCTGCGCGAAGTCGGACTCCAGTGTTTTTCTGATGTACGTAAGCGCTTCGGGAAAGTTGCCCAGCTTACGTTCGATCATGGCCAGCTGGTAATAACTTTTGCCCAGCGAAGGGTGTGTGGCTTCGTAGTGCGTTTCTTCGATGCGAATGTTTTGTCCGATAGCGGCTTTCGCAGCTTTGGCATTACCCAACTCGTCTTCGGTGAGCGACAGGTGGTAATACAGGTTGGCCGTACGCAGGTCATTTTCGCCGTAACGGGCAATGATGCCGGGCAGGCTTTTTTCTACCAGGGCTTTGGCTGCTGAGAAGTTGCCGAGGTTGTTCTCTACAGCAGAGAGGTGGTAATAGATGTCGGACAGGTCGCGTGGGGGCCTGCCGGCGGCGGATTCGAGTTCGATTGCTTTGTACATGGCGGAACGGGCGGCGTCGAGGTTGTCGAGGGCCTTTTCCATTAAGCCAAGATCGAAGTAATCATTTGAAAGGCCTGGATCGGTGGGCGTGGTACTCTCTTTCAATAAGATGGCTTTTCTTAAAAATACGCCTGCTTCCTCCAGGTTGCCCATTTCCACTTCCACGTTTGCCGCGTTAAAAAGTGCGCTGATCGTTGCGGTGTCGTTTTGCATCAGTTCGTAGGTTTGTATAAGCGATACTTGCAGGGTGTGTAACAATTATCCTGAAGTTACGAAAAAAGGCTGTACCTCTTCCGCGCTGTGCTTGATGGTAAAATAAAAGATGCGATTGCCGCACTATCTATGCCAGAATTTGGTCCGGCTGCGTGTAAACCGCAAATATATACGATAAACGGATTTTAACCACTAGGTATCAATCTCTTATACAGATGTAGACTACTTTTGCCGCATAAAACCTCAAATCATGAACAAGTACCTCAAAGCTCCGAAGCTCCTGCTGCTGGCCATTATGCTGGCGCCCCAACTGTTAATGGCCCAAAAAATTAAAGTAGTAAGCGGCGATGTGGCAGCGTTTAAAAACATCGACACCTTCAACACCGTGTTCACTTACAACAACCTGAAAGTGGGTAAGGAAGGCGATGAAAAAAATTACATCGATCGCAAGAAAGCTGACTATAACAAGAAGGAAGCCGGTAAAGGCGACGCCTGGGAAAAAGCCTGGAAGGAAGATCGCAGCTCCCGCTACGAGCCGAAGTTCAATGAATTGTTCAGCAAAACAAGCGAACATGCTGCCGGCGATTTTAAGACGGCCAGGTACACACTGTTGGTGAATACCACTTTCATCGAGCCCGGCTTTAACGTAGGCATTCACCGCGAGCGCGCCCGGGTGGATACAGAGATTACCCTCGTGGAAACGGCTAACCCGACAAAGGAACTGGTGAAGTTTACGGTAGACGATACCCCGGGCGGCGATGTATTCGGTTTCGATTATGATTCGGGTGTGCGTATTTCCGAAGCGTATGCGCTTACAGGTAAAGCACTCGCGAAATATATCAGCAAAAAGATCAACTAGCATAGTTTTTCCCGATAAGTGTACTCCGTACCGCTCCTTTACCGGGGTGGTGCGGAGTTTGTTTTTTACGCTTATATTTGCCGCTAAAGCAATTTGGGAGACAGGGGATATGCAATCTGTGTTAACTCTACTTAAACATCATTTCGGGTACGAGCAATTCCGTCACAACCAGCAGGCAATCGTGGAGAACGTGCTGAATGGGGAAGATACGGTGGTATTAATGCCTACGGGCGGCGGTAAATCTATTTGTTACCAGCTGCCGGCCCTGGTGTTTGAGGGCATCACGATCGTAGTATCGCCGCTCATCGCTTTAATGAAAGACCAGGTAGATGCGCTGAAAGCAAACGGCATCTCCGCTGCCTTCCTCAACTCCACGCTCAGCATGGCCGAGCAGCAAACGGTATCGCAGCAGCTGCGTAACAAAAGCATCAAACTTTTATATGTAGCGCCCGAACGTCTACTGGGCGACGGCAAGTTCATCCAATACCTGCAATCCCTGAACGTATCGCTGTTCGCCATCGACGAGGCGCACTGTATCAGCCAGTGGGGCCACGACTTCAGGCCGGAGTACCTCGGGCTCGGGCAGCTGAAGCAGCTTTTCCCAAAAACGCCGGTAATCGCACTTACCGCCACGGCGGATTCGCTGACCAAGAAAGATATTATTGAGAAGTTGGAACTGCGCAGGTACAAGGTGTTCGAAAACTCCTTTAACCGCCCCAACATCAACTATTATATCCGCAGCAAAAGAAATTACTTCGATCAGCTGACGGCCTACCTGGAAGAGCGGAAAGACGACAGCGGCATTATTTATTGCCTGTCCCGCGCATCCACCGAGTCATTAGCGGAAGACCTGCAACGGGAAGGATTTCTCGCGGCCGCCTACCATGCCGGCCTGGAAAGGAACCTGCGGGAAGAACGACAGGAGAAGTTCCTGAAAGATGATATCCGCATCATGGTGGCTACGATCGCTTTTGGTATGGGCATCAATAAGAGTAACGTGCGCTTCGTCGTCCACACCGACCTGCCCAAAAACATCGAAGGTTATTACCAGGAAACAGGACGCGCCGGCCGCGACGGGCTGCCCAGCGATGCGGTGTTGTTTTACAGTCCGGGCGATGTATTTAAACTGAAACGTTTTGCTACGGTGGACGGCAACGAGGCCCAAAGCGCCATCATGCTCAAGAAGCTGGACCAGATGGCCGGTTTGTGCGAAACCTTTATGTGCCGCCGTAAATACCTGCTCAACTATTTTGATGAAGCAGCACCCGACAACTGTGGTAGCTGCGACCGGTGTATGACGGAAGGGGAGAGGGAAGATGCGACCATTGCTGCACAAAAGATGCTGAGCGCCGTATACCGCCTGCAGGAACGCTGGGGCATGAATTACGTGATCGACTTTTTACGTGGCAGCACGTCCGTGAAAGATTTCCATAAAGACATTAAGACCTACGGCATCGGCCGCGAGTACAGCAAAGAACAATGGAAGCTGTACGGCCGCGAGCTATTACAATTAGGCTACCTGCAGTTGTCAGGCAACGAGTTCCCTGTCCTCAAACTTTCCGACACCAGCTGGGAAGTGTTGAAGGGCGGGCAACAGGTGTTGCTGACCAAACAGGCGGAAACGGCTAAAGAAGTGGTGACGACGGGCAATGCCGGCGGCAGGCCGAAGGCGCCACAGCATGACGAGCTGTTGAAGCAACTGAAAGCCGTGCGCCGCGAGTTTGCCGTGCGCGACAATGTACCGCCATACATCGTGTTTTCCGACGCAACGTTGGTAGAGCTGGCCACCTATCTGCCGCTTACCTTAACCGATATTTCCAAAATATCCGGCTTTGGTGATGTAAAGCTGGCAAAATATGGTGATGCCTTTTTACAGACTGTGCAGGATTACTGCATTGTAAACCGTGTGCCCACACAAATCCATTTGAAATCTGCCTCCTCTACGCCTAAACGTAGCAGCGCAAAAAAGCAACAGAAGCCGGCATCCCCCGGTAACAGCAATACCCAGCGCCAAACCCTGCAACTGTTCCTGGAGGGCAACTCTGTCGACGATGTGGCGCACCTGCGCAGCCTGGCGCCCAATACCATACAGGCGCACCTGGCGGCATTCATCCGCACCGGGGAGCTGGATGTGCATGAACTGGTGCCGAGGCAAAAGATACCGCCGATCATTGAAGCCATCGACCGCCTGGGTGCAGAAGCCCTCAGCCCGATCAAAGAACGGCTGGGCGACCAGTTCTCCTATGGTGAGATACGCGCGGTGATCAGTTATCATCAATGGTTGCAGGAGCAGGAACAATAATGGCCCAGAAGTGTCTCGTTTACACCCACATTTAATTTAGTAATATCCGCACATAAGATGGTAAAATACGTAAAGCGTTACGGCCGTCTTCATGCTAGTTTTATAGTGTCATAGTGACAATTATGTATGAGTCTGAACGTTTGGTAGTCTTGTGAAAAAGCCCCTGGAATAGCGACTGTCACTTAACAATGTATCAACCACAAATCGAATTACAATCACACAGTGAATACGCAGGGTTATTCTTTTCTAACGCCTTGGAATGGATGACGACGAATTGATTTTTGCTTAAACAACTAATTAAGAAAGAATACGCCGCCTACATAAAATGAAATAGCGCGTCGTAACATTATCAACCAAAATACCGCCGCGGGTGCATATCCGTGTGCGCAGGGGAATCGTAACAACATTTCATATTCCACAATATGCAGGAGCAATGCTCCAGGCTTCGTATTGCCCTATCCTTTTTACAATCACTTTCATCTACTAATAACAACAACAATGACGTATCAACCAAATTACAAACGGGTGCTTGCAGCGGCGGTCCTTTGCCTGCTGATGTTACCACTGGCCGCCCTGGCGCAGTTTAAAATATCGGGTAAGGTTACCGATAAAAAGAACAACACCCCGGTGCCGGGTGTTGTCGTTCGCGAAAAGGGCACCAAACAAGGTACTACTACCGGGGCAGATGGTGGTTATTCGCTGGAGGTAAAGTCTGGCGATGCACAACTGCTGATCAGTTACATGGGTTACCTTCCGCAAACCGTTCCGGTAGGCGGCCGCAGCAACATCAGCATCACGATCGAAGAGGATGTGAAATCCCTGAACGATGTGGTGATCATTGGTTACCAGGACATTCAGCGCCGCAAGACCACGTCCTCCGTAGCTTCCATTAAAGGCAAAGAAATTGAGAATACACCGTACGCCACCTTCGACGCGATGTTGCAGGGACGTGTGGCGGGCTTGTCGGTATTAAGTACCACGGGCGAACCGGGCAGCTCGAGCATCGTAAACGTACGCGGCTCCACCAGTGTAGATCCTACCGGTGTGAGTGCGCCGCTGTATGTAATCGACGGGGTGATCTTCGACGTGAGTGATATCTCCAGTACGTATGCATTTTCCAACCCGCTCTCCGGCATCAACCCAAATGATATCGAATCGCTCGACATTCTCAAGGATGCTTCGGCGTCTGCGATCTATGGCGCCCGCGCAGCCAACGGGGTGATCATCGTTAAAACAAAAAGACCAAAGAACGGGAAGGCGGAATTTCGCGTAGGCACTTATACCGGTGTGGCCGATAAACCTGCCATGAAACCGATTATTGTAGGCGCGGCCGAACGTCGTATGAAGATGCAGCTGCTCAAAGATATGGGCGACTGGTTCCGTAATACGAACGAGTTGAGCATGATGCTTACCGACAGCCTGAACCCTGCATTCAATAACGCTACCGACTGGCAGGGACTGTTCCTTAAACGCGCCATGATCAATAATGTTGACGTAAGCGTGGGACAAGCCAGCGAAACGTTCGCTTACCGCCTTTCGTATAACTATTACCGGGAAGAAGGGGTGATGAAGGGCTTTGATATCGAACGCTCTACACCACGCCTGTACCTTTCCCTGAAGCCACATAAAAAAGTGGAGATATCGAACGACTTCTTTCTCTCCTTCGTGAAGTCGCGCCACGGCCGGGGTGATGAGCGTAAGTATCCGTTCTACATCTGGGGCTTCCCGTCTTCGTTCTATAAAATTACCGACGAAGACCGCGAGTTGTATACCGGCGATTACGAGGCGTTGATGGACGATGACCGGGTGCAGTCCTTCACCGGCAACACGCGCATCATGTACAACATTATGCCAGGCCTGCTATGGAATACGAACGTATCCTTCAACCTGATCAATTCCCGTCGCGACTATTTTAAACCTGCTATTATCAACGACGGTATCAACTACGCAGAGAACAAAGTGTTCCAGAACCGTCGTTATGAAATCGAAAACTACCTGTCTTACAACAAAACCATGGGGCAACACTCCATTACTGCGTTGCTGGGCCAGGGTATGGAGCGGCAGTCCAATGCTTCCACACAATTATTCGGTTCCGGTATTTCGGTGGATGCGGTGAAAACCGTAGCGGGCGTGCCGGCTGGTCCGAACCTCACCGGTGGGTCGTTCCTGTCACAACGCGCGCGGTTATCTTTCTTCGGCCGCTTTGGTTACGACTTCCAGGGCAAATACCTGATACAGGCCAACTATCGTATGGACGGCTCTTCCCGCTACAGCAGGGACAATCGCTGGGGTGAATTTCCCTCCGTGTCGGCAGGTTGGGTAGCGACGGACGAAGCATTTATGGCGCCGTTGAAAAACATTGTATCCTTCTTCAAGATCCGCGGTAGTTATGGCGTTACCGGTATGGACCCGGGTGAATACTATGCACAGTATCAACCCCTCATCACCAACGCAGCGTACAACGGCTCCAGCCTGGACGGTGTTGTGAGAGGCTCGTCGGCCATGACGACTTATAACGGTGTAACCGTTGTATACCCGGATTATTATAACTCCAGCGCCGCCCGCGGCATCAGCTGGGAACGAAGCCCGCAATACAACATCGGTATCGACCTGAACCTGTTTAACGATCGCGTGCAGTTTACCGGTGATTACTACCATCGTAAATCCGCCTCCAAAGTATTTAAGATACCGGTGCAAATCACTTCCGGTTATACCATGGTGAGCGACAACTATGTGGATGTGTTGAACCAGGGCCTCGAGCTGACGGTCAACACCACGAACCTCTCTCCTAAATCGGCCTTCCAGTGGCGCACCAACTTTAACCTGAGCCTGAACCAGAACATGGTGACCAAACTGCCGCAGGGTGGTCGCGACTTTAAGTTCGGCGATCCGTGGTTGCAGCGGGTGCTTACTGTTGGTCAGCCACTGTTCCAGTTCTCGGTGTGGGAAGTGGATGGTATCTATAATTCCAATGAAGAAGTACCGGTTGATCCGCTCTCCGGCCGCCGCATCAGCTGGTATGGCGGTGCGCAGTTTGGTAAAGGCGATCCGAAACGTCGCGACCAGAACGGTGATTACGTGATCAACGACCTGGACAAAGTAAACCATGGCAACCCGAATGCGAAACTGTATGGTGGTATGACGCATTCCTTCTCCTGGAAAGGGATTACGCTGGATGTGCTGTGCACCTTCTTCGCCGGTCGTAAACTCTGGAACGGTTACCTGTCCGACAAGCTGCAGGACGCCGGTACGGACAATCCTTATGCCGTATGGGGCGGTAGCTCTGGTCCGGCCTCGCAGTTTGGCGAAGGTGTAAACTTCTGGACAGGCCCTAACAGCAATGCAACTTATCCGGCCCTGGTGACCAACACCGTTGACAAATGGCATATCGCCCAAAGCTTGTTTGTGGAAGATGCGAGCTTCTTCCGGATGAAGAACATTCGTCTCGGTTACATGCTGCCCGAAAAATGGACCAGCCGTGCGAAGCTGAAGTCTGTAAGGTTCTACAGCATGTTCGACAACGTGTTCATCATTTCCAATGCCACAGTGCCCGATCCGGAAGCGGTAGGTTATGACGGTTACTCATCCGGCAACGATTACCCCATCCCGAAAAAACTGACCCTTGGCCTTGACGTGATCTTCTAAAAAACTGCATCAACATGAAAAAGATATTCTCTTATATACTACTAGGCTGCCTGTCGCTCCACTTCAGCGCCTGTAAAGACTTCCTGGACCTGGAGCCGATCAGTACCGCTACGGACCAGAACTTCTGGAAAAACGAAGCAGAGGCCAACTCCGGCACCGCTGCCATGTACGCGCTATTGCGTAAGGCGTTCAACGCCGGCGAAAATGGTACAATGTTTTTCGACTACGGCGATTTCCCGTCCGATGAATTTAATACTGCCCGCATGTTTGGCGACTCGCGTGAGATTGCGCTCATGAACTGGAGTTTGCCGATACAGGCGTCCAACACCTGGCGCAGCATGATGGTGGCCCGCCGGTACGATAACTTTTACCGCGTAATCGACCAGGCTAACCGGTGTATTAAATGGGTGCCCACCGTACCCCTGGACAAATTCACTTCCAGCAACGCGGAACGGGCACGTAACAGCTACCTGGGCGAAGCATACTTCATGCGCGCGTTCACCTACTTCTACATGGCCCGCGTATGGGGCGATGTGCCCGTGGTGTTGAAGTCGGCCGATAACATTGCCGATGCCGAAGACCTGCCCCGTTCCCCGCAAACCGAAGTGCTGGCGCAGGCCTTAAAAGATGTGGACCTGGCGATTGCCAATATGCAATACACCAATCCCAATGCGGCCGATGCCGGTGTACGCGCCAACAAATCAGCCGCTTTTGCATTGAAAGCGCATATTTATGCGTGGATGGGCGACTATGCCAAATGTGTACCCGCAGCCGATTCGGTGATCGAAAGGGGCGGACTGGCATTGGCAGACCGTAGCAACGTGCCTGCCATGTTTGCAAAACATTCTACCGAAGGCATATTCGAGATCGCGATGAGTGACGAAAGTGAAGGTACCGTACAGGGTATTTCCTTTTACACCCTGCGTACACCTTACATGCGCACGATTCTCGGTAACCCGTCGTTCGGCATAGATACCGTTCGCCTCCACCGCCTGTTCGCAGATACGACAGACCTACGCCTTCGCAGTGGTTTTGCTTTTTACAACAGCACCGAGGAAGCCTTCTGTATCAAATACTCGAACGTGGTGTACATGCTGCCGAACAACACCGGCGCCGTGTCCCGCAACAACCTCGTTGTATTCCGGTTGTCCGATATCATCCTGTTAAGGGCGGAGGCGCTGGCCGCGACTAACCAGTACGGCAAGGCCCGCACAGACCTCGACCTGATCCGCAGCCGCGCAGGCATTGGCGCGTCTGCTGCTACAGACGGTCAACTGTTCGAGGAGATTATGGAAGAACGGGCGAGAGAGTTGTACCTGGAAGGACATCGCTTCTTCGATATTATCCGGCTGTTGCGCAAGACAGGAACGAATAAAATTTCCTGGAAGCTGACCGAAACAGAGTTTGCGCAAGGCAAGTATTACTGGCCGCTCGATCCGGTACTCATTAACCTGAGCGCCAGGCTTACGCAAACAGCTTACTGGAGCACCAAGTTTTAACCACAAAATCGCTTATCATGAAAATCAATATAGGCTTACTGGTCGCCGGCGTTGCACTGATGCTTGCTACAGCCTGCAGCAAGGCCGACTATCTTACCGACGAGGGCGTACATTCAGCGAAAACACCGCTCAACGCCTACGAGTTCCTGAAATCGCATCCCTGGAAAAGTTTCGACACGCTGGTGATGATCATCGATCACTATAACCTGCAGGAGGAGTTGAACAGTACAGGAACGATGTTCGTACCCACCAACCGCTCGGTAAACCTGTACATGGAATATAAAAGAGACCAGAAACAAAAGATCGACGAGAATGCAAAGTATACCCTGGACAGTTTGTACAAAGACATCACCGCCGATTCGGTACGACAGTACTTTTACCCCGATAAACTGACCGTAGCGGCTTTGGAGAACGAGTTTCCCGTGGGGATCAAAAACAAACTCGGGCAGCAAATGGCTTATCGCAAAGTGAAACAACAGGGCTACAACACCACTGTGACGCCCGTTTACTTCACGTACCTGATCCGCGTGAAAGGCACGATCGATGATCCGAACAATCCGCCGCTGGGCTCCGATCCCAACTTCGACCAAAGCGTCCTTTGCCAGACGACCGGTATTGAAACGGAGAATGGAAAAGGGCCTATTCTGCATGTACTGACCAACAAGCATCAATTTGTAAGGTATTGAATCTTTAAAAACGCATCTGTATGAAACTTAAATATATCATCATCACACTAGGCATCACCGTTGCTGGTATCGCCGCCTGCGAAAAGGTGCCCGAAGGTTACATCAGCGATAAGTTCGCCTACCGTCCCAATCCGTTCATCGCCATGCAGGGCTTAACGGCCTACTCGCCCTCCATCGAAGCCGATGGGTCAACACTGCCATTAACCGTTAAACTGCTCGAAGTACGCGATAAATCAACCGGTAAAGTGCTCGACAGCAACGATCTCAGGCCGCGCGAGATCACCACTTACCTGGCGGAATTACTGCCCACCGATACTACCCTCGAACTGCTGAACAAAAAGCTGTCGCGCGGTATGAAGCGGCCTTTTGAAATACAGGAAAACGGTGGCCGTATTATACTCACTGCCGGCACCGAATATTGGGATACCGGCCGGTATGTGTTCGATGTGCAGGTGACCAACATTCGCGGCACGCGCACGATCAAAAACGTGGGCGAGGTGTTGCTGAACCCGAAGGTGTATTACGAAGTGGTGCGCCGCACGGTAACTACTTCGGATAACGGCAGCGAAACCAATTTCCAGGATGTGTATGCCGGCGGACAAATGCCGCTCACCATCGATCGCGATCCCGCGGGGCCGCACCGCATCATCCTGAAGTTTAAGGACAAGAACGGTAAAAACTTCAATCCTAAAATGGGCGAAATCGTTTACCGCGGCGACCGTCCGCATTTCCAGAAATACAATCCGTTCTTTAAAGAGGAACGCACCGATAGTACCATCGAATTTGGTCATCCGAACCTGGCGAAGTTCCCGTTCTTTATGGTGAATAACGATGTGTCGTCGTACTACCGCATACCGGCTGCCTTTACGGAAGCCGTGCGTAACGTGAACGCCACTTTTTCGGTTACCTTTTATGGCGGCGGTACGTGGACGTTGACCATGCATACTGGCGTAGCCCGCAAGCCTATTTAACTTTCGCGCTTTGTAATTTTGGTTGAAAATCCTAACAGCGGCCGGCCCTTTAGAGAGGGCCGGCATTTTTATTTTTGTGTCATCCTCTTTTCCTTCTTCCTTCAGCCCCCGTTGCGTCGCACACTTGTACACCATCTCACTTTCCAGCATTTTTTTCAAAATAAATACGTATTTTCAGAATCACATATCAATCCACGTTACATAGTGACTCACCATCTAAAAACCACAACAACCCATGAATGAGAACAATAACACCCGCAGGAGTTTCCTGCGGCACCTCGGCGTGTTTACAGCAGGTATCAGCCTGGGTCCCGCTTTTCTAACAGCCTGTAACAACGCCGGCAAAACGCCAGGTTCCGATAGCGCTGCTTCCGGTGCAGACTCCAGTCAGCATGCAGGGCTACCCAAAGACCTGTTCTTCCAGATCTCTCTTGCCGAATGGTCGTTCCACCAGGCATTATTCGCTAAAAAGATGGACCACCTCGACTTCGCCATCCGCGCGAAGAAGGAGTTCGACATCCATGCAGTGGAATATGTGAACCAGTTCTTTAAAGACAAGGCAAAGGATAAGAACTACCTGGGCGAAATGAAGAAGCGTTGCGACGACAACGGGGTGAAAAGTGTACTCATTATGTGCGATGGGGAAGGAGAGCTGGGTGATAAAGACGTCAAGGCCCGTATGAAAGCCGTAGAGAATCATTATAAATGGGTAGAAGCCGCCCAGTTCCTGGGCTGCCACTCCATTCGCGTAAACGCAGCCGGTCAGGGTACGGCCGAAGAAGTAGCGAAGAACGCGGCCGACGGGTTGGGTAAACTCACCGACTTTGCGAAAGACTTCAACATCGGCGTGATCGTTGAAAACCACGGCGGCTACTCCTCCAACGGCAAGTGGCTGAGCGATGTGATGAAAACGGTGAACCGCCCGGGTTGCGGCACGCTGCCCGACTTTGGCAACTTCTGCATCAACCGTACGAAACCAGAAGCCCAAACACCTGAGGCCTGGGCTAAAACCACCTGCCTGGAAGAATACGATAAATACCAGGGCGTACAGGAACTGATGCCTTTCGCAAAAGGTGTGAGCGCCAAGACTTACGACTTCGACGATGCCGGCAACTCCGTTCAGGTAGATTATGCCCGTATGCTGAAGATCGTAAAAGAGGCGGGTTACACCGGCCACATTGGTATTGAGTATGAAGGCAGCAAACTGTCGGAGGACGAGGGTATTAAAAAGACCCGCGACCTGCTGCGAAAGGTAGGCGCACAACTTGCGTAAATAACAAATCCTTAATATAGTTCGCCGGGCCGCAGCAGGCCCGGCTTTTTTGTGCAATCTATTGACGGTTTCGGGCTATTTGTTGCCTAAAATCCTCAATCTGATCGGTTTTGCAGGATAATGCCTCTTATTATCGGCAAAAAATGCTTTCTTTGTAGTCATAAACCCCAGTATTATTTAAACCCCGGCAGATGGTCTGCTTTTTGCACTCCTCAATCTCCATTAGCACGGAAACGATCAGAAACCGATTTTTTAAAATATAAATACCAAGAGAGTATGGCTCAGCAACTTAACACCCCCGGAACGGCCTCTTTGAGCAGCCTGAAAGCAGAATTGAAAGCCCGCGGATTTGGGCAGGAATTTATTGTACGTAACGATGGCCGCGCGAAGCTGCAGGAGCATACACGTAAATACACCCCCGAAGAACTCCGCATCATCGAAACGCTTCAGATCCCAACAGGTTCCCGCTGCGCAGATCCTGCTGTAGTGTATCTCATTGAAGACGAAGCTGGCAACACCGGTTACCTGATGAACGCATTCGGCGCGTACGCTGATTATGAAGGTGATACCTTTTACAACTTCATCCGTAAAATGAGTGTACATAAGAGCTACGAAAACACCACTTTCGGTGTGCGTGACTAGCCCCTAACTTTATCCCTATATGATATTGCATTCGGGGTTGCCTTATTCGCTCGTGCGGTACGGTCTTCCATTCAATTATCCGAAACTTGAACAACATATACGTACGGACGTAGTAATTATTGGCGCTGGCATTTCCGGCGCCTTAACTGCTTATGCACTTACCAACGCCGGCATTGCCTGCACCGTGGTAGACGCCCGTACGGTAGGCCTTGGCAGTACCTGCGCCAGCACCTCGTTGCTGCAATATGAAATAGATGTGCCCCTGCATCAGTTGATGGACAAAGTAGGCGTAGATCATGCAGTAAAGGCCTACCATGCCTGCCGCGAATCCATCGACGAGATTGAGGTCATCGCTAAAAAGCTGAAAGTAAAGGAGTTTGAACGTAAGCAAAGTTTGTATTTCGCTTCCGCCACCAAAGACCTTTCTCTTATAGAAAAAGAGTTTGCTGCCCGCGAAAAGTATGGCTTTGATGTGGAGTACTGGAACGCCGCTGCCGTGAAACGCAACATGGGTTTCGAAGCGCCGGCCGCCATTTACTCGCACAGCGCTGCTTACACAGATGCATATACGTTGACCCACGCGCTGTTGCAATACATCATTAAGCAAGGCGCCGCCGTGTACGACCGCACTAATGTGGTGGAAGTACAAATGAATCCACGCAGTGTAACGCTCACTACCCACAACGGTAAACGCATACAGGCAAAGAAGCTGGTGATTGCCACGGGTTACGAATCGGTGCAATACATTAAGGAGAAGATCGTGGACCTGCATGCCACTTATGCCGTACTCAGCGAAACGCATACGCAAACGGAATTCTGGCACCGCAACTGCCTGATCTGGGAAACCAAACAGCCTTACCGCTACATGCGTTCCACCTACGACAACCGCCTGCTCATCGGCGGGCGTGATGTGGACTTTTATCATCCCCGTAAAAGAGATAAACTGCTTCCCCGTAAATCCAGGGAGCTGGTAAATGACTTTCATGAGTTGTTTCCGAAGATGGAATTTTTACCCGAGTTTGAATGGACGGGTACCTTTGGTACCACCAAAGATGGTTTGCCTTACATCGGCGTGTATCCACCCATGAAACATGCCTTGTTCGCACTGGGTTTCGGCGGCAATGGAATTACCTTCAGCCAGGTGGCGGCTAAGATCGTTACAGATCATATCCTCGGTAAAAAGAATGAATTAGCAGACGTGTTCTCGTTCGACAGGCTGCAACGCTAACGGATATTATACTTCAAACCCGTACGGTCTTTCAGCGTAGCCAGCACCTCC
Source organism: Chitinophaga horti (assembly GCF_022867795.2). Lineage (NCBI taxonomy): Bacteria > Pseudomonadati > Bacteroidota > Chitinophagia > Chitinophagales > Chitinophagaceae > Chitinophaga > Chitinophaga horti. The sequence continues at coordinate 3,661,691 of NZ_CP107006.1, read as the reverse complement.
TGCAATGGCATGTTATCAAAAGTGCCGGAAACACCCTGCACGCGCTGTGCATCGCCCCGCCAGGCGATTTCTACACCATACCAATCCTGCAGTTTATTGATCGCCGCCTGTACCGGCACGTTGTCGAACACCAGTTTACCCGACTTCCACTCTTCGAGCGATGCAACGTCGTACGTTTCTTTCTCCATCAGGTCGATGTCGCGGTTGAAAAGTATTTCATTACCGCGTTGCAGCATTTCCGGCTGGTTGTCGGTGGGGGAGTGATAGGCCTTGGTAACGGTGAATTGTCCGTCCAGTACATGTATCGTGGCGCCCGCCTGAGCATCGGCCGAGCGGATGCGCAGGGCGCCGCTGAAACCCGTGGTGATCAGCTTATCCGACTTTACGGTAAACAGGTTACGGCTGGCGGGTATCTCGAAGAAGGCTTCGCCGTTCAGCACGAGCGAGCGCTTACCGTTGTTATAATCCTTGGGAACGTAAAGTGTGGTTTGCGAGTTGAGGGTTACACGCGTACCATCTTCCAGCGTCAGCTGTTTGCGGCTACCCGGCTGGCAATGGTGCGCTTTATAATTAGCGCGCAGTTCTTCGGCGCTTACTGCATTACTGGGGCGCTGCACACGGTCACGGTCGTAATACACGAACCCCGATGCCAGCAGCATTACCAGGATGATACCGGCGGTAAACGGTTGCCAGGAGTGTCTTTTACGTTTGTACAAATTCATAACGTGTTCACCTTTAGCGGTCAAAAGCGATTGTAGTGCCATTTGGTTGGATAGATTGCCCGCCTTAAAAGTAAGAAATTTTTTAACCGCATTAAACAATTGGATACCCCCTAAATGATTATAAGCCACCTTATGTTGCGATAGGCCCTGTTTTAAAAGACACATCACAGATAAGACAGCTTAAATCCTTGGGGCAAGCTACATGGCTGATGGGGGCGTTTAGCCCGAATATTTTGAAAATGATATTATTCCGTAGAATATACCTGTAACAGGTTGAGATGACTTAGCGCGTCTCATTGCTCACTTCTGCTGTAGGTTGTCAGCGTTCTTAATCACCAGGTCGAGGCCATAAAATTCGGCTTTGAAAGGCTAGGGATTATCCGGCTGTTTATACTCAAATTGCTCTCGTTGGGGGAATTGGATGAATACTTACTGCAAAGGTAATCGCCGCTCCACCTTTGCCCTATACTCACTTTTGAGTATTTTTTAACAATTCATTAAAATATCTACAATTAGTATACTATGTTGACCTATTAGGGTGAGCCTGAATACGATTATTTTTTAACTGCATAAAAAAGACAATATGTGTTAATGGATGGGCCATTATAGTTTTTGTAATGACATAGGAGCACCCTAACTTTGCCCGCCATGGAAACGCAGCCATTAATTTCTTTCGAGAATACCGCCATTGCATTTGAGCACCGAAGCAACCAGTCGTTAAAAAAAGCAAACTTCCTTTTTTCCAATATCGGGAAGCCCTGGCTGGTCAAGTTCGGCGCTTTCGCTACGCCACTTGCCTTTAAACTGGGACTTCCAGTGAAGGGGATCATCAAAAGCACCATTTTTTCCCAGTTCTGCGGAGGCGAAAATCTGCAGGAAGCCGCGGCTACTGCCCAAAGCCTCAGCAAATTCGGCGTAGGCGCCGTGCTGGACTATGGAGTGGAAGCGATGGAGGGCGAAATCAATTATGATCATGCGGTACCTGAGTTTATCAGGGCGATCGAATTTGCTGCCGGTAAAAAACACATTCCTTTCATCGCCATGAAGGTGACCGGGTTTGCGCGCTTTGCCCTGCTCGAAAAACTGCACCGTGGTGAAACACTTACTGCGGATGAGCAGCACGAGTACGAGCGTGTTCGTGCCCGTATTAATACCATCGCGGAATCGGCGGCCCTTCACAAAGTAAGCGTGTTGATCGATGCCGAGGAAAGCTGGATACAGCAGCCGGTAGACGACCTGGCCGACGCCATGATGGCGCGTTACAACCGTTCGGAAGTGATCGTATACAACACTTTCCAGCTGTACCGCCACGACCGCCTCGAGTTCCTGAAAGTATCCTACCAAAAGGCAGAACAAGGCGGTTACCTGCTGGGCGCCAAACTGGTACGGGGTGCTTACATGGAAAAAGAACGCCGCCGCGCCGATGAGCAAAACTACGAGTCGCCTATTCAGCCGGATAAAAAGTCGTCCGACGAAGATTATAACGAAGCCATTCACTTCTGCCTCGATCATATTCACAAGCTGGGCCTGTTCGTAGGTACCCATAACGAGGAGAGTACGCTGCTGGTTACCAAACTGATGGCCGAAAAGCACCTGCCTCCCAATCACCCGCGCATCAGCTTTTCGCAGCTGTACGGTATGAGCGACAATATTACGTTTAACCTGGCGCATGCCGGCTACCATGTATCCAAGTACCTGCCTTATGGTCCGGTAAAAGACGTAATGCCTTACCTGATCCGCCGTGCGCAGGAGAATACGTCCATCGCCGGACAAATGGGCCGCGAGCTGGGGCTCATCCGTAAGGAAATGAAGCGCAGGGGTATTTAAGCTTCGGTGCCGCCCTGGCCAGGGTATCCATCGTATAAGCATTGTATAGGTACGGAGAGCAGGGACGCGGGTTTCAGCGGATTTGGGGATACACACCATATACGATGCCTATAGAATAAGCTGTTGAAAAGAAAGCGTCATGCAGACGCCCGCTTTTTAGTAACTTGCCCCCTGTATGCAACAGTATCTCGATCTACTTCAACATATTATAGATAAGGGCGCGGTGAAAACAGACCGCACCGGCACCGGCACTATCAGCTGCTTTGGTTACCAGATGCGCTTCAATTTGCAGAAGGGCTTTCCGCTGGTGACCACCAAAAAGCTGCACCTCAAATCGATCATCTACGAACTGCTCTGGTTCCTGAAAGGCGATACCAACATCAAATACCTCACCGACAACGGCGTACGCATCTGGAACGAGTGGGCCGATGCTAACGGCGACCTGGGGCCTGTATACGGCCACCAGTGGAGAAGCTGGCAGGGTGCGGACGGTAAGGTGGTAGACCAGGTGACTGATCTTATCGACCAGATCAAAAAGAACCCGGACAGCCGCCGCCTGATCATCAGTGCCTGGAACGTAGCCGATCTGCCGCAGATGGCCCTGAGCCCCTGCCATTGCCTGTTCCAGTTTTATGTAGCCGATGGGAAACTCAGTTGCCAGCTTTACCAGCGTAGTGCAGATGTGTTCCTGGGCGTACCATTCAATATCGCATCGTATGCATTGCTGACCCTCATGGTCGCGCAGGTTTGCGGTTTGCAGCCCGGCGACTTCGTTCACAGCTTTGGCGATGTGCACCTGTACAACAATCACATCGAGCAGGCTAAACTGCAACTCACCCGTACACCTTTCCCGCTGCCGGTGATGAAGCTGAACCCCGACGTGAAAGACATCTTTTCTTTCGGGTACGAAGACTTTACGCTCGAGAACTACGAATCGCATCCTCACATCAAAGCCCAGGTAGCCGTATAGATTATGATGGTTTCAATTATAGTAGCAGCATCTGAAAATAACGTGATCGGCATACATAACCAGTTACCCTGGAAGTTGCCGAACGACCTGAAATACTTTAAGAACACCACCTGGGGCATGCCCATCATCATGGGCCGCAAAACCTTCGAATCTATGGGTGGCGTGCCGTTGAAAGGCCGTCCCAATATCGTGATCACCCGCCAGCCCGACTTTGCGCCGGACGGGGTAGAGGTGGTAAATTCCATTCCCAAAGCGATCGATAAAGCGTTGGTATACGATGTAAACGAGATTTTCATTACCGGTGGTACGGAGATCTTTATACAGGCCATGCCCGCAGTGAACCGCATCTATCTTACACGCGTACACGCAAAAGTAGAAGGCGACGCTTTTTTCCCGGAAATTAATACCGATCACTGGCACCTGGTGAAGTCGGAAGCGCATGAGGCGGATGAGAAACACGCGCATGCGTATACGTTTGAAGTGTGGGAGAGGAAGTAACTCTTTATTTCAATATCACTGTATTCACCGTCTTTGTCAGTTCCATCTCAATCTCCTTCAGGTGTTTCGCCATTTCGAGACAGCGCAACTGGTCGGCGTATTCGGTGGCGTTCTTCATTTCTTCCTGGTTCTCTATCATCAGCTTTTTTATCTTCCGGAGGATGAGATAATTCGTAGTCGATACCGTGTCAGTAACATACGCATTGTCGCCGTACTTGGTGTTGATCTCGAACTTCTCTTTCCAGTTCGTGCTTAGCTCTGCTTCCTTATCTTCAATGATAGCGGTGGCCGCCTTCGCAATTTCCGGATCGCTGTGATACAGGAACCAGCGGGCATCCAGCAGGTTGCCCTTGTCGTATTCCTGTTTGTATTCGTGCAGGATACGTTTCACCATTTCATTATCCGACAGTGATTCGAAGTCGTAGGGGAGATGGAAGATGTAGTCTGCTACATTGCTCTTATCTTCCTCGGAAAATACCTTACTGCCAAAGCGTAACAGGATCTTTACCAATTCCTGTTCCTGCTTTTCGTGCGGGTTAAAGAGCGAAATATTGCTCGTATCATCGAGATACTCCTCCGGTATAGGCGGCAGGTCTTCTTCCGGCACATCGTACTCCGGGTTCTTACCTTTGGTGAGCTCCTTTTCGAGCTTCGTCATCTTTTCGCGGATGAACTTGTTCACCAGCTGCGTCATGCCTTCCTCGTCGATCTTCAGGATCTCCGCACTCTGGCGGATGTAGTCCTGCTGACGGGTAAAGCCTTCCGTTTTATTGATCTTGGAGATCGTTTCGGCGATCTCACTTACCAGTTTCGATTTCTTGTTCAGGTCATTGCCCGCGTCCAGCAACGATGCCTGTAGTTTAAAGAGTACAAAGTCCTGCTTATTGTCCGCAATAAACTTACGGAACGCATCCGCACCGATCTTTTGTACATAGCTGTCCGGGTCTTCCTTGTCGGGGATGAGCACTACCTTTACATTCAGCCCCTCTTCCACCGCCATGTCGAGGCCACGTAAGGCCGCCTTCACACCCGCCGCATCGCCATCATACAAGATCGTGAGATTGTTGGTGTACTTGCGGATGAGCCTCAGTTGGTCTTGTGTAAGCGACGTACCGCTGGAGGCCACCACGTTCTCGACGCCGGCCTGGTGCAGGGATATAACATCCGTGTAGCCTTCCACCAACAGGCATTCGTCGAGCTTGTCGATCGAGTGGCGCGCGAAGTAAGTGCCGTACAGTACGCGGCTCTTATAATAGATCTCGTTCTCCGGGGAGTTGATGTACTTGGGGGCCTTGTCCGCCTTACCCAATATCCTCGCCCCGAAGCCTAATATCTTACCACTCTGGTTATGGATCGGGAAGATCACCCTGCCCCGGTAGTTATCCGCCGGCTGCTCGTACCGCATGGTTACCAGTCCGAGCTTCTGCAGGTACTCCAGGTTATAACCTTTGGAAATGGCGGTCTTAGCGAAGGCGTCGCGCGTATTCAAACAATACCCCAGCTGGAACTTCTCCACCGTTTCCTTCGTAAACCCCCTTTCCTCGAAATAACTGAGGCCGATGTTTTGCCCCTCTTCGGTGTTGAACAACGTTTTGGTAAAGTACTCCCGCGCAAAGCCGTTGATAATGAACAGGCTGTCCGACAACTGGGCACGCTGCCGTTGTTCCGGGCTCTGTTCCGTTTCTTCCACGTCTACCCCATACCGTTGGGCCAGCCAGCGCAGCGCTTCTACATAGGAGTACTTTTCGTGCTCCATGATGAAGTTGATGCCGTTACCGCTTTTGCCGCAACCGAAACATTTATAAATCTCCTTACTGGCCGAAACCGTGAAGGAGGGCGTTTTCTCGTTATGGAAAGGGCAAAGGCCGAGGTAACCGTTACCCCGCTTCTTCAGTTTTACGAAAGTGCCAACCACATCGACAATGTCGATGCGCTGGAGGATTTGTTGTATGGTATTTTGTGTAATCAAGGGCCGGGAAGTCGAACTGCAAACTTAAGGAAAAGTTGGCATAGGCCCCCATCCGCTCAACCGCTATCTAAAAACCTTCGCAAATCTTAGCGATGCACTAATCAAACATCGCGTTAGTTAAAAACCTTCTATCCACAATCGCCTCAACACAATTTCCGTTTCCCTAAATTTGGAAGCTTTTAAAAAGAAAACCATACATGAAAGAAGTTTTTATCGCAGCAGTTGCACGTACCCCGATTGGCAGTTTCAACGGAAGCCTCTCCTCGTTATCGGCCACCCAGCTGGGAGCCGGCGTTATGAAAGCCGCCCTTCAGCGGTCTGGTTTAACGCCCGACAAAGTACAGGAAGTATTTATGGGCAACGTGATCAGCGCCAACCTGGGACAGGCGCCTGCTAACCAGGCCAGCATTTACGCCGGGTTCCCGGTAAATGTGCCCTGCACCACCGTAAATAAAGTATGCGCCTCTGGCATGAAGGCGATCATGCTTGGCGCACAGAGCATTATGCTGGGCGACAACGAGATCGTTGTAGCCGGCGGCATGGAAAGTATGAGCAATGTGCCTTACTACCTCGACAAAGCCCGTAACGGCTACCGCCTGGGACATGGCGCCATCACCGACGGTATTATCCGCGACGGCCTGTGGGACCCGTACCAGGATTATCATATGGGCAATGCCGGCGAATTATGCGCATCTACTTATAAATTTACCCGCGAAGACCAGGACGCCTACGCGGTACAGAGCTATAAAAGAGCCGCCGCCGCCCAGGAGAAAGGTTATTTCGTAGGCGAGATCGCCCCGGTGGAAATTACCGGTAAACAAACTGTGGTGGTGAGTGAGGACGAGGACGTGAAGAAGGTAAACTTCGACAAGATCCCCAGCCTGAAGCCCACCTTCGTAAAAGAAGGAACGATCACCGCCGCCAACGCCTCTAACCTGAACGATGGCGCTGCCGCCGTAGTGCTGGTAAGCGAAGACGTACTAAAAGAATATAACCTGACCCCGCTCGCCCGTATCGTAAGTTTCGCCGACGCCTCACAGGCCCCCGAGTGGTTCACCACCACCCCGGTAAAAGCGATCAACCGCGCGTTGGGTAAGGCCAAGCTGGAAATCACCGATATGGACTTTGCCGAGATCAACGAAGCGTTTTCGTGCGTGGCCATGGCTAACCAGCAGGAGCTGGGCCTGGGCAGCGAGCAGCTGAACGTTTGGGGCGGCGCCGTTTCTATGGGTCACCCGATCGGTTGCAGCGGTGCGCGCATCCTCATCACCCTTACCTCCATCCTGCAACATAACAAGGGCAGATATGGCGTTGCGGGCATCTGTAATGGTGGTGGCGGAGCCAGTGCGATGATCATCGAAAGGGTATAATATCGTATCCGATTAACATATTTGAACAATAATGTTTGCTTTTTCGTCAACAAACAATATTTTTGCCTACCATTTTTAGAGTGGCAATTAACGTTCATAACTTATTACTAAGCAAATGCGTCAGATAGCTTTCAGACAAGCCTTAAGGGAAGCCCTGCAGGAAGAAATGCGCCGGGATGACCGCGTATTCCTCATGGGAGAAGAAGTGGCAGAATACAACGGTGCCTATAAAGTGAGCCAGGGAATGCTGGACGAATTTGGTCCTAAACGTGTAATTGACACACCGATCGCGGAGTTAGGCTTTACTGCCATCGGCGTAGGTGCAGCGCAAAACGGCCTGCGTCCTGTATTGGAATTTATGACCTGGAACTTCGCCGTACTGGCGCTGGACCAGATCCTGAACACTGCCTCCAAAATGCTCGCCATGAGCGGTGGCCAGGTAGGTTGCCCGATCGTTTTCCGCGGACCGAACGGTTCTGCCGGTCAGCTCGGTGCCCAACACTCCACAGCCTTCGAAAGCTATTATGCCAACATTCCGGGTCTTAAAGTGATTTCCGTATCTAACCCATACGATGCTAAAGGCCTGCTGAAAGCAGCTATCCGCGACGACGATCCGGTTGTTTTCATGGAAAGTGAGCAGATGTACGGCGATATGGGCGATGTTCCTGAAGAGGAATATATCATCCCGATCGGTAAAGCCGACATCAAACGCGCCGGCCGTGATGTAACCATCGTTTCTTTCAATAAAATGATGAAAGTAGCCCTCGGCGCCGCTGAGGAACTGGCAAAAGAGGGTATCGAAGCAGAAGTGATCGACCTTCGTACCATCCGTCCGCTGGATTGGTTCACCATCCTGGAGTCTGTTAAAAAGACCAACCGCCTGGTGATCGTAGAAGAGCAGTGGCCATTCGCCAGCATCTCTTCCGAGATCAGCTACCGCATTCAGAAAGAAGGCTTTGACTACCTGGATGCTCCTATCCGCCGTATCACTGCCGTAGATGCACCTATGCACTACGCCCCCAACCTGGTAAAACTGTACCTGCCTGATATCGAGCGTACCGTGAAACTGGTGAAGGAAGTAATGTACATGAAGAAGTAAACTGCAAAGTTGACGATATAAGAGAGGCCGTTCCGGGAGGAGCGGCCTTTTTTTATGGTTCGCGCAAAACGTAACTCGTGCTTCTGCCGCCAGGCTCGCATTTCTCGAGCAGGCCGCGTTCCAGCAAGTCCTGGATGTCGCGTACGGCAGTATCCTGCGATACTTTCATGATCAGCCCCCATTTTGAGGAAGTGAGTTTTTCCCGGAAGCCGTCCAGCATCTTATCGACGCACCCGCAAATTAATCTACGCAAACCATGCGTCGAATAACCTGCGGAAAGGGCCCCGAAAGGGCCCGGAAAGGGCTAAGCTCCTTCCTGGCTTGAGTCTAAAGGGTGTCATTTCCCGGAAATGCTGATGAATAGGATGTTTTAGAGAGGTGAGGCAAGCTTCAGGGGTTCTGATCAGCCGCCGTTGTGTCACTCACTTCAGCGGCAACGCCCTGTCAGCGACTAAGCAAACAAATCCGTCGACAAATACCGGTCCCCCTTATCGCAAATAATACAAACAATCGTCCCATGCTCCAGTTCCTCCGCCAGCTTTACGGCGGCAGATACGGCGCCACCGCTGCTCATGCCGCAGAAGATGGCTTCTTCGCGGGCCAGGCGGCGGGCCATGGTGCGGGCGTCGGCTTCGGAGATGTCCATGATGCGGTCTACACGGGAGCGGTCGAATATCTTGGGGAGGTAAGCTTCCGGCCATTTGCGGATGCCGGGGATCTTAGAGCCGTCGGTCGGCTGGCAGCCTACGATCTGGACTTTCGGGTTCTGTTCTTTTAAGAAACGGGATACGCCCATAATGGTGCCGGTAGTTCCCATGGCGCTTACAAAGTGGGTCACCTGGCCGTTGGTGTCGCGCCAGATCTCGGGGCCGGTGCTGCGGTAGTGGGCGCCGTGGTTATCGGGGTTGGCGAACTGGTTCAGGTTGAAGTAGCCGCCTTTGGCGAGCTGCTCGTTCGCATAGTCTATCGCCCCCTCCATAGAAGCCTCTTTCGCGGTAAGCACAACTTTAGCACCGAAGGCTTCCATGCTCAGCACCCGTTCTTTGGTCGCATCCTCGGGCATCACGATCTCGATCTCTACGCCAAAAAGGTTGGCGATCATGGCGAGGGCAATGCCGGTATTGCCACTGGTGGCTTCTATCAGCTTCATGCCGGGCTTCAGTTCACCACGATCCAGGGCGCCTTTGATCATGCCGTAGGCAGCCCGGTCTTTTACGCTGCCGCCGGGATTGTGACCCTCCAGTTTGGCGTAAATGGTCACGTTCGGGTTCACCGGAATATGTTTGAGTGCTACCATGGGCGTGTTGCCCACCAGGTCGAGGATGGATCTCATATTATACTACCTTGTTTTCGATCACGTTTATCGTGCCGTCTGCTTTATAATAAATCCGGGAGAGGGGCGCCACAGATTTAGTGAGCCACACGTTTCCCCCTACTACGCTATGATGTCCTATTACCGTTTTACCACCAAGTATGGTAGTGCCGGCGTAAATGACTACATGGTCTTCAATTGTCGGATGGCGCTTGTCTTTTGCCATCGACTTATCGATACTCAGCGCCCCGAGGGTTACACCCTGGTATAACTTCACGTGACTGCCAATGATGGTGGTTTCGCCAATCACGATGCCCGTACCATGGTCAATGCAGAAGTACGGCGCAATTACAGCGGCCGGGTGTATGTCAATACCGGTGCGGGTATGCGCGGTTTCAGTAATAATACGCGGCAGCAGCGGTACCTGCAGCAGGTGCAGTGCATGGGCTACGCGGTACGCGGCAATGGCATGAAAGCCGGGGTAGGCGCGTATCACTTCGTACAGGCAGGTGGCGGCTGGGTCGCCCTGCAATATGGCTTCGGCGTCTTTGGTCAGGTCTTCATAAATACCCGGCGCCTGGGCCATGAACTGACGGCTTAATTCCGCGGCATCGCCGGGCAGGCGCTGCTGCATGCCCTGCAGCAGGGTAGTGAGCTGGTGCTCAAGGACTGCGGGATAAACCTCCAGCTGCGAAGCTTCCATCACCTGGCCGGTATGCTCCGGGAATAACCAGTTGATGAAGTTGTTACTGAAGGCGTTCACCATGTCGGTCGACGGGTACGCGTTGGCCGCAGCTTCGGCATGCCGCAATCTGAGTTGTTGCAGTAAATCTTTCATATATGGAACAGTTACCTTCTTGGTGCTGTATGATAAAGTTAGTCTTTAAGTCTGTAAAGTTGGTAGACTTTTGCCAAATCCTTTCACAAACCGGGGCTAACAGCTTCAATATTCAGGTTGCTTTTACGTTATAACTTCGCCGGCGTAACACGTGTATCAGCAAAAAAAAGACTTTTAACGGCTATTTAATCGCATTGTGTTATTTTTGGCACTGTTTAATATAATGGACAGCACACTATGGCCAATATCCTGATTATCGACGATGAAAAAAGTATCCGTAAAACGCTTTCGGAAATTCTTACCTATGAAGGGTATAAGATAGATGAAGCGGCCGACGGCGCAGAGGGTTTTAAGATGTTCCAGGGCAAATCGTATGACGCGGTGCTCTGCGATATTAAGATGCCTAAAATGGACGGCCTCGAGTTCCTCGAAAAAGCAAAAGAAATCAATCCAGACGTGCCCATCGTAATGGTATCGGGCCACGGTAATATCGATACCGCGGTAGAGGCGGTAAAAAAAGGCGCGTACGACTATATTTCCAAACCGCCGGACTTAAACCGTTTACTGATCACGCTGCGTAACGCGATGGACAAAACCACGCTGGTGGCCGAAACCAAAACGCTGCGTAAGAAGGTGAACAAAACCCCGGAAATGATCGGCGAAGCGTCTGCGATCCTGAAGATTAAAGACACCATTCAGAAAGTAGCCCCTACGGACGCACGCGTACTCATCACCGGCGAAAACGGGGTGGGTAAAGAAGTGGTAGCCCGTTGGATTCACGCCCACAGCAACCGCAACAGCGGTCCGATGGTGGAGGTGAACTGTGCCGCCATCCCCGGCGAACTGATCGAAAGTGAACTGTTTGGTCATGAGAAAGGCTCCTTTACTTCCGCCGTGAAACAACGCATCGGTAAGTTCGAGCAGGCCAGCGGCGGTACGCTGTTTCTCGATGAAATAGGCGATATGAGCCTGAGTGCACAGGCCAAAGTGCTGCGTGCTTTACAGGAAGGCAAAATTACCCGCGTGGGCGGTGATAAAGAGATTAGTGTGGACGTAAGGGTGGTAGCCGCTACCAATAAAGATCTGCTGAAAGAAGTGGAAGACAAAAACTTCCGCCTCGACTTATACCACCGTTTAAGTGTGATCCTGATCCACGTGCCTTCGCTGAACGACCGTAAAGAAGATATTCCGTTGCTGGTAGAACACTTCCTCGACGGCATCTGCAATGAGTATGGCACTGCGCGTAAGCAGGTGGACAAAGACGCGATCAAGGCGTTGCAGGCGCATAACTGGACGGGCAACATCCGGGAACTGCGTAACGTGGTGGAACGATTGGTGATCCTTTCGGGCAAAACGATCGTGGCCGATGATGTTGACAATTACGTAGTGCCGAATCACGACAAAAAAAGCAACTACCTGAGTGACGAGCTGTTAGACTTTAACCGGCTGCACGAGTTTCGCGAAGAGGTAGAGCGCATTTTCATTGAGTTCATGCTACGCAAGAACGCCTGGAACATGACGCATACCGCGCAGGAACTCGGCATACAGAGAAGTCACTTATATAACAAGCTGGAACGCTACGGGATAAAAAAATCCGGGGCAGACGATGAGTAAACATATCTACATGATCAGCGGCCTGGGGGCAGATGGCCGTGTATTTGGCAACCTTGAGTTTCCTGAAGGGTATGAAACGCATTACCTGCCCTGGATTAAACCTGCCAGTGCCGACGAATCCATCGCGGAATACGCTGCACGCATGGCGCAGGAAATCAAACATGATAACCCCATTCTTCTCGGACTTTCTTTCGGCGGTATGATGTGTGTGGAAATTGCGCGCATCGTCAATGCACAACAGGTGATCCTGCTCTCGAGTATCAAACATAAGAAAGAGCGGCCGCCTTACTATAGCTACAATCTCTTCTCCAAATTCGTACTCCGCAAAATGCCCGACAGTCTCCTGTTTGGCCGGCGGCGCCTCATCGTGGAGTTTTTCCTGCAAACGAAAACAAAGTATGAACTGCAACTGGTGCGCGAGTACCTGGCTAAAAAAGATTACGCCTACACCCGCTGGGCGATGTGTGTGATCTGCCAGTGGAAAAATGAATGGATGCCCGAATCCGTCGTGCATATACACGGCACCAAAGATCGTCCCTTCCCGATCCGTTACCTGCAGCCGACGCACCGCATTAATGGCGGCGGACACTTCATGGTACTGAATCGCGCAGCAGAGATCAATGCGATCCTCCGCGAGTCGCTCGCGAACTAACTGCTTTTTTCCTTTCGTAAATTCCAGTATTTCATCCAGCGAATGTAACGCGCTGATGTTGGCGGGCAAGGTATGCGCAATGCGCTCCGTTTGCGGTCCGGATACAATAATGTGTACATCCGGGAACATCCCGGCCATCTGTTGCAGGTAGGCGTCCATGTCTTTATGATCGAAACAAGTGAGCATATGTGTGTAGATATGCGTAACGCGGCGGCGGTCCGTGAAGAACTTAAGGTCTTCCAGAGGCACACTCGGGCCGAGGTTTACCACCTGGCTGCCGTTTTGTTTCAGCAAATATTGTATAAAGAGGAGGGGGATTTCGTGATACTCACCTTCCGGCAAAAAGAGCAGGAATTGATTCGGTGTGTTGTCGCGCGGTAGCTCCAGCCCGTCGATAGCCACCATCATTTTCTTGCGCACGATCAGCGAAGCAAAGTGTTCCTGTGCGGGATTAACGCAGTCGTTGAGCCAAAGCAGCCCCACGCGCTGCAGGAACGGGTAAATCACCTGCAGGATCGTTTTCTCGAAGCCAAATCGCAGCAGGGCATTGTTAAACACCTTTTCAAATCGCTGCTGGTCAAAGTCGATCATGGCTTCTACCAGCTGGTTGCTAAAGGGTTGGAACAGATCTTCGGAAATCTTTTCTTCCAGCGAGCGGTGGCGGATCTCGTCTTCCGTCATCTCCGCGATCTTGGAAATTTTAACACCGCGGTGGTACAGGTAAGATACGCGCATAATGTGTTTAAGATCGTCGTTGTCGTACACCCGGTGATTTGTATCCTTACGCTTCGGCTTCAGCAGGTTATAGCGCTGCTCCCACACCCGGATGGTGTGGGCTTTGATGCCGGTGAGCAATTCAATATCTTTTATGGAAAAACTGTTCAAAGTAATACGTGTAGAATTAAACAAAAATATAACTTAAGAAGTTGAACGAACGTGGTATTTTTTTATGCCTTTTCACGGTTTTATGAAAACTTTATATTGGATAAAGCTGGTTAGAATTAACAGAATATTATATTTGTTGCTTAAAGCACTTAAACTACAACTAAAAGTCACCGAATGAATCTTGCATTTTGGAGAAAGAAAGATGGACAGCAGAAAAAGAAGTCGCCCCTACGCGAGTGGATCGACGCGGCTGTTTTTGCGATCATCGCAGCCACGCTGATCCGTACTTTCATTTTTGAAGCTTACACCATTCCTACTCCTTCTATGGAGAAAACGCTCCTCGTGAACGACTTTCTCTTCGTGAGCAAGATCAGCTATGGCCCGCGCGTACCGATGACGCCGCTGGCGGTGCCTTTTACTCATCACACCCTCCCTTTCACCAAATACAGCAAAGCTTATTCCGAAGCGGTGCAGTGGAAATACCGCCGCTGGTGGGGCTTTACCGACGTTAAACGGAACGACGTAGTGGTATTCAACTTCCCCGAAGGCGATACGGTTGCCCTCGAAAAGCAGGACCAGAGCTATTATGCGCTGGTACGTGCCGAAGGTCGCGAAAAGGTGTGGCAGGATTACAAGGTAACTTCCCGACCGGTAGATAAACGCGAAAACTATATTAAACGCTGTATTGCCATCGGTGGCGATTCGGTGAAAATGATCAACACGGTGGTGTACGTGAATGGTCAGCCTGCGCCTGTACCGCCGCAGAGTGAACATATGTACATCGTTACCACATCAGGCAGTGAACTGAACCGCACCCGCCTCGAGGAAATGGGTGTAGACAATATCGACGGCAGTTTTGTTGGCAACAACAATTTTGTATACAATTTAACGACAGAGAACGTACCTGTATTGCAGCAGATGAAACCTGCGGTAGTAAATGTACAACCGTACCTGCGTTACGAACCCGGTGTAGCTGAACCTAACCCCGATTCCATGTTCCCGCATGACACTGCGCTGGGCTGGAACGGCGATAACTTTGGCCCGATCTGGGTGCCAAAGAAAGGTGCCACTATTAAACTGAGCGCTTCCAACATCGCATTCTACCGCCGCATCATCGGTGTGTACGAAGGCAACACCCTGGAAGAGAAGAACGGAGGGTTCTATGTAAATGGTCAGGCTACCGACCAGTACACCTTTAAAATGAACTATTACTGGATGATGGGTGATAACCGCAACAACTCACTCGATAGCCGCTATTGGGGTTTTGTGCCGGAAGATCACGTAGTGGGCAAAGCCTGGCTTATCTGGATGAGTTATGGTAAAGACGGCATCCGCTGGAGCCGCCTGTTCCGCGGTATTCACTAACCAGTTTACAATATTACAGTCGAAGGGATGAAGGGCAACTTTCATCCCTTTGCTTTTTATTCCTTAAATTGTAAAGGATGAAAAAAGTCACGCAATCATTTGAATACCTGCAGGCCGACGACCTGCAATTCCTTGCCCCCGAAGATGCTGCGCTGATCGTGCAGGCGCGCCAAGGTGTGCAACATGCTTATGCTCCTTACTCCAACTTTCGCGTGGCCGCCGTGGTGAAACTCGATAATGGTGAAACGATTACGGGGACCAACCAGGAGAACGCGTCTTACCCGGTGGGCATCTGTGCAGAACGTACGGCCCTATCCGCCGCATCCGCCGTGTATCCCGGCGTAGGTATCGAAGCTATTGCTGTCAGTTATCAAAACGAACAGGGGGAGGTGCGGTGCCTATTTCACCCTGTGGCATTTGCCGGCAAACATTGCTGGAGTACGAGCAGCGGCAGCAAAAGCCGATCCGTATATTGCTGGGCGGACAAACTGGTCCGGTATGGTTATTGAATACTGTGCAGGATATACTGCCTTTCTCTTTTACAGCGGGCAGTATGAAATAACCGAAAGTGCATAACACAGAAATAACACAAACGTTATGCATAAAGACTAGTTTATAAATTATGTTATATTTATATTTGTGAAACAGGGCTTAAACCTCCCTGGCTTTATGACCGTATCCCGAACCTGTATCCTATGGCTGCAGTTGCTGCTTTTTTCTGCCGGCAACCCTGCAATAGCATCCTCACCCGAGAATGATCACAAGGCAAAGAAATTGTATAAAGAAGGTCTGGCACTGAAACAATCAGGCCAGCTGAATGCCGCATCGGCGTGTTTTACCGCGGCGATCAGGGAAGATGAGGGGCTTACGGGCGCACATCTGGAACTGGCGCTGGTGTACCGCCTGCAGCAACAGACTGAATCTGCGAAGCAGCAGTTTCTCGTACTTTTAAGAAAGGAACCGTTCCATAAAGTGGCGCTGCAAAACGTAGCGGAACTTTATTACGAGCAGCAAGCCTTCGAAGACGCACTCACCTATGCACAACAGGCACAGGAAGCTGGCGCGGGAAGGATGGAAAGGATGATTGGCCTATGTTATTATCACCTCGACCATGCCGACAACGCAATACGCCATCTTACCAAAGCGTTAGATGAAGAGCCGGCAAACCCGGCGGTTCCCTACAAATTAGCGCAAGTGCTGGCACTTCAAGAGCGCTACGAAGAAAGTATCGGATACTACCACGCTTCCCTCCGGATAGACAGCACCCAGGCCAACTTATTTTATGAACTTGGAATGATTCATTACAACATGGCACAATTTAAACATGCCGCCGGCGCCTTCGAAAAAGCCAACGCTTTAGGTCGCCCCGCAGATGCGGACTACTATTACAATCTTGGCAACGCCTGTTTGCGGCAATCAGAAACAGAAGAAGGCATTCGCCACCTGAAATCTGCGCTTACCCTGCGTCCGAAAGATATTCGCACGATGCTTTCGCTCGCGAATGCGTACTATAAAAAACAAGATTACACGAACGCGCTCACGCAATGGAACGGCATCCTGGTGATGCAACCCATGAACGCCTTTGCCATGTTTATGCTCGGCAAATCGTACATCGGTGCTGGCCAGCTGGCCAAAGGTCAGCAAATCTGCGATCAGGCGCTGGCGTTAGGCGACGTGAAATAAGATATCGATTACGCCACGGGGCTTAAAAACACAGGTCGGCCCGGAACATGGCAAGCGTTCCGACAAACTGTTCTTGTGTTTCCGGTGGTATTTTTTTGAAAGGGATGTTCGTAACAGAACATCCCTTTTCTTTTGCAGAAGGAGCAACAAAAAAGGGCCGCGATCGTCGCGGCCCTTGCTGTTTTATAGTCAATATTCTTACATCCTTTCCGGTACACTAATGCCGAGCAGCTTCAGGCTCTGCGCAATGGTGTTGGCGGTCAGCGATGCGATCTGCAAACGCAGGTGTTTCTTTTCTTCATTCTCCGCGTCGATGATGGAGTACACATAACGGCCGTTCTCTTTCTTTGCATAGAAGGAGTTAAAGCTCTGTGCCAGCTGGAACGCGTAGTTCGCAATTACAGCCGGACTGGTTTCTTTTGCCGCATCTTCGATCACGTTGCCGAACTGCTCGTTCAGTACGATCAGGTCTTTCTCCAACGGCAACAGTTCCGCCATGTATGCATAGTTGTCCGACATCCCCGTGGTACCAAACTCGCGCAGGATAGAACGGATACGGGCGTACGCATACTGGATGAAAGGAGCAGTAAAACCATGCAGGTCGATCGACTCCTCCGGGTTAAAGATCATTCGCTTGCGCGGATCCACTTTCAGCAGGAAGAATTTGATCGCACCCAAACCGATGGTTTCATAAAGTTGGGTCAGTTCATCTTCTGTAAAGTCTTTCACCTTGCCCAGTTCCTGCGTTTGTTGTTTCGCAGTAGCCAGCATTTCATCGATCATATCATCTGCATCCACCACGGTGCCTTCGCGGCTTTTCATACGGCCATGTGGCAGTTCCACCATACCGTAGGAGAGGTGGTGAATGCCGGAAGCACAAGGCTCCTGCATCTTTTCCAGGATCAGTTTCAGCACTTTAAAGTGATACGCCTGTTCATCGGCCACCACGTACATGCTCTGGTCCATTTTATAGTCGTCGTACTTGAGGCGCGCCGTGCCCAGGTCCTGGGTCATGTACACCGAAGTGCCGTCGCCACGCAGCAGCAGCTTCTGGTCCAGGCCGTCGGCCGTCAGGTCGATCCATACGGAGTTGTCTTCTTTGCGGAACAGCACCCCTTTTTCCAGGCCTTCTTCTACTACTGCTTTACCTAACAGGTAGGTTTCGCTTTCGTAGTACATCTTATCGAAGTCGATACCCAGTCTTTTATACGTTTCGTCAAAACCTTTGTACACCCACTGGTTCATATTGCTCCACAGCGCGCGAACGTCCGGGTTACCGGCTTCCCACTGTTGCAGCATGATCTTGGCCTGTACCATGATCTCGGTCTTGTTACGCGCGAGTTCTTTCACCTCGTCGGCGATCTTGCCCAGCTTCTCGTCGTTGCCCTGGTTTTCCGGTTTTACGAAAGCCGCATGCAGCTTCCGCACCTTTTCCAGGTCTTCGCCGTCGAAGTCGGAGAACTTACCTTCCAGTACGCGGGAGATGATCGGTTCTGCCTGTTCTTTGAGAATGGACTCGAACTTTACATAGTAATCACCTACCAGGTGATCTCCTTTAATACCCGTGCTTTCCGGCGTGTCGCCATGGGCGAACAGCTGCCAGGCCAGCATCGATTTACAGATGTGGATACCACGGTCGTTTACCAGGTTCGCCTTGATCACTTCATAGCCATTGGCTTTGAGGATTTCTGCTACCGAGTAGCCAAGGAAGTTATTACGCAGGTGCCCAAGGTGTAACGGTTTGTTGGTGTTGGGAGAGGAGTACTCTACCATCACTTTCTTACCGTTAGCCGGTTTCTGCGCCGTTAACTTATTGTTATATGATGCCTGTAAGAAGTTAGTCCAGTAGTTATCGTGGATAGTGAGGTTCAGGAACCCCTTTACCACGTTATACTTCGCGATCAGCTCCGGGTTGGCTTTCACCAGCGCTTCGCCGATGGCCTGCCCGGTAGCTTCAGGGCTTTGCCGGCTCATCTTAGTAAAACCGAAGGTCACAACAGTATATTCCCCTTCAAACTCGGGTTTGGTAATATTCACGGCTATGTCCTGCGCCGTAAACGGCTGCTGGTATATTTCCTGTACGGCTGCCGCGGCAGCATTTTTGATGGCAGATACAACACTCATGCTGTAGATAATTGTTAAAAATTGTCAGACGG
Source organism: Chitinophaga horti (assembly GCF_022867795.2). Taxonomy (NCBI): domain Bacteria; kingdom Pseudomonadati; phylum Bacteroidota; class Chitinophagia; order Chitinophagales; family Chitinophagaceae; genus Chitinophaga; species Chitinophaga horti. Next base: position 3,642,731 of record NZ_CP107006.1, on the reverse strand, counting down.
CAAAGGTAATCGGAAATCCGGACATTGTGAGGCACGGGCTTATATCCATTTTAAAGACCATTTATACATGCATACAGGAAACGAAACAGGGCTCAGGAAGATGATGATCTTTGACATGGATAACACCCTGCTGCAGCACAGTTTTATCTACACCGCCGCCCGGGAGTTTGGCTTCCACGACCAGCTCGTGTCGATCGTCGCCGAAGGCCTGGACGATATTCCCCGCACCCGTAAGATCGCCACCCTGCTGAAAGGCGTCGACCGGCGTGATATAATGGATGTAGCCACCTCCATGCCTTTAGTGGAAGATGCCGAAGCCGTGGTAAAGGAGCTGAAGGGCCGTGGCTACACCCTGGGTATTATCAGCGACAGCTACGATTGTGTGGCCGGCTACCTGCGCCAACGCCTGGGCATGGATTTCGCCTGTGCCAATGAACTCATCTTCCTGGAAGATATGGCCACCGGCGAAGTAGTCATCCCGCCCGCCTTCCTGCACCAGGCCGATAGTTCCTGCCAGCACGTATACTGTAAAACCAATATGATGCGCTACATGATGGGCGTTCACGGCTTCGCTGCCGCACAGGTCGTGGCCGTAGGCGACGGGCCAAATGACATGTGTATGATCACACATGCTTCGACGGGCGTGGCGTTCAATGATAAAACGGGCCGATTGAAGGAAGTGGCGAAGGTGGTGTTGCCGGAATTGAGTTTCAGACCGTTGCTGGAAATGGGGGAGTAGATACCGGTAAGTTTGGTAATTCTATATCATAAAAAAAAGTCGTCGGGGTGGCGTTTAAGTTATGTGAGAGTTATGTGAGAGTTATGTGAAAGTTGTGCGAGAGTTATGTCAAGTTATCGGAAAGTTATCTGGCCGTTTTTGCGAATGCAGATTTGTCTGTAATGTGATACTATTTTAGCGATATGGCGGACATGGGTCGCCCTTCTTTTGTTTTTTATAACTTAAGTTTTTTCCCTTTAGCGCAAATCAAATTCCGCATTTGATCTACTACCCCTCCGTTCGCCTGATACCTTTGCGCCTCGATTATTGATTTCCGCCAAAAGCCTAACCTTAACATCTTTCCATGAGAGTAATTTTTATCTTATGCCTGTTCATGCTCATAATGATCGGCACAACAACCGCACAAACAACCAGCCAGGGCACCCTCAAAGGCCGCGTAACGGCGGAAGACGGCACGGAAGTGCCAGGCGTAGGCGTTCGCCTGAAAGACGCCCGTAAGCAAACGGTTACCAACGAAAACGGCGCCTATATTATTCGCAACGTAGCACCCGGCACCTACCTGGCAGAAGCGTTCGTAGCAGGTCATGATATGATCAGCTTCACCGTGACCATCACCGCAGGCCAAACCGCGGAGCAAAACTTTCAGCTGAAAGCGTCACAGCAAACCCTCCAGGAAGTGATCATCGCCAGCGGTAAAAATAAATTCGCTAAAAAAGAGAGTGACTATGTGGCCCGTATGCCACTGAAAAACCTGGAAAACCCGCAGGTATACAATATCGTAACCTCCGAACTCATTAAAGAACAGGGCATCCTCGAATATAAAGACGCGATCAAAAACGTGGCGGGTGTTAACTCTACCGAAACGGTGAGCAACGGCCGTACGTCAACGATCATCCGTGGCTTCCGTACTGCCAACTACATCCGTAACGGCATGGTGGCCAACCAGCTGATCACCGTCGACATGGCTAACCTGGAGCGCATCGAAGTGATGAAGGGCCCTTCCGGTACTTTGTTCGGTAGCGGCGCAGTTTCTTACGGCGGCCTGGTGAACAGGGTGACCAAAAAACCTTTCGAAACCTTCCGGACAGACCTGAACTTTACGGCGGGCAGCTGGGGACTGAACCGCATCACTGCGGACATCAACGCACCATTGAACGAAGACAAAACCGCGCTGCTGCGGGTGAACTTTGGTCGCTGGGGGCAGGAAAGCTTCCAGGAAGCAGGTTTCAGGCGTAATTACTTCCTGGCTACCTCTTTCGCTTATAAAGCGAGCGACCGCCTCTCGTTTCTCATAGACGTGGAGATGTTCCGCAACGCCGGCACACAGTCTATCGCCTACCTGAACCCGTTAGGCGCCCCGGCCGATTATAAAGCCGCTATGGCGAAGTATTACAAACGAACGTTCTACTCCAACGACCTGGTGTCTGTATTCCCCGGCTACAACCTGTTTGCTAACATGAACTATAAGATCAACAGCAAATGGAATACGACCACCATATTTTCTACCGGCGGTGTAAATGCGCGTGAACAGTATCAATTCATGGGCACATTGTTAGGCACCGGCGAAACGCTGTCAAGGCGTGTACAGAAGTATAGCCATAACTACAACACCATCCAGATTCAGCAGAACCTGAACGGAGAGTTTCACACGGGCGCAATCAAACACCGCGTACTGGTGGGCGCCGATTACCTGGCGGATATTACGCAGCCTACTTATACCCTTGCCTATATCCATGATACGGTATCGACCACCGCATCAACACCTATCTTGTTAAGAGAAGATGTGGACAGGCGCCTGGCAGGTATGAAGCCGACGAACTATTTCAAAAACCATACAGACCGTTACGGCATCTATGTGTCCGATGTGGTGAACCTTACCGGGCAGCTGCTCGTGATGGCAAGCGTGCGTTGGGATAAAGTAGATGCGAAAGGATCTACTTCCCTGGTGACCGGCGCGACTACTGGCAGCTACAGCAAGTCGTCCTTCTCACCCAAATTTGGTGCGGTGTACCAGGTGGTGAAAGATCAGCTGTCTGTATTCGCCAACTACCAGAACGGCTTTAGTTATTCCGCACAGGTAGACCGTAACGGCAATGTGTTTAAGCCGGAGCAGGCGAACCAGTGGGAAGGCGGTATTAAGGCCGATCTACTCAAAAGTAAATTAAGCGTAACGCTGAGCGCTTACGACATCGCCGTAAAAGATAAAATCCGCCAGGATGCTGCCGACCTCACCATCTATTACCAGGATGGCACCTGGAAGAGCAAGGGCTTTGAAGCAGAGGTGATTGCCAATCCCATTCCCGGCCTGAACATCCTGGCTGGTTACGGCTTCAACGAAATCGAGATCACCAAGGCGAAAGACTTTGTAGGCAAACGTCCCCCGGCATCCGGCGCAAAACACATGGCCAACACCTGGATCAGCTACCGCATCAGCAGCGGAAAAGTATCCGGCCTGGGTATCGGCGCCGGTGGCGTGTACAATGGTGACATCGTATTCGACAATAACAACCTCACTTACTTCCCCGCCTATACGGTGTTGAACGGTACGATCTTTTACGACCGTCCGGGTTACCGTGTAGGAGTGAAGCTGGACAACATTACCGACGTAATGTACTGGGGCCCCTGGGGCGAGCCGCAGCCGCCGCGTAACTGGGCGGTGAACCTCACCATCAAATTCTAAACATTGGCCAACCGGCGTAAAATGAAGATACCAGGCAGGTATCTTCATTTTACGTTACTGACATATCGCGTATGAACATGAAAAAGATCTTCGGCTGGCTGCACCTGTGGCTGGGCCTCGTTTCGGGAATCGTCGTATTTATCATATCTATTACCGGTGCCATTTATGCCTGGCAGCCCGAAATCTCTGAATTCACGCAGCCCTATCGTTTCGTTACGGTAGAAAATAAACCCTACAAACCGGTGACGGATATACGCGCCGCCGCGGAGCAGGCCATGAACGGTAAAAAAGCGTTCCGGATCCTGTATGAAGAGGCAGGCAAGGCGCCCGTGGTTCAGTTCTATCAAAAAGAACCCTACTACTATTTTAATGTATATGTGAATCCTTACACCGGCAAAGTGCAAAAGGTGCTGGACCGGAAAGACGAGTTCTTCAGCTTTATCATCGAGGGGCATATGTATCTCTGGCTGCCCAAAGACCTTGGCCATGTCGTAGTCAGCTACGGCACGCTCATTTTCCTGGTGATGCTGGTAACCGGCATCGTGTTGTGGTGGCCCCGCAACAAGGCGCGCAGAAAGACAAGTTACCGTATTAAATGGGACGCATCTCCCAAACGCCTTAATTATGACCTGCACAATGTGTTAGGTTTCTATGCCAGCTGGATCGTATTGTTCGCCGCCTTAACGGGGCTGGTTTGGAGTTTCCAATGGGTGGCGCAGGCTGAGTTTTGGGTCTTCAGCGGCGGGAAAACCAGGCCTGCAGCCATTGTGGTTAAGTCTGACAGGAATACGCCCATAAAAGACAGTACCGCCATCAACCGCGTTTTTACGGAGTTTATGAAGATGTATCCCGATGCAGCAGCTCACACACTATCCCTGCCTGCCAACGACTCTGCCGCCATACATGCCCGTGCTTATCCTAACAGGCAATGGTTTCACGACGCCGATCATCGCTATTTTGATCAGTATACCGGAAAAGAGATACCTGCATCGTACCTGGGTAAATATGCCGATGCCTCCCTCGCGGAAAAAGTGGTACGCATGAACTATGACATCCATGTAGGTGGCATTGCGGGATTACCTGGACGTATCGCGATGTTCTTCGCGGCGCTCATCTCCGCGTCGTTGCCTGTTACGGGTTTTATGGTATGGTGGGGCAGGAAAAAGAAGAAGAAACCAGTAAATAATAAAGTGCCGGTGGCAAAGCGTATGACGGCGCAGGTGAAAGCGGATGCGTGAGGAGTGCCATGTTGTCCGGCGGTATCGGGTGAAATATTGGCTCCGCCGCTACTTTCGAGGGGAAGGGCTTAGCAGGCCATAAAAACAACCTTTTCCTTGCGGGGGCTATTCCGCTACGTAAGTCATAAAACTAACCCTTACGCCTGGAGTGCCTATGAAGCCGCCAGCCTATACTTCTCAAAAAAAGAGGCTGACCAGAAAAGCATTGTTGCTTTTTCGGTCAGCCTCTCTCTATTTAGTAACATTCAGATTAATAAAGTACAAATTCTACCCTTCTGTTCTGCTGCCTGCCTGCCGCCGTTTTATTGCTGGCGATCGGCTGGGTTTCACCGTAGCCTACCGCTTCAACTTTGGAAGCATTCACGTTGCGCTGCACCAGGTACGCTTTTACGGCTTCGGCGCGTTGCTTGGAAAGGATCATGTTGCTATCGTCGCGACCAACATTATCGGTGTGGCCACTCAGTTTAATGCTGAAGCCTTTTTTAACCAGCAGCTCTGCCACCCGGTCGAGGGAAGGGAAAGAAGACGGTTTAATGCTTGCTTTGCCGGTTTCGAACTCGAGGTTGGCGATCGCTTCTCTCACCAGGCGGTTATCGGCCTCGGTTACGAAGATTTTCACCTCTTTAGGCGCTACCGTGTCGCGAGGGAGCGGACAGCCGGAGCCGTCTACCTTTACATCTGCCGGTGTATTAGGGCACTTGTCGAACTGGTCTGATACGCCGTCTTTGTCACTGTCAGCCGTCAGTTTAGCGAAATCGGCGGCCAGTTTGGCATTCGCTTCTTTCTGTGCATCCAGTTCCAGTCTTACCTGGTCGCGCTGTGCTGCCAGGTCGTCGTACATTTCCGCGATCGGGTTATGCCAGGCCAGTTGTGGTTTGGTTTTGCGGCCCAGCGGGAACTCCACGCCAATATAGCCGTAGGAAAACTTGTCGCGGCCACTGCTGTTCACTACGCCGTCGAGGTTGTCACCATCGAGATAATGCATCGTGTAGCCGATGTCGAAATTCGCCGATTCTGACAGTTTGAACTTAAGACCGGCACCCACAGGTACATAAAACTCTTTAATGCTGCCATCGGGTTTGTAGTCGAACGTTACGTTGCCATTGGTGGTGAGGGTGGGCTTGTAGCCTGCCAGTCCGCCACCGGCCGATACATACAGCTGCATAAAGTTCCGTTTGGCGAAAAAGTTCATGTTGGCTACGTTGAACACTGCGTTCAGGCTGCCTGACCATTGCAACATGGTTTCGAACTGGTTGTATGGGCTGGAGGAGGTGCTGCCGTTACCCAGTTTTTTTTCATTATTAGCTTTTAATTGTCCACCCAGGAAGTCGGCGCGGAGTGACAGCATGTGTAAAACCTGCCACTTAACGTAGCCGCCATACCCATAGGAGACGAGCCATTTGGTGAAATCGTTGTGGCCGCCGGTAAAGGCAACAGGGGCCAATAAGCCGGCATTGATGCCGATAGACCACTTACGGTAGCCTTCGGTGCCCTTAAATAATCCGGCCGGCGTGGTAGTGACAGTGTTGTCTGTAGCAGACATCGGCTCGTCCTGAGCGAAAACGTGGACCGGGGCGAGGGCGGCTATACATAGCGCGGCCATTGCGAGGAATTTTCTTTTCATGGGAGTTGGTTGAAATATTTAACGGGTGTGGACGTACGGCAGCGGTTGTCGCCTCGTACGGTAATAGATTGTTCAGCTGCTGGTGTTTCGTTTCTTCTAAAATGAATAGTTCCGTTCGATTGTTCCGGTACAGCATTCGTGCCATTTATTTCAATACTGTGTTTTTTATATACGAAACGGGTGAGCCGAAAAGTCGGTGTGTCAGTCTCGTAACTGTAATAAAATCAGGCATTATTGAGGGTGTACTGACAATATTGCGCATTTTGTCACTTGGCATAATCATTGACTAACCATAGCAAATCTGCGACAACAGGTTTTACACTTACAACTAAAAGGAGAACTAAATAATCATGGGAAAGATCATAGGTATTGACTTAGGAACTACCAACTCTTGCGTTGCCGTAATGGAAGGTAACGAGCCGGTAGTGATTGCCAACGATGAAGGACGCAGAACGACGCCTTCCGTGGTGGCTTTTTTGAAGAACGGGGAAAGGAAAGTAGGCGATCCTGCAAAGCGCCAGGCGATCACCAACCCGATTAATACCATCATGTCGGTAAAACGCTTCATGGGCGGTCGTTTCGACGAAATTTCGACCGAAGCTGGCCACTGGAGCTACAAAGTAGTAAAAGGCGATAACAACACTCCCCGCATCGACATCGATGGCAGGCAATATACGCCTCAGGAGATTTCTGCAATGATCCTTCAGAAAATGAAGAAAACTGCGGAAGACTACCTGGGCACAGAAGTGAGCGAAGCGGTTATTACCGTACCTGCTTACTTTAATGACGCACAGCGTCAGGCGACCAAAGAAGCCGGCGAAATCGCAGGCCTCAATGTACGCCGTATCATCAACGAACCTACGGCAGCAGCCCTGGCGTACGGTTTGGATAAAAAACATCAGGACAGCAAGATCGCCGTATTCGACCTTGGCGGTGGTACCTTCGATATCTCTATCCTCGAACTGGGTGATGGCGTATTCGAAGTGAAATCTACCAACGGTGATACCCACCTGGGTGGTGATGACTTTGATAAAGTGATCATGGACTGGCTGGCCGAAGAGTTTAAGAAAGACGAAGCAGTAGATCTGCATAAAGATCCAATGGCATGGCAGCGTTTGAAAGAAGCAGCAGAGAAAGCGAAAATCGAACTGTCTTCTTCCCAGGAAACAGAAATCAACCTGCCTTACATCACGGCGATCGACGGTGTGCCTAAACACCTGGTGAAAAAACTGAGCCGCGCGAAGTTCGAGCAACTGAGCGACAGGCTGGTAGAAAGAACGTTGGAGCCTTGTAAGAAAGCCCTGAGCGACGCAGGCTTATCTACTTCCGAAATCGACGAAGTGATCCTGGTAGGTGGTTCTACCCGTATCCCTAAAATCCAGGAAGTGGTAGAGAAATTCTTCGGTAAAAAACCTAACAGAGGTGTGAACCCTGACGAGGTTGTAGCCGTAGGTGCTGCCATTCAGGGTGGTGTACTCACCGGTGAGGTTAAAGACGTACTGCTGCTGGACGTAACCCCGCTGTCGCTGGGTATCGAAACCATGGGCGGTGTATTCACCAAACTGATCGAGTCTAACACGACCATCCCGACTAAAAAATCTGAGGTGTTCTCAACTGCTGCTGACAGCCAGCCGAGCGTGGAAATCCACGTACTGCAAGGCGAGCGTCCGATGGCTTCACAAAACCGTACCCTCGGCAGGTTTATCCTCTCCGATATTCCACCGGCGCCACGCGGTACGCCTAAGATCGAAGTAATTTTCGACATCGATGCGAACGGCATCCTGCACGTAACTGCGAAAGATCAGGGTACTGGTAAATCCCAGAACATCCGTATCGAAGCAGGTAGCGGCTTGAGCAAAGACGATATCGAGAAAATGAAGAACGAAGCAAAAGCTAACGAGGCTGCCGATAAAGCTGCCCGTGAAAATATCGAGAAACTGAACCAGGCAGACAGCACTATCTTCCAGACCGAGAAACAACTGAAAGAATATGGCGACAAGATCCCGGCCGATAAAAAAGCCCCGATCGAAGCTGCTCTCGAAAAACTGAAAGCTGCGCATAAGTCACAGGACATTGCACAGGTAGATGCCGCCCTCGCGGAAGTTACCAATGCCTGGACTGCTGCTTCAGAAGAAATGTACAAAGCCACCCAGGGTCAGCCAGGTGCCGATGCAGGCGCTCAGCAAGGCCAGGGCCAGCCTAACCAGGGCGCTTCCGGCGACCAGGTTACGGATGCTGAGTACGAAGAAGTAAAATAGACGTAATAGCTATAGAATTTGGTCTTAAGGCCCCGGCGTTGTAACCGGGGCCTTTTTTTTGAATGCTTTCGAAGCGTTGTTAATTATGTGTCGCTTGCCCGTGCGGCCCGCTGGAAGGGCCTCAATATCCATTCGGTGCCTGCAGGATTATGGTATAATGCAGGCCTCATATTCCGGTAACCAGCAATTGAGCCAAGTGTTGTCACCCTGGGTCCCGGACCTGCATTGCTCCGAATGAATAATAGAGGGAATGCGTCTTTCTGCAACTTTTTCATCCTACGTTTGCACGAATCTGCAAATACTCCTATCTTTCTGATATGGAATTACAGTTTTACCCGGTCGCCCTGAAGTTCAGGCACACATTTACCATCTCCCGTAAATCGAAAGATGTGCAGCCCTTGCTGGTAATAGCCCTGTCGCAGAACGGGCTCACAGGACTGGGAGAAACGGCCGACAATTCCTACTACAACATTACCGTACCCATGCTGATGGAGGAAGTGGAAAAACACCGCGCCTTCATCGAAAGCTATCAGTTAGATACGCCTGAGGCGTTCTGGGCGGCCATGTACCCGAAGCTGCAACATAACATGTTCGCCCTTTGCGCCCTCGACCTGGCGGCGCACGACCTGTATGCGAAGCGACTGGATAAGAAGCTATATGAAGTGTGGGGCCTCGATATTTCGCGCAACCCGCTCACCGACTATACGATCGGCATCGACACCATCGGGAACATGGTGAAGAAGCTGCAGGAGTTTCCCTGGCCGATTTATAAGATCAAACTGGGTACGAATGAAGATATAGCCATTATCGCTGAGTTGCGAAAACATACTGACGCCATTTTCCGCGTAGACGCCAACTGCGCCTGGGGCGTAGAGGAAACCCTCCGTAACGCCGCGGCCTTTAAACAACTGGGCGTAGAGTTCATAGAACAACCCATGCGCGCCGATAACTGGGACGGCATGAAGGAAGTATACGAAAAAAGCGCCCTCCCCCTGATCGCAGACGAGAGCTGCATCACGGAACAGGACGTGGAGAAGTGCCAGGGCTACTTCCACGGCGTCAACATCAAACTCACCAAATGCGGCGGTATTACCCCCGCACGCCGTATGATCGATACCGCTAAACGGCTCGGCATGAAAACCATGACAGGCAGCATGAATGAAAGCACCGTGGGCACATCTGCCGTAGCCCATTTACTTCCTTACCTGGACTATACCGACATGGATGGTCCGCTGCTGTTGGCCGAAGACATAGCAGAGGGGGTAACGATCGTGAACGGGCGTATTATCTATGCCGAACGGCCAGGTACGGGGGCGATACTTCATCCGGACGTTTCATCCCGTAAAAGTTAAATGTGTACGGTGCCCTTTCATTACACACGACCATGTAGCCTACCAGCCGGTTATTTTCCTTCCGGGAAAAATACACCTTGTTGTTGAATAGCCAGTCACTGGGAATGCAGCCCAGCGTATACGGTATTCCTTTGTTAAACATCGGCTTCATGATAAAGTCGTAGTTGCGGTGGCCGGCGATCATTCCTTTTACGTGTACGAAATCGCGCAACGTTTTGTACAAGGCTGTGTCGGCACGCAAAGTGCCGTAAAAGCACGCGCCCTGTACACTGTCGATCGACAACACGTAGCGGAAATGTCGTTCCGAAGTGCGGAAAGAAACCGTGTATTCCCCTTCGAGGCTGTCGGTTTTTTCGCGGAAGAAATGATTTGAATGCTGCGCGCGCACCCCAAAAGAGCTGCAAAGCAAGAGCAGTAAAGCAATGCACGCACCCGGCTTGTTGTTAGAATGGCGATTCATAAACAAACGAGTTTTAGTGAATACAAAGTTGCGCGTAATAACATCGCGTTCGCCCTATATAGGACGAATGGCAGCCTGCCGGATCATAAAAGGATAAGATATGTACGCGCTAAGCCTTAGCTGTACAGTGTTTCAGGGGTTGATAAGTTGATGCGTATTTTTTGTGTTTTGTATGTTAACGTGACGAAGCAAGTTTCCTAGCTCTCCGGCGCATCGATTTCCACCCATGTTTTGGCGAAGAAAACATAATCGCTGATGCGCCCTTCTGCTTCGATAAATTTACCTGCCAGTGCTTCAAAAGGATTGTCCATAAAGGGATTGCCGCCGGCGTTGCGGATGAGGTAAGTATGTTCCCCGGTGTCGATATGTACACCGAGGTGCTCGCTTTTTGAGTTGCGTGCGAAGGTCTTCAAGATAAGCCTGCCCCTGAGTTTTACAGTGGCAGGCTCGTTATTATGTTTATTTGCTGACATATTCCCGGTAACCGATAATGGCGTTATTTTTTTCTTTCACCACCAGCACTTTCGTCTCTTTAAACTTACCGTGCGTGGCACTCTCCGAATATACATGAAATTTTACCGGTTGCGCGAAGGCTTTTGCACCACTGCGTGTTTGCGAAGCCTTAGGCGTATTCTCGAACGTCATCAACGTCGCTTGGCGAAAGCCTCTTTGTTTCAGCAGCGTATCTACCTGTGCCTGTAAAGCCGTTTCGTGCCGGGGTTTGATGATCGGTTTTACGATCAATTGCTGTGGCGTGGTAATAAAGCGCTCGAGCATCCTGCCTTTTGCTTCCAGTCCGTCGCGGCGGTTGATGCGCGTGTTAGCGTCTATGCTGCGCAGCGTGGCGGTTGTTTTAGGCGTGCTTACGACGGTAACGGATGGATCACCCAGGAGATAGAATTGCGCGATTGTTTTAAGCTCGTACGGATCGAGCGTGGGCCCCATTTCGTCGAGGAAACGTTGCCTGGCCTCCAGCAATGCACGACCGGTAGAGGCGCCTTTGATCACGTTGACCAGGAAGTATTGCGTGATCAGGTCTGCCAGTCCGTTCCCTTCCGCCGGACCGTAAGCAATGGTGGAACTGCCTACAAACGCGAGGGCGTGGTGTTGCAGGTAAGTATTCGCCATGCTGGGCTGGTCGTATTCGGTGAGTTGCGGATTGTACAATTGAGCACCGTAGCAGCACTCCGCGGCCACGATCGTGCCGGGCGTTACCTTTTTCGCAAGCAGGGTGGCGTTAACCGCTTCGGGATATACCTTGCCCTTTTGTCCGTAAAACGCAGGATCGTCCAGCGAGCCGTGGCAGTTGATGAAGTGTGTTTTCGGCTTGAACTGGCTGCTCGTCCATTTCGGGCCCTTCACCGGAGAAATGAACAGGGATGAGTGCTCGCCGAACATGTTGCGCAGGCTTTCTTCGGTTGACTTCTGCCATTCAGATACACTTACCGAAAAGTACTTTTTGTAATCCTTGTCGCTGCCCGGTTGGTGGTTGATCACATCTTGCACCAGTGCATGAAAGTAAGCCGGGTCAGATCCTCCTGGAATATCCGGCAGCCGGCCCACTACGCGGGTGGGGGCGATAAACTTCGCGGCGCTTACGCTGTACGAGGCTTCGCAGGCGTACGGTAAGTCACTCGCTACCTTTTGATCTCCGTCGTCTTCGCTATACAGCAGGTTGTTGAGCAGTTGAAAAGGCACTACGTCCTGCGCACCTACGATCAGCAGGTAGTCTGGCGAAAAGTGTTTGTACAGCGCATCGATCGCGTCTTTGTTTTGTTTCGCATTAGCCGGGTCGGTAACAGCTTTAGCCTTGAACTTTTGCATGTCGGCGGCTTTGTCGAGGAATACCAGTTGCGTTCCCAATCCACGTTTTTTGTCGGACGCCTGTAACAGCTTGAGGTCGGAGAGAATGGACTTGTGCTTACTGCCGTATTTACGGGTAAGCGCCGCCAGGTTGGTGACGATCAGTTTTTCTGTTTTCATTTTGGGGCTGTTTTTATGGGTAGAAAGTTACGCAATATTCCTATTTTGTACGTTCAACCCATTCCCGGATATGAAGAAGCTGACCCTGTTATTTAGTTTTTTTATGCTGAACCTGATGAATATGGATGCTCAAATGCTTGCACGCATTACCGTAAAGGCAGGAAAAGTAGCCCGTACGAACACGCTTGCCAGTATTTCGCTGGATCGCTTTCCTGCAACGGCCGATAGCCTGTTTACGTTGGAGGAAGTACGTAACGGCAAACGCCTCAACGTTCCCGTGCAGGTAGAGCAGGAGGGAGCCGCCCGCAGGCTGTGGTGGCAGGTATCAGGAGACCTGGCCGCCGGTAGTTCGCGCAGCTATGAACTGGTAAAAAAGCCATCACCATCAACTCCTCATATCTCACTAAAAGATGAAAACGGCGCCCTTATCATCGAGGGCCTGTTGCAATACAACTACGCCACGGTAAATCCGCCCGCCGGCGTAGATACCGTGTTTCGCCGCAGCGGTTTTATTCACCCGCTATGGTCACCCAAGGGAGCCATGCTCACCAATATGCATCCTAAAGATCACTATCACCACTACGGCATCTGGAATCCCTGGACGGAAACCGAGTTTGAAGGCGAGCGTATCGACTTTTGGAACCTGGTGAAGAAACAAGGTACCGTGCAGTTCAAAGGCTTTGCCAGTAAAACCGAAGGGCCGGTATGGACAGGCTTCGCCGCCCTGCAGGACCATGTGGTGCTTACCACGGGCAAAACCGCGTTAAATGAACTACTCGATGTGCGCGCGTATGAAAACTCACATACCTGGGACTTTGCATCGATCCAAAGTTGTGCGACGTCCAGCCCCTTGTTGTTGAAACAATATCGTTACGGCGGCGGCTTCAACATCCGGGGTAACGCCAACTGGAATGCTACGAACAGCCGTATCATCACATCCGAAGGCCATACCCGCAACAACGCCGATTCGTCGCTGGCCCGCTGGGTGCTGATTTACGGCGATACCGAAAAGGGACGGGCGGGTTTGCTGATCATGGCGCATCCATCTAACTATAACTTTCCAGTTCCTTTACGCGTGTGGCCCGAGAAGGACCAGCAGGGGCAGGTTTGCGTATTTTTCACCCCTACCAAAACGACCAGCTGGCTGCTGACGGGCGGCACGGCTTACGCGCAACGTTACCGGGTAAAAGTGTTCGATGGGGAGATGAGTACAGCCGCCGCAGAAGCCCTGTGGCAGGATTATGCAGCGCCGGTGGAAGTGACGGTTAAATAGCCGGCACTGCCCAATACAATCACAGTATATACACCGGCTGAAACAACAGCCTCGACAAGATATACCATGCTTTTGCGGGGAGTCCGCCCGGGGCAGGCAGAGAGCAGTCCTGCGGGAACAACCATTACTGTACGTAAACCGTTTTAAGGTTCAGAAATTCATGTACGCCTTCCATCGACAACTCCCTGCCATACCCCGACTGTTTAATCCCACCGAAAGGCAGCCTGGCGTCCGACCGCACCATGGCGTTCACGAATACATTGCCGCTTTCAATTTGCCGGGCCAAAGCAGCCGCTTTTTCAAGGTCTTTTGTCCACAATGAGGCACCTAGTCCAAACTCGGTCATATTCGCCAGCCTGATGGCTTCCTGTTCGTTTTCGGCGGTAATGACGGCGGCGAGCGGGCCAAAGGTTTCTTCGTCGAAGGCTTTCATGCCTGGTTTTACGTCGGCCAGCAGGGCAGGGGTGAAGTTGCAACCTTCCAGCACACCGCCTGCCAGTATGCGGGCGCCGAGTTTCAGGCTGTCGTTCATTTGTTTCAACAGCTCTTCGGCCAGGTCGGGGCGCGCCATTGGGCCGGTATTAGTACTTTCCAGCATCGGGTCGCCCTGCTGCAAGTGGTGAATGAGGTCTTGTACTTTGGCGGTAAACTCGGCCGCGACCGATTTGTCTACGATCCAGCGTTTAGCAGCGATGCAGGATTGCCCGGCGTTTTGCATACGTGCCTGTACGGCTACCTTCGCGGCCTGTTCAATATCTGCATCTTTCAACACGATAAACGGGTCGCTGCCGCCCAGTTCCAGTACGGTTTTTTTGATGTACCTGCCGGCCAGTTGCGCTACGCTCATGCCTGCGGGCGTACTGCCTGTAAGCGTTACCCCCTGTATCCGGTTGTCGGCAATCACCGGCTCCATACTTTTGGATGATACCAGCAACGACTGGAAAATACCTTCCGGGAAACCCGCCTTCAAAAACACTTTTTCGATCGCCAGGGCACAGCCACTCACGTTGCTCGCGTGTTTCAATACACCGGTATTACCGGCCAATATGTTCGGAATAGCGAAGCGGAACACCTGCCAGTACGGGAAGTTCCAGGGCATGATCGCGAGTATCACGCCTTTAGGCTCGTACGACACATAACTCTTTTGCGCATCCGAAGCGATGAGCTTTGGTTGCAGCATGCTTTCTATATGATCGGCGTAGTGTTCTGCGGTGGTGGCACATTTCTGTACTTCTGCAGTGGCTTCTTTCAGGGTTTTGCCCATTTCGCGGGTGATGATGGTGGCATGCTCCACGGCATCCTGTTTCAGCACGGCGGCCAGTTTACGCATCAGCTCCGCGCGTTTTGGTAACGGCACCTGCTGCCATTGACGGTAAGCCTTATCTGCCAGTGCCAGCTTCTTTTCGATCTCTGCCGGTGTATGGGCGGGGTATTCCGCAATGGTTTCCTGGGTGTATGGGTAAATGCTGCTGAAGGTCATAAGATGTTCCGTTTGGTAATGGTATAGGTAAAATTAACGCAAATACATTCGATTCGTACAACGGAGTTTGCATTTCAAATAGCTAATTTTGGTACGCAAATAAAAACGGATATGGCGTTAAGCAGGTGGAATATTATCGTGATGGCAATGTGCACGGGGTTGATCGTGGCCAATATTTATTACAGTCAGCCCCTGCTGGTATTGATCGCGCAGGATTTTGGCGTGTCGGAGAGCAATGCGGGACAGGTAACCTTTCTTACCCAGGCGGGATATGCGCTTGGCTTGTTCTTTTGTGTGCCTTTGGGCGATAAGATCGAGCGGAAGCGACAGATCTTGGTGATGGCAGGTTTGTCGTTGCTGGCATTATTGCTTGCGGCCAAAGCGCCTAATATTTTCGTGCTGAAGATCAGCGGTCTGCTGATCGGGTTTACTTCTGTTATTCCTCAACTCATCCTGCCACTCGCGGCAAACCTGAGTGATCCGCAGCATCGTGGTAAGATCGTTGGTTCAATTATGAGCGGGTTGCTCGTAGGCATTTTGCTTTCACGTACGCTGAGCGGTATTGTAGGACAACACTTCGGCTGGCGCGCCATGTTCTGGATCGCGGCGGGCATCGTATTTCTTTTGTGGATCGTGATGTGGCGGTCGTTTCCGCAAAGCCGTCCGCATTTTGCGGGTAGTTATGGCGCGTTGATGCGTTCGTTGTTTACGTTGGCGAAGGAGCAACCATTGTTACGTGAGGCCTCGGTGATTAACGCCTGTGTGTTCGCGTCGTTCGGCCTGTTTTGGGTAACGATCGTGTTTCACCTGGCAGCACCGCCTTTCAACTACGGCAGCGATGTGATCGGCATGCTGGGACTGGCAGCGGCGGCGGGTGCGCTGGGCGCTCCGTTGATTGGGCGTATCGCGGATAAAAAGAACCCGCGCATTGCGATTGGTTACGGGCTAACGTTGGTGTTCCTCAGCTTTGTTATCTTTTGGCTTTCCCAGGCAAATATCATTGGTATCGTGGTGGGCATTATCGTGCTGGACCTTGGCATACAGGGCGTACACGTATCGAACCAAACACGCATCTATGCTATTTTGCCGGATGCGCGTAACCGTATGAACACGGTGTTTATGACGGTGAGCTTCATCGGCACGGCGGCCGGCTCCGGCTTAGGTTTGCTTGTGTGGGACGTAGCAAAATGGAATGGTGCATGTGCCGCAGGGGCGCTGCTGGTAGGAACGGCCATTGCTGTTTACGCGATGACTTATAAGAAACAGTAACTAAAAAAAGCGTACAATCTTCCGACTGTACGCTTTCCTGATATTTTGACCAATGTGGGAGTTGACTATTTCTCGTCGGTTACCCTGGTAATTTTGATCATGTTGGTAGGCAGGTGCTCTTTTACAGGCGTGCTACCTGTGTTTACCACTACGTCGTTGGTTTTCAGGAAACCACGCTCTTTCAGGATGTTGATCTGATCTTTTACGATCTCGTCCACACTCATTTCTTCTGCATAGTAGAAGGCGCGTACACCCCAGCTAAGGCTCAACTGGTTCACCAGTGACCTTTCTTTGGTAAATACGTACAGTGGTGATTTCGGACGATAGCTGGAGAGCATGAAGCCGGTGTAACCGGAAGCTGTCATACCGATCAGCGCGTCAGCATCCAGGTCTTCCGCGATCTTAGCAGCATTGTAGCACAGTGCGTCGCTCAGGAAGGTAGGAGAGTGGCGGTGAGGGATCAGGTTACGGTTGTAAATGATCTCTTCTTTTTCCACCTCCATGATGATTTTTTTCATCGTCTGGATAACCAGTGCAGGATGTTGGCCGGTAGCCGTTTCACCACTCAGCATCACTGCGTCGGCGCCTTCCAGTACCGCGTTTGCCACGTCGGTGATTTCACTGCGGTTCGGACGGGTGCGGTCGATCATGCTTTCCATCATCTGTGTAGCCACGATTACAGGTTTTGCACGGTGGATACATTTGCGGATGATGTCCTTCTGGATCATTGGAATTACCTCTACAGGCAGCTCCACACCGAGGTCACCACGGGCAATCATTACGCCGTCGCTTTCCCAGATGATTTCCTTCAGGTTCTCGATCGCTTCCGGTTTTTCTATCTTAGAAATAATCTTCAGCTTAGAGTTGCGCTCTTTAATACGGTTGCGCAGGTCTACCAGGTCGGCGGCGTTTCTTACGAAAGACAGTGCTACCCAGTCAGGCGCCTGGTCGATGATGAAGTCCAGGTCGATCAGGTCTTTCTCGGTCAGCGAGGGCAGTTCTACCTTAGTATCGGGCAGGTTGAAGCCTTTTTTGGAAGAAAGAATACCGCCGAGGGTAACTTCTGCTTTAATTTCGTGGTTAGCCGTTACTTCTTTAACCACGGTTTCGATCTTACCGTCGTCCAGCAGAATTTTCTGACCGGGACGAACATCTTTATGCAGGTTATGGTAAGAAACATAGATGCGCTCCATGTTACCTACGCATTTTTCGTTCACGAAAGTGAGGATATCACCCGTTTTAAGCGGCAATGCATTGTTCTCGATTTCACCCACACGCAGCTTCGGGCCTTGCAGGTCGGCCAGGATGGCCACATTGTAAGGTTGGGTCGCGTTGATCTGGCGGATAAAGCTGATGATCTTAGCTTTGTCTTCGTGGCTGCCGTGAGAGAAGTTCAAACGGAACACGTTTACGCCAGACTGCACCAGCTCCAATAATTTCTCATAGGTATCGCAGGCGGGGCCTACGGTTGCTACTATCTTAGTCTTGTGTGTGGAATGCTCACGTCCTGCAACGTTGTCCATTTGCTTGTGATAGTATTTCGACAGGTCTTGTGTACTCATAAGCTATATAATTTTAACTCGCCAGAATTTTAATAATCTTGAACCATTCTTCGTCTATGGACTGTTTTGCCTTAACCGCCTGTGTAAGCGGGGTGTACGCGATTTTGTCATTTACCACACCGACCATTACATTATGCGTACCGTCGAGCAGCGCTTCTACGGCTGCGTAGCCAAGGCGGCTGGCAATGATGCGGTCCATACAGGTTGGAGTACCACCGCGCTGGATGTGACCGAGTATACATACGCGGGTATCCAGTTGGGGGAGGCGTTCCTTGATGTGTTTCACTACGCCGTTAGCGCCGCCAAACTCATCACCTTCCGCTACCACGATCAGGTTTACCAATTTCTTCCTGCGCTCGTTAGCCTGCAGTTCGTTGATAATGTCGTCGATCTCGCTTTTACGTTCGGGCATCAGTACGTGTTCGGCACCGGTAGCAATACCACTGTGCAGGGCAATGTACCCGGCGTCGCGGCCCATTACTTCGATAATGAACAGGCGGTCGTGCGCGTCGGCCGTATCACGGATCTTATCGATCGCATCTACAGCAGTGTTCACTGCTGTGTCAAAACCAATTGTAAAGTCAGTACCGGCAATATCTTTATCGATTGTGCCAGGCAACCCGATACAGGGTATATCAAATTCCTCACTGAATTTTTGTGCCCCTTTGAAGGAACCGTCGCCACCGATCACCACTAAACCGTCAATATCCAGTTTTTTCAGGTTCTCGTATGCCTTTTTGCGACCTTCAGGCTCGTAAAATTCCTTGCAACGGGCTGTTTTCAAGATCGTACCACCACGCTGAATGATGTTGGCTACGGTCTTCGATTCCATAGGAAAGATATCATTAGTCAACATCCCCTTGTAGCCATACATAACACCGTATACATTCAAATGATGATAGATACCTGCTCTTACCACGGCGCGTATTGCGGCGTTCATCCCGGGAGCGTCACCCCCGGAAGTAAGAACTGCGATGTTGTTCACTTTTTTCATATTATTGGTCAAAATATTGCGTTAAAGGGCGCACAAAAATAACATTTTTGGAAAACTATTCTTATATATAATGTTAGCATTTATCGTTAAATTTTGATTTTCTTGTAAAAAAAGCCTTCCATTTTTAAAAGTTATACGAATGAAATCGTTTTACTACCATAGCTTTCTAATATTTACACTGATGAGCATGACGAACGGAGCAGCCGCGCAACAAAGCAAAATTTCCTATCCATTAACAAAAAAAGTGGATACAACCGATGAATATCATGGCCGCAAAGTAGCAGATCCATACCGCTGGCTCGAAAATGACCATGCGGACGACACCAAGGCCTGGGTAATCGAGCAAAATAAGGTCACCCGCAACTATCTCGATAAAATTCCCTTCCGCGATAAAATAAAGGCCCGTATAGAGGAAATGATGGATTATCCCAAGTATGGCGCCCCCTTCCGCGA
This sequence comes from Chitinophaga horti, assembly GCF_022867795.2. Taxonomy (NCBI): domain Bacteria; kingdom Pseudomonadati; phylum Bacteroidota; class Chitinophagia; order Chitinophagales; family Chitinophagaceae; genus Chitinophaga; species Chitinophaga horti. Next base: position 3,623,366 of record NZ_CP107006.1, on the reverse strand, counting down.
AGGCAAATACTATTATTTTTATAAGAACGACGGGCTGCAGAACCAGGCAGTGCTCTACCGCCAACAGGGAACCGACGGTACCCCGGAGGTTTTTATCGATCCCAATAAATTATCAGATAAAGGAACAGTGGCCCTGGGCGCGCTGCGTTTTTCGAAAGACAGCCGTTATGCCGCTTACCTCATCGCGAAAGCCGGCTCCGACTGGCAGGAAGCGTTCGTGATGGACGTGGAATCCAAAAAGGTACTGGAAGATCATCTCGACTGGATCAAATTCAGTGGCATCAGCTGGAAAGGGGATGGATTTTATTACAGCCGTTACGACAAGCCGGATGAGAAGAGCCGCCTGTCCGGTAAAAACGAATATCATAAAGTATACTACCATAAACTCGGCACCAAACAGGAGCAGGATGAACTTATTTATGTAGATAAGGAACACCCGCTTCGCAATGCCGGCGTAGGTCTTACTGAAGATGAGCGTTTCCTCGTCCTCAGTACTACCGAAGGTACTTCCGGCGCGCAGCTGGCCGTTCGCGACCTGACAGATGCCAGCCAAACAGACTTCAAAGTGCTGGTGAAAGGCTTCGCATTCGATCCCTCTGTGGTAGATAATGTAGGCGACAAACTGCTGGTACTCACTAACGAAGACGCGCCTAACTTCAAACTGGTGGCGATCGATCCTAAAAATCCGGACAAGGCCAACTGGCAAACCATCATCCCGGAGAAGCCGGAAGTGTTGGGCAGTGTAGGCACCGGCGGCGGTAAACTGTTCGCCAGCTACCTGAAGGATGCATCTACCAAAATTTACCAATATGATGTAACCGGTAAACTGGAGCAGGAGATACAACTGCCCGGTCTGGGTACTGCCAGCGGATTTGGCGGTAAAAAGGAAGATGCGCAGTTCTTTTATACCTATACTTCGTTCGTCGCACCAGCTACCATCTACAAATACGACATTACTTCGGGCAAGTCTGATGTGTACAAACGCCCGGAAGCAAAGTTTGACGCTACGCAATACGAAACCAAACAGGTGTTCTTCACCAGCAAAGACGGCTCCCGTGTGCCCATTTTCCTTTCTTACAAGAAGGGTTTGAAGCAGGATGGCAATACACCGGTGTTGCTGTACGGCTATGGTGGCTTTAACATCCCGATGACGCCGGGTTTTAGCGTAACCAACCTTTTCTTCATGGAACAGGGTGGCATTTACGCAGTAGTAAACCTGCGCGGCGGCAGTGAGTACGGCGAAAGCTGGCATAAAGCGGGCATGAAGGACAAGAAACAGAACGTATTCGACGACTTCATTGGTGCGGCAGAATACCTCATCAGAGAGAAATATACTAATCCCGGTAAGATCGCTATCCGTGGCGGTTCTAACGGTGGTTTGCTCGTAGGTGCCTGTATGACCCAGCGCCCCGACCTGTTCAAAGTAGCCCTGCCTGCTGTAGGCGTGCTGGACATGCTCCGTTACCAGAAGTTCACCATCGGCTGGGCATGGGTAGTAGAATACGGCAGCAGCGAAAAGGCAGACGAGTTCCCTTATTTATACAAATATTCCCCGTTACACAACCTGCGCAAAGGCGTGAATTACCCGGCAACCCTCATCACCACCGGCGACCACGACGATCGTGTAGTGCCTGCACACTCCTTTAAGTTTGCCGCAGCCCTACAGGAAGCCGCTGCTGGTCCTAACCCGGCGCTGATCCGTATTGAAACACAGGCGGGCCATGGGGCAGGTAAACCTACTTCAAAAGTAATCGACGAAGCGGCCGACATATGGGCGTTTACGATGTATAACCTGGGGATGAAAATGTAATGAAGACGATCCTCATCACCGGGAGTAACGGCCTGTTAGGTCAGTACCTCGTACAATTATTCAGTGAAGACGCAGCCTGGCAGGTGGTGGCGACCGGCAAAGGTCCAAACCGCCTGCGCCGGCAAAGCGGCTACACCTACGAGGCGGCAGACCTCACCGACCAGGAGGCCATTGCGTCGCTTATTGCCAAACATCAGCCACAGGTCATCATCCACTCCGGCGCCATGACACAGGCGGATGACTGCGAGCGCAATAAGGACGCCTGTCGCGACACGAACGTGACAGCCACCAAATACCTGCTGGAAGCTTCGGTTGCATTTTTCCTCTTCCTCTCTACGGACTTCGTATTCGATGGATTAAACGGTCCGTACCGGGAAGATGACCTGGTGAACCCGATCAGCTTCTACGGCTCCAGCAAAGTGCTGGCCGAACGCGCAGTGATGGCGGCCAGACAGCCATGGGCCATTGCCCGCACGGTGCTCGTGTACGGTGTGTCGGATGATCCTAAGCGCAGTAACATTATTACCTGGGTGAAAGGCAACCTGGAACAGGGTAAATCCATCAAAGTGGTGGATGATCAATGGCGTACGCCCACACTGGTGCAGGACTTAGCGATCGGCTGCAAACTGATCGTGGAGCAGCAGGCAACGGGGATTTATCATCTGTCTGGTAAAGATTTGATGACGCCTTACGACATGGCCCTGGCCGTAGCGGAACACTTCTCACTCGACGCATCATTAATGGAACGGGTGAATGCCGATACGTTCACGCAGCCGGCTAAACGACCTGCACGCACCGGGTTTGTGATCGATAAGGCCGTGAAGGACCTGGGGTTTGCACCGAGAAGTTTCAAAGAGGGAATTGAAATCGTAAAACGACAATTGACATAAAAAGGGGCTGACCAAAAAGTAAAATGAAGGCTTAAACGATGACATGTCTCCATCAGGTAGCCGAAAAAATTAGGGCTGTATCAAAAGTAGTTTGATGGCCACGAGAATCGCGTAAACGAAAAATCTCTCCATCAGGTACCCGAATGAAAACGGGTTAATTACTTTTGAGACAGCCCCCTTTTATTTCGGGTGTCGAAAGCCAGTCATCGCTCAGGCGATCTCATAACCTTCACTCAAATTATTTAGTATCCATACAGCGGATCACCATGCCCAGTGCATTACGCATCGAGTCTTTCACCGCCGCCGTGTCCTTCGGCAGCGCCCTTACAGGGATGGCTATACGGAAAGTAAGCGAATCATCTTTGGTATACATCACCGCGCGGCCTTGCTGCCAGGTGGTTTGTTGTTTAAAGTTCTTGTCTGCCTTAGCCGCGTTCGCAATAATGTACACCGCGTAGTATTGCACCGAATCACCGTTAGCGACCGGCTGCATGACCGTTTCCTCGGGCAGCGGCAGCTCACTCGTGTCGGAAGGCAGTTGTACGCCATCGGTACTGGAATCGGCGATGGCTGCGGGGGCAAAACGTACGGTTGTTTCGGGCGTGATGGCTGTACTATCGCCTGGTTGCGACTGCTGTTGCCATAAGTACCAGCCCAGGCCGCCCAAACCTACGAGCAGCAAGGGAAATACTACCCACCACCATTTAAAACCACTGCCTTCGTCGGATACGGCAGACATATGATTTACTACCTGCTGGTTCACCATTTCGGTGTTGCCTACGGTTACTTTGGGTGCCGAATCGTGGCGCAGTACGGGTTGCAGTACGAGGGGCTCCCAGGTGTCCGGCAGCTCCTGCGGCGTAAATACCAGCTGTCCGAACGGGTCTTTGTGGAGGGTACCTACGCTCGGGATCGCGATGGGCTGACCAGCGGCCAGGTCATCTTTGAACTGCAGCACGTACTTATCCATTTTAAGCCGGGCCACGCTCTCCACCAGGTTTTCTTTATGAGAAACCCATTGGGCGCAGGCGCTGTCGTCGTCCCACTTTTCTTCGAACAGGATCTGCTGCCTGGGAGGTACCAGTTGCTGCTCCACTACGTTAAAATGCGCAGGGATGTGCTGTATGGTAAACGTACCCACGCCAGGTACGCAGCAGGTTTGCTCTTTAAAAAGGACTTCTGTGATAAAATGTTGTAGCATCCGCCGGCTTAATTTGGGTGCAAGTTTACGATTTAAAATTTGATCATCACACCGCCCAGCACGTTCAACCCGTAAGAGGCATAGTTGTTCCAACGCTGGTACTTGCTGTTCAGCAGGTTATTCGCGTTAGCCCACAGGTTGAAATTCTTACCAATATTGAAGGTAGCACCTACGTTCAGGTCCATCGCCGCCTTCGTACGGCCGAAAGCCATCGTTTTCGGGTCCAGGTAATAACTGCGGCCCAGGGCAAACAGGTCAGCGTTTAAGTGCAGTTTTTTGAAGAAGGTGTACTGTCCGTACAGGTTATACTGGAACGGCACCATACCCCATGCTTTCAGCTCGGTTTCCTGCTTGTTAAAGCTCCACCAGTCACCGCTCAGGCGAATCTGGAACTTCTCTTCCTGGATGTAACCTACTTCTGCATGGAACTGGAAGGCACGCAGCTCTTCCTCGTTACGGGTATCGAAGGTTTTACCGTCAATACTGTCGTTTACGAACAGGGGCAGGTTATGGTAGGTAACGCCGGCAAATTTGGTGTTGTACGTAAAGTGACTGCCGAGGGTACCTTTAATACCCGTGTATTTTTCTTCAATCCGCGTATTCATAATGCTATCGGCAAACCCGCTGATGAAGGGGTTCTTGTTAGCCAGGTTGCGGTAGTTGTTCTTGTCGATATAAGAGATCCAGCCACTGCTCAGGATCAGTTTCTTACGGATCAGGTGCGATTCGTTCACGATATCGGGCAGCAGGTAGAACTTATTTTTTTTAGTCCAGGTAGGATTCAAACCCGCGTGCAGCATGAAGCCTGGCTTAATCAGTTCCAGCGCGGGGTGAATGGCCATTACGTTATTGTTGATGGCTGCATTGTTGTCTTCTTTAAAGGTCGACAGGTCTAATACACCTTCTGCTTTCAGGTAGAGATCTTCGAACAGCTGTTTGCGGATAGGCGCTTTCAGGATGAAGGTGTTCTCCATACGTTCGAAAGAATCTCCAAATACGATAAACTTCGCATCCGGCTGAAACTGCCAGCCCCAGTCGTCCTGCGGCCTGTTCTTCAATCCCAGCTGGGCTACTACTTCATTAAACGATTGTTTGATATCGCTCTTTTTGAAGTCGAACACAGAGTGGTCGTAACCATAGTAATGTACCTGGTTCAGGCTGTATTTGAGGCTACCGTTGATCTCGAAGAGGGGAGAGTAGTAGGTGCCGCTGGCCAGTACGTTTACCGCGGTATAGTCCTGGTTTTTGATCTCGCCCTTAGAGCCGGTATAACTGCCAAACAGGCCAAAGTTCCATTTATCGTTACGACCGCTGCCGAAACCTGCTTCCACCAGTGGTGTGCTGAGGTTACCATAACCGAACTTCACATAATTGTTTTGAAGCGCTTTCAGCGAATCTTTGCCCAGTGCCAGCGGTTTCAGCGGAACGGGCTGGTACATGAAGTACAGGTTGAGTGCCGGCACCTGGTAGTTCAACCGTGGACGGCTTGTATCTGCCGTAGGCAAAGATGCGTTCAGGTTCAGCTTGGCTGCTTCGCGCAGTTTAGGCTGGTAAACGGAGATGATGTTGATCGTTTCCTGTTTCAGGGTGTCCTGCGCCTGTGCCTGTTGCAGACCTGCCAGGGCTGCGCCCGAAACGAGTAATATGTTGCGTAATAACTGCATGCTGTTCGAATAATTTATGTTACAGATAATGTCCGCCTGCGCGGGGCATTACATGGCTTATTTGATTTTTGATCCTGCTTTTTCTTCTGCTTCTACTTTGTTCAGCTTGTCCTTCGCTTCGTTCTTCAACTCGTCGATCGGACAGTTTTCGGCGATGCTCTGGAAGGTGGCTTTCGCATTGAAGTAGTCTTTCTGTTTCCAGTACACGTCGCCTAACAGGATGTAAGTTTTAGCCGTCCAGTATTCGTAACCGGGTGCATTTTTGATGAGGTCGAAGCCCGCTTTTTCAGCCGCTGCCAGGTCGTTTTTCAGCAGGTAGCTGTGGGCAATGCTGTAACGTGCTTCCGCACCGATCTCCGATTTGGTAAGGCCGCTAACGGTTTTGTACTCGCTGATCGCATCATCGTACTTGCCATTTTCCTGGTGGGCTTTACCGAGGTAGAAGTGACCGATGATCTGGTCGTCGGTGCTGATATTGGTACCGCTCAGCAGGTTTTCTGCGTACGTCGTTACTTCTGTCCAGTTTTTCAGCTGGTAGTTGCTGCGCAGCAGTCCGCGGTTGGCGGCGAGGGTGTTTTCTTTATTGGTAGACAGTGATTGCAGTTGGGTATAGTACTCGCGGGCTTTGGCATAGTTCTTCACCTGGTAGTAGTGAATGTACGCTGCCTGCTGGGCCGCTCTTTCCGCAAACGGACTGGCGCCTTTGGTGAGTACATATTCGTAACCCGGCAGTGCGTTCGTATAGTCTTTATTGTTGTACAGGCATTCTGCTTTGTAGAAGTTAGCCTGTAATACGAACTGCCCGTTCGGGAACTTTTGCAGGTAGGAGGTCAACGCCGGAGCCGCACCAACGCAATCGCCTTTACTGAAGCGGGTTTCCGCAGCAGCAAAGCTGATGGAGTCTTCCGCCGTAACAGATACCGTTTTGCCGTTCGCTTTCATGAAGGCCACGTAATCGTCGGTTTTACCCTGACCTACATAAATTGCCTGCAGGCTTTCCAGGGCCTCGGCGCTTTCGGCGGAGTTAGGATATTTCTGCACCACTTCTTTATAATAAGTCATGGCCGTATTGTCATTGTCCATGTTGTAATACGCCAGGCCCAGTTTCAGGAGGGCTTTAGGGGCGTTAGGACCATTCGGCTGTTTCTGCAACACATTCTTCAGGTAAGGGATCGCATCGTTGAAGCGTTCTTCTGAAAGGTACGTGTTGGCAATTTCCAGCTCGCCTTCATTATTAAAGCCGGAGGACGGGTATTTATTGGCCAGCTGTTTCAGCATGGCGATCTTCTCATTGCTTTTGTTCTGGATGCCGAGAATGATACTTTTCTGGTACATCGCATAGTCTGCCCCCGGTTCGCTATTGGCAATTACACGGTCGTACAGGCTGTTCGCTTTCGCAAAGTCTTTCAGCATGTAGTAACAATCAGCAGAACGCAGGGCCGCATCGTTGGCGATACGTTGTGCGTTTGGTCCACCACTACGCTGTGCAGCTTCGAAATAAGGCAGTGCTTCGGAATAGCTTTCTTTTTTCAGCAGGCTGTAACCGAGGTTATAACTGGCCGTTTGTGCATTCGCCTCACCGGAAGCCGGGGGAGGGTTGGTGGCCAGGTAGCCGCGTAAACCAGCAATCGCTTTATCGGAATTGTTCTGGCGCAGGGCGATTTCCGCCTTCCAGAAATTAGCCAGCTGGGTGATCTGCTGGTCGTACGGATTGGCGATCGCGATGTTCAGCAAACGTTCTGCTTCCGCCAGTTGCTGGTCGTTCACCAGTTGCGTGGCGCGACCGTAAGCTACGCGCTGGTAGGCTTTCAGCACCATGGCGTTCTTTTCGGGCAGGCTTTCGATGATGGACAGTGCGTCCTGGTAGTTGTTCGTGTTGGCGAACAGGCTTACCAGTATTTCGCGGGATTCTTTGTTGTATTTGGATTGCGGGTAAGTTTTTACGAAGTTGGTCAGTTCCGTGATGGCTACATCCTGGTAACCGAGTTCGTAAGACAGTTTACCATAGTTAAAGCGCGAGATCTCCTGCTGTGTGGCGTTAGAGCTGTTGCGGGCGCAAAAAGCGAAGGCGTTACGGGCATTCTGTTTTTGACCGGTACGCAGGTAACAGTCGCCCAGCAGGTACATCGAGTTCTGTCCGAGGGAGTCCTTTTCGCTGCTCAGTTGTTTAAAGCCGGTAATGGCTTTTTCCAGGTTGCCTGTCTGGTAGTAGCTGTAAGACAGCTGGTATACATCTTCCTTCCTGATCTCATCCGAGTTTTGCTGAAATTCTTCCAGGTAAGGAAGCGCTTTCGTATACTCCTGTTTTTCGAAGTAAGCCTGACCCACCAGTTGTTTCAGTTCGGCTTCGTAATACATGCCGCCTTTTTTGATAAGCGGTTCCACGAAGGCGATCAGTTCCTGTTTTTTGTTCTGGAAGTAGTAGATCTCCGCGATGTAGTAAGGCACTACGGCACTGTACTTCGGTTCGTTCACTACCTTTTTGAAGCTGTTGAGCGCCTGGTCATACTGCTTGTTATAATAAGCGATAAAGCCGTAATAGTAGTTAGCGGGCAGGTAGTATTTGTTTTGTACGTCCTTGATGGAGGCGAACAGCGGCAATGCTTTTTTGAAGTCCTTTACGTTGAAATAGCAATAGGCCAATTCAAACTTAGCGTCGGCCACTTGTTCGTTGGTCAGATTGTCGATGCCGGCTGTTTCGTAATAAGGGATGGCTTCTTTCAGTTTATTTTTGTGGAAGTAATAGCGGGCCAGTTCAAAACTTACGAGTTGCTCGCGCGGGCCGTTATTAAACATCTGCAGGAAACGTAAGGCATATTTTTCACCGTCGGCCTGACCTAAACGCAGCGCACAGATGGTGAAATAGTAGTGCGCGTCGGTGTTGACGAGCGTGCGGTTGGTTTCGTGCCAGTAATCGATATGGTCGATCGTCTGTTTAAAAAGCTGCATCGATACGGCGTACTTCTCTTCGCGGAACAGCTGCTGCGCGTGTTTGAACACCTTTTCTTCGTCTGTGTATATCTTGGTCTGCTGCGCGCTTGCGACAGTGGAAGTCAAAAGACTGCTGCCGGCAAACGTGATCAATAGTACGCTAAACTGTCCTGGTAATAAGAGCCTGTTTATGAATTGCTTCATGCTTTATTTGTTAATACCTTATAATACTCGAATTAAAACGATCTGTTAACGAAAATATTTCGGACTGGCCATCGGCACTACCGGAATATCCCGTTAATCTTGTTCTCCCACATTATCAAGAGTGTGCAAATTTGGGGGTTTTCAAACAAAACAAATATAAAATTTACATTTTTGGTAAGTCCTGCAGGTTATCTACAGGAATGTGGATAACTCGCTTTTGCAGCAAAAACATTCATTTTCCTATCTTGCAGCGGTTATTAGCAAGAATCAAACCACAAACCGTTCTATGAAAAAACTTTTTTCCACCTCATTTTCCGACAATGCGGTACACTTTTCTATGCTGGGTTTACGCCTGGCCCTCGGTATTTTCATGATATTGAACCATGGCTGGCCTAAGCTGATGATGAATTTTGCGCACCTGGCACAAAAGTTCAATGATCCGTTGGGTGTTGGCAAGTCGGCTTCCCTGGGTATGGCTGTATTTGCAGAAGTATTTTGTTCTGTGTTTCTCATACTCGGACTGTTCACCAGGCTGGCGCTGGTACCATTACTGATCTTAACGGCGGTGATCGTGTTCAGGATCCATTTGCATGATGGTTCCGGCAAACTGGAGCTTCCGGTGTTTTACCTGGTTGGTTACCTGGTGCTGATGTTTTGTGGTCCGGGCCGCGTATCTATCGACGGCATGATTGGTAAATAAAATCATTTTTAAAGAGACAGGATATGTTTACAGCAACGACGCAAATCAGGGTGAGATATGGGGAAACCGACCAGATGGGCTATCTCTATTATGGCAATTACGCTTTGTATTTTGAAGTGGGCAGGGCCGAGGCGATCCGCCAGTTAGGCTTTACCTATCGTGAACTGGAAGAGCGGGGCATCATTATGCCGGTGGCCGAACTCAATATCAAATACCTGCGGCCCGCGCTGTACGACGATCTGATAACGGTTAAGACCACGCTGCGCGAATTACCGCCTGCGCATAAGATCCAGTTTCATACGGAACTGTTCAACGAAAAAGGGGAGTTGCTGAACGTGGGCGTTACCACACTCGTGTTCCTGGATGCCGCCACGCGACAAAAAACGCCGCTGCCGGAACCGTTGAAAGAAAAATTGACGCCTTACTTTACTTAAGCGAATCCAACACCTTCCACATTTTTTGCCGCATAGGGCCCGCGCCACCGTTGAAGTTGTTCACTATGAACGCGAATACGAGGGGAGGGCCCTGTTTCGGTTTTATGTAGCCCGCATACGAACGCACATTACTGATATAGCCATCCTTCATTTTGATACCATTGGCTTCGGGCAGCGCATCATAGTAGGCATTGAACCAGGGTTGCTTTTGCGCATTGTATAAAACCGTAGCCAAAGCCGCCGTGGTAATACGATTGGCGGGCGATAAACCGCTGCCGTCGATGATGTTGACTGCCCCTTCTGCAATCCCCAGTTTCGCACAATACGCTTTTAACACCTTTACGCCCGCCGGGGTCGATACCTGCTCTTTTGCTTCCAGGGCCAGGGTTTTCACGAAATGTTCACCATATAAGTTTACGCTTTTACGCAGGAACCAGTACACCAGTTTATCGAGTGTGGGCGAAAGCGTCGCCGTAATTTGCTGCAGCTTCTGCGGCGTGGAAGCCTGGCGGCGCGTGGTCGTAATACCTTTTGTTACTTTGATCTGATCCGCTTCCAGGGCTTGCTGCAGCCGGTAAGCGCAGTCATACGCCGGGTCGGGTACGGCGGCGGAGATGGAAAAGTATTGTTCATCAATGCCGGCGGTACCGCGAATATAGCCGCTCTCCGTATAAGGTGCTATGTACGCATAGGCCTGGTCGCCGCTGCCTTTGGCTCCCGTGCGCAGTTCATTGATCAGCGTAAGATTAGGCATGGCAGGCGTGGTGGAGGCTAATGTCGCCGGTGCGCCGAGACTGTTACCCGGTTTAAAACGGATACTGAACTGGTTTTCGCGCCAACTTAAGCCCGAAGGGCCCGCGCCATAATAGTTGCCCATATCCTGCCATATCCAGCCATCGGGAAGCGATTGCGTGTCGAATATACTGTCGTCGCCGATCACTTGTCCGTTTATCTGCTTAATGCCTGCTTTTTTGATCGCAGCCAGCCAGCTTTGCAATACTACCGTTTCTGTAGATGCCTGGTACCGGTTGCTGCCCAGCGAAGGATCGCCCGCGCCCTTAATGACCAGGTTACCCTGCAACGTGCCCTGCGCGTCAATCTTGCCTTCATACGCGAGTTGTGTTTTATATTGATAGCTGCTGCCGAGTGTATGCAGCGCAGCGGCGGCCGTCAGCACTTTTAAGCACGAGGCGGGCGCCAGGCCCATGTTTTCGTTGACCGACCACACCTTTTGCCCGGTTTGTCCGTCGAGCAGGTAGAAAGAATAACTCGCATACGTCATTTGCGGGTCGCGGACAAGTTCGGACAGGGCCGCTTTCACTTTCACTTCGGGCGATTGCGCAACGGCCGCCTGTAGCGCCATGCAGCCCGCCAACAGCATCAGGTAAGTTCTCATAGGGCTTAATTTACCCCGAATCGTGCGCAACGGCAAACTTTTTGCCTGTAAATTTGCCTCAACCTTTAAAGATACCATTGCGTGGAAAAAATATTTGCCAGCCTCATTACCATAGGCGATGAACTCCTGATCGGTCAGACCATCGACACCAACTCGGCCTGGATCGCCCAGCAACTGAATAACATCGGTGTATGGGTAAAGCGCCGTGTAGCCGTAGGGGATAATAAAAAAGATATCATCCAGGCGCTCGAAGAAGAAAGCCGCGATGCACATATCATTCTTATCACCGGCGGACTGGGCCCCACGGCCGACGATATTACCAAACCGGTACTTAACGATTACTTCGGCGGCCGCCTCATTGTGCATGAAGAAACCTTACACTCCGTAATGGCCTTTTTCGAAAGCCGCGGATTGCCTGTACTGCAACGCAACGTTGATCAGGCCCGCGTGCCGGATACCTGCCAGGTGTTGTTCAATCGTCGCGGTACTGCCCCCGGCATGTTGTTCCGCAAGCATGATAAACTGTATGTATCTATGCCCGGCGTGCCTCATGAAATGAAAGGTATTATGGAGGATTATGTACTCAATATCATCAAGGAAGAATTTCATACACCCGCGCTGCTGCATCAAACCCTGCTTACCTCAGGCATGGGCGAATCCTTCGTGGCAGAACGCATTAAGAAGTTTGAAGAGGCATTACCTGCATCTATTAAACTGGCTTACCTGCCTAATTTCGGACTGCTAAAACTGCGCCTCACCGCGATGGGCAAAGACAAGATCAGCACGGCGGCATTATTGTCCGAGCATTTTCATGAGCTGAAATCAATATTGGAAGATATTATCGTCGTGGATGAAGATATCCCGATCGAACAGGTGATCGGCCGTTTGCTGAAGGCTGCTGGTAAAACCATGGGCACTGCAGAAAGCTGTACCGGCGGAAACATTGCGCACATGATTACTTCGGTGGCGGGCAGTTCTGCATACTTTAAGGGCAGTGTGGTGAGCTACGCAAACGAGATCAAAACCAGCGTGCTGAGTGTGCCGGAAAGCATTTTGCAGCAATATGGTGCGGTGAGCGAAGAAACCGTAAAGGCCATGGTCGCCGGTGGTATTAAAACACTTGGTTCCGACTATATGGTGGCCGTAAGTGGTATCCTGGGACCAGACGGCGGTACGGAAGAAAAACCGGTGGGTACCGTGTGGATGGCGGCCGGCGACAGTAAAGACGTAGTAACGATTAAACACCACTTCCGGTACGACAGGGCACGAAATACGGATATGGCATCGGTTGCAGCGATCAATCTGCTCAGAAAGTTTATCACGCGTTAGCAGATTGAAGTTGGGATATACTAATTTCCCTATTTTTGCGACCACTTAAACACTAAATTCAAAAATATGGCTATAGTAGAATTGGTGATGCCCAAAATGGGAGAGAGTATCATGGAAGCGACCATCCTGCGCTGGCACAAGAAAGCCGGTGACAAGGTGAGCGCTGATGAAACCGTGCTGGAAATTGCGACCGATAAAGTTGACAGTGAAGTACCTTCTATTGCGGACGGTGAAATTGCCGAGGTGCTGTTTAATGAAAATGATGTGGTACCGGTTGGTACAGTGATAGCCCGCATCAAAACAGCTGGCGAAGATGCACCCGCTGCATCCCCCGCTACGGCGCCCGCTGCACCCGCGGTGACGGAGAAGAAATTCAGCGCCCCCGAACGTACGGAAACGCCTGCTCCCGCCGCCACTTCCGGCGAAGCGCGTTTCTACTCCCCGCTGGTGCTGACCATCGCACAGCAGGAAGGTCTCGGCTTTGCGGAATTGGAAAAGGTGCCTGGCACCGGTAACGACGGCCGCGTAACGAAGAAAGACATCCTCGAATATATTGCTGCTAAAAAAGCGGCTCCTGCCCCTGCTGCAGAAGAAGCACCTAAAGCGCCACCTGCGGCAAAAGCAGCGGAAACACCGGCTGCTAAACCGGCCAGCTACAGCGGCAACGTAGAGATCATCGAGATGGACCGCATGCGTAAACTGATTGCCGATCACATGGTGCGCAGCAAACAAACAAGTCCGCACGTGACCAGCTTTGCCGAGGTAGACGTAACCAATATGGTAAGATGGCGCGATAGTGTGAAAGACGGTTTCCAGAAACGAGAAGGAGAGAAGATCACATTTATGCCCCTGTTCATCGAGGCGCTGGTGAGGTGTATCAAGAAGTTCCCGCTGGTGAACTGTTCAATCGACGGGGATAAGATCATTGTAAAGAAAGACATCAATATAGGTATGGCGACTGCCTTACCGACCGGCAACCTCATTGTTCCGGTCATCCGTAATGCGGACATGCTGAACCTGGTAGGGCTTACCAAAAGCGTAAACCAACTGGCCAACGCTGCCCGTAACAACAAACTGAAACCGGAAGACACGCAAAATGGTACCTTCACGATCACGAACGTAGGTACTTTTGGCAGCCTTACCGGCACCCCGATCATCAACCAGCCGCAGGTAGCGATACTGGCGGTAGGTGCGATCAAAAAACGCCCGGTGGTAGTAGAAACGGAGCAAGGCGATTCTATCGCTATCCGTCATATGATGTACCTGTCTATGTCGTACGACCACCGTATCGTCGACGGCGCCCTGGGAGCCACCTTCCTTACCGCAGTAGCGCAGGAAATGGAGCACTTCGACCCGACGAGGGAATACTAACGAATTAGCACGGCAAGCTAAATAAACGCGAGGGCGTAAAAGAAGCTGAAAGGCTGCTTTTGCGCCTTTTGTGTTTTGATTTGGGGGGATTGTCAGTATACGTGTATGCCATATCAATTAATTGTAACAATATATCTGTTTCAGAGAAAGTTTTTTGAGGAGAAAAATATACCCTTTTATCTTCGTTTTTCTGGCCCTCCTCGCAGCCCCTACTGTAATTATGCTGGTTTACAGAGCGATTCTTAAGCTTCGAAACAAAGTTTCCTGAGTTATATCAGTACACGAAAAAAGCCTCCCAACGGGAGGCTTTCTCTATGATCGATAAGTAACAATCAAACTTGATTAATAACGGCGATCACGTGGGCCGCCATAGCCGCCGCCGCCACGGTTTCCACCACCGCCGCCACGGTTGCCACCACCACCAGAACCTGGTGCTTTAGGACGGGCTTCGTTCACGGTCAGCTGTTTGCCTTCAACCTGGCTGCCATTCAGGCTCTCCATCGCTTTGGCGCCTTCTTCCTGATTTGGCATTTCTACGAACGCAAAACCACGTGAGCGGCCAGTTTCGTGATCTTTGATGACTTTAGCTGAGGTTACCTGACCGAATTCGCTGAAGATCTGGTGGAGATCCTCATCGTTCAACCTATAGTGTAGGTTGGCTACGTAGATGTTCATGATAGAAAAATTAAAAAAATGAATTAATACTTCAATATAATAAATTTAATAGTAAGTTTTGTCAGCGCCAAATTAATTTGATAGCCTCTCTGCCCTCATTTCGCATAAACCTCTTAATCCCTTACTGGTGGCTACTTTGAAGTTAATACTTATTTTCCATAATTCCAACTTTACGGATCACCCTAATTTTATATTACTTTTTTTCGTAAATTCATTAAGGCGATATTTTTAAACCTGACATTATGAAAAGATTGAGTGAAACCTGGTTTGCAGATGGTTATATCGATTTCGAACAGAAAAAGTACACCCTGTTAGCCTATCTACAGGAAATAAGCGGCTATTTCAATGAAAACAAACTGTACCCGCAGCTGGCCGATGTAGTGTTCCATTACAACAACCTGCGCGATTTCCGCGAGAACCGGAACCTGCTCCGCGAGAAATTCCCTAAAACGCTTACCGCCGTTAACATGGAACGCCTGCAGCTCCTTTACGAGCAAATGATTGCCGACGATGCGGTGATGTGCGAAATGGAGGAGATTATCCAGTATGCGATGCGCAAAATGGACCATACGATCAAAAACGGAACGGGCATTTATGAATTTGTGGCGGAGCAGATGAACATCACGCCGGTAGGGCTTGTACCGCTGGATATGCAGGAAGGGTATATGTTGCTTTGCGACGGCCGTTACAGCGACACGCTGGTATACTACTACCGCCTCACGATCTTCGAACGGCATGACGAACGATATCGCGGTATCCATACCCAATATCTTTCTGCTTATACAAAAAGCTTTAATAATACCTGCGAAAACATCAAAACAGAACTGATTCGCACCCGGCGGGAGCAGTTGCCCAACCCGGCTGTTTACAAGATAGAAACGGACCTTACCTTCCCGGTGGCGGAAACGTTACTGCCCATCGCCAAACGGTCGCTGGTGAAGTACCTGGCCATCAACGCGGCCTAGTCTTTTTTAAGGGGTAACACGGTCACGGCATTTTCGCTGCCAAACTGCACACGCACTTCGTAGCCAAGTGGCTCGTAGTAGCGTGCGATCACTTGTTGTATTTTGGTTTTTGCACTTTGCAGGTAAGTGACATTGTGCTCCAGCTGCCCGCGTGAGGTCTGGTACAGCTTTTTCTGCACGTCGGTATAAGTTTCGTCGTCCGAAAACATCAGCCAGCCTTTCTTGTTAGAGGTTTCCATCTTATCGATCTTCAACTCGTAACTAAGCAGTTTGGGCACGGGCAGGTGTACGGTTACACGCTTTTCTGAAACGTCGATGTCGAAGTTTTTATCGTCCAGGTCCACGCCAAATTTGGCGGTATAAGGCACATTTACCCAGATGGTGCTTTCCATGAACAGCTTGCGCATATTGTTGCTCCAGGTGCCGTCGTTCTCCACATTGCTGCGTTTAATACTGGCGTTCCCCTGCACTTCCAGCGATGCGAGTTCGGCTATTTCGCGTACGATCAGGCTGTTCGACACCACCTGTTCACTCACAGTTTTACCGCCAAATTGTTTGCCGATAAAAAATACGCCTATCAATGCCAATACCAGTAAAAGCCAACCGATTATCTTTTTCATAGTAAGTTCAAATTACTGTTTTGTGCGCTTAAATCGTACCAAAAAAAATCCCGACGCCTGGGCGCCGGGAGCGAATTGCATATATACTAGCGATTAATTAAGCGCAGTTCTGTACTGGGGATACATGGTCTCCGCCAGTTTAAAGATCTTACGTAACGATACCTGCGGCGTTTTAGGCTCTTTTTCCGCTTTCGGCGCACCGAAGTACAGGAAGTCTTTGATAAAGTGCGTCTGGTCGCCATAACCACAATCCTGCAGCACGCTCTGCCACTGTTGGGTGTGCATGTCTTCCTTAATGCTCGACATAGCCATGTTAAAGCGGGCGATGCGGCTGAACATTTGTGGTGTAAGACCGGTCACCTCCATAAAACGTCTTTCGAGCGTATGACGGGAGGTTTTGAAGTACAGGGCAACGCTTTCCATGTCCACATTACCGTTCTGCAGCAGCAAGTGTTCCAGGATTTCGTCGACACCCTGTAATGAGCGTTCCTGTTCGCGCAACGCCTTTTCCAGCGCGCGGTCCAGCAGCGATACAATATCATTGGCAGATGCCAGCTCGCGGCCCAGGTATTTCCATTGGCCTGCGTCCAGCTTGCTAAGGTCGCGGTAATAGTTGGTCACGGTATCCATGCTCAGGCCCAGCAAACGATGGCTGCCACAAGCATTTAACTGTACGATCACAGCCGAGCTGGGACCACTCAGTTTAACAGAACCGGAACAGGTGAAAGGTCCAACCACCGATGCGTCAGGCAAAGTAAACGGCGCATGGTCGGAGGGACGGAAGGTGATCTCTCCCTTTAAAACGAATACCAGGTATTGATTTCCAAGTGAAAACAATTGTTGTCCGGCAAAAGTGGTGTCGGCAGTAAAATCCTCCAGCAAGAAATATTGCTGCACAAACGGATTCAGCGACTGTTTGGGAAGAAACTGTTGGATATTCATAGGTCTAGGTTTTCAGGTTTGGCTTCTTCAGCTCACAAATAGAATATTCGTATGTAAATATAGTAAATAAGTTATATTAGAAAAATAATTTTTTGTCTTTCGTACCAACCTCCACTGTATCAGTGATTTATTTTTTCGGGACCAGCTTTTGGGCCTTTTTTCAGCCGCCGTTGTGTCACTCCCTTGTACGGTATTTACCCTATTCGGCGAAGCGGATCACCCGTTTCCGTCCTGGCGAACAAACTGAAGCCATCCTCGTGTGCCGTCTTCGTACAACTAGTTTATGGCTGCCGACCTATTGCCGCGAAGACTATCGCGGAGGTTCGCTTCCTTTCAGTCGCGATGACGGTGGAAGCGATGCTATCCACTTCATGGATTCGCCTCATCGGCACAAATCTAAAGTTCACTCACTTCAGCGTCCGGTTCTCTCGTCTGCCAACTTGCATCCTTGCTGAATCCTTGCTACATCCTTGCTACATCCCTGCTAAAACACTGGTGTTTCAGCTACTTTTTAGCAACAACTTAGCAAGGATGCAGGAGGGATCTTCGGAGGATGCAGGACAAATATGTCGCAATCAGGCCCGGAGGGCGCAATTCGTCCTGCCAAATATTACTCACAAGCAAAATTTGTATAGGGGAAGTGTAAGGGAAGTCGAACTAAAAAAACGTCCCGGCCAACAGGCCGGGACGTTAAGCATCATTACTCGGCGGCATTTTCAAACCCCCAGTTTCGGCCTTTGTCAGTGGCGGGCAGTCCGTATTTGATCCACTGGGCGGCGGGCGCGCCTTTCAACATATGGTCGAAGAATTGTTGTTCCCGTACCTGAATGTCTTTCCGGTTCTGGCGTTGTACCAGGTTGTGGGCTTCGTTGTTGTAGTTCAGCATCCAAACCGGCTTACCCAGGCGGCGCAGGCCGGTAAACAGCTCTATACCCTGGTACCACGGTACGGCACCGTCGGCGTCGTTGGCCATAATCACCATAGGGGTGTTTACCTTCGGCAAGTGGAAAAGGGGAGAGTTTTCGATGTATAGCTCCGGCTTTTCCCACAGGGTGGCGCCAATTCGGCTTTGGGTGTGCTCGTACTGGAACTGGCGGTTCATGCCGCTTTCCCAACGAATACCTCCATAGGCACTGGTCATGTTGGCTACCGGGGCACCGGCCCAGGCGGCCTTGAACATATTAGTACGCGTCACCAGGTAAGCCACCTGGTAACCGCCCCAGCTCTGTCCCTGTATACCCATATTGGCTTTGTCGGCCCATGGATTTTTAGTCAGCGCTTCGGCACCGCTTACAATGTAGTCGTATGCGCTCTCACCGGGGTGACCGATTTCGTAACTGATATCCGGTGCCAGTACGAGGTAACCGCGGCTTACGAAGAAGCTGATGTTCAGCCTCGAAGGCGTTGGCGCAGGTGGCTGGTAGCCATAGAGTCCGTCTGTCAGCTTCTCATAGAAATAAAACAGTACGGGATATTTTTTACTAGGATCAAAGTCCTCTGGTTTATATAAAATGCCTTCTGTTTGTTTACCGCTGAAGGTGGTCCATTTAAACAGTTCGGCGGTGCCCCAGTTGTATTCCTTTTGCTGTGGGTTGATTGCGCTCAGTTTCACGGCGCTGGCAATGTTTTTACCGGCATATACGTCCGGACTTTCCACATAGTTCATCCGCTGGAAGAGGAACATATCTGCGTTCACTGCTTTCTCTATGCCAAGGTAACCGTAGGGGCCGAGTGCGATTTGCTGCGGACCTTTTTTATCACCCAGTTTCAGGCTAAAGTAGCCGCCGTATTTGGTGCTGTCGTTGTATGCAGATAATAACAGGCTTTGTTTCGGGCGGATGAATTTTTCTTCTTTGTCCAGCTTTACGTAACGCAATACAGTACGCGTTTTACGGCCGTAACCGCCGGTGATCATCACCGGTGCTTCTTTTCCCTGCGGGTCTACCTGCCAGATGTCGTAACGGTCGTTTACATACAGATATTTGTCGCCTTCCAGCCAGGTGGGTGCGCCGTAAGATCCAGCGAAATCGGGTACGTCGTTTTCCTCGTCTGCCAGTTTAGTAGGGATGGCAGTCGTAATCTCCCGCGTAACGCCCGTAGCAACTTCGTAAGCAAAGTGCTGGCTCTTTTCCAGGTCGAACCAGTTAATAAACTTACCCTCTGGCGATATGTTCTGCAGGCCGATCAGTTTGTCTTTGATCACCTTACGTTCGCCGGTTACCGTGTTAACGAGGTACAGTGTTTTCAGCGTCTTGCCTGTCCACTGCAACGCAATGCGCTGATCGTAATCGCTGTAGCCGAGTGCGTATGGGCCGTTATTGTTATCCGGGAAAATGAGGAAATCCATTTTGCGGTCGGCCAGTTGCACCAGTTGTTTCGTAGCAGGGTAGTACACGGCGGTAAAACTCTTTTTCAGGTCGCGGTCCAGCGTTTTGAGCTGCTGTGTTTGCAGATAATCGTCCTGGTAATGCCACACATCCACCTTTGCCACTTCAAAGTCTACGATGTTGGTATCCTTGGGCGGGGCAACAGGTGACGTACCAAAGAACAGCTTTTTGCCATCCTTCGAAAAACTAAGCGAACCATTTTCGGATACGCCCCATTTGGCGGGAATGCCTTTGCTGTTGTTGTCTGCTACGATCACGGCACTGTCGGCGCCGGGAGCGTAGTAGTATAATTTGTGCGATTTCTGAATAGCTTTGGCGCTGTCCCTTTCTGCGAGATACGCTACCTGTCTGCCTTCCTCATCGAACGTAAAAAATTTATAGTTGCCTGCACCGCGGTTAAGGATGTCTGTTTTACGGGAAGCAATATCCCACAACATGACCGAAGGTTTCGCGAGGGAATCTTTCTTATCAGGTTTAGTCACCAGTAACAGTTTGTTACCGGGTTTGCTGAAGGTAAAGTCCGTCACGTTTTTTACCGTGTCGATCGTTTTCTTCGCATAGTTCCAGATTACGAGCGTGCTGCCGTCGGTCGGTTTATCGCTGCCTGGTTTGTCGTCGTCGGCGTCCAGGAAGCTATCGTAGTGTGGCTGGCCTTTCAGTTCACGTTTCTTTGCACTGGTATCTGCCTTAGGCTTTTCGAGTGTGTACGCAATAACACCGGCTCCCTTTTCAGGCGTTTTAAATGTTTTTACCTGCGGGATGCGGATGATCTCGTGGCTGCCGAGCTGTACGTAAGCCATTGTATCCCTGGGCATTTCATCCGGCTTCTTCTTTTTGATGCGCGCCTGGCGGGTGTCTTTGTACAACGGTTTGATGGTGAACAGTACATACTTACTATCCTCCGTAACAGAAGGCGTAATACCGCGGGGCACTTCCAGTTTCCTGGTGCCTTTGCTGTCGGTAACCACCAGTGTGGCGTCACCTTCCTGTGGCTGAATAACGTAGGCTACCCATTTACCATCGTTGCTGATGGTTTTGGCGCCAATGCTTTGCCATCCGTCGTACACGGTATGGTCGAGTGGTTTTTTACCTGGCTGTTGTGCATAGGTATAAGCCGGTGTTAATAATAGCAGCACC
This sequence comes from Chitinophaga horti, assembly GCF_022867795.2. Lineage (NCBI taxonomy): Bacteria > Pseudomonadati > Bacteroidota > Chitinophagia > Chitinophagales > Chitinophagaceae > Chitinophaga > Chitinophaga horti. The sequence continues at coordinate 3,602,710 of NZ_CP107006.1, read as the reverse complement.
GCACTTCTTCTTAAAAATGCTCTCATAAACGCTCAAAAATGGTTTTAGATCCTGATTGTTGGCTTTTAATCCGGATAAAAATATAAAAATACCGGCGGCTATTGTTTCCGCTGGTGTAATTTATGCGGCAATGGCGGCCTTTTTCGCTTTACGGCCTTCGTAAAACACCTTGGCCATTTGTAATACCACCGATATCATAATCAGGCTTAAACCGATATAAAAATTCGGATTAAGGTTTTCATTCTCCTGAAACAGCAGAAAGGCGAGCGCAATCGTATATAGCGGCTCCAGGTTAAATGTGAGGTTGACGGTAAACGCAGAAATCTTTGTCAGCGCGCTCATCTGGAACAAGTATAGCAGTACCGTACAGAACCAGGCGAGAACGAGCAGGTACACGATATCCATGCCGCCGGGCAGCATTGACCCCTGCGGCGGGAATAAATACAGGTACAGCGGCATCAGCAGCGTCAATCCCAGGAAGCCCACCGTCAGTTCGTAAAAAGTAATGGTTTTAGTATCGTGTTTTACGATCAGTTTTTTATTGAAGATGGTAAACAGCGCGGCAAACATCGAGGAGAATATCCCGAGAATGATGCCCGTGCGGTATTGCGTATCAAAATGAAAAATTAAAAGAATACCGCCTAACGTGAGCAAACTTAGTAATAGCTCCGAGGCATCGAACTTACGCCGGATGATGAGCGGTTCAAGAATAGCGGTAAAGAAACTGGTGAGGGAGAAGCAGACTACCCCGATGGTGGCGTTGGCGTATTTAATACTGCCGTAAAAGAACAGCCAGTGCATGGCGATTACACAGCCGGTAAGGCCGATAGGCAGGGCTTCTTTAAAGGAGAGTCTTTTTAAAGCGCCCTGGAAGCGGAATAGCAGGTACAGGGCGATCACTGTAAAGAGCATCCGGTACCAGGTAAGCAGGCCTTCGTTGAGGCTGATCAGTTTACCAAGTATGCCGGTAAAACCTGCCAGGAATACTGCCAGGTGCAGTTGTATAAAAGCTTTTTTCATTCCATCACACGATCACACAGCCAGCGGCTGCATGTATCAGTTATTTTCGTTCTTCACCCTGCCTGCGTAATTGCGAAACAGGCTTTGCCACTGTATTTTCAGTACGCCCAGCACGCCTTCTTTAACAATGTTTTTACTCATTTTGGAGTATCCTTCTACTCTTTCCACAAAGGTGATGGGTACTTCCTTTACCTTGAAGCCGAGCTTCCAGGCGGTAAATTTCATTTCTATCTGGAAGGCATAGCCTACGAACTGTATTTCGTCGAGATTAATCGTTTCGAGTACTTCCCGCTTGTAACACACAAAACCGGCGGTAGCATCTTTTACCGGCATCCAGGTAATCATTTGTACATAAACGGAAGCGCCGCGGGAGAGTAAAGCCCTGTTCCAGGGCCAGTTTTCGGTAGCACCGCCTTTCACATAACGTGAACCAACGGATACGTCGGCGCCTTCATGGGCACAGGCATGGTGTAAACGAATAAGGTCTTTAGGGGGGTGGGAGAAGTCGGCGTCCATTTCGATAATGTACTGGTAACCGCGGGCCAGCGCCCATTTAAAGCCATGGATGTAGGCGGTACCCAGTCCCAGTTTACCTGTACGCTCCTCGAGGAACAACCTGCCGGCGTTGTCGGCCTGTAATTGTTTTACAATGGCTCCCGTGCCATCGGGAGAGCCGTCATCAATGATCAATACATGAAAGTTCTGCTCCAGGGCAAATACAGCTGCGATAATCTTGCGAATATTGTCCTTTTCGTTATAAGTCGGTATGATGACTAGCTTTTCCAAACAGGTTTGTTCTTTAGGATGGCGAAATTAGCACAAATCCGGGGGAATCAATGTGATCCCCCGGCATGGATTATCATTTTTTTAACATCATTTTGTGGTAAATCTCTGTCAGTTTCTGCTTGGTGTTGAGGGGGAAATCGGCCTTCATCATCCAATCGTAGTACTGTGGCTCTATTTTCAGCACCTCTCTCACCGCGCGGCCTTTGTACTTGCCGAAGTTGAACGTTTCCTGTCCGCCCTGCATCACGATGCGGCGGGCGAAGTCTACAAAGTCTTCCTCCCTGGTGAAGTCTGCCAGCGAGTTTACGTCTGCTTTCAGCATATCGTACCGGTCCAGCTGCGCTTCCAGTATTTCGAAAGTAGCAGTGGCATCGGCTTCGGCGCTGTGCGCGTTTTCAAGGATCTTATCACAGTAAAACTTATAAGCCGCGCTGAGGGTGCGTTTCTCCATCAGGTGGAAAATCTTCTGCACGTCGATCAGTTTACGGGTACTGATGTCGAGCGGCAGTTCCACCCGCAGGAATTCCTCTACCAGTAACGGAACATCGAAACGATTGGAGTTATATCCCGCCAGGTCGCAGTTCTCCAGGAACTGCCTGAACTCGTTGGCTACCTCGCGAAAAGTAGGTGCGTCCTTTACGTCCTCGTCCGAAATACCGTGGATGTTTGTGGTAGCCGGGGGAATGGGAATACCCGGATTGATGCGCTTTACTTTCTTCTGCACGGTCCTGTCCGGCATAACTTTCACTACGGCAATTTCAATAATTCGGTCGGTAGCCACATTGGTGCCGGTAGTTTCCAGGTCAATAAAGGCCAGCGGGCGGTTTAGCTGTAAAGCAGACATGTTATAAGGAGGTTTCAGCATACAGCCGCATGTCGGCGGCGTTACTGTTTGTTATAAATACTTTTTAAGCGACGGAAAGTCCAGTCCGTCGTACGTGCCCGAGCTCATGAGCAGCAGGTTGGCATTCGCATATTCCTGCTCGTCCAGCCAGGAGAGCAGCGCCGCGTTGCTGGTAATCACGCTCAGGTCCGTTCTGCCAAAGCCGTCGTAGATCGCATCTACCGGTAAGTCGGGCATACGTTTGATTTCCAATGCATGCTGACTGTAAAACACCACTGCTTTGTCTGCCGGGTCCATCGCGCCTTTGTATTCCGTGAGGAAGTCGCGGTTCAGGCTGCTGTACGTGTGTAATTCCAGTACGGCAATCAGTTTGCGGCCGGGGTACTGCGCTTTCAGTGCCTGCATTGTGGCCTTCACTTTCGATGGCGCGTGCGCGAAGTCGCGATAGATGGCCGTTTGTTCGTTCTTACCTACCAGCTCCATCCTTTTGGCGGCGCCGGTAAAGGAGGAGATAGCCGCCAGGAAGCTGCGCACATCCACCCCTAACTCGCGGCATACGTGCCAGGCGGCGTTGATGTTCATGAGGTTATGTTCTCCAAACACCAGCAGTGGGGTGGTATGTCCTTCCAGGATAATGCTGGTTACACCGTTCGTGATGCTGTTCACCGGAACTTCGTATGGCAGCAGGTTTAAATGCCCTGCCTCTTTTTCCACCAGCTCCTTCAGGATCGGGTCGCTGCTGTTGTAAATCAGCTTGCCGCCGGCTTCGATGGTGCGGAGAAAAATGACGAACTGTTCCTTATAATTTTCGAATGTAGGGAAAACATTGATATGGTCCCACGCAATACCGCTCAGCACCGCAATATGCGGGTGCAAAAAGTGGAACTTAGGACGTTTTTCGATGGCCGACGCCGGATATTCATCTGCCTCGCACACAATAAGTGGGGCATTTGTGATGTTTACTGACTGGGAAAAACCTTCCAGCTTTGCGCCAACGAGATAGTCGAAATCCTTTTGTACCGTTCTCAATACATGCATGATCATGGAAGTGATGGTCGTTTTACCATGACTGCCACCAACGGCCACGCGGGTTTTGGTCTTACTTTCCTGGTAAATATACTCGGGGAAGGAGTAGATCTTGAGGCCCAGTTCCCTGGCTTTCTGCAGTTCCGGGTTATCGAGCCGGGCATGCATGCCAAGGATCACGGCGTCCAGGTCCGCAGTAATGCGGGCAGGGTCCCAACCGATAGTGGCCGGCATAATTCCGGCATTGGTGAGGTTCGTAGTAGCGGGGTCGAATATTTCATCGTCGCTGCCTGTTACCTGGTAGCCCTTGAGTTTCAGGGCAATTGCGAGCTGGTGCATAACGCTGCCGCCGATAGCGATAAAGTGTACCTTTGCCATAGTTCTGGAGCAAAAACCTTAATTTGGTAACAGATTTGCTATCACATTAGCAAGCTGTTAACAATACATAGGATTGTTTTTTTTAATATAAAAGTTATATTTGCAAATATAACGTAGTAATGAGGGATTAAAAAAGAGATATATCTATTGCCTATGAAAAATCGTTCACTAATTAAAGTACCAGAAATGAAACCAAGTATTAAGCTGGCGGGTGTTATTTGTTTGATGGCAGTAATGACAGCCATGTTCAGCTCCTGCGCTTCACAGAAACTGGGTTGCCCGATGAAGATATCGAAAGCGCCTGTAACCGAAAAAAGTAAGAATTGTTAGTATTATGAATTGGATGGAATTGACGAATGAGGAACAGTTGCAGCAGATCCAATCAGACTCGTTCCTGCGCCCGGTGGTGATATTTAAACACAGCACCCGCTGCTCGATCAGTGCAATGGCGAAGTCGCGGCTCGACCGCTCAGCGCAGCCGCAAGGCATGGATTTTTACTATCTCGACCTGATCCGGTATCGTGAGATCAGCAATAAGGTGTCGGGGATGTTTAACATCCAGCATGAATCGCCGCAGGTGTTGGTGCTAAGGGAGGGTAAATGCGTGTACGACGAAAGTCATATGGGCATTTCAATGGACGCGATCGCGGCCCGGGCATAGGCCAACAAAACAAGGAATTAATACGGAAGGCTGTTGCGTAGCGATACGCACGGCCTTCTGCACTTTATTACCTAGCTTTGTGATATGACACATCGTATAGTAGTAGCAGTTACCGGGGCCAGTGGTTCCATCTACGCCCGCCAGTTATTACAAAAGCTGGCCAAAGCAGGCGACCAGGTAAACCAGGTAGCGATCGTGATGACAGAAAACGCCAAAACGGTATGGCAAACGGAGCTGGATGAAGACGGTTATAAACAACTGCCTTTTCCCTTCTACTCGCAGCAGGACTTTCACGCCCCATTCGCTTCGGGATCGGGCAGGTACGATACCATGATTATTTGTCCGTGCAGCATGGGCACTCTTGGCCGCATTGCCGGCGGTATTTCCAACGACCTAATTACCCGCGCCGCCGATGTGGTGTTGAAGGAGCGCCGTAAGCTAATTTGTGTGCTGCGCGATACGCCTTATAACCTCATTCATATCCGTAATATGCAAACGGTGACGGAGGCGGGTGGCATTATTTGCCCGGCCACGCCATCCTTCTACAGCAAACCTGCCAGCATCGAAGAAGTAGCCGCCACGGTGGTCGACCGCGTGCTGGACCTTGCGGGCATCGAGCAGGATACTTTCCGCTGGGGAGAATAATTTTCCTATTTTAGGCATTCAATCGTTTCTAATCATGAAAATCGCCATCGTCAACGGCCCTAATCTTAACCTGCTCGGTAAACGCGAACCCGGCATCTATGGCAACACCACTGCAGAAGATTGCTTTCACCAACTGGTGAGCAAATACCCGCAGGTGCAGCTCGTCTATTTCCAAAGCAATGTGGAAGGGGAGCTGATCAACTTTTTACACGCCAATGGTTTTGAGCTGGATGGCATCGTACTCAATGCCGGCGCTTACACACACACTTCCATCGCCCTGCGCGATGCCATTGCCGCTATTACCACGCCGGTGGTAGAAGTGCATATCAGCAATGTACACGCACGCGAAGAGTTCCGTCATGTATCGATGATCGCTGCGAAGTGTGTAGGAGTGATTGCAGGTTTGGGTATGCAGGGGTATGGATTGGCGGTGGAGTATTTTTTAGGGAAACAATAAGTTTGTAAAGGAAAAAAACGTCATTGGTAGCGCAACGAAGCAAACTTCCGCACAAGTCTCCATGGCTTACTGGTGCGGAGATTGAACACGAGGGTTGCTTCATTTCATTACCAATGACGATTTTTTTAACACTTCGTCCTTATTGCCAATATATAATGACGAATCTTTTTAATGCTTCGTCACCATCTATAGATACATGATGACGATTTTTCGGCTGCATCGTCACCTTTACAATACGAAACGATTTAGTATTCCACCGACATCGCTGCCTTCTCGTCCTTAAACGCCTCTCTGGGCTTCAGTCCCAGCAACTGGAACATCATGTTATCCTCATCAAAGGAAGGATTAGGCGTAGTCAATAACTTTTCACCTGCGAAGATCGAGTTGGCGCCTGCCATAAAACATAATGCCTGTTCGGACAGGCTCATTTCCGTACGACCGGCGCTGAGGCGTACCATGGTGGCCGGCATCAGGATGCGGGCGGTGGCGATCATACGTACCATGTCCCAGAACTCGACTTTCGGTAAGTGGGAGAGTGGCGTGCCTTCTACCCTTACCAGTGCGTTAATGGGCACGGAGTCGGGGTGTTTAGGCAGCGTGGCCAGTGTTTTCAGCATACCGATACGGTCTTCGTGCGATTCGCCCAAACCGATAATGCCGCCGCAGCAAACGGTTACGCCGGCCTTACGCACATTGTCGAGCGTTTTGAGGCGATCGTCGTATGTGCGGGTGGTAATGATCTCCCCATAAAATTCATCGCTGGTATCGAGGTTGTGGTTGTAAGAGTAGAGGCCCGCATCAGCAAGCTTCTGTGCCTGGTCTTCGGTAAGCATACCTAATGTGCAGCATACTTCCATCCCTATTTCATTTACGCCTTTTACCATGTCTAACACCCGGTCAAAGTCGCGGTTGTCGCGTACTTCGCGCCAGGCGGCACCCATGCAGAAGCGGGTAGAGCCAGCGTCTTTAGCTTTTTGCGCGTAGGCCAGCACCTCGTCTTTTTTCATGAGGGCTTGTACGTTTACGCCGGTGTTGTATCGCGCCGCCTGCGGACAGTAAGCACAGTCTTCCGAGCAGCCGCCTGTCTTAATAGAAAGCAACGTGCATACCTGTACTTCAGCGGTGTCCTGGTATTCGCGGTGAGCAGTGGCCGCGCGGTAAATCAACTCTAGCAGCGGCGTGTTGTAAACTTCCTTAATTTCTTCAATGGTCCAGTTGTGCCGGATCTGCACTGATTGCATAGTTGGTTGTTTTTGGTCGGAACAAACATACAGTATTAAGCTTAAAAGTCAACCACATGAAAGTTTAAACACCAGTTTTAAAAAAGAGAGGCCGCACCGTATGATGGTGCAGCCTCTTTGTATACATGTTTCGCCTTCGTTACAGGTACCGGAAATTTGTTTTCGGTGTGATGTTCAACAGGCTTTGATAAATCAACATAATGGTATTTTCAATATCTTCTTTCTTCACCATTTCCACCGTGGTGTGCATGTAGCGCAGCGGCAGACTGATTAGCGCAGATGGCGTACCATCGTTCGAGTATGCAAAAGCGTCTGTATCGGTGCCCGTGCTGCGGCTTACGGCGTGGCGCTGGAACGGAATGTTGTTCTTCTCTGCCGTTTTGATGATCAGGTCGCGCAGGATGTTGTGTACAGCCGGGCCGTAAGTAATGCTTGGGCCTGCACCGCATTTAATTTCACCTTCTACATTTTTGTTGATCATCGGTGTAGTGCTATCGTGCGTTACATCGGTAATGATGGCCACATTGGGTTTAATGCGTTTGGCGATCATCTCTGCGCCACGCAAACCTACTTCTTCCTGTACGGCGTTTACGATGTACAGACCGAAAGGCAGCTTCTGCTTATTTTCTTTCAGCAGACGTGCTACTTCGGCGATCATAAAACCACCAATGCGGTTATCGATCGCGCGGCAGATATAATAGTCGTAGTTCAGTTCTTCAAATCCATCTTCGAACGTGATTACACAGCCTACATGGATGCCCAGGTCTTCCACCTCTTTACGATTGCGGGCGCCGCAGTCCAGGAAGATGTTATCTACCTTTGGTTGCGGTTCCTTACCATCGCCACCGCGTAAGCGCGTGTGAATGGCTGGCCAGCCGAATACCGCTTTCACGATTCCTTTTTCTGTATGGATGTTCACCCTTTTAGATGGCGCGATCTGCTGATCCGAACCACCATTGCGGATCACATAAATCAAACCGTCGGCAGAGATGTAGTTCACGAACCAGGAAATCTCGTCCGCATGCGCTTCTATCACCACTTTGAAGGGCGCATCCGGGTTGATAATGCCTACCGCCGAACCATAAGGGTCTACATAGGTTTCATCGATGTAAGGTGCGAGGTATTTCAGCCATAATTTCTGTCCTTCTTTCTCGAAGCCGGTGGGAGAAGGGTTGTTCAGGTAAGTTTTCAGGAATGTCAGTGACTCCTTCGTTAATATAGATTTTTGCTTTTTAGCCATGGTTATATCAATAAATGTCAACAAAAATAAAGGAAAATGCTTTACCAGCCTGCGATGTGCCCGGCATAATGCAACAGGGCGGATAACATCATCAATCCATCCAGGTAAAAATAATACACGTAATCGGAAGCATGCGTTTCTGAGTAACGTTTGATCATCGCGGTAACCGCAACGGGCACCAGCAACGTGCCGATGGTCCAGGCGGGTACATAAGGCCATAACAGCCCGGCAAAAACGGCCGCCAGTAACACCGAAAAGTAATACAGGCGACTTACGCCATTGCGGTCGAAATACGTGATCAGGCTGCGGATGCCTTCGGCTTTATCCTGCTCCCGGTCGCGGTTATCGAACAAGATGCAGATCGCATAAATCAGGAAAAAGCGGTGGCAGGTAAGCCAGGCGAGTGACAGCCCATGTACTTCATCGGCGATGAACGCCGGCAACACCGTCGTTACGTACGTCCATACAAACGTGAGAAACAGCGTTTTGCCGATGGCGATTTTGCGCAACCAAATGAATGGCGGATAGGCCAGTTTGGGCGCAGAGTATAAAAATGTGAGTAGTATCGCGCCACTTACCGGGAACCAGTGGTGCCTTAACGGCCAGTAGAACCAAACGGCGCCGATCAGTCCCAGGAGATAAAGGGCTATCTGCAACATGCGGCGACGGTTATTCCACGACAGCCGTTGCGAAGTGGCTTCAATACCACCGGGCGTTAAGTACCAGTGAAAATTATAACTGCAAATGGTGGCGAAGAACACGAATGCGTAGTACGTACTGTGGTCGTAAGATAGGCCCAGCATTTCATTGCTTTGCCAGGTCATTGCCACCGCGCAAAACGCGATGTACAGCGAGCTGAAAAGCAGGAAGTTGAAAAAGCTGCGGGTGATGCGAACGACGGACTGCATAGTTTAAAGTGGGATGTTACCGTGCTTTTTACGCGGCATGTCCACCACTTTATTTTCCAGCATTTTAAAGCCCCTGATCAGTTTTTTACGTGCCTGTTCCGGAACGATCACCTCGTCTATATAACCTTTTTCCGCCGCCAGGTAGGGGTTGGAAAAGCGATTGGTGTATTCGTCTACCAGTTCGTTCATGCGTACTTCTGCATTGGAAGCGCTGTCAATATCTTTTTTGAAGATGATCTCTACCGCGCCTTTGGCTCCCATCACCGCAATTTCTGCCTGTGGGAATGCGAAGTTCAGGTCTGCACCGATGTGTTTGGAGTTCATCACGCAATAAGCGCCGCCGTAAGCTTTGCGGGTGGTGATGGTGATACGCGGAACGGTGGCCTCGCTTAATGCGTACAACAGTTTGGCGCCGTTAGTGATGATCGCATTCCATTCCTGGTCGGTACCCGGCAAAAAGCCCGGTACATCTACCAGTACGAGCAATGGAATATTAAATGCATCACAGAAGCGGGTGAAACGTGCACCTTTTACAGAAGCGTGAATGTCGAGCACACCTGCCAGGTGCGCGGGCTGGTTGGCCACGATGCCGATGCTTCTGCCGGCAATGCGGGCGAAGCCTACGATGATGTTTTCTGCAAAGTCTTTGTGTACTTCTAAAAAGCTCTCCGCATCCACCAGCTCGGCGATCACCTCTTTCATATCGTAAGGCTGGTTCGGATTTTCGGGGATGAGCGTATTGAGGGCCGGGCGTTCTTCCGCGGCAGGTTCGTAAGGATAGACAGGTGCATCGTCCTGGCAGTTCTGCGGCATATAACTCAGCAACTGTTTCAGATTTTGGATACATTCCAGTTCATTGGCGCAGGCAAAGTGCGTCACACCGCTTTTGGAGGCATGCGTTTGCGCACCGCCCAGTTCTTCGGAGGTCACTTCTTCGTGGGTAACCGTTTTTACCACGTTAGGCCCGGTTACGAACATGTAAGAAGTTTGCTCCACCATGAGGATAAAGTCGGTAATGGCAGGGGAGTACACCGCACCACCTGCACAAGGGCCCATAATCGCCGACAGTTGCGGAATAACGCCGGAAGCACGGGTGTTACGGTAAAATATGTCAGCATATCCACCTAAACTCACCACACCTTCCTGTATCCTGGCGCCGCCGCTGTCATTCAGGCCTATGATCGGCGCGCCATTCTGCATGGCCAGGTCCATGATCTTCACGATCTTTTCTGCATGCGGCTCGCTTAAGCTGCCACCGTACACGGTAAAGTCCTGCGAATACACGTAAACCAGGCGTCCGTTGATGGTGCCGTAACCGGTAACTACACCGTCACCCAGGAAGGCCTCCTGGTCGAGGGTGAGCCCTTTGTTATTATTGCTCACCAGCATGCCCATTTCTTCGAATGAGCCTTCGTCCAGCAACAGCGTGAGCCGTTCGCGGGCGGTGAGTTTTCCTTTCTTGTGTTGGGAATCTATACGTGCCTGGCCTCCGCCCAATTGGGCAGCCGCTGTTTTGGTATGCAGTTGTTCAATTTTGCTCATGGAACTGAAAATGAGGAGTAAAGCTAAAAAATAAAAGGATTCCCTCCGTTGGGAATCCTTTATTTATATAAGTTGATACATCACCTATCGATGATAAATGCGGATAGGAGGTGTTACGATCGTATCGCTGATGTTCTTGGAATTGTCCTGCACATAAATGCGGAAGTAGATAGAGTCGTTATCCTGGTAGCCTTCAGGATTGGGAATTACGTACGTATTGTCCAGCAGCAGCTGCACCTCTGCTTTCAGGTTGGTACCTTTGTAGGCGCCGATGCCGGGCATACGCCTGGGATCGTAGTTGAGTGTCGTTGTGGAAGTGGTCCAGTTGGTTTGAATGAAGAGTGTATCTTCGATATCGCCATCACCGTCTGCCACGTCCAGCGTTACCACCAGGTTGCCCTGGAAGCCGGCTGGTATTTCTGGTACGGAATAGCTTTTAAACTTGATAACAGGCTTATCATCCCCATTCTCTTCTTTGGAACATCCCATCACCGTTGTAAGTAAAACTGCGCTTAAAATGAACAATTTCTTCATATAACAAACGTACGTTAAATTAACCAATATGCCAATACGGGACCAAACCGTTCCCGTTCCCTTATAAAACGTGTGATACGTCACTTTGTTACGTCGCGGTTGCCACAGTTACAAAAAAAGGCCGGCGCGGCATGTTTGCTTAAATCCTACCTTTGTGGCCGGATAAAAGTGCCGTATTTTTTTACATGGACCAGGCGTTTACGAACAGGATATTTAACTTACAGGAGCAGGGCTTGAAGCTGCCGCACTCGATCTTTTCCGGTACCAATACCAGGAAAATACGATTTACCGGGCGTACGTAGATGCGTTGCGGGTAAAGCCGGCGCAAGTAAACAGCCTGCTGCGTATCCCTTTTTTACCGATCCAGTTCTTTAAAAGTCACCGGGTGGTGTGCGGCCAGTTTGAGCCGGAAGTGGTGTTCGAAAGCAGCGGCACGACCCAGACGATCAACAGCCGTCACGAAGTAAAGGATGCAGACATCTATCAAAGAAGTTACCTCACTTGTTTTGAACAGTTTTACGGCCCGGTAAGCGACTACGTGGTACTCGGACTGCTACCATCTTACCTCGAGCGCAAATCCTCTTCGCTGGTGCATATGGTGCAGGATATGATCGCCCGCAGCGGTCAGCCTGAAAGCGGCTTTTACCTCTATGAACATGATAAGCTGAAGTCGACCCTCGAAGCACTGGAAGCCCAGGGACGTAAAGTATTGCTCATCGGCGTTACGTTCGGCCTCCTCGATTTCGCGACCAACTATGAGTTACAGCTGAAAAATACCATCGTCATGGAAACCGGGGGCATGAAAGGCCGCCGGGAGGAGTGGACGCGGGAAGAAGTACATGCTTACCTGAAGGATCGCCTGGGCGTACAGCAGGTGCATGCCGAATATGGAATGACCGAGCTGCTGAGCCAGGCCTACTCACTGGCCGACAGCCGTTTTCACACACCCGCCTGGATGAAAGTGCTGGTGCGTGACGAAAACGATCCCTTCCAGCTTTTCGAGCGCAGCGCCCCCGGCGTGATCAACGTGGTGGACCTCGCCAATATCTACTCCTGCGCCTTTATCGCCACTGAGGACATAGGCCGCCTGCAGGCCGACGGCAGCTTTGCCGTACTTGGCCGCCTCGATAACTCCGCCCTGAGAGGTTGCAGCCTGATGGTGAGCTAGCGATATTGAAAATATTCTTCATGTTTAGCCGGAATTTTGCTAAGTTGGCAGCATTAAACTATCCCTATGATAAAACCAATGCTGCTGGCGGTGGCATTTTCGCTGTGTACGCAGGTACTGCATGCACAGTTGTTGAAGAAGATCACCGGCAGGAACAAAGAGAAGACCGAACAGACCGAAGACGCCGATACGGGAGAGGCGATCTTCAATACCTCCCGCAACACCACGGCACAGGCCAATCCTGCGCTGATCATTGGTGGCGACGAACGGGTAACAATCGACTCCAGCTACGATTATGATATAGCTGTTTACCAGGAGTCTGCCGCCTTCCAGGGTAACCAGCTGGTGATCGACGGCGGCGAGGAGATCGTTATTTATTACAGCAGCAAAAACGCGCACTTCTGCATACAGTTAAATAGCCGCAGTACCCGTACTAAATATTACTTCTTCGGGGATTTTAATAAGGAGTCGCAATTAAGCCTGGCGGGGGTAGACAAGATTGCAAGCGGCGACAAAACCAAACTCGATCTCAATACTATGGAGCCCGTGTACCCCGGCGAGATCGGTTACCTGGGCCAGTTACTGAAAACCGGCGCCAAGCGCGTAATTGCCGGCGTGGCCTGTGAGGAGTATGTGGCCAATAACTACCGCCACCATGCCCGGGTAACCAATACCAACCACGCGAAAGTCACCGCCCACGTATGGATCCCGATGGACCCGCACACACTGTTCCCCGGTTACAGCTTCATTCCCGATCACTATAAAGCCGAGATCGATACCATGCGCATCCAGGGTTCCTATCCGCCGGTAGTAATGCCGCTGGAAATGTTTTTGCAATATGGTAATGGGGATAAGGTGTATACATATACCCGGGAAATCATTTTCGGAGAGGGAAGAAGGGTGATGCTGACGGATATTATTAAGTAGAACGAAGATGCTTGTAATACGAGGGCTGGCCGGTTTGTACGGTCAGCCTTTTTTGCATCATGCAACCGCTGGCCGACTTAAAACGGTCGGCCTTTTGCACCATGAAAAGACCAACTGTTACGGTCAGCCCCTTTGCATCATGCAACCGCTGGCCGACTTAAAACGGTCAGCCTTTTTTTGCATCTCAGTAGTTCCCGCAGGTTTATTTTCAGTGGAATTACGAATAATTAGCGTGCGCAGGCGTGGTACATTTGCAGCTGTGTTTAGTTACTCCTACGTACCCGCTCACATAAAACAGTAGAACCAATGCTAAGGAAACGCATGCTCATCGCCGCTTTAGGCGTTACATTTTTTACCGCCTGTTCAAAGGAAGCTTCCCTGCCGGAAGGTCCGGAGAAAGGCGCGGAAGCTCCGGCGGGTAAACCGAAAGGACCATTTGATCCTGCTGCTCCCATTGTTACGGTGCGGGCTGCCATTACGGTAGGCAAAGTACGGTACGACAGCATCCCCGGCACTTTGTCAATCATCGCCTGGGACACCCTTCAGGCTTCCAGGGAAACAACAGTTGCCCTAAAACCGGGTCCTAACGACATTGCCCTGCCAGCCGGTGCGGTAAAGTATCAGCTTAAACTTTCGAAATGGGGCGTTACGGCCGATACGACCGTACAGGCAGCCGATCTTGCTAAAATAGATAAGATCATACTGGCTGCATCCAAAGCGGCTAAACGCCTCACCGGGGAAGAAAAATACACTTCTGTAGGTAATACCTGGCGTGCTGACAGCAAATCCAAATACAGCTACCAGGCCGACGGTAACCTCGAATCGGTGTTGTACTACGGCAGGCGGGCGGGTAAAGAAGGCCTGTTCATCAACATGGAAGACTTTTTCGTGTACGAGGGCGGTCGCCTTACAACGGTGAAGCGCTATGACGAAAATGGCGACCTGTGGATAGCAACCCACCTGGGTTATAATGACGCGGGCGAGTTGATCTCACTCAAAGAAAATAAAGAAGATAAAAGCGGCACCAGCGCGGCGATCAATTATCTGCCCGAACGTGCGCAGGTGAAGTTTAACTACCAATACGCCAATGGTAACACGATGGGTTACACGCAGCAGTACCGCAACGGCAACCTGGTGGAAGATGCTGCTTACAGCAGCCGTGGTGGATCCGAAACGAGTAAGTACAGATACGACTTTTTCATCAACCCGTTTGCACAACTCAATTACCCCGATATGTTCCTGAGCCGCCGTTCCAAGCATAACCGCACGGGCGAGGAAAAAAATTATGGAGGAAATATTCCTTCTTCGGTACCGTATGAATTTACCTATACGTACGACGAGGATGGGTATCCTATCCAGTTGCTCACCAGCTTTAAAGGTTTTATGAGTAACGAGCACCTCTTTACGATCAAAACCGTGTATAAATATTAATTGGCGCGGAACGCAGAGGCGTGGGCTTGTCGGGTATCCGGCAGGCCCTTTTTGCTACCGGTCATTAAAAAAGCCCCGCCGGTGATGACGGGGCTTTTGCTATATAAGAAAAAGTTTGTGCTATTTAACGGGCGCTTCTGCCGCATCCCATTTCTGTTTTTCCGGGAAGATGTCGAGTGCCACCATGGTACGGAAATTCACGCTCCGGTTCAGCATAAATGGTACTACAAACGCGGCCAGCAGTTGTATTAAGATCATACGGTTGCCGAATGCGCTGCTCAACGGCACGTGCTGAATGTACAGCGTTACAAAAGTTATGAGCAGAAACAGGCCGGCGTTGATGAGGGCGATCGCTCTCACTTTGTTTTTGGGCTGCAGCAGCATCGTTAATAAAGTGAAACCTGCGAAGGCGAATACGTAATACACCACCACTCTGCGGGTGATAACGGCAAACCATTCTTCCAGCCCCAGGTTTACATTAAAACGAGAAAAGAATAACATAAAAACGGTGGTGATAACGAAATAAAGCAGCATTTCTAAGGCTAACAGCGCGAGGGTGTAACCCATCTTCCTGATCATCATGTGTCGGTTTTTTATAGGGATAAGGATTTGAGGCAGCAAGATAGGTGTTTTCAGGAGAAACGAACGTGTGATATTAAAAACAAGGGGCGTTACCGTTAGATAGCGCCCCTTGCCAGCTTATTTTTGTGCGTCTGCCAGCTTTAATGCGGCGGTAGACGTGTAATATTTCGACAGCATGCAGGGAACTTCCCAGGCGGGCAAACCAGTGTTGAGGTAGCCCAGGAAACGTTGCAGCACCTGCGAGAAATGCGCCTCGTGCCCATCCTTATATTTCTCAGGGATGTTTACCTTGTAGCCCGTGGCGATCTTTTCTACTGCCACACCGGGGTATTTGGTGTTGAGTTGCGTTACTACCTGCGTAAGCGCCGTGGCAAAGGCCGTGTCGTTCTTGGCCGGGCGAATGTACAGGGTGGGCTTAAAGTTTTCTTCCTTGCCTTGTTTGATTTCCAGTGAGGACAGGCTGCCTTTCACCAGCGCGTAATGCGTATCACCGCCTTCTTCTGCTTTATACTCCCAACGGGCGATCACTTTTACGAATACGCCTTTGAGGGAATAGGTGACCTCACCGTTGCCGCGGGCGTTCAGCACCGAATCTTTTACGAGTGGCTGTAAAAAATCAGGGAACTCGCTTTGCTGGGTGATAGAAGTGAATTGTGATTTAGTGAGCGGCGTAGGCCAGTTGCGCGCAGCCACCACGTTGATGTCTTTAGTATGATCAATCGCCGTTTCTGGAAAACAGGCCCATTGTGCCAGGTCGATGAGGTGTACGCCCACATCGGCAATGGCATCGCCTTGCTGACCGGCATCGAAGAACCAGGAGGGGCGTACCAGCGTCTTGCCGGATACGTTCTTGAAATAGAAATGGACGCTTTCGATCAGCACCGCTGGTGCATCTTGCGAGCCTTTCTGCAGTTCACCGAATACGGTGGGTTGCTGCATTAATTCTTTCTGCAGCATGTTGCTGATCTCCGACCGTTCGGTCATAATATCGTACAGCAACACTTTTTTATCTGCAGCGGTTTTAAACGCGGCTTCCAGTTGGGGAAAGGCAGCCGGGGTGATCACCATCGGTTTGTCGCTCAAAACATTCAAACCGGCTTCTATGGATTTGGAGATGTAATCTGTTTTGCGTTTGTTGTTGCCTGCCAGTACGACCACGTTGCCTGGTTTGTCCGCCAGCATTTTCTCAAAATAGTCCGCGCCCTTGTACACCTGTTCTGACCAGCTGGTGGGCGATTCGGCTCTTTCATTGTATTGTTTGATCAATGCCAGGTGTGCCTCCAGCTCTTTGCCTTCCGGCGCGTATACGTGCACAACGGAGTCAATGCCGGCAGACATACTTTTCTGCACGAGCGCTGAGTGGAAGTGGCCTGGATCGACGGTGATTAGTTTTACCATATTGGAATCGGCGGTGGCCGTTTTAGGTGCAGACTGCTGGCAGCTTTGGGTAGCGAGGGCACTGGCAACCAGCGGTAAAAGATAGCGGTATCGTTTCATGAAATGGATTGTTTTCAAATTTAATAAGGTAACGGATCATTGGGTGATATAGCCCGGGCTTTGCGGTAGTCCGGCAGCCTTTTATTGCCGGCCGCCCATTGTATGCCGCCCAATACATGTTTCAGGAACAGCGGATCTTTATAAGTGGTGCTATCGTGCCCGAAAGAAGTGTACCACTGCCGGCCGCCGTCAAACTCGTGGCACCAGACTGCCGGGAAGCTGTTGCCGTAAAACCTGCCGCCGGCGTAGCTATCACGATCTTTGTCCTGCACGCTGTTTAAATCATTTACCATCAGCACATGCAGATCGGGATTGATTTCTTTCACGTAATAGCATTCTGTTTGTTGTTCCCACACCTTCGGTAAAAATGATGTGGAAGGATGGGTGCTGTCGATCACGATTTGTTTATAACGTTGATAAGGCGGATGCCGTACGAAGCTGCCACCCATCATGCGTTTAAACCAGGGCCAGTTACGTTCGGTGCCAGTGGCAGAATGAACGCCTACTACGCCTCCGCCCGCCTGCACGTAATGCATTAACGCCAGCTTTTGCGTATCGTTATCAAAAACATCATTATTGGTATTGTGGAAGATGAGTACCTGGTATTGCTTTAACCGCTCATTGGTAAAGTAAGCCGGATCATCGGTAACATCTATGCCGAAGCCATTGTCCCGGGCCAGTTGACGCAGCGCTGCCGTGCCGGCAGCGATATTATTATGCACATAGCCTTTGCCGTTTTTGGTGTACACCAGTACGCGCACGCCTTTCCACGAAAAGCGTTCTTTCTTCGGCGGCACAAAGGCGGTGAGTAGTATGGCGGCCAATATCGTCCAGAATAGTTTCATAACGGGCTGTGATGACTGGCAACAATATAAGGCGGATTTATAGAAACGACAAACGGCGGTAGAAACCGCCGCCTGTTCTCTTCAATATATAAAATTAAAACCTCTCGAATAGTTCCATGAACTCCTGTCGTCGCGACCGGGAAATGGTGATATTGGCACCATCGCTCATCAGCACATAACCGCCTTCGCCGCGAATGTATTTATGAATGTGGTTCATGTTGACCAGGTACGAATTATGAATACGGAAAAAGTCGGGACCGGAGAGGGCCTCGTCAATCTCCTTCAACACTTTCGATACAACGATCTTTTTATTATTGACCAGCATTACGATGGTATAGTTGCTTTCGGCCTGACAGTAAATAATATCACTGGTGGGCACGAACAGCAGTCCGTCGCTGGTGGTGAGTGCAATACGGGGAATAGTGGGCTTTTGCGCCTGGCGGATGCCCTGCATGAGCATTTCGATCTGCTCGCGGGTGGGCGCCGTTCTGCGGTCTTCGATGCGGCGGATCGTCTCTTTAAGATCGTCCGGGTCAACGGGTTTGAGCAGATAATTGAGCGCGCTGTATTTAAAGGCGCGTATCGCAAACTGGTCGTAGGCCGTACAAAATACCACGTCAAAGTTGATCCTGGGGAATTGCTCCAGCATATCAAAGCCGTTCATATGTGGCATTTCAATATCGAGAAACACAAGGTCGGGCTGGTATTGCTGGATGGCTGCAATGCCTTTCATGGCATCGTTACACATCGCTTCGATCTTTACCTGCGGGCAGTAAGTTTTCAGGAGCCATTCCATCATTTCGAGGCTGTTCCTTTCATCGTCTACAAGTATGCAGCGTATCATGGTTAAACGGGGATTTTTAAGATGACTTTTGTACCGGCCGCACTTTGGTCCGGCTCGTACAGGTTAATGATGTCCACGCTGGCATTCAGCGCGGCGTGTTTGTTGAGCAGGCTTAGCCTGTTTTCGGTAATCTTCATGCCCAGCGATTTCTTCGTGGTGGCCGTTTTGCTTTTTAGTTCCTGTGCCTTTTCGCGGCCAATGCCGTTGTCTTCTATGGTGCATTGCAGCATTCCTTCCTGGGGCATGCACAATTCTATTTTCAGGTGACCGACGGTTTGTTTATGTAACAGTCCGTGCCAGATGGCATTTTCCACGTAAGGCTGAATGATCAGGGGCGGTACTTCTACGCTGTCGGGATTTACATTGCGTTGCACCACGATTTCGTACGAAAACTTCTTATCGAACCGGAGCGCTTCCATGTCAATATACAATTTTAAAGCTTCCAGTTCATTACTGAGGATCACATGTTTGCTGTTGGAGTTGTCCAGTATCAGCCTTATTAATTTGGCGAATTTGGTCAGGTACAGTGATGCGGTGGCCTGGTCGCTTTTCACGATGTAGCGGTTAATGGAATTAAGACAATTAAAAATAAAGTGAGGGTTCATTTGTGCCCTCAGCGCCTGCATTTCCATATCTGCCATTTTTTGTTGAGTATCCATCAGTATGCGCTCAGCAGCTCTTTTTTCGGCCTCTGCGCGGGCTCTTGCGATCTTATTTGCACACAAGGACGCAATTGTTGTGAGGATAGACAAATGCTTTTGAGTAAAAAACCTTTTTTGTGAGTGTTCGCAGTCAATTACGCCGAGTACCTGGTCGCCGAACACAATAGGCACCGTAATTTCCGAATAACGTACCTTATCGTCCACGATATACCGCGGATCTTTCGTGGTGTCGTGAATGATCTCGGCCTTGCCCGTAGCGGCCACGCTGCCTGTAATACCGCGACCCACCGGAATTTCCAATGGTGTTTTTACTTCGAAACGCAGGTGGCTCTTAGGGCCGTGAGCGGCCTTTTGAACGAGCACATTCCTTTCCTCATCCACCAGGTAGATAACGCAGTCCTCAAAGTGCAGGCGGCCAATACAGTTGCGGGCTACATCCCACAAGATATGATCGGTTTGCTGATGCTCGTACAGGCTGGATGCGAAATAATTAATGGCCTGCTCGGTGTCCAGTTCCTCTTCTTTCTCCTTCAGCTTGCGGTTGCGGTTGCGCACGTACATCCACAGGGCGAACACACCGAACAAAATCACCGGTGCCAGGAACCACCATTTACGCCAATAGGGCGCATCAATGCGAAAGCCGAAGTTCTTCTTGGCGGGTATCCAGTCCACCCCGTTAAGACTCGCCTGCACCTGCAGTTCGTACTTGCCTGGTGGCAGGGAGATGAGTCGTACTACGTTGTTGTTGCCCAGGAATTTCCAGCTGGTATCCAGCCCGGCTAGCTGGTACCTGTATTGTACTTTGTCGGGATTGTTGAAGTACGGGCAGCTGAACGTGAAGTCCAGCGTGTTTTGCGAGTAGCTCAGCGTGGGCTGGTCGCCCAATTCATAAATGAGCGTATCGTTGTTGTTGATGCGGATTTGCGAAAAGATAACCGGCGGCGTTTGGTCATTGTTTAAGAGGGTAGGAGAAGTTAAATAATTGATGCCGTTGTTGCCGCCAAAGAAAAGTGTACCTGCCTTGCTCACCAGCCAGGCGTTGTTGTTAAAGCCGTACCCCTGCACATTATCCGTATGATCGAACAACTGCAGCTGATTGGTATGCGGATCGAAGCGATAGATGCCGTTTTCCGAAGCGGCCCAAATCACATCCTGCTGGTCCTGGTAAAGAATATTGATGAACGCCTGTGCAAATGCCGGCGCCGCCATCAGCTGTACGATGACCTTGCCGTGCGCGTACTTTGCGATGTAGAGTTTCCCGTTTACGGCAAATAATAACTGGTTGTCCGCACGCATGTAACCAGCGCTTACAAACGTCGAGCTGTCCGGATAACTCACTGCTCCCAAATACTGCATGTCCGCATCAAAGCAGTGCAGGCCGCGATTAGTCGCCAGCCACACAATGCCATCGGTACCCTGGAAGGCGTTGTTCGTGTTTTGGTGAGCCGCCGGGTTGTTCAGCGTATCCATCTCGTAAGTGCGGCCATCCAGCAAGTACAGCGCATCACGGCCCATGAACAGATGATGCCCGTTCCGCAATGTAAGAATATCATCGAAAAAGTCCTGCTCCGCCAGTTTGCGTACATACTCATTTGCATAACGCGGACGGCTATAACGTTTCGTAGACGGCTCGAAAAGCCAGGGACCGAAGTTGGTAGGCCCAAGTATGAGGTAACGCCCGTCGTAGCTCATACCCCGAATGGACGGATGTTGTAATTGTTTCGCAGAACCGGGCATAGGTTCAAAGAACTGCCATTTACCGCTTTGCTGCTGCCATGAAACGAAGCCCGCACCCGTTGCCATCCAAATGTTACCCTGCTTATCTTCCAGCATACGGCGCACATTGTTCACGGCAATAGAACGGTCGTTGGTAAATGAGCTGATACGCACCAGGCCGAACTCCGACTGCTGCAGCGGGAACCTCGCCATGCCATCGATCGTAGCCATCCAGGCGTATCCCCAGGGGTCGGTGAAAGCGTAGCTGGCATAGTCGCCAGCAAGTACAGGCAGGCCGTTTACAAAGAAACGCAGCGGAATATACGTACCTTCTTTGAGGTGATATTCGAAGATGCCCTGTGCGGCTACCACGAGGAAACGATTCGCATCCAGCCGGGTGAAACAACGAACGGTTAGCAGCTCGTTATTATAGACCACCGGCGTAATCCGCTGCGCGCGAAAGTTGTACCAGTAACTGTTGTTGTTCCAGCTGCTGACCATTACACTGTCTTCGTTGATGGCGAAGATGGATTTGTAATCATGGAGCGGCAGGCTTCGCGTACGGTGCGCCGTGCTGTGATAGGCGTACAAACTATCCTTTGCATAAAAGAACGTGTGCCCGTAACTGGTGGTAAAAGTGGGGTCGAAAGCACGTGTATCGGTTAATTCGGAAAGGGCGGGGCGGAAGATGCCGGTGGCTTCGTCGTATTTCAAAAATCCTTCGCGGGTGAGCAGCCAGACAGACTTGTCGCGATGCTCGAATATTTTGCCCGGTGTACTACCGGTAACCGTTAGCGGTTGAAACCCACGGAAATCGTCTTTATAACGGAATACGCCTTTGGCCGTAAGCACCCAGATGCGGCCGTTGTGGTCGCAAAGCAGGCTGCTCATGCGGTCGGGCAGTGAAAAATCGCGGGTGTGTTTACCATCGAAGCGGGTGAGGGCGCGCGGCCCCAATATCCAGAGGTAACCTTGTGCATCGCGGGCGGCGGAAGTGATGGTGCCCCCCTTGATACCATAGGAATAGCCGAACATTTGCAGGTGGTAGTCGGGCAGTTGTGCCTGCGCCCGAAGGAGCGGCAGTATGCTTAACAGCCACAGGGCAGCCATTGCCCTTAAGTAAGATATTGGTCGCCTCGTATGCAAGCGGTAATCGGTTTAGGTAAAAGTTAGTCAGCGTTGTAACAAAAATAGCCGCTTCCGGGTATAAAAATAGGCCCGGAAGAAGTCCGGGCCTCTGTGCTTTGAGCCATTGGCTGATTTTATCGAGTGTTTAGCAGATAATCAGTTCGTGTGCAGTACGGCCGGTATCTCCTGGAGGTCCAGGAACACCAGTTTGTCTTTCTTCACTGCGTGGGCCACCATTTCATCTGCACCGGCCGAGGGGCCGCCTATACGAAGTACGGCGTCGCAGCGGTCGAGCAGCTGGATGGAAATGGGATGAAAGATCTCATTGAACACTGCGTCGCCGATCTGTTGCGAGCCGGCCATGTGAATGAGTGGCAATGCGAACCATTCGCCGAGTACCGGCAGATGGCCACGACGGTAAAGTTGCAGGGCCACGGTTTGCATATGGTCCACATTGGCCTGTATGCGCTTTGGGTCGTCGTTGGTGCCGGAGCGGTACGGGCCGGCGACGAGTATCATCAATGAGCGATTGGTATGTAGGTGCATATCGGGTAATTTAAGTGGGTGTAAATGGCCCGGCATGATGTGATGTTTCATACACGGGCCAATGCCAGCAGGGGCGGTTACTTTCCTTTTTGTGCATTCCAGAGTCCTTTTACTTCGTAGCTATTTTCCCATGAGCCGGTAATGGCATTCGTTTTTGAATCGTACGTACCGGTAAGGAACACCACGATGGTGGGATCGTCGAGGTATTTATACTGCGCTGTAAACTGGTCGCCTGTTACTTTCCAGGTGCCTGTAGCGGCAATGTCGCCGTCAGATTCAAGACGTTTCAGTGAGTGGTCGGAGCCCAGTTTCATGTAGAAAGATCCTACTGGCGGAGCTTCCGTTCCTTTACTCAGTTTGCCGCTCCACGAGCCGGCCAGGGGTGATGGGGCATCATCTTTTTTACAAGAGAACAAAAGGGTACAAGCAATGATTGCTGATAAGCATGTAAGTTTCATGATGTAGTGATTATTTTGATTTGCATGGCAAAGGTAGTATGGTGCTGCAGGCGGGCCTCAGGAGGCTGAGTGTTTGGCGGTGTTTTTTGAGCGCGTTGCGTGAATGCGTGTAATGTACGATGAACGGAGCGGGATGGCTGAAGTGAGTGACACAACGGGGGATGAATAGTGATGGAAAGCTGGCTGAATAAAGATGGCTACAAAAACAAAGAAGCTTTGCACAGGCAAAGCTTCTCGTTTTCTTTTTTGGGTTTTAACACCGCTGGTGTTGGTATGAATAGATTGTATTATTCTGAGTGCAATACTACAACATATCTTTCATTATTTCTGCATACTGAAGTAATAATTCAGCAGGAGCCGTTCGCAGTCCTAATCTTCGGCTGATACCCATAGTACGGCGGCCTCCAGCTCATTGGTGCGAAACCCTTTGAACTCGCCGGGTACCAGGTAGCTAAAGGCGTCCGTAAACTTATTAATGTTTTCTGAATCAGTAAGAATGGCGGCACGGTGCCACTTCGTAAGCTGTTTAATGCCCAACAGCGCATCCTGCACCCAGGCGCCGCCTGTAAAGTTTTTGATATCGGTATCGATTACCATGAGGTAATTGAGTTTGCCGGTACGCTTCACTAGTTCCTGCACGGCTGGCAATACATCTGTTTCAAAATCTTCTTTGGTTACCTCTCCACTCGCACGAAATGCGACGATGTTAGAAGGTACATTGGAAAGTTGTGAGATCATGGCTTTTTGTTTAACTATTACCGGGTAAATATTGTGCCACCGTACGCCTAAACCTGCGCTGTGTATGATTCTCCACACTACTGGTGTTAGTAATTTATTAGCGAAAAATGGCACGGTTTTGTTAGTCGATAACTCAGCCATATCAAGTATTCACCGGAAAAAATCATGTTATGTTAGAAAAGCACTTTCATGCAGGAAATCCGGACGGACCAGGGGCAGAACATGTGATGAGGATGAAGGACGAACAGTTGAGAGCCCTGGTGGAAAACACGCCGGATGCGATTACCAGATGGGATTCGAATTTCAGATTAGTGTTCGCGAACAACGCCTTCGCGGAGAAGAGCGGAACACCTGTAAACGAAGCCCTGGGCAAAACCAGTGTACAAATGGGGCATCCACCCGAGGTATCACATGCCTTCGTGGAAAAATTGCGGAAAGTATTTGAGACACAGCAGCCCCAGGAGCACTACAATTACTATCCGTCTCCGGAAGGGAACCTTTATTTTCATTCGCGCATGGTACCCGAGTTTGCGGTAGATGGAACGGTAACCACGGTGCTGAACATTGCACGGGATATTACCCATACGCACAACATTAAAATAGAGCTGGAGGAGGTTAACCGCCGCTGTTGCATAAGGCGCGCCTGCAGGAAGCGCTGGTGGAGGAGCTGAGCACCTTTACGCGGGTGATTGGCGGGCAGTATACCGATGCATTACAGAAAGCATATACCTCGCTGGAGTTTTTGATTGGCAACGATGCACGCAACCTGAGCAACGAAGGCCGCGCCAGTCTGCGCCGTGTACAAGGCGGCCTGCAGCGCATGAAGCTGATGACCGACGACCTGGTGGCGTTCTCGAAGATAGAGGCCGACGAGGCCGGTTTGTCTGACGTGAATTTGAACCAGGTGCTTGAGATCGTGCAGGACGAGATGGAGGAAAAGCTGAATAGCTGTGAGCTGAAAGTGGTAGCAGGTGAATTGCCTGTTATACCGGGCTATGCGATGCTGATTTCCCTGTTGTTCTACCACCTGCTCGACAATGCCTGTAAGTTTGTGCGTAAGGGTCCGGAGCCGCAGGTGTCGGTACAGCACGAACTCGTGGAGGGGGCCGATCGTAGTTATCATGTCATCTCTTTCCGTGATAACGGTATTGGTTTCGAAGAGAGCAAAACGAGCGAAGTGTTCGAGTTGTTCATCCGCCATGAGGACAAGCAGCGTTACAAAGGATCGGGCATGGGCCTGGCGGTTTGTAAAAAAATAATGGACCTGCACGGCGGTTTGATTACCACCGAGAGTCATCCGGGAGAAGGCAGTTTATTTAGTTGCTGGTTTCCTCGTTAAGCGAGAATCTCTTTAAGCATGGCGGTTAAAATATCGATCGTCGGCGGTTTAACGATACAGGTGGCGGCACCGAGTTGTTTCGCATGACGACGTGTTTCTTCGCTGATAGAATTAGAATAGATGATGAGCGGTGTGTTTTGTAATTGTTCTATTTTTTTGATCGCCTGTAAACATTCCAGCCCGTTTGTGCGGGGCATATTGTAATCGATAAATATATAGTCCGGGGAGGTGTTGGTAAGCATTACCAACGCTTCTTCCGGACTTTCTGCATAAGAGCAGCTGTAGGCTGCCGGAATGCCTTCCAGTGCTTCTATAAAGATTTCCAGCTCATCGCGGTCATCGTCGATAATAAGAATTTGTTTCTGCATCTAGCGCTTGTTTTAGTTAATACTGTTCGCTGCGGACCTGCCGCCGGAAAAGGCCAATCTGTCGATTCAAAAGGGTTTACGAAAAATGGCGAAAGGAGATAGCTGCTGTAACATAGCGGGAAGCTATTGATACACGCATGCCAATAGTAACGGGTTACAATCAGAAATGTAAAGGGAAAGATGTATAAGCAATACACACGGAGAGTGGTGTGATCGTAGCATAAAAATAGTATTAAAACGGCTAATTGCAAATTAATTTTGAATGAGTTACATCGCAACAGTAGCCTCATTGCTGCGCATAAAAAAGCCAGTGGGGAACCACTGGCTTATTACATCTGAACTTCTATTTGCTATTATAATTTTATGATGTCGCGTTAATGAACGTCCGTCGTACCTGTCGGTAACAAAGCTAAGATAGACATATAAATTATTTATAGAGCGTTAAATTATTCAATGTGTATAAAAATGCTCTGAAGCAAATTATGTGGATAACTCGGTTGTTTACCTGTACCAATAATTCTGGATGAACCCGAAAGCGCTGATACTAAACTCGCTGCCCCCCTTGGCAATCAGGAAAATATCGTGTACCCCCATCGCGTTAGGCATATGTCCGACCAGTTTGGCCGAATAAACCGTATCTGCCGTGTAGGGTATTTCCAGCGTGCCTATTTTTTTACCGCGTACATGATCTAACCGGAACTCGAGCCGGCCGGTACCGGTTTTATCGGCACAGGTAACCATAACTTCAAAACCCACTTGCCCCATATTCAGGTTAATTTGCCTGAAGCCGAGGATCGTGCCTTTTTTCATTACAAATTCATTGTCCTTTGGTTTGGGAAGGGGAGGCGCAGCATTATTCTGCCCGCGTGCGGGCAAAACAATGAAAGTGAACATAGCTATCGTAATAGCTAATATAATCGGCCTCATAGGATAGGTGACTCTTCTTTATTTCATATAAAGATAAAAATTAATACCAGTAAATCGAATAAATGTGGAAAAAATATAATAAAACGGCTGTGGCTATCCGCCTGATAATGTGTGTATTCTAAGTCAAGCCGCGTTTGTAGGGCGTTTAAAGGCTGAAGGGTTTTACGTTCACGTTGCTTGCATCGGATTTTTTGTAGGATAACCGGCTACTTTCCATACAGTTTCATCGGGTTTACAACGGACTTGAGAGACGTCTGGATCGGATTTTAATAGGGTTATAGTAGAATTAACGGCTACTTTCCGTGCAGTTTTATCGGGTTGACAACGGACTTGATAAACACCTGGATCGGAGTTGTGGTAGAGTTATAGTAGAATTACCGGCTACTTTCCGTGCAGTTTCATCGGGTTACAACGGACTTGATAAACGCCTGGATCGGAGTTGTGGTAGAATTATAGTAGAATTACTAGCGTATCAACATAAAACAAAGCTATTGTATCAGTTTGATAAATAATTTTAAAACAAATGCGCAATTAATAAAAAATATTATTAAGTTTGGTCTCATTCAACTGACACGCGGCATCCACGTCATTTGCCGACTAAACGCATCAATACATATGATACAACCAAAATGGAAACCGCTGCTGTTTTCCGGGGTAATGGCCGCTTTAGCACTGCCCGCAGCCGCACAGGAACTGAAACCGGATCAGGCCAAAGCCCTGGTGTCCGCAAAACAAGGAACGATCGTAGAACTGCCCGGATTCTTAACCGAGAAAATTCCGAACATCGATTATCACAAAGTGCCGATGGCTGGTCCGCAACACGTCATTTCTGACGATCCGGAATACATTCGTGTACCGGAAGCCATTGCCCTGCAGGAAGCAGTGACCCCGGGCGCTGTTCGGCTCTATGTTTATAATGTGAACGGGGTAAAGGAGCCGGTAAAAATCGATCGCCGTATTACGGCGGTGATTAAAAATACGGGTACTGGGGTGATGCACCTGCGCATGTTGCGTTATTCGTCGCAAAAGCCTAGTACGAATTACTACCTGTGTGGCAAACAGGGATTGGCTGACTTCTTCGCTTCCAAACCTTCGGACGTGATCCGCAGCATTAAGCCGGGAGAGGTAGTGGCTATAGACGACAAATTCGAAAAGGCGATCGTGAAATATGATGAGCTGGTACACGGGTTCTACGAGTTCGTGATCGACCAGCCGGGGGAGATCAGTGTGATTCAGACGGATATAAATACAAGTGGTCCTAAAGCCTACGCGCGGATCAAAACAGTGTTGCCCAGCAAAAGTCAGAGCGGTGCTGGCCGTGGCGTGTTCGGGGTGAGCAACTACTGCATCGTGAACAAAGCGGTATATGATACGAAAGAAGGTACAAAAGAAATTATCGTGGCCGATGGCGATCTCGATCCATGGGTGACAGGTAAATCGGCCATCAGCGAAGGCATTGCGGAACTGGCCGGTAACTACGGCGTGATGTACAATATCGAGTTAAAGTGGAAGAGCACCGATGGTAAAGGGCTTGCGCTCGTGACCTGGAACTCCCGCAGTGGTAATAGTCAATGGTGTGGTGGTATGGCCAACACCATGGTGGTAAGCGGTGGTAAGTTCAAAGAAGGCATCATCCAGCTGCCGAGCGACCGGCTGGTGACCAAAGCCGCGCCGGAAGCCATCCTTGTACAGGTGTTTAAGCCTGCTGCTAACGGAGAGGAGCAAACGATTAAGATGACCTATTCGCCGCCAGGTGCATCGTGCCTGCCGACGCCATTGGTGTTTATACCGGTGGATATCAGATAATGCTACTGGCCGCCGGGATAAACGGCGGCCTTTTTTCGGCGCGCGGCCGGCTTTGCGAGCCTTCCATGGTATCGTATTCCGGGTGGCCTGCTATCTGTGCACAGCGCATCGTGTCCCTGTAGTGGCTATCCACGTTCCGGCCAATTACCAAATCTAACTACCATCACCTCCCATACCACGCTATTGTATCGCCCGATGGCTCGCTATTTGCATTGCCAGGTATAAATAGCTTGTTATGCCCGAAGGCCCCTCCATCGTTATCCTGAAAGAACTGGTAGAAAGTTTCACTGGCAAGAAGGTACTGGAAGTATCCGGAAACGCGCCGGTAGATCTCGATCGTCTCGTTGGTCAGAAAATCACCGGCTTCAAATCCTGGGGCAAACACTTTCTCATCTGTTTCAAAAAATTTACGGTGCGTGTGCACTTTATGCTGTTCGGCTCCTACAGCATTAACGAGCGGCGTGATAAAGTGCCGAGAATGCGGCTCACCTTTGCGAAAGGAGAGTTGTCGTTCTATGCCTGCCTGGTTAAGATCATCGACGAGCCGCTGGACGAGGTGTACGACTGGAGCGCCGATGTAATGAGCGAACAATGGGATCGCCGCGCCGCCAGGGCCAAACTAAAGCAGGTACCCGACATGATGGCCTGCGATGCGTTGCTCGACCAGCACATCTTTTCGGGATCGGGCAACATCATCAAAAACGAAGTGTTGTTCCGCATTCGTGTACAGCCCGAAAGCCGCATTGGTGCCCTTCCTCCTAAAAAGATCACCGAAATGCTCACAGAAGTCGTCAAATATAGCTTCGACTTCCTTCACTGGAAAAAACAAAACACCCTCAAAAAGCACTGGCTGGCGCATACAAAGAAAATTTGTCCCCGCTGCAACATTCCCTTCGAAAAGAAATATGCGGGCAAAACCAAACGCCGTAGCTTCTTTTGCCATAACTGCCAGGAGCTGTATACCTAGTTTTACGCGAACGGTTAGCTGCTTTGACATTTGAATTGTACTTTGCGGCAAGGCGGTAGCATCCGCCTATAACCAGTTTGTTTATGATCAGAAACAGTATTAAGTGGATGGGCTTCGCAGCATTACTTTGCGGCCCCGTAACAGTGAGCTTTGCACAACAACAGCCCAATTTTCTTTCTTATGTTGATACCCGTATCGGTAACGTAGGCCAGTTGCTGGAACCTACGCGCCCCACGGTGCAATTACCCAATCAGGTGATGCGTATGTATCCCATCAGGGCCAATTACATCGACGATCAGATCAGCAGCTTTCCGCTACTGGTCGTGTCGCATCGCCAGGGAGAGGCTTTTTCACTCAAACCCGTTGTAGGAGAAGTGAGCCCCGAAAGCTTCCGTAAACGTATGACCTACGACCACGACCTGGAAGTACTAAAGCCGTGGCAGTATGAAACGTTTTTGGTGGATGATGATATTACGGTAGGATTTACGCCCGGTGAAAAATCGGGCATCTACCAGGTAAAGTTTCCAAAGGGTAAACCGCACTACCTGCTGCTCGACGATTATAACGGCGGTAAAAACAGCTGGTCGCTGAACGGTTCTGAGCTTAACGGCCATACGATCTTTCATGGAGACGTAAACATTTATGTATACGGTGTATTCAACGCCAAACCCGCATCGCAGGAGGCCCTCAATAAAAATCGCTTAGCGGTCAAGTTTGATGCCGATGTTGTGGAGCTTCGCTACGCCGTATCCTTCATCAGCGCAGAACAGGCAAAACAGAATTACCAACAGGAATTAGGCAATGGCATCACGCCGGCAGCGTTAGCTAAAAGAGGAGAAGCCGCCTGGGCCAAAGTAATTAACCAGGTGCAGGTGAAAGGTGGTACAGAAGCGCAGAAACGCAGCTTCTACAGCGCCCTCTATCGCTGTTACGAGCGAATGGTCAACATCACCGAAAACGGCCGCTACTACAGTGGTTACGATAAACAGGTACATACCTCCGACCGCCCGTTTTATGTAGATGACTGGAGCTGGGATACTTACCTCGCTCATCATCCTTTAAGAACGATCTTACATCCCGCGCAGGAAGAAGACATGCTGAACTCCTACGTTTTGATGTATGAACAAAGCGGCTGGGTGCCTACATTCCCGCTCGTATACGGCGATCATGCCTGTATGAACGGCTTTCACCCCACCATCACTTTCCTTGATGCGCATAGAAAAGGATTGAAACGTTTTAACCTGGAGAAAGCTTACGAAGGATCTTTAAAGAATGCCGACGAAGCCACCATGGCACCCTGGAAGAACGGGCCTAAAGGTCCGCTCGACGACTTCTATCACAAGAACGGCTATTTCCCCGCATTGGCGAAAGGTGAGGAAGAAACGGATAAAATCATTCACAGTTGGGAAAAACGCCAGGCCGTAGCTGTTACACTTGGCGGTGCTTACGACGATTGGGCAGTAGGGCAACTCGCCACCACATTGGGTAAAAAGGCCGATGCCGATCGTTTCGCCAAACGTGCCCTCAACTATAAAAACCTGTATAATCCCAAATACAAAATGTTTATCCCGAAGGATAGCAAAGGTAATTGGGTAGAAATCGATCCAAAGTGGGACGGTGGCATGGGCGCCCGCGATTATTATGATGAAAACAATGGTTACACCTTCCAGTGGCAGGTGCAGCACGATATTCCCGGTTTGCGCGACTTAATGGGCGGCGCAGCCGCGATGGAAGCCAACCTCGACCAGCTATTCCGCGAGGGATTGGGAAGAAGCAAATACGAGTTCTGGTCAAAGCTGCCCGATGCTACGGGCAACGTAGGACAGTTCTCTATGGGCAACGAACCCAGCTTCCACATCCCGTACCTGTACAACTACACCGGCTCTGCCTGGAAAACCCAGAAGCGTATCCGCTTCCTGCTGGATGTTTGGTATAAAGACAACATTTTCGGCATTCCCGGCGATGAAGACGGTGGCGGTATGACTGCATTCGTTGTCTTCTCCTCCCTCGGATTTTACCCCGTAACTCCTGGTGAACCAGTGTATACGATCGGTAGTCCGCTGTTTGAAGAATCGGCTATCAAACTGGAGAACGGCAAAACGTTTAAAGTGATCGCTAAAAACAGCTCGGTTGTCAACAAATATATTCAACGGGCACGGTTCAACGGTAAAGTGCTGGACAAGCCTTTCTTTACGCATGATCAGCTGATGAACGGCGGTGTGTTGGAATTGGAAATGGGGGCGAAGCCGAATAAGGATTGGGGTAAGTAATTTGAGAAAAAAGCCGCCGGGGTGACCGGCGGTTCTTTTGAAAGGAATTTATTCACATGCGTTCGATGCGTTAAGAAAAAATATTAAGTGATTTTTACGGTGATTCTGTAGTGCCATCGAGCCAACTGCCTGACAAATGGAATACTTTTGATACCCAAAATGATCAGGTTCAGTTAAGTGGAACTACCATTAGGCCTGATAATGGTGGAGCAGGAAATGGCAGCACTGGCACAGGTAGTGAAGGAAATGGGGGAGGAATGGGAATGCCTGGACTTACGCCAAATCACCCCCGAGGTGGAGGTAGTTACGCGCCGCCGCCTACTGTATTAGGTAATACAATTGTGGCTCCGGTCCCAATTCTACGCCCACATCCAATTGTTATAGTAATAGTTGTGGCGGTTGTGGCATATGAAATTTACCAGTATACTCATAACGATGGTTATCAAGTATCCCTGCCAGCCATTCCTTATCTTTTTTCAAAAGGGGGTAAAAAGCAGGTATGGCCAGATGGCTATGCAAAGCCAGATCCCAATAAGATAGACTGGAGTAAGTCTGACGATGATTTAGCCACCGAACTTAGTGATCCAGGTGATAAAAGAGGTCCCAATACGCCACATAACTGGATGAAGAAATAGTTTAGGGACAAGCGCCCGAAAAATACTAAAAAATAGTTCGATGAGCAATGTAAATGAAATCTCAGAGGTATATCGGAAATACTTAATCAAGTACACTTTTGGGAATGTTGGTTATTATTCGGTTGTTGGGGCTGATACGTCTTTAGAAGATGCTCCCGATAAGATCATGGTTGATCAAAAAGGGGATATATTGCTTTTTAGGACACCATTGTCTTTGTATAGTTTTATTTCCTCCCATTCCTATTTTTTTGATAATGAAACGCTTCAAAAGTGGGTTGATCGTAATAATATGAATGCAATCCCGTATGCTCAAATAAATCTGGACGCTTTGATAAGCGAAAAGATCTTAGATAAGAACGTAGATGTTTTTGAAGAGATATTTAGTGTTCTTGGTATGGTTAAGGATTATGCACAGCAAGTTCAGAATGCTTTACTTTTGAACATTCTTGAAGGTGAAATTATTTGTCAACTCAACGATAAGTTGGCAGATTATTATCTTTGGAAGGAGGTATCGGAGTTGGTGTTATGTAATGATGTTGATTTGATTAGCAAGGTCCTTAGAGAAGTTTACTTACAATTGTCTGCCCGATTGTATATTATTGGATAAAATATATCAATTTAATTATAGCTAAAAACCCGCGCAAGACTGCGCGGGTTTTTACTTTATAAAGAATACGCTTTTTTAGTTTTGTTATAAGTGATAGCCATATCAATGAAATAATAAATCTTCTCCTTCTCGTCCGGCGGTAGCGCTTCAATATCCTCCATTCTTTTAAGCAGCTTTTTATCCAGCACCATGTTGGCTGCTCCTCCCATCAGGTAATCTATTGTTACCTCCAGTTCGTCAGCAATTTTTTTGGTAACTCAATAGATGGTTTAATCTCCCCGCGCTCGTACCTGCCGATGATGGGTGCGGAAGTGCCGGCCTTTCTAGCCAGGTCGTCCTGGGATAGTTTAAGCTGCTTACGTTGCAGGGCAATGCGTTCGCCAAAAGTCAAAAAAAGTGCTTTAAATGCCCCGTAAATGCAGGGGTTAACAAATTTAAGTTACTTATTGATGCTATGCAAAGCAAATAGGTATTGGCAGTTTAAAACGAATCCATTGCTTTTGTTACCAATAGGTACTAAAAAATAATTTTCACTATGGCACACAGTTACTGTTTTGAAGCTGGTCGGTATAGCGACGGGGGGCGGTTCTGGAAGTCTTTTTACTACAGGAGTTCGAAGCATGAGAAATACCGCCTCTCCGTTTGAAGCTGGTCAGTCACCCCTTGCATCAGGCGGGCAAGTATCGAGAGCGGCAGCAGGTGTAGAGGTCGGTACTGTCGAAGGAACTGTGGAGGCATCAGTAGTCGGAGGGGAGCGCAAAGGGCTGCTCAATATTCGCAAGGTTGGTCAGATGCAAGTCTTCAGAGCACAATAGAAAAGTTTGCACCTGGAGCAGAGGGAGTCGTTAGCGGCCAGAAAACTATATATACAAGTGAAACCGGTATTCAAGTTGTGGTTGATAATTCAGGGGATTATTTTCGGATTCAAAATACAAATTTGCCAGGAAAAAGGACTTATTTAGACCTCAATGGGAATGTACCAAATAATGAAGTAGTAAATGGGCGTACTATAGGTAGAACTCAGGCGGAATATAACCAAGTTACTCACTTTAATAATATTGATAGATGAAATATAGAGCAATAGTTGTTCCAAAAACCAAAGAAGCTGAGCAATCATTAGATTATGATAAAGTAATGCCAGAACAGTTATTAGAAGTCGTATTAGATGAAGACGAATTTGATAACTTATTGGCGATTGGTTTTTTTGAAAGAATCAATAGCATTGCAGGCTCTAATATTGACGATTATGAAGATGAAAATATAACGGATGAGGAGAAGTTGAAAGAAATATTGAGGAGTGAAATCTTCTCTCATAGTGCTGTGACAAATAAGCTAAGTCAACTTAGGAACCTTTTTGAGGAAGCTATAAAGCGGAAAACCGGTATCTATTTTTATTTTTGAAGTAATTGGAAAATAACACCCCAATACGCTAGTAGTCGTCGCTTATCGCGCGGACTGTTGGTTTATAGACATATTTTAAATGGTATATAAGATACCGTAACAAGCTATCTTTAAAACCTTTTTTTGAAAAAGCCGGCGGGCATGCGGGGAAGGCGGTATTTATTGTCCGTTCGGGTTGACGATGCAGGGGATATCTTCTACTACGGCTGGGGTGCGGGAGAACAGGTTTCGGTATAATGGAAAGGAGATACAGAGTAACGACTTCTCAAATGGGGGGCTGGAGTGGTATGATTATGGGGCAAGGATGTATGATGCGCAGATAGGGAGGTGGAGTGTTACTGACCCACTTTCTGAAAAGTCGACGAGGTTTGCCCCATATACATACGCCCTAGATAATCCAATATGTTTTATCGATCCTGATGGGATGGAAGCGCTGACGTTTACCGGGGCCGGTGCTGAAACGATGTTTAAAGCACTCAAAAGTACGATGTCAGGAACAGATGGAGAGCCTAGCAAGAAAGATGAGAAAGCGAAAAAACAAACTGACTATGTCTGGCAGAAGGACTGGAGTTTAGGATATACTTTACCAATTTATGAAATTCAGTCGGAACGAACTATCGACGGATTTCCTGCTTCTATGGTTGAAAAGGCAAGGTATTATGATTACTATAAGGGCAGTTGGCAAGCATTTCAGGATGCTGTAAATAGCCAGTCGAGAGTGTTTTGGTTCATTGAAAATGTGGAGGTGCCACTAGTGGAATTAGTCGCTGCCTTGGGATTTGAAGGGTTAGCGGCTAGCGGCATTTTGAAGTCGGGGGTACAGTTCGGTGCAAAATCGGCGTCAAAGGTGGCAGCTAAGGGGGGAGTGAATTATTTAAGTTCACAGGTACAGCCGCTAAGCACATGGATGAAGCAGGCCGTATGATACCTATTCAGACTCTAGATGACATAATAAAAGCCCCGATGTCAGTAGTGAAAGATCCTCAGGGTACAAATGCACTAATGCATTATTCACAAATGTGGAAGAATGGCAAGCTATATAATGTAGAGGTTTTATATGACAAAGGAGCTAATACAATAATGCACTTTAAATATACCCAAAAGTCCTTGGGTTCTTTACCAGCAATAAATTGATAGTAAATTATGTTTGAAAAAAATGATAAAAGAAGATTATATTGGCTAATTGACCAATATTTATCCGAACAAATAAATGGGTGGACATTTTGTAATGAATATTACTACTCTTATGGCTTGGAGATTGAAAATGGTGATTTGACAGACATAGAACAGTCTGCGTTTTTTGAATTGGATAAAATAAGCAGTAGATATACTGATGTTCAAGAGGATTTAGTAAAATATCCAGGTACTTATTACGATGAAGAACAATTAAGGCAGAAGATAATCGAAACCAAAGAGAAGTTACACGAGCAAAGCCCGCAATAGCGGGCTTTATTATTTATTAAAAGTTTTTTTCGTTTTGTAGTTCTGAATAACCTTTTCAATAAGAAAGAACAGGTACTTTTGGTGTCCTAATCCCGTTTCTCAATATCCTCGATTCGTTTTAGCATGTCCAGAGCGGCCAGTTATCCCTTCACCGATTAGGGAACCCACGCTTAAATTGAAGCCCTCGTTGTTGTATATTCTGGTCATGTTGACCCACTATTCTGGGATGTTGACCCACCTGCGAAGCAGGTAAAAGTGATAAGAGCTTTTGCGTGTTAAAAGTAAGACTTGTTATTGATTTGCTTTCCCCTTTTTCCGTCTCATAGAATCACCCTTTAATTCTATTCGTTGTGCATTGGCTGTCATTCTGTCCATAATAGCATCGGCCAGCGTTGGGTCGTTGATATATTCGTACCATTTTGCTACCGGAAGTTGGGAGGTGATGATGATGCTCTTTTTGCCATACCTATCTTCCAGGAGTTGCAATATGGTTAATCTGACCTCCTGAGTCATAGGTGCCAGGCCAAAGTCGTCTAATATAATGAGCGTTTGGCGTTCCAGGTGATTTAGCATCCTGATATAGGAGCCGTCGAGCTTCGACAGTGTAATCTTTTCTATCAGGCGATTCATGTTCAGGTAGGTAGTTTTATGTCCCTGCAAGCAGGCCTGATGGCCCAAAGCACAGGCCAGGTAACTTTTTCCGCAGCCTGTTGCACCCGTAATAAGAATATTTTCACCCTGGGCCAGGTATCGGCCCTCAGCAAGACCGGCCAGCTGCTGTTTGGTAATATTGCGGGCTGCTGAGCACTCTATCTGTTCAATAGTAGATGCCAGCCTTAATTTAGCCAGCTTAAGGTAGTAGGCTGTTTTTTCATTAGTGCGGTTAAGTAATTCTGCCTGTACAAGGTGGGCTACCTGGTCATGGCCTTCTAACTGCTTGTTTAAAGGCAGTTCCAGTTGCGAGCGATAGGCCTGATACATGCCGGATAACCTGAGTTGTTGCATTTGCTCCAGTGTTTGAGTAGTGTTCATTGCTGTCGTGTTTTTGATGAAATTTTGTTTATTGATAATGATCTTTGCCTCTTATGTTGTCATGATCCGGGATTGGTATTCCGGTTTGAGGAGGCACCTGTTGGTCCAGACCTCGTTCCAGTATGTTTTTGATCATGATATAGTTAACCCTGCTGCCAAGCAGGGCTCTGGTGCAGGCGGCCTCCAGGCGCTGCATCGAATACTTCTTTTGTAGCATCAACATGCCGAAGCAGGACTTGTAATTTTGCTCCATATAGATGCTATTTTGCAGGATTAATGAGGCTGCCTGGTGCGTTGCGGTGCCAATGCGTAATGCGTAGGCTAACAGGTCATCGCGATTCCATCCTTTGATTTGTTGCATACGCTGGTGGTTAGGCGGCATATGCTCCGCAAGGGTGGTATAGGCCTGTTTTGTATTACGCGGGTGTAATGCAATACGCTCATAGTCAAGATAGATTTCCACTGTTCGGGCGTCATAAAGTACCCTTACCTTCTTTCCTGTATACTGAAAGGGGACGCTGTAATACCGGTGATCTTCAGACAACTGAACGTGATAGTTACGCTGGACAGTCAGCACCACTACTTTTTTGGGGGTAAATGCCGCTGTTGGCAGCGGTTTTAACAAGTTTTGCTCATCCTGTTTAAACAGATAGTTACGACTATAAGGTGTCTTCTTATAGGGCTTGTCGTTAAGTAAAATGAGCTGTTGTGCGATGGCAGCATTCAATGCTGCCAGACTGGTGAAGTCTTGGTTACGCAATGGCCCAAAAATACTGTTGTATACAATACTGACGGCCCGTTCCACCATCGCTTTGTCGCGAGGGCTATATGGCCTTGTTGCGCTGAAGGTGGTAGCGTAATGCTCGCCGAGCTGAGTGCAAACGTCGGTAAATATGGGTTCGTAACGATCCGGGCGGATCACCGCTGTTTTTAGGTTGTCGCATAAAATCGTGGCGGGGACGCCACCGTAAAACTTCAGCATGCTATTAATGCAGTGGGTAAAGTCGGCGGTTCGCTGTGAGTGTACAGCCTGACAAAAGATAACACCACTGAAAGGAAGAATAGCGATAAAGACCTCACACTCAATATACTCACCCGTAGAGGAGTCAATGTAATGCAGCTTTTTGCCCGCAAAGTCAACCATGATCGTATCTGCCGGGCTGTATTGCAGATGCATGGATAGGTCCCGGCTTTTAAGATACTGAGCGAAGTGATAGCAATAATGACTATAAACATAGCCATCCGCGTGTTGATCTATGTATTCCTGCCAAAGTAAAGCGCGGGTAACCCCTGTTTTGCTGATTTCATTTTGCGCATACTGAAAATGGGTGGTCAGCTGAGCTAACCGTTGCTCGTCATGCACAAGCAAATCATTGTTATAGGCAGTATCTGCTAGTTCCTTATCTGTTAAGGCATGGGTTGATTCCGTCTTCTCTGCTATCAATTCAAGATATTTACGGACCGTATTGCGGCTGATGCCGATACGACGCGCCATCTCACGGATACCGATACCATCTTCCTTTAGTTGAACGATCTGTTTTAATTGTTCCATCGCTATAGGTTTTTGCGCCATGCTCCGTTTTTGGGAGCAAATGACTGCAAAAACTCTTATTACCGACGTCCGCAGGTGGGTCAACATGCCAGAATGCCAGTCGACTCAAACTCCGAAAAGGTGGGTCAGCAACCCAGAATCCCGATCCATTCCATTCCGAAAACGGGGTGGGTCAGCATCCCAGAATCCGGCAACCAAAAGGGTGGGTCAACATCCCAGAATGGTGGGTCAACATAAAACAGAATGGTGGGTCAGCATGGAACAGAATTTACAGTTGTTATGCTGTAATAAGGAAAGTAGGTCGTTTGAAAGCAATGCATCTAACACCCTAGCCCCATCCCTACAAATGCTCCCTGTTCTCCAACACATCCTGCCACTCCGGCATCTTCTTAAACATCGCATGCGCAAAAGGACATAACGGCAACACTTTCAGCCCATGCTCACGCACATAGTTCACCAGTTCCGCCTGCAATCTTTTGCCAATGCCCTGGCCGCCTAAGGAGTCATCTACTTCGGTGTGTTCGATGATCATCTTGTGTTCGCCGGCCATTACGTAGGCCATTTCGGCCATCTTAACGCCATCTACCATAAAGTCGAAGGAACCGCGTTTGCCATGCTGGCCCTGGTGTTGTGTATGTTTGATTTCTGTCTGTGACATATCTTTATTTTTTAAGAAAGGACTTTCGTTAGGTAATGGAATAAAACCATGTTCGCCGGGAACAGGATCGAAGGATTGCTCGCGCCACTTTTGTTTGGCGGCTTCGATGAGGGCGCGGTCGCTGGCGACGAAGTTCCAGTCGATATAACGCGGCTCGGGGAAGGGTTCACCACCTACGATGTAGATGGTGGTATTAGCTTGCATCTTAAAGGCGCAGAATATTTCAGGTTTAGCCACCAGCAGTTGTTTGGGGCCAAATACATTGCCTTCGCTTTCTACATTGCCTTCCAGAATATACATGCCCCACTCGCCATATAAATGCGGGCCGATGTTCACGGTTTGTTCGCTGTCACTTTTCAGTTCCAGGAAAAAGAGTTTGCTGTAAACGGGCACGGGGCTCTTTTTGCCAAAAGCTTCTCCTGCAATGAGTTTGATGTTGACGCCGTCCTGCTGCCAGTGGGGCAGCTCGTCCGCCTCGATGTGTGCGAACGACGGGTCCATTTGTTCCAGTTCTTTAGGCAGCGCCACCCATATCTGCAGGCCGTGCATATGTTTATCGCTGTGACGCAGATGGTCGGGCGTGCGTTCGGAGTGAACGATGCCTTTACCGGCCGTCATCCAGTTCACCTGGCCGGGTTTAATTTCTACCTCGGTGCCGAGGCTGTCTTTATGCATAATATTACCCTCGAACAAAAAGGTGAGGGTTGACAGGCCAATGTGCGGATGGGGGCCGATGTCCACGTTCTGGTGGTCGTTCATGTTCACAGGACCCATATGGTCGATGAACACGAAAGGGCCTACCATCTTCTTTTCGCGGAAAGGAAGCAGGCGGCCTACCATGAAGTTGCCGATGTCGCGGGCACGTTCTTCGATGATCAGCTGTATGTTCGACATGTTATTCGGTTTACGGTGCCTAATATACAATATTTGCCGTCGTGGCAGGAGGGGGACTTTAACTAGCTGGCGAGGATCGCGTCTGAAAAGTCATTTTCAAGTGGCAGGAACACGGGCGGTACGCGATGTTTGTCCATGATCTTAAACTGGCCTTCACCATTTACCTGCATGTGAAAACGGAGTTTCTTTTCGCCATGTGTAGCATATACCTGGTATAATTCGCGGATGCGTATGTTCATCGGTAAAAACTCGAATTGCACTTCACTGTCGCCGATCATAAACGGCTTGCTGAACTTCTTAATGGTGATTGTCATTGCTTGATCTGTGTCCCGTCTTTAAAATATCGCCCGCAAAAGTGGTAAAAAAAGCTGGCATTCGTACTTTTAAATAAAAAACAGATGGCGGCAAATAACCTGGAAGTATGGCAGCGCGGACCGGTAGCGGGCATCCCTGCTTTATTGCAACCTGTAGCACACGCATTGCTGCAGGCACGCGAGGAAATAGAAAGACTGATGGAGGGATTTCATGACGCCTGGCTGTGGGAGCGCCCCGCAGGCGTAGCGTCGCCCGCTTTTCACCTGCAACATCTCATCGGCGTGCTCGACCGGCTGTTTACCTACGCCCGCGCGGAAGCATTAAGCGCAGAGCAGCTGGAGTACCTGGAGCAGGAGGCGATCGTGCATAAAGATCTTACGACGACCACGCTGCTCGAGCGTTTCACCTGGCAGGTGGAGCAAAGCATCAGACAGCTGGAAAATACGCCGGAAGATAGTCTTACCGAAGTAAGGGGCGTAGGCCGTAAGCAGATCCCATCCACCGTAATAGGATTACTTTTCCACGCAGCAGAGCATACCATGCGGCATACGGGACAGCTCATCGTTACGGTAAGCGTGCTGAAAAGCAAAGAATAGCCTACCTTTGCGGTTCAAATTTTTGGTATCTGTAATATGACTTTTGAAGATTTAAACCTTAACAGGCCGCTGCTCAATGCCTTGTCCGACCTGGGCCTCACTACACCTACCACCATCCAGCAGAAAGTGTTTTCGGTGGTAATGTCCGGCCAGGACGTGTGCGGCATCGCGCAAACGGGTACGGGTAAAACACTGGCTTACCTGCTGCCGGCCCTGCGACAGCTGGAGTTTTCAAAAGAAAAATCTCCGCGGATACTGATTATTGTACCTACCCGCGAACTCGTAGCGCAGGTTGTGGAAGAGGTGAAGAAGCTTACCGCCTATATGAGCGTAGAGGTGCTCGGCATTTACGGCGGCACCAATATGAATCCGCAGATGGCCGCGGCTAAAGAAAAGCAGGACATTATCGTAGCTACGCCCGGCCGTTTGGTGGACGT
This sequence comes from Chitinophaga horti, assembly GCF_022867795.2. Taxonomy (NCBI): domain Bacteria; kingdom Pseudomonadati; phylum Bacteroidota; class Chitinophagia; order Chitinophagales; family Chitinophagaceae; genus Chitinophaga; species Chitinophaga horti. Next base: position 3,561,639 of record NZ_CP107006.1, on the reverse strand, counting down.
GGCACTCAGCGGTGCCCTGAAACTGAAGTCTATTAAGAAACTGGTGATCGATGAGGTGGACGAAATGCTGAACCTCGGTTTCCGCACGCAGCTCAAACATATATTCGACCTGCTGCCTGCAAAACGGCAGAACCTCATGTTCTCCGCTACCATCACCGAAGAGGTGGAAGCATTGATCCAGTCGTACTTTAACCACCCCGTAACGGTGGAAGCTGCACCTGCAGGCACGCCACTGAAAAGCATTCGTCAGTCCGGGTACGAAGTGCCTAACTTCAACACGAAAGTAAACCTGCTGGAACTGCTCATCACCAGCGATCCGGAAATGACGAAGGTGCTGGTGTTCGTGGCTACAAAGTCACTGGCAGACCAGTTGTACGAACAGGTGGAAACGCGGTTTCCCGGACAGGTAGGTGTGATCCATTCCAACAAAGAACAAAACCATCGTTTTAACACGGTGAAGCAGTTCAAGAACGGCACTTACCGTTTCATCATTGCTACGGATATCATCGCCCGCGGTTTGGATATTGCGGAAGTAACGCACGTAATCAACTTTGACGCGCCCGAGCAGCCGGAAAGTTATATTCACCGCATCGGTCGTACCGGTCGTGCCGACAAGGAAGGTATCGCCATCCTGCTTACCACACCGCGCGAGCAGGAGCAAAAGGAGCAGATCGAAGCGCTTATGAACTACCAGGTACCGATGTTGCCTTTGCCTGAGCAGCTCGTGGTTTCAGACGTACTTACGCCAGACGAGATGCCACAGGTAATTGTGAAGGAAATCAAGCTGAAACCTGTGAACCGCGAAGGTGCCGGTGCGGCTTTCCATGAGAAGAAGGCCAAGAACCTGAAAACGAATAAGACGATGACCCACGCAGAAAAAATGCAGCTAAAATATGGCAAGCCGAAAACCCGGGGAGCCAAAAAGAAAAAACGTTAGAGAAGCGCCGGCAACGGCGCTTTCTTTTTTTGCAGGATTTTACTATATTTAGTTACCATTTAGCCGCTATTGAAAAACTTATGTCATCCTGTATTAACTGTTATGAAAACTACACAACTGCCTTCCCCACAATTGGCACGGATCAGGAGAACGACTGCGATTTACAATATGGTGCCGAACCTCAGCTGGACGATCATCCACCTGGCCCCCGTTTCTTATTTTTGTTTTAGCGGGATGCGCCCCCTGTGGGTATATATCCTGTTAGGCGTCGCTTTACTGGTTGCTTTACTGCCGTCCTGGTTTTATAAGAAGATACAATTGGGCGGCGGTGTAGGCGTGTACAAACGAATTGGCATCATCTGGATCAGGCGTTTCAGCCAGGATGGAGATGTGATCAATCGCTTACTGCGCAAACGTTACCCCGGTTACAAAGTAATCAGCGAACCCTCGGGTGTAAGGCGCTACATTCTCCGCGCAAACATGAATGAGCGTTTTCACTGCGGGCTGTTCATCTTTATGCTGGGCGCAATGATCTATGCGCTCGCTGCAGGCCAATACGGCTGGGCGCTGGTGATGGCGTTAAACAACGTGTTGTACAATCTGTACCCGATGTTTTTGCAGCAATACAATCGTATTCGCCTGCACGAAATCAGCCATCGTCGCGAGGGGTTCGATATGTTTGTGAGAAAGGGGAGAATGGGCCTGTATTAATGCCACAATTTGCCATCCGGGTTAATATGCCGGTGATACTTTTGCGCTGCCCCAAAGCTTGAAAAATCCTGCTTTTCGCCCAGTTCAATTTCCTGGAAGGCATACCACATCTGCCGCGCCGAAATAATGGGCGACATCCTGCCCACACCGGTGCACAGGCCAGGTATGGCTACGCAATGAATATCATCGTGCTGCCGCGCATGCAGTAGTACCGCTTTCATCGCCAGGTAGGCGTTTACGGATGTGTCAATATTAAAGTTGGTCGGCACGCGCATTGTAGGGGCGGAGATGATGAAAGGAATAGCATTGTCGCCGGTTGCTACAACCATGGCGGTGCCTACGAGCAGCTCACCTTCCGGCAATGCTTTGATGCGCCGTTGCAGTTCCTTTTCCAGGTCCCACCCGAGCCGTTCGGAAATAAGGTAATCCAGGCCGCCGTCCATAAAGCCGAATGAGTTGGCCGGACTAACGATCGCGTCACAATTTAAACGGGTAATATCGCCGTGAACGATGTCAACGTTTGGCTGGTCCTTGAAGTAACTATTCCAGGCACCGATCATTTCGGGTTTAGTATCGATCAGAATGTATTGCATGTGCTCGACTCGGTTGATATGGTAAGTTAAAACAAAAATGCGACAGCTAAAACAGCTGTTTCAGTTCGTATAAAGACAAAGATTCGTCGTTCTGTGGTGCAATCGTTTTAAGGAAACGGAAGCCCGTTCGTTCAAGCAATGAGATGCAGCGATCGTTGTGCGGAAGTGTGATGGCCAACAGGCTTTGCAGGCCGAGCGAAGTGCGGGCGTAGTCGAGACAGGCAGTAACTGCTTCCCTTGCATAACCCTTCCCTTCATATTCTGGCAAAAATGCAAAACCAAGATCGGGTACATCCAGGTACGCGCGTTTAAAAAAGCCACACATACCGGCCGGACGAAGTGTCGCTTTACTCACTACCACCCAGGCCCCAAATCCATTTTCCTCATAACTGCGCAGTGGTCCGGTGCGGATGTATCGCCGTGCATCCGTAACCGTATGAATATTACGATCGCCAATGAATTTCAGCCACGACGGCATGTTCAGTAATTTGAGAATAAACTGGTCGTCGGCAAGCGTAATTTCGCGTATGATCAGGTGTGGCGTTACTAGCGGTTTCTCCATGCTCGCAGTTTCATTATATAAGTTAGCCAATGTTGATGGGATTCACGCATTCTTTAATAAATGTTCAAAATACGTTTCTAAAAACACCTCTTTTTTAGAGAATTATTATCATATGCCGGTTATTTCTAAAAAATATTTGATCACATGTTATTACAATCGATTGTTTTTACCTAGATTTGTTACAGCGTATAAAACCAAAATCCACGTATCGACTTTAAATCCACGAACAATGTCATTTTGTAAACAACCACAATCATCTTTTACGTAGCTGCATGCAAACGTTTGCACCATTTAAAACACGGTAACACGTGTATCACTATTTAGACGCATAGCCCTGATTTTTGACGCGATGAACTGCATCCGGTGGGGTATTGTCTATTCGTTGCTTTGATGTATTGCTGACTTGGCCGTTCCTGACGGTCGTGACAAGCTATTGCCTTTCACTCAAAATTTTACGTTATGTCAAAACATTTACCGCGATCATTCGCTATTCGCCGGCTGCCCTTATGCCGGCTGTTGATCCCGTCGGTGGCGCTGTTCGCCCTGTCGCCCAATGTGAGGGCGGCGATGACCACGACGATCGTTTTCCAGGACCAGCAACCCACTGCTGCTAAAGATGGCGTAGCCACCGGTAAGGTGGTAGACGAAGCCAATCAACCGCTGCCTGGCGTAACGGTGTCTGTAAAAGGTGCCCGCTTAGGTACGGTAACCGATGCCCAGGGCAACTTTAGTCTCCGCAGCACTTCCAGCCTCGCCGGTCAAACGCTGGAGTTTTCTTTCATGGGTTATCTTGCCCAACAAGTAGCTTACACCGGTGAAGCACTGCGCGTAACGCTGAAGTCTGACCAAAAAGCGTTAGGTGAGGTAATCGTAGTGGGCTACGGCACGCAAAAGAAAGTAAACATGGTAGGCGCTGTTTCTGCCATTACGGTGGACCAGAAAATTACAAGCCGCTCGTTACCCAATGCATCCTCGGCCCTGTCCGGACTCGTTCCCGGATTGGCTGTTACGCAGTCTACAGGCATGGCCGGCCGTAACAACGCCGCCCTGATGATACGTGGCCTGGGTACGGTAAACAATGCCAACCCGCTTGTAGTAGTAGATGGTATGCCGGATGTAAACATTAACCGCGTTAACATCAATGATATCGAAAGTATCTCCGTACTGAAAGACGCGACCTCCGCATCGATCTACGGTTCGCGTGCGGCCAATGGCGTTATATTGATCACGACCAAATCGGGTAAGGGCCAACGACGCACACAACTCAATTTCAACGGCAACTACGCCATAGAACAGCCGGTGAAGTCGTACAACTTTATGAATGACTATGCCCGCGCGTTAACGGTGCATCAACGGGCGGCGCTGAACAATACGCTGCGCTCGCAGCTATTATTTAAAGACGGCACCATCGATCAGTGGATGGCACTCGCCATGATCGATCCGTTGAAATATCCCAGCACAGATTGGTGGGACATTATTATGCGCAACGGTACGATGCAGAACTATAACGTGTCGGCAACGGGCGGTACGGAAGCTTCCAACTTCTTCTTCTCCGTGGGTACGCTCGATCAGAAAGGATTGCAGATCAATAACGATTACAAACAGTACAACGCACGTTTCAACTTCGATTATAAGCTGAAGAAGAACATGAATACCGGCGTACGTTTCTTCGGTAACTGGTCGCAGTTTAAATATGCATTGGAAGATGGGTATACAGATGACGACGCCGCTAACACCGCAGGTTTCGATATGCAATACGCCATTGCCGGCATCACTCCGTACGATCCGGTGTCTGGTTACTTCGGGGGCGTAATGGCTTATAATGAAGATCCGCAGGCGTATAACCCGTACACGGTGTACACCAATGCCCTTAACCGCCAGAACCGCCAGGAGGCCAACACGATGGCTTACATCGACTGGACGCCCATCAAAGGGTTGACAGCGCGCCTGGACTATACCTTAAACTATTACAACCAGTTCCGTTATAAAGCGGATATGCCTAACCGTGCTTACAATTTTCAGCAGGGTATTTTCGGCAGCCGTATTTATGTAGGCGACAACGCGCCTATACAAAACTTTACGAATACGGGCTACAAAACCATGATGAATGCGCGACTAAACTACAATACACAGATCGGCAAAAATCATGAGCTGGGTGCGTTGTTCGTATACAGCGAAGAGTACTGGTTCGATCGTTGGCAGAACGGCTCGCGTAACGACCGTCTGTACCCGACCTTACACGAGCTGGACGCGGCACTGCCAGACATCCAGTCTGCCAGTGGTAATACGAATACAGAAGGCATGCGTTCCTATATCGGTCGTGTGAACTATACTGCATTCCAACGCTATCTGCTGGAAGCGAACTTTCGTGTGGATGGTTCTTCCCGCTTCCTGCCGGGGAGCCAGTACGGCCTGTTTTCTTCTGTAGCCGCAGGCTGGCGCTTTTCCGAAGAAGCATTTATGGCCAGCACACGTTCGTGGTTGAGCAATGGTAAAGTACGTGTTTCCTACGGTGGCCTTGGTAACAACAGTGGGGTGGGCAGATACGAGCAACTGAACACGCTGGCCTCCAGTTCTTACATGATCAATGCTACCAGCGTAAAAGGTTTGGTGAACTCTAAGATGGTAAACACTTCCCTTACCTGGGAAAATACAGACGTGCTGAACATCGGCCTGGACCTCGGTTTCTTCAATGGCCGACTCACTACGGAAATGGATTACTACGACCGTCTCACCACCGGTATGAACCGTCCGTCTGACTTCTCCATTCATTTGTCCGGCGCATACAATCCGCCGCCGCGCCGCAACATCGGTAACCTGCGCAACCGCGGTGTGGAAATGAATCTTACCTGGGCCGATAAAATGGGCGATTTCAACTACCTGTTCAACTTTAACGGTTCGCATAACTGGACTCGCCTCGAATCCTGGAACGAGTTCCTGGGCCGCGGTTATACTTTCCTGGGCATGCCTTACCACTTCGTGTATGTGTATGAAGATATGGGCATTGCGCAAACCTGGCAGGACGTGTACAACGCCACACCACAAGGCGCGCAGCCGGGCGACATCCTGCGTAAGGATTTGAACGGTGATGGAAAGATCGATGGTAATGACCAGAAAGCGTATCCGAAGTTGCAGCGCGATCGTCCGACGACGTTCCTTTCCTTGCGCAGTTCATTATCCTGGAAAGGCATTGATCTGTCGTTCCTGTTGACCGGCGCCTTGGGTAGAAAAGACTATGTGACCAATAACTACAACAACACGAATATGGGCACGCAGCGTTACGCATCCACCTGGGACCACTACTACAACACCTGGAACCTGGATAACCGCGCCGCCGAATGGCCACGCCTTGGCGGATCTGGTGGTAACCGTTCTGAAACCCAGTACTGGCTGGATAACATGAACTACATGCGTTTGAAAAATATCCAATTGGGTTATAACCTGCCGCAGCAATGGATGGAGAAACTGAAGATCAACAACTTCAGGGTGTTTGGTTCCACCGAGAACTTGGCTACCATCACGAAGTATCGCGGTCTGGACCCGGAAATTCAGGCAAACAGGAGCAATGCCTATCCTCTTACCAAGTCGTATTCCGTTGGCGTTAACGTAGGCTTCTAAAAATTTCGATCATGAAAAGACTGAACAGCATTATATCAGGCGTGGCCGTGATTACCGCACTGGCCACATTTACGGCGGGATGCCGCAAAGACCTGCTGAACCAGAAGCCTACGGGAGAGCTGGATGCAGGTGCTTTCTGGAAAACAGAGAACGATGCGGTGATTGCGTTGCAAGGCGCGTACGCAGATATTCGACCGGTGTTTGACCGTGATTATTATTTCGATGGGATGGGCGATTTTGTTCGGGTGCGCGGCACGAGTGCATTGAGCGGCAACCTGCAAAAGGGCGATGCCTATCATAACGGCAACTATGCACCGGGCGGGGGTAACCCACAATCCGGCGGCTCGTTCGACAAAATGTACCGTTACCTCTATGGCGGCGTGAACCGCGCTAACTACGTAATCGATAACGTGAACAGGATGCTCACCACCGCGGCACCAACATCCGTAGCAGGACTAGAGCGTATAGTAGGAGAGGCCCGGCTGTTACGCGGCATGCTCTACTTCCGCCTCATCACGCTCTGGGGTGATGTGCCTTACATTGGTAAAACCGTGTTTGCCGATTCGGAAGTGAGTAAGTTAGCACGCACCCCCATCGCTCAGGTAAAAGATTCCATCATGGCCGACTTTACCTATGCGTTTGAGAAACTGCCCATTAAAGCGACAGAATTTGGTCGTGCCAGCAAACCCGCAGCATTAGCTTTCAGGGGTAAACTGCAATTGTACTGGGCATGCTGGAATGGCTTCGGTTGGCCCGAGCTGGCAGGGTTTACACCTAGTCCCGCAGCGGCAGAAGAAGCTTACAAAGCAGCGGCGGAAGATTTCAGGAAGGTGATCAACGATTACGGTTTAACGCTCTGGCGTAACGGCGATCCTGGTTTGTGCGATCCGCCGGGTAAGGCTGATAATCTGCCCAATTATTACTACCTGTTCACACCGCAGGCCAACCAGGGCAATACAGAAATGATCATGGTATTTACGCATGGTGGTACGGGTACAAACCAGGGTGAGGAACTGATGCGTGATGTAGCCGGTCGTTCCCACGAAAGCTCGCAGTGCTGGGTGTCGCCGCGTTATGAAATTGCCGATCGATACCAGTTGATTGCTACTGGTGACTACGCGCCTAAACTGGTACCAACCGATCCGAGTGTAGCGGGTGCGCGCACCGCCGTTAACTCCGCCATCAACCCACAAAGCTATGCCGGCCGCGATTATCGCATGAAGGCGTCTATCATGTGGGATTATGAAATGAGCGTGGGCATGGCCGCATTGAAGTCTACCGGCTGGGTGCCTTTCCTTTACAAAACCTGGACGCAGCCCATTACTATTGGTGGTGTGACCTACAATCCTTATAACACCGATGGTACCAACTCCGGCTACGTATTTCGCAAGTACCTGCGCAACTATGCTGGTCAGGGCCGCAGCGATGGCGATTATGCCTTCCCGGTAATGCGACTGGCAGATGTGTTCCTGATGTATGCAGAAGCTACCAACGCCGTTTCCGGGCCGCAGGCGGACGCGATCGATTTGCTGAACAGGATTCGTCGTCGCGGTAATTTGCCCGCACTGGCACCTGCTAAAACCGCAAATAAAGAAGCGTTCCTTGAAGCGATTGAACAGGAAAGGATCATTGAATTGCTGGCAGAAGGGCATCGCTACTTCGACATCCGCCGCTGGCGTAAACTGGAGCAGATATGGGGCGCTCCCGGTTCTGCAGGCGTGTGGATGAGAGATACACATGGCGGCCAGGTACAACAGTTTTACCAGAACCAGCCCGAAAGGAATTACCAGCAGTTTTACATCTGGCGCATCCCGACCGGTGAGCGTGACCGTAATCCAAACCTGACTCAGAACACGCCCTGGCTGTAACTTCTAAAACCCATCAACATGAAAAAGTTTTTTGTATTCTCCATATTGATAGTAACAGCCGCACTCGTGTTAAACGGCTGTAAAAAGGAATTCCCGGTGGATGAAGACGGGTTGCTGATCACCAGTCGTACCGAGTGTTTCATCACCGATCTCGACCTGCTTGGCGCGGATCAGCAAACCGTTCGTACGGGGCCCACTTTGGTAGATACCTCGGCGCTGACGATCAACGTAACGGTGTTTTTTGGTACTGATCTGAAAAACATTTACCCGGTATTTAGCCTGGCGCAGGATTGCAAGCTGGATCCGAAAGTCGTAAAGACCGACTTCTCCGACCTGGCAGCTCCGCGTAAGTACACCGTTATTTCCGGTAACAGGAAGATCAAACGGACGTACACTGTTTACGTAACCGTAAAGCAATAGTGATCACCTTAAAATGAACTAACATGTTAATCAGGAATATATTATTACTGCTTTTGCTGCCCGTAGCCTTTGCCGCCTGCTCAGAAGATGAGGGCTACGAAACGCCTGTGCCGGAAAACCGCCTGCAGAACGACGTGATCAAACGATCGATGGGACCGAACATCGTAGGCAACAACATCGAATTTGCCTATGCCATGGCCCTGCCGCCCGCCAAAGGTAAACTGAGCAACGCACAGGTAGAAGCGACCATCGCCGGTGCTGGTCCCACTTATCTCGAACACCGGTCGTTTTACACGAATGGAGCCGGACAAGATGTAGGTGTAGTGATTGGCGCGCCATCCGTAAGCACAGGCGCCGTAACGAAGGTTGACTTTACAGTCGATACATCGGCCGCCACGCTGCGTTACTTCTACAACGTTCCCGACGCCGCACGTGGCAAAGCGGTGAGCTTTACCTTCAGCGCTCAAAGCAGCGATGGCGAAAAGGTAACTTATAAAATGGGGCCTTACAACGTGTCTAAAATGGATATGAAGCTGGACATGGTGGTGAAAGACGCCGGCAACTGTTTTATTTCTATTGCAGATATGGCGGTGTACAATGCCGCAGATGCCGGCACTAAGGGCGCTGCCATCGACCTGGTATATATTTACCGCGCGCTGACGAATGCTACTTATAACCACGCGTTCGTATCACCTGTAGCCGAAGCACAATACCTGCAGGGTGCTACTATACCCGTAGGACTCACAAACAGTTGTAAGCTTGTAAAAGCCTGGGGACTGCGGGATGTGCAGTTGTCGAGAGCAGCTTATAATGTGTTTATCGACGATATCGATTTCGAGAAGACCGATTTTACCAATGCACCGAATTACGCGATCAACATGAAAGCGGAAGCAGGCATTTGGGTAGAAACGGCCGATAAAAAATACAGGGCATATATCTACATTAATAAGATAGATAATGCAGGCAAGGGCGCAACGATCAGTATCAAGCGCTATCCCCTGTAACAATGAGTGAAAGGATGCATGTACAGGGGCTGTTTTATAATAGCCCCTGTTGATTTATATTTAAACCATGTACATGAGAACACTATTGATAATGTTATGCCTGACCGCCTGTGCCACCGTCCACGCACAGGAAACGTTTCTGCTCAAAAAAGAAATGCTGCAGGAAACCCGCCGTAAGATAACGCGTAAAGACCCGGCAACGCTGAAGGCGCTAGCCTGGCTGGTGAAGGAATGTGATACCTTGCTCACGCGCGGTCCGTATTCCGTAACGTATAAAAGCAAAGTGCCTCCCAGTGGCGATAAGCACGATTACATGAGTGTAGGTCCCTACTGGTGGCCGGATTCGTCCAAGGCTGACGGTTTGCCCTACATTCGTAAAGACGGCCAGATTAACCCCGAACGTTACACGATCAGGGATGCGGACTTTCAATCATCGCTTAACCGGGAAGTATACACGCTGGCGATTGGCTGGTATTTTACAGGGAAAGAAGCTTATGCAAGGCATGCCGCGAAATTGCTGCGCACCTGGTACATCGACACGGCTACGCGCATGAACCCGAACCTCAATTACGGACAGGCGATACCCGGTATTACAGATGGCCGTGGCATTGGGCTGATCGATACGCGTAACGCCGATAAACTCATCGATGGGATGCAGCTGCTGAAAAACTCCGGCGCGCTTCCTAAAGCCGATTACAAAGCCATTCAACAATGGTTTAACCAATATTTAACCTGGATGCGTACCAGCCCGGTGGGATTGGATGAGGCGGATGAAAAGAATAACCATGGCACCTGGTACGATGTACAGGCGGTGGCCATCGCCTTGTTCACGGAACAGAAAGATTCGGCGCGACTGTGGTTGGAGCAGCAAACGAAGGCGCGCATTGAAAGCCAGTTGAAGCAAGATGGCAGTCAACCGCACGAGCTGGCCCGCACGCTCTCCTGGAACTATTCACAAATGAACCTGAAAGCATTTTTTGAACTGGCTTTGCTGGCCGAAAATGTAAACGTAGATTTATGGCAATATAAAACCGCCTCCGGCAAAACGATAGAGAAAGCATTCAGTTGGCTGCTGCCATTTGCAGAAGGCAAACAAACCTGGCAGCATCAGCAGATTAAACATATGGACACAGACGGCTACCTGGAATTAGCAGTCATGGCTAAACGAAAGTACCCACAGCTGGACCTGGCGCCACTTTATCAGAAACATAACAATTACTATAACCCGATGCTGCAGCTGGTTGGCTGGACTTACTAGCATTACGCGAACGGGATACACTGATCTGGTTAAAAAAAGAAGACACATGCGTTATTTGATGATGGTCGTGCTGTTATTTACAGGCACAGCGTTGGCCCGGGCACAGCAGTCGAAACAAAACCTGCTGAGCGGCAAATATTCAAAGGAAGAATTAGGGAAGATACTGATACCACAAGCGAAGTGGACGCCCTTTCCCAAGCGGCAGGATAAGTCCGGATGGGCCAAAGCTGATGCAGCAACCAAAGCGGCGGTAATCAAAAAAGCGGAAAGTTTTATCGGCTTTACCTGGCCCACTATTCCCGCCACTAAATCATTGCTGATCGTACGCAACGGCAATCGCAGCGACTACCAGGACATTGCCAACATTAAACGCGAAGCGCTGGGTTACCTGTTGCTGGCGGAGGTGTTTGAAGACAAGGGCCGGTTTACGGACGATATCATTAACGGTGTATGGGCGATTTGCGAAGAGTCTTTCTGGGGCGCGTCGGCGCATCTGCCCAGGAATAAACCCCATTCGGGATTACCGGATGTGTCGAAGCCTTTCGTGGAACTCTTTTCTGCCGAAACAGCCACGCTGCTCGCCTGGGTCGATTATTTCGTGGGTGATAAGCTGGACGAAGTATCGTTGCAGGTACGCAAACGCATCTACCATGAAACGAATTACCGCATCTTTGAACCATTAATGAACCAGCATCACGGATGGATGGCCGCCAACTCACAAGGCCGCCCGCCCAATAACTGGAACCCCTGGATCTGCTCCAACTGGTTAAACGCTGTGCTGTTGCTCGAAAAAGACGACACTAAACGCACGGCTGCCGTACACAAACTGCTGCAAACCCTCGACGCCTTCCTGAACCCTTACCCGGCCGATGGTGGCTGCGATGAAGGTCCGAGCTACTGGGGCGCAGCGGCGGCTTCGCTGTACGATAACCTGGCCATGCTGAACCTGGCGAGCAATGATGCATTCAACTATGTATTTGAAGATGAGAAAGTACGTAACATGGGGCGCTATATTTACCGCGCGCAGATCAGTCGTAAATACTTTTTAAACTTTGCAGATGCAGATCCGCAACCGAATATGGACGGTGCGATGATCTATCGTTACGGCAAAGCGATCAAAGATGCGGATATGATGCGTTTCGGTGCTTATTACATCGATGGGAAAGCACCTGCTAAACTTACGCGCTACCACTACTTCCGCAACCTGTTCGAAATATTTATGCAGGACGAGTTTGCCAAGGCGGAAAAAGGCCTGCCATTGCCGGCCGACAGTTGGCTGCCTGATCTGCAGGTTTTCGTATCCCGCGACTTGAATGGTTCTACCGACGGTTACTTCGTCGCGGCGAAAGGCGGGCATAACGACGAAAGTCACAACCACAACGATATTGGCAATTACGTGGTATACTACGATGGCCAGCCCCTGCTGATCGATGTGGGCCGTGGTACGTACACGGCGAAAACGTTCAGCGATAAACGGTACGACATCTGGTACAACCGTTCCGACTATCACAACCTGCCTACGGTAAATGGTCAGACGCAGTTGCCGGGCATGAAATATAAGGCAGGCAAGGTGGATTATATGCGGGGCAAATGGTATACTAAGTTCTCGCTCGACCTGAAAGATGCCTATCCCGAAGCGGCCGGCATTGAAAAATGGCAGCGCAACATTCTTTTCACGAAAGGTAAAAAGGTAGAGATAAGCGAGGATATTGTGCTTAAGCAGGGTGGTAATATTGTCGAACATTTGGTCACCTGTTTCCCGGCAGCGCTCATATCCCCCGGGAAAATAGTGGTGCATTGGAAGTCTGAAAAGGGCGAGGCAAAAGACTTCTACATTCATTACCCCGAAAAACTGTTCGGTGCGAATGTAGAAAAGGTGAAGCTGCAGGCGATGGAAGACGAGGGTATTAAACAGAAGTGGGGCGATAACATCTATCGCATCAACTTTACTACGGTGAAGGACCTGCCGAAAGCGAAGTTCACTTTTGTGATCACCGGTAAATAATACAACATTTAAGCGAAAACCCGCTGCCTGTACCGCACGGCAGCGGGTTTTTTTATTGTACATTCGATGTGTTAAACCGCGTAGTCATGGCAACAGATCTTATTGCAGAAAAAAGAATAGCCGCCGAAGCGGCAGTAGCAATGGTAAAAGACGCGCAGGTCGTAGGCCTGGGTACCGGCTCCACCGCGGAGTTTGCGGTAAAGGCAATCGCGGAAAGGGTGAAGCAGGGCTTGCAGATCAAAGGCATTCCCACATCTGACAATACCGCCCAAATGGCCCGTCAACTGGGCATTCCCCTCATCGATATCAACTCGATCGATACGATCGATATTACGATAGACGGGGCAGATGAGTTTACTGAGCAGCTGCATCTGATCAAAGGTGGTGGCGGTGCCTTGCTGAAGGAAAAGATCGTGGCGTCTAAAACTACGCAGCAGATCATTATTGCAGATTCTTCCAAACACGTAGCCTTCCTGGGTAAGTTTAAACTGCCTGTCGAAGTCATTCCTTTCGCTTCGCGATATGTGATGGCGCAGCTGGCGAAGCTGGGCGGCGATGGCGTTGTCCGGCAGGTAAATGGTCAACCTTTTATTACCGATGAAGGGAATGTGATCATTGATGCTGATTTTAAAAAGATTTCCGACCCCGTCGCTTTGTCTGACGCCCTGAACGGTATCGTTGGTGTGGTAGAGCATGGGTTGTTTACCGGGCTGGCGCAGCAAGTGATCATGGGGCATGAAGGCGGTGTTAAGATATTCCGCTAACGGACAGGCCTTGTATCAAAACCGGACAGATAATGCCGGTTAGTCTTTGTAAATGCTTGATTTGCAATGATCTTTTCTGTGGCATTGGCTTTGGTTACGAAAGCTATCTGTAACTACCAATTGGTCGTATATGCTGCGTAATTACATCAAAACAGGTTGGAGAAACATCTTCAGAAGCCGTTTCTATTCTTCGCTGAACGTGATCGGCCTCGCTGCGGGCCTCGCCTTTACCTTGTTCGTACTGGCTTATGTGTGGAACGAGTTTAGTGTAAACCGCGACATCAAAGACCGCGGACAGCAATACATCATCCGCAGTGAGTGGAAGCAGCCTAACATGGGCTTCGAGCTCGCTACGCTGGGCATGCTGCCTAAAGTGCTGAAAGAACAGTACCCTGCACTCGTGAAAAACTATTACCGCTGGGATGGTATTACGGTGACTGCCTCGAAAGGGGAGAAGGCCTTTCGCGAAAGCCTACAGGTGGGCGATACTTCACTTCTTGATATGTATGGCCTTCAGGTTGTAGATGGCAGCAGGCAACCTTCGTCTGATCCGTTTAGTGTGATCATTACAGATAAGGCAGCGGTGAAGTATTTTGGTAAAGCCGACGTGGCAGGACAAACCATCAGTATCGAAAACTTTGCTGGCGTCAAAAGTGATTTCCAGGTAACTACTGTGATCAGGAAACCGTTTACGAATGTGATTACAGATATTTCCCGGGCCGAAACCAGCGACTTCTTTATACCCATTACCGCCGCCAAACACTTTGGTCGCGATATCGAGAGTTGGAACAACCCATACATTGCCGGTTTTATACAGTTACAACCGGGCGTGCGGCCCGAGCAGCTGGACAAACCCATTAAAGACCTGGTCGCAGCTAATGCCAGTGCCGCAGTGTCAGCCAATCTTACCCCTCAACTTTCCCAACTGGATGATTATTACTTTGAACGCGATAACGGCCTGGTACGCCGCATGCTTTACACCCTTTCGGGCATAGGATTGTTTATTCTGCTGATGGCGATCGTCAACTTTGTAAATATGTCTGTAAGCCGCGCTGCTTCCAGGTTAAAAGAGATCGGTGTCAGGAAGGCTTTGGGTGGAGTGAAGCGTCAACTGGTAGCGCAGTTCCTGGTAGAGTCGACTATTCTTGTTTCGTTCTCGGCAGTGTTGGCGTTAGCGATCTATCCATTAGTGCGGCCACTAGTGAACCGTGCGCTGAACAGGCCGTTGCCCGCGTTGGGCGATTTTCCCGCCTGGTTCGTAGTTTTTCCGCTTTTGCTGATCCTGGTTACGGGCTTTATGGCAGGCTTGTATCCTGCTTTCATACTCTCGTCCTTTAAGTCGGTGGACTCGTTAAAAGGAAAAATGAAGTCCGGCAAAGATCACCGCTGGATGCGGCAGTCATTGGTGGGTTTCCAGTTCTTTACGGCCGCCGTCGTATTGATTGGTGCGGTGATCGTATCGCGGCAGGTGCAGCTGTTTTTCGGCAGTTCGCTGGGGTATGATAAGTCGCACCTGTTATCGGCACAGGTGCCCCGCAACTGGACGCCCGAAGGGGTGGCGCACATGTTATCTGTACGTGATCGTTTGTCCGAAATACCACAGGTAAAAGAAGTGTCGCTGTCGTACGAAGTGCCGGACGGCAACAATGGCAATAATATCAGCATACAGCGTCCCGGTGGCGATGCGGATGAGGTGATCTCTGCCTATATGCTGATTACCGACGAAGCCTTTGCGCGCACGTACGATGTAGCGATGAAGGGCGGTCGCTTTTTTAAAGAGAAGGGCGGGCAGATGGACAGCTCGGGCGTGGTGATCAATGAAACGATGGCCAAAGCATTGGGCTGGCAGCCACAGGAAGCCACGGGCCGACAGATAAAAATCGCGCAAACTACCACCGTACTTAATGTAACAGGAGTGATGAAAGACTTCCATTTCGGTACGATGCAACAGGCCATACAGCCCATCGTGTTTACCCATGTAAGCCAGGTTCCGCTCTATCGCTACTTGTCCGTACGCCTGCAATCCGGTAACCTTACCGCTTCCCTGGCAGCAGTTAAGCACAAATGGGAAGAACTAATGCCTGGCGCGCCATTCGAATACAAGTTTATGGACGAAACACTGGCGCAGGTATACGCGACAGAGATGCAGCTAAAACAGGCGGCTTACATTGCCACTGCGCTTGCTTTGCTGATTGCGCTGCTGGGCATTCTCGGTACTGTATCACTCAACGTGCACAAGCGCACGAAAGAAATTGGGGTGCGAAAAGTACTGGGAGCATCCGTAGCAGGCATTGTATCCCTCTTTGTAAAAGATATGCTGACGGTATTGTTAGTAGCCATGCTGCTGGCCTGTCCGGTCGCTTATTTCCTGATGCTGCATTGGTTGCAGGATTACGTGTACCATATCCCTATAACGGCGATGCCGTTCGCATTGACGATCATGTCGCTGGCGGCGATTACCGTGATACTCATCATCGCACAAACCATACGCACCGCGCAAATGAACCCGGTGAAGAGTTTAAGGACAGAGTAACGTTCTACATTTTTAATACAGAGAAAATATTCCCCGCCGGATCCTCGAACCAGGCGATGGCCGGGCCTCCGTTATCACGGGAAATGCCTTTTTCATCTGTTTTGATATCACCTTCATATTGCAGGAACGTGACGCCTTTCGCGCGCAGCGCATCTACCGCAGTATCAATATCATCTACCGGAAAGTTGAGTACCGTGTAAGTAGCCGGCTCGTGGTTGCCTTTTTCGTAAACCATGATAGGCGTGCTGCCTGCAATGTGTAGTTGCAGTACCGGCATTTCATCTTCCGCCGTTACTTTTATGCCCAGTACATCTTGATAAAATGCCCTGGCTGCCTGCAGATCGTTTACCGAAAATCCACTGATTGCTTTGGTGTTTGTAAACATGGCAATACGTTTTTGTCAGACCATACGTCAAATTTACGGCCATTCTGCAGCCGGATTTGTTAATTTAAGCATCCACAAAACGTCATTATGAAAAAACTACCCCTCTTGCTACTCTGCTGTATGTTGATGACCCGCGCCTTTAGCCAGCAGGCTGGCGGCTTTAACGGTCTGGATATGAACCTCGGCAACCTCTTCCGTTTATCAGCTGCGCAAACCCGTTCCATCAGCCCCGAAAACTTTACTGGTGAAAAAGGGAAAGGCGGCATGGCGATTCCCCGTAAAGATGCACCCGCCAATACCGCCAATGCGACCAATGCCGCCCGCGACCTCGGTCAGGGTTGGAAAGTGAATCCTTATGTAATCATCAAACCTGGAGAAACATTTACTTTGGGTGAGATTATGGGTCCGGGTGCGATTCAGCACATCTGGATGACGCCCACCGGCACCTGGCGTTACTCTATTCTACGCGTGTATTGGGACGATGAAAAAGATCCATCTATCGAATGCCCTGTAGGCGATTTCTTTGGGATGGCCTTTAATGAGTATGCTCCCCTGAACTCACTGCCCATCACCGTTAATCCCGGCAGCGCCTTCAATTCCTACTGGACCATGCCATTCCGTAAAAAGTGCCGCATTACAATGGAAAACATCAATACAGAGCAAATGACTTTGTATTACCAGATCGATTATACACTTACGGAAGTGCCGGCCGATGCGTACTTTCATGCCCAGTTCCGCCAGGCCAGGCCGGATACGGCTTCGGACTATGTACTGATCGATAATATTCGTGGTAAAGGCCAATTCGTGGGTACTTACATGGCATTGAGCGTAAACAATAATGGCTGGTGGGGCGAAGGCGAGATCAAGTTCTTTATCGATGGCGATAAACAGTTCCCCACGATTTGCGGCACCGGCACGGAAGATTACTTCTGCGGTTCTTACAATTTCGATCGCGGGGGCAAGTATATACCGTTTTGCACGCCTTACGCCGGTCTGCACCAGGTAATCGGCTCCGATGGTACCTATCGTGCGAGGCAGCGATTTGGCATGTATCGCTGGCATATTGTTGACCCCGTGCGCTTTCACAAAGACCTGCGTGTAACCATACAGGATCTTGGCTGGCGCTCGGGCGGCCGTTATTTAAAGCAGCAATCAGATATATCGTCCGTAGTATACTGGTACCAGGCAGAACCTCATGTGAAGTTTCCGCCTATGCCTACGCGGGACGAGCTGGAGGTGTTATAGTTTCGTATGGTTAGGATGAAAAGGCAGATAGCCCTTTTTAGCAAGGCGCCCGGTGTCACGCACGATAATGCCTGTAAGCAGGCTGTCGCTGTTGATCTCGAAAGCAATACCCTCGTTGGTACCGAACACCGTGTAGCGGTAATCGAAGTGCGTAAACGTAGCTTCTGCCGTAAGTTGATAATGCTGCCGGACGTCGGCGATGCTTTTGCCGGTATGAATACCTTCGGCAGTAGCGTAGGCAGGAGAGGTGACGCGGATCATACGGATGCGGGCAGTTTCATCAACACCCATATTACGTTCAGCGTAAACGGCTGTAAGATCATCGCCCCGATGGTGCTGCGAGAACCACACTGCCAGTAACTTGCCCATGCCGGCATCAGTGCTGTCTGGTTTGCCCAGCAACCTGGTCGCTTTGGCAGCGTCGCCGTTGATGTGGAGTTGTCCGGCCGACTGGCCCGGAACGATCAGTGATTCGGCGGTTGCCTGCGGACGGCTCACAACGAGCGTATCCGGTTCGCTCATTTCGCGCGCGGAATTTTCACGTTGCTGGCATCCTGCAAACAGGGTGGCCGGCAACAGTAGCTGGAACAGGTTTTTCATTGCTTGAACGGTCAAATGCGCTGCAAGATAAGCATTTACGATACAAAATGAAGAGGCTGCCTGTTACGGGCAGCCTCCATTCATTTTTAACGGTTGTATTATTTCTTTGCCCGGCGAAAATGCGTGTAATGCGTTTCACCATTTACCTCCTGGGAAAATTGGAAGGCAGTATCGTTCAGCAGCAATACATTATTGATCGTGCCGCTGTAATTGATCGTCTTGCTGTCTTTGCTCAGGCTCCAGGGGAACGGGCCGCCATCCTCTGTGGCGCAATTATCTTCTCCTTTGAGTCGCATAAAGAACGTGCTGTCGCTGCGAAATTCCCACTCATCGTCTATTATACATGCTGCCAGGGAGTTGTCTGGACCATCCATATAATTGTAATCGAGTACGCCATCGCCATTATTGTCGTAGCCATTAAAAGCGATGTTCCAGTTTCTGTCGGTGATAAGCGCGACGTTCTTTTCATGGGCCGTTTGAGTCTTGTTGTCGTCTTTCTTACAGGCAGAGGCGGTAAACATACAGGCGGCCAGCAGGCCGGCGCAGGTAAGGGTATTTTTCATGGATAGATAAGGGTTTATACGCTACAAATGAACAGCTTTTTCCGGGCAGATGAACTAGTACTTTAGTTGCATGATAAATTTATGTAAAGTGGCGTGGTTTCGCCACAGCGAGTGTGGAGGGACAAGCAACTTCATCCGCGCAAGCGCGATGGTGGACGTTATTACTTAGTTTTGGCCCGGTTTTTTCTGTGTATATACCAGTTTAGGAAATCATCCTCATGAAAACTTTATTAAAGGTTTAGGGGTATAAATACAGAGGTAGAAAATGGCTGCTCCGTGATACGGTGACAGCCATTTTTCTTTTTTTCAAAAAGCTGTCACGTTTTTATTTCCATGCCGGTCATTATTCCGTAACCACATTATCTACCTCATTTTAAAAACGGATTAACAATGACCACAAGAATTTCTTACCAGGATGTAAACAAAGGATTTGCCGACGGACTGATGAAGTCGGGCATGTACATTAAAAAGAGCACCCTCGATCCCCTGTTGCTGGAACTGTTGCACTACCGCGTGTCGCAGATTAACGGTTGCGCCTATTGCCTGGACATGGGGCATAAGGAGGCCATGGCCAAAGGTGAATTGCAGGAACGTTTACATGGCCTGGCTGCCTGGCGCGAATTTTCCTGGTACACCGAGCAGGAGCGCGTGGCGCTTGCCTATGCGGAGGCCTTAACAAATGCATCCAGCCAGGATATAGAAGACGCCCTGTTTGCACAATTGCAGCAATTTTTCACCCTCGCCGAAATCGCCGACCTTGCATTGGCTGTTAGCCTTACTAATGTTTGGAACCGCATCAACAAAACTTTCAGGCCAGTAGCCGGCAGCTACCAGGTTGGACAATATGCTTAACTATGATCAACAATTATCAGCAAGAGTTATTCCCCTACGCGTACAACATCCTCGGTTCCGCCGAGGATGCCCGCGATGCCATCCAGGACGTGCTGGGTCACTACGTAGCCGTCGATCGCAGTCACATCGAAAACGAAAAAGGCTACCTGGTGAAAGCCGTCATTAACCAGAGCATCAACCTGAAGGCAAAACGAAGAGTGCTTAGCACCGAGGAGGTATGGCTGCCCGAACCCATCGCCACCGAGCAAGCCGATAGCAGCCTGCATACCCGTGACATCGTATCCTACTCGATGCTGGTGCTGCTGGAGCAGTTAAACCCGCGGGAACGGGCTGTATTTATCCTGAAAGAAGCTTTTTCCTATTCCCATGAGGACATTGCCGAAGTGTTAGGCTTTACGGTCGAGAATAGCCGTAAACTGCTCAGCCGCGCCAAAGCCAGGTTGGAAAAATCCCGCCAACCCGCTGCACTCCCGCGCCAGGACGAAGGCTTCCGGATGATCGAACAGTACATCGGCGCCATTCAAAGCGGAGATGTTGCCCGGCTGGAGAAGTTATTATCCGCCGACATCGCCTTCTACGCCGATGGTGGCCCGGGTATGCAACTGGTAATGCGTCATTGCCAGGGCGCCGACAAGGTGGCTGGTTTGCTGCAGTATGTGTATAAGACCTTCCAGCAAAACTATACCATCCACCTGGCAGTTGTTAATCATCAACCCGCCATCCTGTACTATGACAACAGCCGTTTAACCGCCTGCCAGGTGCTGGAGATACAGGGCGGGGTAATTACCCAGGTACTGAGCATGCTGGATCCGGAGAAGTTGAAGCTGGTAGCGGGGAAGTAGTGGAGTTGCAGTAGGATTACTGGCTACTTTACATGAAGTAGCATAGGAGTTTCAGAGGGATGGGAAGCCTCGTGTATCGGAGTTGTAGTAGGATTACAGTAGAATTACAGTAGAATTAGTACCTGTTTACCGGCAATTGGGAATGCAGGTAGGACGGCTCTGCGTGCGATCCCGAAAACTTGCTGGTATAGATATGATAACGGGATGGCGCCTGCGTCATCCCATTATTGTTTGATACTATTTTACCTCTTTTAAATTATGCAATCGAACGTTCATGTAATTACTGTAGAATAAATCCCGAAAATTCACCATCTTGTTATTCATCCGCCGGTGCCGGAGCTTCAGGGCCACGTTATGAGCAGCGCCGATGTGATCAGTTTTACTATAAAAATTAAAACAATATGTCTTCCAGAAGAAACTTCCTGTTGCAATCCGCCCTCGGCGTTGCTGCCACCGCCGTTGCACCCCTGGCTTCTGTAGCCGCCGTGCAGGTAAAGGGTAATAAGAACACCGACGTAAACATCGGCATGGCCGGTTATACCTTCGCCAAGTTCGATGTGGACCAGGCCATTGCTATGATGAAGCGGGTAGGAATTAAACACATCTCCGTAAAAGATATTCATCTGCCCCTGAATGCCTCCGACGAAAAGATTGCCGAGGTGAAAGGCAAGTTTGCTGCGGCGGGAATCAACGTATATGCCGTGGGCGTTATCTATATGAAAACAGAAAAAGCAGTGGACGAAGCCTTTGCCTACGCAAAACGTGTAGGCGTTCCGATGATCGTTGGCGTACCCAATCCCGAGCTGCTGGATCATACGGAAAAGAAAGTAAAGGAGTATGGCATCAAACTGGCCATTCATAACCATGGTCCGGAGGATAAACTGTATCCTGGTCCGGCCAATGTGATCGGCCTCCTTAAAAACCGCGATCCCCGCATGGGCCTCTGTATCGATATCGGCCACGCCATGAGGGCAGGAGAGGAGCCGGGCAAAGCGATCCGCGAGTATAAAGACAAGATATTCGATCTGCATATTAAGGATGTTACCGTTGGATCGAAAGATGGCAAAGCCGTAGAAATCGGCCGGGGTGTGATCGATTTTGCAGGACTGATCAAGTCACTCGAAAAGATTAAGTACCAGGGTATCTGCGCAATTGAGTATGAAAAAGACATGAGTGATCCGCTGCCAGGCATTGCCGAATCAGCTGGTTACTTCAGGGGAGTCGTAAAAACCGTTACTGCCTGAAAAATTTAGAAAGGACGCCAGGAAAAGGCGTCCTTTTTTATCCTACCTTGCGTCGTAACCCAAAGTTTCCTATACCATGAAAAAGATCCTGAAAGACGAAAGTTTTCGTTTATCCATTATCATTACACTCATCTTTATCGGGACGGGCATCGCGTTCCTGTTCTACGGCCTGGTTGATTATAGCTGGGTGTTATTCGGCCTGCTTCCCGTTGTACTGGGGGTGGCCATCGGTACCATGAAAGTGCGGATGTATGCCTTATGGGGCGCCATCATCACCACCATCATCATGCTGATCGGGATTTACATCCCGGGGCTTTCCGGCATCATCTGTATCGTAATGGCCATCGGCCTGGTCGTGCCATTCATCTTCCTGGGGTACGTGATCGCGCGATTAGTAAGGCGTTACAGGCTGATCAAAGAGACCAACAAGCTGCCTATCCTCATCCTGCCCCTTATCCCATTCCTGATTGCCGCGCCCACCGAGCATTACATGAAGAAGGAAAAAGAAGTAGTGATCGAAGTGAAATCAGCGCGTTATTTCAATTACACCCCCGAGCAAGTGTACGACGCTATTAAGTCCGTTGATACCGTTGATGCAGAAAAGCCCTTCCTCCTGAAACTTGATCTTCCCATTCCCATTAAATGCGTGCTGGAAAAAGAAGAAGTGGGCGGACTGCGTACCTGTTATTTCCGCGGTGGCCGTTTAAGCAACGCCGATTTTGGAGGCGGCTCCATCGTAGAGCGCATCACCGAACTGGAACGTGGCAAAGTGTTACGCATGGACGTACTTGATTACAATCTCGTTGGCCGCAACTGGCTTGGCTTTAAAGAAGCCATCTATTACTTTGAACCCGCTGGCAACAACGGTTGTAAGATGACCCGCATCACCACCTACACCTCCGTTTTAACCCCCAGGTTTTACTGGGAACCAATGGAACGTTTAGGCATCGAGCAGGAGCATGAATACGTGTTCAACAACATTGACAAAGACCTTCACAATGCGGCAGCCAAATAATTTTTTATCGCACGGCAACAAAAATTTGGAAATTAAATCAACTTGTTTACCTTTGCACTCCCTGACACAAAAGGAATGATGCCCAGATGGCGAAATTGGTAGACGCACTGTGTTCAGGTCGCAGCGCCGGCAACGGTGTGCTGGTTCGAATCCAGTTCTGGGCACAAGAGCGGAAAGGTTGGAGATATCTCCAACCTTTTCCTTTTTAGGCCCGTTCAAATCCTTTCCAGTCCTGCTAATCAACTCAAGCAAGACATTCGGATCAAGTTGAAAAGTTGAGGGATTGAATGTCTACGCATACAATTTATTCAGCCTGAAGAGAAAGAATTCTACGTCTCTGACACCTCTCATTGCATTCCTGAACGATTTTATCTTAGCATTAAAGGATTCGGCAGAAGCGTTTGTGGCTCTGTTATTGAAGAAGTTGAGTATCCCGAGATAGTGGGTTTGGATGGTTCTGGAAAGGGTTCTGAATGACGCCAGGCCTGTATTTTCCACATCGTTATACCACAGAGCCAGCTTTTTAAAAGCCTCCTGTTTACTCTTACATTGTCGAAATACTTCACCCAGTCGTAGGGATAACTGATAAGCCTTTTGGATAATCGGATACCGATTAAATAATAGCTGAGCCCTTTGCTGCTGTTCCCTTGTCCATAATCGGGAGTGCTTAAACAATAAATACCGGCTGCGGGCAAGGAGTTGTTTAACCGTATCTCCATTAGGCAATACTTCAGGACAATAAGGAACCTGCTGCTTTTTAGCCTGGTCATAAGCCTCATTTTCCTGCTCCAGCGCTTCCCAGCGATATTGTATCCTTATTTCCTGAACGGCGTCAAAAGCCAGTTGTTGTACATGGAAACGATCGATTACTCTGTCCGCATTGGGGAAACAGCGTTTAACTGCCAGGTTGAGACTGGCTGCCATATCGATAGTCACCTCCTGTACCTTGTCCCGACGTCGTTTGGGAATCTTCTGTAAAATAGCGATTAGCTGATCAGCCTGCGTACCCCTGATCATGGCCACTATAGACCCTTTACGCCCTCTTGCGGCCTTATTAGTAACTATGGTATAAAGTTCTCCGCTTGAAAAAGCTGTTTCGTCAATACTGAGGAAAGGGCCGATATTATCTTCAAATAACATCCATTCAGCGCAATGCTGCTTTTGGGTCCATTGATGAAAGCCGCTAAGGTGATTTTTATATTGTTGTTGAAGTTGTTTTCCATCTACCTGAAAGAAATGCCCTAATTGTAAAGGACTGATAGGGTATTTATCCAAATATGCCTTTTAAAAAAAGACCGAATTCCGTTGTCATTCGCGTCCCTTCTATCACCAGTGTCCAGTTCCTGGTTACTATTTGACCAGTCGGCTGAACCACCCAGCGACGGCGTTTTATCCGTAATGCTACCTTGTGGCCGCGGATAGGAAAATCTTCAATAGAAGTTTCTGGCAAGAACCCTTTTGAATGCAGTAGCTGATCTTTGTATTCCTCGGGTATGATATTCTTCTCCTCAAGATAAATACTTATACCCTTAGCATTCTTTGTACTATTGGTGAGTTCAAAATAATCCAAAATCCCGGCTGGCAATAGTAGTTCTATGAGTTGTTTATAATTCTGGTCCAAGCTGCTATAACGTTACTACATCACAAAGAAACAGCTTTTTTGTCAGCCCCCAAGAATTTGACTTGATCCGACATTCGGCTCCGTGGTTCGAACTTTTTTTCCTGAAAAATTAACTTTCCCGGAAAGATAGAACCGATGATCTTCTTTTTTTCTTCCGAAGTGGCGTTATTAAAGCGCACGGCAATGTTCGCAAGTATGTCCCCGCCTGCCCTTAAAAATTCCTCTGTGATTTTCGGCTTTTGTAAAAGCGCGTTCTTTCGCTCCGCAAGTACCTCCTGTTCTCGCAGCAAATCCGATTTGATCTGGTTGTACTCCGCCATCGGTAACTCGCCATCCAATAAGATGCTACGGGCGTTTTGGAGGCGGATGCCAATTTTTACTATGGAATCATCAATCGCGGACAGCTCGGCTTTATCATTTACTTGTCCTTTCTCCAGGTTCTTATACACCATAGCCGCATACGCGCGCAGTATGTCCGAATTGACGGCTATCCCTTGGAGCAATTTGACGAACGCCTCGTTCGCGTCCGTTGCCCGGAAACGTTCTTTGCATTTTCGCGCGGGAGCGCAATGGTAATAGTAATAAATCCCTCCATTTCCTTTTGAGCCACTGCCTGTAAGCGGCTGCCCGCATTGACTGCAAACAAGAAAGCCACGCAAGGGAAGGCTTTCGGTAATATGGTAATTTGCGTCAACCCTGATTTTGCGGCGCCTCCCCTGCAATACATCCTGCACCTCATTGAAAAGATGTTCCGTAATAAGCGGTTGGTGGATGCCGCTCACGCAATGTGCTGGTTCGGTTTTATAAGCAGCCACGAATACTTTTCCGCAGTAAATAGGATTGCGCAACATGCTCCAAAATTGGCTCTTTTGCACTTTCAATCCTCGCTGGCGAGCCATGCGCCATAACGCCTGTATGTCGAAAAGCTCCCTGGACATTTCTTCAAAACACCACTTAACCGTTGCGGCATCTTTATTCGGGATAAGCAGCGGTTTGTTAGCGGCATCCCTGCCATTAAAATAACCACGGGGCGCGATGCCGAGATACCGGCCCTCCTTCTTTGCCCTGCGCATGCCGTGGAGTGTGTTCAGTGCACGCCGGTCGTTCTCGACCTCAGGCGCTGTGAGGTAGATGGCCAGCATGATTTTGCTCTCCGGAATCTCCATGTCCAATGGCTGTTCTATGGCCTGAACTTCGACGCCCAGCTTTTTTAGTACGCCGATCATCCGGTAGGCTTCCGCGAAATTTCGTGAAAACCTATCCCATTTCGTAATCAGCAGCAGATCAACGGTGCCGCGGTTCTTTTTAATAATAGAAAGGATGTTATTAAACTCCGGTCGGTCGAACGTCTTGGCGGAATAGTCCTCGTGAAAAACATCCCTAACGAGAATATTTTCACGTAAGCAATATTTCTGAAGGGCGTCTTCCTGGTGCGCGGGGCTGTAGCCGTCGGCCTGGTCATCGGTACTTACCCTGGGGTAAAGAAAAGCGGCCCGCTGCTTAATGCAGGAGCCGCTGGTGTTTACAATAGGCATAGGTATTTTCATATTTTTTGTTTTAATAAAAGAACAACTAGATTTAAAGCCTCTAACATTTTTTCATTGGCCTGCCGTTGAATCATCAACACAACGCGCAGTTCTGCAAAAGCATCCGTGATTGCCTCTTGTTCAGAACGAGCCGCCTGACTTACAACACCTCCTCCAACTAACTGATCCGTTTTAGCATCAAATCGTAAAATCATACAAATATCAATCTCCAGAATGTCTGCAATTTCTGACAGTTTATTTACAGCTAAATTTTTTACATAATCGCGCTCAATATTGCCGTAAGCGGTAACGCCCATACCTAGCCTGCTTGCTATGTACTCCCGCGACACGCCTTTTAGCTCACGCAGCCTTCTTATGCTTTTTCCTAAACTCATTTTCGATATCATTTCTATCGGCGACGCGACTATTGAGAAAAATATCAACATCGAGCATACATAGATGTTCGAGAAAGTTGTGTATCATTAGCAATTCCTCATCTGTATAGCCATATTTGGTGGCGTTATACGTAACCCTAAGTCCGGCAATGCTGGGGGTGGCATCTACATTTTCGTTCTTCATGTCATTTTCCATCAAAATAACCACCCCCGCAAACAGCATATCCCAATTCTGCATCATTGTTCCCGCATATGTCACAATATGACTGTCTGTGCCTTGCCGGTTTCTCCATGTAGCACCATTGTAACAGCTTCGGCGTAGATATTCAACAAATTCAATAGGTGAAAAATATAAACAAAAATTTCTCGGACTGACAAGCTAACATTCGCCAGCTTCGGGAGGGCGTCGCCAAATGTAGACTGGTACTGTATTATGAAGAAACCCTACTTCAATTCTGTGGAGAATCTGTTTTTTTCTGTCGACAGATATTGCCACCTTCATCAGAAACCAATAGCCTTTCGCAAAAAAGCGTACAAAACATCTAATACTAAGTAACTCTTAATCCCTTCCTAAATCTCTCCTAAATCGCTTTTGAACTTAGCGGCAGAACAAGTAAAACTATACGATGAAAACAACTACCATCTTATTGTTTGTAGCCCTGCTGCAAATTCTATCGCAGGCGGTTAATGCGCAGTCGCCCAGCATTTCCATATCCGGAACGATTAAGTCAAAGAAGGACGGCGTAGCCCTACCCTATGTAAACGTGATCTTAAGGAAGGTACAAGACAGCACCTTTGTAGCCGGCGCCGCAAGTAATGAGAAAGGATTATTTACGTTGAGCGGCGTAAAGCCCGGGAACTATTTGCTGGAGGCTTCTTTTATGGGATTCAAAACGATTACACAGCCGTTGTTCGTCGGTACATTGTCGCCCTACATTGATATCCCGCCCATCGAACTTGAGGAAACGGCATCGCAGCTGAAAGGTGTAGAGGTAGCGGGGCAACAACAGTCAGTTAGCCTCGCCATGGACAAAAAGACTTATAACCTATCGGATAACATTAGCCAGGGCGGAGGCTCTGTACTACAGGCCATGCAAAACCTGCCTGGTATTACAATACAGGACGGCAAGGTGCAACTGCGCGGAAATGATAAAGTGACGGTGTTAATAGATGGGAAACAAACAGCGCTGACGGGATTCGGCAGTCAGTACGGCCTGGATAATATTCCCGCATCTTCCATTGAAAGAATTGAGATCATCAATAATCCCTCTTCGCGGTACGATGCAAATGGGAATGCAGGTATCATCAATATCATCATGAAGAAAAATAATCAGGATGGCTGGAACGGAAAAGCCGGCATTGCCTTAGGCGCCGGTGCGCTGTGGGAGCGGCAGGCGAACCTGCCGGGCATTCGTCCGCAGTACAGGATGACGCCTAAAATCAACCCTTCCCTGTCGTTGAATTACCGCAAGAACAAGGTAAACGCCTTCCTGCAGGCGGACAACCTGTACACGCACACATTGAACAAAAACGAGTTTGTCAACAGGATATACGATAACGGCGATGTGGTGAGGCAGCAGCTGAAGCGCAACCGAAATACTAACTTCTTCAATTCCCGCGCGGGAATAGACTGGTTCATCAACGATAAAAATACGCTCACGATATCCGGAATGTTCGGCAGCGAAAAGATTATAGACCGTGGCGATCAGCCATTCTTTAACGCGGATTTATCTCAACGCACGCGCCTTTGGCAATTCCTGGAAGATGAATTGAAAACGACCGTAATGGCTACCGCAAACTACCAGCGTAAGTTTGAGCAGCCCGGCCACCAACTGAATATCGGGTTTAACTACACATTTCATAGGGAGGACGAAAAGTATTTTTATGACAACACGCTGCCTGCTTCCAAAGGCACTGATGCCTTTAAGCTGTTATCGGACGAGCAGGTATATGACCTGAACATCGATTATGTGAAGCCCCTGAAATACGGACGGATCGAAACAGGCATTAAGCTGCGTAACCGCAGTATTCCAACGGACATGAACTTTATTCCCGGCCTTAATTCCGTACTGGACACCACGGCGGGTGGTTGGGCCACCTACCGTGAACTGATCCCAGCCGTGTACGGCAACTACGTGTTCGAAACGCCGAAATGGGAGGCGGAACTGGGGCTGCGACTGGAATACGTGCGTATCCGGTATGATGTAAACCCGGGCCACCGGACCTATAGTAGCGATGGATACCATTACACACAACCGTTCCCGAACTTCCGGTTAAGCTATAAGCTTAACGACCGGAATAAGCTGTCAGCCTTCTTTAATCGCCGTGTTGACCGGCCTAATGAAGTGGACATCCGGATTTTCCCGAAATACGACGATGCGGATATTATCAAAGTGGGTAATCCCGCGCTGCGGCCACAGTTCACCAATTCCATTGAGCTGGGTTACAAAAACACCTGGTCGGGTGGTAGTTTGTACGCCGCCGCATATCACCGTTATGTGGACGGGACTATCACCCGCATTTCCACGGTAGTGCCGGGCAGCACATCGGTATACGCCATTTTTCAGAATGCAGGCAAAAGCTATAACACAGGGATGGAAATGGTGTTAGAACAAAAGGTGGCACCTTTCTACACGTTCAATATAAATGGAAACATCTACCGTAATCGGATCGATGCGTACACCGTTAATAATCTGTACCCGGTGGAGCATCAATTTACCGCCGCGGCACAGAATATCACCTCGGGCAGCGTGAAGCTCAACAACAATTTAAGGTTTAGAAATGGTCTGGAGGCACAATTGACGGCAGTTTACATGGCACCGGACATTATTCCCCAAGGAACAATGGAAGCGCGCTTCTCCCTAGATGCGGGTATCAAAAAGACAATACAACAATCCAAAGGAGAAATTTTTATTAATGCCACCGACCTGCTGAATACCATGGTAATTAAACGCACCATTATCGGCAACGGTTTCACTTATACTAGCAAAGATTATTATGAAACGCAGGTGATACGCGTCGGTTATAACTATAAGTTTTAGCAAAATGGAATGGAAACGGATGCTTCGTGAAATAGGCCAGTCGGATAAGCGGGAGCGATCTATCGCGTTTATGAAAAAACATCATTTTCTTTACAGTGTATTGCCAGCGAAAGCTTTCGGAACAAAAAGCGGAAAATTTGCGTTGGCTGCAACAACATTAATGTTATGTGGTGGATGTATGCTTTATTGTCGGCGCTGTTTGCTGCTATGACTGCCGTTTTTACGAAAGTCGGTGTAGTGAGTATCAATTCCAATCTCGCTACCTGCATCCGCACGATGGTAATACTTATTTTGGCCTGCACAATTACACTCCTGCGTGGAGAAGCAAAAGGACTAGGCGCCCTCTCGAAGCAGGGCGTTTATTCCCTCCTTGTTTCTGGTCTGGCCACCGGACTTTCATGGCTATTTTATTTTAAGGCGATACAGGTGGGTAAGTTATCACAGGTGGCCCCAGTAGACAAACTGAGCGTGGCACTAACGCTATTGTTCGCCATTGTTTTTCTGGGCGAAACACTAACTTAAAAAATGGCACTGGGGGCCGAACTTATTATACTTGGAACTATTGTGCTGTTACTTCCTTAAGCTTTGAAAAACACAAAATAAAATGGTGATATCCTTCCGCGAAATCATAATCCACATTCCATTGATAACGCATCACGATTTGCTTGACAATCGCCAGCCCCAAACCGGTGCCGGGCAAATTATGCGAGGCAGAGGCAAAGCGCTTGAATAGCTGGGCTTTGTTAAGCGATTCCGCCCCGGGATTGGAAACCGTAAGGCGGCCGGCCGCCAGGGTCACATAAATGTTACCCGGCAGCAGGGTATGCCGAATGGCATTGGTTATCAGGTTGCCTATGAGGATTTCCAGCAGTATTTTATTGCCATTTACGGTTGGTTCTGCATTGATAGTTACCTTCAGCTCGCTGCCCTTTTCTTCAAAAAACGGTGAAAACTGAACACAAAGTTCATTTAGAAGTTCTCTAAGACCAATCACTTCTTTATCCGCAAACTGTTTGTTTTCAATTTTGGTAAGCAACAGCAGGTTTTTATTGATGCGGCCCGCCCTGG
Organism: Chitinophaga horti; assembly: GCF_022867795.2. Classification (NCBI taxonomy): domain Bacteria; kingdom Pseudomonadati; phylum Bacteroidota; class Chitinophagia; order Chitinophagales; family Chitinophagaceae; genus Chitinophaga; species Chitinophaga horti. Next base: position 3,530,969 of record NZ_CP107006.1, on the reverse strand, counting down.
TGAGGGCAGACTGAGCCGCTTCAATGAGGCTGTATTCCTCGTTGTCTAGGGCTTTACTCTGGGAAAGCAGTTCCAGCTTCGACTGGGCAATGGCCAACGGGGTCTGTAATTCGTGCGATGCGTTGTCGGCAAATTCCTTTTGCTGGTTGTATGCAGCGATGTTAGCCTGTAGTAATTTTCTTAGGCTTTCGTTGAGTTCGTCAAATTCAGCTATATTGGTTTTATCAAATTGAATATTGTCTGGATTTTCCAAATCAAATTGCCTAATCTGTTGTAGGGTTTGATAGAACGGCCGCCACATGCCCCGTGATAATATCCGGTTCACCAGAATTAATGCCAGGAGCAACACCGCGAAAAACAATGCGCTTAGGAGTGTAACCGCACCAATGATCAGCAGCTTATCCTCTCGCCCGGCTTCCGGCGTTATAATGACATTATGCTCATCGAGTTCATATTGCCACAGGCGGCTGAGGGCCACGTAGTAAATTGGTATCACGCAAACCAACACTGCAGCAGCACAAATTACAATCCGTTTCAACGAATAATTCAGCAGTTTGCTCATATTTCCCATTTATAACCGCTTCCGTACATGGTTTTAAGATAATGACCTACTCCGGCGTCGTTAAGCTTGCGTTTTAGATTTTTGATGTGGGAGTAAACGAAATCGTAGCTATCGAATAATGCAGCCACGTCGCCGGAAAGGTGCTCGGCCAGCGCCGCTTTTGATATGACACGGTTTTTATTCACGATGAAATACATCAACAGGTCGAACTCCTTTTTTGTAAGTACCATTTGCTTTCCTTCAACGGTAACGGCTTTGCCCAGTACATCCACCCTAATTTCATTTTGCTCGATAACGTTTGTACTACCGAAACTTTTCCGCCGGATAATCGAGTACACGCGTGCAGCCAGTTCTGGCAGATGAAAGGGTTTTGCGAGGTAATCGTCAGCCCCAATCCGAAGCCCATTTATTTTATCATCCATGGAGTTTTTAGCAGAAATGATAATCACCCCGTCGTTTTTCTTTTGCCGTTTCAGCTCTTCCAGAATCTGGAAGCCGTCCCCGCCGGGCAGCATCAGGTCAAGCAAGATGCAATCATACTCAAACAAATCAATACGTTCCAGGGCTTCCGCATAATTGGCGGCATATTCACATAGATAGCTTTCGTCTGAAAGGTAGGTTCCCATGCTCTTTGCCAACTCTATTTCGTCCTCGATGATTAGAATTTTCATGCAATAAAATTATGGTGTAATTCTGTTTTCTTCCTGTACCTGGCTGTTCAAATTGTCACCAAAAAAGACACAAATAATTGAATATCAATTTATATAAAATAAATAAAGCGGAAAAATCTAAATTACGATACAGAATTATCTCCAAATCGTAGTTCATTTTTGCATCCTGTTAAACAACTAACGATGATAAAAAAGTGGATGTCTTGTCTTATGATTTCTTTTACTGCTTTGATGGCGCGCGGGCAGGCGTTGGACAGCCTGCGATATCATCCTCATTTGAAGTTCAGTTTCCGGCAGCTACGGGCACCGCTTACATTAAGCGTGATGGGTGTGGCGTCCAATGGTAACGGTAAAGAATCTGTAAAAAACGAGATTGTTGAGGAAAGAAATGAGCACATTGCCGGGTTTCACACCAGCATAGATGACTATCTCCAATTTTCGCCGCTTGTTATAGCCTATGGTCTGGACGCAATGGGTATCCCGTCTAAAAATGATATTGGTAACCGGACGGGAATACTTTTAAAGGGGGAACTATTGATGCTTGCGACGGTACATATACTGAAGACCTATACCCACCAGCTTCGCCCAGATGGCTCCGCGTTTACCTCTTTTCCCTCTGGGCATACTGCCCAGGCTTTTGCGGCGGCTACGTTCCTGGTGGAAGAATATAAGCACCGCTTCAGGTGGATGCCATATGCAGCGTATGGACTCGCCAGTTCAGTAGGGGCGCTCCGCATGGCGAACAACCGACATTACATTTCGGATGTATTGCTGGGAGCAGGAATTGGGATATTGTCGATAAAAGTGGCTTATTGGACGCATAAATATAAGTGGGGAAAAAGACGAAGTGGCGATCTAGCTGCCGTTTTTAAGGGTTAATTAGGGCGGCTTTTTTTGAATTAAATCGCTGATCATCTGCACAAACTGGTTCGAAAACATTCCGCCACCGGGCACCAACCAAGGCTTGTAATCACCTGATTACAAGCCTTTATCCTTTTCTATCACCCCTGTCTCTTTTCCCTCGCCCTCATGCCTACTTCTACCACTGATTGATAAACGCCTGACCCTTCGTTAGCCCCCGCTGCATTTCACTCCCCGTTCCTTTCTGCATCATTGCATACTTCAAATTCCCCTTTTCAGGGGATGCCCCGCCTCTGTATTTCGGGGGAAATTTGATCTGAAAAAAATATACGATAATGAAAAAGCTTATCCTCCTGCTGGCTGCTACCATGATTGTTACCGCACCCCTTCAGGCCCAGTTATTGAAAAAGATAACAGACAAAGTAAACAGCGCGGTTCAGCAGTCAATAGATAAATCACTGGACAAAAATGCGGAAAAAACAGTGCAGAAGCCAGGCGACAAATCGGTGGATAAAACAAAGGAAGGTGCTGCCGCTCCTCTATCATTCCCGCCGGAAGCCAACGTGGTGAATCGCCCCGCCTACCTGGCAATTGACAGTAAAGACAATATGTACGTGATAGACAGGGATGGTACGGTAATGATCACTCCTGATGGAACCGTAAAGCGGATACATAACATCGGCGGGAGTCAGATCGTTATTGACAGGAACGATAATATGTTCTATATGTACGGAAGCACTATCAATAAATTGAAAGTGGTCAACGGAAATTGTGAGATCGAGTATTATGGAGGCGATAAAAATTATGGTGGCTTCGAAGACGGCGATGTGAAGGCTGCAAAATTCAATAGCTTCAGAAGCGCGGCGATCGGCAGCAACGGGGATATCTATTTTGCAGATGTTGCCTCGAGTTGCCTGAAGAGCGTGGGTGGTGTGAAAACCGGCCAGGTAGCTTTTGAACCTGGCATTCCAGCAAAGCTAAGGACAGACGGCGGCTGGGATTACTGGTGCATTATCCGCAAGGTTAGCAATGGCAAAGTAACCACTCTTAAAAACAGTGATGGCCAGTATCTGCTGCTTTGCCTGTCTGGCATGTCCGTTGACAAGGACGACAACATCATCTTTTCCGGGGGTGGGATCAGCCGCGCAGTCAGGAAGCTAAATACAAAAACAATGCAGGTGAGCACCATGGCCGGTAAGCCTTACAAAAGAGATTGGTGCCCTGTTTACACTACCGGCGATACCAGCAAGGCTGAATTATTCGACCCCGGATACCTGATAATTGATAAGAAAGGAGATATCGTTTATGCCGATAACAGGAGCCATCGCATCACCAAAATTGCTGACGGGAAAGTGATCACCCTGGCGGGGAATGGAGCTATCGCAGATTGCGGGAAAAATATCGGGGGCTTTGCGGAAGAAGGGCATAAGGACGGTAAAGCGCTCACAGCCCTTTTCAATTTTCCGGCTTGCATGGCATACGATAGCAAAGGCAATCTCTTTATCGTAGACAGGAAGAACAGCGTGATCCGCAAACTCACGCCTGATGGAATAGTAAGCAGCTTCACGCCGTTCGACCGGTCAAAAGCAGATATCTCTAATTGATTTGAGGTAATCGTTTCGGGGCAATTACACCATTACCGCTCCCCAACCCAATGCGGATAAATCGGCGTTTGATCACTGACTGCATTCAGCTCCGCAAGCTGTTCCGGCGTCAAAGACCATCCGACAGCATCCAGGTTTTCTATAAGCTGCTGCTCATTTCTGGCACCAACAACAATGTTGGAAACGGTTTCCTGTTGTATGAGCCAGTTGATGGCAACCTGTGATATGGTCTTGCCTGTTTCGTTGGCGATCCGTTCCAGCGCATCGACGACGGTGTATAAAAACTCGTCATCAACGGGTGGTGAGCCTACTGCACCACCCGACTGTATCCGGCCTGCGGCTATAGGTTGATTTCGTTTTATCTTCCCGGTAAGTCTGCCCCAGCCGAGTGGGCTCCATACCATTAAGCCTAAATGCTGGTCTTTTATTAATGGCTTCAATTCCTGTTCGTAATCCCGGCCTATCAGGGAATAGTAACCTTGATAGATAACATACTTTTCCAGATTGTATTTTTCTGAAACAGACAATGATTTCATCAACTGCCAGGCGGCAAAATTGGAACAGCCGATGTATCTTACTTTGCCACTTGCTACCAGGTGATCTAACGTTCTCAGGGTTTCCTCAACAGGAGTCTGACTATCAAAGCCGTGCATGAAGTACACATCGATATAGTCGGTATCTAAACGTTTCAGGCTGTCGCTAACAGCGTTTATGATATGGTAACGGGACGAACCTTTATCGTTTATGCGATCACTCATGGCGAAGGATCCCTTTGTCGCGATGATAGTATGATGTCTTTTCCCTTTTACTGCCTGTCCCAATATTTCTTCCGAAGCACCAGATGAATATACGTCAGCGGTATCGAAGAAGTTTACACCTCTTTCCAGGCTAATGTCTATCAATCGTGAGGCTTCTTTTACATCTGTTTTCCCCCACCGTCCGAAGAACTCATTGGTGCCTCCGAACGTTCCGGTGCCTAAACTAAGCATAGGCACTTTCAAACCGGAATTACCTAATTTCCTGTAATCCATCTTACTGAGATTTAATTGTGATTTATCATCCCCAGAGATAATAATTATAATTTTTATAATTGATCTTTCAAATGTCTATCATATTTGTAGAATATGAAAATAGTTTAAGTTGTACCTTTGTATCAGAAAAGTAATAGATATGCAGTGGAATTTAGAATGGCTCAGGACTTTCAAGGCCATATATGAAACGGGTACTTTGTCTGCCGCAGCGCAGGCCTTGTTTATTTCGCAACCTGGCGTAAGCCTGCACCTCAATTCGCTGGAAGCATATGCCGGATATAAACTGTTCGACCGATCCCCGCGAAAGATGGTACCGACAGAAAAGGGCAAATTCCTTTACAATTTTATCCTGGAACCGCTTAAAAAGCTGGAGAATGCCGAGCAGCATTTTCATCGCCGTTCACAGCCCGAAAGGGCGACCGTCAGCGTAGGGATGTGTTTTGAAACGTTCCAGTACACGTTGGAGGAACATGTGGCAAGCCTGCCTTTTAACCTCATCATCAAATTCGGGCTTTACCCGCAGATGCAGTCGGACCTGGACAATGGCCTGCTGGACATGATCGTTACACCACAGACGGGCAATCAACAAAACATCGTTTACGAACCGTTTTCCAAAGAGAGGATCGTACTGATTGCCGGCGGTAATACAAACACGTCCAAACTTGAACGTTTATTGGATAAGGGTAATATGGACGGTGCGAAGGAATTTTTGAAGGGACGGTTATGGTATAGCACGGCTGGCGATACCGAACACCTGAAAAACTTCTGGTCTAAGAATTTTAATGAACACCCTGATTTCAGCCCGAACTTCATTGTTCCTAATATAAGTTCTATCATTCGCTGCCTGAGCGATAACGAGGGCTTCTCCGTTGTGCCAGACTTTCTTTGCCACGAGGCATTGGATGCCGGAAAGATAAAACTGGTCTGGCACGGAAACCACCCCTGGGAAAATACGCTGTACTTTGGAACGAGAAAAAACACCATGTATCAAAAAGAATTAGCGCAATTAAAAAAGCTATTTGAGGAAAAGTGGGAGAGGGAAATGGTCTCCTAGCGCTATCTTCAAACTGCCGCCATTCATGCGCTTTGTGCCGGAATAAAACCTCGGGATAAAAACTGGCGGGGATTTTTTATTTTTAGCCCCATATCAACCATAAGCGTAGGGGAGGGCATGCATCATACTACAGATATCGAGAAACATTTATTCCTGCAGATTGCAGGCGGCGATCAGGCTGCCTTCCGCGAACTGTTCCATCGCTATACCCCGCTGCTTCGTCCGCTCATTTACAAACTTACCACCACCGATCATATCATAGAAGATATTTTGCAGGATGTGTTTTTTAAAATCTGGCTTTCGCGTGATAAACTGCCCGATATTGAAAATCCGCGTTCCTGGATATTACGCATCACTTTTCATGACTGTTTTGGGTATTTGCGCAAGGAAGCCACAAAGCGCCGCCATGAAATAGTGCCTGAAGCGGCCGCAGAAGACCAGCAGCTCGATTTCCGGGAGACTTCCCGGCTGGTAAACGAGGCGGTGGCAGGGTTGTCGCCCCAGGCGCAAAAGATTTACCTGCTGAGCCGCAGAGATGGGCTGAAGCTGCCCGAAATCGCGGAAACACTGGGCCTGTCGCTGCAAACTGTAAAGAATACACTGAGCCGTGCGTTGAAAAGTATCCGGGACTATCTTGCGGAGCATGGCGTGTTTTTACCACTGCTGCTCCTGTGGTGGTGGTCTCTCTAAAAATATTTTTACTTCCATTGGTACTAAACCTTTCTTCAGGCATCTGCTGTATGTGAGAATGCCTATGCATCATTCATCATCCATCCAAAACAAGAAGATTTGAACCATTCATCGCATATTGACCGATTACTGCAACGGATAGCGTCGGGCGACGACCAGGAGGCTGCGTATGAGGAGCTGCAACAACTGCTGCGCAACGATCCGGATGCGGCGACGCAGCTGGAAATGTTGCTGGACGGGCGGCCTTTGCCCGGCGAATTGTCTGTATACAGGCGGGCAGACTGGGACCACATCGTAGATAACGTGTTGCGGATGGACCAGCCGGCAATAGCGCTTCCCGGAAAACGCCGGCTGTGGCCTTACTGGAGCGCTGCGGCGGCCATTTTATTACTGGCAGGCGTCGCGTTGTACAAGTTCAGGCCCGCGCCGGAACGGCCGGCAGTGGTGCAGACGAGCGTTGTTGATGTGCAGCCCGGAGGTACGAGGGCCACGCTGACGCTCGCCGACGGAAGTGTGGTAACGCTCGACAGTACAGGCAACCGGGTATTACAACAGGGTGCAACTGCTATTCATCAGCAGGGCGGACGGTTGTCTTATAACTCGAAAGCGGGCGAAACGGAAGTGCATTACAATGTACTGCGTACGCCCCGGGGAGGACAGTTTCAATTGCGATTGCCGGATGGTACGGCAGTGTGGCTGAATGCGGCATCGTCGATCCGCTTCCCGACTACTTTTACAGGTAACGAACGGCTGGTGGAGGTGAGCGGAGAGGTATACCTGGAAGTGGCGCAGATGGCGGCCCGGCCATTCCGGGTAAAGGTGAATGAGCAGGTGAGCGTGCAGGTGCTGGGTACCCGTTTCAATCTGAATGCCTATGCGGACGAAGGTTCGATCAATACGACTCTTTTGCAGGGTGCAGTGCGGGTGACTAAAGATGGCGAGGCGGCGGTACTTCAACCCGGGCAGCAGGCACGGGTGGCGGAAAAGATAAGTATAGTGCAGCAACCAGACATAGACCAGGTAATGGCCTGGAAGAATGGGTTATTCAATTTTCATAATGTGGAGTTGAAGGAAGTGATGCGACAGTTGTCGCGGTGGTACGACATCGAGGTGGTATACCAGGGGAATGTGCCTTCGCGGGAGTTCTGGGGCAAGATGGGGCGTAACCTTACGCTCGCCGAGGCGCTCAAGGGCCTGGAGGGTACCGGTATTAATTTCAGGATAGAAGAAAATGGAAAAAAACTGGTCGTGTTACCATGACCGCTAAATAAAACGAAGCCGCTCCGTCTGATCCACGAAGCGGCGGTAGTTCAGGCGATGCTAATTTCTTAATCAACCAAAACCGTTACAAAAGTATGTTTTTTAAAACTTTTCGTAACCGGGACCCTCATGTCCGGCCACAAGGCCTTACAGAGCGACATGTGGCGCGTTCCCGGTGTGCAACCAAAATCGTGCGTGTGATGAAAATGACCTTCCTGCTGTTGTTTGCCTTTTGTCTGCAGCTTTCCGCCAATTCGTACGCTCAGCATGTCACCTATTCCGGCCGGAATGTTAGTCTGGAGCAGGTGTTTATGGCAATAGAGAAGCAAACAGGCAACGTGGTGCTTGTCAGTAAACAATTGCTCAAGGAATCGAAGCCCGTTACCGTAGCAGCGGAAAATATGCCGCTACAGCGTTTCCTGTCCATGGTGCTGAAAGATCAGTCGATGGAATATACCCTGGAAAAGCAAACCGTATTTATCAAAAAGAAACCTATGCCCATGGCAGCACCCGTACCTGTAACGCCGGTGTTTCTGCCCGTGTCAGGAGTCGTGCTGGACTCGCTCGGTACGCCGCTGGCGGGGGCCACCATACGCGTTAAGGGAAAGGATGTGACGGCTGTCTGTAATGCGAATGGCCAGTTTAACATACAGGCGGATGCGGGTGATGTGCTGGTAATTTCCTTCCTGGGACATCGTACGCTGGAACACCGTGTGGCGGGTTCAACTCCGCTGATGATTACGTTGTACCCTGAGAGCACCACTATGGCAGGCATTGCCGTTACGGTAAATACCGGTTACCAGAGTATTCCCCGTGACAGGGCCACCGGATCGTTTTCGATCGTGACGGCCAAACAGCTGGAGAATAAACTGCGACCCGATCTGATCGCGGCGCTGGAAGGACAGGTGGCCGGTATGGTGTTAAAGAAAGAAGGCACCGTGGAGATCCGCGGTATCTCTACTTTTAATGCGGAATCTGCACCACTGGTTATCGTAGATGGATATCCGTTATCCGGTGGGATGGAAACATTGAATGTGGATAACATTGAGAGTGTGACAGTGTTAAAAGATGGCGTGGCCGCTTCTATTTATGGCGCAAGGTCGTCGAACGGGGTGATTGTCGTAACAACAAAACAGGGCCGTAAAGGAGCGCTGAATGTGTCGTACAACGGATCTGTAGGCATTATACAGGCGCCGGACCTGTCGTATCTCCGGAGGAGTAGTGCAAAGGATTATATAGAAGCGGAAGAGGATCTGTTTAACCAGGACCCTGTTACGCCTGGTTTCTATTACGATAATAACATGGCTATTTCCCGCGTCACGTATCTGTTACTGGCCAAAGCCCGCGGGTTAAAGCCTGCGGCAGATGTGGATGCCGAGATCGCACAGCTCAAGCAAAACGACGGGCTGGGACAGCTGCAGGACTATTTCTTCCGCAACCAGCTTACACAGCAACATAATATTTCCCTGTCTGGCGGCAGTGATAAAAACCAGGCGGCAGCGACGCTCAAATATATTACCAACCGTGGCAACACGCTGCATACCAGCAATAATCGCCTTATTGCCGATGTACGGAATGACTGGAAACCAGCACGCTGGCTGAATGTGCGCCTGCTGACAAACGTGAATTACAGCACTGGTAAAGCGCCGATGCGGAGTGCGAACGACTTCCTGAGTTATTACCAGAACTTTTACCTCCATCCCTACGACCTGGTGGTAGATCCACAAACCGGCAAGTATGCCGATGTATTTGGCATCAATCCTAACCTGGCCGGCCGGTTTGCAGGTTTAAGCGGGATGAAACCCGTTAATTACAACCCGCTGCAGGACCTTGCGATGGAAACTACCCGCACCCAAAACCTGCAACTGCGTTTTACGGGCGGCATTAACGTTCAGCTCGCGAAAGGACTTACACTCGATGCGGGCGGCAGCTGGACGCGTGGAAACGCTTTTACCCGTTCGTTGTCGGGCGCTAACTCATTTCGTATGCGTACGGCGTATAATGCGGGTACTTCGGTTTCCAACCCTTCCAAACATTATATTCCGGATGGCGACATGCTGACCGAATCACGCAATGTAAACCAGGCTTACACCCTGCGGGCGCAAATGAACTACAATCGTACGTTTGGCGCGCATAGCGTAATTGCACTGGCGGGTACGGAAGTAACACGCGATATCCGTGACTACAATACATATCCCACCCGTTTTGGCTACAATGATCAGGCGGGCACTTTCGCCACGTTCAATTATGCCGACTACAATGCGGGTTTGTATAATGCAGATATGGTGAGCACCTCGCTTCGGGCACAATCGCCTGTCAATATTGGCAGTATGGAGTTTCGCGACAACCGTTTTGCATCGTGGTATGCCAACGCCTCGTACGAATACGATCAGCGTTTCCTGGTGAGCGGCAGCATCCGTCTTGACCAGACCAATTTCTTTGGCACTGATCCGCGCTACCGTTATAAGCCCTTATGGTCGGCCGGCGGTACTTACAAGTTATCCAACGAAGACTTTTATGATGTTCCCTGGCTGACGAAACTGCATGTGAGAGGATCGTTCGGCATCAATGGTAACATTTCGCTCACAACCGGTCCTTTTTTGATAGTGACGCCGGGCGTGTATTCTAACCTGACAGGCGATATTTCCTATTCTATTACTTCTCCGCCCAATAAGTCGCTGCGCTGGGAAAAAACAGGAACGACTAACCTTGCCGTAGACCTGACGCTTTTATCAAGACTGAATCTTTCGGTGGACTATTACCAGCGCCGGAGCGATAACCTGCTGGCCGCAAACGCCGTAGACCCGACGATCGGATACGCTAACCTGGTGCAGAACGTAGGCCGCATCAACAATAATGGTATAGAACTGGCGCTGGACGGGAATGTGATGAAACAGGGCGGATTTACCTGGCATGTACTGGGTACGATGGCTTACAACGATAATAAAGTAGTAGAATACAACACGCTGTACACAAGCCCCAGTTCATTGACGATGTATCCTATTAATCGTGAAGGATATCCCTTAAGTGCGGTGTTTAGCTATCGCGGCGCGGGTGTGGATAATAATGGGAACGGTTTGTATTTCAACAAAAACGGGGAAGCGATAAAAGGTGCGTCCGTTGTAATGGATGATGTAGTTTTTAATGGTAGCGTGCGTCCGAAAATGATGTACAGCCTCACGAACACCTTCAATTACAAGAATTTCGAATTATCGTTCATGGTACTGGCAAAAACGGGCGGCGTACTTCGCAAGTACACTTACGAAAGTTACTCCCTGCAACATGCCGATGTAGCGAAACGCTGGCGCAAACCGGGCGATGAAAAAACGACCATTTATCCCAAACTGGCGCCTTTCTCCGAGGATATGTTCTATTTCGGCTATTCCGACACATTCGTCGAAAGTGCGAATTACCTGAAGCTGCGAGACGCCTCGCTTACATACAACTTTGATCACAAACTGATTCGCAGGATCGGGATGAATAATGCCAGCCTGACCCTGATGGGCCGTAACCTGCTGCTGCTGGCAGCCAACAGTGATAAGCGCGATCCGGAGGCGTATGAATTAAATGCATCGGATCCGATAAATGCGGAATTGGGTTTTACGCCTTTTCGTCCCATGCCGGAAGTGTACCTGGGATTGCGCGTGAATTTTTAAACTTAACATGCAAAGCAAATGCGATTTTCATTCTTCCTTATATTGACCGCAGGTATCTCGCTTAGTGCCTGCAACAAGTTCCTGGATGTAAAGCCTAAGGGTAAACTGATTCCCTCCACCGTAGCGGATTTTGATCATCTGCTGGATGCTGAGGATATCGTACGTTACCCATTCGTCAACAATAACTCGGTGAGCATGCTGGCTTACCTTACAGATAATGTTACGCTGTCCGAAGGATTGGGTAATGTGTTTTACAAAGCGAATAACAACACCAGCCTTGATAACTACTATGCCTACACGTTTCGGGCTCCGTTTAAGAATCCCAATTCACTGGAATACTTCTGGAACTGGGGTACTTACCGCGCCATGAAGTATTTCAATAACGTGATTTCCGGCGTTAGTGCATTGCGCACCCCGGAAAATGCGGCGCAGTCGGATGCGGTGATGGCGCAGGCGTATGTTAACAGGGCCTGGGCATATTTTCATACGACCATGGTGTACGGTCCTGTATACAAACCAGGAGGCAATAACAGCACGAAGACAATTCCCTACCTGACCGATCCCGACGTAAATGCACCCATGCCGGACCTTTCTACCCAGGAGGAAGTTTACACTAAAGTACTGGCAGACTTACATGCCGGTCTGGCCCATGCGCCGGTGGCGACTAACTATCCTTCGCGTCCGAATAAAGCTGCTACACAAGCGATGCTGGCCTATTATCATCTGTTTACCCGGCGTTACGACAGCGTCGCTTATTACGCTAACCTGGCGTGGACGGCAGCCTCGGCAAAAGGGGTGGATGGTGTGCTCTACAACTTTAACAGCCTCACTTATGCACCGCCAGGTAACCCCTTGTCCAGCGCAATTGTAAGCCCGGATAGTAAAATCAACCTGCCCAACAGCCGGGAAATCCTTTTCTTCCGCAATACCGACAACACCGTGGGACGCATCACCCAGTCTTATCCATCAGCAGAATTTATTGCGCTGTTTGATGCTGCAAGCGATTTGCGTTACAAGTATTACCTGATTACTGCGCCCGGTTATAAGACCACCTACAATGGAACTGCTTATGATGATGGACCGCGGGTACAATACTACCGTGGCTCGTTAACCAACAGCCTGCCGCGCTTCCAGATGACAGCCGGTTTTACGTACCCGGAGGTGTTGCTGATGCGTGCGGAAGCTTACGCCCGCCTCAATCGTTTACCGGAAGCCATGAGCGATGTAAACCTGTTGCGCCGCTATCGTTTTGTTACCGGTACGCCAGACCTGGCTATGCCTGCCTCGCAGGATGAGGTGATTAAACTCGTGCTGGACGAACGCCGCCGGGAATTGCCGCTGGGGCACATCAAACGGTTTATGGACCTGAAACGCTTTTGCCTGGAGCCGGATAAGCCGTGGGGTAAAACAAAAGTCGTACATACACTGGGCAGCGAAACGTTTGAAGGCACGATAGACGCGCCGTTGTTCGTGTTGCCTATTCCGAACACGATCCTGCGATTCAATCCGCAATGGGGTATTCCGCTGGACGAGCGGCCTTTTAATTAATTAAACACATCAACATGAAGCATATTATCACTACTACTGCCATGGCGACAATGCTGATGGCACCGGGAGTGCTTTGGGCACAACAGCCGTTCGCTATCCAGGGACAGCTCACGGGCGTGGGCTCGCCGGCAAAAATATACTTGTATTACAATGCAGCCGGGCAGCAAATAAAAGACTCGGCGCTGGTGAATAACGGGGCTTTCAAAATTAACGGCACCATTGCAAATCCTGTATCCGCAAACCTGGTGCTGGCAAAAGCTCCGGGCACGCAGTCGCGCGATATGCTGTCGTTATACCTGGAACCAGGACAAATCACAGTGAAGGGCGGCGATGCCATTAAAAATGCGTTGGTAACCGGCGGACCAGTCAATGACAGTCATGGCGAACTAAAGCGCATGTTGCAACCCATTACGCAAAAGGAGCAGGCTTTGCGCGGTAAGCAGGATGAGGCAGCGGAAATAGCTTTGCAGGAAGAAAAGAAGGACGTTTTAGCCGCCTTCGTAAAAGCGCACCCAAACAGTGTCGTGAGTCTGAGCGCGGTGATCGAGTATGGCGGCTTTCAACCAGCGGCTTCGGATCTGGAACCACTGTATTCCACACTCTCTGCCGGGGTGAAACAAACGGCGCAGGGTAAAGCCCTGGAAGCAACTATTATCAAACTAAAGAAAAGCGATATCGGGCAATTGGCACCGCTATTCAGCAAAGCCGATCCGAAGGGAAAAACGATTAGCCTGGCGGATTACCGGGGCAAATATGTGCTGCTGGATTTCTGGGCGTCGTGGTGTAAGCCCTGCAGGGCGGAGAATCCTTATGTTGCAAAAGCATATGAGAAATACCGCTCCAGGAATTTTGAAGTGTTGGGCGTATCGCTCGATATAGAAAAAGGCAGAACAGCGTGGCTGAAAGCGATTGAGGAGGATGGGCTTACATGGGCGCAGGTAATAGATGTAGGGGATGATAAAGCATCAGACTTGTATAATGTACAGGCCATTCCGCAGAATTACCTGATTGATCCGCAGGGTAAAATTATAGCCCGTAACCTGCGCGGCGAAGCGCTGGACGCTACGTTGGATAAGATGTTGAAGTAGTGATAGGTGCGGTTGTTCCAGGCATTTATTTTGTCAGGAAGATGGGGGCTGTCTAAAAAGAAAAGAGGCGGCCCTTTTCTTTTTAGAATGCAGGTATTTACAAAGACATGGAACCCGTAAGCACCAGTTCCCGGCCACCTTTGCCCTTCTCGCTACCATCTGTTCCAATCCCATGTTAAACCTATCAGCGGTTTGTTTTCAGTATTGTCTGCGATTTACCAGATAAGATAAATTCCACTATTTACGGCAGATGCCGTTTCTTTGCAACATGCAACAAATTGAAGACCTCATTCATTCGGGACAAATAAAAGCGGCCATCCGCGAAGCGGAAGCAAAGCTCGGTCAGCTGCCGGCATCAGACTTTCAAAGCGTGATCGGTAAGGACCTGCTGCACCTGCAGGCGTCGCTGACGGCGTATTTCAACTACTTCTATGCCGTGGCTACAGAGGAGGAAGAAGTGGATGTAAAGGCGCTGTACCTGGAAATGAACAGCTTCAGCACGCAATATGACCGGTGGTTCCTGCACCTGCTGGCGTATGAGTCGCTGATGAACAGGGCTAACCTGGAATGGCTGGCGGATTTTAGCGCCGAGGCTGAAAAGACGTTTACGATCACCGGCTTCGAGTCGCTACAGCAAACCAATAAACAATACATGCAAACCGAAGGTTACCGCAACGATCAATTACGCGAAGCCTGCGAATTACACGAATACCTGGTGATACTCCGCATGTACGAGCTGGCAATGCAAACCATCAGTGCCAATAAAGGCAAGGCCGCCTGGGCAGATGTTCCGTTGTTTATTGGTGCGCATGATTATGAGGATTTGATTTTTGTGGTGCAGTAGATGTGGTGACGGCACATTTGATGCAGTACTGGAAGGCGCGGCTTGCAGGAAAAAGATATTATTTGAAAGAAATTTTCTGAGTAAATACCACACCCTCTCCCCATGAAATCTATCAAATACCTCCTCAAATGGCTGTTTATTATCATCGCCACCGCCATGCTTTGCTTTTTTGCCGCCATGGCTTGGCGTAACCTACGAGTAAATAGCGATGAAACAAACTTTGCCAGTGCTCACTTTACTGTTCATTATCGCGGCATATATAACAGCGAAGCGCAAACCATTGCCGATGCACTGGAGCGTAACTATGATCGTATCAACCGTGCGTTGGCGAACCCTCCGCATAAAAAGATAGACGTCCACATCCATCCCACGCAGTCGGCGTTTAATATGGCGACTGGGCTTACAGGCAGCCATGCCAACGGTACCAGTCGCGGCCCGCATGCATTTCATATCATGTATCAGACCTGGTTCAATAGCATTTTTCCCGCTAACAATACACAGGTAGCGGTACATGAATTTACGCATTGCGTGCAGTTGAATATCTTAATCACGGAAGCGCTGGAATCCCCTGCATTTGCGGGAAGCAAGGATTTTGACCAAAAGTTTGAAGCGCGATTTGCTAAAGACTACCCGCAGTGGCTATGGGAGTCGCTGAGCGATTACGAAGCGGGCATCGTAAATAAAACGAGCGTGGGCTACGGCATGCGAAGCAGTCCTCGCCTGGATGACCTGAACCACGGCAATCGCGTTTACCAGGTCGGTTACACGGTAATTGAGTACCTGGTACACCAGTTTGGGGCAGATAAGTTGCCCGCATTCGTGCGCAGCTATGGCGATATCGAGCAGGTGTTACACGTGAGCAAACAAGACTTCGAAAAAGGATGGCTAAGCTTTGTTGCCGAGCGATATTAATTATTTTTGTTTCATGAAGATACAATACACCGCGTTCAGGCGTGCCCGTTTGCTGATTAGTTTACCTGCAGTAGCGTTACTTTTATATGGCTTCTCCCGCTATAAACGCCATATTGGCCTGGTGAACGAAGATGCTTTAGAGTACACCTTACTGCTTTTGCTGGTCACAGGCTGCCTGTTCCTGGTGGTGAGCGCCCTCATATGGCTGCATCACCAGAAAGAAAACATTACTATGCATGCAGACGGCTTTACGGTTCACGGCCACTCGTCCGTAAACATCCGCTGGAAAGAGGTAGCCGGTTACCAGCTGGTATTGCCTCCCCGCCGCGGCGCACAGCAGCTGCCGCGTATATTCCTGCATTTGCAGGATGGCCGAACGTTTAAGTTCGGCTATTACCCATTCTTCCTGTCGGGCAGGAAGCTGCGGCAGAAGGAAGCCGCGTCCTACCAGGTATTACTGGATGCGGTGCACGATAAAGTTAAGCCTCCTGCAGCATAGCCTGGATCAATAGCCTGCTGTTGTTTTTTCGGCTTCCGGCAATAGTTGGTGAATCAGCTATGGATAGGGTGACGCCGTGACAGGCTTACATTCCTGGCCCGACAGTACGCCTTGCTGACAAAGTGATGACCAGCTGTCGCGCCGGCTTTTCAGCAGCAACACGCTACACAAATCCATAAAGAAAGCCCGCCTGTTTCGAGGTCGGGCTTCTTCGTATCAAAAGGCCTTTTTTACCTCGTAATACCGCGCGCTCATATAGTCGAAGACCTCGTTACGGGTAGCCACATATTTTTTATTCAACGCACGGGTAACCATGATCCCCAATACGCCAAATGCTACGGTGAGCCCTTTGGGGTTATAGGTACTTACCTGCACCTTTTCGCCCTTCTTAAAGATCATGGCGCCATAAGTGCCATTCTTTGCCAGGATGTACTGTTTGCCGATCAGCGGCTTTTCCATTTTATAAGTGAGGTGGGGAAGACCCGCTTCCAGGTCGGACTTAATTTCTTCGATAGAGCCAGGTTGTGTAAACATTGGTTTTAGGATTTGGCGGGCAATATAAGGTAAAAAAGGAATGAACATAACAAGGCTATAATTTGATAAGATAACAGGCATTTTATATCTTCCCGTTATGCGTATGTTCCTAACCCTGCTGGCTACACTGATAACCCATGTAGCTGTCGGCCAGCACAGCCTAGATAGCCTGACGAACGATTCTACGGTAATAGCGTTTGTTAACCATTATGGCAAGCAGGCCTCTCCGCCATGGAGGGGATGGTGGTTCGATGTAAAGCGATTAGAAGGGCTCACTAAACCTGAGTGGGTTTTCCTGAAGGAATTTTATGGCACTAAATACCTGCTGGCCGATCTTAGTGGTGACGGCAAAAAGGACCTCGTGGCAAATGGTAACCCAACGGGATGGCATGGAACTCGTATACTAGTTTTCCTCACAACGCCGAATGGTATTGAGCTCGCGAGGCTGGGAGCGCATTCTGCAGGCTTGGGTGAGCATATCAGTCTGTATAATGATGGCGGGGAAATGTGTCTCGTGTTAGGACACTTGTCGTACACGATCGGTAACCAATCACCCCCCGCTGAAAAAATAATCATGGATACACTGCGGTATCGCTTCGGCGGTTTCGTTAACTACAAACCTGCAAAGGTTCCTTCCCCCGCGTTTGATACACTTTCCTTTAAAGTGGCTTCAAGTTGGTCCTCGTATCCCAGGTACGCTTTGTCTGTAACAAAGGATGGTAAACTAACGCTTTTGAAGGAACGCCTGGTGATCGACTATGCGAAAGAAACGAGTCACATGGATACGATTACGATTGAAAAGCGGTTGTCTCCGGAAACGATGGATACACTTCAGCAAATCATACGGTGGTCGGGTTACTGCAACCTGCCGCAGGGCTTTGAAACGCCGCACTTATCCGATGTCGAAACAGCTGTTACCCGAGTGGTGTTCGAGGATGGCATTTCCTGGCAAATCAACGACTATGGCAGCGAAGGGACTTACGAATTACGGCTGTTATACGACAGGATGTGGCGTTGGTTGTTCGAGGCTTTCAAGCTTAAATATTAATCTGAAGCATCACACTCCGTCTATCGTATCTTTTTCGGATGAATTGTTCCCACAAACAATTCGGCATCCATTTCAACCATCTTAACCGCCCAAACGGGCAAGTCTGCACGCAGCTCATCTACCTTTGTAAAAAAAACAACAAAGGAAATCATGAAGAAAAGTTTTGCGTTAATCCTGTTTGCAACATTGCTGGCAACCCTTTCGAGCTGTTCAAAAGATGATAACGAAAATGGCAACTATGGTAAAAACCCCAAAACCGCTGTGCCAGATGATTTAGTTGGTTACTGGTTAGCCGGATCTACCTCGATCGGTAGCTTCTGGGGTTACGACGGCAGCTACCAGGGCGCGGGTTTCGAACTGGCGGTTGGTTACATGCTGTTCAAAGATGGCCGCGCCAGGGAGTATTTTTATTACACCAACACCAATAGCGGCTGCCGTTCCCAGGTACTCGGTTACAAAGAAGGTACGGTTGAAGTGAACGTGGAAGCCGGTACGGTGAAATTCCATTCGGCCAGCGGCAACTATCGCAGCTACCAGTCCTGCGGAGGTTCCGGCAATGGTAAAACAAAACAGTATACGGCCGATGAGCTGTATCCCAAAAAGAAGGTTGAATATAACGATATCGAATTTGTGAAGGAAGCCGGCAAGATCAAATCATGGCATATTAATTATGACGACGGCTCTTCCCTTGATTTTACTAAAACACAGGAACCTCAGAAATAACTGTTAGCGCTTAAGTGGGGGTTGCTTGAAGCGACAAATTAACAGATGAGGTAGAAGTGGTCCATGTTTAACATGGGCCACTTTTTTGTGCATAAAACGCCACGCCTCTTCCTTGTTAGCCCGCCATGAATGGCCACGTATCCTCTCGCATAATAATTGCGCTCATCCGGAAAAATGGATATGAACAAGCGCCTGACCGTAGTGGTACTTTTAGTGGGCATCTGCACCGCCGGACTCTTTATTTTCAAGCCTGGTATTTTCAAGAAGGATGTGCCCGATGAGGCCATCGAAATGTTGCAGGGGGTGAATACGGAACGCAAGGAAGCTGGCTTTCCGCCGCTGCCGTCGCTCGATAGCCTGTGGTATAAACAGGCGATCATTTACTCGCTCGACGTAAAGGTCTTTAGCGATAGCGATGGCGATGGCATTGGCGATTTTAACGGGTTGACGCAGCGCCTGCCCTACATCAAATCACTGGGAGTGAACGCGGTTTGGCTAGCGCCTTTTCAGCCTTCGCCCTGGCGCGACGATGGGTATGATGTAAAGGATTATTATAGCGTTGAGCCACGGATGGGGAGTATCGATGACTTTCGCCGTTTTGTTCAGCAGGCGAAAAGAGATAGCATTCGGGTGATCATGGACCTGGTAGTGAATCACAGCTCGATAGAACATTCCTGGTTCGTGCAGAGTCGCGATACTACGAACACTTATCACACCTGGTATTCGTGGTCGCGCACCAAGCCGGACAACTTCGATAAAGGCATGGCCTTCCCCGGGGTGCAAAAAAGCATCTGGACGTACGATAGTCTGGCGAAAGCGTATTACTACCATCGCTTTTACGAGTTTCAGCCCGACCTCGATTTGCAGCAGCCTGCGGTGAGGAGTGAAGTGAAAAAGATGCTTTCCTTCTGGCTGGCAGAAGGTGTTGATGGGTTTAGATTAGATGCGGTGCCTTTTGCGATAGAGGTGCCCGATACGAAAGGCGACAACTTCAAAGGCAATTACGATATTATTAAGGAGATGCGCCGCCATGTGCAGTCCATTGCTCCGTCCGCAGTGCTGCTCGGTGAAGCGAACATCACGCCGGGCGAAAACACGCATTACTTCGGTGAACATGGCGAAGGTTTACACCTGATGTTCAACTTCCACGTAAACCAGTTACTGTTTTATGCACTGGCAGCGGGAGAGGTGGCGCATCTGCAAAAGGCATTGTCTGCCACCGGGGGCATGCCGCATCACAGTCAGTGGGCGCAGTTTCTGCGCAATCACGACGAAGTGGACCTCGGACGGCTTACAAAAAAGGAACGCAGCCGGGTATACGAGGCCTTCGGTCCGCTGCCGTCCATGCAGTTGTATGACCGCGGCATCCGCAGGCGCCTGGCACCGATGTTAAACAACGACCAGAAGCGACTGAAGCTGGCTTACAGCCTGTTGTTCTCGTTGCCCAGTACACCGGTAATCAGGTATGGCGACGAAATCGGCATGGGCGATAACCTGGCGCTGGCAGAACGGTTGGCGGTGCGCACGCCTATGCAGTGGAACGATAGTGTGAATGCAGGTTTTAGTACCAGTAAATCGCCATTAAGGCCGGTAATCGATACGGGTGCTGCTAACTATCGTATGAGAAACGTTGTTGCAGAGGAACGTGATCCCAACTCACTGTTACAATTTACCAGGCGGCTGATCGCCATGCGCCGCGCCTGCCCCGAAATGAACTGGGGGAGATGGGAGGTAGTGGAAACAGGCTCCGGTCATGTGACAGGAATGATCTACCGCTGGAACAACAGTGAAGTGCTTATTCTTAATAATCTGTCTGCCAGCGAACAACAACTGCATCTGCAACAACTGGTCGCTACCGATAAAAAGTGGACGGCCCTCAACGGCGGGCCCATCCCGCAGGAAGGAAAAATGAAGGCCGCCGGTTATGAAAGCTACTGGTACCGGCTGAAATAAGAAAGCGGGGCTGACCAAAAAATATTTGTCAGCCCCAGTTTTATTCGGCTGACTGATGGAGACCAGTCATCGTTTAAGCGATTCTCAAAGCCCTCATTGCACTTTTGGGTCAGCCCCCGGCAACAAACGTATGAAAGATATGCACACTTAATATTCGCGTAACACTGACTCCCTATTTTTACGCCGGTAGCCACAACTCAATCTATGCCAATTCATCATCAAACAGCCTCCTTCGAGGCTTCTGTGCAGGTTTATTGGAACAAACTGTTAGCTGTCGCCGTTGCGAAAACGAATGCGCACGACGCGTTCGATATCGTACAGGATGTACTGATGGCCGCCTGGGAGAAGTGGGAGGACTTACCAAAGGATGAACAACTGGAGTATTACCTGCTCAACGCCCTTAAATTCCGTGTACTCAATTATTACCGCAGCGCTGGCCGTTACAGCGCACACCTCAAAACACTGGAAGATCTGCTCACCGGTACAATTGAAGAAGCTTCCGCCATCGAATCGGAAGCACTCATGGAAACCGTACTGAAAGAAGCCATCGATATGCTGTCGCCCCACCAGCAAAAATTATTCGTATTACGTTTACGCCACCAGTACTCCTACAAAAAGATCGCTACAGAACTGGATATCGCACCCGGCTCTGCCCGCGTACTGTACTCGCGCGCACTGGAGCAGGTGAAGGACCATATCCGCAGTAACCCCGCCTTATCTGCCCAGCTGGTTTCTGCCATGCTGTTGTTTACAATTTCTTAACGCAGGACGAGTTAACATTTCTTTTTCGCCGGGTATTCTTTTATGTATGCCAACATCACAATATCCGAATGCGAAAGCATTACTCGACAAATTTCATGCAGGCGAATGCACGCCCGAAGAACTGGCGCTACTCGATAGCTGGTACAAAGGCCTGCATAACAACGCCCCCGTCGAGCATGCGGAGTCGCAGCAGGAGCGGTTCCTGGCCGGCTTCCGGGATTATGTTGCCAAAAAACAAAAGCACAACATCCGTCCCTTAGTACGGAAGTGGGCCGCCGCCGCATCGGTCATACTGCTCGCAGGCATCGGTTACTTTTCTGCCAAACAACAGCAATTGCACAAAGCGAAGCAGGCCACTGCGGATAACATTTTTCACGTGCGTAATACCAGCGGTATGATCAAAAAGGTGATGCTGCCCGATAGCTCCGTGATCTGGATGAATGCCAATGCCTCTCTTAGCTGGAGAGAAGAAGCAGCTTCAAAAACACGATGGGTAGCGTTCGAAGGGGAAGGGTATTTTGAAGTGGAACGCAGCAGCGAACGGCCTTTCGTGATCGTAACGCGCGACGTGGTAGTGAAGGTATTGGGCACCCGCTTTAACCTGGAGGCGTACCGCGATGAAAAAATGACGCGTGTATCCCTTGCCTCTGGTAAGGTGCAGGTGTCATCTAAAGCTAACCGGCAAACACAGGCCATACTGGAGCCTGGACGCGCAGCCGCCTACTTTCCCGACGACAGCGTGCTGGTGACACATGAAATAGATACCACACTTTCCACCGCATGGATGGATGGCGGTTTTACGGCAGAACAGCTGAGTATAAAAGATGCCTTTACGCGACTATGTGAAAGTAATGGTTACGAAGTAGCCTGGCAGAATGAGCGGCGCCTTCAGAAGAAAATCACCATCGCCTTTCCAAAGCAACGATTCGGGCAAACGATGGATGCCCTGTGTTATATGACGCATAAAAATTACACGATTAAGAACAAGCTAGTAACTATTTATTAATAAGAGATGACGACCCATCTCTGAAAAATCACCAGATTATGAACCACACTTCTACGCCCGTGGCGCATAGCGCTCCAGGTAGGGGCCGTACTATGCCCATTACCAAACGGCTGCTGCTTTTTGGCTGCTGCCTGCTGGTTACCTCCGTTGGTTTTGCGCAACAGCGGGAACTGAACGAGAAAGTGAAGCTCGACATCTCCTCGGCCTCGCTGTCTACGGTGCTAAAAGCGCTCGACAAACAAAGTAATTTCTCTTTTACGTTTATCCGTGAGGACTTTGACAAGATCACCGTGCGCGACTTTCATCCCAATAACATCTCTTTGGGAGAAGCGCTGGCCATGTTGGAAAAAGTTGCCGGTATCGAATTTAGCGTGCATAACAATGCGATCATTTTTCGTAAGGCAGAAAGGCCGGCAGCGGCTGCGGTTACAGCAAACGTTGCGGTGAAAGGCCGCGTGATGATGGCAGAGGGAGAGGAGCCTATTCCGGGTGTGAGCATCTGGCAGAAGGGCACAAATAACCGCGCCATCACTAATGAAAATGGAGAATACTCGATTGAACTGTCAGACGAAAACGCAGTGCTGAGCTACAGCTTCATGGGGTACGAAACGAAAGAGATGAAAGCGAACGATCCGGCTACGGCTTCGGTAACGCTGAAGTCGACCCGCGAATCCTTAAGCGAGATCGTAGTACTCGGTTACGGTAAAGCGAAGAAAGGTGACCTGTCTGCCGCGGTATCCACCGTACCAGATATGGACCAGGTGAAAAACCGTCCCGTGTTAAACGTGGCTGCGATGATCCAGGGTAAGGTGCCTGGTGTAACGGTAATCAACAATGGTGGTCACCCGAACAGTTCTCCGCGAGTAACGATCCGCGGTATCGGCTCACGTTCTTCGGAAAATGTACTGTATGTAGTAGATGGCGTGCCTAATGCTCCTTACAATCCTGCCGATATTGAAAGTATTACGGTATTGAAAGATGCGGCATCTGCGGCAATCTATGGTGCCTTCTCCGGCTCCGCAGGTGTAATCCTGATTACCACCCGCCAGGCTAAACAAGGCAAGCCGGGCGTGGAATACAATACGTTCGTAGGCATGAAGCAAGCCTGGAGAACGCCACAATCACTTACTGCGGAAGAGGAAGCCAAAGTATCTAACCTGGCTTACACCAACGCCGGTTTACCACCGCTCAGCGGCTGGGACGCAGCTGTAAACCCATATGCACAGCAAACGCGCACGGACTGGATCGATGAAGTGTTCCGCACGGGCGTTATTCAGCGTCATACCGTAACAGTAAATGCCGGCACCGAAAAGTTCTCTACGCTGTTACAGGCGCGTTATGAGAATGAAGAAGGTACACTGCTGAATACTTATAATAAAAACATCTCCCTGCGCTTTAATGCGAACTACCAGTTTAACGATCATATCAGGCTGCGCCAGGACTTGTTCTATAACAACAACGATAATCGTGGTACGGAAACCTCCAGTGGTTACAGCGGCGTGATCCTCTCCGCCATCTATATGCCACGTTCGGCTACTCCTTACTATGCCGATGGTTCCTTCGGTGGTGTTGGTCCGCGTGAATCGCAGTACCTGGGTATCCACGGTGACGCGATCAACCCGGTAGCAACGCTGCTGCGTAACAAACCGTACAACCGCGGCAACGATCTTCAATCTGTTACTGAAGTGAATGTGACTGATATCGTGAAAGGCCTCAGTTTCCTGTCACGCTTCTCTTACCGCCAGGGTAACTCACTGTGGAAAAACTTCGAACCGAAAAGAACGGAGCCAGGTAAACCGAACGACCAGAACACGCTTTCTTACTCCACCAATAAAAGCTACCACTGGATCTGGGAAAACACGGCCAACTACGAACGTGTTTTCGGTAAACACAGCATCGCCGCGATGGCATCAATGACCGCGCAGCAGAACGGTGCCCGTTCATTCAGCGCCGCCGCGAGAGGACTGCAGGACGAGGCCGAGTGGGCACAGTTCTTCCTGAACGCTTCGGTGTTCGACCAGAACCGTCCGGGTGATAACCAGTGGGTTGACCGCAACCTTTCTTATGTAGGTCGTTTGGCGTATAGCTGGGCCGATCGTTACTTTGTAACCGGTAGCTACCGCCGCGATATTGCCGGCCGTTTGCCTGCCGATTACCGCTCCAAGGGCCTGCCGGGTCTTACCGCTGCCTGGAAAATCAGCTCTGAGCCGTTCTTTAACGTGCCCGCTGTTGACCTCCTGAAGCTGCGCGCCAGCTGGGGCCGTATCGGTAACCTCAGCTCCATCGGTACCGCTTATGGATATCCCACACTGGGTTCCGGCATTGCGTACCAGGTTGGCGAAAAGAGCCCGCAGTCTACCGCACTGTACATGGCAAACCAGTACAACCCGGCCCTGTCATGGGAAACTTCGGAACAAACGGACTTCGGTATCGATATCGCTTTGATGAACGAGCGACTGACGCTGACTGCCGATTACTTCAACAAGAAAACATATGACCTGATCTCCCGCCAGGAGCTGAACTGGACGAATACCTTCGGTTTCGGTGCTCCCATGATCAACCAGGGATTGATCCGTAACAAAGGTTTTGAATTAAGCGCTAACTGGCACGACCAGGTTGGTAAAGTGGGATATAGCGTCGGCGGTAACTTTGCTACGCTGAACAATAAGGTTGAAAAGATCGACGGCAACGCCGGTTCGTACTGGGCAGATGGCGATGTGTGGAGAGGTGTGCTGAATCCTTTCCGTTCGATCGTTGGTCAGCCTGCGTATGCTTACTGGCTGATTAAAACAGATGGTATTTTCCAGACAGATGCAGAAGCTGCAGCTTATGTTGACAAATCCGGTGCGCGCATCCAGCCCTTCGCGAAAGCGGGTGACCTGAAGTTCGTGGATAAGGACGGTAATGGCAGCATTAACGATGCCGACCGTTACTACATGGGCAGCGCGTATCCAAAAGTAACCTATGCCTTCAATGGTAGTGCTAACTGGAACAATTTCGATATCAGCTTCTTCTTCCAGGGTGTGAGCGGTGCTAAACTGTTCCACGCCTTTAAACAGACGACGCTGAATGGTTCCGAGCAAGGCTACAACCGCTGGAACAAAATCCTGGATGCCTGGTCGCCCACCAACACCGGCTCCGATATTCCAAAGATCTCCGCGAGCGATGCTAACAAAAACTTCCAGACTACATCTGACTGGTACCTGGAAGATGGCAGCTACCTGCGTTTAAAGAACCTGCTGATCGGTTATACGTTCAAAAACATGCCATGGAAAACAGCGCTGCGTGTATACGTGAGCGGTGATAACCTGCTCACCTTTACCAAATACAGCGGCATGGACCCTGAGGTAGGTGGTTATGGTATGGACGGCGGCCAGTTCCCGGTATCGCGTATTTATGCCGTAGGTGCTAAACTTAATTTCTAAGCTATTAACGATCGTACATCATGAAAAAGCCTCTTATTTACATAATGATACTGGCAGCAGGGCTTAGCGCCTGCTCCAAAGACTGGGTAGACTCCAAGCCGTATGGCGCGCCTTCAACTGCTTTCTTCTGGAAAAGTGACGAAGACCTTGAAAAAGCTACCGCCGCCATGTATGTGCCTATGGCCAATGAAGCCACCTGGGGCCGCGACCTGTTCTGGGTACAGGACGCGAGCGATGACCTGGTAGTAGGCCGCGTAAAAGCGGATGGTGAGAACATTAAAAACTTCATCCCATCCGGCCGCGAAGGTTACCTTACCGGTGGCTGGAGAGATTTGTACTGGATGATGAACAAAGCCAACCAGGCAATCGAGAACATTCCTAAAGCCGTGAACGTATCCGATGCGATCCGCGACCGGTCACTGGGTGAAGCGTATTTTATGCGTGGTTTCGCTCACTTCTGGCTCGCTTACATCTGGGGACATAAAGATCAGGGTGTACCTTTCGACGGACCTGAGAACGCGGAGTACGGCAAACGTATCCCCCCGCAATTAAAATCTGTAACCGATAACTACGCACAAATCATCAGTGACCTCGAAAAGGCCGCCACCCTGTTGCCCCTGTTCGAAAGTTATGCCGGCGAAGATCGCGGCCGCGCGCACCGCGCAGCTGCCTGGGCTTACATGGTAAAAACCTACGCTTACTGGGCACAGTACGACAATACAAAATGGGCACCGATCCCGGACCTGGCCGACAAAATCAAAAATGAAGGTAAACGCGCGCTGATCACTGGTAAAGCCAGTGCAAAAGAGAACTACCGTTCCGTATTTACCATTGCCAATAACTGGAGCTCTGAGTACATCTGGTCCGTGACTTCCGGCGCACAGGGCGGTTCGGAGTTTCCGGGTGTTATCCTGGAAAATACCGGTTGGGGTGCTTACAATGGCTGGGGTTATTTTCAACCTACCGAGGAGCTGTACCAGGAGTACGAAGCCAACGATCCACGCCGCGAGGTGACCATCCTGAAGTTCGGTGATAAGTTCACCTACTTCGGACTGGAGCGTTCTTACTTTTCTACCAACAGCCGTTCTGGCTTCCAGATCAATAAATACATGGAGCCGTTTAGCTATGGTTCCGAAGGAAAATCAGGTACCAACCCGAACGTAAACCCGAACGGTAACTACCCGACCACCACCCTCAACCTGTCCCTGATCCGTTATGCGGAGATCCTGCTGTTCAAGGCTGAGGCTTTGATCCAGCTGGGCAGGAACGGCGAGGCCGCTGCACCGCTGAACGAAGTGAGAAACCGCGTAGGTTTGGGCGATATCGCCATGCCAACCCTCAACGACCTCAAACACGAGCGTCGCTGCGAACTGGCCTGCGAATGGACCGACCGCCTGCAAGACCTGAAACGCTGGGGCGATTATGCAAAGATCAATATGCCATTACATGGCCGTATACATACCACGACTACTGATCCTGCTTCTCCCTACACCGTGAAAGAGATCTGGCCCGCCCGCAAGTTCGATCCCACCCGCCATATGGCCTGGCCCATTAGTCCGGATGAGATTTCGAGGAGCAATGGAGCGTACAAACAAACACCAGGCTGGGAATAGATTTTCAGACGATTACATGTTAAGGGCTGCCTTCGGGCGGCCCTTTCTTATTGCATCGGAGGGTTGTTACTTCCTTGCTACAGGGTAGCTGCATCCTGGCTGTTCCCTAGGCTTATCCTAGGTTCAACCTTCGTTCAGCCTACGCTTAAAATTCGTTCGTGAGCCTAAGTTGAACGAAGGTTGAACGAAGGTTGAACGTAGGATGAACCTAGGGTGTGGCAAGGAAGCAGCAAGGAAGCAGCAAGGATGTACCAGGTTTACCGCAAAAAAGGCTGACCAAAAAGTATTGGTCAGCCCTAATTTATTCGGATACCTGATGGAGACGTGTCATCGTTTAAGCGATTCACAAAGCCTTCATTTTACTTTTTGGTCAGCCCCTTCCCATTAGGTGTTTACTTTGTGAGTAACTCAATGATTTTCAACGGTATCTCGTTGTTCTGGATAAAACCGGCAAACTTCTCTGCACCCGGACCGTAAGACAGCAACGGTACCGGCAAACCGGTGTGATCCGTAGTGGTGAAGGTGCCTGTTACCAGGCCGGTGGTGTAGCTGCCGTCGTATACGATGATACCACCTGTTTCGTGGTCGGAGGTAACCAGTACGAGCGTTTCGCCGTCTTTGTCGGCAAACTGCAGGGCCTTGCCGATTACCTTGTCGAAGCTCAGGTACTCGTCGATACAGGTTTTGATCTTGTTAGAGTGGCCGCCGGCATCGATTTTCGCGCCTTCCATCACGAGGAAGAAGCCTTTGCCGTGGCTTTGCGATTGCAGGTAGGCGATGCTTTTATCAAATGTTTGTTCGATGAGGCGGAAGTTGGTGTCGTAGTTGTCGCCATCGAAACACAGTACACGTTTTCCGGAGAAAGGCGCAGTGCCGATGCCTTCCTGTACGGTAAACCCTTTCTGTTTCAGCTGCTGGGTCAACTGTTCGTCGAATGCCTTGTGTTTACCGCCTACGAGCAGCGTTACCTGGCTATTCAATACATCTTTTGCGATCTTCGCGGCATCGTTACGCTCGGCCTGGTGCGCGATAAAGGCAGATGGTGTGGCGCCGGTAATCTGGTCATTGCTGATAACCCCGCTCTTGATTCCTTTTGCGGCGAGGTTGTCTACGATGTTCAGGAGCGGGTTGCCGAGTGTGTCTACACCGATGTGGCGGTTGTTGGTCTTTTTGCCTGTGCTCATCGCGGTTGCACCGGCAGCGGAGTCGGTGTTGTAATCGTCGGCAGAGGCGGTTTGGGAGAAGCTGATATGTTTAAAGTGTGTGGCATTCAGCTGGCCGCGGTTAGCGGTAGCGGCTGCCCACAGTTGGGCGAAGCCTGCACCGTCGCTGATCAGCAGGATGACGTTTTTGGGTTTTTTACCGGCAACGTCGGTTTTATAAGTGGGCTTGTAAGGCTCGTGGGTAGCGGGCGCCGTATAAGTGTTATCGGGTAAGGCGTTGAGGAAATGTGCCATCTCACCCGGTTTATCGGTGTTGAGATAATCGATGTTCAGTTTCATGAACTCGATCCAGGCGGTGTGGGTGTCGGGGGCGCCCCAGAAACGTACTTGTTTGCCCGTCGTGTGAATAGAGTCAACGAAATGTTTCACTTTCGCCTGTTCGGTATGTACCATGCGGCCCAGGCCATTCCAGGTGGAGAATTGTTGCAGCGGTGCGCTTACGAAAGCGACGCGTTTCAGTTGGTCGGGTGTATATTTCAATTCGGCTCTGCCATCAAAAAAGAAGATGGGATCAAAGTTGGAAAAGCGCGCCGGTGCGGGCATGTCGCCGCTGATCACCAATCTTACTGCATTCGGATTTTTGGCAACGTCGAAGTGCTCGCGGATGGGCGCCAGTTTACGTTCAAGTACCTTCAGGGCGCTATCGCCGCCATTCTTAAGGTCGATGAGGAACTGAAGTTTGTCGCCGTTCGCGTACGGCTTACCGCCGTTGAGGCGCATCTCCCGCATCAATGGTTCTATGTACAATGATTCGATCGTACGCAGGGGCGATATTTCTTTCGGTGTATGCGCTACGAGCAGCTGATCACCTTTGGAAAACACATCTATCTCAATAGAAAAAAAATGATTTGCATGCGCGAGGTAAAACGGTTGCTGCTGCAAATAGTCGTTGTGCGAATGGGCATTAGCATTTACACGGTACTGCTGCGCCGTGGCCTGGCTGTACGTTCCCGCCAGCAGCATGGCCGCTATCAGCGTTTTATTGATCCCTTTATTCATCCCTATAAATTTACACGTTATCGCTATAATAAGTGTGCAAAGATACCGGGTGAATGTTAAGGGAATATTATGCTGCCTTGCGTTTGCTCTTCGTACTATTCAGACTGCGCTGCATCAGCTTTTGCACCAGTGTTTTTAGCCTTGATTTGTAGTCGGCGATCAACCAGTCGGTATAGTTTTTCGTTACCTTACCCAGGCACTTTCCATATTGTTTCACCCGCCACTGAATTTCCTGGTCCAGTTCATCTGCCAGTTCCAGCGCATGCGCAATAGATTCACCGTTCTCAATACACATCAACGCATGCTGGCGGATCGCATCACGGATCACGATGCTCGACTTTTGACCGGCATCCACCGCACGTTGGTGTGCTTCCTGTACGTCGAACGACAGCTGCAGGGTATTCGGGAATTTCGAACGCAGTTCTGAAGAAATGGATACTGTTTTTGTTTCCTGTGCCGTATGGTATTGCAGGCTTTCGATATAAGCCTCCGGCCGGTCGAAGATGAGTTGCCAGTCCATCGGCGCCTGCCAGGCCCCGAAGCGGTCGATGTTGTTACCGAGGTCGATGATCGCGAAGGTCTTCTTCTTCGGCAAACTCCTCGACCCACGACCGATCATCTGGTGATAGAGCGTAAGCGAAGTGGTAGCGCGGTTCAGGATCACGGTCTGCACCGTCGGCTCGTCAAACCCGGTAGTGAGTATCGATACGGACGTAAGGATTGCGCCTTTGGTCTTCTTAAACCATTTCAGGATGGCTTCCCGTTCGGCGGGAGCGTGGCGGTTATCCAGGTGTTTAACCGGGTAGCCGGCATCCTCGAACATTTTACACACCGCGCGGGAAGTGAATATCCCGTTATTGAATATCAGTGTCTTCTTATTCTTTGAGTGAGATTCATAAGCATGTAACAACAGGTCCAACATCGCTTTTGAAGAATACAACTCGTCGGACGTACTGATGGTAAAATCGCCGTAAATGCCTGTCTTCAAAGAGTTCAGTTCCACATCGTAGCGCCAGGTGACCGGTTTGGCGAGGTAGCCCTGCTTCACCAGGCTGGCAATGCTTTCGCCGATGATGAGCTGCTGGTAGGTTTTGTTCATCGGCAAATCCGCGTTCGAACTGAGCGGCGTAGCTGTTACTCCCACCACGATCGCATCGGGGAATTTATTCAGCAACTTCTGAAAGGCGTTGTGATGCGCCTCGTCGATAATTACCAGCCCAATGGATTTAGGGTTCAGTAAACCCTGTTTGAGGCGGTTACGCAACGTTTCCACCATGGCCACGTAACAGTCGTGCTCCTGCTTTTTCGGCAGCTGCTTAACGGCACTGTTGATCACCTTGGTTTTGATGTCGAGCTTTTTAAGGGTAGTGGCGGTCTGACTGCACAACTCTACGCGATGCGTGAGCACCATCACTTTGTGGCGGCTTTGCTGGATGTACCATTTGGCGATTTCGGAAAAGATCCTCGTTTTACCGCCGCCCGTAGGCAATTGATATAGTATCCTGGCTCCGCCGGATGCATTTGTCAGTTGTTCAAAAAGTAGGTGAAGGTCGCGCTCCTGGTAAGGATACAAGCCGGTTGGCGCAACAGTGTTGTTTGCATTTCTCATAATTCAACCACGGTTAATTCCCCGCTGTGTGGCAGCGGCATTCCGGGTAGTATATCAAACCTGGGGCCATAAAACAACGGCGGATGGCCATAGTAGCCATCCGCCGCGGGAATCGTATCTGTCTGAAACTAGTACCCCGGATTCTTCACCAGGTTGTAGTTCACATTCAACTCATCGATAGGGATGGCCAGCCATACGGTTTTCGGATGTTCGAAAATACGGGTGCCTGATTCCTGCATGGGTACGCGCTTGTAAAAGTCGGCCATGGTGCGGCCTTTCAGGTTCCAGGACTGTGGCTTTTTATTCATTACCACATTCGCCTCTTTCCAGCGACGCAGGTCGTGGTAGCGGCGGCCTTCCATCAGCAGTTCTACCGAACGCTCCTGGTGCATTACTTTGCGCAGTGCATCCCCGGTAGGAATGCCGCCCGCCAGCGCCCAGGAAGCTTCAAAGTTAGGCAGGCCGCTGCGTGTCCTGATCTTATTCAAATGATTCAGGGAGGTCTGGCTCAACGTTCCACTAGCCTCGAAGTCGGCTTCCGCGTAGTTCAGGTACAGTTCCGCCAGGCGCAGGTAAGGCAATACCATCGTCTTGAAAGTAATCGCCTTGGTGGTATTATTCCAGTACACACTTTTATGCATGAACTTCTTCAGCACATAACCGCTGGCCGATTGATATTCGGCGTTATCGTTATTCAGATCACCCTGTAACTCGCCCGCACGGCAGCGGAGGATGAGTGTATCGTTGTTAAATGCCATCTTGCCACGGTCGAAGCCTACGGATGCATAGAAGCGTGGCTCACGGTTACGGTGCAGCCGTACGGTGCTGTCGCCCGGCGCAACTGCGTACAGATCGAGGGTCCTTGTTTCCGGATCTACATCCATGGGCAAACCATTCTTCGAGTAGTACATTTCCACGGCTTCCATCGTAGGCACATAGTTGCCGCGGAAGCTGGCGGTGTTGTAAGGTAATACTACACGCGGACCACCCGTATGCTGGATCGTTTGTATCACGGTAGGGTTACCCAATGCGTGAATAAATTCATCTGTATTAAAAGCAGGTTCACAAAAAGCATCGTGGTAGTTACGCTCACCCTGGTCGAACATAGAAATTGCTGTTCCCGAAGGATTGGTGTACAGCCTGTAGCCATTCGCCTCCGCCATTTCGATCGCATCCTGTGCAGCATCGCGCGCACGCACCCATTTGTCAGGGTCGTAGGTGAGGTTCATGAGGGCCTTGCCGTTTTTGTTCTTGAACTCAGCGTAGTCAGCGGCGTTGCCGTTGTATTGCGGACTGGCAGCCATCAGCAGCAGGCGCGATTTGTAAGCTTTAGCCATTACGCCGGTAGCATAACCCAGCTCGTTCGTCGGACGGGTAGGTGGGAGAAGAACAGCGGCTTCGTCATATTTAGTAGCAATGTAATCCACACACTCGTCGTAAGTAGAACGCGGCACATACATCTGCTCTTCCGGCGCGTTCAGCGAGATGTTACTTTTCTCCAGTACGATCGGACCATAATATTGCAGCAGCAGGTGGTGATAATAAGCGATGAGGAATAACGCTTCGCCTTTCCAGTAATTGCTGTTTTGCTGGCTGAGGCTCGGTACCTTGCTTACGTTCTCTAAAAGCAAGTGGCAGTAACGAATCGTGCGGTAGATGGCGTGGCTGGTAGAACCAGTGGTGCCGGCTTTGGAGCCCATCAGCTGGAAGTAGGAGTTGTTCGGTGTTTCCTCTCCGTACAACAGGCTTTTATACGGGTACCAGCGGGTAGTGCCTTTCGGACTGGTAATCATATCGTCGCCAGCCAGCCAATCGGGTGTAAAGGTGTGATAGAAGGTAGGCGGTATTTGTGAATAGAGTGTATTTACAAACTGTTGGCACTGTTGCTCCGATTTCCACACGTCGTCCAGGCTGGCGGTGCCTTCCGGAACTACGTCGAGGTATTTGTTACAGGCGGTAAAGCCTATGGTGGTGAGCAGGAGCGCGAGGATATATCTGTTCCGTTTCATGATCAGTCTCTTTAGAAGTTATATTGTAAACCCAGGTTGTAAGTACGTTGCAATGGATAAGAAAGGCCGTTCCCGCTACCTTGTTCAGGATCCCAGTATTTGAATTTGCTGAAGGTAAGCAGGTTGGTACCCGATACATAAGCGCGGAAGCCTTTGTAGGTATAACCCGCCTCCAGCGTTTTCAGTCGCAGGAAGGAACCATTGTACACCCAGAAGCTGGATGACTTCACATTGTTCTGGTTAATGACATGCGACAGGCGCGGATAAGCAGCGTTGGGATTTGGATTGCTTTCGCTCCAGTGATCATCTGCAATCCACTTGGCAATGTTGAAACCGGAGTTGGTGCCATCTGTAAAAGGATGATGCGCATTCATGTTGATGGATACTCTGCCTGTTCCCTGGAAGAAGAAGGAGAAATCGAACTTGTCATACTGGATAGATGGGCCAAATCCATACACGATTTCGGGTGTGGTTGGATTACCGATAGCCGTCGCATCATTCGCATCGATCACATTGTCGCCATTCATATCGCGGTACTTGATGTCGCCTGGTTTTACAGCGGCGGTAAAAGTGTGACGAGGCGATTTATCAATGTCTGCCTGATCAGCGAATAAACCTTCTGCCACTAGTCCGAATACGGTGTTGATCGGGTGACCGAGCACCGACATGTACGGATAGGTAAGTGCTGGTTCATCGCGCGCAGTTACTTCGTTATGTGCGTAAGTAAATGCACCACGCAGGGAGATCGACAGCTTGCTGCTGATCTTCGTATTATATTCCAGCGATGCGTCAACACCCCTGTTGGTTACGGCGCCAATGTTCGCATACGGTGTAGTGCCTTCATAACCGGCTGAGTTAGGGATAGAACGGCGTTGCATGAAGATGCCGGTACGCTTCTCGCTAAAGATGTCTGCGATCAGCATCAGCTTATTAAACAACCCTACTTCGATACCCACATTGGTTTTCTTACTTTCTTCCCACGTTGCATCCGGGTTACCGATAGCGTTCAGACTGATGCCCCTTGGCAAGGTGCGGTTCGGGCCGAGGTAAAGGTTACCGATAGCAGCATTGGTAGTAGCGGTGCTCAGGTAAGGGAAACGGATGTTCAAGGCGTCATTACCCGCTTTACCCCACGAAGCACGGAACTTCAGGTAAGTAATCTTATCCTTTATCGGGTCGAAGAACGGTTCGTTCGTTACATTCCAGCCCAATGCAAAAGAGGGGAAGAAGCCAAAACGTTTACCGCTGATGAAGTTTTCGGAACCATTGTAACCAAAGTTCACTTCCGCCAGGTAGCGACCGCCGTAACCATAAGTTAAACGACCTGCCAAACCTTGCTCGCGGCGGGGCAGTATCTCTGTTTCTGTGGCAGTAATACCATTTTCGTCATTTTGCCTGTGATGATAGAGGAGCAATGCGTTTACATCGTGCACGCCTTTAGGGCCAAACTGGCGGCCGTATTCGATAGAGCCTTGCAATGCATATTCACGCTCGCCATCTCTGCCGGCACCGTACGTAAGATAAGTAGTGCCTGCAGGACCAATATCACCCACATCCAGCTGGTAGGCGCCGTTCGCATCTACCGTGTAACCGTTAAGTGTTTTGTAGAACGGTGTTTTGGAGCGCGTCTGGTTAGAGTAGGCCATGTTGAAGAAAGACGCCAGTACGCGGGCTTTAAGGCCCTGGGTAATAAACTTCAGGTCCTGGTCAACGTTAAATACAGTGGTCAGGTAAGACTGATAAGTTTGCGCATAACCACGGTCTACCAGCGCCAGTGGGTTGATTTGCGTTACACCACCATCCCAGCCGGGGGCGTTGCCATAATAGGTAATTCCGGGATCTGCACCCTGCAATAATGCATGTGGGAACAAAGCAGGAAAATCCACCTGGTTGATCTTCATGGTGTATTGGAACAGGTCGTCTACATCCACAGAAGGCAGCTGGCGATAGTTAAGCTGCGTATTCATTTTCACACCAATACGGGTAGTAGGCGTAATGGCTGCTGATACGTTACTCTGGAACATGTAGCGCTTCAGTCCTACGTTAGAGTTGTATGGGCCGGTAGCCTGGTCCTTCAGGATGCCTGTCTCATTAAAGAAGGCAGCATTCAGAAAGTAGTTCACTTTTTTACCACCGCCTGTTACGCTTACGTTCGCGTTCTGGTTAAAGGTGTGGTCCTTAAACAGGATATTATACCAATCATTATAAGGAAAGGCATAGGGATTCAGCTTATCGCGTGTGCCGTCGATCTGCTCCTGGCTGTAGTAGGCAGGCTGACCGTTATTGCTACGCGCTTCGTTATACGTTTCCATATACTTCACCCCATCGGCGATAGGTTGAATACGTGTGGGGGCAGATAAGCCACCCTGTACACGCACGTTCACGTTCATGGATTCTCTGTTACCACCATTTTTAGTTGTGATGATCAGTACCCCGTTTGCACCGCGGCTACCGTAAAGGGCCGTAGCAGTAGCATCTTTCAGGATAGAGAAGGATTCGATCGATTCCGGAGCGATCGCGTTCAGCATGTTCGAAACGATCTCCACACCATCCAGCACGATGAGCGGACTGGTATTCGTGCCAAACGTAGATACACCCCTGATCCAGAAGTTAGCGCCGTCGGCACCCGGTGCACCATTACGTTGCACCGATATCATACCGGCGATCTTACCGGCGAAGGAGGTGGTGAGGTTGGCAGAAGTAGCCCTTAAATCTTCCGGCTTAATAGTTTGTACCGCACCAACGATGCTCGCTTTTCTTTGCGTGGTACCGTAACCTACTACCACTACCTCGTCCAGCGCACTGTTGTTGGCGCGGAGAACGAAGGGTTGGTTGGCGGCGTTGCTTCTTACGGCCACCTGCAATTCGTAGTAGCCCATCATCGTCATGTTTACGAACTTCACATCATTCGGGACGAGGAGCGAGAACTTACCGTTAGCATCCGTTACTGCACCGATGTTGCTGCGGCCGTTCGCCATCACGGTTACGCCGGGTAAGGCCTGACCGGTGGAGTCGGTCACCGTGCCCTGCATTTGTATACCATTGCTGTTGCCTGCAGGTCCAGCAACTGTTTTATTCTTTTTGATGAGGATACTGCCATCGTTGTCGCTGGTGTATTGCAGGTCCGTGGTTTTAAGCAATTCCTTTAATACATCGGCTACCAGTTGGTCTTTGAACGTTTGTGGCTGTACCTTGTAAGTGGCCATCAGTACAGGATCGTACATGAAATTGAGCCGGCTGGTCTTGCGGATTTCCTCGAGGGCCTCCGTTAAACTCACAGCGCCCACGGTGATCGAAACCCGTTTTTGAGCCACCTGCCCCAACGCGTAACCGAAGAGGCCAATCTGCAACAGAAGGGCCGCAACGAAATGGAGCGCCCATCGTCTTTTTGCGAGACGTAAAATTGTGTGCATAAGTTCTGTTAAATAAAATGATCGAATAAGTATGACGTGGATGCCGGCTTACTGCATATAAATTTTATCGCCGTCCATCCGGAAGGTGCCGTTGTGTATATCGCTGAATTTCTGAAGTATGTCCCTGATTTGTTCGTTATGCCTGAATTCCCCCGTGAAGCGACGCTGCGCCACGGCATCGTTGGCGGCTATGATCATATAACCGAAAGTGTTCCTGATACGTAATGCCAGCTCCTCGAATGACCCGTTCTGAATAAAGTTGCTTTGCTGCAACGGATCGAAGCTCGCCCTGTCGAAGTTTACCTGGGCACTTTCGCCGGTGCCCTGTTGCAGGAGGATCGCCTGTCCCGGCATAACGGCCGGGTAGTTTGCGCCGGGCAGTGAAACGGCCACCTTGCCCTCCGTTACCTGCACCTTCATTTGCGGTAAGCCTTTATAAGCGCTGATGACGAAACGTGTGCCCAATACGCGCGTTTCTGTTGTGCCGCACTGTACAACGAAAGGATGCGCGGCGTCTTTCTGCACATCGAACCAGGCTTCTCCCTCTAATATTTCTACGCGGCGCTCACTGTTGCCGAAGGCTTTGCTGATACGCAGCTGCGTACCCGCGTTCAATGCTACCTGTGAATTGTCGCTTAAACGGATGGTGCGCATTTCCTGCGGACGGGTAGAGATGGTGTCCCAGGCGGTTATGGCCACTTGTGATGACGTGTTGGCCTGGCGGGTGAGCAGCCACGTGCCGGCCGCTATACAGCCACAAAGAATGGCTGCGGCAGCGATATAACGTTTGTAAGAGATGCGTACTTTACGTGGCTCCGATACCCGCGACACGAAAGCGTCGCGCAGGTGCGTGCGGGTCGCCTCGCCTGGCAGCGGCATAGGGGCAGACGAACGTTCCAGCTCATCGAGCCAGAGAAACAGTCGTGCCTGTTCTTCATCGGTACACTGGCCTTGCCGGTATTTTTCCAGTAAACGGGCCAGTTCGGGATTGGATTCTTTCATCAGTGGATGTTGTCTTTCCTATAAGACAGCGCCCAACAGCTGAATAACCATAGCTAGTGAAAAAAAATAATGAGCAGGAGTCCTTGCTTTATTGATTGGCGTACCCGGCGGGCGGCAAGGTTGGCCTGGTTACGTACCGTTTGTTCGGAAATGCCCATGTAGCGGGCTATTTCGCGCACAGGTACATCTTCCAGTACGGCGAGCGTGTATACTTCTTTCATGCGTTGCGGCAGTTGGTTTACTTCCGCGAGAGCAGCGTTATACAATTCTTTTTCGAGTAAGCCTTCCAGGGCGGCAACACCACCAGGGCGGTGAATGTCTTGCCAGGCTTTAAGATGGTGTTCACGTGTTTGACTGGCTGCCAGGGCGTTCAGTATCCTGTTTTTGAGTGCGGCATACAGGTAAGCCTTTACCTGCTGTACTTCCGGCAGGGTATGTCGTTTTTCCCAGAGACTGATAAACAGTTCCTGCACGATGTCCATCGCTGTTTCCGTATCCTTTACGGTTTTTGCCGCGTACAGGTACAACTCTTCCCACAAGGCATCGTACAAGCCGATGATTCCCTCGTTGCGATCACTTCTGAGTAGTTTCCAATAGTCACTGATGTCAACGTTATTCATAAAGGCGCCCGGTTGTAAGCCAAAACATGGAACAAATGTACAGGATGGAGCATATAGCCTGTCTGGTGAAGCCCATTATCAATTTATTAATTCATTTGCCGGTCGGTAGTGGTGGAAATTTAGGAGATTTTGTTTGAGTTTGCAACAGGTGGGAGCGGTATGTAGCTTTAATTTAATGTGAAGGTTGCGGTTCTGGTTCCTTTTCTCTACTTTCGTGTAGCAGAAACCGGTATGAAACCCAAATGCCTTCATATCATAACCCAACACAATAGCTATGCACAAACTCCTTCGCTTTATTCCCGCGCTCATGGTAGGCGGTTCTGTTTTTATTACCGCCTGCGGTAAAGATGGCGCTCCTGGCCCTGCCGGTGAAGACGGTGCCGGTGCTGAAATTATCTACTCCCCATGGATGGATGTAGCTTTCAAACCAGATACTATTCATTTAGCAGGCGGTGGCATCGACACGGTTGGCTATTTTCTGACGATGCCAGCACCTAAGCTGACGCTGGAATTGCTCAACTCATCTGACGTAAAGGTGTTTATAAACACGGGTACTCCTGCGGCTCCCACCGTTATTGCGTTGCCCTATTATGACCCCTACTCGGGCTATAGTATCCAGGTAACAACCTACGAGAAAGAGATCGACATATATTCCAATGGCGATTTAACGACGTATACAGATAATGCAGGCAGGAAACGTCAACAATTCCGCTACATGATCGTGCCAGGTAACACTGGCGCCAGGCAGGCTAATATGCTGGACTGGAGCGACTACAACGCAGTTAAAAAACATTTCGGTATAAAAGACTAATCACATTAGCGGCCGGGCATTACGCCCGGCCGTTTTGTTTCCCGGTTTTATGTGCGTCTTGCCCGCGCAGGCTCATAAATCACGCTCGCCCCTGTATATGCCTTGATAGTTTTTA
Source organism: Chitinophaga horti (assembly GCF_022867795.2). Classification (NCBI taxonomy): domain Bacteria; kingdom Pseudomonadati; phylum Bacteroidota; class Chitinophagia; order Chitinophagales; family Chitinophagaceae; genus Chitinophaga; species Chitinophaga horti. Next base: position 3,491,824 of record NZ_CP107006.1, on the reverse strand, counting down.
GCCCGAAGGCAATACTATTTTCTCTTGTCTAATTAAACTTCATTAAAATATTAGGAAGTTGCTGCGCGATCTTAAAAATATATTATCTTGTTAAGGATATGTTATAGCATTCTCCGCGTTATGAAGAAAGACGAATACTATAAACGTCTGGTCCTTAGGGAGTTTTATTATTCAAATGTGCTGTCAGCCCCGGAGTTAAGTGAAAGAATAGGTAAAAGCCTGCCCCTGGTGATACGAACGTTAAGCACATTAGTGGAGGAAGACATCCTGCAGGAATCGGGCTACGCACCTTCCAGCGGAGGACGCAGACCTGCCACTTATACGATTAACAAAGAAGCGTTATTTATATTATCCGTTTCGATGGATCAGCTGGTTACCCGCATATCCTTAATGAGTATGGATAACCGGCACATTAAAGGGATCACCAACATCGAACTGCCGCTCAAGAATAACCCGGATGTTCCGGCGGTACTGGCCTCACAGCTTGGACTATTGATTGAAAACGCAGGCATCAGCAAAAAGAAAATCATTGGCGTAGGGATTGGCATGCCTGGCTTTATAGATGTAACGAAAGGATTAAATCACTCTTTTCCCTTACTGCAGGCGGGTAATGTGACGATCGTAGAATACCTGTCTAAAGCGCTTGGTCTGCCGGTGTATATTGATAATGATTCCAGCGTGGTAGCACTTGCCGAATGTCATTTTGGTGTAGCACGCGGGCAGCGAAATGTGATGGTCGTGAACGTGGGTTGGGGCGTAGGTTTGGGCATGGTGCTGGAAGGCCGCCTGTTCCGCGGGCACAACGGATTTGCGGGAGAGTTTAGTCACATCCCCATTTTTAATAACAATAAATTGTGCAGTTGCGGAAAAAGCGGTTGTCTTGAAACAGAAGCGTCTTTATTGGTGTTATTAGAGAAGACGCTTGCCGGATTAAAAACAGGTCGCATTACTACGCTGCCTGCCGATTTTCCCTCGGGGCACAGTGAAACGGATGTAGAACGCATTTTAGAGGCTGCCGGTAACGGCGACAAGTTTTGTGTAGAATTATTATCGGAGATAGGATATAATATCGGAAGAGGTATCGCCATCCTGATACACATCCTCAATCCGCGGACGGTGATGCTGAGCGGGCGTGGCTCACTGGCCGGTAAATTATGGACGGCGCCCGTACAACAGGCTTTGAACGAACATTGTATTCCCCGCCTGGCTAATTATACGAGCATTGAAGTATCGAAGCTGGGCTACGACGCAGAACTGGTAGGAGCAGCAGCACTGGTGATGGAGAATTTTTTGACCACCAAATAGATGTAAAACAATAATTCCACGAGTATATATACGAACACAGTGAACATCAATTGAGCAAGAGAAATCGAGTGATAACCATTGAACCAACATCTAGCAATACAATGATCAACTAATCCCGTTACGATTACTTAAAACGCAACAGATGAACAATTGTACACCGCCATTTACGCACATGGCAAATATTCCTTAACAGTGAGGTAAACTCCTTATTAGCAGGCCCCCGCGGTCCTGTGAAACATTTTATCTAGCTAAAATCTTTACACATGATCAGACAAAAGCTGTTCTTATGTGCAGTATCCCTATTGCTCATAGGCAACGCCTCCTTTGCCCAGGTGAAACGCACCATCTCGGGCATTATCAGGGATACAAATGGCAACCCGGTCCCGTATGCCACCGTGCAAATCAAAGGCACGAGCAGCGGCACTGTAGCGGACGAATCGGGTAAATACACGATTGTTATCGATCGCCCGAATACGGTACTGGTAGTCACTTATGTGGGCTATTCCGCCAGCCAGACGACGGTAGGGGACGATAACACGCTCAACCTGGTGCTCAATCCGCCACAGGCCATGAATGAAATTGTGGTAACGGCAATGGGCGTGAAGCGCGAGGCGAAGTCGATCGGTTACTCTGCCCAAAAGGTAACCGGCGTTGAAATCTCTAAAGCTGCTGCGCCGGATATTTCTTCGGGCCTGATGGGTAAATCTGCCGGCTTAAACATCACGCCTAACAACGGCGTGCAGGGTAGTTCCAGCCGCATCGTGATCCGCGGCAATAACAGCATCCTGGGTAGCAACCAGCCGCTCATCGTGATGGATGGCATCCAGGTGCAGAACGATCCGGTAGGTGGTACGCAGCAAACTTCGGGTACGAGCCTCGAGAACCCGAAAGACTGGGGCTCTTTCATGAACTTCCTGAACCCCGATGAGGTAGACGATATCACGGTACTGAAAGGTGCTACAGCGGCCGCGCTGTACGGTGCAAGAGGTGCTAACGGGGTAATCCTGATTACGACGAAGAAGGGCGCTAAACGTCCGGGTTTGGGTGTGGATTATAGTTACTCCGCCTTGTTTACAGATGCTTACCGCTTCCAGGACGTGCAGAACGAATATGGATATGGTGGTTCTAATGCCATGTGGTCTGCTGTTCCGGAGTTTCCGCTTACCAGCACCGGTGAAAAACGGTATCCGGGCAACTATCCATGGGACGGGCAGCCGGCGGGTGATAAATACCAGGCAGCGGGCGCTGTGCCGGGTGGTTACTCTACCTGGGACTTGTTCAGCTGGTATGGACCTGCGGCTTCGTGGGGGCATAAACTCGACGGCACCGAACTGGTTTGGTGGGATGGATCAAAACGTAAATGGTCGCCACAGCCAGATAACCGCAAGAACCTTTTCCAGAAAGGCAATACACAAACGCATAACCTATCCTTCAGCGGTGGCGGCGAGTTCGGTACGATCCGCGTAGGTCTTACGCGCCTCGATAACCGCTCGGTAGCGCTTAATAGTGGCTATGATCAGAACAATGTGAATCTCGGTTCTGTACTCAATATCTCCCGTAAATTGAAAGCGGAGATCAACGCGAGCTACACCAACTATAACCGCCACAACGCGCCGGACGTAGGTTCGGAAAACAGTGTGGCCAAGTTTATGATCCATGGTATGTCGCGCGACTGGCAGCCGATCGAGCTGGATACTTACAAAAACGCAGATGGCAGCAAAAACATCTTTGATCAGACCTCTCCTTTCCGTTATTATCCTTACAACAATAACTCCTTCAAAGATCTGTTCTGGAACACCTTTGAGCACAACCAGGACATGACCAGGAACCAGCTGTTAGGCTCTATTAAGCTGTCGGCAGACATCACGCCATGGCTGAACGTAGCCGGTCGTACCTCTCTCAACTATTCCAATTCGGAAATAGAAAGCAGGTACAGCCCGATCGATGCAATTGGTGTAAGAGGTCAATACGGCGTGGAGAATATCCGCAACCAGGATGTGAACTTCGAACTGTTTACGAACCTGCATAAAGACAATATCGTAAAAGGCCTGAACGCAAACCTGCTGATCGGCAACTCCGCCCTGCGCAGCCGCTGGTACAACTACAGCGCCTGGAACAACGGCGAAAAGTCTGCCTTCGCGGTGCCGCACAAGTACTTCCTGTCTAACACCACCGGTACACTCGATCTGCCTAAAGAAGCATGGTCCAACTACAACCTGAACACCATCTTCGGCGTGCTCGACCTGTCTTACAACGACTACCTGTTCCTGCAGCTGACTGGCCGTAACGACTGGTCGTCAACCCTGCCGCTGTCCACTTCTTCTTACTTCTTCCCATCAGGAAGCCTGAGTTTTGTATTTACAGAAGCCATCAAAGGTATGAAGGACGTAAGCTGGCTAAACTTCGGTAAAGTGAAGTTGTCGCTGGCGAAGAGCGCGAACGGCGCGTTGCCTTATCAAACCAGCTACACTTACAACTCTACGGTGATTACCAATTACATCAATGGTACGGCGCCAAGTACTTTTGGCGGACTTACCATCAGGAGGTTACAGCCAAGCCTGCCACCGGCCGACCTGCTGGTGCCACAGCGCAACACATCTATCGAAACAGGATTGGAGTTAGGTTTCTTCAACAACCGTTTGAACGTAGAAGCTACTTACTACAGCACCAAAGGTACCAGCCAGATCATGGTCGGTTCTATGGCCTGGTCGTCGGGTAACAATGGTATCACCTTCAACAGCGGTGAAGTAACCAACAAGGGCATCGAGTTTATTGTACGCGCAACACCAGTAGCTACGAAAGACTTCCGCTGGAACATCACATTGAACGGTGCGCATAACCAGAACAAGATCGTTGCGCTGGATGATGGTATTGATAAATACCCGCTGCAGGACCTTTGGGGCAACAACGGCGTGCAGATGTACGTGAATGTTGGCCAGAACTACGGCACCATCTATGGTTACGATTATAAAATGCTGAACGGCCGCCGTGTGGTGAAGCCAGTATTGGATAAGAGCGATCCTACCAAAGTTGTGGGTACGCAATATGTAACTACGGATGATCCGGTGCCTATCGGTAACGCCACTCCGAAACTGACCGGCGGTTTGGGCAACACGTTCAATTATAAAGGATTCAGCCTGTATGTACTCACCGACTTCAAACTGGGTGGTGATATTTACTCTGCGGATTATGCAGCTGCTATCGGTATGGGTCTTTCGCCAAGAACGCTCAAAGAGCGTAACGGCGGCGGTTTGCCTTACACTTATCCGGATGGTACCACTGCTAACCACGGTGTAGTGCTGGACGGTGTGTTCGAAGATGGTAAAGAGAATACTGACGTAGTGCATTACATGTACAAATACGCTGGCGTATCGCAGGGCTGGTCGAACGTGAAGATGCCGCGCAGCGAGGGTATCTTCGAAAACTCATGGGCTAAACTGCGCGAGCTGAACCTCACTTACAGCCTGCCTTCCGCTTTCGTGAAACGCACCCGCGTGTTCCAGGGACTGGATGTATCGCTGATCGGCCGTAACCTGTTTTACATTTATACTTCACTGCCGGACAATCTGAACCCGGAAGCGATCAATGGTATTGGTAATGCACAGGGCATACAGTGGGCACAGTTCCCGGCGATGCGTGATTTCGGCTTCTCAATTAAAGCAAGGCTTTAACCCAAAAACTATCGACGATGAAGTACTTAAAATACATAACGAATATATGCATAGTGGCTGGCTTGCTGGCCACGGCATCCTGCAAAAGGAATTTCGAGGAGATCAACACACCACCGCTGGATGCGACAGACGCGACCACGCCGGAAATATTTAACGCCATCATCAGTTCCCTGCCTTTGGAAGGAGGGGAGCAGTCGGTGTTGAACGCGTGGATCTACCCGATCACACAGCAGGCGATCATCACCTCCGGTTCGTATCCTTACGATAATGCGATCAATGCGTTATGGTCGAACTACTATGCCGCGCTGGCCAATTACCGCATTATCGAAGATCGCATCTCGAAGGAAGCAAATCCTGCTACCATGAATAACTTGTATGCGATGCTGAAGACCGTGATGGCCTATAAAACCATCAAGATGACGAACTACTTCGGCAGCATGCCTTACAAAGATGCCGGTTATGCCGCTATCAAAAAGGCCGTAGCATACAAAGTGCCTTACGATAAACAGCCCGACATCTACGCTGCCGTGCTTACTGACCTAAAGTGGGCGGTGGACAACTTCGGCACCGGTGCCGATCAATACTCGGTAGGTGCTTATGACATGTTGCTGAAGAGCGACATTGCCCAGTGGACGAAGTTTGCCAACAGTTTACGTTTGCAGGTGGCCATTACCATGTATGACAAAAACAGTACGCTGGCGGCCACCCACATCACCGAAGCCATGGGCAAACCTTTGCTGGAAGCCGGCGAAAACATCGGTATGTGGCCTACGAAGATCCCCGGGTTGAAGTTCGACTGGCGCCAATGGTCGTTTTCCGCCAACTGTTACCTGCGCATGGGTTCTGTGATGTGGAACCTGATGTCGAACAACAACAATGCAGATGGCAGTGGTATTTTCGACATCCGCGCACGCGTGTTCTATGAGCCGAATAATGCCGGTCAATGGGCGGCTTATCCGCAGAACCCAATGACCACCACACCGTCCGAAGGTGGTGCGCCGTACGATTTCGATAAACGCAACGCCGACTGGACCAACAAGGGCGCCGCCAATATCTATTCTCCGGTTAACTTTTACTTTGAGAAAGATATCACGACTATCCCCGAACTGATGCTTACCGCCGCCCAGGTGTATTTCCTGAAGGCGGAGGCCTACAACCGGGGATTAGGAGTGGCTGCCAGTCCGGCCAACGCCAAAATCGCTTACGATGCCGGTATTGCCGCTTCACTTAACATGTGGAAAGGCATCGCCTTCGCTTCTCCCGACTGGACCGTTGGTAAACCTGCCGCCGCCGCTGCTACTGCGGGCGAGATCGCAGCCGTTACTACCAACATTAAAACCGCTTACAATCTGGTTGCGCCGGCTACCGCGCTTAACCAGATTTACGCCCAGTACTGGATAGACGCCTTCCGCCAACCCTGGGACGCCTGGACGCTGAAACGCCGTACCGGTAATAAAACCCCGATGTCTGCCGACAACGTGGGCTATTACAACGCCAACTTCGGCACCTACGCCCGTTTCGTGTACCCGCAGGAGGAGTTCAGCTTCAACAATGCGAACTGGAAAACTGAAACCGGCTCGAATGATGTGAACACTACGAAAATCTGGCTTCAGCCATAACCAGTGAAAACCGGCCGCTAAGGTCCGTTTTCATTAGTCGTGTATATGAGTTGTTTTTTTGTCAGGGCCGGCATCTGCCGGCCTTTTCTTTTGCGGGATAACCGGTACCTTTGCATACATGGCAGAGGATTTAAACATCGCAGTAGGCTCCAGGGAGAGCCAATACCAATCCCTTTTACCACAGATCAAAGCCCTTATTACCGGCGAACCTGATCAAACCGCTAACCTGGCTAACATTGCCGCCGCTTTAAAAGAGCAATTCGGTTGGCTTTGGATAGGCTTTTACCTCGTTAAAGGCGACGAACTGGTACTGGCCCCCTTCCAGGGTCCGGTGGCCTGTACGCGCATCCGTAAGGGCCGTGGCGTGTGCGGTACGAGTTGGGCGGAGGCTAAAACTCTCATTGTTCCGGACGTGGAGGCCTTCCCGGGCCATATCGCCTGCAGCAGCCTTTCAAAATCCGAGATCGTGGTGCCAATTATCCGGAATGGCGAGGTGATTGGGGTGCTGGATGTGGATAGCGTGGAGCTGGATACGTTTGGTGAGGTGGACAGGAAATATCTGGAGGAAGTGGTGTCGTGGATAGCGTAGAGGTTATATGGCCATTTTTAGCACACGGTGAAAGTAGTCAGTAATTCTACTGTTATTCTACTGTATTCTACAGAAAGTAGCCAGTTAGTAGCCAGGTACTAGCCAGTAATTCTACTGTTAATAGCCAGTTCCCCACGACGCGTACGCCCGAAATTATAAAAGCCCGTAACGACTTAGCGTCGTTACGGGCTAATTTATTTGTAATATTGGTAATATCTTATTTGATCACTGTCACCTCGATCTCGACTTTCAAGGTTTCGAAAAGACTGGTCACTTCAAGTACCGTGCTTGCCTGCCGCACTTCATGCTGTGCTATCCATTGCTGAAATAAGCCGAAGTTTTCGAAGAGTGCAGCCGCATCAGTCGTATAGATGTTAAGGCGAACAATGTTCTTCAACTCATAATCGGCCTGGAGTACCACTTTTTCAACATTCGCTAAGGCCATTAACAATTGAGTCCTCATATCGGCATTGCTGGAGATTCCATTGTCATCGATAGCCGTTTGGCCGGACACATACAGGGTGCCTTTCACTTCGCTGGTAGCGACTGCCTGCACATAACTTCTTGCGTCCTGCCACTTCCATGGGTTGATCACTTGCTTTTGCATAATTTATCGTTTTGTGCAAAGCTCGGCGTAATCAACCAGGTGGTTATGTGACAATAGTCACAAATGCCGGTTATCGCGAAAATCTGCTGAGGGTTTCCCGTGAAACGCCAAGGTAAGCGGCCAGTGTACTTTTGGGCACCCGTTGTATCAACGAGGGACTGGTTTCAATTAGTTGATCAAACCGCTCTTTAGCATTGGAAGTTAGAAAGGAGAGTATCCGTTTTTGGGAGCTAATATGGCCGCCAATCGATTTTTGGAGAAAGAAAGACTGCATCTTGGGCGACTGTTGGCATATGTCGAAAAAGCTAGCTAAAGACAGTCTGTAGACGGCCGTGTCTTCTATGCATTCTAACGAAAGTAAAGCTTTCTGTTGTTGATAAAAGGCCTGAAAATCGGTCTCCCACCAATCCTCCATGGCAAACGATAAAATATGTTGGTTAATATCGCGATCCGTATAAACCAATTTCACGAGCCCCGATAAAATAAAGTACAGATATTTCACTTCTTTGCCTTCCTGGATGATCTGTTGGCGCTTCTTGAAAGTTTGTAAGGAGAAGTGCGCCAGGACGTCCGCAAACTCATCATCCGTCAGGGATACCACCTTCCCGATATGTGCTCTCAGTGTTCGTTGCGATGCGTCCATGCTGTTAGTGGTGATCACCCATAATTACTTTACGGTGCGCCAATCCCCATTCCGTGAGATTGTTAATGATCGTTTTCAGGGACAGGCCATACTCGGAAAGCTCATACTGCACCGTGATGGGCTGCGTATCCAACACCGTCCGGGTGATAAGCTTATTAATTTCCAACTCCTTCAGTTCTTTACTAAGCATCTTGTTAGAAATGCCGTCAACGTCATTTAAGATGTCTGAAAATCTTCTCTTATTGTAATAGCAAATAGAGGATATGATGGATATTTTCCACTTGCCGTTTAGAATGTCCATGGCGTCATGTACCGCCATAATCTTTTTCTTGTTTGCTGGGCTGCAATCTTGTTCCGTCATAAGTTACTTTGTTACCCGAAAGTTACTGTTACTTTTCGTTACAAAGTTACGGAAATAAATCTACCTGCCGTAGCTTTGTAGCTCAATCATTAAAAACATTATCATGAATTTCAGTAATAAGCGTGTTGTTATCACGGGAGGAACTACAGGGATTGGATTGGCAACAGCTAAAGCATTTACCGATGCAGGGGCGAACGTGCTGATCACTGGAAGAAGCGAGTCTAACCTTCAGAAGGCCGCCCAGGAAATAGGTGATCCGAAGTTGACGACGTTAGTGTCAGATACATCTAAGATCGAAGAGTTATCCGTTTTGGAAGAGGCGGTTGCGAAAAGCGGGCACAAAGTTGATGTGCTATTCCTGAATGCCGGGATCGGTAAATTCGAGCCGCTTGGTGAGATAACGGAGGAAAGTTTTGATGCGCAGTTTAGTACAAACGTTAAGGGGCATTTGTTTACGCTCCAGAAGTTAATTCCTTATTTAGCGGATGGGGCCTCAGTGGTGTTTACGTCTTCGACCGTAGCAACGGCGGCTAATGCAGGATCGACCGTATATTCTGCGACGAAAGGCGCGCTGAATAAAATTGCCCAGATTGCTGCCAATGAATTGGCAGGCAGGAAGATACGTGTAAATATTGTAAGCCCTGGGGCGGTTGCGACACCAGGTCTGGACAGCGTCGTATCTGCGGAAACGAAGGATTATTTTGCGACCCTGAGCGCATTGCAACGGATCGGTAAGCCGGAAGAAATCGCGCAAACCGTGTTATTCCTCTCGTCTGACGCGGCCAGTTACATCACGGGTACAGAAATAGTGGCGGATGGCGGTTACCTGAATTACATGTTAAAATAATGCTACCGGGCCATCACCCGACCATCACCCAACCATCACCCAACCATCCATTCCGGGTTTTTACCCGCATTTCCCGGGCACGGGTTCGCCATTAACCGTAATCAGCCAATCCAGCCTTATCTCAAGCGTTGTATCCAGGTAAAGGTATTCGACCCCCTGGCGGGCTTGCAGGTCGGTAATGATGCCTGTCACCGTAGCTGCTTCGTGGCCAGGCTGCTGGTAGTGGACGGCCGCCGGTTGGCGGAGGGTGGCGAGGTGCTCTAAAATATCGTAGTAATTGCAGTCGATGGGGGTGTAGTCAGACATAAAACTTCAGCTTATAGAAAGGGGGTGTATCACTACACCCCCTTTTTGTTATTATATCAGGTTCTTTTTAATGTATGCGCAGCTCTGCCGTACAGATTCCAGCGGGTTGGGAATGTAATTGCTTTCGTGCTCTACGAAGAAGTGTTTCATGCCGGAAAGTTTGGCCGACTTAAAGATGGTCTTAAAGTCGATCTTCCCCTGGCCGATCACGGCGTTGAAGTCGGGATTGGCTTTGTCCATGTCTTTCACATGCCACATGGTAAAGCGGCCCGGATGGTCTTTGAACATCTGTATAGGGTCGTGGCCGGCACGAACAACCCAGTACAGGTCCAGCTCGAAGTCAACCAGTTTGCGGTCCGTATCTTTTAAGAGGATGTCGTAGCCGGTTACGTCGCCATGCTTCTGGAACTCGAAGTCGTGGTTGTGGTAGGCTACGCGCAGGCCCGATTTGGCCGCCAGTTCCGCCGCGATGTTGATCTTTTCGGCGATCTTTTTATAGTCGTCTGCATTGGAACGGAGGGAATCGACCAGGTAAGGCACCGTGATGTATTCGCTGCCGAGGATATTGGCGGCCTCGATGGCAGATTTTACTTCTTCGGTTTTACCGTCGAACAGGAACGAGCCCAGGCCATAGTGGCCACTCGGGGCGGTAAGTCCATTCGCGCTCAGCGTGGCTTTCAGCTCTTTGGGCGACAAGCCCCAATATTTGTCCTGGATGGAGTAGCCGAACGTTTCCACCTGGCTAAAACCGGCTTTGGCTACGTCGGCGATGGTACCTTTCACATTACCAGGCAGCACATCACGCAGTGACCACAGCTGAATACCCACTTTCTTTGCACGTTTACCGCTGCCGGCGGATGCAAAAGAGGGGAGCAGCAGCGCGGAAGCTGCAACACCTGCTGTGGCCAAAAAACTTCTTCTCGATATCGTCGTCATAACTAAAATGTTGATTTCAAATGGAAATAAAGATAGATAAAAAAGGCACAGCTTGTTTACCTCCCGGGGGTAACACGGGAAAAATGAAAGGGGACGGTTTCCTGTGAAATAAGTAACCTGATTTCATTAGCGAAAGTGGTGGACCTGGTAGCTGCCAGGCGTCACGGTTAGCCCTTTCATACAAACGAAAAAGGCTGCCCACCTCAGTGAGCAGCCTTTCTATCTGAATTACTTAAATACTATTGTTGCCTGTTCCCGCTTTTGGGCCTGTTGCTATGCCATTTGCGGTTGTCGCGGCTGTTCTTCTTCCTGGCGTTCGCCTGTTGTGAGGAAGACTGGCGCAACTGTACAGCAGGTATCGCCGCCGCTGCATTGGTGTTAAATTCTGGTAAAAACGGGTGTTCGTGTACCACGGGTATCTGCTGGGCAATTACCTTGGTAATGTCTTTTACATATGCCCTTTCTTCATCATCACAGAAAGAAAGCGCTATACCGCTCGCGCCTGCACGACCGGTACGACCGATACGGTGTACATAAGTCTCAGGAACGTTCGGGATTTCGTAGTTGATGACGTACGCAAGGTTGTCAACGTCAATACCACGGGCAGCAATATCCGTAGCGACCAGTACACGAATATTCCCCGATTTGAAATCAGACAGGGCGCGCTGGCGTGCATTTTGCGACTTATCGCCATGAATAGCGCTGGCGGTGATCTGCGCCTTGGCCAGGTCTTTCGCTACGCGATCGGCCCCGTGTTTGGTGCGGGTGAATACAAGTGCGCTGGTGATGGACGTGTCTTTCAATACGTGCACCAACAGGTTACGTTTCGATTTCTTATCTACATAATACAACCGCTGCTCCACCTTCTGCGCCGTAGAGGATACCGGTGTTACCGCTACCTTCGTAGGGTTGGTGAGAATAGAGTTGGCGAGATGCGATATTTCATCTGGCATAGTAGCCGAGAAGAACAGCGTCTGACGTACTACGGGCAGCTTAACGATCACACGTTTCACGTCATGAATAAAGCCCATGTCCAGCATACGGTCGGCCTCATCGAGAACGAATTGCTGGATGCCCGTCAGGTTAATGTGGCCTTGCTGCCAGAGATCCAGCAGTCGGCCCGGCGTGGCGATCAGGATATCGATACCCTGTTTCAGCTGGTTAATCTGCGAATGGGCAGATACGCCGCCGAATATCACCGCGTGTTTGATGCCGGTATGTGCGCCATAGTCGCGGAAGTTCTCGGATATCTGTATCGCGAGTTCGCGGGTGGGCGTAAGAATGAGCGTTTTAATGCGGCGCGGTCCCGGCTTCTGATCGTTATACAACAATTGCAGGATCGGGATGGCGAAAGCGGCTGTTTTACCGGTACCGGTTTGCGAACAGGCCAGCAGGTCTTTCTTTGCGAGTACTACTGGTATGGCTTGTGCCTGAATAGGTGTAGGTGTAGTGTAGCCCTGCGTTTCGAGCGCACGTAAGATGGGGTCTATAAGACCTAATTGTTCAAAAGACAAATCTTTAAAGTTTAATGTTTAAAAATGATGCTAACAATCCAAAGCTTAGTGAAAAGAGAAGGTTGCTAGATTGTATATCCACACATCATTTTTTGGAGCTTGTCCCGTATTACGGGGAGAAGGGATATAGAATAACGGGGCAAAGATAGGGTAATTTATTTTATCTGCCTATCTTTCGGTCGGTATCAAACGTTATCCTTATGCTAAATAATATGGTGAAATTCCGCTTCCTCAGCGAACCTTCCGACGTTAATTTCGGCGGTAAAGTGCATGGTGGCGCGGTGATGAAGTGGATCGACCAGGCGGGTTATACCTGTGCGGTGAATTGGAGCAGCCAGTACTGCGTAACGGTATATGTAGGCGGCATTCGGTTCATTAACCCGATCCATATCGGCGAAATGGTGGAAGTGCAGGCGCGCATTATCTATACAGGCCGCAGCAGTATGCACATCGCGGTAGATATACAGGCCATCAACCCAAAAACGAAAGTAGAAACCAAAACCACGCACTGCGTCATCGTATTCGCGGCGGTGGACGATAACGGTAAAACGGTGCCCGTACCCGCATGGGAGCCGCAAACCGACGAAGAAAAGAAACTCCAGCAATACGCCATTCGCCTGTCGGAATTACGAAAAGAAATTAATGAAGCTACGCTTGCCCAACTCGAAAAGGGCGAGTAGCCAAAAGGGAAGGGGCTGTATCAATTGAATGACACAGCCCCTTTTGCTATGGTTGGTTATTAATCGTGATGCCCTTCGCTGGTTTCAAAACCCAGCAGCGCCATCCGCACCGGACTGGCAGATACTTTATGCTTTGTTATTTTGGTAAAGTCGGCCAGGTCTACCTGGTGTACCTCACCCGCCGATGGCATCGCGATATAGGCGAACCTCGCTGTCGCTTCCAGCACTGGTTTGTAGGTGTCGGTGCTTTGTACGGCACTGATTACATTTCCTTCTTTCTTCAGGCTGCCCGTCGCCAGGTCGTAGATACGCAGCTTGCCATCCAGGCTTAACAGCAGTAAGTTCTTGCCGGCATAATCCACCTTACACTGAAACGCATCTGCCCCATTATAGATCGCGCTGATGCTTTTGCCCGCTACATCTACCAGGTAAGCACCTTTGGCAGCAGCGTAACCGATGAACTTCTTTGCGGCAGCCGCATAATAAATGCTGCCTAATCGGGCGGCACCAAAGCCTGCAGGGTTGTCGATAAAAGTTTGTTCACCGCTTTGTGATACCACTAACACGCCACCACTTGTGCCCGCTGCATCTTTAAACGCACCAAATACGGCGTTCTGTCCGTCGCTGGCGTTACCGTGAATAGCACCTGTTTCCAGGGTAGACGCAAAAGCAGTACTGCCGTCTTTTTTAATCACCAATACGCGATTGGGTGATTTGCCTGCTTCAGGAGCTGTAGTAACGGCAATAGTACCATTGTTAAACTGCGCCATAGCACCATGATGAGCAGGCAGGCCTGCATTGATAATGGTGAACTTAGCGCCCACAGTATTGAAATTGGCCTCTTCGCCCAGGCTGAGTGTGCCATCGCCATCATTAAAGATCAAAGACTCGGTGCCTTTGCTTTTGAAGTGCGTCGGCTTTAAACCCGCAGCCGTAATGGCCGTCCAGCGGGCAGGGTTTGCAACATCTACATGGTCGTCGTGCAGCGTAAGGCCTGCATCAAATACCTCTGCGAGATTTTGTGCGCCATACAGCACCGCCGCATAACGGCCCGAAGCAGTCGGGTATAAACTGGCCAATGGATGTTTGGTGTTAAAGGTAGTCGTAGCGCCCGTGTGCGGCTCCAGCTGCGTAAGGGTGCTGGCGGTTTGGTCGCTCACAAGTACACGCACGAACTGGTATTCTTTACCATCGTCATCGTGGTCGTCGTGGTGATGGTCGTCGTCTTTTTTACAGGCGAACAGGGTAGTGGCAGCTAATACAGCGGCGCCGAATAGTTTTAAGTTTCCTTTACTGAACATATTGATGGGTTTTTATGGTTAGATAATTTTGATGCTGATGCCACGAATGGTTTGCCAGCCGGCCTTGTCGGTTACCCGCACGAGAAAGTGATAATCACCCGGGTCCACATCCGCCGGAACATTAATGGAAACTTCCGGCTGGTACTCCTTTAAGCCCGCTGGTATCGTATAACTGTTGATGAACACGAAGGGGTTCACCGCTGCCTTCTTCGGATCATTCTCACAATTCACCACTTCTGTACTATGCGAATGCTGATCGAAATTGTGGTGTACGTCTACACTCACAGAACCTAGTTCGCGGTTATCTGTCAGTAACGCCCGAAAGGTGAAGGCTTCCCCGCGCTTTACCGTACCGCATTGTGTAGGGAAAGCATTGGCGATGTTAAGGCCAATCTCAGGATACGTAGTGTCCGTGTCGTCCTTATCTTTTGAGCATGAGGCTAGCAGGCCCGCCGCCAGCAGCGGGAGCAGAATGTGTTTTTTCATATGTTGTGATGTTATTTTTCCAGTATCGTAAACGCTGTTTGTGTGCTGAGTTTTGATCCATCCTGATCAGTTACCGTAAACAGGAAGTCTGCACTCCCTGCCGGCGCATCGGTCGGAATATAAAAGTGTTTATGTACGTTAGTATTCTTCAATCCCTTAAACTCGCCCCAGGCTATACGCATATGCCAGTTGCCATTCCGCTGCCTGATCTCCACGGCCACCGTATCAATCTTAGTAGCCGCTTTTACATCTGCATTAAAATGAAAGTCCTGGCCGATATAACCTTTCGCTTCGTTTCCTGTCCCTATTTCTACGTTCGTAGCCACCGGTTGTGCAGGCGCTGCATCATCTTTTTTACAACCCGTCCATAATGCGGCGATGCATAATAATCCGGTCAGTAGTCTCATATAGCTGTATTGCATGAAAAAGGAATTTTAACGGTGAGAATGATGTTACGACCAGCTTCCGGTAAGCCGATAAGCCGGTAAAAACTGGTATGGTCGAGGTAACGGGTATTGAACACGTTTTGTACCTGTAAACTAAAAGCGATAGCCTGTTTTGCTGTCATCACTGATGTGCCGGCCTGGATGTTCAGCAGCCTGTACCCCGGTGTTTTTCGTTCCGGTGGCACAATGTTGTTCTGCGCGCCGGTAAACTGGTAGTCGGCGGAGAGGTAGGTGTTCTTCAAGATCTTAGGGGTATAGGTGAGGTTGATGTAAGCCGAAGGTGGCGGCGAGAAGGGCAGGGTATATCCTTCTTTATCACCCGATAACTGTTCTGCATACAGGTATTCGCCGGCTACTTCGGTGCTGATCGTTGACGTAAACTGGTACTTCGCCTGCAGCTCGGCACCATACCGCATCACGCGGCTTTGTGCGTATTGGAATACCTGGTTGCCTGCACCATAATAATAGTCGTGCTCCGCGGTCGGGTTCAGGTAAATATAATTGGGGAAGTAGTTGTAAAAAGGGCTCAACTGCACGTTCCATCTATCATCTTCATAACCAATGGCCACGTCAAACTGGTAAGAGGTTTCGGGGGATAAGGAAGCATTGCCTCGTTCATAACTGAAGTAGTGGTAGTTTACGCCATTGGCCGCCAGCTCCTTCGCAACAGGCATACGGAAGCTTTTGCCGATATTGGATTTGAGGAAGAAGTGTTCCTTGTTATAATTCAACCCGAGCGACCATACGAAGCTGTTAAAAGTACGGGTCATCGCATCCGCCCTTACTAACTTTTCGGGGCCCGAGTAAAACCAATCTGTGTATTGACGGGATTGTATGTGGCCATAATCGTACCGTAACGCGCCGTGTAACAGCCAGGCGTCGCTCAGTTGCAGCTTATCATATACGAACGCCCCGGCCGTATGTTGAGTAAATCCGGGTGTAAGAAAACTCCACCCGTTAATGTCATTCTGTTGTCTTTCCAGATTGAAACCTGCCACCAGCATATGTTTACCAAGCTGAAAGTTGTCTTTTGCATTGATAGAAAATACTTGCTTATCAAACTGCCGTTCCAGGTCAGAGGGGATGCGCATATCCTCCGGATAGTTGGCCGGCATATAGCCATGGTTTACATACTGGCTGTGTTCCTTACGCAGGTTATGTTGATAGGCGAGATCGAGTTCCCAGAGATGCCCGCCATTGCGGTAACTGTTACGATGCACCAGCTTGAAGTGGTTTACCTGTTGGCGTGGCAGTTGTATATCTCTTACAGATGCATCGTGCAGTTCGTTGTTTACCTTACGGGGCTCCAGCCCGTGCGCATTAGCGAAGAAGCCGCTGCGACTGAACACGTTGCTCACATACAACACCGATCTGAATTTGTTGCCCAGGTAACCCGTCTGGAAGTGTGCTGCCAGCTCTTTACCCGCGGTGTTGCGCAGGCGGTTGTCGTGCAGACTGGCCGCGAAGTCATAGATGTAAATCGTGTCCGCTGGTACTTTATAGTCCGCATAACTTTGCCAGGTAAATCTGCCGTCGGCAAACCATTTGTTACGCCGATGATACAGGTTGGCCGAGCCGCCGTACAACTGGTTGTTCGTTTTGCCGACCAGCGTTACCGATCCGCCGGAGCTGCCTGGTGCGGGCGGCGTGCCGGGCTTTACATCGATGGCGCCTGCAATCGCATCCGACCCATATACGAAAGATGCGGCGCCCTTTACGAGTGTAACTTCGCCTGCTGCAAACTGGTCCAGCTCAAGCCCGTGGTCCGCACCCCATTGCTGCCCTTCATGTTTCATGCCTTTATCCGTCACCACTACCCGGTTAAAGCCCAGGCCACGTACCAGCGGCTTCGACTGTCCCGAGCCGATGCCGATCGTTTTTACGCCAGGCAGTCGATCGAGTGTTTGCATAAGACTGCCGCCCAGGTGGCGCGATATATACTCGCTACCCACCGTTTCCGTAGAGAAGGCAGTTTCCCGCTTACGTTGTTCGGGGCGGTTGTCTTTTACCTCCACGCCATTTAGTAAAAGAGTGTCTTTCGTTTGTGCGAAAACGAGCGTGCACGGCCAGATGCCGAGGCACAGGAAAAATAGTTTCCTCATTACGGGTTAAGGCACATCAGTGCATTGCAGGAAGCATACGTTGCTCCTCGTGTTTACAAAATATCATTGAAAGTCGGCTGTACTAAGCCAGTGTGGGGCAGGAGGGCGGACCTTTATTACTGAAGCCCTGTAGGGTAAACTTGTAAATCCTTGCATAGGTTTTTCCGTTCAATACGATAGCCGCGGGTAGTGGCGTATCTAATATTGGTGGATGGGTTAACAGCAGTTCTTTACCTGCATGATTGTTACAATACGCACACACTTCGCAATCTTCGTCAGCATCGGCCACTGTTGTTGTTTCCGGGTGATGTGTATGCAGTACCTGTATGATGTTGGAGGAGAACAATAACGCCAACAACAGCAAGGCTCCCACCATGCTGTATAGTTTTCGGTTATTGATCGTCTTTCTCATAATTGAAGCAAAGTTGCATTATTTATTTCATACTTCCTATGGGAGGTGGGAAAAAAATATGGGCCGAGTGTAAGCCTCATTTCATGACCGATGACGAAAGAGGGCTGTACATCGTTATACGATATGTGCGGCACCACTTTGGGCAGCTTTTGCGCAAAGCCCGGCAAATCTTCATTTGGGGAAAATTAGCATTTGGATTTTCTATAAAGAAAGCGTAGTTTTATTACCAGCCATTTTAAAGTACGTTTATGAGAATTTGACAACACGTTATGATTATTTAAAACTAAAAACAACTACTTAGATCCCCCATTAGAAGATGTTTTTTTCAGGACCAGAATCTAATCGTAAAGAGCATTTTTTCTTGCGGGGTATCCGTTGAACGCCCAAACAGACCATTTTTCGCGCCATACTGCCTCTATCTTATTTCAAAGGCTTTTCATGCCTCATGACCGGTTTACTGTCCGGGCAGGGGTGATTTTTTACCACGTTTAAACTTGTTTATGATCAGAAAAAAATCGACGCTAAATCGAAGGCGGTAGCACCGCAAACAACACTAACAGAATTACATGCGCATCCATCCTGCAGCTTTTATCTATCATCGTTGGCTGCTTGTTTATTAATTACACGTCATGTTAAATGCGTCATGTAGATTTTAATTCTTAACACTTAAACCCGCAGAAAATGTATGTGTGGCGCTCTCGCGCGCGCATATAAAGCATTGTTGAAAATTTAATTCTGCAAAGATGAAAAAACGAACAAAATTTGCTTTACCCGAAGCAATACGGGTATCCCTTGTCTTTACCCTGGCATTCTTCCTCGTGCTATCGGCACAGGCGGGCATTTACCAGGAAGTAAGCATTAAAGGCCGCATCATTAATGAGGAAGATAAAACGCCTATCCCTGGTGTTGCGGTTCAGATCAAAGGCACAACTAAAGGCGCTATGACCGATGGTGATGGCAACTTTAAACTCAATGCCAAACCGGGCGACGTTATCGTATTAAGCTCCGTTGGTTTTACACAAAAAACATTTACGGTAGAAGCGGGCGTATCTACGTACGACCAAACACTTGCCTCTTCTAACAGTCAGCTGAACGAAGTAGTGGTAACGGGTTACTCTTCCCAAAGGGTGAAAGACCTTACCGGTTCCGTTGCGGTGGTGAATGTTAAACAGATGAAACAACAACCGGCTGCCAGCCCTGTAGAGGCCTTGCAAGGTAAAGCTACGGGTGTACAGATCATCAGCGATGGCGCTCCCGGTGCTACACCACAGATCAGGATCAGGGGTTTTAGTACCATTAACAACAACGATCCGCTGTATGTGGTAGACGGTGTTCCGTACGAGGGTAAATTGAGCTGGTTAAGCTCCGGCGATATCGAGAGCCTGCAGGTGTTGAAAGATGCTTCTGCCGCCTCTATTTACGGTGCCCGCGCTAACAACGGCGTAGTGATCATCACCACTAAAAAAGGTATCCAGGGCCCGCCCCGCGTTACCCTCGACGCTTACTACGGCGTACAGGTACCACAGCGCAACTCATTCCCTGAAATGATGAATCCTACGCAGTATGCTGACTACCTCTTCCAGTCTTTTAAGAATGCAGGTATTACGCCCGGCACTGCTGAAACTACAGGCAGCAACTACGGCACCGGCACCACGCCCGTACTGCCCGACTACCTGGTAGCGGGTAAAGCTACCGGTCAGAACGTAACTGCTGCGGATGCAGATCCTACCAAATATAACTATAGCCGCGATGGAGGTACTTTCTATCAGATAACCCGCGCCAACAAACAAGGTACTGACTGGTTCCGCGAAATCACGCGCGATGCGCCGATTCAGAATTATCAGCTGAACGTAAATGGTGGTGGTGAAAATGCTACCTACGCAATCTCCGGCGGTTATATGGGCCAGGAAGGTATTGTACGCCACACCGGTTACGAGCGTTATAACGTTCGTTCCAACACTACGTTCAAAATCTTCGACGATAGGGTACGCTTCGGCGAAAACATGCAATACAGCTACGAAGAGTTCTTCGGTGTTGGTGTGAACCCGAACGTTTCCGGCGATTACCAGGGAGAAGGTAGTGCGTTGGGTTTTGCTTACCGTATTCCTACGATCATTCCTGTTTACGACATCAATGGTAACTTTGCAGGCAGCCGCGGCGACAAGCTGGGGAACGCGCAAAACCCGTTAGCGATGTTGTATCGCGCAAAGGACAACGTGCAGAAACGTAACTTCTTCTTCGGTAACGTATTCGGCGAAGTAGACATCATTAAAGGTCTGACGGCTAAAACCAGCTTTGGTGTTCGTTACGAGAACTACTCCGGTATGACCATCGGTTATCCTAACCTGGAGTTCTCTGAAGGTAGCAACGCGAACAGTCTGAGCGAAAACTCCGGCTATAATAAGGACTGGACGTGGACCAACACGCTTACCTACAAATTGACTGCGGGTAAACATGTACTCACCGTATTAGGTGGCATAGAAGCCTATAAATACCGTGGCCGCTCGCTCACGGGCGGCAGGAACGAGTTTTTCCTCCTGGGTAACCTCGATTATTACTACCTGTCACGGGGCTCTGCGAATATCAATAACAACAGCACCGGCGGTATCAACTCGCTCTTCTCTATTTTCGGACGGGCCGACTATGCCTTTGCCGACAAATACCTGTTGAGTGCCACTGTACGCCGCGACGGTTCTTCTAACTTTGGCCCGGATAACAAATACGGTACCTTCCCCGCAGGTAGTGTGGCCTGGCGTTTATCGGAAGAGGCTTTCATGCAGGACGTAAGTTGGCTTGAAGACCTGAAGGTACGTGCAGGTTATGGTGTTACCGGTAACCAGCGTATTCCGGGCTTCCAATACCTGGCACGTTTTGAAAGCGCATTGGGCAACGCTGCTTATCCAATTACAGGCAGCGGTGTACAAACCGGTGTTTGGCAAAATGCCTATGCTAATCCAGGCATTAAATGGGAAGAGCTGCGGTCTCTCAACGTGGGCTTAGACTTCTCACTCATGTCTGGCGTACTGGATGGATCGTTTGATTGGTATACCCGTAAAACGAAAGACATGTTGTACAACCTGCCGCTGCCATCTATGGCTAGTGGTGAAGGATCAACGCCGTTCGTAAACATCGGCGATATGCAAAACGATGGTATCGAGATCAGCCTCAATTATCATTACACTGCCAAGCGCGACTTCAGTCTCGACTTCGGTGTGAACTTCTCCCGCAACGTGAACGAAATAGTAGCGCTGGCGCCTTCTGTCAGCCAGCAATTATACGGTGCGTTCAGGAGCCTTAGCACCAGCGTACTGAAAGCCGGCGCGCCATTCGGTTCTTTCTACGGTTACAAAGTTGCCGGCATTTACCAGAACGCACAGGAAGTAACGGCTGGTCCGTCTTACGACCGTGCAAGGGTAGGCGGTTTGAAATACCAGGATATTTCTGGTCCTGAGGGTAAACCCGATGGTAAGATCGATCCGAACGACCGTACCATCATTGGTAACCCGCATCCGGACTTCCTGTATTCTTTCAGCTTAAACCTGAAATACCGCAATTTCGACCTGGCGGCG
Source organism: Chitinophaga horti (assembly GCF_022867795.2). Taxonomy (NCBI): domain Bacteria; kingdom Pseudomonadati; phylum Bacteroidota; class Chitinophagia; order Chitinophagales; family Chitinophagaceae; genus Chitinophaga; species Chitinophaga horti. The sequence goes on along the minus strand of NZ_CP107006.1, from coordinate 3,470,430 downwards.
TTCTTCAACGGCTCGCAGGGTAACGACCTGTATGAGGCTACACGTTATTTCACAGACTTTACCACCTTCGACGGCTCTGCCAGCACCCGGATGCTCGGTGCGTGGAGCCCGACCAATACGAGCAGCAAAATTCCTTCTCCTTACAGGGGCGCCTCTGACTTCGAATATGCTTCTTCCAGCTACTATGTGCAGGATGGCAGCTATTTCAGGATGAAGAACCTGCAGATCGGTTATACCATCCCAATGGAAAAAGCCCTGGGGGGTAAAGTGAAAAACCTGCGTGTATATGCGGGTGGTACCAACCTCTTTACGCTGACCAAATACACCGGTCTGGACCCGGAAGTAAGCCAAACCAACAGTACCTTCTCGGCACTGGGCGTTGACTTCGGTATTTATCCGGTGGGCAGGCAGTACATTTTAGGCGTAACAGCAGGTTTCTAACTCAAAAGCTTCAAATCATGAAAAAGATAAAATATTCAATCTACGTTTTACTGGTGGCCGTCATGTCTGGTTGTAGCGGCGACTTCCTGAAGCTTACGCCGCAGGGAGAACTGGTGGGCTCACAACTGGCTACTCCGGAGGGAGTAGAAGGTTTACTGATTGGTGCATATGGCCTGTTAAACGGCAACGTAAGCGGCACCTGGGGCAACTACGCATCCGCACCCAGCCAGTGGCTGATAGGCGAGGTAGCGGCCGATAATGCCCATAAAGGCAGTAACAATGGTGACCAGCCTAATATGAACCAGATCGAACTATACCAGGTAACCAGTACCAACGACAACCTCGAGGTAATGTGGAACCGTTATTTCGAAGGCATCGCCCGTTGTAATAACGTACTGCGTACGATCGCCGTGGTGCAGCAGGGCAGCGGTCCGAAATTCAGCGACGCGCGTGCACTCGAAGTACAGGCAGAAGCACGTTTACTCCGCGCGCACTACTACTTTTTCCTGCGCAGGGTGTTCGTAAAACTGCCTTACATCGACGAAACCATGACTACCGAACAGGCAGCCCAGGTAAAAAACGATGCAGAAGTATATCCAAAGATCGAAGCTGACCTGCAGTTTGCGATCGCCAATCTTACCAACGCCAAGCCTAAAAATGAAGTAGGGCGTGTTGATAAACTCGCAGCACAGGCATATCTCGGCAAAGTATATCTCTATCAAAAGAAATATGCGGAAGCCCTGCCACTGTTTAATACTGTGATAGCAGCCAAACCGGTGATCACGCAAGTGCCTTTCACCGATAACTTCGATGTAACCAAAGAGAACGGCCCGGAATCCATTTTTGCTGCACAGCACGCAGTAAACCCCGATGGTAGCGGCGATAACGCCAACATAGGCGACATGTTAGGAGGCTTTTACGGTAATGCACCGGTGAACTGCTGCGGCTTCTTTCAGCCCACGTTCGACCTGGTAAATGCCTTTAAAACAACTGCTGCAGGTTTGCCTTATCTCGACAACACCTACCGCGCTAACCCGATCAAATCCGATTACGGTTTGACCGGTGCAGCTAAAACAAACTTCAAACCTGATCAAACCGTAGTGGTAGACCCCCGCCTCGATTACACCGTAGGCCGCAGGGGCGTACCTTATCGTGATTGGGGACTGATGGAAGGCGACGCCTGGATTCGTGACCCGGCATACGCTGGTCCGTTTGTAGGCATGAAACACATGATCGAAAAAGAGCAGTTCGGAGGGCAAGCCGTGAAAGGCGCACTGCAAATCACCGGGCTGAACGTAAACATCATTCGCCTGGCCGACGTATACCTGATGGCCGCAGAGTGTCATATAGACGGTCCGGCGGTGAACCTGGCCGAAGCCCTAAGGCTGATCAATCTTATCCGCGCACGCGCGGCGTTGCTGCCGGCTAAACAGATAGACGGGGAGCAGCCGCTGTGTACCGCGTAAATCAATATCCTGCCTTCGCCAACGTAGCCTATGCCAGGAACGCCCTGATGTTCGAGCGGCGGCTGGAGCTGGCATTGGAGGGCCATCGTTTCTATGACCTCGTACGGTGGGGTACCGCTAAAACAGTGTTGGAAAGCTATTCAGCCTTCGAAGGCGGTATACTTTCGTCCTTTGCAGGCCTCACTTTTGATGCCAGCGATGCCATTTACCCGATCCCGCAACAGCAGATCGACCGTAGTCAGGGTGTACTGACGCAAAACTAGACGAGCGCACTAAAAGCAGCACCAGCGCACCGTGGCGAAAGCTGCGGTGCGCTTTTTTATGGCAGAGCCGGCACGGTTGGTACGCTGTTTGTAAATGTGATGTTGTAACCAAAGCAATCTTTATGAAAAAGATCATCATTGCATTAACATTAGTATTGGCAGCGGGCCGTTTATCAGCCCAGGAAGCAACAGAAATTACCGCAAAAAACTCATGGCTTAAAGCAGGGATCAGCGCAGGCGTTCCCATTGGAGAGGTGGCGCCGGTAAGCGCATTTACCCTGGGAGGAGAGCTGAAGGGCCAGCTGATGACAACACCACACTGGGGCATAGGTCTCACCGCAGGATATAACCACTTCTTCCCGAAAGATGATCATGATCACTTCGGCACCGTTCCATTGGGTGGTTTTGCCCGCTGGTACCCTAAGGCAAGCGGCTTCTTCGTAGGTACGGATATTGGCTATAGCCTTGTTACCGGCCCCGTTGAAAATACAGGCGGTTTCTTTGTTAAACCCCAATTGGGTTATCACAACTACAACTGGAACTTCTTTGCCTTCTATAACGGCGTTTACAGAAGCGCGGAACATGGCAGCAATATCCAGGCGGTAGGTATCGGAACCACATACAATATTCGCTTTAAGTAATTCTTTGTTACCATTATTGGGCCTAAGGGCTGTGCACAATGCGTGCACAGCCCTTTTTTATTTGCTCCCTAACCGTGAATAATCCATCAAAATCGATGGATTAGGCATTGCGGCCGTTTACCCCCCGGCGTACTTTTATGTTGTCAGGCTATATAGAGAAATCCCGGGTTACAGGGAAATATTGTAAATCAGTTTCAACCAAAGTTTCAGCTATGGATCGTCCCACTACCAACTGGGCCAGACGCCTATTCCACCATGCCGGCCCGCTATCCCTGGGCCCCGTGCTGTTATGGCTCTTATGCTTTTTTTCAGTCATTCCTTACAAGCGCAGTCGCCATCGAAGTTTCGCGTGGCAGGCGTTGTAAAAGACACCACAGGAACCGGTATCCCGGGGGTGAGTGTGTACATTGCCAAAGATCGCAGTGTAGGCACAGCTACCGATTCTGATGGTAAATTCGTGCTCGAAGTAACCGCAGGCGATGTGATCGCGTTATCTTCAATTGGTTTTGCAGAAGGGCGTTTTGTGGCCGACCCTTCTAACAGGCAGGTATCTGTTGTACTACGTCCTAATGAAGGACAGATTTCTGAAGTGGTGGTAACTGCATTTGGTAAAAAAGAACGCCGCGAGGCTGTGGTTGGCTCTGTGGCCACGATCAGCCCCGGCAAATTAAAGATCCCTTCCAGTAACCTGACCAATGCCCTCGCCGGACAAATCGCCGGTGTGGTAGCCTATCAACGTAGCGGCCAGCCCGGGCTCGATAACTCCACCTTCTTCGTAAGGGGCGTTACCACGTTCGGTTACAAGCAGGACCCGCTCATCCTGGTAGATAACGTGGAGCTTACCTCCAACGACCTCGCCCGTTTACAGGTGGACGATATCGCTACTTTCTCTATCCTGAAAGATGCGAGTGCCACGGCATTGTACGGTGCCCGCGGTGCGAACGGTGTTATCCTCGTTACGACGAAAGAAGGCGCCGAAGGTAAAGCACGCATCAACATCAGGTTAGAAAACTCTATCTCTAAACCAACACAGAATATTAAGATCGCCAACCCCGTTCGTTACATGGAACTGTACAACGAGGCGATCGCTACCCGTGAGGTAACCGGTGCTACACTTTTCAGTGCCAACAAGATTTTCTTCACGCAGCAAACGATGAACAATGCGCCCGGCAGCAATCCATATGTGTACCCCGCAGTGGATTGGCTGGATGTGATGTTTAAAGACCAGACCAATAACCAGCGCGCCAATGCGAGTGTTAGCGGTGGGGGTAAAGTAGCGCGCTACTACATCGGTGGTTCTTACAACGTGGACAACGGTATCCTCAAAGTAAGCCCGATGAACGACTTCAATAACAACGTTAAGTTGCAAAACTACCAGCTGCGCTCTAACGTGAACATCAATATCACACCCACTACCGAAGCAATCCTGCGTTTGTCCGGTACATTCGACGAGTACAATGGTCCCATTACACAAGATGGCTCGTTCTCCTCAGACCTGTACTATTGGGCGCTGCATACCAGCCCGGTAAGGTTCCCTGCCTTTTATCCGGCCGATCCGTCGATGGGGATTAATACCCACATCCTGTTCGGAAACGCCACGGCCGAAGGTTCCAACTCTAACACACCTGGTTTCATAAATCCTTATGCAGAAATGATGCGCGGCTTTAAGTCGTTCTCCCGTTCCCGCATGAGCGCACAGCTGGAGCTGAACCAGAAACTAAACTTCATCACAGAAGGCCTGAACTTTAAAGGCATCTTCAACACGAACCGCTATTCTTACTTTGACCTGAGCCGCAAGTACAATCCGTTTTACTACCAGGTTTCGTCGTACGACCGCCTGGCAGATAAGTACTCGCTGTACTGGATCAACAGCTTGCCGGGACAGGCGACGGAGTACCTGAGTTTTAATGCGAACGAGCAGTTTAAAGACATCAACACGTTTGCTTACTTCCAGGGTATTATTGATTACAGCCGCCAGTTCGGTAAGAACCATAACATAGCCGCAGCGCTCATTGGCAGTCGCCAGGAACGTTTGTACGCCAACGCGGTAGATGCGAATGGTAACGCCAGCCTGCAATTATCGCTGCCTTACCGTAACCTGGGCTTGTCGGGCCGCGCTTCGTATAACTACGCCAGCCGCTACTTTGTAGAGTTCAACTTTGGTTACAACGGTTCAGAAAGGTTCGCAGAAAAAAACCGCTACGGTTTCTTCCCGACCATCGGTGGTTCCTGGATCATTTCGAGAGAACCTTTCTGGCAGGATAACTTAGCCAAAGTGGTGAACAAATTGAAAGTCCGTGCGAGCCATGGTCTCGTTGGTAACGACGCTATCGGTGCGCAACGTTTCTTCTACCTTTCCGATGTAAACCTGAATGGTGGTAACTCCGCTTACTTTGGCCAGGATAACGCTATGGTAAGGCCAGGTGTGAGCATCAACAACTATCCGAACGAAGACGTAACCTGGGAAACATCGCGCCAGACCAACTTAGGTTTGGAGTTTACGGTATTCAATAGTCTGAACGTGATCGCTGAGGTGTACAAGCAGCATCGGTATAACATCCTGATGGGCCGCGCGTCCATTCCCGGCTCTACCGGCCTGGAGGCGCCCGTGAGTGCGAACCTGGGTACGACTGACAGTCGTGGTATCGATCTTTCTGCCGACTATAGCAAAAACTTCACGAACGGTTTCTGGATGAGCGGTCGTGCTAACTTCACCTTTTCACAGAATAAGTACGGTTACTACGAGCAGCCTGCTTACGAAGAGCCATGGCGCCTGCTGAACGGTCAGAAAATCAACGTACGCTGGGGTTATATCGCCGAACGTTTATTCGTTGACGATAAGGAAGCTGCTGCTTCGCCCACCCAGCAATTCGGTGCCGGTAACAGCGCGCCACGCGGCGGCGATATCAAATATCGCGACATGAACGGTGATGGCAAAATATCTGAAGCCGACCAGGTGTTCCTCGGTTTGCCGAGCGTGCCTGAAATTGTTTATGGTGCCGGTATTTCCATGGGTTACAAAGGTTTCGACGTAAGCGGCTTCCTGCAAGGTGCCGCACGTACCTCGTTCTTTATCGACCCAACTGCGGTAAGTCCTTTCATCAACAACAGGCAGGTATTACAGGTGTTTGCCGACAGCCACTGGTCAGAAGAAAACCAGGACCTGTACGCGAAATATCCACGCCTGGGTACTCAAACCAAGTACATCGCCAACAACCTGCAAACCAGCTCCTGGTGGATGCGTAACGGTGCTTTCCTGCGCCTGAAGTCGCTGGAGGTAGGTTATACACTGCCTGACAGGCTGGCGAAGAAGGCTTATCTCACCAATTGTCGGATTTACTTTAACGGGCTTAACCTGCTCACCTTTAGTCGCTTTAAGGACTGGGATCCTGAACTGTCGTCCAACGCGTTCAGCTATCCTTTACAGAAAGTGTTTAACGTGGGTCTTAATGTTAACCTGTAAAACCAAGTGGTATGAAATTTTCGAGACAACTATTGATATATGTGCTGATGGTGGTAGCCGGCAGTTCCTGCAAGGATTACCTGGACGTAACGCCGGATAACGTTGCGACCATCGACTACGCCTTCCGCAACCGCAACGAGGCGGAGAACTACTTATTCACCTGCTACTCCACGCTGCAAAGCATGAGTAACAAAATCGCCGATCCTGCATTTACTACTTCGGGAGAAATATTTTTCCCTTCTGACCTGCAGGAGCCAACACTCGGCAGCGATGCCGCAGAAGCAGGTTTCCACCTCATACAAGGCAGGCAAACATCTGACCAGCCGGTAATGAACTACTGGAACGGAGAGTCGCTGGGACAGCCATTGTACAGGGCCATCAGGCGCTGTAACCTGTTCCTGGAGAACATCGACAAACCGAAGGACCTGAACAGCTCGGAAAAACGTCGCTGGATAGCCGAGGTGAAATTCCTGAAAGCGTATTACCATTTTCATTTGCTGCGCATGTACGGACCAATTCCCGTAGTGCGTGTAAACCTGCCTATCACGGCAGGCGCAGGTGAAGTAAGGTTGAAGCGCGAACCGGTTGACACTGTGTTCAGCTACGTGAAGCAACTGCTCGACGAAGCTGCGCCGGACCTGCCGTTCGTAATACAGGACCCCGCGCAAAGCCTGGGACGTATCACCCAACTGATCGCCTTATCAGTAAAAGCAGAAGTGTTGATGACGCAGGCAAGCCCGTTTTTTAACGGTAACGTGGATTATGCAGGATTTGCTTATCCTGGCGAAGCCCCGTTGTTCCCGCAAACATATGTTGCCGCTAAATGGGATACCGCTTTAAACGCCTGTCGTGCAGCCGTGGAGGCCAGCGAAATGGCGGGTTTAAAACTGTATAAGTTCATCGCACCAGGTAACCTGCCTGCGCTGCCTGCTCCACTGAAAGCCGTAATGGACCTGCGCCACGCGATCGGTGAGAAGTGGGAGCAGAACCCGGAAATGATCTGGGCGCTGAACCCGGTATTTAACCTGCAGGGCATGTGTATGCCGCGTGTGGACGATAAAATGGTGGCCAACTTGGGTGGCGCGCCTGGCAACTTTGCCGTGCCGCTGTTCATGGCCGAACTGTTTTATTCCAAGAATGGTGTTCCGCTGAATGAGGACCGCAGCTTCGACTTCCGTAACCGCTACAGTGTAGAAACGGTTACCGCTGCCGATAAATATTATATGCACGAAGGCTATCAGACCGCCAAATTACACTTCGGCCGCGAACCGCGTTTCTATTCATCCCTCTCCTTCGATGGCAGCAATTACTTCGGTAATGCTTACACGGAGAATGTGGAAGCAATGGCTTACGTAAATGCCCGCGGTCCCAGTTCTACAGCTGGTCCGAAGGATAAGATCCGTGTGAATGTTACAGGCTACTGGCCGCAGAAGCTGGTGAACTACCAGAGCGTTTTCGGTGAACAGGTTATTACTGTGCCTGTACGTATTCCGATGATTCGCCTTGCAGGCCTTTACCTGCTGTATGCAGAAGCATTGAACGAAGTAAACGGACCGTCTGCCGAGGCTTATAAATATATCGACCTGGTACGCGAACGTGCCGGACTGCAAGGCGTCGTGCAATCATGGACAACGCACTCCAGCAACCCTGGCAAAGCCAATACGAAAGATGGCTTGCGCCAGATCATCCAGCAGGAGCGCAGGATAGAACTGGCCTTTGAAGGTCGCGTAGGTTGGGACTTGCGTCGCTGGAAAGTGATGCAACAGGTTCTGGCCAATCCTATCCAGGGATGGGATATTTACCAGGCCGACCCACAGGCGTATTATCGTCCAAGAACATTAGTGGTGCCGGTATTTGGGTTGAAAGATTACCTCTGGCCGATTAAGTACGACGAGCTGGTAGTAAACCCTAACCTGATCCAAAACCCTTATTGGTAATTTTTAAGATTAGACTATGCAGATCTTCAAATACAGATTACTGGCGATCCTGGCTTTTCTGCCGCTGCTGCTGGCCGCGTGCGGGGAGAAGGAGAGTTATAACGACATAGCGGATACGAACCGCACCCAGCCCGGCCCGGTGACGAATGTGCGCACAGCTAACTTCGCCGGCGGGTCTGTGATTACTTACACACTGCCTAAAGCATCCAACCTGTTGTATGTAATGGCGGAGTATAAGATCAATGATAAAGTAGTGCGCCGCGCCAAATCTTCTTACTATTCCGATACCATTACTGTGGATGGATTTGAGAAAGAAGGCGACTACGACGTAACCCTTTGGGCCGTGACCAGGGCAGAAGTAAAGTCTGACCCGGTAACGATCAAAGTATCGCCGGAGAAGCCGCCGTACCTCGAGGCTTTTGCTACCGTGCAGATCCAGCGAGACTTTGGTGGCGCTAACATCACGGTTACGAATCACACCAAACAAATGATCGGTGTGATCGTGATTGCGGAAGACAGCACCTCGGGCCGTATGGAGCCGATCGAGCAAAACCGCACCGATGCAGAGTTTGTGAATTTCAGTGTAAGAGGATTCGATACTGCAGAACATAAGTTCGGCGTATACATCACCGATCGCTGGGGCAACATCTCCGACACACAGTTTGTCACGTTAAAGCCAATTTACGAAACCCTGGTACCTAAAAACAGGTTCAGCGAGTACCGCTTGCCTACCGATGCACCACTGGGCGCTACCAGCCTTGGCTGGAACACTGCTCGTCTTTGGGACGGCATCACCACCGATCCGGGATGGCATACACAATCCGGCGCAGGCAGGTTGTTGCAGATCTGTACGTTCGATATGGGTGTTTCCGTGAAGCTGAGCCGCTACAAGTTGTGGGAGCGGGGAGAAGCTTACGGTAATGACTACTCGTACGGCCACGGTAACCCTAAAACCTGGACGCTCTGGGGCTCTAACGTAGCTGCGCCGCAGGATGCACCGCTGCCGCTGACCTCCAATCCGGGTGATGTGGCAGGCGATTGGGTAAACCTTGGCAACTTCGATTGCCCGCCGCCTATTTCCGGTAACGCGCCTGGTCAAACGACGAGCGCCGACCTGGAGCAGGTAAAAGCAGGCTTCGAGTTCAATATTCCTTTAACGGCGCCGAAAGTACGTTTCATTCGCCTGGCGGTGAAAACTTCGTGGGGTAATACCGACTTCGCGCACGTAATGGAATTGTCTTTCTGGGGTGATACTAAATAGATATCCTAAAAACGCTAACAGATGAAACTAAAAATAGTAAGCGCGCTCCTTTTACTGCTGGCCGTTTGTGCCTGCGATAAAGACGCCGACAAATACCGTGATTACCTGGATGGCCAGGAAATCGTTTACCCGGGCTTGCCCAACAGCCTCACAGCGGCTCCCGGCAACTACCGGATACAGCTGTCATGGAAGCCCGGTCCCGACCCGTCTGTGATGAAGTACCGGGTATTCTGGAATAATGGTAAAGACTCCGTGGAGGTGTCCCGTGGAGCACATACTACTTCGGATACAATTGAAGTACTGGTACCGAACTTAACCGAATACACTTACTCTTTTACGATTTATGCTTATGATGACAAGGGACACCGTTCTGTTCCGCTGAGTGCTGCCAACATTAAGGTGTTTGGTAACAGCTACCGCGCGAGCCTCACGAACCGTTTCATCGTTGCCGCCAAACCTTACGAGCTGGTGCCGGAAGGTATCCGCCTGTTCTTTGAAGACGCGGACACCATCAACACGGGTACCCGTATCCGTTACACGGGTAATGATGATGCCACACATTACAGTGTTCTTAAGGCAGAAGAAAATACGATCGTACTTGAAGATTATAAGTCCGGTACGCCGGTGTATTATCGCTCTTCTTACATCCCGGTGGCCAATGCCATCGATACCTTCAGCGTAGCGAAGGGAGAAGATTCGATAACAAACATTCTGGCGCCGCTGGATAAGAGCTTGTTCTCCATTGTGAGGTTGCCGAACGACGCCAATCCGTATGGTGGCGATACAGATCTGGATAACCTTTGGGATGGCTCTGTGGGCCCCCAGGGTTATCCTAACATCTGGCACAGCAATGGCGACAGACCTCTTCCACACCACTTCACGTTTGATATGGGCAGGGTCTATCCAGGCCTGGCCCTTTTTGAAATCACTGGTCGAGATGGTTATCACAACCCTGTACAGTTTGAAGTGTGGGGTACCGACAATCTCACGAACGCAGTGACGACGCTGCCGGGCAACAACCCTGGCTGGAAGGCGGAAGCCATCGCCAAAGGCTGGAAGCTGCTCAAGGAAGTAACCCGTCCGGATAATGGCATTGCACCTTACAAGGTGGAATTTGACGAAGGATTACCAGCAGTGCGTTACATCCGCATCCGTGTAGTGAAAGTAGCGAGTAACGACAATGCTTACAGCAACCTGAGTGAATTAACGTTCTGGCGTAAATAGCGATTATCGCTGTTTGCCCCGCAATGTGCGGTATTGTTCCGGCGATATCTCCATCAGTTTCTTAAACAGCCTGGAGAAGTAGTACGGATCTTCATAACCTACCGCATTCGACACGTCTTTGATTTTCATCGACGGATCATATAACAACTGGCATGCCTTCTGGATCTTCAATTGAATGAAGTAATCTATGACAGACATGCCAGTTGCTTTTTTAAACTTTTCTGCAAAATAAGATGGCGACAACTGCCGGCGCGCAGCAAAGTCCTCCACGGTCAGTTTCGATGCGATATGGGCCCGCATGAACAAAGCAGTATCGGTCACCAGGTCGGGCGTATCATTGGCAGGCGCCGGACTGTGTTTTTCAGGATATAAGAAAGTGGAAACGAAATGTGGTAAGGCCAGGTTGGCATTCATCAGGTTGTCTGTTCCGTAACCCATTTCCAGGCTTTGGTACATATCCTGCCAGATGTTGATCGCCTTTTCATTAAACACAATATCCTGCGGACCATCCTTTTCGCTGATGCGCAGTGTGACGTTAAAGTCCTTCATTTCCGGGCCGCTGTAATGCACCCAGTAGATCGTCCATGGGTCTTCGTCATCCGCCCCATAACGTAAATATTGTTTGGTTGCAGGAATGTGGATGAACTGATTCGGTCCTACGTGGTGCAGTTTATTGCCCAGCATATACCAGCCTTTCCCACGAAGGCAATAGATCAGGATATTATCGGCGCAGCCCTTTTTCCTTTCCCGGAAATGATGCGCCGCTTTAGGAAAGTACCCGATATGTTTAATGAAAATGCGACTTACGGGGAGTCCGCCCCGGTGCAGCTTATTATACACGATAGGAGGCAGGCTGATGAGCTTCTGTCCGTCGAAGCCATCCCTCCGTTTTTGCTGAAGCATCTTTTGAATGGTTGGTTGCTGGGAGTAATATAGTGAGTTTTACCGTGTTGGAGAAATAAGTACATTTGCCGCATCAATTCAGAAGATTATGCATGGCAGGTACAGAAAAGACATTTATCCGGGTTTAGAGGTATCCATCATCCTGAAAAAAGACCAGCGCAGCGGCAAATTGACGCCGGGTGTTGTAAAAGATATACTTACCTCTGCGCCTTATCATTCCCGCGGTATTAAAGTGCGGCTGGAAGACGGTCAGGTAGGTCGTGTGGCCCAGATTGAAGGTTAACCTGCGAAGGCCGTAGCCCCTGGCTTAAAAAAAGATAACATCCCGCCATAAAATATTATATTTAATTTGTAGGTATCCCTGTTTCACGTTAACCTGTTTTTAGTATTCAATCATCCCCTATATGACCCTCAATGAGTTAAATAACATTCTGCTCAATGGTCACAACCTGAGCGATTTTATCAGCCTCCTGAGAGAACACCGCGGCAGTGTGGTGCTGTTAGGCAATGTACTGCAAGGCGAGCAGGAAGAGTTGGACGAGCGGCTGATCATCCGTAATAACGAATTTTACATCAACACCTGGGAGTTCGATTACCAGCCGGAAGGCATTGCGACGGTGAGTCTATCGGGCGTGTTCGACCTCGAGTTGGCAGACTTTTTCGGCCTGTACCCGGAGTATGAAAAGAAGTATGTTCCTAATGAGGATTGCTATTTCCTGTACTTCCGTAACAGCGGCGAACAACCCGGCGACTACTGCATGACTGTTGCAGGGAAGGAGCTGGATGCCGGGGAAGATGTAGAAATTACTTATTTACGGCTAAAATTCAGTGGCAAAGGCGAGGTTTAACGGTCCAGATGTCGTAAATTGAATCCCCCGGGAAAGAAATGGCACTTCCCCGCGGAGTTAAACCGATTGCAATATGAATAAAGACACAGCCATTCTAAACATAGTAGAGGCTATTCAAAAAGCCTTTCCTACTGACTTCTGGACAGCCACCAGCTTTTGGGACGAGGATGAACATGCGGTAGGATTGGTACGTAAGAGTAAACTGGTATATATTTCCAATTCAGATTTTAGTGCCTTGCCGGCCGACGATATGCGGTATTACGCAGAGTTTGAGCATATAGACATGGAATCGCTGGAAAAGCGCCCGGAGAAAACATTCGAGCGTATTACCAAAGAGCAGCTGATCAACGAAATGCGCGAAATTAAATTCGAATAGGCGCGCGTTCTGTAACATCATAGGAAAGGGTCGTATTTACAACCCAAGGTTTCCTTTTCCTTCCTTGTCCTGCATCGCCATCAGCGTTTCCAGGTCGTCTTCCTCCACTTCGCCGATTTTACTCAGATAGGTGATAATGCCTTCCTGTATATGTACTTCCTGTAACATCAGCGGGTGTTGAAGGATGATGTTCTCGAAGTCGGGCGATTGAAAATTGAGCGATAAATTTTCCTGTATGTAGATATGTACACTATCGGTAGCAGCATTGGAAATATCTTCCAGGGATGCGGCGTTTTGGTCGCTCATGAAATCCAGTGTATGAAAAATAACCGAAGTAGCGTCGAGTGCGGCCGAAGCCAGTGCCGTTCCGAAATCTTCCGGCAGCGGCGTGTGTTCGTTTACGATATGCAGTAACCGTTCGCGTTGGGTCTGATTGATATTTTTAGCCAATACGGCAGCGCGTACGAACTGGATGGCCTCCTTCAGGATGGCCGGGTCGCCAAAAGCATTTTTATTGGAGAAATGAACATAATTCGGGTATAATCTTTCACAGGCCAGGTAGGCGAAGGCGAGCTGTTTATGGTAGCCCAAGCCTTTCAGATTCCCCAGGTTTTTAATATACATAACGTCCAAGATAAGGACGAAATCAATTATTCCCTATCGTATTTTTCTATACCTCTTCGGAAGGGCTCAGTTTCAGTTGATTAAAGTATCTTTCAGAAAAGAAACCATATGCGCACAGAGAAAGAAAAGATGCTGGCCGGCGAGTTATACAACGCCGGTTCGCCCGAGTTACAGGCCGATAGCCTCGCCAATGCCCGGTGGATGATCCGTTACAACCAGTCAGCCCCCGAAGAACGTGAGGCATTACTGAAGGAAGGTTTAGGCAAAGTAGGCGAGCAGGTAAATATCCGTCCGCCGTTCCATTGCGATTATGGCTATAATATTTTGTTGGGAGATGGTGTGGTTATGAACTTCAATTGCATTATCCTGGACGTAATGCCCGTACACATCGGTGATATGACACAGATCGGTCCTGGTGTACAAATACTCACCGCCGATCACCCGCGCGATCCTGAGCAGCGTAAAGCCGGACTGGAATCGGGTAAAGCGATCCATATTGGTAAAAATGTGTGGATTGGTGGTGGGGCGTTATTAATGCCCGGTATAACTGTAGGGGATGATGCGATTATCGGCGCGGGCAGTGTGGTCACTAAAAATGTTCCTGCGGGCGCGACCGTGGTAGGGAATCCTGCGAGAGTAGTACCTAAGTCCTGATAAAATGAAAGGCTGTATCAAAAGTACGCTGGCCATTTTACTGGATGCCAGGGTGGTCAGCGTACTTTAGATATAGCACTTTGTATATTATTCTTCTTCGAAAGTATCGCGTTGTTCCTGTGCTAGCTGGTAAGCTTCCTGTACAGGCACTTTTTTGCGCTCCAGTTTATCGATGTTTTTGCCTTCGTTCGTCCACAGGAAAGGATAGAAGCTGAATACTTCGTTGCCATCCAATCCGCTAACATCCTTTTCCCAACCCTTCCAGCGGAAGCCTTCATAAAACTCGTCGAGGTCGCCATTGAAGCAAAAAGTAAGGAACTCACTGTAGCTGAGTTCTGTTTCTTCCCATTCCAGCGTGTCTGGGGCTAGATAGTACAGGTTGCCTGTATCTTCGCCGAACTCACCGCCATTGATCGCCCAGAAGCCGCCAATTGCATCGTCTGCCACCAGGAGGAAAGAGGGGGCATCGCCAGGTTGCTCGAAAGATTTGCCCAGGTTCCATGCCGGCAGACTGCGATTTAATTTCGCACTGCCCGATCCGAGTATACGCAACCAGCCATTATCGACCAGTATGCCACCAGTGCTATGAATAATGGCGCCCATGGGAGAGCGGGTGGTGACCTGCGTTTGGTACAGCGCGGCCTCCGCCTGGGCGGCATCGTTTGGCAATACTTCCACCAGGTTCGTGGCTTCGCTGATCCATTCCTGTACGAGCGGCCATCCTGGTTCGTCCAGGTTTATCAGTTCGTTGATCTCTTTCATATCTTGTGAGTGGCTTGTAAAATAATTAATTCTTCGGTTATATAGATGTCGGCTTCCTTCTATGCAGATAAATTTGCATTAATTATATTGGCAGCTGATCCACGTCTAAAACTTAGTTATGAGAAAAATCTTATTAGTGCTTGTAGCCCTCAGTCCTTTCGTGGCGCAAGCCCAGCCTGGTAAAGTACAAGCCAATGGCATCACCATTGCATACGAATCTTTTGGTAAACCCGACAAGCAAGCCATCCTGCTCATCAATGGTACCGGTTCTCCATTAACCGATTGGCCCGAAGCTTTCTGTAAAGACCTTGCTGGTCGTGGCTACCGCGTTATCCGTTTCGATAACCGCGACGCCGGCTTAACGACACATCTCGACTCGCTCGGTCAGCCTGATTGGGCGGGCATCATCCCTTTGATCAAAAAATGTGGTCCGGCCCCGTTGCCTTATACCTTACTGGATATGGCCAAAGATGCCACCGGTTTACTCACTGCGTTAAAGATCGACAAAGCCCATATCGTTGGCGTTTCTATGGGAGGTGCCATCGCGCAAATCCTCACCATTAATTTTCCTGATCGCGTGCGTAGCCTTACCAGCGTGATGGCCTCTTCCGGCAATCCTGAGCTACCGCCTGCCAAACCCGAAGCCATGGCAGCGATGATGACCCCGCCCCCGGCCAGTACCCATGCGGATACATTGTCGAACTACATGGCGGGTATATACAAGGCATTGGGTAGTACAGACGGTGAAGCGCTGCGTAAGCAGCGCGCGTTAATGCATATTAACCGCGCCTGGTATCCTACAGGCACTGCCCGTCACGCCGCCGCTGTGATCATTGGCGATAATTGCGATCGTCGTCCTGATCTGGCAAAAATAAAAGTACCAGCAATGGTGATTCATGGAGATGCGGACCCATTAGTAACAGTGGCATCCGGTAAGGAAGTGGCGGCTACGATTCCGGGATGCGAGTTGGTCGTGGTGGAAGGAATGGGGCATGATGTGTCGGAAAGGTTTTTGGGGCAGATGGCGGATGCGGTGGTGCGGAATGTGGGGCGGGCTAAAAAATAAATTTATCAACGTATAAAGGGCTGGATACCTAAGTATCCGGCTCTTTTTATTTAAAGCAGGGGATAAAACTTATCAACATCTGCAGAAATGAAATATTGTTAGCTAAAAATTTTAGTATTTTCGCTAAAAATATTCGCACTGTAATTATAGACACTTTCAATGCCCTCCGCAAAAGCAGACATCATCGCCCAACTGCGGCGGGATTTACTCCCGTTGCAAGGCCTGAAGCCAAAGCTCAGCAATCCTTCGCTGAACTTTGGTCTCGGCCCGATGAAGTTTGCTTTTCCGAATGCAACGTTCCCGGTGGGAGCGGTGCATGAGCTGGTCAGCTATAGCCAGGAAGGCGCAGCGGCTACGAATGGATTCATGGCCGGGCTGCTGTCCTTACTGATGAAGCAACATGGTGTGATATTATGGATCGGTGCTGCCGGAACGCTTTATCCGCCTGCTTTAAAAACATTTGGTATCGAGGCCGATAAAGTGATTTTTGTACAGGCGCGGCAGGATAAAGAGTTGTTGTGGGCGATGGAGGAAGCGCTTCGTTGTGAAGGATTGGCTGCTGTAGTGGGAGAAGTGGGAGCGTTGAGTTTTAAAGCATCCCGGCGGCTACAACTCGCGGTTGAAAATAGTAACGTAACTGGGTTTGTGGTGCTCCGCAATCCTCGCCATATGAGTACTACTGCTTGTGTGACACGCTGGGTAATTGAGCCGTTGCCAAGTTTGCAGGATGATGAAATGCCGGGTGTTGGTTTTCCAAGATGGAAAGTGTCGTTGATGAAAGTGCGTAATGGTAAACCGGGTGTTTGGGAAATGGAGTGGGTAGCAGGAAGGTTCAGGCATCTGCATGTTAAACCTGTTATTTCCCGGCAGCCTCAAAAACAAACCGGGTGATATGCAGCAGCGTTTTGTGTCGTTGTGGTTCCGTTATCTCAAAACGGATTGGTTCACGCTTCGTCAACCCAGGTTGAAAGATATGCCTTTTGTATTGGCGTTGCCGGTACATGGACGTATGGTAATAACCGCTGCTAATCGTTTGGCAGAAAAAGGAGGCGTAGCAGTGGGAATGGTAGTGGCGGATGCGCGTTCTATTTTATCCGGCTTGGAAGTATTAGACGACCGGCCGGAGTTAGGTGATAAATTATTAAAAGGGATTGCGGAATGGTGTATCCGGTATACACCAATAGCTGCAGTCGATTCGCCGGATGGTATTGTGCTGGATGCTTCCGGTTGCGCATATCTGTGGGGTGGCGAGCAGGCTTACGTAAACGATCTTGTGGAGAGGCTCGGCAAGAAAGGTTATCAGCTGTGCGCTGCTATGGCAGATACGGTGGGGAGTGCATGGGCGTTTGCGAGGTATAGTGTCGACTTGAATCAGCAGGCAACGGCAAGTAAACATACAGCGTCAATAGTCTCGGATGCAGTAACCTTGCAGCATACAACGCCTGCCCGAGACGCCGTGCATCCTGGAGCAATCGTTATCCGCCCCCGCGAACATCTCAACGCACTATTACCACTGCCGCCTGCTGCACTCCGCATAGACGCTACCGTCCAGGAACGCCTGTACAAACTAGGCCTCCGCGATATACAGAGTTTCGCAGCGCTGCCAAGAACGTCGCTCCGTAAACGTTTTGGGCCGCAAACCTTGCTACGGCTCGATCAGGCATTTGGTCGCGAGCAGGAATTTATTACGCCGGTCATCTCTCCCGAATTATACCAGGAGCGATTACCTTGCCTCGAACCGATCGTTACTGCCAAAGGGATCGAGATGGCGTTGGAAAACTTGCTGGCAATGATGTGTAACCGCTTAACGCATGAGGAAAAAGGTCTGCGCATCGCACAACTGAAATGTTATTGTGTCGATGGGCGTGTAGAAACGGTCGGCGTGCAAACCAACCGGCCGTCTCATAACGCAAAACATATCTTCAAACTTTTTGAAGATAAGATCCGGAGTATTCGTCCGGACCTGGGCATTGAACTCTTCGTACTCGAAGCCCCACAGGTAGAAGAGGTGAGCCATGTACAGGATGCCATCTGGCGGCAGGATAACAGCCTGCAGGATACCGCCCTCGCAGAGTTACTCGACCGCCTGGCGGGACGTCTCGGTGCAGCGCAGATCAAACGTTTCCTGCCGGCAGAACACTACTGGCCGGAACGGGCGGTCAAACCAGCGACCTCTTTTCATGAGGAACCGGATATTCCCTGGCGGCTGGACAGGCCAAGGCCCATTCTCCTGCTACCGCAACCGGAACTGATAGTAGTTGCCGCGCCTATCCCGGATTATCCGCCGATGAACTTCCGGTACAAAGGCGTTTTACATACAATCAAACGTGCCGATGGACCAGAGCGCATCGAGCAGGAATGGTGGCTGCAGCAAGGGCAGCACCGTGACTATTACACCGTGGAGGACGAGTTGGGCCGCCGTTACTGGCTGTTCCGCCTCGGACACTATGATGAGGAACGAACTTTTCAGTGGTTCATTCATGGTTTTTTTGCGTAACGATAACGTGCAGTATGCAGTACATCGAATTACAAGTAACGTCTAATTTCAGCTTCCTCCGTGGGGCCTCGCATCCGCACGAACTGGTAGAGCAGGCCGCCGTACTCGGTTATACAGCTATTGCACTCACCGATCGTAATAGCCTGGCAGGTGTGGTGCGTGCGCATGTAGCGGCGCAAAAAAATGGCATCCGGTTTATTACAGGCTGCCGCCTCGATCTTATGGATGGCCCCAGTTTGCTGGTGTATCCCACCAACCTGGCAGCGTATTCAAGATTATGCCGGTTGCTGTCCTCAGGTAATCTTCGTGCTGAAAAAGGCGAATGCCATCTGTATAAAAAAGATGTGTACGAACATGCGGAAGGCATGAAGATCATTGCCATCCCTCCCTCTAAACTAAATGCTCACTTTACATTTGAGCCTGAATTTAAACAGGCGTTAAGGGAGTATCGTAACATATTTGGTGATCAGCTGTACCTAGCTGCTACGCGTTATTACCAGGGGGATGATAATAAATACCTGTATGCACTTTCGCTATTAGAGGTGCCGATGGTGATCACCAATGATGTGCATTATCATTGCTCCGAACGTCGCGAGTTGCAGGATATACTTACCTGTGTAAGGGAAAAGTGTACGATTTACAATGCCGGTTACCGCCTTCATCCCAATGCAGAACGATACCTGAAACCCATTCCTGAAATGGAACGCCTGTTCCGCCTTTACCAGCAGGCATTGGAACGAACAACAGAGATCGCAGATGCCTGTACGTTTTCGCTGGATGAACTGAAGTATGAATACCCGGAAGAAATTACTTCCGAAGGCCGTACTCCGCAGGAAGAATTGACTTACCAGGTTTGGAAAGGTGCGCATCGGCATTTCGGTAAAGAGCTGCCCACAAAGGTGGCGCAGGCCATCGAATATGAATTGAAGTTCATCGAGGGGATGAATTATGCATCTTATTTTCTCACCGTCTACGATATTGTGCGCTTCGCCCGTGAGCAAGGCATTCTTTGTCAGGGACGTGGCTCTGCCGCGAACTCCACGGCTTGTTTCTGCTTGGGTATCACGTCGGTTGATCCCACGCAGATCGATCTGTTGTTCGAACGGTTTATTTCATCTGCCCGCAATGAGCCCCCGGATATTGATGTTGACTTCGAACATGAGCGCCGTGAAGAGGTGATCCAATATATCTATCATAAATATGGCCGCGATCGTGCTGCAATCGTTGCAACGGTTACGCAACAACATCAAAAGGGCGCACTCAGGGATGTAGCCAAGGCGATGGGCTTGTCGGTAGATGCGATCAACAGGTTGTCTGGCAGCATCTGGCAATATACAGACGAGTGGTTCGAAGAAAAAGGATATCAGAACAAGGTCTGGACCCGGGGGATAAGCACTTGCATAAAATACTGGACCTCACTGCGCAGTTTATGGGATTTCCGCGGCAGCTAGGGCAGCATACCGGCGGTTTCGTGATCACGAGGGGCAAACTCATTGATTTGTGTCCGGTCATGAATGCGCGCATGGAAGATCGTACCTGCATCGAATGGAATAAGGATGATATTGATGCCTTAGGATTTATGAAGATAGATGTGCTGGCATTGGGCATGCTCACCTGCATCCGCAAAGCCTTCGACCTGGGAAAACAACATCATAAAAAAACATGGACGCTGGCTGGGTTTACGAATAATGATGATGAGGTGTATGAAATGATTTCCCGCGCGGATACGATTGGTGTGTTCCAGATTGAAAGCCGCGCCCAGCAATCGATGTTGCCGCGTTTAAGACCCAAGGTGTTTTATGACCTGGTGATTGAGGTGGCGATCGTTCGTCCCGGCCCTATACAAGGTGATATGGTGCATCCTTACCTGCGCAGGCGTAATAAGGAGGAACCGGTCGACTATCCTCCCGGACTGGAAAGTATCCTGAAGAAAACCTTAGGCGTCCCCCTTTTCCAGGAACAAGCGATGAACATTGCGATACAGGCGGCCGGGTTTACGCCGTCCGAGGCGGATGCGTTGCGTCGTAGCATGGCGACCTTTAAGCTGAAAGGTTTGGTCAGTCAGTTCGAAGAAAAACTGGTCTTAGGGATGTTGGCAAACGGTTACGAACTTGATTTCGCTAAACGCATCTTCAAACAGCTGGAAGGCTTTGGTAGTTACGGCTTCCCGGAAAGTCATGCTGCCAGTTTTGCATTGCTGGTATACGTTTCCTGCTACATAAAATGCCACTACCCGGATGTATTTGCCTGCGCCTTACTCAACAGTATGCCGATGGGTTTTTATCAACCCGCTCAAATCGTGATCGATGCGAGAAGGCACGGCGTGGAAGTTCGGGAGGCAGATGTAAATCACTCCATGTGGGATAATACGCTTGAGCCTATGCACGGCCGCTATTTTGCATTACGCATTGGTTTCAGGCAGATAAAGGGCATGCGGCAGGAAGATGCGATGTTGCTCACAGCGCATCGTGGTGAAGGTTATACCAGTATCGATGAGATGCACAATGTCGGCATGACCACCCCGGTTTTGGAAAAGCTGGCCGATGCAGATGCTTTTCGTTCGATGGGCCTCGACCGCCGCCAGGCGCTATGGGCCGTGTCTGTCCGGGAAGGACGCCCGAACGGTATATTCACTGGTCAGCGAGAGGAGGAGCAGCCGGTAAAATTGCCCGCCATGCAGCTATCCGAACATGTGGTAGAAGATTATGCGAGCTTATCCCTATCCCTCAAAGCCCATCCGGTAAGTTTTGTAAGAGAGAAACTCACGCAACTGCATATCGTATCTGCCCGTGATTTGTTCAGTATTCCCAATGGCACACCGCTGAAAATTGCCGGCCTCGTACTGGTCAGGCAGCGCCCGGGAACTGCCGGCGGCGTATGTTTTATGACGATTGAGGACGAAACAGGCACCGCCAACCTCGTGGTGTTTGAAAGTCTCTTCGAAAAATATCGCAAAGAGATCCTGCATGCCCGCCTGCTCATGGTAGAAGGTAAATTGCAACGCGAAGGCGAAGTAATTCACGTCGTCGTTAAACGTTGCTACGATCTTTCTAAACTATTACGCCTGCTCAATTCCTCGCAAAAAGATCCCAATGTTCTCACCCTCGCGCGTGCTGATGAAAAGCCCCTGCCAGACTTTCCGAGCCAGGACAAAAGAACGCAGGTGCGTGAAAGCGCGCAGGAAATTGTGTTTCCGCAGGCGCGGAATTTCAGGTAACGTCGTGCGCAGTAAAAAGCAAAGCCTCCCACCCGGGAGGCCTTGCTCAGGTATCAAAATGGCTGATTATTTCTTCTTTCCTTCCAACGCCTGCTCTATCCTGTTCGCAATATCCTGTAAATGATACTTCGAAACGCCCGACTGTAAAGGGATCGCTCGCAATACATCCTGGCGCAAAGCACCCAGGTGTACACGCATGATGCTCGATACATCGTTTGCAGTAGGATCGGGGTTGACATAAAAAATAGTACCGTTCCCGTTATTGCGCCCCACGATCTCGTTGGTGGCAACGAATGACTTGAACGCATTCTCCACATACATTTTTTGCAAATTGCGGCGAGGCATTTCTATCGGCTTATTATTGTACAACTCGCCCCAGATGCCCTGCTTCATATCTTCCAGGAACTCTGTCGCTTTATATAACTTCCGGCCCTTGTTCGTTTCTTCCGCCTTCAACAACGTCATAAGTGTACCTGATCCCTGCAATTTCATCAATACGGCAAACTGTCCGGCACTCAGGTGAATCATAGGGTCGACACCCGTGAGGGCAGTCAATGAGTCGTTCACGATCCAGCGCGGTGTGGTAAACAGGTTGTCGCATAAAAACTTCATGGCTGCTTTCTGGCGCTCATATTCAACAGGCTCCAGTATCACACCGGGCTGCTCAACGCTTTTTGGCGTAACATACTCGCCGGCCACACTTTTCAGTACCTGCACATTGTACAGGCGGTATTGCCTCAATACTTCCTCGTACATGTTTTTTAACGCGTTATATCCTTCATTGGGTTCGCGCGTCCAGGTTTTAAGCTGGGGCAGGATGCGTTGCAGGTTTTTGATGCCGTATTGGCTCGCCAGCACAGTGTTATCACCCAGGTCTTCGCTCTGATCGCGGGGATCGCTGCTGTTAAACTCATTGCCGTAGTACAGGCGTTTATTCGTTGCCAGGCTATCGATGATCAGTTTGTTCAGATAAGGCGCCTCGTCTTTCGCACTCCTGAATTGCGGATACCAACGGTAACCGAACTCAATAGCCCAGGTGTCGTATTCTCCAATGCGCGGAAAGATGCCCGCCCTGCCAATATTATCCTCCGGTTGCGCCACATAGTTAAAGCGGGCATAGTCCATGATCGATGGGGTATGCCCATGCGCTTCCACGTACTTTTTGTTACGCAGTTTTTCCACCGGTATGGTGGAGCTGGAGCCGAAGTTGTGGGTAAGACCTAAGGTATGCCCTACTTCGTGTGAGGATACAAAACGGATCAGTTGTCCCATCAGCTCATCATCGAACTGCATTTTGCGGGCGCCGGGGTCGATCGCGCCGGCCTGCACCATGTACCAGTTGCGTACCAGTTGCATGATGTTGTGGTACCAGTTGATGTGCGATTCGATGATCTCCCCGCTGCGTGGGTCATGTACGTGCGGACCGCTTGCATTCGGTACGGCCGAAGGTTTATACACCAGCACGTTATGCCGCGCATCTTCCATACTCCAGGTGCTATCGTCTGTTGGCGCCGGTAAAGCTTTGATGGCGTTCTTGAAACCTGCCTGCTCAAAGGCTTTTTGCCAGTCGTTTACGCCCGCGATCAGGTAAGGCACCCACTTCTTTGGTGTAGCGGGATCAATATAATAGATGATCGGCTTTTTCGGTTCCACCAATTCGCCGCGTGTATATTTTTCCATGTCTTCTTCCTTTGGCTCCAGACGCCAGCGGGTAATGAGGTAACGTTCTCTTACACCCTGTGGATCTGCATCAAAATCTACATAACCACGTGCAAAGAAGCCTACACGCGCATCGAAGTAACGCGGTTGCATCGGCACAGTTGGCAGTAACACCATAGAGCTGTTTAATTCATAGGTATCTGGTATAGTTGATGCGGCAGCCGCCCCGGATTTCATGTAGGTGCGTACGGAGCGCAGTTCAACGTTCATAGGAAAGGCTTTCACCGATGAAACATAAGACCGATCTGCCTGCACGGCCCCGATGTTCAACACGGTTTTCAGCTGGGCGGAGAAATAGAAGATCTCATTTTCTGTGTTGAGATAATCCGTTACATCTATCACCGTGCTATTCGCTTCTTTATGATAAGCCTTTACGGGGAACGCTGCCGCAATCGGTTCGAAGTTGGAATTGAGCACAGAACGATACAAGCCATTAGGTGTCGTGTCGGCCGACCGTTCGTTGAAGCGCATCAGCTTCATAAATATTTTATCATCCGGTCCCTTCTCAAAATGGATCACGTTTTCACCGATATGATCGCCGGCATAGTTAGTCATTTGCGGTCTGGGGCCGGCTGCTGCCCGCGCAATCCTGTTCACCACGAGTATCTCGCGGCCAAGCATCGAATCCGGCAGTTCGAAGTAAATGCGGTTGTTCAGTTGATGCACCGTAAACATGCCTGCGTAGCTTTTCGATTTGGCAGTAATGACTTGTGCGTAGGGCTTAATAACAGCGGGGATGGTATCCGTTTTTTTGGCAACGCTGTCTTTCGGTGAAGCGGGCTTCTGCCCGTATGCAGCCGTGCCCATTGCAAGCAGCGCTATCCATGTAATGTTAGATCTAAGCATGGTTTATTGCAGTATTTCTTCTAGTTTTTTGATTAGTTGTTCGCCGCGAAGGTCTTTCGCTACGATTTTTCCTTTTGGGTCGATAAGAAAGTTCTGTGGGATCGACCGCACCATGTACAGTTTCGCCAAGGGTTCATCCCAGTATTGGAGGGAGGATACATGTTGCCAGGCTAATCTATCCTGGTAAATTGCCTTCATCCACGCTTCTTTTTTGCCCGGTTGATCGAGCGATACGGAAAGAATGTGGAAGTTTTTGTTTTTAAACTGCTGATACGCCGCAACAACTACCGGATTCTCTTCCCTGCACGGGCCGCACCAGCTAGCCCAGAAGTCGATCAGCACGTATTTACCTTTGTAATCTGCGAGCTGCACCTGCCTGCCCGATGTATCGGTAGAGGTGAATAGAGGTGCCTTTGCGCCTAAACGTACAGCCATGTAACGGTCGATCACCTGCTTGAGCTTAACGCCATTTTCGCTTTCACGAACGGGTCTTTTTAAGCCGGCAAACATGCGATCGTAGATGGTAATGTCGTCCGGGATAGCACCGATCACTTCTTTCAGCGCATCGAGGCTGGCATAGTAGTCCGGGTGTTTTTTAATGAACGCTATTGCCTGCTGCTTGCGTTGCAGCCTTATTTCACGTGCTTCTGCGCGATACAGTGCCAGGCCGATGGTGTCGTACTTCGCTTTCTTTGCCTGCACATCCAGGTATTGCTGCTGCAGGTCTTCCAGCTTCTTGTCCGCACCGGCAAGCGCTCGTTTCAATTCTGCTTTTTGTGCTGCGATCAGCGCCGTGTCCGACTGGGCATACAGGTTGCAGGCGGCCAGGCTGCATAGGGCCGCGAGAAGAAGGTGTTTCATGTCGAAAACAGTTTTATGAAAGAACATCGGAAGACCGCCCCGCCGCCTGTCGTAAGGCCGCAAGTGGGACGATCTTCGTTGATGATGTTAAAAGGTGCGGCTGCCCAGTCCCTGCTCCATGTAGGTAATGTTGGTCACTCGACCATCGCCTTCAAAACTTGGTGCTGTTACAGGCTGAATGGTGCCGGTGGAGTTCACCTTATGCAACCATACCTTATAGTGTCCGTTTGCGTAAGAGGCAATCGCCAGGTAGTCTACGGTAGGCGGTACGGTAGCACTTACCGGCTGAGGGTACTTTACATGTTGAATACACGTAATCGTTTCACCAGCGGGTACACTTACCTGCAACGTTTCCGAAATGGTAGCGATATCCGTACGGTAGATGCTGTTGCCGATAGCGTAGTATACGTAGTCTGCATCATAGTTGCCGCCAATTGTGCTGGCATTCATCAACCCATGTTCAGAGGAAAGGTTTTGTTTATTAGGTACCAGCGGCGATTGAAAGCCGGCCAGGTAGCCATATTGCGCGTTTAACTTTGCCAATATGCCCGATCCGTCTGGTTTACGGAACAGGGCCATGGCCGCACTGCGTACACCCGCATAACCACCGATCCAGGTCATGTCGGCACCCATGTTTTTCAGATCGCCGCCATTAGACCCGAGGGCTGCAAAGTTGGCGAAGTTGTAACAGATCACAGATTTTGAGGTGATGTCAAACCCGATATCCATCGCTGCTACGCCTGCTACTCCAGAAACGCGGTAGGTGGGAGGCAGGTCAGCGAATAATGCGCCTTTTGTCATCGCGTAAGCCAGGTTGTTATTGATGAGGCCTATGTTGCTGCCCGACATCGACACCAGCGCGTTCTGTAACTTGCGCACCGGCGGCTTGCTGAAGAAGATGTCGTCAAAGCTGTTCACTACTTTACCATTGTCTACCCTGCAAACCAGCAGGTCGTTTTCTGATAAAACCATCAGTGTACTAAACAGGTTGGTAGATGACAGGCCGGTCTTATAGCCGGGTATGAACACTGCTTTCACGGCTTTGCCGGACATTTTTCTGCCCTCGTTAAAGAACGCGATCCAATTGTTGATACGGCCTTCCGGGTGGATGAAGTCGAAGTCGGTATGTGCACCGTCGTCTTTCAACAGGTACCAGCCTTTCATCGTAAGGGTAGCCACGGTAAGCGGGATGTTGATCATCTTCACTACGCCGGATGCTTTATGCTTTACATTGAAGATCAGGTAATAGTTGCCCGGGTCCATTACTACGGCATATTCGATGTTTTTGGTACGTGCCAATGTATCTGGCTTGGGTACCTGGCCAGTGCCTTGCACAAAGCCGGTGGTGTAAACCGTCCAGTAAAAGTCGTACAGCGACTCATCGGCCACCGTTGGATTGATGCGCAGCGTATCGCGGCGGGTGTATAAGGAATAGGCTTCCTCCAAACCATCTACTTCCACGGCGGGCAGCGGGTTCGTGATGCCGGAGCTGTCGTCTTTGCTGCACGCGCCGGCCAGTATTACCAGGAGGCAGGCAGCAATGATATATATCTTTTTCATGTTGATGCGATTGTTGTGTTAGAAGGTGATGGGTGCACTATCGGCAGCACTCGTTTCGCGCACAGGCGATTTGCCGCTGGCGATATTGGCCGGGTCTTCATTGAAGGTTTTAAGCGCTGCTTTCATGTAGTTGGTATAATGACCGGTGGCGCCGGCAGCTGCCAGGGCTTTAAACCAGGCTTCGTCGATGTTCGTTTTCAGCACGTCGATCATAAACTGATGTTTGCCAATGCTGTACTTTCCAAAAGCAAGAAACGCGGCAGATGTATAGTTGTCGTTCCGCCAGGAGTCGAAACGTTCAAGGCGATCGGAGAACACGATGGTACGGGCACGCATTTTCTGCTCGCCCAAGCCAAATGTTCCATTCGCCGCCAGTTGCACCCGTAGTCTGTAACTGTTGGCCTTCAGGCTCGCATCACGCTTTAGTACGATGGGAATCAGGCCGGTGTCTTCATTGGCTTTTACGACCATCAATGCAGCCAGGGAAGGGTCATTAAAATCTACATAATGCACGCCTGCCTGTGCGGTAAACGGCCTGGGTGTTTTAATCGTGTCGGTGATCTCGTTCGTCAACGGATCGCGCACGAGTGAAATGTCGTATTCCATCGCCTGTTCCAGCTTCACCGGGCGATCTTTGTCGCTGATGCCCCCAATCGTCGGCACTTTGATATAAAGCGTATCGGTAACGATCGCCGCATCATCATAAATAAAAGTGCTGCTCATGATCGATGTATCGGCCAGTTGCACGCGGTAAATGTCGCTGTACAGCAGGTTCTCCGCCTTTTTGCAGGCTATTGCCATGCTTAGCAACGCAATTGTATAAAAAGTGAATTTCTTCATTGCTGTCATTACTTGTTGTGATAATTGATTTCACGATCAGGTTTAGGCACTATGTAGCGTGCGGCGCTTCCGTTGTAGTACACGTAGGTCCAGTTAGCGGGCAGGTTCGCCAGGTTAAAGCGTTTGTAAGTAAAGAAGGTTTGTCCTTCCGCATAAAACTCCCGCACATATTCGCGGATCAATTTATTCTTACGATCTGCTTCCCAGCCGCTGGTAGCAAAGCCGTTCACGAACGGAATGCCTTTCTGATCGGCATAGGTCCGGTAAAAGCTTTCGGCTTCGCTTTTGGTAGCCGCGCACTCGGTGAGTACGAGGTACATTTCGCTCAACCGCAGCAGCGGAACCTGTAAAAACGGCGCATTGGAACGTTGGTTAAACTTGCGGTACATCGCATAGTTCGTCGCACCCGGGGTTGTTTTGTACGCCCACATGCCTGTCCATCTTACGTCGGATACACGCTCCGATACAGGGAACAGGTTGTTCAGGTAGTAGTAGCCGTCGCTTACGTTGAGGTCGTATCTGGACAGCGGGCCTCCCTCTCCAAAAGTATTATTCGCAATATCATTCAGGTTGAATACATGCAGCGCAGTGATATGCTCCGGCGTCATGGTATAGTCGCCGGCTACACGGTCGCTTTCTCTGCCAAGGCGGAAGGTGGGAGTACCGTTGTGGTCTTTGGCATCGATCACCATCTGCGCGTATTTAGCAGCATTCGCTTTTTGCGCCGGGTCCTGGGCAGATAACCACATGTATACACGGGCTTTCAATGCCAGTACAGCATAATAGTTAAAACGGATCTGGCGATACATGTAGAAGTCGTCTGCTACCACGTAAGGTGGCGGCATGCTCGACGGGGGATTCAGTTCTGCACGGGAATAGTGAACAAAGGGATCGGTATCCTTCAACAATATTTCCGCCGCGTCGAGGTCGGCCAGTATTTGTTGAGTGAATGGCAGAAAACCTATTGGCTCTACAATCTGGGACGATACTGCCTGTACGTAAGGCAGCTCAATAGTTGCAGCCGGATTGTCTGGCACGGGCCCAAACATACGCA
Source organism: Chitinophaga horti (assembly GCF_022867795.2). Classification (NCBI taxonomy): domain Bacteria; kingdom Pseudomonadati; phylum Bacteroidota; class Chitinophagia; order Chitinophagales; family Chitinophagaceae; genus Chitinophaga; species Chitinophaga horti. The sequence goes on along the minus strand of NZ_CP107006.1, from coordinate 3,441,907 downwards.
ACACGTCAAAGTGAGCGAAGGCGCGTAAGGCCAGCGCTTCCCCCTTAATGAGGGAATAGTTTTCGTCCGTGAAAATGTTCTTTTTGATGTCTATGTTTTCAAGGATGCTGTTAACGTCGGCAACGATCTTATACAAAGCGGCATAAGTGTTATCCATCCAGGTACGAACGGCTGCGTCGGTATAGTTGGCGTTCACCAGGTTGTTCATCGCCAGGTTGGCAGTGCTGCTCACGTCCCAGTTGCGGGCTAAAAATTCGATGTTACCCCACATCATGGCGTTTCCATACGCATCACTATGTTTCATGTGAATGTAGGCGCCGGTAAGCGCGTCGCGGAAGCCCTTCTGGCTTTTGAACAGCTCGTCCTTCGTCGTTTCGGCTACGGGTTTTACGTCCAGCCATTTGTTACAGCCGGTTACAGCAAAAGCGCCGAGTAGTATAGCAGAGATAATTATTTTTTTCATGTTGATGTCTGAATTAGAAAATGGCGAACACATTCAATGAAACCTGGCGGGTGAACGGGAAGTCAAGTCCGCGCTCCTGGCGTACACTCGAAGTGTAGAATAACTCGCCGGTGTTTACTGTAATCGTCAGCGACTTCATGCCGATCCGGTCCTGCCACGCGCGACCGTATACGTCGTACGACAGGTTTACGTTCTGGCAAACGAGGGTCCTTTCATCCTGCACAAAGCGGGAGGAAGGATAGGAGTAAACCACTTCATTGATGCCGCGGAAGAAGGTGCGATCGCCTGGTTGTTTCCAACGGTCGTAGAATACACGCGCATCTACGTTAAACATCTTATCGGCGTTCTCGATCTTGTCGATCAGTGTTTGGTTATACAGCTGGCCACCAAAACGATAACCGAAAGATGCGTTTGCGCTGAAGTTGCCGTAACGGAACAGGGAGCTGAAGTTGCCGCGGTACTTAGGCTGACTCAAACCTGTTGCCACACGGTCGGCCGGGTTCCAGAGGTAAGTCACGTCGCCGTCTTTGGTGAGGAACAATTCTTTACCGGTACTGGGATCAATACCCAATGAACGAACGGCGTAAATCGTATTCTGGGAAGCACCTTCGCGGATGATCCTGTTGGGAGAATTACCGTTGGTGAGTAAGGCCAGTTTGTCGTTCGCTGCTTTCATAGCATTCGATAGTGCAACGATCTGGTCACGGTTGTGCGTAACGTTGCCCGTTACCGACCAGTTCAAACGTTTGGCGGTATTGCGTATCAATACTACACTTGCCATCAGCTCAAAACCTACCTGGTCCAGTTTGCCAATGTTCTCTACATAGCTGGTAAAGCCGTTAGAGTAAGGCAATTCGAGGGATGAAAGCAGGTTAGAGGTTTTTTCTTTGTACACATCTGCCTGCAGAATGATGCGGCTCTTGAACCACTCAGATTCTATACCGATATTGGATTTGCCGGTTTTCTGCCATTGCAGGTTGGGATTGCCCAAGGTGGTTTGCGTAGCGCCGAGCCAGTTTTTATAGTGATTATCCACGATGTAACTATAGGTCGCCAGCGCCTGGTAGGCCGAGAACGCCTGGTTGCCAGTCACACCATAGGACCCACGTACGCGTAACCGGTTGATGGCATGAAGGTAAGGTTGCATGAATGCTTCTGAATGTACATTCCAGCCAAGGCCAGCACTCCAGAATGGCGCAAAACGTTTGTCCAGGCCAAACTGCGAGGCGCCGTCCATCCTGTAGGCAAGGTCGGCAAAGTAACGCTCGCGGTAGGCATAGTTCACGTTACCTACTACGCCAATTCTGCGGGTGGTAGCTTCGGTGCCTTTCGGTTTTCCGCCTGAAGCATATTGTAACGCCATGCCCAGGAAGTTGATGCTCTCATCCGGGAAGCCTTCCGCCATAAAGCGATATTCGTGGCGTTTCTCTTCGTTCATATCCAACGACGCGCCCAGGGTAAGGGTATGGCCGCCCTTGAAAGTATTGAAGTAGTTCGCCGTAAGGTTCGCACTGTAGGCAGATTGTTTTCCGCTGGCATATTCGTAGCTGCCTTTACGGATGATATCTGCTTCGCTGTATCCCGCAAAGGAAGAGTGGGAGGCTGGTTTGAAGATATCGGCATTGTTATCCTGGGTATTGATGCCCAGGCCGCCACGGATGGACAAATTCTTTACTGGCAACCATTCTACCTGGAAGTTATTGGTAATAGAATTGTAGCCGCTTTTGTTGAAGGTGTTCAAGGTAGCATCATACATCGGGTTAGGGTACGGCGTGGTGCCGTGGCCGGAAACCTGCGTCCAGTAATCCCAGTTGAACGGGTTAAATGTTTTCGCAACCTGGCCGTTTGCTTCGTACGGACTCCAGTAAGGATTTAGTTTCACATAGTCACTGAAAGAGCCCCACGGCGACTGGGTGCCTTTCATGTTACCCACGATCAGGTTATTGCGAAAGTTGAGCTTAGGCATGCGATAGGTAATATCCATAGTCGCATTCAGCGTTTCGCGTTTGGAGCCTTTCATGGCGCCGTTAATGCGGTTGTACTGACCTTCCAGCGCGTACCGGAAAGCGTTTTCACCACCATCCAGGCGAATGGAGTGGTTCTGGTCTACTTCGGTGCGCAGCGGTTTTGAGATCCAGTCAGTGTTAAGTCCACCTTCTACTTTCTCCTTGATCGCGTTGTAATATTGTTGTAAGCCAATGTTGGCGAGTGGATCTTTAGTGGCACTTGCATAAAACCCTGAAACACGTTCCAGCTCCAGCTTTTCACGGGCGTTAAGCAGGTCGTAGCTGCTCAGGTCGGGCATGCTCAGGTTTAAGCCGCCGCGGTAAGTGAGCTGTAATCGCCCTCCAGATGGTGGCTTCGTCGTAATAACGATTACGCCGTTTGCACCACGCGAACCGTAAAGTGCAGTGGCAGAACCATCTTTTAGTAAGGTGATAGACTCGATCTGGTTATTGTTCAGGTCCATCATCCGTTGCAGTGTGGTCGGAAAACCATCGAGGATGATGAGTGGTGTGTTAAGTGCCGCAGACGTGTTGTCCTGCAACTGGTCGATGTTAGGGAGATTACGTGTGCCGCGAAGCTGCACATCTGGCAACTGGTTCGGGTCAGAACCCGCCGCGTTGTTGGGTGCAATGTAGAAGGCCGGATCAATGTTACCGATCGTCACAAAGATGTTACGTCCCTGGAAGCGTTGCAGCTCCTTCGCCGTAATCACTTTTGCCGCGCCGGTATAACTCTCCTGTGGTTTGTTAAAGATACCCGTTACCACCACATTATTCATGGTGGAGATGGCCGGTGCCATGCTGATGTTAGCCGCACGTCCGTCGCTGCGTACGGTATAGTACGTAGGGCGGTATCCTACATAAGTGATGACCAGCACATCTCCAGGCTCCGCATCAATCTGGAAACGGCCCTGCGCGTCGGTTGATACACTGCGTTGTTTGCCCTGTATCCTCACCGAGGCTCCCGGCATCGGTGAATTATCGGTACTATCCGTTACACGGCCCGACACGTTCTTAAATACCACCGCATCGATCACGTTCCCATTGCCGCCCACTACAGCAGCAGGTGCGCGGGGCGACAGCATGATCGTTTTTGTAGCTTCCTTCACTTCAAAGCGGAAAGGTTGGTCTTTTGAGATAAGCGCCAGCACCTCGTCCAAAGGCAGTTTGTCGACGTCCAGCGTAACAGGGCGGGCGGCCGACAGCATATCCTGGTTGTAGAAGGTTACATAACCCGTTTGCTGTTTAATCGTTTGCAGCACCTTTTTAACCGGGATATTTTTTCCGGTAAGCGATACGGTTTGCGCTACCACGGCTGCCTGTACCTGAACAAGTACAACGGTTAATAGAACAATTGTCAATTTCATTGCTAGCACAATTGAGGCTGCCCGGGCACGGTAATGTTGTGCAAACGCCGGCAACAGCGATTTGGTTGATGTTGCCCCAGCCGTCCGCTGCCACGAGGGCATAGCGGTCACACACGGCTTGGGATAAGCTGTAAAATCCATAACTTACGTCTGGTTTGGGTTGATAAATAAGCGATTGTTCCCCGAAAGAAAATTGTTTATAGGGTCGGCCCTGCCATCCGCCGAAGGTGTTGCAAGCGCCTTCGGCTTCTTTATGGGCGCCCCTGGATGTCTTTTAAGTTCCCATTAGTTGAAAGCGTTTTAGTTTAAAATTTGGTTGATAGCGTCGTTTAATTTTCGTTGTTATGCATAGCGTGCCACTCAGGGCATTACAACCAGCTTCCGGCCTTGTTCCAGTCTAAAGTGTACATCCGATTTCTCCAGGATCTGTAAGACGTCCTGTAAAGTGTTCTGTTTGTTGATCTCGCCGCCGAACCGGCTGCGGGGAATACCTGTGGCGTATACCACTTCGATGTCGTACCAACGTTCCAGCTCGCGCATGACTTCTTCGAGGCTGGCGTCGTCAAAATTGAAAAGGCCGTTTTTCCAGGCCATCGCTTTATCTATATCGGGGTTAGGGATGAGTGTAATGTTAGCTTTGGAAGACGTAACCGCAGCCTGCTGGCCGGGCTTCAACACTTGCGACTGCTGATAGGCGAGCAGTTTTACAGCGCCATCCAGTAAGGTGGTTTTAATACTGTTTTCGTTCTGATACGCGTGGATGTTGAAGCTGGTGCCCAACACTTCCACGTTTACCGCTTCTGCAATATTTACCATAAAGGGCTGCTGGGGGTTCTTCGCGATCTCAAAATATGCTTCGCCCTGCAGGCTGATGCGCCGTTCGTTGCCGGTAAACGCCGTAGGAAAAGTAATAGCGCTGGCGGCGTTCAGCCAAACCTTACTGCCATCGGGCAATAACAGTTTAAACTGGCGGCCTTTAGGCGTTGTGATCGTGTTGACAGTGGCGGCATTGCCCGTATTACCATATGCGAGCTGCCCGTTCTGCAACATGACCTGTGCGCCCCCCTGGTTGGCCACTACGCCGTTGGCTACACTGTCCAGCACCACCTGCGAGCCATCTGCCAGCGTAAGGATGGCGCCTTCGCGACCGGGTGCGATGATCGTATTGTTGGAAGCGACGGTTTCTGATTGATCGGGCCGTTGTGTAGTCCAGACATAAACGCCGGCACTGATGAGCAGCGCGACTGCTGCGGCAACCTGGAAGCTTCTGCGACGCAGTAACGGCAGACGGCGGGCAGGTGCAGTAAGTTGCGCCAGGCGTTCCATGCCCCGCTGTTTGTTATGTTCCCGGCGTTGTTCGATAGTATGCCATTGGAGCAGCAATTGTTGCAGTTGCTCGGGGGAGTTCAGTTTGTCGGCCAGGGCCTGGTTATAGGCGGATTGTTGCTTCCAGGCGGCCAGGGACAGCTGCTCGTCCGGAGAAAGTACTTCTCCCGCCAGCTGCTTTTGCAGTAATACAGCTATTGTTTCCAGGAAAGTCATGTCAAAATTGGGAAAATCCTCCGGCGGCATTTTGGTTGTTTAAGAGTAGAACAACTGAAGGGGACGGAGCGTGACACGGTTTCTGAAAAAAACAGCTATTTGGCATAAAAAAGGCCTGCACTGCTTGACAGTGAGGCCTCAAAGACTTTCAGTTGGTTGAATTTAAGCAGTAGCCGTTTCCGTTTTCCTGCGAACTTCCGGCAGCCGATGATCTGCGCGGTAGCCTGTCCATACTTCGATTTTGTCCAGGTCTGACTCGATGTGTATCAACCTGGCGTCGACTACATCGAATCGTCCGCTCATTTCGGTGCGAAGGGAGCCGACTTGCGTTTCGACTTTGGTAAGTTTTTCTCCCAGCGCGTTCGTGTCATTTCTAAGTAACACTACCTGCGTTTCGACAGTGCTGAGCCTTTCTTCGAGTGCATTGAACCTTACGTTCGTTTCATTTCGGAGCGTTTTTACTTCCGTTTCGATTACATTGAACCGTTCGTCAATCTCATCAAATCTGTTTGTCATCTCACTTTTAAGTAAGTAGAACTCAGTTTTGAAGGATCCGAACTCAGTTTTGAAGGAACCGAACTCGCTTTTGAAGGATCCGAATTCGCTTTTGAAGGATCCGAATTCATTTTTAAACGTTCCGAATTCAGTTTCAAGCCTGTCAAATCTGTTGTTAAGTGATGCGATTGCCGTTAAAATTGTTTGCATTTCATTTTGGGACATAAATAATATGTTTTAAACGGTTAACGGTGGCAGCCACTCAAAACTAAATCCATTTTTAGTATTGGCAAAATCATTTACTAAAATAGCAGGTGGTGTTCCCTCCTAGAAGAGTAGGGATAAAAGCTTGTTGCTCAGTCCTTTACGGAGTAGCTCATTTTTTAGTTCTTTTATCGCACGGCCTTTACGTTGCCGCAGATTTTCCATGGTAATACCGAGTTGTTTTGCCGCTTCAGCCGCGCTCAAATCCTGTACATACAGCAGTTCCATCACCTGACGATACGATTCCGGCAAACGTTCGATCTCCTGGTATACGAGTCGCACCAGGTCCGACTCTACGATCAATGCTTCCAGGCGCTCATCTACCAGTGTATCCGGCGCCGTAAGTTCCTGTTCGCTGCGTTCGCGCATACGCAAGTGTTTGAGATAATTCAGGCTTGCATTCCGGGAGAGTGTAAAAAGGTATCCGCGTAGTTTGCCGATCGATGCAAAACGGGTGGGGGCCTGCCATAGTTTTACGAGCGAGTCGATGGCAATGTCTTCCGCTTGTTGTTGGTCTTCAATAATACTGAGGGAAAAGTAAACGAGGGCGTTGTAGAAAGTATCGTGCAAATAGGGATATACGGTGGCATCACCGTCCGCAATGCGGCTCAGCAGCTCCTGCTCGTCGTATGTCTTAATGGTCGGCAAACTCGGTTTCGTCTTCGCGTGTCAGTGGTGCAAATGATCATAAAGGTATAAAAACTATCGTCATAACTATAAAAACCACGCCCGCACAAGGCGGGCGTTATCCGTATTACCAGTCTATCCGTTCTTGTTTGTGGAAAAATCCGCCACTCGGGCCGTCAGCCGGCAGGGTAGCCAGCCATAAAACGGTCTCCACGCCTTCCGCCACCTCCATTGGAGCGTAAGAGGTGCCCATGTCCGTTTTCAGCCAGCCGGGATGCGCAGAGTTTACCTTCAACGGCGTGCTGCCGTACGCGTTGGCCAAATGCACGGTATAACTATTGAGGGCCGTCTTACTGCTGTTGTAAGCAAAAGTTTTCATTAATGGCGCTCCCTGGGCGTGCATGGTTAGTGAGCCTACGTTCGACGATAAGTTTACAATACGCGGTGCCTGGCTCCTTAATAACAGGGGCAACAGGGTGTTGGTCAGTTCCACGGTGCCGAAGAAGTTGGTCACGAACGAGTTTCGTAGCACACCGGGATTAACGTTGGCGGTGGAGTCGCTCATGATGTCTTCTTCAAGCATCACACCGGCGTTGTTGATCAGCACATCCAGCCGGCCATGTTGTGCCTCAATAGTGGCGGATGCCGCGTGGAAGGTGTCGGGATCATTGAGGTCCACCTGTAATGTAAATACTTGTTTACTATCGATTTTACCGGCAGCCTGCCGGCCTTTCTGCACATCGCGGCTTCCAAGGTAAACGATGTGCCCCAGCGCAGCCAGCTGCCGCGCGGTTTCAAGGCCTAACCCACGGTTAGCGCCCGTAACGAGGACGATTTTTTGGGACATGGTTTGTTGCAGTTTAGGCAGGTAAAATCAGCATAAGCCTGCAAGGTAAAAAGCCCTGCCCGCCCAAGTGTGGGAATTGGCCTACAGGATGAGGGAATGGCTGGATGGAGATAATGGCCTTGCTCTTTGACGGCTTTGTTCCCGCGACTACCAAAGGCGGTGAGGAACCGACGGTGTCTGTAAGAGTCGACTAAACAAAACATCACCGAATGTCCTATATTCGTTTTTAAATAGATGAACAGATGAAAGCCAAGGCGTTAAAGATAAAAGTTTCTCCCACCATCGGCAGCGTGTCCGCCATCGCGATCGTTCCTCCCAAAGCAAGAGCGATCCTGACATTGGCGCATGGTGCCGGAGCAGGGATGGAACACTCGTTTATGAATAATCTGTCGGAAGCCCTGGCTGCTGCCGGTATCGGCACTTTGCGTTTCAATTTTCCGTTTTCTGAACAACAAAAGAAACGCCCCGATACACCGGCAGTCGCTCATCAAACCATAGCGGCCGCTATCGATAAAGCCCGCGAACTATATCCCTCGTTACCGTTATTCGTTGCCGGCAAGTCTTTCGGCGGACGGATGTCGTCACAATACATGGCCACCAATCACCGCACCGACGTGGAAGGCCTTATCTTCTATGGGTTTCCGTTACACGCAGCCGGTAAACCTTCTACCGACCGCGCCGAACATCTGAAAGAAGTAAAAGTGCCTATGTTGTTCCTGCAAGGTACACGTGATACCCTGGCCACCTGGGATCTTATCGAGCCGGTATGTAAGTCATTAAAAAAGACAACATTGGTAAAGCTGGAAGGGGCTGACCATTCCTTCAAAGCCGGTAAAACCGATACGATTGCGTTATTGGTGGAGGCGACGAAAGAGTGGGTATAAGCGGATCACGCTTCCACCGGTTTCAGCTGCTTTATCAGTAGCGTCTTGTACGACATATGTAACTGCTCGTCCCACAATTCACTCACCTCGCGCGCCAGTTCGATCATGTGGTTTAACTCGTCGTTCTTAAACGCCTCGTTTGCAAAGTATACATAGTCGCTGGCCAGATAGTCGTTCCGTTTTTTGTCCAGTGCGTCGTCGGTGATTACGATCTTACGAAGGGCGTCTTTCAACGGTGGTTCCAGATCTTTCTTTAAATCTTTTATACGGATCTCGATTACGTCGAAGGTGAGGCGCTCCTGGTAAAACGGTCTTACCATTTCCATCATCGCCGTCATCGCATCTACAAAAGCTGCGTGGTCTTTACTCATATCAATTATACGCGCGTAATCTTCCTTTAGCGATGGTTGTTGCTGGTAGAAGTGCATAAACGCGAGTTGGTCGTTCCAGTCAATTTCCGTTTCCAGCGCCGCAATGTCCTTATCAATTTGCCCGACAACAACGATCGCATCTTCCTTTACATGTTTCACACCATCGAAGTCGAACGATTTCACCGGGATGTGGCCATCAGCGATCGCCTGTGCGGTATGCTTATCGGCCATGTTTTGCTGTAAAACGGAGAACAGCTGCGCGTTCTTTTCGGTAAATATCTCGTTGAATGATTTAACGGGAGTATCCACAATTACCGTTTCGAGTTCCCATTTGTTAAATGCGGGAATGCGCTTGCTGTAGAAGCCTTTGTAAGCCGCCGGTAGTTTATACTTTTCGATATCTCCGTGGTATTGCGCTTCGAACTGTCTGTCATCCAGCGTTTCTGTGTCGTCGAGCGATACGTCGCGGTATATCACTTTTGTAAATTTCTCCTGCCACATTTCCACATGATCAAAGATAGCCCAGGCGGGTGTTTCATCAGGTGTGGCGTAGATGCCTACTTTGTCCAGGCTCGCTTTTCGTTCCGCTAAAGGGGGGTGACTCGCCCATTGATCTTTAAAGTTGATACGTGATTTGGAAAAAGAATCGATGAACGCAAATGACACTTCCGGGATGCCTTGTTTTACGGGCAACGTGTGTTCGTTGGCCATCGCACGAAATACCGTGAGGTGATTCGTAAATATGTTTTTGAATGCTTTTTTCTGGTTGAATTGTTCTCCCGCTCTCTGCAGGATGGTGTTATAACAACCCTGCGCCACTTCGATCCGGCTCAGGCCACTGATTACGTTATTCCCACCTGCCACGCTGGCTGCGATCGTATCTGCGTGAAATTCCATCTCCTGGCTTAAGCCGCTATAACTTTTGTTGATGAAGCCGTACATCCCTCTCAATACCTGTTGAATGCCCGTCGCGATGCCAGCTGTCATTTGCGCAAACAACGCCAGAATACCGTGAATGCTCGCCCAGTTTTGAAGGAAGCTGGTATAACTGCTGTTTTCGTTCAGCATATTATAGATTACGCGGTTCACGTTGTAAGTGAAGCTGCCCAGCTTCATACTCCGTTGCGAGAAGTGCCCAAATTCATGCGCCATCACCGCTTTAAACTCGCTGATATTGGTCGCGTTTACGAGCCCCAGCCCGATTTCAAGATTCTTGCGTACGGGCAGCATCATGCTCCAGAAGCTGGAATTATAAAACACACAGGCATTCACATCCGCAGAAAGAAATATCTTTTTAGGGAAAGGTGTATTTGTTTCCGTAGCCACCTGACGAATGAAATCGAACAAACGCGGCTGCTCAGATTCCAAGATCTCTATCCGCCCGGCGTTTTCGTTCTTCGATACTGCAAACACGAATTTCACCAGGAAGAATAACACGGATGCGCCCAACAGGATCAGGCCTACCCCGAGCAGGATGGTAATCGTACTCATAGCAGCCAGCAGCCAGATGCCCGCATATACACAGGCTACCGCCAGCCCCACGGCGGCAGCTACCAGTAACAAGTATACGATCATAAATAGTACGATCGCGAAAATAACTTTGATGGCTTGTTTCCTGAACCCCTCAGAGGGTTGTAGTACGCTCTTATCGGCTACCACAGGCGCGGGCGGGTACAATGATGTGTGCATAGGTGTAGGATTGTGGGTGCTAATATAGAAAAATACCCACAAACGTGCTTATTTTCCCGCCTCCTGTCTTTTTGCCATCTCAACGATGCAAATAAGTGCTTTGTATATCCAGCGTATATCCTGCGTATATGCTAATTCGCTGAAACCGTGATAAACGAGCCTGTTTTTCCGTCGTAAGATGCCTGGCAGGTTTATAAGTTCTTTGACATATTGATTTAAAAAGTGGATGGGCTATACTTTCCTTTTACATATAAAGTAAGGGGGGCTTAGTTCTAAGGATTGTTTCCGAAAATATTTTTACGATATAAAGCAAGCACAAACTACATCTTTTTCACATCATACGGCACATACCTATGCCACTCCCACGGCGTATACCTATCCCCAATCGCCGCTTCCAGTAACTCCCTATAAATGCTCTCCCCGTTATCACTATTCGTCATTATCAAAATGCCCGATTTTAACGAAGGAAACAAAATGCAATAGTGCTGAAATCCATCACCATGTCCTTCCTTAAACGCACCCCATCCATAGGGTGTTTTCAATAAACTCCAACCCAGTCCATAACTCAGGGAAATGGTATGATGATAACGACCCAGGGTATCGCTCCAGGCGTTTGTGCCGAATTGGTATTGGCTGCGCAAAGGGATTTGCGGAGAAAACATTGCTTTGGTGCTGGCGGCGGATAATGTTTTTTGTTGCAGTACACTTTGGAAGAAGATGCTCAGATCGTCAAAAGTAGTTTCGAGTGTGCTGGGGGCGCGGGGTTCGTTGTCTTTATCTTTCTCATACAACTTGCCGTCCGGCTGGTGACCAAAGGCGTAGTCGCTTTCGTAGGCAGGCAGCCATTGGTAGGCGGAGCGTTGCATCCTTAGCGGTTTAAATACGAGTTCGTCGGCCATGGATTGTAGTGATTGGCCTGTAAGCCTTTCGAGTACGGTCTGCAGGTATACCATACCTTCGCCGGAATAGCCATAGTGGCTGCCTGGTTTAAAGCGGATCTGCGGTTGCTGGTCGGGCATGTCCCATCGCCAGTTAGGCAGGCCGCTGGTATGTGAAAGGCACATACGGGCAGTGATGAGGCGATAATTCGTATCCTTCTTAAAATACTCGTAATGGTCCTGCCATTTGGTGCGGGTAGAATACTCGTAGATGGGTTTGTCGAGGTATTGTTGCAAGGGCTTGTCGAGGTCCAGGCGGCCTTGCTCTACGAGCTTCATGACCATCACGGCGAAAACGGCTTTACTGAGGGATGCACCATAAATGTTGGTACTGCCCGTAAGCGGCGCCTTCGTGTCCGCCCGCTTATAGCCGAAGGTTTGCTGGTAAACGATCTTGTTATCGTTAAATACAGTAACGCCCATGCCTTGTACATGTGCGGTATCCATCAGGTAATGGATCTTACGGGTCAGTGCTTCAGCAGATATTCGGGAACCATCGATCCGTTTGATCTGTTGTGCGGAGGCGCAGGTGGGAAGGCAAAGGAGCATGAGGAGGGGGAAACGCATGTTTTTGGGTGTTTATCCGTATAAGATACGCAATTGAACGGATAAAAAAGGCCGGCTCCCTTCGAAGCCGGCCGCCGCATGGTTACGGTGTTACTTTTATTAAAAACGTTCGGCTCGTGGGCTTCCCGTCCTTATCGATCGCGTTGATGCGGATGGTGGTTTCGGCAGTAATGCCTGTCACCACATAGTTCACATTGTACACGTTCGGCATAAGATCGAAATCGGTGAAGGTTTCCAGCAGTTCTTCATTACCGGTTCCAACTTTTTTGTAAAGTTTGATCTCCTTCAGCTGGCTCGGCGCGCTTACGCGGGCTTTTACGGTCCAGTCGGTAACGCCGGCAGCCAGGGTGGTGGTTACGAAATCGGCGTTCTCTACATTCGCGTTCGCGTAAAAGAGTACTTCCGGCGGAAACTTATCGTAGATGTTCTCTTTCTTGCAGCTGGTGAACGCTACCAGCATCATCGTCACTATTAAAAGAATGTTTCTCATGTCAATCAGTTTTACCAGCCCGGGTTTTGCTGCATGTTTGGATTGTTGTTTACTTCAGACTGCGGAATGGGCAGCAGGTTGTGTTTGGGCTGGAATACGCGTCTCTCCCAAACTTTAATGGTGTACACGAACGAGCCGTCAGGTCTTTTCAGCACATCATGCTCGTACACGGTTTTCTGTGTTTGCTCACCAATGTTCCAGCGACGGATGTCGAAGAAGCGGTGTTCTTCGAAGGCCAGTTCCACTCTGCGTTCATTACGGATGAATTTGCGCAGGTCTGCCTGGCTGGTAATATTCCAGCCATTGCGGGTAAAGGTCGTAGCAACGTCGGGCATATCGGCGCGGGTGCGTACCTGGTTCAATGCCTGTATCACTTCTGTACGATCGGTACCGGTAGGCAGGTACTCGTTCATCGCCTCTGCATAGTTCAACAGCATTTCTACAAAACGATATACAGGGAAGGAGTGGTTCGTTGTACCCTGCACCCCGCTGTTATTGATCGACACGTTTTTCGGGTCCATGAACTTACGCAGGAACAGGCCGGTGTGGGCATAGCCGTTCAGGTATTCCTGTCCGAACGAGCCGTCTTCTGCCCGCCAGGTGTTGAAGGTTACACCGCTGAACATAGAGCCGTTGTACCAAAGGGAATGGTAAAAGCGGGAGTCCCTGTTGTCGTAAGGTTTCTGCGGATTGAAGCCGGAAGCTGGATTTACCACGAATTGTCCGTTACCGTCAATCAGTGGTACGCCGTTCTCGTCGGTCTGATAAACAGGGTAACCATCTTTGGTTTCAAAGGCAGCGGCGTAGTTGTAAGTAGGCAGGGTAAAGGAAGCGTCGCCTGAACGTTGCATGGCACCCGGCAGCTGCCATTTATCCAGCTCGTTTGTCAATCCCTTTCTTGCATAACCCAGGATGTACTCTGTATTAACACGGGTGATGAACACATTGAACCAACCCATCGCTTTGAATGAACCCGGGTAGGTTACGCGGGTGCCGAAGTAGTTGGTGGGCTCTGTTCTTACAACGAGGCTGTACACTTGTGCACCGCCTTCGTCTTTATGGTCCATTACGGCTTTGGCTGCATCTGCCGCCTGTTTCCAATGGTTTACGTCATAGCTGCCCCAAGACCATGGGCTGGCCTCGCCTGCAGTGCTGCTGTTAAACAACGGGCTTGCGAGGTGCAGCATCAATCTTGCTTTTACCGCTTTTGCCAGACCGCTGGTTACGCGCATGTAGTCGGAACCAACTTGTTTGGCAGGCAGATGTGCGGCCGCAGTATCACATTCATCAGCAATGAACTTTTGTATTTCGGCAAGATTAGCGCGGGCCGTAAACAGCTCCGGCGATTCTCGGTCCAGCACTTTGGTGATGATGGGTACACCACCATACCAGCGCACGAGTTCAGCGTAAAAGAAGGCACGCAGGCACACGGCTTCGTACTTCATACGCTCACGTACTTCGGGCGTGTTCATGTATTGCTCAGGATCTACAGGTGCATTGTCGATCTTGCTCAGGAACAGGTTACAGGCGCGGATGGCGGCATAATAGTTCGCCCAGCGTTTGAATTTATCCGGCAAGCTGGTCGGGTTATAGGCGCCAACGTGCACGTTGTTGGTCCATCCCCACCAGGGGCGCGATTCACCGTCGTCGGTGGCTGCGTCCAGGTATACGTTGTTATCCCAGCTGTAGGGAATACGGCGGTATATATCCGTCAGAAATTCTTTAGTGTATTTCGCGCTTGAAAACACTCTTTCCTCGTTCAGGTCGCCGGATTCAGCTTTATCCAGCAGCCCCGCGCCGTCTTTGGTACAGGCGGCGAGTGTGAGTGCCAGGAGGAGGTATGTTAGTTTCTTCATCTGTTAGTTTTTTTCGTGGTCCGTTGATTACAGGGTGACGCTGATGCCCAGGTTCCAGGTACGTAATTGTGGATAGGCGTCGCCGATTTCGCTGGATGACTCTGGGTCCCAGTTCATCATTTTATCCCAGGTGATGAGGTTGTTCGCATTTACGAAAATGCGCGCACTCTGCATCTTGATGTGGGAAAGCAGTGATTTAGGGAAGTTATACGCCAGCTCTACGTTCTTCAAACGAACATAGTTGCGGGAGTACAGCCAGTAGCTCGATTTGCGGTGGTTATTGGTATTCTCAGTCGGGTGCAGGCGCGGATAAGTAGCGTTCTCCCAGGAGGTAGGATCAATCGGATTGTAACGGCCCAGGTGATGGCGCATTACTTTACCCAGCTGGCTGAATTCCCATACCGCATCTTCTCTGAAGTACATGTCTGCATTACCGGCACCTTGTACGAGCACGTTCAGGTCGAAGCCTTTGTAGCTGCCACCTACGGTAATACCGAAAATATATTCAGGAACAGTGCCTCTGCCGATCGCACCTTCGTCATAGCTGTCTACCAGTCCATCGCCGTTGAGGTCCTTATACTTGATATCGCCAGGGTATACCACGCCGTAAGAGGGGATAGGTAAGGTTTTGTTGAGAACAGGGAAGCCACCTTCCATTTTCAGGTCGCCATTTGCTTCCTGCTCGAAGTCGTTTCTTGAGTACAGGCCTTCGGCGTTCAGACCGAAGTGCTGACCGATCTGTTTGCCCTCACGGCGCTGCCAGTCGTAACGTTTGCCTTCTTCATCTATACGGAGGATACGGTTGCGCGCAAATGTGAAGTTGCCACGGATGAAATAACCAACCGGCCCCTTTTTATCGCTGAAGCCCAGTTCCATATCGAAGCCTTTGTTGATCACGCGGCCGATGTTTTCAGGCGGTAAGCCTTGTCCGTCGTCCCTTACTGAGTTCTGCGGGTTGTTCATACCGAACACCAGTGGCAGGGAGTAAGGGATGGCGAGGATGTCGCGGCGGTTTTCCTGGAAGGCGTCTGCGGTAATGGTGATACGGTTGTTCCAGAGGCGTGCGTCGAAGCCTATGTTGCTCTTCTTAGCCCTTTCCCAGGTTACGAAAGCGTTGCCTGGCTGACCTTCGATGATACCTCTTTCAGAGGTCGGCTGCTCGCCCCAGTAGTAACGCCATCCATCTTCGTTTTTAGCATAGATGTAACGCTGCTCGTACAGGTAGTTGAAGTTACCGATACGGTCGTTACCGATCTCGCCATAGGAACCCCTGATCTTCAGGTAATTCACGAAGCTGTTTTTCTGCCAGAAGTCTTCTTCAGATGGTACCCATCCGAGTGATACTGCCGGGAAGAAACCGTAGCGGCGGCCCGCTTCGAACTGCATAGAGCCGTTGTAGCCGGCATTCACTTCGAAGAGATATTTGCTTTTGTAGCCGTACGTAGCACGTCCTACCCAACCCAGGTAACCGGTGGGTATCCTGGCTTCATCGAAGTTCTGGATCTGCTGGTATAACACCATACCGGTCACTGCATGGTCGCCGAAGTTCCGGTTGTAGTTCAGGCCCAGCTCCACGTGCTGGCGACGGAATCCGCCGCCTCTGCCGGTTTCGATCACCAGTTCTGACGGGTTCCTGTTCAGGAAGTACTGGCCGAAGCGGTTGTATTCATACAAAAGTGGTCTTTCCACGATGTCCCGGCGGGAGTTGTAAGTGCTTACAAAACCTACCAGGGAGCGGAAAGACAAGCCTTTGGTGATCTTATTCAGGTCTTGTTTGATGGTGAACGCGCCTTCCAGTACGTTCTTGTTTCGGTTACGGTTACCCATTTGCGACAACAGGGCGTACGGCGACAGGCGGCTGTCGTCGGAGCGGCCGCCGATAGAACCGTCCGGGTTAATGTAGGACTGGAAGTTAGGCGGTAACCTTCTCAGTTTATCGAACAGGTCCTGGTCAAAGTTAGGCTGTTGCCTTTCTTCGAACCTACCGGTAAGGTCCACACCGATCTTCAGCGACTTGTTTACGTTGAAGTCGAGGTTAGAGCGGAAGCTCATACGATCGTAGGTGGTGTTGGTCGGATATCTTACGTTGCCAAAATCTTTATAAAGACCTTCCTGGTGCAGGTGGTTGGCGGATATGAAGTATTGCAGTACTTCGTTACCACCTCTTACGCTCAGGTTCGACAGCTGTTGCCATGATGCCTTACGCATGAAGTCTTCGTAATAATCATTGTCCGGGTGCGTATACGGAGAGTTTTTCAGGCGGTAGTGTTCCAGGTCGCTCGCGGTGTATTCCAGCGGTTTGCCTTCATTTTTGAGCGCTTCATTGGTAAGCATCGCAAAGTCGTAGGAGCCGAGGTAATCCGGGGTGCGGATCGGTTGTTGCACAGCTGCTTGTGTTGATAAAGTCAACACCGGGCGGCCGGGCGTACCACGTTTGGTGGTAATGAGGATAACACCGTTTGCACCACGTACGCCGTATACAGCGGTCGCAGAAGCATCTTTCAATACGGAGAAAGTTTCAATATCTACCGGGTCGATCTGCTGCCATTCACGTTCCACACCATCCACCAATACGAGGGGAGAGGTAGTGTTGGTTGTAGCCATACCACGGATGAGGATCTGCGCATTGTCATCGCCGGGTTTACCGGAACCCATAATGCTCACCACACCCGATACGCGGCCTGCGATGGCGTTGGACAAGTTAGGCGTGGAGGCACGTTGCAGCTCTTCGGATTTAACCTGGGAGATCGCACCTACCACACTTGCTTTTTTCTGCTGACCATAACCTACAACTACGTAGTCGCCCAGTTTGGTTGCATCCGACTGCAGTGTGATGTGCAGGGACGACTGATTTTTGATGGCTACTTCCTGTGCAGTGTAACCAATGTAGGATACCTGCAGAATGCCGGTGGTGCCGGATAAGGTGAGTTTAAATTCACCTTTGGGATCGGTTACCGTGCGATTGGTAGTACCTTTCTCCGTGATGCCGGCGCCTATCAGAAGTTCGCCGTTGGCGTCCACCACTTTACCGGTGATGGTTTTGCCCTGTGCCATCGCCTGGGAGATGGAAAGGCAGAGCAATATGAAGATGGATAAAATATGTTTCATCTGCTTAGTTTTTATAGTTCCCAATCCGGGTTCTGGACCATGTTACCGTTACGGTTCATTTCAATTTGTGGGATAGGGAAGAAGTAATGTTTCGTTTCAAACACTTTGTTCTCTACCTGCACATTTGGATTGTAAGTGAACGTACCATTTGCGTTTCTCGTAATCACTACACCACGAATGAACTTCGGTAATGTTTCGATGATCATCCACCGGCGTACATCGAAGTAGCGATGATCTTCGAATGACAGCTCTATACGGCGCTCGTTGCGGATCAGGTCGCGCAGTGTTTCCTTGTTCAACGGTGTACCACGCCTGCTGAAGGTGGTGAGTACATCCGGCATGCCAGCACGTGCTCTTACGAGATCCAGCGCCTGTACAGGTGTTAAACCTGCCGATGCGCCCGGAGCGATGTACGACGGACCGCCCACTTCGTTACCGGCTTCCGCCAGGTTGAGCAGTACTTCAGCATAACGGAAATACATCCAGTTATGATAAACCGTACCGGTGTTCTGAGCAGGGTTCGCGTTAGAATAGTCCATGAACTTGTTCAGGTAGTAACCTGTTTCCGTTTTAGCGTTACCGTTAGCGTTTACGCCGCCGGTATAGATCTGAAACGTGTAGTTATTCTGACCAGCAAAGCGGGTATAACGTGCGCCATTGTAGATGATGCTGGCGTAGAAGCGTGGGTCCCTGTTAGTATAGGGCGCTGCCGCCTGCGCGGTGTTGTTCCAGCTGAACAAGGTACCGTCTGCCATTTCGTAGGCGTCTACCAGGTCCTGTGAAGGACAAGTACCACCTCTTGCATTCGTGAAACCAGCCGGGAAGTTATCATTCTCGGTATCGCGGTTAGGCGTACGTAAGCGGGCGAAAATAAGCTCGCGGTTCGTTGTACCTGCTCCCCATGCATTAAATAAGCCAGAGTAGTTGGTTTGTGGGTTTGTGCCAGGACGGTATAAACTGTACCAGTTAAGGTCAACCAGGTCCTGTGCGGCTTTAGCGGCCAGTTCCCAACGTGTGGCGTCCATATTGCCATAGGAGGTAAGGGTATCTTCACCGGCGCGGTTATAAAGCGGGCTGGCGGCGTATAACAATACCTTGGCTTTGAGGGCCAGGCAGGAACCACGGTCGGCACGACCCACTTCACTTGGCTCGTAGTAAGGTTCTGCCGGTAATAAAGCGTAGGCCTCGTCGCAGCTGCGTACGATAAAGTCTACTACAGACTTAACGGAGTTACGTGGCAACTGCACATCTTCCGATGCTTCAAAAGATCTGTCCACGATCGGGATACCTCCCCAGCGCTGGAACAGGAACCAGTGGTAAAGGGCCCGCAGAAAAAGTGCCTCGCCTTTAATACGGTTGCGGAAGCGTTGTGTAGTAGTGTTAGGCAGCAGGTCTATGTTTTTAAGTACGGTATTGGGCTTACGGTTACCGTGGTAGCCGCCATACTTCATCCATGAGCCGATATTGCCCGCACCATCGTCTGCACGCCAATAACGCATGTTAGAGGGGTTCCAGTTACCGGCACTCATACGTTGCGCAGCAGAAGGAACGGTTTTGTTGGTGGAAACGTGCATGGCTTCGTCACTTGCAGAGGCCAGCATCGCATTACCATCCAGCCAGTTAAAGGAGCCGGATACGTCGGCAGGAAAATCGGTATACGCGTTGTTGATAAACATTTCCGCCCGGGCCGAATCCCTGAACACGAACTCCGCGGATTTAAACTCTACCGGCACCACTTCCAGCTTCCGCATACAGGATGACGCGGCTATGGAACCGATGGCGATAGATAATATGCTGATTGTTGTTTTTCTCATTTCTGATAAATTTTAGAACGTTACAGTCACACCGGCATTGATAATGCGCTGAATAGGATACAGTACATAGTGGCCGGAACGGGCTTCTGTATCTACCAGGCCGGTTGACGACCAGGTAGCCAGGTTGTAACCACTTGCATACACACGCAGGTTCTCCAGCCTTATCCGCTTAGCAAAGCTTGCCGGCAGGGTGTAGCCTAACTCCACGGTTTTAAGTCTCACCATTTTACCATCGCGCAGCCAGTAAGTGGATGTACGCTGGTTATTCGCTTTGTTAGCGAGGGAGAGGCGTGGATAGCTGGCATTGTCCCAGGTAGATTCATCCTCCGGGTTAAAGCGGCCCAGGTGATGATCACGTACCGTACCGTTATCGTGGAACTCCCAGATAGATTCGCCGGTAAGGCCCATCTGGCTGCCGTCATGACCGGTAAACAATACGCTCAGGTCGATGCCTTTAAATTTAGCTCCCAGTCCCAGACCATATTGCAGGGTAGGGAAGCCGCCCTGACCAAGAAACACTTCGTCATAAGCATCGATCACTCCGTCACCGTTCTGGTCTTTATACCGGATGTCGCCAGGTTTTACCTGCCCGAACGTTTGTCTTGGATTTGCATCAATTTCTGCCTGGTCACGGAAAAGGCCCATGGCCTCTAAACCGTAGATACCGTCGAGTGGTCTGCCGGTGCGTGCCTGGTAATCGTAACGCGGTTTTTCTTCGCCACGGTTGATCACTTTGTTTTTCGCGCTGCTTACATTACCGAGGAACGACAGCTCTACATCACCCACCTGCTGCGTGTAACGCAACGATGCGTCAAAGCCTTTGTTCTCGATTACACCGATCGGGAAGTCAGGGAAGCGGATGCCCATGATGTAAGGCAGCCCGGGCTGGATCATGATGTCCTGGTTCTTCTCGTAGAAGTAGTCGAACGTTACGTTCAGTTTGTTGTTCAGGAAGGTCGCATCGATGCCTACGTTCGTTTTGCGGATCTTCTCCCAGGTTACGTTGTTGAGTGCAAAAGCCGTTTCCTGGAAACCGTTGTAGCCGGTAGAAGTGTAACCGAAGTTGGTACCGCCTGCAGTAGCGTATTTCTGGAACCACAGGAAGTAACCACCCACATCATCGTTGCCGGTAATGCCATAGGAACCACGCAGTTTCAGGAAGTTTACCCACTTGTTATCTTTCAGGAAATCTTCTTCGCTGATTACCCAGCCCAAAGAACCTACCGGGAAGAAGCCGAATTTATTACCTGGCAAAAACTGCTCGGAGCCCTGGAAGCCGTAATTAAACTCGGCCAGGTAACGCTTGTTGTAAGCGTACGACACGCGGCCGTTGGAACCGAGGTAAGCACGGGGAATATCGGTATTGTTCTCGGAGGATATGATACGCTGGTTGATAGCTGCAACGGCAGTGATCGCGTGCAGACCAAACGTGCGCTGGTAATTCAGTGCGCCTTCGTAGTTAAGAATACGACGGGTACCTGGATATTCAACGCCGGAAGACATCTGCGTATCTGTACCTGTTTCTATGTACTTGATGCTGCCGTCCGGATTGTACTCCACCGTACCGCTTGGCTGGCGAATGTCGTACACTTTAAAGTCCTTGCTACGGTTAGTCACCATATCGTACCAGCTGTCGAACGCTACGGTACCGGTGATAGAAAGGCCCGGTGTGATGAAGTCCAGCTCGTGTTTACCGCGTAAAGTGGCGAACATGCTGCGCACATAGTACAGCGAGTAGCCTTCTTTGTTAAGCAAACCGTAAGGGTTGGCAGGAAAGTCTTTGCTGCCGCCGAGTTTACCATCAGGGGTTAGCACCGGGAAGGCATTAGGCGGTGTTTTATATAACGTACGGAACACACGCAGGGCCGCATCGCCACGCTCGCCCGGATAGGTACGCTGCTCCTGGCGGCCCGCCAGGTCCAGCGTAAGGCTGAAGCGTTTGTTCACGTTTACGTCTATGTTCGAACGCAGGGTGATCATATTGAAGTCTGCGTTGGTGTTGTAAGTGTTAGCCGCTTTATCCACTTTGTACAGTCCACTGTTGCCGGTGTAACCTGCAGACAGGAAGTAACGGGCATTTTTGTTGCCGCCCTGTACGTTCACGCTGTAACGCTGTTGCCAGGTAGACTCGTTCACGTACTGGTCGTACCAGTTGATATTGGGATAGAGGTAGCGGTCCATCTCGTTCTCGTAGATGCCCTTCGTGGCATTCTGGTACTTCTCCAGGTCGGCTGCTGAGTACCTTGGAGCTGCGCCGTCGTTGGCGAGCGCCTCGTTGTACAGCGTAGCGTACTGGAAGGAGTTGAGCAGTTTAGGCGTAGTAGTTGGTGCTTTTACCCCGGCGCGTGCGTTAAAGGTAATTTTGATCTTACCCTCTGCTCCGCGTTTGGTGGTCACGAGGATGATGCCATTACCGCCGCGAAGACCGTACTGCGCGGTGGCAGCAGCATCTTTCAGCAACGTAATGCTTTCGATCTCGTTCGGGTCCAGCAGGTCCATGCTTCTTTCGAAGCCGTCGACTAATACGATCGGCGTATTGCTTCTGAACGTGCGTTTACCGCGCATTTGCAGCGAGGCTGATTCGTCGCCCGGCTCCCCGTTGTTCTGCATCAGGAAGAGGCCTGGCAACATGCCCTGCATGCGATTAAGATTGTTAATGATGGGCACGTTCTCTACCGTTTTGCCCTGGATCTGCGAAAAAGCGCCCGTCGTTTCCTGGAACAGCTGTTTACCATTAAAGGTGCTGATAGTCTTGGAACTGTCTGGCTTCTGCGCATTGGCAGCGAGCGATAGGCACAGGCAAATAATGACCCCGATGGAAGCTCTCAAATACAGATGGTACTTGAGCAAGGCCTTGCTTGAGGCTGATCTTTTCATAGCGTGATAATTCAATGAGTGATTAAGGATTTAAAAACGTGGTCACCTGGTTGGTCTAGGCATAAAGAACCCTTACCCGGTGGGCAAATAAAACTTTAGTTGTCATGTGTGCGAAATGCACGGTGTAGGCTGCCTTGTCATTGGCAGTCGTTCACATAAGTCATCATCCATTCACTTTAACCAGAGGATATACAGCAATACCGATTTAGTGTCTGGTCGATTCTTGTTCTATTTTCATATAAGTAGTAGTTTGCAACATGTCATTTTTTACCGTGGAATAGCTAAAACCGCGGTTAACTTAGGAAAAAGTACAGTGCTTTTAGCGTTTTTTTACGGAAACGTTTCCGTTAAAAGCGTAAATTATACGTGTAATAGTAAGCGGAATAGTATTATAATGTGAGCGGATTGATGAACAAGATTAACATAAAATACCTGGCGAAGGAGCTGAACCTGGCCATTTCCACGGTGTCACGCGCATTGAGGGACAGCCATGAAATCAGCCCGGAAACGAAGGAAAAGGTGTTTGCCCTGGCGAAGCGATTAAATTATCAACCGAATGCAAATGCGAGCGGATTACGCGCCCAGGAAACCAAAATGATCGCCGTCGTGATCCCGGACATGGTAAATGATTTCTTTTCGTTGGTGATCAGTGGGATAGAAAAGGTAACGCAGGCACAGGGGTATCATATTCTCCTTTACTTTACGCATGGCGACCATGCGCTGGAGGTGTCATTTATTAATACACTGGTAAACGGCCGGGTAGATGGCGTATTGTTGTCCATTACCGATGAAAGTAACGACAACGAACACCTGGCCCAATTGAACGATAAGGGTATTCCCCTGGTACTGTTCGATCGCGTGAGTGAGCGTATGGATAATGTGAAGGTGACGTCTGATAATTACGAAAGCGCGATTACGGCCACCAAACATCTCATCGACACAGGTTGTAAAAAGATCGCTTACCTCAAAGTGGATAAGAGCATCCCGGTAGGTAACATCCGTAAGAATGGTTACCTGCAGGCGCTGAAGAAATATTCCAAACAGAAAACGCCGCTCGTAGTAGAGTGTCCCAATAACAACGACGAGGCCTTTGCCGCCATTCACAACATGCTGCTGGCCGAAAAGCCGGATGGCATTTTTGCGTCGGTAGAAAAGCTCGCGGTGATCTGTTACCGCGTATGCGAACAGGCCAATGTAAAAATCCCGGAAGATATTAAGGTCATCAGCTTCTCCAACCTGCAAACAGCAGCGCTGCTCAATCCATCGCTGACTACTATTACTCAGCCGGCCTTCGAGATCGGTGAAACCGCCGCCCGCGAATTGCTGCGCATCATCCGCAAAAAAGGAAGTGCGAAAGGGGACGTAGTATTGCAATCGAGACTGATCGAACGGAAGTCTACGTTCCGCGGATAGCTGTGATTTGGCCGGATCAGGTTCGATGTTCCTCTACGAACCGCCGGAGTTATTATCCGTCCAAAAGGCCAGTTTGCCAGTCGTGAAGTCGCTCAACTTTTCTCGATCTGGTTAAGCTTGATCACACCCACGCCCGGCCGCTCGTCTAATAAAATCAAATGGATCAACCAAAAAGCAACCTGAAGGCTTTGAAAATCGCCTTAACGATAAAGGGCTGACCAAACGTGTTGGTCAGCCCTTTGCATTTAATAGTTAACCCGGGGTTATTTGATCAATACGGCCAGTTGCTTTTGCAGGTCGTCGCCGCGCAGGTTGCGGGCTACGATCTTACCGCTGGGATCTACCAGGAAGTTGGTAGGAATAGCATTCACGCCATACATCACGGCTGCTTCGGATTTAAAGCCTTTCAGGTCGGAGATCTGCGTCCAGGGCATATTGTCCTGCTGAACGGCCATCAGCCATGCCCTGCGGGCTTTTTCATCGTCAAGTGATACGCCGAGGATCGTAAAATTCTTTTCCTTGAACTTATTGTAAGCCACCAGCAGGTTCGGATTTTCTGCCCTGCACGGTTTACACCACGATGCCCAGAAGTCAACGAGTACATATTTACCGCGGAAGTCGGAGAGCTTCACCGGTTTGCCGGTGCTGTCGTTCTGCTGGAAGTCCATCGCCATCATGCCCAGGTTGGTCTTCTTCCCGGTATCGATGGCTTTCTGAATTTGTTTTCCTGCATAAGAGTTACGCACTTGTTGCGGTAATCTGGCGAAACGCGCAGCTGCAGTATCCGGGTTAAAGTTGTAGGCCAGTTCTACTTCTCTGAACACATTCAGCGAAATGAACGATGCCGGATAGGCTTTCATGAAAGCGCGGTTTACACTGTCGTAACCGGCCTGCGTAGCAGCCATTACAACGCGTAAGTCTTTCAGGAATGCTTCGTCTTTACGCTGCTCTGGTGTGAGGGCGTAGTATGCCTTAGTAACTGAGTCGGCCGATTTTTTATATGGACGTTGCCATCTGCGTAACATCGCCTCTTCCTCATTGGTGCGCGATCCTTTAACTACCGCGCGGTATACGGAGTCGGGAGAGGTAACGGTGATGTCTGCATTTTCCAGGTAAAACTGGGTGTTGTCGCTCCGGTAAGGTTTGGCGGCAGCCGTATCATGTTTAACGGTGAGGTAAGCCATCACGGGATGACTTACTTTGCCTTTGATCACGAACTGGCCTTTGTTCAGCAGTACAGAATCTTTCTTCTTTACGCCCGCATCGGAGTATTCCAGGTAAGCAATGGCAGGAGCGCTTTGCGTACCTACTTTACCGCGCACGGTGAAGCCTTTTTGTGCCATTAGGCTGAATGGTAGGCAGCAGGCCGCTGCCAACATGAATTTCGTTTTCATTGCGTATGTTTTCTATGTTTTTTAATGGTTAAGGCAGCAGGCCGATACCGCTGATAAATATGGCGTCATAGGTGTTGCTGTATTTTACGCTGGCCAGCGCGGTGAAGCGCACAAACCTCGCCGTGGTTTGCCCGAAGAGAATGGACTGCATGTTGTTGCTGACGTTCCCGGCAAATGTGCCTTTGTCTGTCCATGTAGTACCGTTCATGCTGGTTTCTATTTTGATAGAGGTTGGATAGCCGCCAAGGTTAGGGTAGTTCAGTACCGTAGGCAGGTAGTAATTCAACCCGGTAAAAGTCACCTCCCTGTTCATGTTGATCGTAACGCTCTGCGGCATGAACTGCGTAATGTTACTGGCCCAAAAGGTAGTCAGGTTGTTTTTCGTCGAGCAAGCCGGTTGGTGCGTTCGTGCCGTTCTGCGACGTAAATGCCGCGATCGTCCAGCCCTGTTTATTGATGAATAAAGGTTTGCCGGTTTTAAATACAAAATAGATCACTCTTCCGGAAGCAGCGCCTTCCGGCTCGCCATCCACGGATTGTATGACGATCGGTAATACATAAGTGCTGTATTCCATCAGCTTCGTTTGCTGGCCAATGTTCAGTTGCGCCGTGTCGGACTCCGTAGCGCCGGCAGACAACCGCACGTTGGACTTAAAGAACAGGTAGTGCGGTGCAGGAACCAGTATGCCCTGTCCAAACCTAGCGCGGTAGTCGCGGATCTTCGTGGTGTCTATCGCGAAGGTGATCCAGTGGTTGCCGGACGTGCTGCCGGTAAAGGCAGCTTGTAACTTCAGTACAACGGCTGAATCTTTCAGGATAGATAAAGGCATTTCAATGGTGTCTTTACCTTCCGATAGTTTGAAAGAAATGCTTCCTTCCGGCAGCAGTGCAGGGGAGCTGTCTTTACTGCAGGCCGCCAGTAAAATTAGCAGCGGACAAATGATAGCGATATATATTCTTTGCATGATGAGCTGTTTTGTGATTAAGGATTCTGTGGCATACCGGGGTTGAAGCTGATCACCTGCACAGGAATCTGTAAGGTGTAGCGCGGGCTGTGCGGCTCCAGGGTAGCAATAACGGCCCCTTGCGCGTTGTAGCGGTTAACGGCAGGCATCCGGTTCTCTTTATCGAAGCGGCGCATGTCGAACCAGCGAAGCCCATTGAAGCCCAGTTCGTGGTATCTTTCCTTTAATACTTCTTGTAATACGGCTTCCTGGCTTGCAGATTCGAAACGCACATAACTTGCTGCAGCGAAGCGATTTTTTCTCACTTCATCCAGCTGCTGCAAAGCGACGGCCAGATCATTACTACGGGCTGCGCACTCGGCGATCATCAGTTTCATTTCCTGTACGGAGGTGCCGAGGTTAGCATACATCAATGTAGGCGTCACCAGGTTCGGAAAGTGCAGGGTAGCGCCCCTGGTGGTGAATCGGTAACCATCGGTGCTGTAAAACAACTTTCTTACACGCAGGTCGTTCGTGGCGAAGCTGCGCATATACTCCAGGGTAGGCACATCGTTCGCGGCCACCATCCTGGCAAAGATGGCGTCCTTACGAATGCTCAGCAGGTTTGATAAAGGCGCCGCTGCATTGTAATCCAGCATTTCGGCGGCGCTGTTAGAGAGCGCCAGGGCTGCGTTTGTACGGGCGTCTGCATAATTGCCTGCATAAAAGTATACGCGTGCGAGCAAGCTGTATGCCGCCGCCTTCGATCCGCGGAAACGGTTAGCACTGTTGTCGGCCGGCAGGTCTTCTATGGCAGCAGTAATATCTGTAATGATATGTTGATAGATGTCAGCGGTGGTGCTGCGGCCGGGAACGGTCTGCGATACGTCGTTCGACGTAACGAAAGGCACGGCAAGGTCGGTATCGGCGGTAGCGGAATCGTACGGTTGTGCGTATTCGTTCACCAGGTTAAAGTACTCCCATGCGCGGCCCAATAATGCTTCGGCCTTCAGGCTCCTTTTTTGTGCGGCGGTGCCTGCCTGGGCGTTGTCGATGCCAACCAGCACGGTATTGTACAAGTTGATATTACCATAATGCTCGCCCCAGAACATTGGTGCTATATTGATGTCGGGGGAAAATTGCGATGCCCATACGTACAGCAGTTCTGCCGGTTTCGCTGGTGGAGTAGGAATGCTTACAAAATCATAATTATCGCCCAGGATGTTGACCAGGCTCTGTGAACGGCCGGCGCCATAAGCGAGGAACTCGTCGTTCAGCCATTGGTCGTAATCGGCTACAGTGCTGAGCAGTTTTTTACCCTTGGGGGTGATGCCCAGGTATTTATCGCAGCCGGTGAGGGACAGGCAGCAAAGCAGGATGGGCAGAAGTTTATATGTTTGTTTTTTCACGGATGCGCTGTTTAGAAGTTGGTGAAAATGGCGAAGGTGAACGATGGTGTCACATATGTTTTCTGGAAACTACCGGTCGCCCTGCTATAATTGTAACTGTTTAATCCAACGGTCCAGATGTTGGAGGCCTGTGCCTTCAGCTCCACATGACTGAAACCGGCTCGTTTTACAAAGGCGGCATTATCCAGGCTGTACGACAGGGTAAGGTCCGCCAGGGTGATGTAATCGCCGTTTACTACGTATTTATCGGCAAAGTTGTAGGCATTATTAGAGTTGGCGCTGGTGTAGGCAATAAGTGCCATTACATCGGTATTGTTCTCATCGCCTTTCATCTTCCAGTAATCACCCGCACCTTCCAATGGCCTGCTGGCTGACGGATTAGCACGGGGTACTCTTACCTTAAACCCGCCGTAGTAATTGATCATGCAAAACACGTAGAAATTTCCAAAGTCGACCCGGTTGCTCAAACCCGCGTTGATTGTAGGGATGGATGAGCCAAGGTGTCTCGTAAGTCCAGAGGTGTCGCTGGCCATCGCTGCCGCTGTTGCATTATTGATCGTGTTCACGTTTGTACGGTACACGGTGCCTTTAGGGCTCACTACTAATGGGTAACCTGCGGTGTCCAGGCCGCCCCAGCGGTAACCGAACAGCGCACCAACGGGATAGTCTTTTACGTACCCGATGGAACTGATAGTATGCGCACCAAAGTCTCCACGCTGGTATACTTCCAGCACTTTACTGGTATTTCTCGCCATTACGAGCCCGGTATTCCAGTTCAGTTTTTTAGTGCTGATCCAGTCTGCATGCAAAGCCAGTTCCACGCCATTGTTATTGATCGTCGCTTTGTTGATCAGCGTGGGGCTTACACCGATCGTAGGATCGATGAGTGAGTTGCCCAGCAGGTCAGAGCTATGTTTCCTGTAGTAATCCAGGCTGCCGGAAACGTGTTTGAACAACTCGTAATCTAACCCTACGTTGAAGTTCTTCGTCTGCTCCCAACGCAGGCTGCTGTTCGCATACGATAGCATGCGCAGCGACGGACTGGCGGGCGAGGTCTGGTTATTCATCACCGCCTGCGCAATTACCTGTGGCAGCGACATCTTAGCTACGTTACCATTGAAGCCATACGCAGTACGCAACTTCAGTTGCCTGATCCACACAATATCCTGTATAAATGGCTCCTGGTGCAGGTTCCACGCGGCACCGGCAGACCATAACGGTTTGTACTTGTATTTAGGATTGGTACCAAACAGGTTGGACTGATCTACACGGATGCTACCAGTAAGGGAGTAAGTGTTTTTAAAGGCGTACACAATGTTAGCATAACCGGAAATAAACCGGTCTTCCGTAAACTGCTGGTCGAACCAGTTGGTAAACATGCCCTGTAAAGGCGCCGAAAGTCCGTAAGTGCCACGGATCGCACCGTTGTTGATGCCGGAAAAATCGATCGGCTGGTGCAGCAGTGTTTCATCATTGTAGCCGAAGTAGGACGATTGGTTGCTTTTATTCACCAGGTTCCGTACTTCTGCCCCCAAAATACCATTGATCGAATGATGGCCGGCAAAACGTTTGTTATAGTTAAGTTGCGCGCGTGCGGTAATGCTCGTAGTCGTCGCCGCCTGCTGCGTCAGATAGCCGCCCCTCGGCACATTAAACTTGATCGTGCCATCGGTGTTCAGGGCCGCGTAGGAATTGATCAGCCGCCTGGCCGCGCTGGAGTTTTCAGACGCGAGGTTGCGCAGGTCGGAACGCGAGGTTTCGTAAATGCCGCCAAACGCTAAATCAAAACCGCCACCAAAATTGTAATTGAAGTTCGCGGTGATGCGGTTGTTGATCGTACGTGTTTTATCACTCACCTCGTTTACTTCTGTCAGCGGATAATAGAGATGATTGTACAAGCCTGTTGCAATCAGTACATTGTTATAATAAGGGGAGATGCCGCTGCCAACTATATAATTTGGCTTGCCATTTACATCCTGGAATCGTTCGTACGGTGCTATGCCCGTAATATTCAGTTCCGGTGCGCCATTGATGTTACGCTCCTGGTAATCGGTGGTGAGCTCCAGCGACAGGCGCTGCGATAGTTTTAAGTTGCTGCGCGCGGAGAACAACAGCCGGTTGTTATCGTTATTGATCGCCGGTTCGCGGTTACCGGTATAGTTGGCCGTGATATAGTACAGTGCATTCGCGGTACCGCCAGATACATTTAGGTTATAAGTCTGGGTGACGGCCGGGCGAAGAAACAAACGGCTGTAATCATCGATGTTATCGTAGTTCTCCAGGTCGGTAAATGCGCTGGCGGCCTGTTCCGGCGTAATGATGCTGGCGGCCTGCTGTGCGAGAATGTAGTAAGGTGCAGTGCGCGTAATAGAGCCGCCGGTATTGGTGAACAGCTGTCCCCACGAGGTGGCGTTCACTGTACGCTCTGCAACGGTTTTGCCATAGTTGGCTACGATCGCCGAAGCATCGTCTGCCCAGCGGTAACGCTGGAAGTTTTCTTTCGGCGTGAAGCCCGCAGTAGCCCGGAAGGCGAACTTCGGTTTGCCCAGCGATGCCTGTTTCCGCTCGATCACGATCACACCATTGGATGCTCTTACGCCATATACAGTAGCTGCTGCCGCATCTTTCAGGATGGTGACAGATTTAATTTCATTCGGGTCGATCATGTCCATCGTAAGCTCGGTTGGATAGCCATCGATCACGATGAGTGGGCTTTGATTGGCCGACATGGTGGAAATTCCACGGATGTTGAACAATGGCCGCGAGTTTGTACCCACTGTAAAAGGTACGTCGTTGTTGATCATTAACCCGGGTAACCTGTTTACGAGGCCGTCCAGGAAGTTGGTGCTGATCCGCGATTCATATTCTTTGGTACTGATCTGCGAAACGGCGCCGGTACTCTGTTCCGGGCGAATGCGTTGGTAACCGGTATTAACGGTTTTAACTTCAAACGCAGCCAACGCCTTCACTGCATTTTTCATCACCACGTTCAGGGATGCACCCGTATTATCCAGCGTTAGCATCTGGCTCTCGAATCCTACGGACGAAAAGTACAAACGGTCGCCTTTCGCCACTTCCACAGCAATGGTAAACTCACCACGTACATCTGTAAGTGCCACGCCAATAGGGGAGTTGCCGCGCATGATGGTGATGCTCACACCAGGCAATACGTTGCCGGTGGAGTCAGTAACGCGTCCCTTTACCGGCGGCAGCGCAGCCGCATCGGTCATATCGTTCTTCTCCGGCAGCGATGGCTTTTTGCGGATGAAAATGGTCGTGCGCCTGATGGTGTAGTCCAACGGTTGGTCGGTGAACACTACGTCCAGGAACGACTTTAAGGGCAGGTCGCGTACGGATACCGATACGGGCGCTGCGTTGCGAAGGTCTGCTTCATTGTAAAGCGCGGTGTAGCCGGTTTGCTGCTCGATAGCGGCCAGTAAGTTTTCCAGCTTAAGATGGTTGCCCGAAATGGTAACGGTTTGTGAAAACGTTTTTGCCGAAACATGGCAAATAAAAACCGTTAACAGGAGCGTGATCAGTTTTACCTGCATCAGAAATTTCCTTTTAATTGCCGGATCGCAATTGAATAAGGCAGCGATCCCAGATTTGGTTGATGTCGGGAGGGACCTGACAATAAACGCCCCTCCGTTACAAAGAGTGATTAATTTCATACTTTTGCAACAGCTTTGGTTGATTGAATAAACAGTTGATTCCTTTGCGGGATGACTCGTTCAGGATCTGCCCGGGCTCCGCCGGAAGGTGGTTCCAAGCACCCTCCGGCTTCTTCTGGCTTCTCCTCTTTTCATTAAGTTCCTCTCATGTAGTTTGATTAGTTGTGATTTATCTGTAATTACAAAATGATCAGCTTACGCCCTTCCAGTCGATAGCGGATGCCGAAACCGGCCATACCATCTAATAGTTCCTGCAGCTGAAGGTCGCGCCCCGCTTTTCCTTTGATCTGCATCTTTGGCGTACGCCCACGGTACTCCACTTCTATATCGTACCAGCGGGCGATCTGCCGGGTAAACTCTTCCAGCGAAGCGCCTTCGAAATTGAACTTACCATTCTTCCAGGCTACTGCACCTTCAATATTTGCCTGCTTGTCGATGCTGATTATTTGCTGCATCACCGCCTGCTGGCCGGGACGTAACAGTACGGCGTCCTTACTTTTTTGCATCCGTACGCTGCCGTCCAGTAGGGTGGTGCGTACAGCCGGTTCGTCATGGTAGGCGTTTACGTTAAAGCTGGTGCCCAGTACTTCCACAGTGGCCGTGTCGCCGACTACGACGCGGAACGGCTGCCTGTCATTCTTAGCCACTTCGAAATATGCTTCCCCCGATAACTCCACTTTACGCTCGCCGCCCTTGAAAGCGGTTGGGTAGCGCAGTACGGTAGCCGCATTTAGCCAAACCTTCGTGCCGTCGTGCAGCGTAAGCCGGAACTGGCGGGCGTTGGGAGTGGTAATAGCATTCCAGGCAGGAGCGGTACCATCAGCCTGTTCGTAGGCCAGTTGCCCGTTCTGCAACAGCACCTTCGATCCTCCCTGCGAAGCTATCACACCGTTGCCCAGGCTGTCGAGGCTCATCGTGCTGCCATCGGCAAGGGTGAGTACGGCGCCCTCTCTGCCCGGTTCAATAGCGGGCACGGGCTGCGTAACGGCCAGCGGGGCGTTGTTTACCGGAGACTGATCCCGCAGTAACCAAATGCCTGTACCAACTGCTACCACAGCGGCCGCAGCCACGCTCCACCATGTACGCATACGACGAACGCGGGTAGCAGTTGCTTCGGTAATAACCGGCTTGTCTGACTCCAGTACGTTTTGCAATACCTGCGTCCACGCCGGGCTGTAGGAAGAAGGTAGCTGGCCAGGAACGTGTTTGGGGTGTTCACTGAAGTAGTGTTGGATGTGTGCCACGAACCAGGGCTCAGGATGAGCATTCATCAGCTGTAATAGCTCCCCGTAGTCGTCCGGACTGGCTGTTTCGGTTAATATGCGACTCAGTAACTCGTCGGCGCGCTCAATAATTTTCCTGTTCAAATATGTAATTTGTTAGATGTTCGATTAGGTTGGTGTATGGCGTTGCTTCCAGGCAACGGTACAATCATACAGTACCCTGCCGGCAGAAAATATACACACGCAAAAGAAAAAAATCTTAAAATTGGGATAAAAGGATGATTACCAGCGGAATGTCGATGCCTCTTTCTACCAGGTACTCGCGGATGATCTTGCCCGAACGGGTGAGCGAGTTGCGAACGGCCTGTACGGAAATGTCCAGCTCGGCGGCGATTTCGGCGGGCTTTTTGCCCGATAAGCGGTTCAGTTGATAAATGCGTTGCTGCTGTGCCGGAAGCTCATGTATTGCTTCGCGGATGAGACGAATGGTTTCGGACAATTGTACCGCTTCTTCGGTTTCGTTGGTATGTAAAAGGCGTTCGTCAGTGGTGCCGAGTTTGGCAGCTTCGGTTTGTTGCCGCTTCAGGAATTTGAAGGAGCGGTTGTAGGCAATCCGGAATATCCAGTGCTGCGGTTCTTCTACTTCGCTTAGTTTTTCCCGGCCTAGCCAAAGATGCAGAAATACTTCCTGGGCGAGGTCTTTCACAGTAGATTCAACCGGTACGAGATTGTAAATAATACGGTAGAGTTGTGGCATATAGAGATGGAACAATTCTTCAAATGCCTGCTCGTTCCCATCTGCTATCCGGGTAAAAAGTGCCCGGTCTCTATGTATATCATTCTTCTCCAATTTACGCTTCCGGTTGTAATGTTTTTATGCTGTAAACATAGCTTAATTTTAACGAAAGCTTAAACAAATTCCATATGCTATCACAAATCCTGCTCGCAGAGTTCGAACACGAAACGAACAGCACCCGGAAACTGCTGGAAGCCATTCCTGAAAAGGACCTCGCTTATAAGCCATCCCCGGTTTCCTGGACGATGGGCGAACTTGCCCAACACATCGCCACTATCTATTATTGGTACGTAGGCACGCTTACGCAAGCTGAATACGACCTTACCGCCGACACGCTCGAACGCGGTGCCCCTTCTGATATTAAGGCCACGCTGGCCCTGTTCGAAAAGAATGTAGAACTGGCAAGAAAAGCCCTGGAAGGCTTGAAGGACGAAGATCTGCAACAGCCCTGGTCTATGAAGGCGGGCGGTAAGGTGGTGTTAGGCCCCATGCCCCGCGGTATCGTGGTGCGCAGTTTCCTGTTCAACCACATCTACCATCACCGGGGAGAAATGATTGTGTACCTGCGTGCAACTGGCAACAAAGTACCCGGACTCTACGGCCCCACGTACGAGCAGTCGAAAGACATGCCGGCCTAAAAACAAATAGTGCATGCAGTATATACACCGCATGCACTATTTATTTAGATAAATGATCCTAGAACTTCACGGTCAGTGTACCGATCAGCTGCCTTTTCATTTGTGGGATGATGCTGCTCCAGCCCATCCAGTATTGCTCGTTAGTAATGTTATTTACTTTCACACCCAGGCGGAAACGTTTCATGTCGTACGTTACGTGCGAACCGAGGATGGCGTAAGATGGCAGGATCAGCGCGCCATCGGGTTTCTGATTAAATGCATTTGACTCACCGGAATAATTCAGGCTCACCCCAATACCTAAACCTTTCAGTTTTGTAGTGGTAAAGGTGTAGTTCGTCCAGAAGTTCGCCATGTTGAGCGGACCGCTGCCGACAGGACGTAAACCTTCTACATTTGCATCGGCCCTTACATAACGGCTATCGTTGTATGCATAGCCGAACAGGATGGTCCAGCCGGTGTAGGGGTTGGCCACGATTTCGGCTTCAAATCCTTTGCTCTTCTGCTCACCATCCTGTATCTGGAACTGCGGGTTAACAGGGTCGGCGCGAAGTACATTTTTAGCGAGGATGTCATAAACACTCAAACTACCGGTCAGCTTGTTCTTGAAGAAGCTATATTTCACACCCACTTCTTTCTGGTTGGCCTCTTCCGGATCGAAAGGAACATTATTACGGTCTGCACCGAACTGGTTCGTAAAGCTGTTTTGGTAGTTAGCGAAGATGGTGAGTACGTCCTTGATCGGCATAATGATCAACCCGAACTTAGGCGACCATTTCGTTTGGTCTTCGTCAGATACGCGGTTCTTAAAGTTGTCTACGCGCACACCGGCAGATACGATCACATAATCGGTGATGTTCGTTACGTTATTCACATAACCGCTCCATACCTCCGAACGCTGATCGTATACCAGTTCGCTGGGCGGGCGGGCAGCAAAGGCGTTCTCTACGTTCTCTTTATTAAAGTCACCCATTTTAGGCGAGTTACCGTTGGATGGTACAATATCGAATACATCCGCATAAGGTACGCCAAACAGGCTGCCCGTAAAGCGGCGGTACGTTACCAGGGAATTATAACGCGCATAGTCGACGCCGATCACCGCACGGTTTCTTACTTTGCCCCACTGATAGTCAGACACGAAGTTTTGCTGTGCGTTAATGGTATTAGTGCTGCCGATCGGGTTCCATACCATACGGGCCATGCTGTCGGTACCTGGTGTGCCGAAGCTAGGAGTGCCCGTGCTGATGGAGCCGATAAATGCAGGCAGGTAATTAGGAATAATGTATTGATACGCGCTGTAACCACTGTTGTGGCTCAGGCTGTAGGTAAAGGCTGTTTGCGATGTCCAGTGCTGCGACAGTTTGTAAGTAGCGTCTGCAAAGTAGGCGTTGGATTGAGTTTTTGGGTAGACGTCGTTGTGCAGGAAAGATCGGTTGTAGTCCAGCTTCAGCTCGTCGACTTTATCAGTTCCAAAAGCCTGCTTAAAGGTTTGCGGCGCCTGCGACAATATGCCCGCAATCTGCTGCTGGTTCAACCCCTGTGCCGCGAGTACACCCGCAAGTGCACCGTTGATCTGGCTGGGAGCCAACACGAACATAAAGTTACCGCCGTTGCTGTTACCTTTTGAACCTACGATTTCCGCATCCACATTCAGTGTAAACTTATCGTTCGGTTTGTACAGGAAGGAAGGAGCGATGATATAGCTTTGCTGGAAGCCTGCATCCTGCCAGCTGTCCTGGTTCTGACCGGCCACGTTAAGCCTGGCCGCGATCTTGTCTTTTTTGATGACGAAGTTCGCATCTGCGGAAGCACGGTAAAAGTTAAAGCTGCCGTACGATACATCTGCATAACCACCGTTATCGAAGTAAGGACGTTTGGTAACGCGGTTAATCAAACCGCCATAGGAAGATACAATGCTGCCAAACATGGTGGCGCTCGGCCCTTTGATGATCTCGATACGTTCGAGGTTGGCCATTTCAACGTTCGTGTTAACGATATTCGGTAACCCGTTACGCACTTTGGTAGTTACCTGGAAGCCGCGGCTCACGAAGATAGAACCACCGTCCGGACGGCTGGTCGCATCCCATAATTTGGCCACGCCCGGCGCGTTTTTCATCGCATCTTCCAACGTCATGGCGTTTTGCTTGCGCAGGATGACGTTGGAGATGGAATGTACGATCTGCGGCGTTTCCAGAGAGCTTAAAGGGATCTTGTTGGCAGTAGCCGCAGCACGGTTCATGATCTTACTGGTTTCTACCACCACCTCGTCCAGCTCGCGTGCGCCGGAAGAGATGGTCACATCCAGCTGTTTATTGTCGCCTGCGGCGAACGTAACGCTTTCGGATTTCTGTAATTTACCTGCGAAGGAAACATTTACCGTATAGGCGCCAGGTTTGATGTGCTGCAGGCGGTATTCGCCGTTATCGTCCGTAAAGGCAACCAGGCGGGTATCCTGCAGGGATATGCTGATGGCGCTCACGGGCTGGCCCTGGCTGCTGCTTACTTTGCCAAACAGCGTGGCGTTTTGTGCATACGTAGCGATGCTGGCTATTAATAGAAAAAAGAGGAAGGTAAAGCTCCTGATGTTCATACGGGAGAGGATTTTTATGCAAAAGTCCGCTGAAAAAGCCCGGAAGGTTTGCTGTTTCGGGAAAATCTTTTATCAAATCCGGAAAAAAAATGGCAGCTGCCTGCCTAAGCCTGCAACTGCCCCCAGTTTTTATAGGTGATTGTTTTACCCGAGTGCTTTGCGCAATACTCCCATGGTTTCGCGCTGTTTTTGCTGTACGAACGCCTGTCCTTTACGGGCCGTCCGTTTCGCGGCTGCGGGGTCTTTTGCCATGGCCAGCGCGGCAGGTCCTATCTTTTGTACGTCGCCGGGTACGTCCATATCGAACAACCATTCTCCCAGGCCGATGTCTTTCCACATGACGCCCTTGCTGCTCTGTTCCGCAAAACGCCCTACTATGGCGGGCACGCCATGACCAATACACATGATGGGCGAATGCATTTCCAGCCCGAAAAGACCGGCGGAGCGACGATAGGTGCTCAGTGCTTCGTCGGTAAGCCAGTAACGGTCGCGCCATACGACTTTCGGCTTTACATCCTCCGGTAG
This sequence comes from Chitinophaga horti, assembly GCF_022867795.2. Taxonomy (NCBI): domain Bacteria; kingdom Pseudomonadati; phylum Bacteroidota; class Chitinophagia; order Chitinophagales; family Chitinophagaceae; genus Chitinophaga; species Chitinophaga horti. Next base: position 3,405,102 of record NZ_CP107006.1, on the reverse strand, counting down.
TTTATCTAATAAGATTTCTTTACCAAGTTTAACCTGCGTTTCATCTTCCGGACAAATCAGCAATTTCATGGTGGTTTGGCGGGCGATAGCGATAATGGCCTCCCTGATCGGCGCGTTGTCATGTTCCCGCATCTCCTGGTTACGGTCGTTGCGCTTCTCGTCAAGAGGCCTGTTCTTCGACGGGATCTCCCAATACGGTGTATAACGCTGCCGCGGGATCACGCAGAGAAACTTGCCTTTCTCCAGGCCATGCTGCTGCATAAAAGCATCTGCGGCAGCTTCATTTGTTAAGTCTACAGCAAAAGCCCCATCTGGCGCAAAGCCCATCACGGGCGATGTAACGCCGTTGTTCCTCGCAAAGTCGAGCGAAATGGAGTCGCGGAAGTAGGCGAACTTCGCACCGGTAAGCAGGGCGACTTCTGTAGGCAGCATGGCTTTCTGGCTTTCGGAAGGTTCCCCGTAATATCCTGGGAACGTAATGCCGTAAATGCCGTACGGTTTGCCGGTAGCTGCCCAGCGCTCCACGTCCTTACGCGCCACCAGCGAAGGGCCGGAGCCATGCACCAGGAAGTCCGATTCCGTTATGGCAGCCGTTATCTCCGCCTCCGTTTGCACAATGCGCACTTTCGGGAAACGCTGCTGCAACATCTCTTTTACACCGTTGTCGACACTGGATGGCCAGAGGATGACGTTCGCTTCGGGAATATATTTTTCAATGAGCGTGATTACTCCGGGTGTATGACCAATATCGCCGATGTTCACCGTTTGCCACGAGGATCGTAGCAATATGGTCTTTTTACGAGTGTTGGCCAGTGCGGGTAGTCCTGCCAGTAAGGCCAGCAGGGCAGGGGATTGGGTTAAAAAATGTCTGCGTGTATACATGCGTTAAGTACTTTTTGATGAATTAATACCCGTCATTTTGCTCCAGCAAGGGATTGGCATCCATGTCGGAAACGGGGATGGGAAACAGGGTGTGATAGGATTCGAATTGCGCGTTACGGTTAAAGCTGTTCTCTGCTTTTACTGCTGCTTCAAGCTTGCCGGTACGCACCAGGTCAAACCGGCGGCAGTTCTCGAACGTTAGCTCCAGTCGCCTTTCTAACCATACGGCCTCGCGAAAGGCTTCGTACGTCAGTCCTTCCAGTTTATTCAGTCCCGCTCTGAACCGCACTTTATTCAATGCAGTGTAAGCATCTTCGGTAGGTACGCCGTTAGCTTCGTTCGCCGCCTCGGCGTAAATTAGCAGTACATCGGCATACCGCAACGCCACCCGGCTGGTACCTTCGCCGCCATTGGTCTTAGCGCTTCTGTCCCACAACTTCTGAAAGGAAATGGCTTTGGCCGGATCGGCATCCGAAATGGACAGGGTGGTCGTTACATTATTGAACACATAGGAAGTCATGAACGTCACGGCTTTCCGCTTATCGTTAGCGGTGTAACTGTTAAAAAGGCTCGCGGTAGGACGGGCAATGGCGGAGCCACCCCGGGAAAGATTGGCGCGGAACGCGGGCCATAGCCTCTTCCTAAACCATGCCCGTACACGTCCGTGAGGTATTGCATCTCGATCATGTTTTCCTTGCCACCGCGCGCCGACAGCGCAAAGGCATCGGCATAGTTGTCGTACAAATCATATACGCCCTGATCGATCACCTCTTTCGCTTTGGCCGCTGCCTGTGCCCAAAAAGGAGAGCTTTTGGTACTGCCCGCCCTTGTAAGGTATACTTTCGCCAGCAGGCCCTTCGCAGCGCCGGAGGTCATACGGCCGGCATCTGCCGCATTGTAACGTGGCGGCAGTACGCCTTCTGCCTCTTTCAGATCTTTCTCGATGAGTGCATACACTTCGTCTGCCGTGTTCCTGGGCGCATTCAAACCTTCCAGTGCGGCGGTTTCTTTTATGCTGATGGGTACCCCGCCGAACAGGCGCACCAGGTTAAAGTAATGCAGCGCTCTCAATACCTTGGCCTCCGCGATGTAACGTTCCTTCAGCGCTTCGTCCATCGTAATGCCAGGCACACGGTCAATCACGATGTTGGAGCGATTGATGCCCGCGTAGGCACCCGCATATACGGCAAAAAATACGTTGGAGGGGGTGAGGTTGTAACGCCATAACGTTACACGGTCCGCAGCGCCGGAAAGAAAGGGCACCGCATCGTCCGACATCACCAGGTCGGCAAAGGGATCGAGCACGCCCATGAATTTGTAACAGGCGCCCAAAGCGGCCTTGGCATCTTCGGGTGTTTTGTAGTAAGTAGCGTTGGTAAGGTTACTTACCGAGGCTATGTCCAGCTTCTTCTCACAGGCTGTGAGCATCAGCAGCATGCAGGTGGAAACGATGTATGTGGCATGTTTTTTCATGATCAGTCGGATTAAAATTTCAGATTAACACCGGCCAATACTGTTTTGGCAGCGGGATAAGTGCCATAGTCCAGTCCCTGGCTTAAGGACGAGCTGCCGAAACGGTTCACTTCCGGGTCGTAACCATGGTAGTTCGTTATTGTAAAAAGGTTCTGTGCAGCGATATACACCTTCAGCGACTGGATGTGTAACTTGTTTAACCAGGATGCAGAAAAATTGTAGCCCAGGGAGATGTTCTTGAAGCGCAGGTACGATCCGTCCTCCACCTGGAAGTTGCTGATGATGCGCGAACCGCCGCCGGCATTGGCTCGCGGCATGGTCGTACTCGGGTTGGTGGGCGTCCAGCGTTCCAGCACACGGGCGCTCAGGTTGTTGCCGCCCGTCAGGTTCAGCAAGTCGAAACTGCCAAAATTCAATATCTCGTTGCCATAATTACCCTGTACAAACACGTTCAGTTCAAAACCTTTATAGCTGAACGTGTTGTTGAATCCACCGAAAAAATCCGGGTTCGAATTACCGATAATTTCGCGGTCTTTGTCATTGATCACACCATCGCCGGTACGGTCGCGATAGCGGATGTCGCCGGGTTTGGCGGTCTTTTGTGCAGAAGCATCCACTTCCTCCTTACTTTGAAAAATGCCTTCCATCACGAGTCCGTAGAAGTTGCCGAGCGGACTGCCTACTTTCAGCAATATCGGGTTCGGAAAGGTGTTGAAAATGCGGGCGTCGGTGCCGGTGGTAAACTCTTCGCGGCCATCGAGGCGTAGTATTTTATTCCTGTTGAAAGTGATGTTGAAGTCACTGCTCCACCGGAAATCATTCTTGTCGATGACCGTACCGCCGATAGACAGCTCCACGCCACGGTTACGCACACTACCAATGTTTTTCAGCGTATTGGTGAAGCCCGAAGAGGTAGGCACGCTTACGGAGAACAGCAGGTCGGAGGTAATCTTGTTATAATAGTCTGCCGTGATATGCAGACGGTTTTTTAAGAAGCCCAGATCAACACCGGCATCGAATTGCTTATTTTTTTCCCAACGCAGGTCGGGATTGGCGATGCCGGCCGTGCTGGCGGCCGATTGCAGGGTACCTCCCAATACGTAAGGTGACATCGTAATATTCGCCAGGTATTGGTAGTCGCCGATTTCCTGGTTGCCAGACAAGCCGTAACTCACACGTACTTTCGCGTCCGAAAAAATAGTTTGTTTTTGCATGAACGCTTCGTTCATCAGCTTCCAGGCCAATGCACCGGAGGGGAACACCCCGAATTTACGCGAGGGCCCGAACCTGCTGGATCCATCTCTGCGTGCGGTGAGTGTGAGCAGGAGGCGATCATCAAAACCGTAATTCACCCTGGCCAGGTAGGAGATCAGTTTCCAGTTACTGGCGCCGGAACTGGGCGCAACGAGTGTGGATCCGGCTCCCAGGTTATGGTACTGCGCAAAATCATCGGAAAAGGTGTTGGCCCGCGCAGTAACATTCTCTGCATCGATGCCTTGAATCGTATAGCCAAGCAGGGCGCTGAAGTTATGGATGTCGTTAAACGTCCGCGTGTAGTTCAGCGTGTTCTCATTCAGCCAGTTGATGCTTTGTGAGCTGGACACAACCGCTGAACCGCCGAGCGTAGCGCCTGCCAGCGCTTTGCGTGTGGTATAGGCATTGGTTTTACCAGCCTGCAGATCGGTACCTAAGCTGGTACGGAAATGCAGTCCGTCGATAATCTCGTAATCGATATACGCATTCGCCAGTATCCTGATCAGTGATTGTTTGTTGATGATCTCATTGGTGATCGCGAGCGGATTGTCCACCGCATATCCATTCAACGAGCCCTGGTTTTTGTAATAACTCCCATCCGGGTTAAATACCGGGAACGTAGGAGAGTAACTCAATGCAGCACTGGTAACGCCACCACCTTCATTACCATCTACATCAGTGCGTGCGTTGTCACTTTTGGTGTAAGCGCCCTGCATCGATAATCCCGTTTTAACGCGCGATGTGATTTCGTTGGTAAGGTTCGCGCGCAGCGTGTATCGTTTGAAACCAGAGTTTTTGATGATGCCTTCCTGGTCATAATAACCTGCTGAAATCGCGTAACGGTTCTTCTCGGAGCCGCCACTGATGCCGAGCTGATGATTCTGGATCGGTGCTTCCTGTAGCACTATATCCTGCCAGTCGGTGCCTTTGCCGAACGTTTCAGGCAGGGCTCTTTCTTCTGAGCTGCCATTAAAGTACGGGGCCGAGCCGTTGTTCACCAGCGCTTCGTTTACGAATGTGGCGAACTGCCGCGCATTAAGGAGTGGGATAGTCCGGCGAACAGATTGCGAGCCGTAGTAACCGTTATAGGATACGATCGCTTTGCCCGGTTTGCCCTGTTTGGTCGTGACCATCACCACCCCGTTGGATCCCCTGGAGCCATAGATCGCAGTTGCTGATGCATCTTTTAATATTTCGATAGATTCTACGTCATCGGAGTTGATGGAATTGAGTCCGCCCGAAATGGGAAACCCATCTACCACGTACAGCGGGTCGTTGCCGGCATTTACAGAGCCCGAGCCACGAATACGAATGGTTGCGGCGCCACCCGGCCGCGCCGAGTTGGTCACCACCTGCACACCCGCCGCCCGTCCCTGCATCGCCCTGTCGAGGGAAGGAATAGGCGTGGCTTTAATGGCAGATTCACCCACGCGTGCCACCGATCCCGTGAGGTCGTTCTTTTTCACGGTACCGTATCCTACTACCACCGTTTCATTCAAACTGCTGGAAGATGTACTGAGCGCCACGGTGATGGTTCCACTACGGGCGGCGAGTTCCTGCGCCTCGAAGCCAATGGAGGTAATATGTAACATAGCCCCTGTGCGCACGCCCGTTAGCCGGAACTGCCCGCCTGCGTCTGTTTGCGTGCCGTTTTTTGTGCCTTTTACCATCACCGTGGCGCCAGGTATCGCATCGCCTTTAGCGTCCGTAACACGGCCGGAAACAATGATAGAGGTGTCTGCCACCAGTTTAGGGGGCGGCAGGTCTTCCGCTGCCCGGCGTTTAATAATAATGCTGTTACCTTCAAAGGTGTAGGTAAGGGGTTGATTGCGCATACAGAGGTCCAGCACTTCGCGCAGCGGTGCGTTCTTTACCGAAAGGGTAACAGCCGATGTGTTACGCAGTACAGCTTCACCGTAAATCACCGATACGCCGGTACGCGCAGTAATTTCTTTAAAGAGCTTCTGTAACGGCGCATTTCTGACCGATAGCGTTACCTGCTGCGAGAGGCCCGTAGCGCTTACATGCAGGCATGCAACAAAAAGGAGGAATGCAGTGAGTTTGATCATTTTGCATAACGTGGTTAAAAGCCCGCGTTGCCGCCGGCCTTTTTCATTCACATTAAAATACATACATTAGTGGTGTTTGGTGGTTCTACAATAGTCGATCGCAGATTATAAGGAATACCAGATTCAGCCGGAGGTGTGCCACCACTTCCGGTTTTTGTTTTCCTATAAACATATTTTGTGTTGATGCCGTGCCGTTAAGGCAGTACCGTAATTTTATTGCCCCGTAATTCCAGGTGGTTGTATCCATTGCCTTCGAGCATCCGTAACACGGCCTCCAGGCCCATGTTGCGGCTGATCGCTCCTCCATATAATTCTTTGCTTGGTTGAACGCTGTATACGATTTCTACATTATACCAGCGGGCTACTTCCCGAAGTATCGTTTCTAAATTCATGTTGTCGAACAGGAAGATGCCGTTTTTCCAGGCTACCGCTTTGGCGGTATCTGCCGCCTGTACGATAAATCGCCCGTCCCTTTCCTGTACTGCCTGCTGCCCCGGTTGCAGCATTCTTTCGCCGGCCGCGTTTTTTACACGCACGGCGCCGCTGAGTAGTGTGGTATTAATCACCTGCTCGTCGCTGTAGGCCATCACGTCGAAGCGGGTGCCAAGCACCTGCACTTCCAGCTGGTTCACTTTCACAATAAAGGGTTGCGCAGTATTGCCCGTGACTTCAAAGTACGCTTGTCCATCAAGTTCGACCACGCGTTTCTCGCCCGCGAAAGCAGTGGGGTAACTTAACGACGATGCAGAGTTGAGCCATACACGGCTGCCATCGGGCAGGGTAAGGCCAAAGCGGCCACCCCTGGGCGTTACAAGTTTATTGAGTTGCGGTGCGCTGTAGCTTTCCGCCGTAGTGCTATAAAGAAGTTGTCCGTTACGTTGACGGATGCCCGCGCTAATCTGCCGGTTGCCGGCACTGTCCAGCGGTACCACGGTACCATCGGCCAGTACCAGCGAGGGTTGATCGGGCAAGGTGTTACTAATGGTCTTGACCTGCGCAGTGATGACCCTTTTGGGTCGCTGCTCCAGCAGTAGTGCCATACCCACGACCAGCATAACCGAGGCGGCAGCCAGCCAGTATACTTTGCGGCGTGAACGTTCCTGCTGCCGTGCTTTAGCCAATATGGCCTGCGCCATCTCTACTCCTCTCTCCGGCGGAAGGAGGGGCTGGTTGCTCGTTTCCAATAGCTGCTCCACTGCCGCAGGCAGGCGCAGGTCCTGGTCTTTTACCAGTTGCAGGAACTCTTCCAGCTCGGCTGGTGTAAGGGAGCCGGATACGTAACCCTGCAGCAATATGTCGAATCGGGTAGGCATGTGTACTAATAAAGACACATGTGCGGAAGGAACTTACTAGTCTGTCTGAAAAAAAATATTACATCCCGGCCTGTAGCAGGCAAATAAGGAGAAGAAGCCCGGTGGCAGACTGTTCTAAAAAGTGGCGTATGTTCACCAGTGCCTGGGCCAGATGGTTCCTGACCGTATGTTGGCTGATATTGAGTTGATGCGCGATCTCCTCCTGCTTCAACCCGTTTTCTTTACTAAGCCGGTATATCAGCCGCTGCCGGTCGGGCAGGCGGTCGATCGCCTCATGAAGGACGCCGCGTGATTCCTTACGCAATAAGGCCTGTTCGGGGTTGTCGGCAGTTTCGGAAAAATACGCGTGCAGCGCACCGGTAAACTCACGGCTGGCCGACTTTTTACGTAGTTCATTTAAGATATGCCGGCGGGCGCAAACGTACAGGTAGGCCTTCAGGTTTTCTACCTGCGCCAGCTGCGCACGCTGCAGCCAGATCTTCAAAAATACTTCCTGCACCATGTCTTCCGCCAGGGTGGTGGATTTGGTCATCAGGAACGCAACATTGTAAATATGATGACTATACGTATGAAAAAACTCCAGGAACGCCGGTTCCTCGCCTGCGGCAAGGCGCTCGCGCAAATCGGCGGGATGGCTGATAAATTCCTTTTTCATAACGCGGGTAGTGGTGCTACTAATATATACATTTTTGCGGATTGCCCGGCGGATTTTTACGGGCGGAGTACAACCGTTTTGCCGGTACGGGCGGCGGTTTTAGCCGCTTCCAGTATTTCCACCACGAGCAGGTTCACTTTCAGGCCATACTGATCGTACTCCTCCAGCTTCAGCTGCCCGCTCACCACCTGTGCCAATACCGAAAACGGATCGGTGAATGGGGCGGGACGTGCCTCTAAGGTGATCGTTTTTTCCTGCTGTCCTTTTAATCTTTCACGCACCTGCAAATCATTCACCGCCACGGCATAACCTGTAGCGCCATACACTTCCATGTCTTTCCGCGAAAAAGGCCAGTTCCACGACGCCTGTATCACACACTGCGACGACGCATACTGTAATACAATAGTCGCCTCATCATCCACCTTCGGGTAAATGTTTGGTTTATTCTGATGCGTTACGGCCGTTACGGACAGCGGCCTTTTCCCTTTCAGCAGCCAGGTCATCAGGTTCGCGCCATAACAACCAAAGTCGTACAACGCGCCGGCACCGTTCTTCGCAGGATCAGTAAGTATCTCTAAAAACTCCCTGCTGCAGCCAATTTCCTGCGGCCCCTGGTGCCCGTCGTTCACCATCACCTTTTTGATGGGCCCCAGGCGGCCACTGTCCAGCAATTGTTTTACATACTGATTACCTGCGTACCAGGAGGTTTCAAAATTGGTAATCACGTGTATGCCATGCTGTTGTGCCAGGGCTGCGATCTGTTGTGCATCTTTGAACGTAGTAGCGAGTGGCTTTTCCACCATCACGTGCACTTTCAACGGTGCGCAGGCCTTTACAACGGCCAGGTGTTCACTGATCGCCCCAAATGCAGACACAGCCTGAGGTTTGGTGGCCTTCAGCATCGCATCCAGATCTGTATAAAACAATTTTTTATCCAGTTTATATTGACGCGCGATCTTGTCGGCCAGCTGCGTGTTGGGCTCGTAGATGCCTACCAGCTCCATGTCCTTCTTCTCTTTACGGTTAAATACCCAGCCTACGTGCCCATGACTAAGTCCGGCCACTGCCAGTCGCAAAGGTTGTTGTGCAAAGGTGGTAGTGCTGATGAAAAGCAGCAGCAAAAAGACGCGGAGTTTCTGTATCATGCTTAAATATACAAAGCATTAAATTAACTGTTCGAGGTAACGTTTATATTCCGCCAGGAAAGTTTTGTAAGCGCCCTTCCCGCGCAGTTTCCCGGTGTTACGGATGCCTGCATAATTTGATATAATGTAGGTAGCCAGCTGCTTCGGGCGGTGTTCCGCACTCAGCTGCTGTTGCGCCTGTGCGCGCTTTACCGCCTGTTCTATCGCCGCCTGCCACCGGTCGAGAATGCGCACCAGCGCTTTTTTAAACGACTCGTTCAGTGGCGCCATTTCTTCAATCATGTTCACTGCCGGGCAGCCATACTCCACGATAAAGAAAGGGTTTTTAAGCAACAGCCCTTCCATCATCGTATACAAGTCCCGGCGAATATCGCCCGACTGGCTTAGCGCCGCTTCCATATAAGGCGTGATGCCCGTATACAGTATCTCGTCGATAACGGCCAGCCCCATTTCTTCCTTGTTTTTGAAATGGTAGAAAAACGCCCCTTTGGTCACATTCGTTCTGGCAATAATCTCATCGATACTCGTTGCCTGGTATCCTTTCTGGTAGATGAGTTCAAACGCCTGCTGCAGGATGCCTGCCCGGGTATCCGTCGATTTGGACATAGCGTGATTGTTTGATGAAGATGGCGGATTACTTTACCTCATTGCGAAGCCGTGCATCTTCCGGTGCCAGGATGTGTTTATCCACGTAAAACGTACCAAAAGGTATGATGCACGCCGCCAGTACCTTCCACGATACATTCAGGAATTTCCAGCGATAGGTAACACCCGCGCTCAGCGTCATCATAATAAACAATACCACCAGCACCCCGTGCGCAGGTCCTACGATCTTAACCATTAAAGGAGCATCCGCCCAATATTTTAATGGCATCGCGATAAACATCAGTACGATCAGCGAGATACCCTCAAAAAATCCAATGATCCGCAGTCGCCCGATAGGCGTTTTAAAAAGTTGTAACATAGTAACCGATAATTAAAATACTGTAATGAAAGATCGCTTCGCCAACGGCGAAAACGGCCATGGAATTGCCACCAGGATGATCAGTAGCCCGATCGAAAACCAGGTAAGTATCGTTTTGTACTTCTGCTGATCCAGCTCCACTCTCTTCGCCATCGCCGACCCGATGGTTATCACCACCGCCGCCACGATCATCAGTCCCGCATGTATCAGGCTGAAAAAAGTATGGTCCCTGGCGATGGTGCTGTCCGTTATGGCAGAACTGTTCAGCTTTACGATCGGGCTAAAGAAATACAACACCGACCCGAGCATCAATTGTATATGCGCGATCGTAGCCGTCACATGCCGGAGCGTATTGTCCATCCCCGAAAATTTCCTTTTCGCCAGGTAACCATTCGCGGCAGCGGCAATGGCGGCGAGCAGGCTGATAAGGACGAGCCAGCGGTTGATCGAGTGTAGCGACAGGAGTGTAAAATACATAGGTAGTCGTATTTGGAGATGCGAAGATAAGGGAAAACATACCACCTGGTATTTTTTTTTATGAGGAACGGTGTAAGTAGTCAGATAGTTTACGCCGATCTTTTTACGGACTAACTGGCTGGCAGGCATGGTGAAAGTATCGACCACAAAGAGTTTTAAGAGAAATGGGTACGCGGGCGCGCAGATTCAGCAGACGCGATCTTACGAAGAATGGGGAAATTTATCAGGACGGCTACAATGTAAACGTCAGCTGTTCCTGCATCGTGCGTTCCTTGATCTGCCGCAGCCCGTTCTCATGATCGCCGTCGTAATTGCTGTACACGCCGTACGTATCCAATACGTACCCGGCCTTGCCGTCATTCGTTTCAATGAGGTATAGTATGCACTGGTCACCGGGATCTTTTAATTCCTCGAACCGGAATACTTTAACGATCAGCAACGCATCTGGCGCGTAGACATGTTCGGCGTCCAGCGTAAAACCATTGTTCAGCCATCTGAAGTCATTGGTGATTCCCTTACGCTGCAGCTTGTTCAAAATGTCGCACAGTGTATTCATAGTATGCAATGGTTCCATATCATCAGTTTAAACACATGACGTGCGAATTATTGTACCAAAACTGTGCGCAGTGTAAGTGCTTACAGGTATTTCCCGCAATTGTAGAATTTAATGCCAAACCGCTTCCCCCAAGGGCTACGTCCGCCGCAGTTGGAATGCTTTTGGCAACCGCATAACGGGCTGTTACATCAATACAGCAGGACGCTATGCAAAACATACTTAATCAGGAATATTGGAATAATACTATACTGGATTACCTGACTACGCTCGGAGTTTTGCTGGTAGCGATTATCCTGCTGCGGTTACTCCGGCATGTGGTGTTAAGACGGCTAAAGGCGATTGCCGAACGCTCGGTTAATAAGATCGATGATTTTATCGTACGGAGTGTCGAGCGCTCACTAGTGCCTGTATTGTATATCGCTGCCTTTTACATGTCGCTGCAACATCTGCAGTTAACGGCACGCACCTGGCAAATCATCGGCATCGGTCTTTCTGCCGCTGTTACCTTCTTCATGCTTCGGCTGGTTACCGGATTGTTCAATTTCCTGCTGCAGCGCTACATTTCCCGGCAGGAGCATGCCCGCGAAAAAAGCAAACAGGTGAAGGGTATCATGATCATTGTTACTGCGTTCGTATGGATCATCGGGCTGCTGTTCCTGCTCGATAACTGGGGCGTAAATGTAACTACGTTCATTGCGGGATTAGGTATTGGTGGCGTGGCGATTGCGCTGGCCGGTCAAACGATCCTGGCCGACCTGTTCAGCTACTTCGTCATCTTTTTCGACCGCCCTTTTGAAATAGACGACTTCATCATCGTGGAAGATAAGATGGGTACGGTGGAGTATATCGGCATCAAAACAACCCGCCTGCGAAGCCTGACTGGCGAACAACTGGTGTTTTCAAATACAGATCTCACCAACTCGCGGGTGCATAACTACAAACGGATGCAACGCCGGCGTATCGTGTTCCAGGTAGGCGTGGCGTTACATACGCCGGCAGATAAACTGGCGGAAATTCCACCGATGATCAAAGATGTGATCCTGGTACTGCCAGACCTTGAGTTTGATCGCGCGCATTTTCTTTCCTTCGGTGATTCGCGACTGGTGTTTGAAGTGGTATATTTTGTACTGACAGACGATTTCAACAAATACATGGACCGGCAGCAGGCCATCAACCTGTCGCTGGTGAATCGTTTCGCCACCATGGGTGTTGAATTTGCCCTGCCAACAGAAGCGATCATTATCCGCAGGCAGCCAACACAATAGCGAAGGGTGCCCCCAACAATGTGAGACACCCTTCTTACATCCTCCACAAAGCCACTTTCTGCACGGTGACCTAGCTTCCTGCTATAAAGTCGGCCGCCTTATCAAGGAACGATTTGCCCTCGCTGTCCGACAATAGCATCTGTTGTTGCTGTGCGTGTACGGTAGGGTCAGTTGCGTTTAATGCCGGTTCGTCGCCAAGCGGTACGGCCGGTCTTACATGGAAGGCGCCCTTGCCATCTATCGATGTGCCGCTGGCCCATCTTCCCGATGTCGATTCTGAATTTTCTTTGTTGATGCTGGTGGTTACAAAAGAATAGGCGAAGTCGCTTACCTGCTGCGTTTCCGGGAAGGTATTCGGTATCGGCAGGTTCACGGCCGGGCCGCCAAGATCTTCGAGTACGGCCAACCATTGATTCTGGTGCATGGCGTCACGTGCAATCAGGAAGGCGAGCATGTCTTTCATACCAGGATCATCGGTGAGTTCATACAGTCTCGTCGCCAGCACGCGACCGGAAGCTTCGGCATGCACGTTCGCATACATATCGGAAGCGGTATTGCCAGTGGCGATAATCCACGAGCCATTGAACGGTACGCCGTTCGCGTCGGCCGCCATTGCACCGAGTCCGGCCGACAGAATATGACGCGGATCTTTTCCGCCCATCACCGCTTCTACCAGTGGGTTTGCGGCTGCCATCTGTTCTTTCATGTTCATGGATGCGCCTTCGAGGTTCAGGGCTACGGCGGTAGACAGCATTTCAATATGCGCGATTTCTTCCGTGCCTGTTTCCATCAGCATATCGCGGTACTTCTTAGGTCCGCGGCTGTTCCAGGCCTGAAACAGGTATTGAAGGCAAACCCGTATCTCGCCTTCAACGCCGCCGATTGCCTGTTGTAAAAGCTTTGCGAATTGCGGGTTGGGTTTATCCACCCTTACCGGGTATTGTAATTTTCCATCGTGATAAAACATAAGTTGTGTTTTTAACTTTTAATGAATCATGTATGATATTGCTGTCGGAGGGTGATCGGGTGGAAGCCTTTGCAGGCAAGATGATGCGGCTATAATTATTCCTTTGTTTAAAAGTCTTTTCTACCGGACATGGCACTGCGTATAGCAATCCCGCCACGGTGTGCACGTTGCGCCGTGGTCAGGCGTTACTGAATGCCGGCAAGCCGCTGGGGAAACGGCGAAACACTTTACCAGGCTGTGTTCCCCATCTTTTTGCGCAGGCGTACGTTGCCGTGAGCGCGGAATAATTGTTGATCTGCATCCAGCTAAAAGAAGGAGAAAACATGGAAAAGAACGGCACACTGTTACAATACTTTCACTGGTATATCACACCCGAAAATGATTTATGGAAACAACTGGCAAACGAATCCGAACGACTGTCAGATATGGGTATTACAGCGGTATGGATGCCGCCTGCATTTAAAGGCAGTAAAGGATTACAAAGCGAAGGCTACGACGTGTATGACCTCTACGACCTTGGAGCGTTTAAGCAGAAAAACACGGTGCGCACTAAGTACGGCAGCAAAGAAGATTACTTGTCCGCAATTGAAGCCGCTCACAATGCGGGCATCCAGGTTTACGCAGATGTCATTATCAATCACCTTTGCGGCGCCGATGGTACCGAACGCGTTCCGGTAAGAAAGGTAAATCCTGATCAACGCGATGAGTTTATCTCTGATACATTTGAGATAGATGCGTATACAAAATTTGAGTATAACGGTCGCAAAGGTCTGTCTGATTTCAAGTGGGATTACCATTGTTTCACCGGTGTTGACTTTGCCGAAGATCTGCAGGAAACGGGCATATTTAGCATCCAGAATGAATATGGAGAAGGCTGGCAGGATGTTGCGGAACACGAAGTAGGCAACTATGATTTTTTATTGGGGGCGGATATCGATTATCGTAACTCCGCAGTGCGCGAGGAGATTAAACGCTGGGGAGCCTGGTACTGGCAAACCGCGCAGTTCGATGGTATTCGCATGGATGCTGTAAAACATGTGCCACCCGCTTTCATCGCCGAATGGCTGCAACATGTACGCGATACTGCCGGCAAAAAACTGTTCGCGGTAGGAGAGTACTGGTCACCCGAAAAGCTCAATGACATGTTACGCTTCATCGACCTGGTTAACGGCCAGTTATCACTGTTCGACGCGCCACTTCAACATAATTTGTTCAACGCCTCTCAACAGGGCGATCAATATGATCTCCGATGCATTTTCGACAACACTCTCGTGGCAACGCAGCCGGCGCTCGCCGTTACCCTCATCGGTAACCACGACACGCAACCCCTGCAATTGCTGCAGGCTCCCCTGCAAGATTGGTTCAAGCCGCATGCCTATGCGTTGATCCTGTTGCGCGAACAAGGCTATCCCTGCGTGTTTTACCCCGATTTGTATGGCGCTGCATACACCGACCAGGACAACAATATCACCATAAGCCCTGTTCCTGGCCTGGAGCAACTGATCAATACCCGTAAAAGCGCCGCCTACGGCCTGCAGCGCGACTATTTCGACAATCCCAACTGCATTGGTTGGACGCGCGAGGGTAGTGGGGAGGTGGACGGATCAGGATGTGCCGTGCTATTGTCCAACGCCGGTGATGGCCAGAAACGGATGGAGTTAGGCAAACAACACGCAGGCCGCCGCTTACGCAACGTGTTAAGTGACGGGCAGGGTGAGGTAGAAACAGATGCAGACGGATGGGGTGAGTTTAATTGTCCTGCGGGAGGTATTTCTGTATGGGTATTCGTTTGATAATCAGTAATTAAGGCTGGTTGTCCGATTGACAATAGTTTTATACCTTTGCCTCCCAATTGAAGATTATGTTTGAAAATTTGAAAATAGGAATCCTCGGGGGCGGTCAGCTGGGAGGTATGCTCATCAGGCACGCCATCGATTTCGGCCTTCGCATCTCTGTGATGGATAAAGACGCCAACGCGCCCTGTGCCCGTTACACGTCATCGTTCACCCTGGGTAGTCCTACTTCTTATGAAGATGTGTTGAACTTTGGCAAAGGCCTCGACGTGATCACCATCGAAATGGAAGCCGTGAACATCGATGCTCTCCGTGAACTCGAGAAGCAAGGTGTAAAAGTATTCCCCCGTCCCGACACTATCGCCGTGATCCAGGATAAGTATACACAGAAACAATTCCTGCTTTCTCACAATATCCCGGTAGTGCCCGGGGTAGCCGTGGATAATAAGAACGATCTTCTTAAACTCGAAAATAAACTCCCCGGCTGCCTTAAAAAACGCCGCGACGGTTACGACGGTTATGGCGTAATGGTGTTGAAAACCGCAGCCGACATCGAAAAGGCTTTTGACGCACCCAGCGTGCTGGAAGAACTCGTCGATATTAAAAATGAGATCGCTGTGATCGTCGGCAGGAACGAGCAGGGAGAAGTAAAGTGTTATGATCCCGTGATGATGGTCTTCTCTGAAGAAAAATTCGTGCTCGAGTTCCAGGAAGCGCCCGCCCAGATTGATGAAGCAATTCGTAACGAAGCTTTCGCGCTCGCCGAAAAGATCGCCGATGCATTGCAACTCGTAGGCATCCTCGCCGTTGAAATGTTCATCACAAGAGACGGTAAACTGATCGTCAATGAACTGGCCCCAAGGCCACACAACAGCGGTCACCACACGATCGAAGCCAGCACCACCTCGCAGTACGAGCAACTGCTCCGCGCGATACTTGGTTTGCCGCTGGGCGATACCAGCCTCCGTTTCCCATCCTTAATGATGAACATCCTGGAAACAGAAGCCCTGAGCATTGACAGACAAGGAAAGTTCCACCGCCTGTTAGAAGTACCTGGCGCACACCTGCACTGGTACGGCAAAAAAGGCATCCGTTTAGGCAGGAAAGTAGGACACATCACCATCACCGATAACACGATAGAAGGCACACTTGCGAAAGCAGACACCATTCGGAAAATTTTAAACTAACAATATGAAACAGGTAGAAGTAGGCATTATTATGGGCAGTAGTTCAGATGCGCCTATCATGCGTCAGGCAATAGAGGTGTTGAAGAAATTCGATATCGGTTACGAGTTCAACGTCGTATCCGCACACCGCAGCCCGCAGAGAATGTTTGATTACGCCACTACCGCAGAAGAACGCGGCCTCAAAGTAATCATCGCCGGTGCCGGCGGCGCCGCCCACCTTCCCGGTATGGTGGCAGCCATTACTACACTGCCTGTTGTAGGTGTTCCTATCAAATCTTCCAACTCACTCGACGGATGGGATTCCCTGTTATCGATCGTACAAATGCCCGGTGACATCCCCGTGGCTACTGTAAGTGTGAATGGTGCCCGTAACGCGGGTTTGCTGGCAGTGCAGATGCTGGCTATCAGTAACAGTTCACTGCGTGAGAAACTGGCGGCGATGAAGAAGGAGAATAATGAGAAGGTGATCAAAATGAATGAGACGCTGGATCGCGAATAGTTTATAATCTTTTATAGGCGACGCCCGCAGACACTGAGTTTGCGGGCGTTTGTTTTTAGTCAGTCATCGCCTGCTTCAGTGATGCTGATCAGATCGTCCGTACCGGCTATAAAACCTAACCTGAGTGTCGGTGACAGGCTTTTGGACAGGCTGCCGATATAAACCACCCGGCCCTCGTGATGGTAGCTGGCCATGGGCAGGCGTGGGAGGAGATGTAATGAAAATCGTAATCATAATCATCTTCCAGGATGATAAAATTATACGCGTGTGCCAGCGGGAGCAGCTTCATGCGCCGCTCGGGCAACCCATCGTCCAGGAAGATAGTTCGCGGCCTGCCGATAAGTGTGCTAAGCTTTGCCGCATCGGTCTGCAGCGGTACGGGCGACTTTGCAGGGTACCGGGGCGTCATTGTCTTTTTCGGTGGCACCCCGGCAACAGACACTTCCGCATTTACGTAGTAGCCGCTTTTATTCCTGGCCGTTATCCATCCCTGGAGAATCAATTCCTCGTAGGCTGCCATCACGGTTTTGCGATGCAGTTGCAGCAAATCTGCCATAACGCGGGAACTCGGCAGTCTTGTGCCTGGTTGAATGATGCCATTGTTGATGAGACGGTGCAGGCCGGCGGCCAGCTGTTCATACACTGGTTTTTTGCTATGACCATCAACCTTAAGAAGATTTTTGTAAGGTAACATCTGGACTATTTATGTTCTGATATCTGGTATCCTAAAGTAGTCCAATTCCTGTTTGCATTCGTAAAAAAAAGAGATAAGGAAGCTTTTAAAAGATGCTGATCCCAGGGCGTATGACACCATGCTTGGCTTCGAGAAATACCTCGCGAAAAGCACGTTAAGTAACATCCATGCGGAACTGATCAAGATCAGGGTATCCCAGATTAATGGTTGTTCCTTTTGTATAGACAAGCATGTACAAGACGCACTAAGGATTGGGAAAGATCCATGCCGGTTGTTCGTATTATCTACCTGGCGGGAAACACCCTTATTTTCCCGGGAAGAACAGGCCATACTTGCACTGGCTGAAGCTATGACCCTTATCGCGCAACACGGTGTGAGCGATGAAACTTATAACCACGCCCTCCACGTGCTGGGGCAACAATACCTCACGGAAGTAATGATGGCCATTATCGCCATGAACGCCTGGAACAGGGTAGGTATCACGACAGGCCGCGAACCTCAATTATAAATTATGATAACATATCAAACAGGCGTGATGCCTGACATACACCAGGTGATCAGCCTGTATGTAAACGCCGGCCTGAAACGCCCGGTGGCTGACAGGGCCAGGAAAGCAAAGATGTATTGTCATTCGAAGGTGATCGTAACCGCATGGGATAACGAACAGCTGGTGGGTATTTCCCGGGCGATGACGGACTATGGTTACTGGTGTTACCTGGCGGACCTGGCAGTAGCTGTTAGTTATCAGGGCAGGGGATCGGGCAGAGGTTGATTGAATTTACGCGGGTGGAGGCGGGGGATTGTATGTTGGTGTTATTGTCGGCACCCGGCGCGGTTAGTTACTATCCGGCGGTGGGTTTTCGGAAGTTGGAGAATGCTTTTGGGGTGGATAGGAGGTAGTGAGGGTGGGTTAATGCTGCCTGATTGAAGCAATACATTATAAGTTGGTAATAGCATTTCGTGTGAAGATAATAGTGGTAACCTGTTTGTGTTATTTGAATACGCTTTTTTGTTGCTATTTTCGTATATAAAGATCCCCAACTGATGCATTGTCCTTTTCTGTTAGTCAATATTATTGCCATTATTTTTTTGTTAGGCTGTAGAAAGGATGCGCATCCAACTGACGATACCCCTTTACCTGTGAAGCCCGGCGGGCTTGTTGTATTGGAAGAAGTTATCAATGATTCTCTTGTTGTAATAAAATGGGAGAAATACCTCGGGAAAGATTTTCGAAATTATGTAAATATTGCTTCCGGGATAACCTTGCATGGAAATGTTTTGGATTACCGTTCGTTGTATAGAACGGTTCAGGATCGGAATAAGACCAGAGATACGATCTCCATACCGAGAGTGATCCATGCTAAATTAACCGTTGAAGTTCATACAACGAAAGCGATTCTTCGAAGTGAGATTCTTTATGAACGTAAGGCCGCATTTCACAAGATGAATGTGTCTGACATTCTGGTCGACACTTTGCGAGACCATGTATACGCCATTGACCGGACGAAAGGCAGCATTATGCTGCTTAACTATTTTACGGGATATGAGCTTGCAAAAATAGACCTGTTTCAGAATATTGGTTATAGCGATCTTGGCGATAATAATGTTCTCTACGTGCCATGTAAGGACGGGCGATTATTTTTACTGGATGCGACCAGCCTCAAAAAGAAGGACAGCTTACAGGTTAGCAGTCAAGGAATAAGCTCTGTTGTTCACGATAAAGGTTACTATTACGTCGCCACTCACGACGCCAGCGATGGAGGCAATAAGGCGGTGAAGGTGTTTAGCTCAGCTGGAAACACACTATTCGAAGAGGCTTATGGAAAACCGGGAATGCGGCTGGCAAAACTGGGGGCACTATCAGAGATGTCCTGCATTTATGGATTACCACTGGATGACACGCCTACATTTTACCGTTATGAAAAGAAAGATGGTGCGGCTATACGGGCACAGTTGCGATATACTCCCGGACGAGTAACATTTACACCGCCGATCTACCCAGTTTCCATACCGGGAGGATTGTTAATTGGCAGTGCTTATGACGGAATTTTCTTTTACGAGGAAGAGTATCCGCGCTTTTACCGCACTCCTAGTCTTCCCTATCGCACAGGGGAAGCAAGTTGGTATTTTTCTCACTCTCATGAACACCACTACATATGCTTAGCCGTAAATGGCCAAGTAAATGAATTTTGGCATGAATTCACTTCATCTCTTTCAGATTATTGGGGGCGGCGTTTCACAAGACGTAAACCCTTCAAGATTTTCTATGACCGAGGCGTAATTGTAATGACGAGAGTAATCGATAGCGAAACGCAAGAGGAGTATTTTGACTTCGAGCGATTTAAGCCTTTCTTCTAGCCAAAAGAGAGGCTGTAGTTAGCTACCACTATGGTATTAGTTCTTTATCACATCAACATAACAACGATCTTCCTTAGAACTGAGCCGGATTTGCATGGTAGGCTGCGTCCTGACCACCCTGAGTTTGTAAAACGAAACGCGTTCTACAAAGCCTTCTTCGAAGAAGAACGAAGTGACCACTGACCCGGCTGTTCTTACCGGGCTGGTAACACGCAAGGTTGTCGCCGTTCAGGGGAAAAACAAAACCTCCTTGTTATATTGAGCGATTGGGGCATTATAAAATTTGTGATCACCATCGGGGCATGCCTGTGGCAAATATCGATTACGAACATTGTTGCCCGGCTCTCGAAATCTACAGGCTCGGTAGTTAACGTGTTTGTTGCTAGTCCGGATGCCTTTTTATATTCTAGCTGTAAGCTGCGTAAATGTTGTCGGTCGAAAATATAGACTTATGATCTCTTTCAAAGTAGAAGAATGAAAATCCAGGCCGGCCAAATCGATTGTGGCTATTGTAGTTTTGAGTAAGCCAATTTTGATGTCGTCTAATTCCACAGCTTGTGGCGTTCATTTCAGTTGGATCGCGGACAAAAAGACCACCGGTCGAGCACAGGATTTTAATTCTGTCATCCTCACATGGATGATGTCTCGACTGGCTGCCGTGCAACCGCCGGTCCGGCTGTTGCACCGTATTATGATACTAGCGACAAAATCAGTAAACTAAAAGTGTCGTAGCTTTTTTTGAAATGCGACTACGCGTAATCATATAGTTTCGATGAATTTCTAAGGTAGAGTTCTATTAATGTTGCCAGCGACTGGGTAATCGGTTTGAATGACGAGCTGTCAGGAATGATCCCGACTTCAGATGCATCATCATCGATGATGTGTACGTTATACCACCAGCTTTTATGCATATATTCAGCGAAGGCAAAGATTCTCTGCTTGCTGGGAAAATGAACATTTCCCAGTTCTGCGGTGATTGGCGAAATGGTTTCCACCGGAAACAGGAAGCCTTCGTCATCTGCAGTGTTAGGATACAGCGCGCCCATCCGTTTACTGCCGCGTAAAAGTCTTTGAAATCTTCCGGGAGTTGACATCCGGCCTCTCTTTCAGCGGCATTGATCGCTTGAGCGCTGGCTGGCAGGATCAGGATGTGCTGATCGTTCCAGGAAGCGGTCAGCGGATAATGTAATCGTCGTTTACTATGGTCAAGCTTAACGGTTTTGCGATCTTACTTTAGATGTCTAGTTCGTGGCCGGATTCCCGCTTCGGCAGCAAAGAATTCCTGACGCTTTAGAACACCGTTTGCCGGATTTTCATTAGTTACAAAAAGCCAACAGTTTACCTTTCAGGTGAACTGTTGGCTTTTTTATTGTGACTTGTGAGGCCGCAATCGTTTCCACTCCTTTGGCCCCAAGCTAGGTCTAACGCCATCCCTCCCGAAACCAAACGTAGCCAATGTTTAAACGATTAGCTAGTGACATTGCGCATACCTCCACAGTCTCTATTAGGTAGCGCTAGTGTTGAATTCCTTCATCACATAAACATAACGATCTCCCTCTTTAAATACCAGCCGAACACGCATAGTGGGCTTCAATTGGACCACCTCCAGTTTATAAAATGAAAAGCGATCTTCAAAGCCGTCTTCGAAGGAAAACGAAGTAACCACTGTCTTGCTATCCTTGCCCGGTCGATAACACACCAATTCGCTGCCGTTCAGGTACAACACACAAGCCTCGCGGTTGTATTGGACAATGGGCGCATTGGTGGCATTGTATAAATTAGTGTCTGCCTTGTGGGTTATGCCTGTATTAACATCGATGACGAACAATGTTGCCCGGCTTTCGGACTCTGCAGGCTCGGTAGTTAACGTGATCGTTGCGAGCCCGGATGTACTATCATATTCAGGCATGTAGGCAGCATAGATGTTACCTGCGGAGAATATATTCGTGGCCTCTTTTTCAATATAAAACGAGAATACGTCGAAGTCTCCTATGTCCGTGGTTACTAGATCTGTTTTAATAAGCCCGATCCTGATATCCTTTAATTGCACCCAGCTGTTGTCATTTAGACTATCTGGCCGTTTGATAAAGACATCTTTGGAGTCGTCAATACTGGACATTTCGGAAGCTAAAACAAGCACTTCTCCACCCTTTTTTTCGGCCCATTCATGGAAGGCGCATAAGTAGAATTACTTGACGCGACAGGTGCACGTTCGCCACCGCAGTTGATTAATAGGGTGGCGACAATCAGCAATGCGCTTGATAACCCGCTATTATTTTTTAGTGTTTGCATTCATTGTATTTGTTAAATCCTGAATTTCGCCATCGAGCTGCTTAAGTCGTATTTTAAGGAGCCATATCTGAAAATCTAACTTCACCCTTTCTTCATCCTCTTCTGTAAAGAATCGGTAGAGGAAAGTTTTTTTGATATCTACTTTATCAACCGGAACGTATTCGGGAATATCTTCGCTTTCGGTATTGATATAGTAATTCGAGTTAGCTTCAATATCGTCCCGCTTCTTCTTATAGAATTTGTTAGGATTTATCATAAAATGTGGAGGGTCTTTAGCAGCCAGATAGTCATATCCAAATTCAGCAGCAAAAGCTTTATATTCCGCAATTTTTTTGGCTTCATCGTCACTTATTCCTCCCTTTTTACTAACCTTTAGGCCGCTAAAGTCCAGCGCGAATCCGCCCTCGTGGTTGCTTGTTCCCGGCGGGGCGACAGGATTAGAATTATTATGCCTGTTATCATAAAGCTGCTGTTGCTTCGCTCTCGTACGATAATGCTCGTTCACCGTTGCGCCATACTTGTGAAACATAGCCCATGCAAATTTGTGTGCGTTCTCCGCTATGTGGCTATCTACCAATATTCGTTGGGTGGTGATAACGCCGACTTTGTCTCGCCCTTTAGGCACAACAACGTAGATCAGGTCGTTTCCGTCAGGATCTATGGCGATGACTGGATTGTTCAAGACATATGTATAAGGAGACGCATAAATGTACTTTTCGGCTTTGTTGTCAATCATTAACCACCTGCCGATCTGCGCATCATACATCCTCGCCCCATAGTCATACCACTCCAAGCCCCTGCCGTCGCTAAATTCTTTCTGCTGTAACTCCTTACCATTATACAAGTATCTGTTTTCCAACGGTCCCACTGCCTTCGTCGATATCCCCGCCATCGTCAACCCAAATGGATAATAATGCGTTTCTTCCAGCACAGGGCTGCTTCCTGACATCACTGCCAGGTTGTCGAAATACACGTCCTGTGCGCTTTCATTACTCGCGTATACATACAGGAAGCCACTTTCTTTCATTACCATCTTGTCAGCGGCGAGTGTCTGCAACTCGTCTGGCTTTTCCTGTACCTGCCGAACGCCGCTATTCTCTTCCACCAATTTAAACTGTTCGTCGAACAGGACAAAATTTAAATAGGCATTGGGGCGGTTTTTCATGACCTGGGAGCCGGGCTCCTTATCTTTCAAACGCTGGTACTGATTTTCCGTAAATCCACCGCCAAAGGGCGTACGCACTCCCTCGCCAGCTGCGCCGGCGTGAGCATGCCCACCAGGTGTACCACTGAAGACTTGTGCCAGTGCAGCCGCCATATCTGTGGCTGTAGTTTTGCCTGGGGGCGGCTGGGTTCCCTGCGATTTATAGAAGGCCCGTGCACCGATTGAAATAGTATCGCCAGCCATAACTTTCAGTACCAGTGATGGGCCTATTCGCCTGTCTTTACTCCTGCCATTTAGCTTCGCGACAAAATGGTTGACGGCATTCGCACTGCCATCTTGTGGATAGCCTACCGGCTTTGCTGATCTGCTGGCATCAATATTTGCAAACAAGGCGTTCTCCGTAGCGGATCGCTCACTTTCCATAGTGGCCAGGTACACGGACTGTGTGGAACGCTCAGTTAGTACTTGGCGTACGTTTCCAAGGTGATCTTTCACGAAGTAATCATATGTATATGCGGGCGACGTGCCGGCATAATCCAGGCGGATGCGCCCCTCCTCGTGGCTAACAAGTTTCAGGGTGTCGTTTTCGTAAACAAAGCCACCGATGTAATCTGTCTTATTTTCTTTCACTATGGGTTGAGTGGAGTCCGTGACGATCTTCCGGTGTTTTACGCCTAAGGCATCGTACACGTAACGGATGCGGCCTTTGCCTGTTACCACGATATCTTCGGGCAGGTTAAGGTAATTGTACCCGATACCCCGGATACTTTTGTTTTCATCACGTATCATATTACCAGTGCTATCGTAACCGTAATCGTCAAGGCCCACTAACAGTTCATTGAAATCGCCCAATGTCGTGGAAGCGAGACCGCCATCTGTTACGCCCTTGAGTCGGTTGCCGCCTGCGAGATAGTCATATTGCAGATCATCAATTTTTGGACTGTTGCCTGCCAATATGCCCCACTGTTGCATTCGGAGGATATTGCCGTTGGCATCGTATGCCTGCTCGGGATTAATGCCATCGCCCATTTTCACATCGAAATTCACCAGTGAGTTTCGGGTCCAATTATCCGACTCCTGCGTAAAGTCGGCCTTTAACAGCCTGTTAGCACGATCGTAACGATAGCCGTACGCGCGCGTGGAACCAGAAGCACCTTTCCATTTGATGCCAGCGATATTGCCGTTATACTGAGGTGTTGTAAAGCCATGATCATAGCTCAGTTCCTGGCCGAAATAATGGGCGCCGCCGTTGAAGTAGTCTTTGTTAATACTTTTAAGCCAGCCGCGAATATTATACTCATAGTGAAGACTCTCAATCGGTGTGTCATCACTTGTTTTGAAGGTCTTAGACTGCAGTAGACCTAGCCTACCGTAGGTGTTGGTAGCGATATCTACCACGCTGCCCCCGTTTAGCTGCTTTGCTACTCTTAACACGCGCCCGGCATGATCATAGGTAGTCCAGGTATGAACGGTGGTTTGTGGCGTAGCAGCGCTTGCTGGCTGTGTGTGCTGAAGTCTCACATGTACAGGTTGGCCTGCAAAATTGTACAACGATGTTGTGATATCCAAACCATCGGCAACATTATCCGATAATATTTGCCTGACACGACCTTTTTTATCATAGTAAGTCGTAGCGGTCAGCCATTTATTGCCGCCATCCAGCAGTTTTACTCTGATACCGGTCATCATGCCCTTCATTGCCATATCTATAGGCAGTTCGTCTGTATATGTTTCTCCAAGATTAGTAAGGCCACTCGTCGAAGCAGGTGGCTTGCTACCCATATAAGAATAGTTGTCATAGAATGTATACTTCAGGGGTGCTATAGTGCCGGCAGACAATAACCCTGCGGGCACACTAAGTTGCAGCGCATCCGCGTACAATGTTTGGGTGCTGTCGATCAGCGTCTCTGTTTCGATCCCTTCTCCTGTGTCAAAACCAGGGTTGAAAATAATCTCTTTACCTGCTTTGTAGATAGCCCTGCCGTCGTGCACATTCACAGACAACGATCCTGGCACCAGTGTTGGCTGGTTCATTGCCAGTCCACCTATTGCGCCATCCAATAGGTTGCTAAGTTGTGTTGCCGTCTGCTGGCTTTCAAAGAAGGCCAACATGACGGGCCTGTTTAAATCATCGTAGAAGGTAGCCAGCCATTTGCTGGCTTTCCGGAGGTTGGCATCGCGGGTAAAAACCAGCCTGTCGCGTGTATCGTATAACATTTCTACGGCGGCGGCGCCTGGTAATTCTTTCAGGCACATGCGCCCTCGGCTATCGTACTCATAGCGAAAACATAGTTCGCTGCGGAGCGAAGCGGATGAAAGGTTCCAGCCGTTGGCTGCTAGTGTATTCACCGCCTTGGGTGGCATCACATAACGCAGGCGGCCGAAATCGTCGTATACGTAGTAAGTAGATAGCCAGCCGGCGTAACCAGCAGCGGCAGTTGGGAGTAGCATTAATTTTTTTAGTATCACTTGCCCGTTTTTGTCTTTGAAAACAACAACGCTGTTGCCTGCCTCATCAGTGGTAGTTTGTTTACGCAACTGCCCAATGGCATAAAATCCTGCGCGGGCAACTGGATATGCCCCGTTCTCATATCCAATGTCCCATATCTTTACAGAATCAGACACAGTATTTACCAGGTAGCTTTCTGCAATACCGCGGTTGCTGCCTGCCCAGTTGTTGCCGGCAGGCATTGTTTTCACCACTCTATTTAAGGGAGAAGCTTCGTATTCAGTTTTGCTATAGAAGATTTGTTCATTCAGGTACTGAGACCTCGCGAAGGTGTCCTGGCTCATAAAAGGGGACATCTTGAATGCACCGTTGCCTGTATTGGCGACGTACGGTAGATATTTAGTGACCTCCCTGCCGAAAACATCATAGTACAAAGGAGCCACCAGGTCTAGCTTGGCAGGAGATATGCCCTTTGATACAGTTTGTAATGGCCTGCCTAGGCCATCAACATACGCTGTTACCTGGAGTACGTCTTTCGGATCCGTCAGGGCGGTTACGCCGGTTGTGGTGCTGACGGGTTTCTGTAGATTATATGTACGTACGTAGTTGACGGTCATCCCTGGCGGGTAAGCCGGTTGGATAGGCTGTGGCGTTTTGACCGGTGGTAGAATATTATCGGGTATTTCCTGCGCGATAACATTGGTAAAGACAACCATACCCCCAATGAGAAGCGGAAGGCATCGGCAAACGAAATTATAAGTACTTTTCATGGTCGGGATATTTTATGGGTTAACCTGATATTGATAATCGTATTGCTTTAGAATATTGCCGTCCTGGTCTTTAACTACTTTCAGCCTTGCATAACTGTCATATTCATAATATGTGATTTTACCAGCAGGGTTTGTTTCGCTAGTAACGCCTACAAGCGGAATGTAGGTGTAAGTAGAAACTTGTATGGTGGGATTGGTAGCGAAGTGCGTTCGTATTACATTCAACAGGGTGCGTACGTTGGCATCGTTATTCGGTACGCTAGTGCTGCTATTGATCTGCGCTTGAAGGTTAGTGAGGGCATTTAGCACCGACATATGGTCCGCTCCGGCAATTTTGGCCACCGGATACCGCCCGTGGTAGCCCCAAAGGATCACAATAACAACACCATCCTTCGTCTTATATTCCTGTATCCTGCCGCTCGATGTGTATGCGGAAAACTCTATATCCTCCGAGTAGCGTGAATCGAATCCCTGAAACCCATCAAACGGCGTAAATGATGATTCGGGTACCGGAGCAACGTTTGCCCAGGAATGCTGCTTTTCCAGCAAGAAGCCGCCGGCCCCATGATTAGAGCCATAAACGAATTGATTCAGTTTTCCATCTGTAACATTGCCAATACCGCCTTTCAGCACTTCCCGGTACTGTTCTACAGGAACGCCGACAAAGTTTTGTCCGACCATGGCACCCATCAGACCAGGCCCGTAGTCGCCCGGGTATGTTACATGCGTGATCACTGTATCGTTTTTGCTGTTGACCTCTAGTACTTTACTGGGACGCGGTAATTCGTCATTATTATAGAAATATTCTTTAGTAGACATCAAATCCCCGGCTGTAGTCACCTCACGGTGCAACTCCTTCTCAAGGTACGTGTAACCCGGAACATCATCATAACTATAACCCCACATGCCGACATTATGAATCCAGGCATCGATTGGGTAAGCATTTTGACCTGCCGTAAGCATGGATATGGTAGATGGCGCCCATTTAGCACCCATCACGGCGCGGTTTGCAAAGGTTTTACGGTTGTAAATGAGCGTATCGAGGGTGATCAACCTGTAAATGCCGCCGTCGTTTGCATACTTCTTTGTGCCAATCAATTGCCCATACAGCCATGAGTCATTCTTAAAATCGATGTATACAGAGCTTCCAGGATCGAGTTTTATCCTACGATTTTTTAAGTCTTCCGTCACATTGTATTCATAAACAGTTTTACCAGTGTTCACGTTTACATCACCGTAACTTGTTATGTACTCCGTTACTTCATCATACAAAACACTCGCCCCCCCAGCAAAGAAAGGATCATAAGGCAGGTTAGAACGCCACGTTTGGAAGCGGCGGCTAAAATAGTTGATGGAGCCATTAGCATGATAGTATAACTTGGTTTGGTCTGTACGGTAGTCATCAATCACTGGTATATGTTTGATGACTCCGCCTCCTGATTCATTTTTCCCATATTTAAAAACCCGATGTAACGCTAGCCTGCCCGGGGCTTCGTATTCTCTGATTTCTCTGATCCTGAGTCCTCCTGCATTCATTAGCAAGCCAGATATGTCATCTACATATTTATTTAGCTCATAATCGAAGTAGGTTTGTCCCCCAGTGGGGAACTTGATGCTCGACAAAGTTCCTTGCCACGCACTGGATTCATCGGATGCTTTATTTGCGTATCCGAGGTTAAGTGAAACGGAAGGCGGCGTCCAGGCCACATCTGGTTTCGGATATGCGAGTGTTGAAAAGAAGGGGACTGCGCTCGAACCAGACGAAATCGGATTTACACCAGCATTGTTATACCCCCAGTGATCATACGAGGCAGAGAGAGGGTGAATTGCGGTGCCATAGTAATTGAATGTGTAGTTTTCAATAATGTTACCGCTAGCATCCTTGAAACGCAAAGCGTCCAGGTATTCCCGCTCAGTCCTCCTGTTGAGTACAAATTCAATCTCCCTTAGCAAAACGTTATGACTGTTAAACACTCTTATTTTGCTGAGTTTACCGGACGCTCCGATAACTTCAATACGTCCTCCCCTGAACTGAATAGTAGTTAGCCGCGACTCCCTGATAGAACTGCCCGGAGCCCCTGC
Source organism: Chitinophaga horti (assembly GCF_022867795.2). Classification (NCBI taxonomy): domain Bacteria; kingdom Pseudomonadati; phylum Bacteroidota; class Chitinophagia; order Chitinophagales; family Chitinophagaceae; genus Chitinophaga; species Chitinophaga horti. Next base: position 3,376,793 of record NZ_CP107006.1, on the reverse strand, counting down.
ACCCACACCCGGCGGGCAAGTTTGCACGCTGAAGGAACCGTTTTGCTGATACCCCCAGATGTATCGAGACTGCAATGCCGCCAATGTATTTTCTGCAATAGCAGGCGTAAACTTATTATAGTCCTGGGGGGAACATCCTGTAGTAACTACTAAAGCTGTTTCCGTAGTCTTATCTTCTAGTGTGATGAAGTCATTATGTGCACCGGAGGACACAGCAGTTGGGAATTGGTTTTGCTCATAGGAAAACCTGATCGTATCGCCTTTGGAAGGCGAGATAATTTCGCGTGCCTTAAAGGTCACAATATGAAGGCTGTTGGCATCCTGATCGTATGCAGGTCCGCTGGAGACGCCACCAAACTTGTATAGTGTGCCGTCTTCATCGGTTATGTTAAACTGACTGCCGGCGCGACTTATAGTAATTGGCTCGAAAGGAAATGTTTCAATCCCATAACTGGTACAGTTACTACAATCCTTCCTATAGGTAAACCGACCGCTCTTTTTCAGCAACTTATAGTAAAAATCGTCCGGCGTTTCATCCGTCCACTTTTCACCGTTGATGATGTCTTTTTTATAGTGAACATCCGTAAATACTTTTCCAAAGTTAGTGTTCGCTAAGTATCCCATATCATCATCGAACCCATTAATGCTTTTCGAAATCGACGGATTGATATTCAACGTCCAGCCAATACCGGCCCACCCACCGTACTCGGATACTTTTACACCAGAGGCGTGGTAGCTCAGATAAATTGGCAGCACAAGCTCGCCGGTGTTAATCTCATATATGGGTATGGACACATTGGGAAGCCCGGCATTGTAACTCACCGGGTAATTGATAAATTTAGCAATCGCGGACTGCTCAGGGGCTGCGAAGGACACCTGCGGTGCGGGTGGAATATAGTTCGTTTGGGCTCGGACCGAGAGGTTACAGCTAGCAAACAAGGTTAGGATGATGATGATCCTACGTATAATGCGTTTCTTCATAGTTAATACTTTTTCTTACAGGGATTTTAATGTTCCAGAGCCGCATACAGGGAGCGTCCGCCCTGCTATGGCAGCGAATTTATATGCTTAGTCTCGTCCAAAGCGGCGAATAACCGGCCAACAGGTGTTTAACTGGTTAATTGAAGCGGTAAAGAGATGGCCATACACGACTGAGCGAACATTCGTCAATAAAAAAATCGCATAGGTGCACCACTTGCCACATCGGGTTTGCACTAATAGGTTAATAATGTTACTGGCGGATGTTAGCGATCTGCGTCTTTGCGGATTCAATTACGGGTCACGGTACAGGTATCAGATTAACGGCCATTCCAGGTGAATAACAAGGCGAAAATAATAAGCGTAAATTAGAGTAGCAAGATTTTTTTACGCGATGTTTTTGTTATCGTTGGATGGACTGATCAACGCCTTAACTGAGAAGTATAGAAAACGTAGCCGTGGGAGAAGATTTACCTAAGTGAAAGGAACTGGAATATACCTGTCACTAAAAAACAACAGACCCATCAAAAATTTCAGCCCCAAAGGCATTTTGTTGTAACGAATTTTTACAGTTATTCCCTCGTTGTCGGATGTAATACGCTCGTGACTAAAAAGACGGATTATCCTTCCAATATGTAGTGCGTTTCCTAAACGTAAAAAAGAAAAAGGCCGGAGTAAAACTCCGACCTTTCTTTCAGGTGCCCAGAACTGGATTCGAACCAGCACACCGTTGCCGGCGCTGCGACCTGAACACAGTGCGTCTACCAATTTCGCCATCTGGGCATCTTGTTCCGTGTTAAGGGATTGCAAAGGTAAGCAACCTTAATTTATTTCCAAATTTTTTTTCAAAACAGGAACAAAAAAAGAGCAGCCCCGCCAAAGCAGGGCCACCAAGTAAAATTAAACAGCCACGTTGAACTCACGCAACGTATCATTCAAACTCGTCTTCAAATCGGTAGATGCTTTACGCTGACCAATAATCAACGCGCAAGGCACCTGGTATTCACCCGCAGGGAATTTCTTGGTGTAAGAACCAGGAATCACCACGCTGCGCGCTGGTACACGACCCTTAAATTCAACAGGCTCTGCACCTGTTACGTCGATGATCTTAGTAGATTTTGTCAGTACCACGTTTGCACCGAGTACGGCTTCTTTCTCTACGTGTACGCCTTCTACTACGATGCAACGCGAACCTACGAACACACCGTCTTCAATGATTACGGGGCTGGCCTGCAGGGGCTCGAGTACGCCGCCGATACCTACGCCACCGCTCAGGTGTACGTTCTTACCGATCTGCGCGCAGGAACCTACGGTCGCCCAGGTATCCACCATGGTACCCTCGTCCACATAAGCACCAATGTTCACATAAGAAGGCATAAGAATAGCGCCTTTTGCGATAAATGCGCCGTAACGTGCAACCGCGTGAGGTACTACACGAACGCCGAGTTCCGCGTAATTGGTTTTCAGTTTCATTTTATCATAAAACTCGAAAGGAGGCAGGCTCATAGTCTCCATAGACTGAATGGAAAAGTACATCAGGATGGCCTGTTTTACCCACTCGTTCACTTGCCATCCATCTGCGGTTGGCTCTGCTACTCTCAGTTTACCTTTGTCCACACTTTCAATCACTGCCCTTACTGCATCGGAGTACTGGGTTTGCTGCAAAAGCGCCCGGTCGTTCCAAGCCGCTAATATCTGTTGCTGTAATTCCATCGGATTGATAATTTTTCCGCAAAAATAAAAGAAGAAAGCGAAAAATGTAGAGATGGGCCGGATTGCCGATTTTTCCTGTTACTTTTGGCGTTTCATCAAAGTATCCTACGCTTGAATATCGGTTTCGACGCCAAAAGGGCTTATCAGAACAAAACAGGGCTCGGCAATTATAGCCGGACGCTCATCCATTCCCTTGCTACTTTTCACCCGGAACATCAATATTACCTGTTCGCTCCTAAAATCACCGGCATGTTTGCCGCCGGCGCTTATTCCAATATGCACACGGTACAGCCGCAGCAGGCTTTGCATAAGCTGTTTCGTTCGGCCTGGCGCAGCCGTTTTATTTCCGGCGAACTTTCGCGTCATAAGCTGGATATTTTTCACGGCCTTAGTCACGAACTTCCTTTCGGCATCCATAAAACAGGGGTGAAAAGCATCGTTACCATGCACGACCTGATCTTTGAGCGCTACCCGGAGCAGTACAATCCCATCGATGTATACACCTACCGCAAAAAGGCGAAATACGCCTGCGAAAAGGCCGACAGGGTAGTTGCGATCAGTCAGCAGACGAAGGATGACCTGGTGCATTATTATCAAACACCGCCGGAAAAGATCTCCGTTGCCTACCAGGCGTGTGATCCGGCTTTTGCGATCGAACACCCGAAAGCACATATCAACGTAATGTTGGATAAGTATAACCTGCCAAAGGAATATTTCCTGTACGTGGGTTCTATTATAGAGCGAAAAAATCTCCTGGGCATTGTAAAAGCTATGTCTCTCCTCAACGGCGCGTCGCTGCCGCTGGTGGTGTTAGGCGATGGCTCAGGATATAAAAAGAAGGTAAAGGAATATGTGAGTGAGCATGGGCTGGGGCAAAAGGTTTTCTTTCTTAACGAGATGGCCAGCTTCGCTTACCACGACCTGCCCGCCCTTTATCAGGGGGCCGCAGGACTCATATATCCTTCTGTTTTCGAGGGATTCGGCATCCCCATCCTGGAAGCGCTCTGGAGCCAGACGCCGGTAATCACTTCGCAGGGTTCCTGCTTTCATGAAACGGGCGGCGAGGCTGCGCTCTACATCGATCCGCTTCGGCCCGAGAGTATCGCGCATGCGATGGAAAGGGTAGCGGGCGATACAGCCCTGGTCAACAGTATGCGCCTGAAGGGGCTCGACCATGCACAACAATTTACCGCTCAAAAAACGGCGGAAGTAGTAATGGAAATTTATCAACATGAACTTCGAACAGGACATCGTTAACAGCCTGGAAGCGCTCCGCAATGGCGGCACCATTCTCTATCCAACTGATACGATCTGGGGGATAGGCTGCGATGCCACCGACGCGGCGGCTGTGGCAAAAGTGTTTAAACTCAAGGACCGCGATGAAAAAAAGAGCCTGGTCATTCTCCTGGCCGACGTGCGCGACTTGCTCAAATATGTGGCCCACACGCCTCCGGATATCGCAGATATTATCGCTGGCTTCGACCGGCCCACCACGGTGATTTACCAGGGCGCGCTCGGCTTGGCAGACAATGTCATTAACGAGGATGGCAGCGTAGCCATCCGTATCGTGAAGGAAGATTTTTGCCGGCACCTGGTAAAAAGACTACGTAAACCATTGGTTTCCACGTCTGCAAATATCAGTGGGGAACCTTCGCCGGCAAATTTCAGCGCCGTGTCGCCCCGGATCATAAATGGCGTGGATTATGCGGTGCTATACCGCCGGGAGGAAGCGGCTGCGGCCCAGGCTTCGCGCATCGTAAGGCTGTTGCCCTCCGGCGAAATGGAGGTAATAAGGCCTTAGGCGATTCCTTTTCTTGACTTAATTCATTTACATTTGCGCCTTGGATATGAATTTCAGGCATATGGACATTCCCTTTACACCCGCGGAAGGACAGCTGTTCGAGCGCATTGCACAAGCGGCTAAGTCGCTCGGCGTGCCCTGCTACCTGATTGGTGGATTTGTGAGGGATAAGATATTAGGACGTAAAACGAAAGATGTTGATATTGTTTGTGTTGGAGACGGCATCGCGCTGGCGCATCGCACCGCGGAATTGCTCGGCCCCAACATTCACGTGGCTTTCTTCAAAAACTTTGGTACAGCGCAAATCCGCTGGCAGGATGTGGAGGTTGAGTTCGTAGGCGCCCGCCGCGAAAGCTATCGCTCCGATTCCCGCAAACCTGCCGTGGAAACCGGTACGCTCGAAGATGACCAGGACCGCCGGGATTTTACCATTAATGCACTGGCTATCAGCCTGAATGAACAGGATTACGGTAAACTGATCGACCCTTTCGGTGGACAGGAAGACCTGGGCAAGAAGCTGATTCGCACGCCGCTGGAGCCTTCCCGCACTTTTAGCGATGATCCCTTACGGATGATGCGGGCGATTCGTTTCGCCTCGCAACTGCATTTTACTATCCTGCCCGAAACTTTTGAAGCCATCCGCAAAAATGCAGAACGCATCAAAATCGTTTCGCAGGAGCGTATTACCGACGAGCTGAATAAAATTCTGCTGTCGCCCAAGCCCTCCGTGGGGCTGGACCTGCTCTATAAATCCAACCTGCTCAAGATCATTTTCCCGCAGATGACGGACCTGGTAGGTGTGGAAACCATGGACGGCAAAGGACATAAAGATAATTTTTACCACACCTTACAGGTGATCGACAATATTTGCCGTAACACAGACGATCTTTGGTTACGCTGGGCCGCCCTTTTACACGACATTGGCAAGCCGGCTACCAAACGCTTCGAAGATGGCCATGGCTGGACGTTCCATGGTCACGACGCAGTAGGTGGAAAAATGGTACCCCGTATTTTCACACGCCTGAAGCTTCCGCTTAACGAAAAGATGAAGCTGGTACGGAAGTTGGTAGAACTTCACCTACGCCCCATATCGCTCACCAAGGAAAATATAACCGATTCGGCTATACGTCGCCTTCTGTTCGATGCAGGCGATGATATTGAGTCGCTGATGATGCTGTGCGAGGCGGATATCACTTCCAAGAACAAAGCAAAAGTGAAGCGCTACCTCGAGAATTTCGAACTGGTGCGCGAACGTTTGAAGGAGGTAGAAGAGAAAGATCGCATCCGCAACTGGCAGCCGCCCGTTACCGGAGAGATGATCATGGAAACCTTCGGATTACCCCCTGCAAGGCGGTAGGTGATCTTAAAACCGCCATCCGTGAGGCAATCCTGGACGGCGAAATTGAGAATAGCCACGATGCTGCCTACCAGTTTATGCTGCAAAAGGCCAGGGAACTGAACTTGATACCTGTCAAATAAAGTGTTAATTTTGACCAATTAAGGGTTGTCCGTAATTTTCAGGTTATAACAAATTGATTTAAATTCATCGCTGGTTACCGTTTATCATCAGCCATATTTTGCAAACCTTAACTGTTATATATGCCGGTTTTGAAATTCAGAGTTTACTGGGAGGAAGACGAAAGTGTGTACAGAGATATTGCTATCAAGCCTGATCAGTCTTTTTTAGCGTTTCATGAAGCCATCTTGAAGGCATATGAGTTTGACTCCAAACACAAAGCCACTTTTCATCGCAGCAACGATAACTGGCAGCGTGGCCGCGAAATCATTCTCGAAAAAGATGATCAGCCACGTAAGGCAGAACCTTTGCTGATGCACGAAACCAAGATCGCTGCAGCAGTAAAAGATCCTAACCAGAAGTTTATTTACGTATACGACTTCGCCAAGAACTGGACGTTCATGGTAGAACTGATCGGCGTATCCAAAGAAGAAAGCATTAAAGTACAATACCCTGCCTGTGTACGTAAGGAAGGCCTTGCGCCAAGCCAGTACGGTACCAAAGGCCTCATCGGCGATAAACTCGTAGAGATGGAAGAAAAGTATGACCTGAACCGCGAAGGCAGCACGTCCGAAGACGGCTTTGGCGAAGAAGGAGAGGACGGGGAAGAAACAGAACGCGAAGACGAAGGCGGCAGCGACGAAGGCGGCAGCGAGGAGAACTACTTCTAGCCGATGAGCAAAACCGTTATCATCATCACGGGCCCTACGGCAGCGGGCAAAACCGCACTCGCCATAAAGCTCGCACAACACTTTCAAACAGCGGTCATCTCCGCAGACTCCCGACAGTGTTATAAAGAAATTTCTATAGGCACGGCCAAACCTTCCCCTGCGGAACTGATGGCCGTGCCGCATTATTTTATCAATTCCCACTCCATCCGCGAAGAGGTGAATGCAGCCACGTTCGAGCAACTGGCCCTGCAATATGCTTCTAATATTTTTAAAGGGAACGATACGGCCATCATGTGCGGTGGCACGGGGTTGTATGTCCGCGCCTTCTGCGAGGGCATGGATGTAATCCCAGCTATTCCGCCGCAGGTGCGGGATGCTGTGCGGGCAGGCTATGAACAAAATGGCCTCACCTGGCTGCAGGAAACATTGCAGCAACGCGACCCCGCTTTCTACGCGGTAGCCGAAACGCAAAATCCTGCCCGCCTCATGCGCGCGCTCGAAGTGCTGGAAGCCACGGGACAGTCGATCATGGTGTATCGTACTGCTACGCCGCAACAGCGCAACTTCCGGATCATTAAGATAGGGGTGACTTTACCCAAAGAAGAATTGCACGCAAATATCAATCGCCGGGTGGACATGATGATCGCCGACGGCCTGGTAGAAGAGGTGAAAAGTGTAATGGATTACCGCAAACACAACGCCCTGCAAACGGTTGGTTACACCGAGGTGTTCGACTACCTCGACGGCAACGCTACACTCGCACAAACGGCTGAAAATATTAAGGTGCACACGCGCCAGTACGCCAAACGCCAGCTCACCTGGTTCCGTAAAGACCCCGCCACCACCTGGTTCGACGCCCGCAAAGGGGAGGAGGTGCTGCAATGGGTACTAAAACAAAAAGCCGGTCAGTGACCGGCCTTCTGCATTATTTCTCGATTGAATCCTTTTAGAATTTGAAGCCCACGGAGGCCAGGATGTTACCGCCTGTCAGGTTGCCCTGCGCTGCTGTAACGGGTACGCCACCATCGTCCTGCAAACGGAATGGATAGTAGGTATCTTTGGCGATCGTGTGTACGTAAGTAAGATCGATGAAGAAGCCACGGTTGCGGTAACCCACACCACCGCTCAGTTTCATGTTAGAGCCGTCCATGTTGGAATCTTCGTAAGGGCTGCTGTAGTACGCAAAACCTGCTCTCGCCGCGAATACGTTAAATTTCAGCTCACCACCCACACGCACGTTCAATGCACCTTTATACATCTGGTCGATGGAGTTGTTCAGTGCATTGGCATAGTCACGGTCGGACTGGCTGCCTTTGTTAAACTTATACTTCATCGCGGCATAGTTCACATATTCCGCATCAGCCGTAATAAAACCATGTTGCTGCTTTACATCCGAAGAATTGGCGCCGATGATGTAAGAGGCACTCACCATACCTTTCCAGGGTGTACGGAGGTTGTATTCGTATTCAACCGGGTAGCCGTCGGTAAGGTCGGTGGTGTTCATGAAACGTTGCGTACCATCACCATTCGGATCATAAGTTTCAGAGTCGATAAATATTTCTGCTGTAGATGCGTCTTTCAGGTTGTACCAGGTAGGTGAAACGCAGCACCCAGGCGGAACGCGCCATTGGGGCTGTAAATCAAGCCCAATTTAGCATTGAAGCCTACCGCATCTGTTTTAACACGGTCGGTCAATGTCCAGTAGTAAAACCCGGGATCATTATCCGGAGAGTCGTTGGAGATGTCGCCTTCCGTGTACGTGCGGTTGCGCTCATAGTGAATGCTCGGCACATTCAGGCTTACGCCCACATATAACTTGTCGGAATAGTTGCCGGCAAAACCGATCGCAAATTCATCGGTACCACCTTTCTCCTCGATCTCATCGATCTGGCGAAGGCCATAGCTCGGAAATACATTACTGCGAAAACCGTCAATCTGTCCACCCGCGCCGGCAATCGTATCAATAAGGAACGTATTGAAAGCCAGGCTCGCGCCAAGCGGAAAGTTGTTCGTAGCGGCAGATATAGAAGTGGTTCCGCTATTAATCAGGTCCTCCAGGTACTTCTCTGTCAGCGAATGATCGAAGTTGTCGCCATCCACATAACGACGGTTGTTGAAGTTCGCCGTACGGTTGAAACCCAGTGACAGGGTTACGTTCTTCCATTTGGAATTCGGGTTGTTAGTCGGCATGCCAAACACCAGACCTGCATTAGGCAGCGCGGCGCCTGACTTGCTGTCGTCTCCCTTGAAACCGCGGTAAGTATATTCGTTATTACGGAAATAAAATCCTGGCGTGATCACGAACTCATTCGTTCTGAAAAAGCCCAGACCTGCCGGGTTCATATGTGCTGCAGAGTAATCGCCACCGAGAGAGCCCATCGCTCCGCCAATGGCCTGGGTGCGTGCTGTACCGCCCGAAACGGTGCGGCTGTAACGTAGCGCATCTGCTTCATCCTGCGCCATTAACTGACCGGATACACAAAGGGCTACTAAAAGACCTGTGATTCTTTTATTCATCTTGTAAACAGTATTTTAAAATGGAACGGCAAAAATAGGCTGGTATAAAATACCCCGGGTTAGTAACGGCCCGGGGTATTTCAATATTGTGACTAGCCTCTGCGTCCAGACCTTACAGGAGCGCTATTGCTACCTGAATTGGAACCGCTGTTACTTGGAGTGTAAGACGGTGAGCTGGACCTTGATGGTGGAGGGTTATAAGACGGCTGACTGTTATTGTTCGAGCTGGAACGGTCGAAGCTACGTGTAGGCTGGTTGTTTGCTGGCCTTGACGGAGCAGTCACCGGACGTTCTGAACCAGATCTGTCGAATGTTCTGCGGGGAACGCCTGCATTGCCACGATCACCTGTATTTGGTGCCGCAACCCTGCCGCCAGTGTTACCACCTGTACGCGTCCTGTCAAAAGTTCTTACAGGAGCGGCGCCATTGTAGTTACCACTACCGCTTCCGTTGGATAAACGTCCGCGGCTGTTGCCGTAAACAGGTGAAGACGTAGAACCACGTGGGCTCCATGCATTCGCAGGTCTTGGTCTGTAGCTGCCACCGCCACCATGAACACCACCGGGATAAAACCCGCCGTACCACGGTGAACCGAACCACGGTGAACCACCGCCGTACCATCCACCATAACCACCGCCCCAATAGCTGTAGGCCGGCATGCCATAATAGAAGTGATTGTACGGAGAACCCCAGCCCCAGGCGCTGTAAGGAGAGTACCAGTTGTTAAAACCGCCACCCCAGCCTAAGCCCATAGACATGCCCCAACCGGCTCTGCCGAAATAAGGGCTGTACATACCGGAATAGAGGCTTGGTCCGCCAAAGTAGAAGTCGTCGTAGTAATAGTTATCCCAGTAGCTACCGGAATAAGGCCTGTTAAAGCGGTCGAGACGGCGTGCGTAGTCGTACTTTTCTTCATCCTCATCCTCATAAGTCACGTAAGTGTCCGTACTACGGCCATTATCATCATAAGTAACGTAACGTTCAGAATCCTGGTCAACAGCCTGCGAAGATGCCTGCCTTTGCGTATTGCTGGCGTACACAGGTTTGGATGGAGAATAATACACGTCATCCGGCGTCTGCGCTGTCTTGTATGCGGAAGAACAACTGCTCAAAATGAGCATCGCCACTGCCGCACTGTATGTCATAGGTTTCATCATCTTGAGTGTATTTTATTTATATCAAATTTAATCATTTTTACGCGAAATTCCCGTTGAAACATGCAATTTTGTCGCCCAAACATGCCAACGCCCAATCCGGTTTTATTATCTTCGCAAACCAATTGAGCATTTGCCGATTTCGTATTATGTTTGCGTTTGTTTCATATTATAATGAAACAAAAAGTAAGCCAATAACATAAACGGTCAGACTGGCTGTTATGTTACAGTTAAATTCCGGGATGGATGGTTTCGAATTATTTTAATTAGCTGACATTCATAGGCTTATGCAATTTTAAACATGACTAAAGGTTAAAAGAAAAACGATATGAGTAAAGAGATCACAGCCCGCTCACAAGACTATTCCCAATGGTATAACGACCTGGTCCTCAAAGGCCAGCTGGCGGATTATTCTGCCGTGAGGGGTTGCATGGTGATTAAGCCCTATGGCTTTGCATTGTGGGAGAACATGAGGGATGTGCTGGACCGCAAGTTTAAGGAAACCGGCCACCAGAACGCTTATTTCCCGCTGTTCGTGCCCAAAAGCCTGTTCGAGGCGGAAGAGCAGAACGCCGAAGGCTTCGCCAAAGAATGCGCCGTAGTGACTCACTATCGTCTGAAAACCAACCCGGATAAAAAAGGCGCCCTTATGGTCGACCCGGAAGCGAAACTGGAGGAAGAACTCGTGGTCCGTCCTACCAGCGAAGCCATCATCTGGAATACTTACAAAGGCTGGATCCAATCTTACCGCGACCTGCCGATCCTCATTAACCAGTGGGCCAACGTTGTACGTTGGGAAATGCGTACGCGCCTGTTCCTCCGTACCGCCGAGTTCCTCTGGCAGGAGGGGCATACCGCACACGCCACCTCGGAAGAGGCGGTAGCTGAAACCAAACAGATGCTGGAAGTTTATGCCGATTTCGTAGAGAATTATATGGCTGTTCCAGTGATCAAAGGGGTAAAATCTCCTTCGGAACGTTTCGCCGGTGCTGTTGATACTTACTGCATTGAGGCGCTTATGCAGGACGGTAAAGCCCTTCAGGCAGGTACTTCACACTTTCTTGGCCAGAATTTTGCTAAAGCATTCGACGTTAAATTTTCCAACAAGGAGAACAAACTCGATTATGTGTGGGCGACTTCCTGGGGCGTATCAACCCGCCTGATAGGAGCCCTGGTAATGGCGCACAGCGACGACGATGGATTGATATTGCCTCCGAGAATAGCCCCGTTGCAGGTGGTAATCGTACCTATATACAAAGGAGCTGATCAAAAAGCCTCCCTCGACGAAAAGATCAGTGTAATCGTAGCCGAACTGAAAAAAGCAGGTATCCGTGTAAAATACGACGACAACGATAATGCCCGTCCGGGATGGAAGTTTGCCGAGTACGAAATGAAAGGTGTACCCGTTCGCGTTGCGATCGGCGCCCGCGACCTGGAAAATAACGTAGCCGAAGTGGCCCGCCGCGATACAAAAGAGAAAGCAAGTCTTTCCCTGGATGGACTGGCAGGTACGATCGTAACCATGCTCGACGAGATCCAGCAGGGTATGTTCGACAAGGCGAAAGCTTTCCAGCAGGCAAACATCACACCGGCCAACAGCTTCGAAGAGTTCGAAAAACTGCTCGACGAAAAAGGCGGCTTCATATCTGCCCATTGGGATGGCACTGCCGAAACGGAAGAAGCAATCAAGGAACGTACAAAAGCGACCATCCGTTGTATTCCTTTGGATAATCCACAGGAAGAGGGTGTTTGTATATTGACAGGCAAACCGTCGAAAGAGCGCGTACTTTTCGCAAGAGCTTACTAAACACACTATTAACCGATACACCTCGTTGGGAAATAACTTAGAAGATATAAGTCGCTAACTTAATATCAGGATAAAGAGTTAAATTTAGCTGATGCCATCTATACAGTATATCGCGAGGTGGTTGCCCGTATGCCTGCTGCTGGCCCTTTCTTCACATGGACAGGGCCTGTTTATCCGTAATTACAACGTAAAAGACGGACTGGCAAATGCTACCGTGTATGCAGCCGCCCAGGACCGGGACGGCTTCATCTGGTTTGCTACGCCCACCGGTGTGAGCAAATTTGACGGTAAACGTTTTCGTAACTATACCAAAAAGGACGGACTCACAGATAATGACGTAATAAAACTGGCGGCAGATTCGCGCAACCGGGTCTGGTTCTTTAGTTATAATGGCAAGCTGTCATTTTTCGGCAATCACTTCGTACATAACGCCGAAAACGACTCCACGCTTCGCCTGGGAAATAACGGCTTATCAGAACTTGAAAATGTTTTCGAAGACCGCGCTCAGGGATTGTACTTCCTGAACGGGGGAGGCCGCGTTGTGTTCTACAACGGCCGCACCGCGGTTTACGATAAATGGAAAACGTTTCCTACGGATAAGTTCTTCTTCCTGAAGAATGACAGTACGTTCCGGCCGCTACAGGCATTTTTCAGGTTGAACTCGTTGCAGGACCTGAAAGACAAAACGGAAACGGTATATACCACCGTTCCATATGGCCTGAACGAGATCGGTTTCATCGAACGCATCCGCCAGCGCGCCGTGCTGACGTATAAGAACATGGCGTTCTCTTACACCAAAAAGGACGTGGTGCCTTTCTTCAATGGCCGCGATTTTGGCATCAATGAAGAAATCAGCAGTATCTGCCTCGACCGTGACAACCTTTGGATAGGTACGCCGCGCGCGCTGTATTTCATCAAGGATTTCTTTAAAGGCGCTAAAAAGGCAAGCCGTTTATTGAACAATCACTTCATCACATCTATCCTGAACGACCGCGACGGCAATATCTGGATCACCACGTATGGGGATGGAGTGTATCATATTCCCTACAAAAACTTCTACTTCAGCTATCTTGATAATACGAATGGGTTGATGTCGCACTCTGTATTTAGCGTGCGTAAGGACAAGCAGGATGGCAGCCTTTATGTGGGCCAGAACGGTGGCATGCTCAGCCGGGTAGATACCCTCGGGCGTGTGCGCCAGTTCAGTCTCGACTCGACAGGCGGCCGAAACAGTGTGTTGTACATCTCGCCTTACAAGCAGAAGGACATGCTCGTCGGTACGGATAATAATATATTTCTGCTCGACCGCCTCAGCCAGCGGGTACGTTTGTTGCAGGCTATCCGTATGATCAAAGATATCAAGGTAACGCCCTCGGGAAAGATAAGAGTGGCGGCAGATAAAAAACTGGTCACATTGGGAAACGGGGAACAAAAAACGGTGCCGCTGGATGTACTGGCGATGGCGGTAAGTTGTCCTACGGATACCTCTTATTACATCGGCACGAACAACGGACTTTACTATGGTTCCGAATCGGTAGCGCCCGAACTCGCTAACAGCGGGGATATGCGACTGAAGCAAAGCATTAAGGACCTGGAGTGGATTAACGGCGACCTGTGGGTGGGCACCAGTGACCAGGGTATATACATGGTGCGCGATAATAAAGTACAAAAACAATTCACCTCCCGCGAAAACCTGGCGAGCGATATTTGCCAGCAGCTATATTACGACGGCCACGGCCGCCTGTATGTAGCGACCAACCGAGGTGTATCGGTGATCGACACGAAGTCGCAGTCGCTGCTGCGGAATATTACGTCCACCGACGGCCTCATGTCCGACGATATCCGTGATATTCATTCTGATGGGGATACTTTGCTGATCGCTACCTCTAACGGTTTGTGTTACTTCAATGCAGACAACATCCCGATGGATACCATTCCGCCGACGATTTACATGAATGCGATCCGGTACGGCGACAGTTCTTATCTACCGAAGGCGCAATTCACCCATCTCTACGAAAGCAAAGGTGCATTCGAGGTGGAATTCGGTGCTATTGCGTACGATCTGCCCGACCTGGTCGAGTATCAATATAACTTGTCTGGCGACACCCTCAGCTGGGTGACTACCAAGTCGAACATTATTCCCTTCCCGGACTTGCAGCCCGGGCACTATCAGTTGCTGATACGGGCACGTAAATATAGGAGCGACTGGGGGCCGGCGCTGGCACTTACGATGGATATTATGCCGCGCTGGTACCAGCAATGGTGGGCCAGGGGCATACTGGTGCTACTGGGAGTATTGGGAATTTTAATTATATTGCGTTTTATTGTGCGGCGGATAAAAGCGGCTGAGAAACGAAAAACCGAGTATAACCGGCGGATTGCCGAACTGGAGGCCAAGGCCTTAACCAACCAAATGAATCCGCATTTTATTTTCAATTCGTTAAATTCAGTACAGCATCTTATACTGGAGAGAGAAGAGAAACAAGCGCTCAATTTCCTGGCAGATTTTGCCACCCTGATGCGCCAGATGCTGAACAACTCACGGAAGTCGTTTATTTCGCTGGAAGATGAAATCGCATTCCTCACCAGGTACCTGGAATTGGAAAAGATCAGGTTCGCCAGCTCATTCGTGTACCAGTTTGAAATAGAGGAGGAGCTAAAGGAGTATACCATATATATACCGCCGATGCTGATTCAGCCAATTCTCGAAAATGCCATTAAACACGGACTTGCTCCTAAAAACGGGAGCGGGCGGCTTATAGTGAAAATGAAGCTTGAAAACGACTTGCTCTACTGCGCGGTAGATGACGACGGCATCGGCTGGGAACAGTCTAATGCGTTAAAAAGCAATAAGTTGGTAAAGCACGAATCCACCGCTATCAGCGTAATCAAAGAAAGACTGCAGATCATTAAATCTTTTAATGGAAGCATTGGAAAACTAGAAATTATTGATAAATTTAAGTCTGGGTCAGGCTCCGGGGAAGGTACCCTGGTGGTGGTCCGGATTCCCATTGTAAAGATGCTATGAGTATTATAAAAGCTGCCATCGTTGACGATGAAGTCCGCAACATACATATCCTCCGGAATATTCTGGAGAATTATTGCAAAGACGTAAAAGTTATCGGCGAAGCGCAAAATATCCATGATGCCGCTGAAATGATCAAGGAGAATCCTATCGATGTGCTTTTTCTTGATATCGAAATGCCTCCCCACAACGGGTTTCAGCTGCTGGAAATGTTCCCTGTACTGAATTTTGAAGTCATCTTCATTACCGCTTTCCAGGAATATGCGCTTCAGGCCATTAAATTTGCCGCTTTGGATTACCTGCTTAAACCTATCAAGGTAAGCGAGGTGGAAGATGCGCTCGAAAAAGTGAAGAAGAGCAAAAAAGGCCGCCTGAACGAACTGGCATCCATCCTTAAAGACTACGTAAAAAACAACGATAACGCCTTCTCTAAGATCGTAATCCCGGTAAACGACGGGTATAACGTAATAGATCTGAAAGATATCATTTATTGCGAAGCGTTCGACAGCTACACCAAAATACAGCTGATCAACAATGCTTCGCACCTCATCTCCAAGTCTCTCAAGGAGTATGAAGAGATGCTGTCCGACAAAGGTTTTTACCGCGTACACAAATCCTTCCTGATCAATATTCACCACATCGTGAAAATCATCAAAGGCCTGGGTACCGCCGTTATCATGAGTGACCAGAAAAACATTCCGATCTCCTCCCGCAAAAAGGACGAGTTCTTTACCCAGCTGAAAGGGGTGATCAACTTATAGGATGCGGCTATATTATTAAGGAAGCCGGCAGTGATGCCGGCTTTTTTTTGTCCAATAGAAAAGCCCCGGCCATCGCCGGGGCTTTTCGTTCCTAACCTATAAAACCTATATGAAAAACGTTACTAAAAGTCTTCAGTCATCTTGATGTTATAGTACACCAGTCCGCCGCCCATACGAGGGTAGAAGCCTACCAGTTGGGTGCTTGGATTCTTTTCCAGTGCCTTTTTCAGGCTTTCGAGGCTCGTTACTTTCGTATCGCCTGCTTTCAGGATGACGAAGCCTGGCTTCATGGTGGTCTGCTTTTTCAGGATACCGGTGGTGATGCCGATTACCTGTACGCCGCCATCTATACCTACCTCACGGGCAGCTTCACTGCGGATGGGTTCAAGGTCTGCACCGAGATAGTCAAGTACGTCTGCTTTTACGATGTCGGTAGTACCGGCCGCATTTTTCAGCGTGGTGCTAACGGTATAAGCCTTGTTGTCACGCAGGTAGCTGATGGTGATTTTGTCACCGGGTTTGTAACGGGCCACCTGTTCCATCATTTCGGCAGCAGTAGGTGTAGGTACGCCATTGATACCTGTAATGATATCACCACGTTTAATACCAGCCTTGTAAGCTGCGCCTATTTCGGGAACCGCGGCTACGGCCACACCGTTAAAGTCCGGACTCACACCCAGTTCCTGCCTTTCCCTTTCGGTCATGACTGATGGGTCACTATAGTTGATACCGAGGTAGGCACGTTGTACGTTACCATATTTCAACAGGTCATTTACCACCTTCTTCACCAGGTTCACGGGGATGGCGTAAGAATAACCTGCGTACGCACCGGTAGGAGAGGCGATAGCAGCATTAATACCGATCAGTTCACCCGCGGTGTTGATCAATGCACCACCACTATTACCCTGGTTCACGGCCGCATCCGTCTGGATGAAAGACTCGATCGCACGGCGGCTGTTCTGCCTGTTAATACCAATGCTACGTGCTTTGGCGCTCACGATACCAGCGGTAACGGTCGCATCCAGGTTCAACGGGTAACCGATCGCCAGTACCCACTGACCTACATTCACCTCGTCGGAGTTACCGTACAGGAGGTAGGGGAGGTTCGTCGCTTCGATCTTGATCACTGCCAGGTCGGTATTAGGATCGATACCTACGATCTTGGCAGGGAAGGTTTTGTTGTTGGCAAGTGTTACACTCACTTCGTCGGCACCATCTACCACGTGGTTATTCGTTACGATATACCCATCGTCAGAGATCAATACACCGGAACCGGAAGCCATCTGGCCGGGAATATAATACTGGCGTCCTCCGCGGTTGCCCAGGAACTCATCCCAGAAGTCGTCTTCACCACCGAACAGGTCCTGCAGCGGGCTTTTACGGCGCTCCAGGTTATTGCTCACTTTCCGTGGGTTGATCTTTGTTTTGATGTGCACTACACCGGGAGAGGCGACCTTGGCCGCCTGCTGAAAATCAGTAGGTGCAGCGTTAGCGCCTGCCGTGCCCGGCATGCTGGTATATTTAGCGTAGTTCACCGGAATATCGTCCGATCCGTTCTGGAACATGCCCGGCTTGTCCTGTAAATATTTGTTGTAAACAAATATGCTGGCAAAAGCAGTGGCAGAACTAAGTAAAATGGTTGCCGCAATTTGTCGAAATTTCATATTTCTAAGGGTTTAAAAATTGTTATCGAATTTTCGTTTTTGCTTTCGTGTTGATAGATCAATTAGTATGCCTTTGATACAAATTTAATGGCCGCGTTTAATCTATAATGCAGAGAGAGAATCACTTTAACACATTTTTATATCAATCGTTAAAGTCATTTAAATAAAAACGGAACAGGCACTGCCAAAATTTTAGCAGTGCCTGTCAGAATAACAAATAACCTGAAATTTTGTTAGTTACAACCCCGTTAAAAATGCCATCGTGTCAACCCCATCGGCATAATCGCTGAGTGATGGCTGCTGTGCGGCCCCGAACGCGACCCCACCGCGGCCTACGATGCACTGTACCTCGTCATTGGCCCGAAGTTCAGCATGCAGGGCGAGTATGTCCGTATAAAATTCATAATGCAACACGCTCAGCGGCGAAAACAGGGACGGGTTTTCCTGCATCAGTAAGCTGCCACTACTCATGTAGTAGTTGTTGTTCAGGAGTAACAAAGCGAGATTATAGTCGTAGTTGTTTTTATACTTATTGTGGTCGATCAGATGCTCGTACTTCCGCAACGCCTGTAACAGCGGCTCGAAATTGTAGTTTTCGGGTACGTACACCTTCGTCACGTTCCGGCATCCCAGGCCGAAGTAAACCATCACATCCGCTGCCAGCGCCTCCAGCTCCTCCTCCGTTTCTGTACCGGTGAGTACAGCCGTAGAAGTGCGGTTCTTACGGATAATATGCGGGTATTTGGCGAAATAGTAATGGAAATACCGGGCGGAATTGTTGCTGCCCGTCGCAATATACGCATCGCAGTTCTTCAGCATCTCTTCCACGGAGGTGAGCGCCGCCGTTTCCGGGTACCACTCGGCCAGCTTGGCCAGGATGTGTTTCATCAGCACTTCGTCCTTGCCGGAGAGTTTCAACCGTACCTTGTGCCCGCTCAAGAAGCCGCACAGCCAGTCGTGAAAGCCCACCAGGGGAATATTACCGGCCGCTACGATGCCCACTTCCTTTACGGTAGCAGGCGATCCGGCGTTAGGGTATTGATCCAGCCAGGTGCGCAGGGCGTTGCCATCCAGGTAATAGCGCGAGATGTTCGCCAGCGCCAGGTCTATAAATTCCGGTGTAAACCAGCCGTTCTGCTCGAATGCCCGCTGCTTTACGGCCTCCAGCTCGTCTTTACCCGCTTTGTCAGCCGGGTCCAAATATTGCCCTAAACGTACCAGTGCAGCTATTTTTTGCGATATATCCATGAATGGGTAGAAATAAATTGATTTTTTAAATTCCAGATGTTCTATTTTTGTTTTGCAAAATTAATGGCTTACTACTTAAACAAAAAGTTTATAACATGGCAATCAAGATAACCGACGAGTGCATCAATTGTGGCGCCTGTGAGCCGGAGTGCCCCAATAATGCAATTTACGAAGGAGGGGTAGAATGGGCTCTGGCTGACGGAACAACTGTTAAAGGCAGCTTTTCACTGATGGATGGCTCCACAATGGACGCCGATCAGCGTAATGCCCCCATGAGTGTTGATACTTACTATATTGTTCCTAATAAATGTACCGAGTGCCAGGGCTTCCACGAAGAGCCCCAGTGCGCCGCGGTATGCCCGGTAGACTGCTGCGTACCTGACGAAATGTACCAGGAAACAGTGGATGAACTGATGGCAAAGAAGGACAAACTGCACGTATAATAAGGAAAATTTCTTCGATAAGAGGCCCGGTTCGGTTGAACCGGGCTTTTTTATGCGGAAATGCCGACCTTCGCCACGCAGGCAGTTCAAATTATTATTATTTTTATTTTTAATCATTTTACTTGCAACTTTTAAAGTTGATAATTTTATTTTTGCTGACTTACTGGTCATTCATATGAAGAAAAATATAGCCCTCGTTGCCGGAGGTTATTCCGGGGAATACGTAATATCCGTGCAAAGCGCGGCCGTTATTGAGAAACATATCGACGCTAACCTGTACAACGTGTACAAGATCGTGGTGACCCGCGAAGGCTGGGCCTACACGGGTGCCGATGGAAAAGCGGTGCAGATCGATAAAAACGACTTCTCCCTCACGGTCAATGGCCAGAAGATCAACTTCGATGCGGTGTTTATTGGTATACACGGCACGCCGGGTGAAGACGGGCGCCTGCAGGGCTACTTCGAAATGCTGGGCATCCCCTATACGAGCTGCGGCATGGTGACTTCCGCCATCACCTTCAATAAGAGCTATTGCAACAAGGTGGTAGCCGCCTATAACGTAGTAAACGTATCCAAATCGGAACATATCTTCCGCGACCAGACGTACGATACCAAAGCTATTTTGTCCAGACTGCGTTTACCGGTATTCGTGAAGCCTTCCGAAGGAGGCAGCAGCATCGGTATGTCTAAGGTGAACGAGACGGGCGAGCTGGAAGCAGCGATCACTAAAGCGTTTAAAGAAGACAGCCAGGTGCTGATCGAAGAATTTATTAAAGGCCGCGAGGTAACCTGCGGACTGTATAAGGTGAACGGTGAACTCACGATCCTGCCACTCACGGAGATCCGTAGCAGCAAAGAGTTTTTCGATTATGAGGCCAAGTATACACCGGGTGTATCGGAAGAAATTACGCCAGCGCCTATCCCGGAGGAAGCAGCTGAGAAAATAAGGAAGACGGCGGCAGCGTTGTACGACCGGCTGAACTGCCGTGGCATTGTGCGTGTCGACTTCATCCTGGAAGATAATACCGCGAACCTGTATTTCCTCGAAGTAAATACCATGCCCGGACAGTCAGAAAACAGTTTGGTGCCGCAACAGGTAAGGGCTGCCGGCAAAACCTTGCAGGAGTTTTACGGCATGTTAATTGAAGAATGTTTGCGTAAAAAATAGGATTTCCTTATCGCCTGATGGCCAACTAATAACGGAAATGCACGAAGCATTGTCCGGCTAAAAACATAAAAAACGTGTTCGAAAAAATTACGAAAAAGCCTTTCTGGTTTAACCTGCTGGTCGCCATTGGACTGGTCCTGCTGCTGGCAGTGATCTTCTTTATGTCGCTGGGTGTCATTACCCGCCATGGTGATACATTACAGGTGCCGGATGTGCGGGGTAAAAGTATAGAAGATGCAACCGCCGCCCTCGAAGATGCCGGTTTTGAAGTAGATGTAAGGGATTCTGTGTATATCGATTCTATCCCCGCCCTCACGGTTTGGGAGCAAACACCGGAGCGCGGTGATGTCGTGAAAGTAGGGCGTACGGTGTACCTGACGGTGAGAAAGATCGTTCCGCCCATGGTGGCAATGCCCGACCTCGAAGGCCTGACTTTCCGCAGTGCGGAAATGAACTTGAGAAGCCGCAGGCTGAATGTGGGAGATACAGTGTATCGTCCTGACTTCGCGGCCAACACCGTATTGGAGCAATTATTGGACGGCAAACCGGTAAAACCGGGGGATATGGTGCCTGAAGGAAGCAACATCTCGCTGGTACTGAGCAGCGGCACCGGCAACGTAGAAAACCCGGTACCTGAGCTGATCGGTCTCACGTTTATCGAGGCCAAAGCGGTACTCTCCGGTACGAACCTCGTATTGGGTACCATGTTCATGGACGGACCAGTGGCGGATACATCAAACGCTTACGTGATCAAACAAACACCGTCGGCGCGTAATGAGTTTGGCGATCGTAACCTGATCAGGGCGGGCGAGGTGATCGACCTGGTATTGAGTGCTACACCGCCTGCACCGGCAGAAAATACGGTGGTGCCGGAAAATGAGTAACTTCGTTGCCTATCTTAAAAACGTATAACATGGAAAATATCACACCCGAAGAACTGAAAAGCAGGCTGGATAAGGGCGAGCAGGTAAACATGGTAGATGTTCGCGAACCACACGAACGTGAGGAGTTCAACATTGGCGGTACCCACCTGCCACTGGGCGACATCCGCTCTATGCAAACCGATTCGATCGACAACCTGAAAGACGAAGAAGTGATCGTTTACTGCCGCAGCGGCAACCGTAGCGGACAGGCGGCCATGGTCCTCGAAACAATGGGCTTCAGCAATATCAAAAACCTTACAGGTGGTATGCTGGCCTGGCAGGAAAAATTCGGCGCTTAATATTACTTGCAGCCGGGCCAAACGCCCGGCTGTTTTTTTATACTTCGTTCCTTCAACAACTACCTGTGAAACATATTGCTTTCATTATACTGGCCGCTTCCCTGGCCGGTCAATCCTGCAAACAACGTAACACGAGGTAAGTTCATGGCAGATACGCTCACTTAATGTCCGGGAGCCATTACCGCCGTGGCTTCTATCTCGATCAATAAACGTGGGTCGATGAGTTTATTCACTTCTACCATGGTCGTAGCGGGACGAATAGCCCCAAAAAACTCTGCGTGGGCGCGGCCAATATCTTCCCATAAAGATATATCGGTAACGAACATACGTGTACGTACCACGTCGTGCAGCGTGGCGCCGGCTTTAATAAGGGCGGCTTCTATCTTGGCCAGGGCATGTTTCGTTTGCTCGTACGCGTCACCTTCTCCAATAATTTTATCACCATCGGCCGATACGGTGCCCGAAACTTCTACCAGGTTGCCTATCCTTACCGCGCGGGAGTAGCCTACTTTGCTTTCCCATACCGCGCCGGTGCTGATGTTTACTCTTTGCATATATGTGGGGTATTTATGGTTCAAAAAATGCGCAGCTGCCGCCTACCCAGGTTTGCCCGTCGTTAAAGCCAACGCCGATCATCCGGCCTTTGCTAAGCCTGGCCAGGTTGTGCATTAATACGGGACGGGCCGCGCCTTCGGGCCAGCCATACATCAAGCGGATCTCGCAAATAGCGTTCCCTTCCGGCGTTTGCACCACGGGGGCGTAATGTACTTTCTGTTGTAAGATCCAGTTCTCCGGGTCTTTCACGGCGTCTATGTCCGCCGGGGTTACGTCTATCTTCACCCCACTGCCGGCAAAGGAGAACAGGGGTTTAAGTACGTACTGGTCGAGGTCTTTGGGTAATACAGGCAGCTCGTGCAGGAACCACGACTTGGGCGCATAGGCGCTGTTGATCATGGGCAAAGTGTACTTGCTGATGCGGTAAAACCAGTTAGGATGCGGTATCCACTCCACGTCCAGCTCATGGAACAGGTGCCCCATCGGGCCCAGCTGCTCCTTGTAACGTTCCAGGTCCTCGAATATAACGCGGTTGTATATACGCTTTACGGAGGTCTTTACGCCATCCCGCAGGTAGAACAGTTTTTTGCCTTCGTGGATCAGTTCTGTTACACATACCACCGGTATGCCCAGCTGTTCTCCAGTATAGTAAAAATCTACTCTTGTTTTTTGTTGATGCGGTAACACTTCCAGTAGGATCACGTGTTGCGGATCGTACGGACCGACGATAATATCCCGCAGGAAATTGAAGTAGGTGTTTCTATCGAAACCGTTAAAGAAATTATGATAAGCTTCCGGTACGTAGAAGTGGTCACGGTAGGCCTGGGCCATCAGTTCCTGGTAGGCGAACAGGCTCGGAAAGCCCTGCAGTTCTATCAGCCGCGGTGTGAGTTCCCCGTTCTCGTCCAGGCAAATGCCGAAGTCGACGATCAGGAAGTGGGAGTGGGCATTCTCGCCGGGTACATGCAAATGTTTCGGGATCGACTTTTCCGTACGCGTTTTAAAATCCGGCTGCAGGATGGTGTTGATCACATCTTCACCTGCCTGCAGTAATTTATCGCCCAGCGCCTTCGGCACGAATACCGGCGTTTCGGCTACGCGGAACGGGGGCGCTTCGGTACCTTGTTTTACGGCGAGCTGTTGCAGGAACTGCCGGTACTGCCCGTCCGTAAAAGTATTATTGTATTTCAGTCTGATTGCGGGTACCATAGCGTATAGGATTTAGCTCTCCACCAATGTGGCCGCCTGTTGAAAAAAGGCCGGCAGCAAATGGTCGTGCGTGTAAAGGATCTTGTCCGGATCGTCCAGCTGCTCGAGCATGCTGTAATATTTTTCGTCGCCGTGCGCGGCTATTACCTGCGTTTTCTTCTGATCTTTTTTAAGGTATTTCAGCATACCGGTCGCATCGGCCTCCGGGTGAAACTGGGTACCTACACAGTAATCGTTAAAGCGGATGGCCATGGTAGCACGTTCCAGCGGTACGTGGGGCCGTTCTTTTTCAATGGCCAGCACTTTAGCGCCCATGGCATTTATCTTATCCTGGTTGATGCCGATCACCTGCCAGTTACGGCTGTCTACAATGTAGAACGGATCGTTCAACTGGCTGAATACTGCTTCGCTTTTACCGGCGTCTGTTTTGTGTACCGGGAATACGCCAAAGGCAGGTGACTTCCGTAAACATACTTCGCCTAAACCGTGGTGGCGACAGTAAATCTGGTAGGAGTGACAAATCAGGAACACATGCTTCTTAGGTTCCTGCGTGGCGTTCCATTGTTCGATGTCGCCCATCAATCCAAAAAACTTTCGTTCCCATTCGCTGCCCTCACTGTCTACCGGGCTGCCCGGACCGCCAGTGCTAATGTACAGGTCATACGAAAGGTCTGCCATCTGGCCGTCCATCCGCACCTCGAACTCGTCCATCTGCAATAGCAGCTGGTGTTCGTTTGCGTAATGGCGCACAATATCCCTGATGCAACGCATACCCTCGTTCGGTACGCCCTCATACATGTCAAGGATAGCTACTCTCCATTGTTTCTGCATGGTACAAAATTACGAAAACCGTGGTTAACAGCCTTTGAGGAACTGCGATTGAACATAATCCACCACGCTGGGCAGGCTGCCTGTACGTTCAAAAACCGCCAGCTGCTTGTCTGCCCCGGTGCCTTCTTCCAGGATTTTAATGGTACGCTCCACCTCGGCACGGCTGCCCAATTCATCCACCACATCGTCTACAAAATCGAGCAGCTCGTAAATCAATGCTCTTGCGTTCACCTCCATTTCCTTCCCGAAATCGATGAGGTTCCCATCGATCCCATAGCGGGATGCCCGCCATTTGTTCTCGTTCACGAGGGCGCGGTTGTAAATGATAAAGTTGAGGTTCTGCTTGCGCAGCTTCACTATTTTAGCGCATACCGCCTGGAACAGCGCGGCCATGGTAATGGTTTCCTCCACCGTAACGGGGATGTCGCAAATGCGGAACTCCACGGTGTTAAAGAAAGGGTGTACGCGGAGGTCCCACCATACTTTTTTGGCGTTATCGATGCAATTGGTCTTAACCAGTAGTTTGATGTAATTGTCGTACTCTTCGATGCTCGCGAAATAGTCCGGGATGCCGGTACGCGGGAACTTGTCGAACACCTTCGTACGGAACGATTTAAAGCCCGTATTACGCCCTTCCCAGAACGGCGAATTGGTGCTCAGCGCAAAGATGTGCGGCAGGAAGTATCGAACGGAGTTGGCAATGTGTAACGCCATCTCGCGGTTCTGCATGCCTACGTGTACGTGCAAACCGAAAATAAGATTGGAACGCGCAGCATCCTGCATTTCGTTCAGCAGTTCAATATAACGGGGATGGTCGGTAATCAGCTGCGCTTCCCATTTAGAGAAAGGGTGCGTGCCGGAGGCGCCCACGGAATAACCCAGGTCGCCGGCGATTTGTGATATGGTTTTACGCAACATGGCCACGTCCTCATACGCTTCTGTAATGTTGCTGCAGATCTGTGTACCTACTTCCACCACTGCCTGGTGCATCTCGGCCTTCACTTTGTCTTTGATCACTTTGTGGGCCTGCTCAACGATCTTCTGCTCATGGCTTTTCAGCTCCCGCGTTTGCGGGTCCAACACCATATATTCTTCTTCGATGCCGAGCGTGAGGTCTTTTAAATCCATATGGATGCAAGTTAACTGTTTTAGGCTTACAGCGATGTTTCGTTCAATGGCGTACGGGCGACGGCGTGATGGATGTATTGTCCCCAGGTGAGGTTGTCTAATCCCTCCCTGGCAGAGTTGGACCGTTCAAGTGCATACTTCGCCATGGTGTTCACTACCCATTCAAAGTTTTCTTCTCCTACTGATGCACGATCTGCGTCCGGGGCGGGATTGCAGAAGTCAATAGCGTATGGGATACCGTCTCTCACGGCCAATTCCACGGTGTTGAAGTCGTAGCCCAGGTAGCGGTTCAGTTTCAGCACATATCCTTCGATGGTTTTAAGCAGTTTAGCTTTAGCCGGAAAGGAGGCCTGGTACCTTTCATGGTGCGGATTACGGGGATCATAGGCCATAATGCGTACATACTTGCCGCCGATACAATAACAGCGGTAGTACGATTCAAACACGATTTCTTCCTGCAGTAGCATCACGAGTTGACCGGTACTTGTATGTTGTTCGTAAAAGGCATCTTTATCTTCCAACCGGTACACGTTTTTCCATCCACCCCCGGCGAAAGGTTTCATGTATGCCGGAAAGCCCACGTAATCAAACATCGCCTCCCAGTCCATCGGGTAAGCCAGGTTGCGGAAGGATTCGCCACTCGTATCTGGCGGCAGCTCGTGGGAGGGGAGTATTACGGTTTTAGGTACGGGTATGCCCAGCTTTACTGCCAGGGCATTATTGAAAAACTTCTCGTCCGCACTCTCCCAGAAAGGATTGTTGATCACCGCTGTTCCGCTGATGGCTGCATTTTTCAGGAAGGCGCGGTAAAAGGGAACGTCATGCGAAATACGGTCAACGATCACGCTGTAGCCCGACGGGTCGCCCTGGATTACTTTGTCCAGCCGCACGAATTCGGCGCTTACGCCATTGGGTGCCAGCTGGTTCACACGGTCTACAAATGCTTGCGGAAAGGTGTTCTCGCGGCCAAACAGGATGCCTATCTTTTTCATGGGAAGTGATTTATTTCATGAGTGAAAGGTAATGAGGGAACATGTCTTTCCATACCGGCCAGTCGTGTACGGCATTCGGCCGCACATCCAGCCAGTGGGAGATGTTTTTCGCGGTCAATATCCCGGAGAGCTCTTCGTTGTGCCTGCGCGTAATGTCCTTTTCGGCCGTGCCCAGAATAATGCCCATCCGCCAGAGGTCGGGGTGCTGATTGCCGGGCAGGTAATCCACCGGGTTATGAAAATACAGATTGTCGTCGTAGTAATGGTCCATCCGGAAACGCATGTCAAATACACCGCTCAGGGAGAATAGGTAGGATACGTGCTCCGGGTAGCGGAACGCAAAGTTCGCAGCGTGGTATCCGCCAAAGCTACATCCCGACACGGCTACCCTGTTAAATCCGGTTTCCGCGACCGCTCTCGGCAGCACTTCCTGCAAGATCAGCTGATCGTACGCTGCATGATTACGGGCCCGCTCGTAAGGCGCCGCCTGCTTGTTGTACCAGCTCCAGGCATCGGCACTGTCTACACAGTAGATCTTCACCAGGCCATTGTCTACAAACCATGACACGGCGTCGATCAATCCCCGGTCCTTACTTTCATAATAACGCCCCATAGACGTGGGAAAGAAAATCAACGGAAATCCACGATCACCGAATACGAGCATCTCAAAAGGGCGGTCGGTATGCGGTGAGTGCCATGTGTAGTAGTTTTCTGTCACGCAGGGTGGGTTTGGGTGAAAAATGAGGATGGTGCCTATCAAATTTATCTTTTCAAAGGCGAAAAGTCAAGTAAAATCGAACCTTCCTGTGTAAAGATTTGTTTAAATATCCCACCCCAGCCCTTCGGGGCATAAAGATTGATGCATGTATTGGTTCGGCTACGGCAACAGGACCGCGTTATGAAAAAAGCCAGCTTCAAATGATGAAAAAATATATGTAATGTTTTTTATCGTTTTTAATGTTTGTTTCCGCTATTCACATTGTATTTCGTCAAAAAAATAATTAAATTTAGAGTATGGGCAGTAAAGCTATCGTAAAAAGCGTCAGGATTGATCACTTCCTGCAATTCTCTTCCTTTTTACAAAGGGAAGTTGTTTTCGACTGCTATGTTCCTGTAAATCCACCGGCAGAGGGCCCTACCAGGCTATTGTTGCTGAACGACGGTCAGGATATGCCGGCCCTGGGGCTGGAGCAGTTGCTCGAGAACCTGTTTCGTAACAACCCCAGCCGGTTGTACGTGGTGGCTGTGCATGCGGGGCCGCAACGAGGGCAGGAGTATGGTACGGCAGGCTATATCGACTTCCAGGGCAGGGGCTGCCGGGCCGACCTGTACAGCCGTTTCATGATCAAGGAGCTCGTTCCTTTCGTGCAGCAGCAATATCATCTTAACTTTGATAAAAAAGCTATCGCAGGCTTCTCCCTGGGCGGACTCTCCGCGCTGGACATCGTCTGGAACCATCCGCGCGACTTCCAGTCCGTAGGTATCTTCTCCGGCTCCCTCTGGTGGCGCAGTCGCGATCTGGCCAGTGGCTACCGCGAAGAAAGCGACCGTATCATGCATCGCCAGATCCGGGAAGGCAACTACGATCCTTCGCTCAAATTCTTTTTACAATGCGGCACCCAGGACGAGCAGGCCGATCGTAACAACAATGGCGTGATCGACTCCGTAGATGATACCGAAGCGCTCATAGAAGCCCTGAAGAAGAAAGGGTACGTGATGGGGCAGCAGATCGAATACTCGCTCGTGAAAGGCGGTAAACACGATCTGGCCACCTGGGCCGGTGTGATGCCGAAGTTCCTGGAGTGGGTATCGGCAGATGCGTAACATTGGTTATTATGTGAATGTAGTATATAAAGGGCTTTAAGTCGGTGGACTTAGAGCCTTTTTGTTGGCAGATGCGAAGATCATACGCGAAGTTTGCATCGCCCCTATCGTCCATCAACGCGCTTCCCCACAATCACCAAACTTCTTTCCACCCCATCCAGCACCGCCACATCCGGCAGCCTGGCCCAGTCCTCGAAACCGAAGTGGTAAAAGAGCTTCAGCGAAGGTTCGTTATGAGCGAAGATGAAGCCAAGCACCGTGTGCACCTCGTACCGGGGCGCCTCGTCCAGTACGCGGGCGAGTACCTGTTTGCCATAGCCTTTGCCACGCTGTTGCTCGTCGAGGTAGATGCTTACTTCTACCGTGCCGCTGTAGGCAGGGCGGCCGTAGAAAGAGGAGAAGCTGACCCAGCCTACCGTTTCCTGCTGTTCGTTCTCTACCATCCAGAGGGGGCGTTTTGCGGTGTCGTGTTTGCGGAACCACTCTTCCCGGCTGGCCACCGTTACCGGCTCCGTATCTGCGGTAACCATGCGGCCCGCCACGGTGGAATTATATATATCGACGATGCGCGGCAGATCGGCTGCCACGGCGTTGCGAAAGTGCAAGTTTGACATGCTGCAAAGATAAACTTCATATATTTCATTTCTACCTCCAAATACCCGTTTCAATCACAAACATCTGATCGAAATAAATATATTATAATCCGGTACTATGTTTGCTTCATTGGCGTACACACTAAAACACTGCATGATATGGCCATTCAAACCGGGATTTTCCCTTTTACAGGCAAATTGGGCAACGTGATCGGGTATAACTACCGCGGTAAAAGTTGTATGCGCTCCATGCCTGCTTTTGTTAAACAAACCACTGCCACCCGGCAGGCCGCCCGCGATTTCGGCACTGCTTCCCGCTGCGCCCGCATCCTGCGGCATGCGCTCGAAAACGTGGCAGACCTCACCTACGATACTACTTTCGGTAACCGCCTGAACCGCGCCATGGGCGAGGTGCTTCGCGCCGACCGTACCCATAAACGCGGCCGCCGTACCATGTGTTACGGCGACCTAAGCCGCCTTAACGGCCTCCGTGTAAACGCTAATACTTTCGTGCACGACGATATAGAGATCGTACGTCATTTTGATGGAGCGGTGTCTGTAAGCGTCACTAACCCGTGCAGTTATCTTGCCCCGAAGGCTACTGCGCTCCAGTACCGCGCTATCGCCCTGGTGCCCGATTTCAACCTGGGTACCTGCACAGCCGTCGTTTCCGGATCAGTATTGTTCAACCCCGCAGCCCCGCAACAAGGAGTGGAGTTACATCTCCCGGTACCGGCAGACAAACAAGTGATCATCCTGCTGGAGGTAACTTGTTATAACGCCAATGGTCCTATGCGCATGAAGTACTTCAATGCACTGGACGTGATGGCCGTAATGCCACCCATGAAACCTGCGCCGCGCACAAAAAAGCAGCCCCGTGTACGGGATAGGGGCGCGCGTAACACGGCAGCGGTAAGTTTGCCTGTGATTGTCGCTTCCCGGTTCCCACCTGGCTAGTCTTTGCCCTTTTCCGAATTTATTGTTGATGGTATTGAATTTCCAGCTGTACACCAGGGTAGCCGGCGTTTCGTCGTGTCCATAAGTCCCGGTTTTGCTGGTGACAAGGGCAGGCGGGGTGTTTTGCGCTGCCTTTTCGCCAGCATTTGTCGTTCACTTCCCGGTTTTCACGCTAAAAGTAATCTTCATGAAGTCTTCAAAGCTTGTTTGGAACAAGTCCACGTTTTAAGCAACGCATCTCCCTTCATCTTGCAGGTATATTGGCTTTATATACTAGTTAACCTTCTGTCTCCCGGGGCGCTCATTACCGGCAACGCGCTGTGTAGTGCTGATCAGCCTCTTTTCCCGGTATAAAGAAACAACGCTTCCATTACCGGCAGGGTGCAGCGTAGCGCTGATCAACTTCTCACTACAAGATAAATGAACAAAGCTCCTTCTAACTGCAGCGTGCAGCATAGCACTGATCAACCTCCCGCCCCCCTATAAAAAAAGAGCGCTCCCGTTGCCGGAAGCGCTCTTTGTATGTAGTAAGCAAGCTTAATTAGAAAGTATACCGTGCACCCAGCTGCATTCTCCAGCGGGAAGTGAACTGGTTTACATAGTAAGGATCGTTACCGCCGTCGTTGTAGTTCAACAGGCCTCTGTTAAACTGATAGATGGCTTCTTTGGTAACGGGATCTTTAGAGTTGTAAGTAATCGGCGTAGCTACGTAGTTGCTGATGAAGTGCGTTCTGCCCCATTTGTGATTCAGCAGATTACCCAGGTTCAGGATGTCCATAGACAACTGGATCTTGTGTGTTTTATACAGCACGAAGTCCTGCGTTAATTTGAAGTCTACTACATGCTCAAACGGCGTACGGGCAGCATATTTCTCTGCATTTTTACCCCTTCTTTTGCTCAGGTATTTGTCACCGCTGATCAGTGCTTCGAGATCTTCACGCTGCTGTGCTTCTGTACGGCCGGCAACTGTTACGAAACGCATGCTGGCCACTTCTGTTGCAGTTGGTACGTACACCAGGTCATTGTTGGTGCCCGAACCAATATCGTCACCGGTAGGGTCGGCGTTCAGGTTGTAGTATACCCAGGAGTACGGCGTGCCGCTCTGCCCGTTGTAGAACAGGCTCACGTTGGTGCCGAACATTTTCTTAGGACCGTATTTGAAGCTCTGGCTGATAACTGCCAGTACCCTGTGTCCCATATCATACCTGGAAAGACCGTAAGCAGGATCGTTAAGACCCGCAGTGTTTGGAGAGTAGCGATAGTTAGAACCAGCGGTAGAGTTAGTACCATCGTTCAGAGAATAAGAGCGGCCGAAGGAGTAACCTACTTTCGCGAACATACCGGAAGCTGTTGACTTCTGGAAGTCGGCAGTGAGGTTATAAGCATAACCTTTGTTGGTATTTTTCATCAGCACCACCTGGTCGCCCCAGTTGGTAGTTTTACGCTGCCACATAGGGCGCCATTCTGTACCACCTAAACGGATAGAGTCGTTCATGGGAACGAAGTTCAGGTTCTCCCAGGTAGCGTTGTTGATGGTTTTAGAGAAGTTAAATTCTGCTGTGGCCACGATGCCCCATGGTAATTGCTGGTCTACTGCCAGGTTGGTTTTGAATACCTGCGGGAACTTAAAGTCGCGGTCTGTAATGTTCACGTTAGACAAACCTGGTCTTACGTTAGCACCGAGGGCGATCAGCTGCGAAGCAGTGTACTGGGCCAGGAACGGATCTTCTGCGTCATAACGGAAGCGCATAGCGGCCGGTATGTTTGCATTGCTCAGGTTAATGGCGGTATAACGGTTGCCGGAGTTGTTGTACTGGTTAGATATCCATACAAACGGTACCCTGCCGGTAAACAGTCCCACACCACCGCGGATCTGCGTTTGTGCATTGTCGAACACGTCCCAGTTGAAGCCGATACGTGGCGCAACCAGCAGGCGTTTCTTAGGCAAAGTAGCGGTAGAATAACCGGCGAAGGCAGGGTCTTTCGCAAATGCATCGTTGTAGGGAGCGTCTGTATTGAAGATAGGGAGATCCACTCTCACGCCGAACACAACGCGCAGGTTCTTTTTGATATCCCACTCATCCTGTGCATACAGGCCCAGTTGCATCGCTTTAAAGCCTACACCTGATTTATCAGTAGAATCAGCAGTAGTATAAGAGATCTGGTACTGAGAAGGTTTTGCGTTATTGCTCAAAAATGCATCCAGGGAAGTGTAGTTGTAAGTACCGTTCGCGTTCTGGATGAAGGTGTTCATCATATTGTAAAACTCGTTGCTGGTACCCACGGTGATGGTATGTTT
The DNA here is from genome assembly GCF_022867795.2 of Chitinophaga horti. Classification (NCBI taxonomy): domain Bacteria; kingdom Pseudomonadati; phylum Bacteroidota; class Chitinophagia; order Chitinophagales; family Chitinophagaceae; genus Chitinophaga; species Chitinophaga horti. The sequence goes on along the minus strand of NZ_CP107006.1, from coordinate 3,344,717 downwards.
ACCTTTATACAGGGTAAAGTTGTCCGTGATGGTCCAGATGTCCTGGTCAAGCGCGTTGGCCATAGACGAGTTATTGTTACCGAAGTTGAAACGGCGGCTGGTAGCAGCATCGTTGATCGATACAGACGGGAACGGATCACCGAGTGAAGTTCTGCGGTCACGTACGTTGTTATAACCGATCCTCAGCTCATTACTCATACGGTTAGAGAACGCAGAGTTCAATTCCAGTACGGAGGTATGTGTTTTGGAAGGAAATTCGTAGGCGTTGTTGAAGAACGAAACCGTTTCCCTGTTACGGGTACCGGGGTTAATATCGCTACCGTCAACATAGCTGTGACGTAAAGTCAGCCTGTGCTTCTCGTTAATGTTCCAGTCGATACGGCCGAACAGGGAAGTAGAGGAGCGCTCTCTCGTTTGCGCACCAAATCCCCCTGGATCGTAACCATAAGTATCTTTTAATACGTTGGAAATGTTGGTCAGTTCCGCTTCCGTAAACACATCTGCCTCCAGCGGGTTGAAGTCTACGGGGCTTTTACGGGTAGTTCTCTCTACGCTGCCGAAGAAGAACAGTTTATTTTTGATGATCGGGCCTCCAATGGTTGCGCCGAATATTTTGTTTTCGAAATCGCCGAAAGCTCTGCGGGCAGTGTCCGGTGATTTACCTACCAGGTTATCATTCTGGAAGTAGTAGTAAGCTGAACCATGTACCTGGTTTGTACCGCTTTTAGTGATGGCATTGATGCCACCGCCGGTAAAGCCGCTCTGCTTTACATCGTACGGGTTCAGTACCACCTGTATCTGCTCGATTGCCTCGATAGAGATCGGGTTGGCACCGGCCTGACCGCCATTGGTACCGGAAGCCGATAAACCAAATACGTCGTTGGAGGTAGCGCCATCGATCGCAAACTGGTTGTAGCGGTTGTTTTGTCCGCCAAAGGAAGCACCTAATGAAGAACCATCGCTACCGTTGGTTGTGGTAGATGCCTGCGTATTCATGCGGATGTAATCGTTCAGGCTCCTGTTTACAGTCGGTAATGCTTCCAGCTGGTTACGGGTGATCGTAGTAGAAGTTCCCGTGTTACCCGGACTGATGATCGCATTTCTGCGGGAAACGATGTTTACCTCGTTCAACTGCTGTGAGTTGTCGGCCAGGGTTGCGTCCAGGCGGAAAGGTTGACCCAGTTTAAGGGTAATATCGTTAAAGGTCTGGGTAGCGTAACCCACAAAGGTTACTTCTATCCGGTAGGGACCGCCAACACGCATGTTGGGAATGGTGTAGTTACCGCCGGTTTGGGTTGTAGTGCCATAAATGGTACCGGAAGGTAAGTGGGTTGCTTTTACAGTGGCGCCCAGTAGCGCCTCATTTTTGTCTTTAACAGTGCCCGTAAGGCTCGAGGTGGTCACCTGCGCGAATAGTGCCGGACCACCCAATACTAATAAAATAGCAATGAGTAGCTTTCTAAATCCCATAACAACAGTTTTGATGGTGCAAAGATGCCAAATAATTGACGAGAAACTTTAACGCAGAATTAACAAATTGTTACCTGTTAGAGCGTTGCAAAAAATGCGAGGTTTAATTAAAGATTATCTTCTCATAACAGAATTTCTTGTCGTTTGTTCATTATCTGCGCATAGAAAATAAAAACTGTCGAATAGGAATTATTTTAATTTGAACAATTCAGGTGGAAAAGGGTATAGTAGTGGCCGGTTTCAGCCGTATGAGGCCAAAACAGCCACTACAGATGAGCCATAATTATTTTAGATGGCTTGAGTCCGAAGGCATTCCAACCCAGCATGCGCCTGCGAGGCGCTTCGGTTCGGGTATTGTTTCTTTGGTGCAGGCGGTGAAGGCAAGTGCAGACAATAAGACAAATGGTAAGATACGTTTCATATATGTGGGTTTAATAAGATTTGGAAATAAGGCGGCCAGCAGGGTTAGTACATAACGTTACATACAATAGATTTAATTGCTTTCGTATTGTATAGCGTATGCCGGCAGTGAATGTTACAACACCGCCGCGTCATTTTCGCCTTAGCGGGCGGGGCATCCGTTCAAACCACATTAAATTAACCTAACTTTGCGGGGTAATTTAACGGACGAATTATGTTGGATACCATTGAATCAGCGATTGAGGATATAAAACAAGGTAAGCTGGTAATTGTAGTGGACGATGAAGACCGTGAGAATGAAGGTGACTTCGTAACGGCGGCCAGGAATGTGACGCCTGAAATCATAAACTTTATGTCTATCCACGGTCGCGGGCTTATTTGCGCCCCGCTGGTGGAAGAAAGATGCGACGAACTGGGCCTGGAACTGATGGTCCGCGACAATACGGCCATACACCAGACGCCTTTCACGATCTCTATCGACCTGTTAGGTCATGGCTGCACCACGGGCATCTCTGCCCACGACAGGGCCAAAACTGTACAGGCACTCATCAACCCGGACACTAAACCGGAAGAACTGGGCAAACCAGGGCACATTTTCCCACTCAGGGCTAAAAAGAATGGCGTACTACGCCGCACCGGTCATACCGAAGCAACCATCGACCTGGCCAGGCTGGCCGGCTTCGAGGAAGCGGGTGTGCTGGTAGAGATCATGAACGAAGACGGCACCATGGCGCGCCTGCCTGAACTGAAGGAGATCGCCAAAAAGTTCGACCTGAAACTGATCTCTATTAAAGACCTGATCGAATACCGCCTTCGTACCGAAACGCTCATCGAAGAGCAGGTAAAGGTGCAGATGCCTACCAAATACGGCAACTTCGAACTGATCGCCTTCAAGCAGCTCAGCTCCGGCGAAACACATATGGCGCTTAAAAAAGGCGAATGGGAAAAAGGTGAACCGGTATTGGTGCGCGTACACTCCTCCTGTTTTACGGGCGACATCCTGCACTCCCTCCGCTGCGATTGCGGCGAACAGCTGCAGGCGGCCATGCAAATGGTAGAAGCCGAAGGTAAAGGCCTTATATTATATATGAACCAGGAGGGCAGGGGCATCGGCTTACTCAACAAACTGAAGGCCTACCGCCTGCAGGAAGAAGGCCGCGATACGGTGGAAGCCAACCTCGAACTGGGTTTCAAAATGGATGAACGCGACTACGGCGTAGGCGCCCAAATCCTCCGCCACCTCGATATTTCGAAGATCCGCCTGATCACGAACAATCCGCGCAAACGCGCCGGCTTAAATGGTTACGGACTGGAAATCGTAGAAAACGTGCCTATCGAGATACACCCGAACCCGCACAACGAGAACTACCTCCGTACCAAGCGTGACAAGCTGGGGCATGATATCTTAAAAGGATAAAGTATTTTAGATCGTATATTTTCCAGGGGCTTGCCGAAGAGGCAGGCCCCTTTTTTTGTTTGCTGAACAAAGAAAAAGCCGCTGAAGTGAGTGACACAACGGCGGCTGAAAAGAGATGGAAAGAAGGTACAAAAGAAAACTAACTACTGCCGCTGTTTCAACGAATCCTCCACTTCCTGGCGGATCGCTTCCCTGCGACGGCTACTATCGGGTAGCGGACGTCGGGGGCGTTGCACAGGGTGGAACAGCTCCCGCACCTTATTAAAGTCGCGCACATACGAAATGCCCACGCCACCGCGGTTACGGTTGCCGAGGGTGTATACATCGTAGTCGCTGCGGGTGAAGGCGTTCATACGCACGCGGCCGTCTTCGGTAAGCAGGTACTCCACCCGGAAGTCGCCGGCCAGGTGCTCACTGTTAGCGTTGGCAGACTGGCGTCCCCAGTCATAGTTACCACCTACGTACAAACGGATACGGTTGTTCAACAGGTTTTTGGTAATACCGGCGCTTACGAGGTTACGGTCGTAGGAGCTTTCCTGCAAGCCGAAGTTGTAAGCGGTGTAGTTCACATTAAACCCGATGCCGCTGTTTTTCAACAGGGCGCTGGAGGCATTGTTCAATATCGCGGAAGCCTGGGCGCTAAGGGCCTGGCCGATACTGTTTTTACCGGTGGTAGATACGGACGCGGTACCACCCAGCCCCTCGTCCGACCAGAACTGTCCGGCAGCCAGCAAGGCGGTTACCTGTAACAAGGCTTTACTCTGGTCCTGGTTAATCTCTTTCAGTTTCGCTGCTACGGCACTGCCATAGGCGAGTGAGCCGGCATCCGGCAGTTCGATCGAGTAGTCGATAACGGGCTGCATGAGCGCGCCGCGCAGGTTAATGTTGATGTCCACCTTCTCCTGGCGGGTAGCCAGTTGGTCGGTGGTGCTGGTTTGCTGGGTGCCACCGCCGCGATCGATGAGGTTGTACAGGCTCACTTTTGGCAGCGAGTACTTAGCGGTGATGTTCATCTTCGCTTCGGTCGGCTCACCGTTCCAGGTAATGGTGCTGTTCTTTTGAATATCGAACTTCCAGCGGGCCAGTCGTTGGAAAATGAAGTTATAGGTACCGTTATTAATAATGTAGTTGCCGAACATGGTAAAGTCGCCGTCCAGGTTTACGTTTAACTGCAGGTTGCCCGTACCGTTGGCGGATATCTGGTCGCCGGTGGTGGCGTCGAGTATTACATCGATCTGCGCGTCTGGCGTGGCGGCAATATCCAGGCGTACGTTCAGTTTTACGTTGCTCTTCTTCTTTTTCACGGCTTCTGTTTTGCCATAGCTTTTAAAGGAGATGAACTCGTATTTGCCAATGGTTTTGCTATCAGAAATAGGCAGGTAGAAGTGCGAGCCTAACAGGGGGCGGGCCTGTACGCGCAGCTGCAGGTTATCCAGCGGACCTTCAAAGTATACGCGTGCATTGGCAAGAATATCGCCATAATACAGGTCGCTGTCGGCAGCGGTTGTATTAAGGAACAGGAATTTCGGTGAAAAGATGTCGAACTCAAAACGCAGATTCTTAAAGTTCTCATGGCTGATAAAACCGTTGGCCCTGGCCGTATTGCCGAACTTATCGATCATCTGGAACGGGTCCATCTCGATAAAGGCATCATCAATATTTTTTACGTTCAGCGTTGGAATACGATAGTAGGTGCCGAGATAATTCACCTTTACGCCCACACTGTCTATTCGCATGTTACCCGTAAAAGATGGCTTATCCGTCGTGCCTCGTATCTCTATCTTCCCGTTTGCATACCCGGTAAGGTTGCTCACATAATCGCTCAGGTACTGGTTCAGCAAAGAGATGGAGGAGTTGTTGGCTACGATGGTCACATCCAGGTCCTTGTTATCTTTCGTAAGACCAATATTACCCTGCACGAGGAAGTCGGCCAAAGCATTATCCGCCTTGATCTCCACGCCGGTCAATCCCTGCTTAATGTCGTAATCGCCTTTAATGGTCACGACGCCGATGGAATCGTTGGCTACGCGCAGCTGACTGGTGGTAAGGTCCGTATTTATCGTGAGATGATTAAATGGATCTACTACTGCGATGTTACCGTTCGCCAACCCTTCGATACGGGTTGTGGTAAGCTGCGGGGGAATAATATCGGCGAGGTTCAGGTCTTTAATGATGATATCGAACCGGCTGTCGTCCGGGTTAAACTCGTTGGTTTGTATGGTGATGCTCTGGTTATTGCGGGTGATGCGCAGATTATTTACCGTCAGGAAATCTTTACTCCAATACACTTCATTTCCAGGTTCCATTTGCCACTGGCGGTTATTTACGGTGAAGGAACTATTAAGGAAGTTAACTTTCACGCCTTCTTTTACGGTGACCACGCGGGCATAGAAGCCATCGAGCGAGGTGGTATCTTCGGCTTTCATATCGATCTGCACGTACGAGGTATCGTGGCTGGAACTGGCGAGTATCAGCGGGTTATTAAAGATGGTGCTGTCTTTATACAGTACCTGGCCCAACTGTGTGCTGAGGTTGATCTTGTTAAAATCGCCATTACTTTTCAGTACCAGGTCCCGCACACCATACACGTCGTATTGCGCGAAAGGCACGTGGGCGTTGATGGTAAAGCTTCCCGTGGCGGTGTTAAGCGCTCCCTCTACTTTAGTTTGATTCAGCCCCGAAATATCATCGTTGAAGGCCCTTATAAGTTTATCTACCTCCCCGAACTGGAATGCAAAACGGAAGTCCTGTGCAGGAGGATTGCCTTCGGGCACCTTGAAATAGCTAGGGTAGTACTTATTCAGGAACAGCTGAAATGCATAAGGAAGTTCCATAAAACTGTAGTTGCCCGTTACGTAGCCATCCACCTCGCTGCCCTTGATGCGCAGGGCCTTCTGGTTGTTTTCAATATCTGTTCTTACCACGAGCGAGTCAAACTCCACGCGGCTGTTGTTCTTAAGGAGAGACAGATCATACAAACGCGCCATTCCATCGAAGTTATCGATGTTGCTACCGGCGAAGTTCAGGTCGGCCTTGGCTTGCAGGGTGATCGAGTCCTTGGTGAGCTTCAGTGCTTTCAGATCACTGTTACGGATCTCAGCGTCGAAGTCAAATATGGGCAGTGCGTTGTTGAAGTCAATGGTACCAGCGAAGTCCATGTCCAGGTTCGGGTCGGCAATATTGAGGGAACCGTTGAAGAACTTACGGTTCATTTCGCCTTTCGTTTTAATGTTCTGGTACAGGTAATTATTGAGGCCGATACTCCGGATGTTGGCGTCCACGGCTGCTTTTAAAGTCTGGAAGTTGAAGCCGGCGCCATTTACTTTAGCATCCATACTCACGGTGCTGACGATATTGTTATCGAGCAGTATACCCACGTTAAAGTTATCTGCCAGCACATTACCGGAATATACCGGCACATCGCCGCTGGTTTTGAAGTTGATATCCGTATCCAGGTTGCCCAGGTTGGTCTGGAACTTTCCGTAAGCTACAAAGTTGTTAACCAGTCCGCTGAATGACCCCTGGAATCGCAGGTGGGTGATCAGGTCGGTACGTACGGCGGTGGTGGTTTTGAGTATCGGGAGGAACTGTCGCAAATCGGCGCCGTTGGTAATCAACTCTGTTGCCTGGAAGTCGATAAAGGTTTCGTCGATGTTCGGCAAGCCGCGCATCTGGAAGCTACCGGCCAGTTTGGTGGCTTTGCCGCCCTGTACGCTCATACTGTCGGCCCGCAGGTTGCTCACTGGCCCGCGCGCACTGCCGCTAAAACGGATTTCGGTATTCCAGTCTTTCAATGCAGGAGCAAAATAGGCGATGTCGTCGGAGGAGAGGCGGGTCTTTTTGAAGTTGGCGCGCATGGTTACTGCATCGACAAAATCGGCAAAGTCGCTGAAGTCGCTGTACTCCATGGCGAAATAGTCGCCGAGCTGACTGTTTTCCGTGCGCAGGTCGAGGTTGGAAAACTCCATTTGCACGGGCGACATCTTAAACCGGCAATCCAGTTGCTTTACCTCGAAGCCGCTCCGTTCGCGGGTGCGCAGCTTCAGGTCGGAAAAAATGCTATCGTCTTTGAATTGTGTGTTGGAAAGGGAAAGATTGATCTTCTCAAACCGGATGTGCCCTGGGTCGAAGTAACCTTCGTCGGACGGTACCAGTGTGTCTCCCCGCCGGTTGTCTACGCCGAACGTGCCGTTCTCAATGCGCAGCGATCGTACCAGCAAGTTCCATCTGTCCGGGTTCCATTGCAGCCCGGGTATGACGGTGCCTGTATCCGGTGGCGCCGCTACCGTGGCTGGCAAGGGCGTAGTACGTTTCGGCCTGGAGGCTGGGTAACTGGAAATAACAAATGAGGGTTGGTCCAGTTCCAGCGACTGTATCCAGATATTTTTGCCCGTGAGGTCCAGCTTTTGTGCATCCAGCAAAATACGGTTGGAGTAGAGGTACATGTCTTCCCCTCGCCAGCGGTCGATGAAATTGAATTTCACCCGTTGCAGGTCCACATTCTTCAGGTCGACCGAAAAGCTGGCCTGTTGTTTCTTTTTCGGCGATGCGGAGGGGCCTGCAAACGCATCTGCAATAAAGGCGTAGTTCCAGAGGCTGTCGCCCTTATGGCGTACCAGGTTAACCGTGGCATCTTCCAGCCCGATGAACTTCAGCACCGGTGTTTCCTTGAAGAAAAACCAGTCTGTAATCCTTACCTGCAGTGCGCCGGCGTATAGTAACGTGTCTTTGTGGCGATCTTCGATGTACGTGCCTTCCATCCGCATGCTGTTGAACAGGCGAAGGTTGATATGTTTGATCTCCACCCGGGTGCCCAGTTTCGTCGACAAACGTTTGGTCACCTGGTGTACGAGCATGTTTTGTACGGCGGGAATATTCACGAGAATACTGATAAGCAGTATCAAGCCCAGCAAACTTAGCAGGACAATGGACAATATTTTGCGGACTTTTCTCAGTGCTGTTATTTTACTTTACCGGGCAAAAATAACTATAAGCAATTTGTCTGCCAATTGGCAGCGCTGTTGTTTAGCGGGAAATACAAAAATAAAGTAGAATATTACATTTACATAAAATCTGTTCGCTTATGAAACGCTGTACCGGCTTGTTGTTGTTTCTCTTTTTCGGGTTGAAGTTGTGGGCCGCCCCCGCAGATACGACTAAGTACGTGTTGGTGATTCACGGCGGTGCAGGCACTATCCTCAAATCGCAGATGACGCCCGAACGGGAAAAGGCCTACATTAAAGCCCTGGAAGCCGCGTTGCAGGCTGGTTACGCCATCCTCAAAAAAGGCGGCAGCAGTCTCGATGCCGTAGAAGCCGCCGTGCGTGTGATGGAAGACTCGCCCCTGTTCAACGCCGGCAAAGGCGCCGTATTTACCAACGAAGGCCGCAACGAAATGGATGCCGCCATCATGAACGGCAAAACCCTGGAAGCCGGTGCTGTAGCAGGCGTTACCACCATCCGTAACCCGATTACCGCCGCCCGTGCCGTAATGGAGAAGTCGCAGCACGTGATGATGATGGGCCCGGGCGCCGAAAAGTTCGCCCAACAGGCGGGACTGGAAATTGTAGCTCCCTCTTATTTCTATACAGAAGATCGCTGGCGCGGCCTGCAACGGGCAAAGGCCCAGGACTCCCTGAAGGCGCAACTCGACCACGCCGATACGTCGAAGCGTACGGGCCGCCTGGGCATCGAGAACCACGATTACAAGTTCGGCACCGTTGGCGCAGTGGCGTTAGACCGGTCAGGCAACCTGGCCGCGGCCACGTCCACCGGCGGTATGACTAACAAAAAATTCGGCCGCGTAGGCGATGCACCGATTATCGGGGCGGGCACTTATGCGAACAACGAAACCTGCGCCATCTCCTGTACCGGCTGGGGAGAGTACTTTATTCGCCTCAGCGTCGCCAAAACCGTCAGCGACCTGATAGAATACCGCTCCCTTGACATCAAGTCCGCCGCGGACGAACTGATCATGAAAAAAGTGCCAGCCCTCGGTGGCGATGGCGGTTTGATCGCGCTGGATAAGAACGGTCATATGGCCTGGCCGTTTAATACGGCGGGGATGTACCGCGGGAGTGTGACGGCGGATGGGAAAGTGGCGGTTAGGATTTATAAGGAGTAGGGCTATTTAATCGCCGTCACCGTATACCCTTCCTTCCGCAATAACTCAATCAATCCTTGCTCGCCACCAAACTGCAATGCACCCACGCAAAAGAAGCTGGACGACCTGGCAATGGCGGTTTTGATGACAGGCAGCCATTTCCTGTTCCGGTCGCCCAGCATGATTTGCTCGTAGCCGCCCAGTTCTTTGCCTTTGATGTAGGCGTTGTACATGCCGAAAATGTCCTGCTTCTTGTACAGGTCCATCTGCTGGTTGCGGGTGATGGTGATATTGCCGGATGCGTATACGATGTCCATGATCAGTTTAGTATATACGGCAGGAGGTATTTTCAATTGCGCTTTCAGGCCTTCAGCCGTGGTTTCCAGGCCGAAAGTGGGTTTGTTCTGTGCATCGGCCAGGTTGGCAATGACGTTTGTATAGTTGGTATTCACCTCGCAATAGGTGAGCATGTTACGCACGGTGTAGTAAGCAAAAGCAGGGGTGAAATCCTCGTTACCGGCTAAGCCGATGCGCAGCCTGCGGGCGAGGAATGATTTGAACAACGAGTATTCTTCCCTTGAAAAATAACGTTGCAGCGAATCGCCGGCAGGCAAACGTGTGAGACCTGCAAAGGCCGTATCGTCGTCGCGGTCGGGCAGTTCGAAATAAACGTTGTCGGCACCGGTGACGGCGGTTTCTACGGCTACAGGCAGCTGTACTTTGTTATCGCACACAATGCTGCTTGCAAACAGGTACGAGGTTTTGGCATCTTTGCCGCTCACTTTCCACAACAACGCTTCCTGCGCCATTATCACATGCGCCTGCATCAGCAGGGCGGCTATCACTAGCAGTTTCTTCATCTTCCTGAATATATAAAATTATAGTACCGGCGTCACCGTATAACCGGCGGCCTTTAATTGTGTAAGCACGCCATGCGGTCCCGCCAGGTGTAAAGCGCCTACAGCAAAGAACTGCGTTTTGCCACCGATCACTTTCCGGATCGCCGGCACCCAGTTGTTGTTACGTTTGGTGAGCAATTCTTCCTCGAAACCGTCCATTTCGTTGGTTTCTTTCATGAGTTTGTACAAGCCGTTTACATCCTGCTTTTTGTACAGGGTGATCATCTTGTTAAACGTTACACTTTCTTTCTCTTTTTCCCGGATGCTTTTCATGATCATTTCCGCTTCCTTCCGATCGTCTACGGCGTCAAACACGCTGATCTGCTGCTCGGGCGTTTCCAGTCCCAGTATGGTTTTGCGCTGCTCGGAAGCCATTTCTACAAAATTCATTTCATAGGAGGCGGGCGTTTCGCATTTGAAGGATTTGGTGGTGAGCAGGCTGGTAAGGACGAGCGGCTTAAACTGGTTAAACAGTGCCAGGTCCAGTTTCAGGTTGGCCTTCATGTAGGCGGCCAGTTCCTTGTATTCCTTTTCGGTGAAGATTTTGTCGAGCGTTTTACCTTCAGGCAATTGGCTCAGTTGTCCCACTTTGATCATCATCATTGGGTCGTCCATGTCCATTTCCATGTACACAGTATCGGCACTTTTAAAGGCTTTTTTTACCGATTCGGACATGAAGTAGTCGTCCGGACAAATCATGTGCATGGTGCCGAAAACGTACGAGGGCTTGGTCATGCCCTTGCCGCTGATCTTCCACAGCAGTGAGTTTTGTGCATGACTGGCTTGTGTAATGCCCACCAGGCCTAACAGTAATGGAATAATTTTCTTAAGCATATTGAAGTGTTTTAAGCAGAATAGTATCGTTTTAATAAACCCGCTACCGTCTCCAGGTCCTGCTGCAAGTGCAGGGCCGACAGCACCACACGGTTTAAACGGGGACTGTCCGGCGATGGATAACGGAAAGAGGAAATAACGGTTTCGTGATGTAACAGGTAGTCGTACACTTCCTGCGCGCCGTTGAGTATAAACATGGGTAATGCCTCCGCCTGCGTCAACTGTGGCATTCCCAATGTAATGTCGCGGAAATACTGCGCGTTTTGTTCCAGCTTACGTCTGGCCTCTGCATAAATGGACTGACTATTCAGCCATGCGTAGGCAAGTGCCGGCATCATGGGCGTGCTGGCCGTAAAAGCAGGCATGCGTTTAATGGCGGCTATGTCTGCGGCTTTACCGGTGATAATGCCGCCTTCCATACTGTAAGCCTTGCCCGTAGAGGCAGTTACCAGGTAATGCAAGTGTGGGTTTTCGGGCAGATAGGATATTATGCCTTCGCCATCTTCACCCAGTATACCAATTCCATGTGAATCATCGATGATCACCAACGTTTTACGGTTGATGTGTTGCAACGCGCTGAAGTCGTTTACCGTGGCGGTAAGCGGGTTCACACTGTCGGCGGCTATTACATAGGTGTGATCCGGTTTTTGGTTGATGCGCTCCAACGCCCATTGCGCCCAATCGCCCGTTGGGACTACTGCCCCGGGCAACTGTAATGCAGGATGGGTGCCCGGGGCATACAATACTTCCCCTTTCGTTTGCCCGTACCGGATAGCCGCCTGTCCCGCCAGGTAGCCCGAACTGAAACACGCCGCCGCCTGTTGCCCCTGCAGCGCGCAAAAAGCATGCTCCAGCTCATCGTACAATGACAACTGAACATTCGCAATGCGCGAGGATGGGAACAGGCTGCCGTATCTGCCCAAACCTGCTGCTATTAAAGCCTGGAACTGGGCTGAACGATGCACGCCGAGGTAAGCGAATCCGGAAAAGAAAAGGTGTTCGCGATTGTCGATTACCACGGTGCGGCCGGGTGTCTGGTCGGTGAGGTGCATAGGCTACTCTTTCCGCGTGTGAAGAATGAAATGAAAGTCGCCACTCTTCACTTTCATATTAAAGTTGTTTTCATCCAGCTTCGTGATATTCACCAGGTGTTCCTGCTTGCGCGAACCATTGGCTGAGGTAACGGAAATGATCTTGCCATTACTCAGCAGGCTGTAACGCCCGGTATCCGGCTTGTTATCGATCGTGGCGATAAACACGTTATTGTCGAGGAACTGGTAGTAGGCGTCTGCGTAATATCCCTGCTTGAGGTCTACGGATTGCGACACCTGGTTGTTGTTATACGGATCGTTGGGCGGCACGGTTACATCGTACACGCGCCACTTTTTGTGTTTCAGTAAATCGTCTGTTTTGCCGCTGTTGCAGGCGAATAAAAACAGGATGGGTAAGAGGTATCGCACCTTCATCTGCCGAATTTTTCTTTGTTAAATTGTTCGGATTGGCCAACGGGAATGGACAGGCTGCGCCAGTTTTCCTGCTGCATTATTTTACCAAGGTACACGATCTGGCCCACATGGTAAGGGTAGTGGCCCAGCTGCCGGTTGATCGCGTCGATCACGGAATGGGGTTCGCCGCGGATGGTTACTGTTTTGGCCAGGTCTTCGTCGGTCAGACTGCGCAGGGTGTTGAGCAATACGTCCCATCCTTTATCCCATAAGCCGATGATCTCGGCGCGACTGGCAATGCCAGGTTTAAACTCTTCATCCCGCTGCCGGCCGGGCTTTTCTCCATCGGTGGTGAGGAAGTCAGTAAAACGTGAACACATATTGCCGCTCACGTGTTTCACGATCACGTAAATGCTGTTGGGATAGCCGGGTGGCTCCCAGCAAAGCTGCTCGTCACTCAGTTGTTCAAATGTTTTTTCGCCCAGTGTTTTGTACGTTAAGAAACGTTTGGTCACACTCTCCAGGAATAGTTGTCCGGTTGTCATCTGCACTTATTTAATAGCCTGCTGCACTGTCGTCGCCGCGGTTATCGGCCACGGCGGTGATGCGGCCGTTTTTAATCGTTATCAGTTCTACTCTGCCAATGGCGTTTCGATTGTCCACCTTATGGCCCATCTTCTTCAATCCCGCCACGGTGCTGTCTGGGAAGCCCTTTTCTACGTATACGGTCTCCGGCTGCCATTGGTGATGGAACTTAGGCTTATTCACGGCGTCGCTTTCACTCAATCCAAAATCAAGCACGTTCACGATCGTCTGGAACATGGAGGTGATGATGGTAGATCCGCCCGGCGTGCCAGTTACCATGTACGGCCGGTTGCCCTGCAGTACAATAGTCGGCGTCATGGAGCTGAGCATCCGTTTGCCTGGTGCTATAGCGTTGGCCTCTGTGCCCAGTAGTCCGTACATATTCGGGCTGCCTGGTTTTACAGAAAAATCGTCCATTTCATTATTGAGGATAAAGCCCGCGCCACCTACCACTACGCGGCTGCCGTAGCCGCCGTTAAGTGTAGTCGTAACCGATACGGCATTGCCTTGTGCATCTGTCACGCTCAGGTGGGTCGTCTCTTCGCTTTCTTTCGGCTGACCCGCTTTAATCTTGGTGCTGGAGCTGGCCTGCTGCGGGTTAAAGTCCTGCATGCGTGAGGCGAGGTACTGCGGCTGCGTGATGGCTTTTACGGGCACCTTCACAAAGTCGGGGTCGCCCAGGAACTCGGCACGGTCGGCGTAGGCGCGTCTTTCCGCTTCCACCATCAGGTGTACGGCTGCTATGCTGTGAAAGCCGTATTGCGCCAGCGGATACTTTTCCGTCATGCCTAACAGCTGTTGTAAGATCACACCGCCGCTGCTGGGCAGAGGCATAGTGAGGATCGTATAGCCTTTGTAGGGAAAGCGCAATGGTATGCGCGTAGCGGCCTTGTAAGCTTTTAAATCAGCTTTACTGATGATGCCTTTGCCACGCTGCATCTCGGCTACGATCTTATCCGCCGTCTCGCCCTGGTAAAAGCCTGCGGCGCCTTTGTCGCGGATGAGTCGGAGCGTGCGGGCCAGGTCTTTTTGTATTAGCGTATCGCCGGCCTTCCATTCGTTTTGCTTTACAAAAGCGACGGGACGCGTATTAAGGTTTTCGAAGTCTTTACGTAAATTGTTCAATGACCGGGCCTCCGCTGCGGTAATCACAAAACCTTTGTCCGCCAGTTCAATGGCCGGCGCGATGAGTTGCGCCATCTTCAGTTTACCATAAGGAAGCGACGCGAACAAACCGGCGACGGTGCCGGGTACGCCTGCGGCATGATGTCCGTCGAGACTTAACTTTACGATCGGAGCGCCTTTATCATCGAGGTACATATCGCGGTGCGCGCGGCCGGGGGCCTTTTCCCGATAATCGATCGCTAATTCTTTTCCATTGGCCAGATGCGCTACCAGGAAACCACCGCCGCCAAGATTGCCGGCAGAAGGGTATACCACGGCCAGCGCCAGTTGGGTGGCAATAGCCGCATCGACGGCATTGCCGCCTTGTTGCAACATCTTGAGTCCGGCCAGGCTGGCAAGCGGATGCGCACTGGCCACCGCACCCTGACGGGCGGTAACGGACTTCTGTACCGTATAGTTAAAGGCCTGGTCCTGCGCCATGGCCGGGAGGGAACATACGAGGATGGAAAAGGCAAATACAATGTTGCGCATGACGTTGTTTTATCGATGGTCAATATCCGCAGGGAAATTACAACGGAATTGCGTTAAAATGTTGCTAAAAGCTTATTTTGAGATATACACATTCCCGATTGGATATGCTCAGACTTCGTTCCATTTTAGCATTGATTTGCCTTCTTTCCTGCCCTGGTAGCCAGGTTTTTGCCCAGGCACCGCCTTCGCCAAAGGAGTTTCTCGGTTACCCGTTAGGATCGCGGTTTACGCCGCATTACCGGGTGGTGGAGTATTTTAAACAGGTAGCAGCCACATCCTCCCAGGTAAAACTGGAGCAGTACGGCCAAACGTACGAAGGCCGACCGCTGCTGCTGGCCGCCGTGGCTTCGCCGGAGAATGCCGGGCGGTTGGAGCAGATCAGGACGAACAACCTGCAGCTGGCAGGCATCGAAAACGGGAGTGGGAGCGTAGATCAGCCTGGAGTTGTATGGCTAAGCTACAACGTGCACGGCAACGAGGCCGTATCCACAGAAGCTGCCATGCAAACGCTGTACGAGCTGGTAAGGCCCGGTAATACGCAGTCGCAGGAATGGCTGCGTCACACAGTGGTACTCATCGATCCATGCCTCAATCCTGACGGGCGCGATCGATATGTAAACTTTTATAGCGCTACTGCTAACAAGAAGCCCGACGCCAACCGTTTTTCCCGCGAACATCGCGAACCCTGGCCAAGCGGCAGGCCGAATCACTATTACTTCGACCTGAACCGTGACTGGGCCTGGCAAACGCAGGTAGAAACGCAGCAGCGCGCCGTAAAATATAATCAATGGATGCCGCAGGTACATGTAGACTTCCACGAACAAGGCATAGACGAGCCTTATTACTTCGCCCCGGCGGCGGAGCCGTTTCATGAGATCATAACGCCCTGGCAGCGCGAGTTCCAGGTGCTGATCGGTAAAAACAATGCAAAGTATTTTGATGATAAAGGCTGGCGCTATTTCACAAAGGAGCGTTTCGACCTGTTTTATCCGAGTTATGGGGATACGTACCCGATGTACAATGGAGCGATCGGAATGACGTACGAACAGGGCGGAAGCGGCCGTGCCGGCTTGGCGGTGCTGACCGAAACGGGCGATACGCTTACGCTGGCAGACCGTATCGCGCATCACTATACAACAGGTATGTCGACCATCGAGGTAACCGCCGGCAACGCAAAGAAACTATTGCAGGAATACCAGCGTTACTTTACCGATGCGCGTACCCGTCCCGCGGGTGACTACCGTGCTTATGTCGTAAAAAGCGGCGGTAATCCTGAAAAGCTGGCGTCGTTGGCGGAGATGTTGCGTCGCAATGATATACGTTTCGGGTATGGCGCGGGTACAGCGAAGGCCAGTGGCTTCAACTACTTCACCGGTAAAACGGCCGACTTCAACATCGAAGCCAACGACCTGGTGATCAATGCGGCACAACCCCGCGGCAACTTCATTAAGGTACTCTTCGAACCGGAATCCCGTTTAAGCGATTCCGTTACATATGATATTACGGCCTGGGCGCTGCCTTATGCTTACGGCCTTACCGCCTATGGGGTAAAACAATCTTTATCACCCACATCCCAGACGCCGCCCGCAGCAGCTACCACTACAGCACCCGCAGGCGCCGTATACGCGTACCTTGGTGCCTGGAACAGTGTGGCGGACGTGAAGTTCCTCGCCGCCCTGCTGCAAAAAGGACTAAAGGTGCGGTATGCGGAAGAAGCGTTCACCGTGGGTAGTAAGGTGTATCCACCCGGCACGCTGGTGGTGTCCCGCGCAGATAATGCGGAGTGGAGCAGTGTGTTCGATAATACGGTGAGTAAACTGGCCGCTACACACAAGGTTGTACTGGACAAGGTGCCGACAGGTTTCGTAGAAAAAGGAGCGGACCTTGGCTCAGGCAAGATGCGTTACATCCGTAAGCCGAACGTCGCGCTGCTGGCGGGTAACGAAGTATCTTCACTGGGAATGGGAGAGATATGGCACTTCTTCGAACAACAAATCGACTACCCGGTAGCGGTAATCGGTACCGAAGACTTTAACGTAGCAGACCTGAAAGACATTGATGTACTGATCATGCCAGATGGCTATTACTCCTTATTCGCCAACAAGGAAGCAGCCGACCGCCTGCGTAATTGGGTGAGCGGGGGCGGAAAGATCGTAGCCCTGGAAGGGGCAGTAGCGCAGATCGCCGCGGCAGAATGGGGCATCAAACTAAAGAAAGAAGACGACAAGAAAGAAGAGGAAACCAAGAAAAACATCTATGAGCCGCTCCGCCGTTACCAGGACCGCGAGCGCGATATGGTGCGACAATTCATTCCCGGCGCAATCTACAAGGTGGAAATGGATAAAACACACCCGCTGGCATTTGGCTACCCCGACTTCTACTATACGCTCAAACAAAACGATCACGTTTATGATTTCATCACCGATGGCGGCTGGAATGTGGGCGTGATCCGTAAAGACAATTACCTGAGTGGTTTCGTCGGCGCATCCACCAAAGCAAAGTTAAAAGACGGCCTGCTCTTCGGCGCAAAAGACCTGGGCCGCGGGCAACTGGTATTCATGAGTGATGATCCGTTGTTCCGGAGTTTTTGGGAGAATGGGAAACTGTTGTTCAGTAATGCGGTGTTCCTGGTGGGGCAGTAACTTAAATAAACAGAGGCTGTCTCGTCACTACGAGCAGCCTCTGTTTATTTAAGTAATCCTTTTTCGCTTACATCTTCCTTTTAATCGCACACCCCACAGAGGCGGTGTTATTGTTAGCGATCGGCTTACCTGCGAGCATCGCATCAATAGCCTGTTTAAGGTATTGGTCCTTTACTTCGGCAGGATTGCCCGGGTGATCGTCGATCGCACCTTTGTAGGCCAGCTGGCTGTTTTTGCCGAACAGGTAACATTCAGGCGTGCGGTCGGCCGCAAAAGCATCGGCGATCTCGGAGTTTTTGTCCACCACATAATACCATTTATACTGCTGTTTGCCGGCATAATCCTTCATGGCATCGAAGGAGTCGCCGGACGTGCGTTGTGCTTCGTTAGAGTTGATCAGTATAACACCGATATTATGTTTCTGCGCATAGGCGCAGATGGCCTGCGTACGTTCCTGATTGCGCTTTACATACGGGCAGGTATTGCAGGTGAACATCACCAGCAGACCATTCGTACCTTTTGCTTCGTTCAGGGAAATTTCCTTGCCGCTGATATCTTTCATTTTCAGGTCGCCCTTGGGTAGCGGGGCACCTATCTCCAGCGTGTCGGGCAGGCGGAACGCCAGTGCTGCGACAGCCAGCAGCATGAGGATGACAGTGAGCTTTTTCATAGTGTACAGTTTATAGCGTGTACATGAAAATAAGGAATTAAATCGTGATTTGGAACAACTGATGGGCATGGTATTTTATCAGGATAATCCCTGGATTTTCTCCTCCTTCTCTTCCTTGCGTTCGTTGGCGATTTCTTTAATTGTCCTGATGCTTGTATTGAGTTCAAAACCAATCAATAGAATAAAGGAGTTCAGGTACATCCATATCATAATTACCAGAATTGTGCCAATTGACCCATAAATCTGGTTGTACCGGCCGAAGTTGGTCACGAAGAAAGAGAAGGCCAAAGTAAGCAGGATCATCACGATCGTTGAGAAGGTGGCCCCCGCCGTCACAAACTTCCACCTTTTAGTAGTAGAGGGGGCAAAACGGTAAATCATCGCGATCATCGAGAAGAATAACAGCACGATCAGTAACCAGCGCGCCGCATCAATCAGGAAGCGGGTGAAAGAGTCGCGTATACCGATGAATTGCAGGATGAAATTCATCAGTTTACCCTGGGTGATGATCAATACCAGGGTAATCAGTAACAAAAGTACCAGTAAAGACGTCAGTTTAATGGCCGTCAGCCTTGCCTGCCACCACTTACGCTTCTTAAATCCGGGCAAATCCTTGTCGAACGAGCGCATAATGCCCATAATGCCGTTGGAGGAAGTATAGAAACCAAATAGGAACGCGATGGACAGCAACCCGGTACGTTGTGTGTACAGGAAGTCGTAAATCAGGTCGTGCACGATCATATAACTCTGGTAATCAGGCGTTACGCTTCGGGCCAGGTCATACAAGGTAGATTCGATGCTCGTAACCGACACTACCGGGAATCGCAGGAAGATGAACGGTACCAGCGAAAACAGGAAGATTAGGAAGGGCGGGAGGGCCAGCAGGAAGCTGAACGAGATCGACTGTGCCCGGTCGGTAAGGCTTCTGTCGCGCACTTCTTTCAGGAAGAAAACGATCACATCGTACAAAGGTGTGCCCTCGAAGCCGGGCAATACCAGTGTTTTACTGCGTTGAATAACCGATGTAACGGGTTTCCACTCTAAAAGACGCGTTTTTAGATTAGCCATACGGGCAAAAATAGCGGATTACCCTTACAATCCTAACTCGTCCATCCTTCTTTGATATTTCTTAGCATTGAGTAAATGCTCAGAATAGGTGGCAGCGAAGGCATGGTAGCCTGGTTTGTCGAGCCGTGCGCAGAAATACAGGTAATTGGTGTTCTGCATATTTAACACCGCATCCAGCGATTTTTCGGAGGGCGTGCAGATGGGGCCGGGAGGGAGGCCTTTGTATTTGTACGTGTTATAAGGTGAATCGTGCTGCGTATGCACGATGCGAATGCGGCGAAGGGTAAAGTCCTGCAAAGCAAATTTAACCGTAGGATCGGCCTGTAACAGCATGCCTTTGCGCAAGCGGTTGTAGTATACGCTGGCGATGGTAGGCTTTTCGTCGGTGGCATTCGTTTCTTCATCTACGATAGATGCGAGTATCGTTACATCTACCGGGCTGAGGTCGAAGCTGGCAGCCTTTTCCTTCCGGGAAGGCGTCCAGAATGTTTTATATTCAGTAGCCAGTTTGTCGAACACTTTGCTGGCGGAGGTATTCCAGTAAAACTCGTAGGTGTCTGGCATCACGGCGGCCATGGCGGTGGTCGGAGTAAGATTGTACTGACGCAGGTATACATCGTCGTTCAGCAACGCGCGCAGGGCGGTGGAGTCAGCCTCCAGGTTCCTGGCGACCAGGCGAACGAAGTCGTTTTGTGTGCGCAGCTTACGGATGACCAGTTTTACCGGTGCCTGCCTGCCGGCGCGCAGCATACGTGCCAGTTCAAAGTTGCTCATGCCCCGGTGTACTTTGTAACGGCCAGGCTTCACACGCGAAGGGTAATCCATGCCACGTGCCACCCAGTCGAACCCCTGGCGGCTGCGGATAATGCCTTGTTCCTCCAGTCCGGAAAGTACATCGCTATAAGTGCTGCCTGTGCGAACGTAAAAGTATTTATCGTCGCTGAAGGCTTTGGTATTTGGGCCAAACAGGCGGTAACCGAAAAATACAGCTATACCCGCCAGCAGGCAGGCCGCGATGATGATGGACCTTCTGATCCAGGGGGAACGTTGTTTTTTACTTTGCTTCTTTGCCATAAACCGGGGTGTTGCTACGCAAAAAAACCTCGCACTTAACGGCGAGGTCTTTTATTTCCATATAAGAAAAACTTCTTTTAATTATTGGGCAGGAGCCGCAGGCGCTGGTTGCGCAGGAGGCGTCTGCTGGAACGGAGCTGGCGCTGTTTGCTGCTGTGCAGGCGCTGCACCCTGGATGATCGGATCTTTACCTTGAACGGAGCTGCCACCGATAAACAGGGAGGAAGTCAGGCACATTACGGCAATGATCGCTGCCAGTACCCAGGTACCTTTTTCGAGAACGTCGGTAGTCTGCCGTACACCTATCACCTGGTTGCCGAAACCGCCAAAAGAACCTGACAGGCCACCGCCTTTAGGGTTTTGGATCAGTACGAAGAAACCTAACAGCACACAGGCCAGTACGATCAATATACCAAAGATAATTAACATGTTAGTTGCTATTTATTGTTGTCTGTTTGTAATTGTAAGTCTTTGATCTTTTGCGCAAAATAAGCGCTTTTACCGGGATTAAGCAAACTTAATTTTTGGTAAATTAAAATCGCTTTAGCGTACTGATGTTGGCGCACCCAAATCTCCGCCAGCGTCTCTGAAACGATATCGTTATTGAAGGTTATCGACTCGATCGCCATCTTTTCTACTGCTTCCGATACTTCCGGTTCTTCGTCTTCGTACAGGCGGTGCATCTGCTGGTGATACCAGTCTTTGTGTGACTTGCCAGAGAAGTTTTCCTTCATCTCGCGCAGCCAGTCCGTAAAGCTTTTCATTTCTGCTTCTCCTTTTTCACTGATAATATCTGCTTTTTCCGGTTCCTTTATGCGTTTGTAAGCAAAATAATCGTCGGTGTACAGCGGCTGGAAGGTGAGCACCTGTTCTTCCACGGCCGGCATTTCCAGCGGGAAGATCTTGATTGGCGCCGCATCGTCGTTTTCCGGCTCGTCGGCAGCTACGATGGTGTTGAACTGCGCAGCGGCCGCTTCTTCCATCAAAGCTTCCGTATTGCTCGTATCTTCAATGGTTTCGCCCGGCTGATCGATCGTGGTGTTGTAGATCGCTGTTTCCGGCAATTCCTGGGGCGCCTGCGCTGTGGCTGGAGTCGTTTCGTCCGCGGCTACGATGGTGCTGAATTGTGCTGCAGCTGCTTCTTCCATCAAAGCTTCCGTATTGCTCGTATCCTCGATGGTTTCGCCCGGCTGATCGATCGTGGTGTTGTAGATCGCTGTTTCCGGCAGTTCCTGAGGTGCTTCGATCGTTGCTGGCCCGGTTTCGTCTGCGGCTACGATCGTATCAAACTGATCGGCGGCCGCTGCTTCCATCAAAGCTTCGGTGTTGCTCGTATCTTCAATGGTTTCTCCGGGTTCGTCGATGGTGGTATTGTAGATAGATGAAGCAGTATCCGTATCTCCAACGCTTTCACCTGGATCTCCGGTGGTAGCATTGTGAACAGACGGATTGGATTCTTTATCTCCAATGTTTTCGCTTGGTTCTTCAGTTGCTGCATTTCTAATAGATGGATCGAAGTCGGAGGCGGCAGGGGTGTGGTAGGCTTCCGTTTCGGGCTGATGCACTACTTCCTCTTCTACAGTTTCCGCGGCTTCTACCGTTGCCACCGCATTTTCCTCAGCTTCCACTAATGCATTATACTGCTCGTTCGCTTCCACTTCAATAGCCTCCGCAGCTTCCACGATTGCCACAGCATTCTCTGCAGCCTCTACTAATGTATTATACTGCTCGATCGCTTCCACTTCAATAGCCTCCGCAGCTTCCACGATTGCCACAGCATTCTCTTCAGCCTCTACTAATGTATTATACTGCTCGATCGCTTCCACTTCAATCGCCTCCGCAGCTTCCACGATTGCCACAGCATTCTCTTCAGCCTCTACTAATGTATTATACTGCTCGATCGCTTCCACTTCAATAGCCTCAGCGGCTTCAACGATTGCTAACGCATTCTCTTCAGCCTCTACTAATGTATTATACTGCTCGTTCGCTTCCACTTCAATCGCTTCGGCAGCTTCCACGATTGCTACCGCATTCTCCTCAGCTTCTACTAATGTATTATACTGCTCGATCGCTTCCACTTCAATCGCCTCAGCGGCTTCAACGATCGCTACCGCGTTCTCCTCAGCTTCTACTAATGTATTATACTGCTCAATTGCTTCTACTTCAATCGCCTCGGCAGCTTCCACGATCGCTACCGCGTTCTCCTCCGCTTCTACTAATGTGTTGAATTGCTCGATGGCTTCCACTTCCACGGCTTCTGCGGATCCTAATACAGCGGCTGCGTTTTCAGCTGCATCGTCAGCCGGCGTAATTGCCTCCGGAGACGGCTCGGGGTCCGCGGTCAGAATTAGATTATTTTCCTGGGAAGGAGTGGCGCCATAGTAGGCTTCCTGGTATTGTGCACGTTCGTCTTCGATATGTTCGGCGGCATATTCCACGGCAGGAGTTTCCTCCGGAGCTTCCGTGGATTGCATGTAGTTGGTCACTGCCTCCTGTCCATAATACTGGCGGGCGAGTTGTACCACCGACGCCTCTTCCTGCACCTGCTCCGGCTCTTCTACCGGGATCGCTGCAGGTCGCGGTGCTGCCGTACTGGCGGTAGCGGGATCATTCTCGCGCAGGAACTGGTGAAGATGGTGAGGAGTGCCACTGTACAACTGGGCGTTTTTCAGTGCATCATCTGCCAGGTTATGTTCGGCCGCAAATTTCTTTTGCGCAAGCAGGAGTCGTGCCGCAGCAAAATAGGGATACTGTGCCACCAACCGCTCAAGCTCTGCCTGATCTACGTGTTGGAGGTCCGGTTGATGGAATATATGGTTTATGATCCTGTTTGCGGTCATAGTTCTAATGTATGAAAATAATGCTTACCAGTTTGCAAATGCCCTGTTGAAAATGTCATCCACCAACTGGGGTGTAATGCTCTCAATCAAGTTTGATTCCACTTCCTGCAAGGTCTGGTTGGCGTTAAAATCCTGCGAACGGGAAAACGACTGGGTAAAGCCTTTTTTATCACCTACCCGTTTTACGAACGTGATGTTCACGGTGATAGTCAAACGCGCTGTGGCAGGCTTATCTACCTGTGTTACCGCTGCATTGGACACAGAGTAACCGGTGATATTACCTTTGAACTCATAACTGGCATTTGACTCGTTCGTTTGTTTCAATCTCGTTTGCGACAGGATTTTGGTACGCAACCTGTCCGTGATCCTTTGGCTGAGTGTCGGGTTATTTTGTGGAGCCCTGTTCTCTATAAATCTAACGTTCACGGTGGTAGCCTCATTGTCGATACTGGCGCCGTTAAGCGAGTACTTAACATTACAGCCGCCGAGCAGCACGATCAGGCAAACGCCACTAATTAACTGAAATATCCTGGCCATAGGTCGCTCAAATATAGTATGAAAATATTTAAATTGTCAACTCCTTTTTATCAGTCGTTAATATTGTATTCTTTCAATTTACGATACAAGGTCCGTTCGGAGATGCCCAGTTCCAGCGCCGCGTCTTTCCGTTTCTTTTTATGCTTACGCAGGGCCTTGATGATCAGCTCTTTCTCCTTATCTGCGATTGCCAGGGTTTCTTCGACCACTTCGTGATGATCGATCTTGTCGTCGTGCAGCAAAATCGGCTGAGGGCCGCCAAGTCCGGCCGACTGTTTCTGCGGCTCTACCGGCGTGTATTCATGCAGTACGGGCGAGTCCTGGAAGGAGGAGGAGTGCGCAATGTTCGGGTTCTGCAGCATCTCGAAGAACATCTTCTTGAGCTCCGTTACATCCTTCTTCATATCGAAAAAGAGTTTGTACAGGATCTCCCGCTCGTTGGCAAAGTCGCCGGATTGTGACGGGCCTGCACCTGCAGATGCCAGCACCGGTAAACGGTTTACAGACGGTGCTTCCGGCAGGAAATTGCGCAGTGCAGCGGCATTCACCATTTTGTCCTGCGATAATACCGATATCTGCTCCGCCATATTTTTCAGTTCGCGCACATTACCTCTCCAGGGATAGTTGACCAGCATATTGCGGGCCTCCTCATCCAGCTGAACGGAGGTAGTTTTATAACGCTCTGCAAAGTCCACCGCGAATTTGCGGAACAGCAGGGGAATATCTTCTTTGCGGTCGCGCAACGCGGGTACCCGAATAGGTACTGTGTTTAAACGATAGTAAAGGTCCTCGCGAAATTTACCGTTTTGCGTGCTTTCCAGCAGATCGCGGTTCGTAGCCGCAACCACGCGTACGTCTGTTTTTTGCACTTTCGAAGAACCTACGCGAATGAACTCGCCGGTTTCGAGTACGCGCAGCAGGCGGGCCTGGGTACCGAGTGGCATCTCGCCGATCTCGTCCAGGAAGATGGTGCCGCCGTTGACCGTTTCGAAGTAACCCTTACGACTGTCTACCGCGCCGGTGAACGAGCCCTTCTCGTGACCGAACAGTTCGGAATCGATCGTGCCTTCGGGAATGGCGCCGCAGTTTACAGCGATGAAGGGATTATGTTTTCTTGCGCTGAGCGCGTGAATGACTTGTGAAAATACTTCTTTACCAACCCCGCTTTCGCCGTTGATCAGCACGGTGAGGTCGGTATTGGCCACCTGCGCTGCTACCTGTAAGGCATAGTTCAGCGCCTGTGAATTACCGATGATCCCGAACCGGTTTTTAATGCTTTGAATATTATCCATTGTGTTAACAATTCCAGGCCTGTTGTGCCTGCGGTGATGGTTACCTGGTTAAATTCGCCAGTCTTTCGTTCTATAACACAGCTTTGCCGAGCAATGTTCCGGCTGTGCAGCCGTGTACTGTAACAGTTACATAGTCGCCCTTCTTAAAGTGTTCTTTTGGAAATACCACGACCTTATTCTGGTCGGTACGACCGTACAGTTCTGCTTCCGACTTCTTGGAAGTGCCTTCTACCAATATTTTCAACGTCTTACCTACGTCTTTCTGCATGCCTTCCAGGCTGTGGCGGCGGTGCAGGGTAATGATTTCGTTCAGGCGGCGTTTCTTAACGTCTTCCGGGATATCATCTGTATAACGACGCGCTGCAAGTGTGCCGGGGCGCTCGGAATATGCGAACATATAAGCCAGCTCGTACTTCGCAAATTCCATCATCGACAAGGTGTCCTGGTGGTCTTCTTCCGTTTCGGTGCAGAAGCCCGTAATTACGTCCGTTGAAAGGGCGCAGTCGGGCAGTATTTCGCGGATACGTTCCACTTTTTTGATGTACCACTCACGGGTGTAAGTTCGGTTCATGAGCGACAAAACACGTGTGCTGCCGCTTTGTACGGGCAGGTGTATGTATTTGCAAATGTTTTCGTACTTCGCCATGGTGTGCAGTACCTCGTCCGTAATATCTTTCGGGTGGGAGGTAGAAAAGCGCACGCGCAATAACGGGCTGATGAGCGCCACACGTTCAAGCAGGTTAGCGAAGTTTACCGTTTCGCTTCCATCCGGGCTGTTCCAGTAGTATGAGTCTACGTTCTGGCCGAGCAATGTTACCTCGCGGTAGCCACGCTCGAACAGGTCGGTCGCTTCGGCTACGACAGAATACGCGTCGCGGCTGCGTTCGCGCCCTCGGGTAAAAGGCACCACGCAGAAGGAACACATATTATTACAACCGCGCATGATGGATACAAAGGCCGTTACGCCGTTGCTATCCAGTCGCACAGGACTGATGTCTGCATATGTTTCTTCCCGGCTCAGCAAAACGTTCACGGCCTTCTGCCCGGTTTCTGCTTCCTCGATGAGCGCTGGCAGCGTACGGTAGGCATCGGGGCCGATCACCATATCCACCAGCTTTTCCTCTTCCAGGAACTTGGTTTTAAGCCTTTCGGCCATGCAACCCAGCACACCTACGAGCAAGCCTGGATTAGCATCTTTTATCCGGCGAAACTCGCTGAGACGTTTACGTACGGTCTGTTCCGCCTTTTCGCGGATAGAGCAGGTGTTGAGCAGTACCAGGTCGGCCTCTTCATAATTGCGGGTGGCGCCAAAACCTTCTTCCTGGAGGATGGAGGCGACGATCTCGCTATCGTTGAAGTTCATCTGGCAACCATAGCTTTCTATATAAAACTTCTTTGTATAAGTAGTAGTGTCTGCCTGGGCAGGGGCGTAAGCCTCTCCCTGGCGTGCTTCATCATGTGTTTTAGGGACCAGTTCCAACATTTCCGATCAAATTTAAGACAGCAAAAATACATAATAAATTGAGAAATGACAGATTGGCAGCCGTTGATTTAACGGAATGGTATGAACGGATGAAGGATCTTTATAAAAAGCGGGCGGAAATGCGTAACTTATTAGTAATAATCACCACGTTATGCGCCCGTTTCCCCTCGTACTTAAAGCCGGATTACTGGCTGGCACCCTCGACATCATTGCGGCTATACTCGTTTATGGATACATCATTTCCCATGCACCCGCTCTACGCATCCTGCAAACTGTGGCCAGCGGGGTATATGGGAGTAAAGCTTTTGCCGGTGGATGGGCGATGGCGATACAAGGGTTACTTTTCCATTACCTGATCGCCATTGCCTGGGCGGGCGTGTTCCTTTTGCTATGGCAACTGCTGCCTGGGATACGAAGAAATTGGGTGCTGACGGGCATCGGCTTCGGTGTGCTGGTATGGGCGGTGATGAACCTGCTGGTGCTGCCGGTTTCAGGTGCCATGCCTACGGTCTTGACGGTGAAAGGCGTGTTGGTGTCGATGTTGATCGTGGTATTGTGTGTGGGGTTGCCGGTGGCGGCGGTGTTCGGGCGGTAACTATTGTTAATAAAAAGGTCCGGAGGAATGAAAATATCCGGTTATATTTGTTTGGTAACCCGTAGAAGTCCCTATATGAAACGCATTTTCGTTTTTACTTTATTATTGAGCATTGTCTCCGTTACCCCGATTGCTGCGCAAGACAGTACGATAGCCGCATTAAAAAGTGTTCCGGCTAAATACTTGTCCGAAGTAAGCAGTAAATCCAAAAAATTCGAGCAGAAGCTGACCAAACGAACGGAGAAGGTCCTGAGCAGGTTCCGCAGGCAGGAGGCAAAGATGCAGCAAAAATTATCTAAGATTGATTCTGTGGCTGCGAATAACATTTTTACCCGTTCACTGGACTCGCTTGGCAATCTGAAAGCAAATCTGCATAAAAGGACCGCCAAGTACGGAAAAGCGCTGAATGGCCAGTACAATGGCTATCTTGATACGCTTACCAATTCCCTCTCGTTCTTGAAAGATTCAAAAGAGTTCCTGGGAAAGTCGAAGGCTGTGACAGATAAATTGAATGGGTCTCTTCAAAGCGTGAAGGACCTACAGGCTAAACTGCAATATGCCGAACAAGTAAAGACTTACATCAGAGAACGTCGAGAACAACTGAAAAATCAGCTATCCCAGTATACTGCATTCTCAAAAGACCTGCAGAAACTGAACAAGGAAGCCTACTATTACGCACAACAGGTACGTGAGTATAAAGAAGTGTTCAAGGACCGGAAAAAGGCAGAAGCCAAAGCACTGGAATTGCTGCAGAAAACAAAGGCCTTTAATAACTTTATGGAGAAGAATTCCCAACTGGCAGGACTTTTTAATATGCGTCAGCTCACTGGTGGTAGTGGCATGAGCAGTGCAGATTTGGAACAGAGCCTCGCCGGACTGCAAACACGCACCCAGGTAGAACAGCTGATACAGCAACGTATGGGCGGTGCTGCAGCGGGCGGTAGCGGCCCCAACGCCAATGCTGCCGTCAGTCAGCAGATGGATGCAGCCCGCGCCCAGTTTGATGAACTGAAAAAAAACTTTCCCGATGTAGATAATGCGGCGGAGATGCCCGATTTCAAACCCAATGAAATGAAGACCAAAAGCTTTCTGCAACGGCTGGAGTTTGGCGGCAACGTACAATTTCAACGCTCCAATCAATACTTTCCTACCACCAGCGACATCGCTGGACAGGTGGCGTACAAGTTCCATAAAAACGGTAGTGCCGGTATGGGCCTGGCTTACAAGCTTGGCATCGGCACCGGGTGGGATAACATCGCTTTCTCTAACCAGGGAGTAGGTTTTCGATCGTTTGTTGACTGGAAGCTGAAAGGCACTTTCTTTCTGAACGGTGGGTACGAACAGAACTACAACATTCCATTTTCAAGTCTTACGGAATTGAAGAACGCCGATACCTGGACCGGCAGTGGACTTATCGGCATCAGCAAAAAATACAAGATCAGTAATAAGCTGAAAGGAACTGCGATCCTGCTGTTCGACTTCCTGGCTAATACCCATGTGCCCAGGACAGACCCAATCAAATTTAGATTAGGATATAATTTTTAGAAAACAGACACCTTTACCATGAAAACAATGTTAACACTGATGGGCGAGAGGTCCATACAGGCGGCCGCGTCGCTGACTTTACTGATGTGTCCATTATTAACGTTTGCGCAGGATACCCATTTCCCGGGGAATGTGGGGGTTAAAACCAGCGCTACGCAGCATGCCCTGCAGATCGGCAATTATCAAACATCCAACGAAAACAAAATCGTGGTGCCAGGCACCTACAACTTCGAACGCGTGTCGCTGGGGCAGGATGGTAATGGCGCTGCATCGCTCGAATTTGTGAACCACATATCGGCCGAGAACTCGTTTGGGGTGAAAATAGGTGCCAGCGTGGATCATTTCGGCCGGGGAATGTACTTCACTGCTGCAGACGTAAGCTCCACATACGGCTCGCTTTCTTACAACACCACCAATCCGGCCCTGTTCATTAACCTTTCCAACAATGTCGGTATCGGCACTAAAACTCCCAATCCATCGTACAAACTGGATGTAGAGGGAACAGTGGGAATAAAGCAAACCATGTTTATCCGGTCAAATGGGATCAACTCCACTGAGTTACTCATGTACCAGGAGAATGGTACCGCTTATCACAGTATTTTTTCAAATGCTGCCGGCCTTGGCTTTTATAACAGCGCCTCGAACAATGTAAGTCTTTTCCTTAGGGAGAACGGGAATGTGGGTATTGGTACTAATAGTCCGGAGTATAAACTTGCCGTGGCCGGAACAGTAGGCGCCAAGAAGGTCAAAGTGACCATGCAAGGTTGGCCTGATTATGTGTTTGCCAGCAACTACCAGCTGCGTTCCATCCCGGAAGTAGCAGCGTTTATTGATAAGCATAAGCATCTCCCGGACATTCCCAATGCCGCAGAAGTAGATGCGCAGGGGCTTGACCTGGGGGATATGAATAAGAAGCTGCTACAGAAGATAGAGGAATTAACACTTTATTTGATCGATCAGCATAAGAAGATGGAAGTGATGCAGGAGGAGATTTCCAGCCTAAAAAAACTGATCAAATAACCCGTAACCGCACAACAGATATGAAAAAACTGATATTACTCTTATCCCTGGCCCTTTTTACTGGTAGCGCGTTTGCACAGTTCGATAACGACGGCAACTTTATGCGTATTCGTCCGGGCGTTACAAACTATACTATTGACAATGCTACAGCCAATGGTATGTATGGTGTAACGCACTTTCACCCTACTACCGGTTTGCCGGAACATCAGTCGGCGTTATTAACTTTCTACTCAGGCGGTTCAACGGGTCCGCTTCAACTGGAGGCCACTTACTGGGGTCAGCTTGCATTCCGCAATAAAACAGATAACACGACCTGGCAGCCATGGAAAACAATCTGGCACTCCGGCAATTTCACACCGGGCAATTATCTTAAAAATGTAGTCGACACCTGGGGGACAGATAACGGCGGACAAAACCGCCTCTATTTCGAAAGCAGAACGGCTTCTACTGGTACCACTTACTTCCAGGGATATGGCGATAAGCCATTCGAGTTTTACAATGGGGCAGGGGAAACGATAATGGTAATTGGCTCCACCGGTAATGTGGGCTTTGGCGGCTTGCCGCGCACGGACTACAAACTTACTGTAGGCGGCCCCATAATCGCTACCAAAGTAAAAGTAACCGCCACGCCCTGGGCCGACTTCGTATTCCGTAAGGAGTACCAGTTGCCTTCTATCGCCGAGGTTGAAACCTATATCAAAACACATGGCCATTTACCCGGCATACCCTCTGAAGTGGAAGTACAAAAAGAAGGCATCGACCTGGCGGAGATTAATGCAAAGCTTTTGCAAAAGATCGAGGAGTTGACGCTCTACATGATTGATCAACATAAAAAAATTGAAATACTTCAACAAGAAGTAATCACGCTGAAAAAAGCCCTATAAAATACCTGGTACATGAAAGAGATAATCCTATTTGCCACACTGTTGGCCGTCGGAACCGGTGCGTATTCACAAACGTACGACCCCGCGGCTGTAATGCAGCAACGTGGTACAGTATATAATACCGACGTGAATAGTGCTTTAGACAATGGATTTTATGCCGTTCACTACCAGGGGCAGCATATTTCCTCTCTGCTGACCTTTAATCCCGGTGGTTCAACAGGCGCATTCCAGATGGAAGCAATGTACTGGGGGCAGTTGCGTTTCCGGAACAGGATCGATAACAACCCCGCTAACTGGACCGACTGGCGCGATATATGGCACTCCGGTAACTTTACACCGGGCAATTACCTTACTAACACCATCGATAATTGGGGTAAAGACAATTCGGGGAGCAACCGCTTATTCTTTCAGAATAAACTGACTGCAGGCTTGGGTACCACGTTTTTTCAGGGATATGGCAATTATCCGTTTGAGTTTTGGAATGGAGATCATGCGACAATAATGAAAATAAGCCAGACGGGCAACGTCGGCCTGGGCGGTGATCCCCGGACTGATTATAAACTTACGGTAGGCGGCGCCATAATCGCTACCAAAGTAAAGATAAGCGCTACGCCCTGGGCAGATTTCGTGTTTCATAGTGACTACCCGTTGCCGTCTATTGCAGAGGTAGATGCGTACATAAAGACAAATGGTCATTTGCCCGGCATCCCATCAGAAGCGGAAGTGCAGAAAGAAGGCGTGGACTTGGCGGAGATCAACGCAAAACTGCTTCAGAAGGTGGAAGAACAAATGTTGTATATCATCGAATTAAAGAGGGAAGTGGACGAATTAAAGCAGAGGGTTGGGCAATAGTAGTCGCCTCCCCTGGCGTCCGCCGGCCGGTGCTGCTGCTACATCCGCACGCTCCGGCGAAAATGCCAGTTATCCTTATCTTCGCTGCGACATGAAGGATTACAGCCAACTATTAAACGGGCATCCGGAACTACAACGGAAATCGATTATCGGATTAGGGGAGGCCGGTATCACCGAGGCGATCCCGTTCCTCAAGGATTTGCTGCGGACACAAAACAGCCGACTGCGCGATGCGGCTGCGCTTAGTTTGTCTGAGATGGGTGTGCAGGAAGCGGTGCCGGCGATCATGGATCTTATTTTACACCCGGACAATGAAGGGAACCGGGGCAGCCTCATTTTTTCTCTCTGGAAGCTGGAATGCATTGATTACTTCCAGGAGTTTGTAAACATTGTTTGTTACGGCAATTATGAAAGCCGGCATAACGCTCTTGAATTGGTGCAGCAGTACCGATACCGCATTTCGCCGGACGTGCGGCGCTCGGCCCTGGCTACGTTGCAGGGTAAACGGGTTTTGGCTGAAACGGAAGATGATGCCGAAAGGGAAGTCGCTTTCCTAGAGTATGTAGAAGCATTACTAATGGATTTTGAGTAGCGAAAAGAAAGTACAAGTGTGCGACGCAAAGGCGGCAGCGTAGTGGTTTGTAGCTGGTTACAAAAGAAAAATCAGAATTTGGCATCCTTCTTGAATTAGAAAGGCAAAGCATTCGCAACTACTCAAATTACCGCTATGAAAAGATTTCTCCTTTTGCCGCTGCTGCTGTTCGGCCTGATACTGTCTTCCTGTACGAAAGAGGAGGTGGTTATCCCCAACCGCACGATTGTTACGACCATTCCCGCTAACGGCTGGAAATATGATAATGTGACGCTCACCTGGTACTACGCCATTGATATGCCTGAAATTGATGACTATACGAACGAAGTAAATGCGATCGTAGTGGCTATCAGCGCGGGCGACGGCATTTGGGAAGCCATTCCCGATGTGTATGATGGCTATGCTTACACCTACACTTATCAGCGTGGTGCTTTAGTGCTGGAAGTGCAGGGAGCAACGGGTAATACCGTGAATCCTCCGAACACGGCAAAGACAGTAAAAATAACGATCATAGAATCCAGATAATAAGACATTATACACCTACTAAAGTGTTTCCGGGCAGCCGTTTGGTCGTCCGGAATTTTTTTGTCCGGAGGTATGGAGTTTTAGTAAAAAAAGTTTCTCTTTTGAAAGGCTTATTGCGTCTGAAAGTTCTTTTGTTGAATACTAACTTCAACGCGCAAACGACGTGAAAATATTTTTCCAGTATTGAGATTTATTCTATCATTGCAGTATCAAATTGAATGATTGAGTTTGTAGCCAGATAGTTTTTGTTAGCCTCCAAATCCTATCTCTGATATTTACACTATTTGTTATTGAACCGCTTCCAATCTGCTTAAGAGAAATCCGTCATGTACGGCCCGATAGCTTATTGACATGATATTGCGTGGAGTACTACGCGCAGTGCAAAACCATTTACTAATGTTAAAACCTCAAACAAATGAAAACTTTATCGTTTTATTCAACAGACCTTCAGGAGATGAGTGCATCGGAGATGATGAATTGTGGTGGTGGCATATCCTTGCCTCAAGTACTTGCGAATTGGTTTGGCGGGATGATATTGAATCATGCCCATGAAATATATTTAAGCGCGCAAGCGACTCGACGAACATTTGAGGAGCATCCAGAGATTTTCGTCAAGTAATTTGGTCACTTAGGGAGGGGGATATTAGCCCCCTCTATCAATCTGTTGTTGATATGATCTGCTTAAACAAAAAGCCGGCCGTATTCGTCTTTGTTTGGGGAGGAGTACTAGTGCTAATTACATATGCATGTACGTTTCTTGTCGCAGTTGTTGAATCTTGGTTCGATTTGAAGATTGATAAGAATGGTGTTAGTGAACACACGTGGTTGTTCAAGCTGATCGTGTTTTGCGTAATAGCACCCCTGCTGGAAACCTACCTGCTACAGTTCCTTCCATACGATTACTATAAACGACATCATAAATCGATGGCATGGCTTATTCTTGTCGCGGGCGTACTTTTCGCACTTTTCCACATGTATAGCATAGCCTACGCGATAGTGGCTGGTATTAAGGGTATGATGTTAACGTACGCTTATGCGAGTTGGCAGGGTAAACATGTCAGTCGCTTTGTGGTAACGACTATGGCGCATGCATTCAACAATATTTATTTCCTAACCCTCGAGCTCATTATGTCTTTATTTTAACCCATAATTCATCCATTTCAATATAAAGGCACACAGCGGATGTTGCACCTCGGCATAAAAGCCGGGAGCCAATACTGTCATGTGCAGACATAATAGACGTTGTACGGTTAAACACCTATGCCAACTAACTTATAAAAAAGACAAAGTCAATGGTCAATGGTGGTGATTGTTAGAAAGGGATTCGTTTCACCGTCCGGTAAGCATTGCCGGCGGTGGAATTGATCCCGCATTAGAAAGAAAATTTTGGGAATAGTGATCGGGATAAAAGAAAAGTCCCAGCTTAAACCGGGACTTTCTACTATCGTGAAGAGTGTTTGGCTTTCTTGCTATCAGTCGGCCTAGGTTGTGGCCTGGCTACGCCGCCAGTATCCTTCGCGCCGCCAAACTCGTACTTCCTGAGCCAATCCGAAACTACGACTAGCAGTTTGTTGTTGGCCAGGTAGAGGAGCATCAGGGGAAGTATTTTCATCAAACCACGCTTGGTCGTATGCTCAAGGTCCATCAATGGAAGCACAAAGCCCAGTATTGGAAGACCAACGTACACTACCAGTACGGCGTAAAGCCAGTTGCGCGCAACTACTGACAGCTTAGCCTTCGTGATCACCAGTTCGGCTACCAGGAAGATGAGGAATACATACATAATGTAACCCCAGAGCAACTTGCCGAATTCGCCATACATCAATTGGGAGGTCATATCTCCGAAGCGTTTCCAGAGTGGGGCCAGGTCGAAGAGGTCTTTCCGGATCAGGGCGCCCATATCGTAGTTGGCCGGTAGGTAATGTTTGATATAGAGGCTCTGCGGAATCCAGTAGAACAGGAACGCCGCGACTATAAAGATGCCCGCCGTGATAGCCATTTGTTTGATGCCGGTTTTCCATTTCCATTGTACGAACAGTACTGCCGGTACCATCATGGCTGCCAGTACGAGGGTCTCCGAACGGATATAAACGGCAAATGCCATCAGTAAGGTCGATAGGTAAAAATTGCGTACTTCTTTATCACGAAAGTACTCGAACAGGAAGTAGCACGACAGGAAGAAGAATACCATGTTGCTGTAATCGAACAACACCATAAAGGTATAGCCGTACAGTTCCGGAGCCGCCATAAACAGGAACACGAGTGCGCCTGCAAGTATAGGATGTACGGTGCGTTTCAGCGCATTGTACAGGAAGATGATGAAGGAGGCTACAATAGCACCCAGCCACCACTGTCCGAACGGAAAGCCGGCGAGTTTGTAAATCAGCTGCAGGCAGGTAATGAACGGCGGCTTGAACTGGTTGTTCGTAGATTCCAGACTAAGATTAAATATAGAGTTGATAAAAGTATGCTCTCTCACGGCAAATTCGGCAATTGCCTCCGGGCCCGACAGCAGGTCGCGGGGGGTAGGAGGAAGTATATAACTGCGCCAGATGCTGATCAGCACCAGGAAAGTAATCAGGGCCACAAATGGTATTTCGTATACCTTGAGACTAAAGTCTTTTTTGCTGATTACCGGTTTATGTTTGGAGAGCAGCACTTTCACATTTACGAGCAACATCACTATGATCAACGTACCAAAAACGGTAGCTGTTGTCAGCGGAATGTAAGCCAGTTGCAGGAAGAATGGCAGTAGCGAAGCCACGGCAATACCTAACAGCAGTGACAGTGAGCCATGCATGACGGCCTGTAGCTTTACTTTAAGAAGGTTTAGTACCCCATAACCCGTAAGAAAGTGAACGGCAAGTAGGAGAAAGGCAGTAAGAAGCTGGGTCATAAGGTGGCGTTGTAATTTTTATAGTCAGCAAGTACCTTGTCAATGTCGGCTTTCGAGTTTAAGGGAACAACAGAAAGGTCCATGGTTTTGCTGATACGCACAAAAAACTTAGCCTTGTAAATGTCTTTGCTGTTGGTCCATACTGCCTTCATTTTCCCATTGGTGTAGTAATAAAACACCACCGGCTCCGGAACGATAATGTCTATGCCGTTCTCGCGATAGTAGGAGTTAGGCTCCAGTAGTACGGTAACGTCCTTTTCCTTGGCCAATGTCTGCAAGAGCATATTTGCCAGTACGTACTGTTTCCCGTAGCGGATCTCACGCATCTGGTCCTCCGTCACGTCGGCCTCAAGGGTCGACTTAAATTCTTTATAGTAGTTAACTGGCCTGTCCTGGAACCATTGTTTCACCAATGGCATGTTATAAACAAGAAGAGCCAGCACCATGGCCGGGATAAGCAGTATCCACTGCCTGGCTGTATTGGGTTGATTTTCTTTCATGCTGATATACAGTTATGCAGTGGGCGCAAGATATTAAACATATTTTGGATTCTAGTCCAAAAAAAGTGCAAACCAGGATGCCCGGTTTGCACTTCACAAAAGTAGATAGCTGCTCTATCGGATCGCGATGATCTTGGTAGAGGAAGTATCTTCTTTTTCTTTTTTCTTTTTCGTAGTGTCTTTAGGAGTAGTATCCTGGTAGGCAGACAAATCATAAGAAACTGCTGATTCTACAGATTTGCTGTTGGCTGCATAAGAGGATGCTACGCCGCCTTGAGCGAAAATAAATGCGCCAGTGGCTGCTACGAATGCGAAAGCTTTGAGGTACGTTCTCATGGTAATTCAATTTAAAGACTGGTTAAAAAATAATATTTCAGTTTAATCACTGAAAGAATTGTGCTAGATATTCGCAAAAACCATCCATCTTAAAGAAGAGTCCGAATAACTTATTGATTTTTAAACGTTTGTGTAACTGTTAAAATAATGTTAGAGAATCAATTTTCCTAGTTTAAGTACCTGCTCAGGATCAGAACGTTAGTGATTTGTTTTAAAACCACTGATTTCTCGTTTCGCTGGTGCCTCTTTAAATAGAATAGTGTACACAATACACTCATTATTTTGCGATTGGGAAGTGGACACAAGCGTGATTTCTGGGTTTGCGTCAAAGAATGCGTTGATTTTCTCAGAAAGTTCTGCTGCATTGGCGGCGGAAATCGAGTAGCTTCTGTATTTCATATGTTCTAATGTCGGCTGTGTGGCCTTATTTTATGATGTTAATGGATGAACAATAATAAGGTATGTGCAGCAGCCTGCCAAGTTGCAAAATGATGTATATTGCCGATCATCCTTACCCAAGACCCAATGCAGAGAATAAAATATTGTATCCTAGGTATAGCCCTTTTAGTTACATGGGCCTGTTCTGAAAAACAAGAAGAATTGTATCCGCCGATCGTAAACCGTAACCTCCCCAAAATCGATATGCCTGCCTACTGGCTGAGCGCTGTGCGGGATAGTTCGGGATTTCTTGTCGATAGTTTCACTTACTTCCCGACAGGACAGGTACAGTATCACTACTCAGGTATGCGGCAGTCTACTTCACCTTCTCTGTAGCGTGAAGAATTTGAGTATGATAGCCTCGGACTGATAGTCCGCATTTTAATGCAATACGACACGCTTCAACAGGGGATGCGTACTTTTTCAAATTACATGGCTAACTCCGTTTATGTCGACGCGCCTTACAGTCATCATGCCAGCATAATCGAGTTTAATGAAAAACAGCAGATCACCGACATCATTAGTATGAATGATAATAAAACGGCACCAGCCCAATACCCGGCTTTCGACATTGGCTACGATAACGACGACATTGTTAGTTACAAGATCTCCTACAACACCGGCACGTTAGGTCGGCTGGCGGATCATAGAGAGTATAAGTATAATAACCTGCCGAATCCATACCAATCGGTAATTCGCTCGCTTCCTTTTTTCGGGTTCCAGTGGAGTTTTGAAACCGAAATGGGTTATTCTTACAGGAGGAGCGAGCATTGCGCAGTACTGCTACGCACCTTTCCCCGTGGTGGTAGCTACCCGATCCAGGAGGCAAAGTACGTTTTTGACACAGATCCTGCGACAGGCATGCCGGCTCAAAGAACACGCATTGCAGCGGGTGGAACGGAGTTTCTAGAGTCAGCAGTGCAATACTACACTTACATCAAACCATAAAAAAAGCACCGCGTCATGCAGTGCTTTTTTCTTCACGAGCGGAAAACGGGGCTCGAACCCGCCACCTATAGCTTGGGAAGCTATCGCTCTACCAAATGAGCTATTTCCGCAATCAATTACTTATTCACCGTAATCTTCGACGCCAGCCAGCTGTCCTTCAGCGGCACCAGCCATTTCTCTTCCAGCTCTTTCTTATTCAGTACGGTATTATTCAGGTACAGCGTATCTTCTGCAATAAAGCCCTTCTCCAGTGCATAATTCAGCTGTGCCAACGGCAACAACTGTACTTTATCTTTCACAAAGAAACCGAGCAGCAGCCTGTCGAAAAGGTTCACCTGATACTGATTCTCAAGACTTTTAATAATGCGTACGGAACTGTCCGTGCTGCAACCGCTCACGCCTGTGCCCGACTCGTCGGCCATCAGTACGATGACCTGGTTAAACAGCAATTTGCCCCAGCCTTTCACAGGATCGCCGTGCGACAGCCATTGTGAGGCAAACTGGTGGAGTTGCTCATCCACCTCCAGCGCTTCTCTCTCGCCAAACGGCCGGTTGCTCTGGTAGATCCACACTCTCGAAGAAGGAGAGAAGTCTTGCGGTAGTAAATCCTTCACGTTCATCCTGCAAATTTACGGAAATGCGTTAAAATATATATGATATTAAACAGGTGCCACCTACTCCATACTCGCCGCCACCAACTCCGCAATATCCAGCACCTTCACATCATCCTCCCTGCCTTGTTCCTTCACGCCATCCGTCAGCATGGTCATACAGAACGGGCAGTTCGCCGCAATGACGTTGGCTCCGGTAGCCACGGCTTCCCTGCCGCGTTCGAAGTTCACGCGGGTAGTACCCTTCTCTTCTTCCTTGAACATCTGGGCACCGCCGGCTCCGCAGCATAGGCCATTGCTGCGACAGCGTTTCATTTCCACCAGTTCGGCATCGAACACTTCGAGCACTTTGCGGGGAGCTTCATAAATATTATTGGCCCTGCCCAGGTAGCAGGAGTCGTGGTAGGTGATTTTTTTGCCTTTGAAGCCGCCGCCGTCTTTCAGGCGTACTTTGCCTTCGTCGATCAGTTGTTGCAGCAGGGTAGTGTGATGCATTACTTCGTACGAGCCTCCCAATTCAGGGTATTCGTTTTTGAAGGTATTGAAGCAGTGCGGACAAGTGGTAACGATCTTCTTCACGCCATACCCGTTCAGCACCTGGATGTTATTATATGCCATCATCTGGAACAGGAACTCGTTGCCGGCGCGCCGTGCGGGATCGCCGGTGCAGCCTTCTTCTTTGCCCAGGATGGCGAACTTCACCCCGGTTTTGTCCAGTATGGAAGCAAAGGCACGCGTGATTTTCTGGGCACGCTGGTCAAAACTGCCCGCGCATCCCACCCAGAAAAGGATTTCCGGTGTTTCTCCGCTTGCCATATAATCTGCCATGGTTCTTACCTGCATATGTCGCTTGTTTTACGTCCTTAAGATTGTATCCAGGCATCGCGGTCGTCCGGGCTGAACTTCCAGGGAGCCATATTGTTTTCGATATTGCTGAACATCATGTTCCATTCCTGCGGTGCGCTGGATTCTTCCATCACAAGGTGGCGGCGCATCTGTAAGATGATATCCAGCGGGTTGATGCTCACCGGGCACTCCTGTACGCAGGCGTTGCAGCTGGTGCAGGCGCGCAATTCCTCTTCGGTGATGTAATCGCGCAGCAATGATTTGCCGTCTGTGGTGCTGCCTTCTTTATTATTCCTGATAAATGCCCCCAATTCTTCCGAACGGTCGCGGGTTTTCATCATGATCAGACGTGGTGATAATTTTTTACCGGTTTGCGTAGCCGGGCAGGCGGCGGAGCAACGGCCACATTCTGTACAGGCGTATGCATCCAGCAGGTTCTTCCAGGTGAGGTCCTGCACGTCTTTGGCGCCAAACTTTGGCACCGCCGCATCGGCCGGAGCGTTGGCGGCCAGCTCGGGTTGCATGGCGTATAACACTTCCCGTTGGATCTCGGGCATATTGGTCATTTTGCCTTTAGGCTCCAGCGGGGTATACCATGCATTCGGGAACGCCAGCATAATGTGCAGGTGTTTCGAGTAGGGGAGGTAGTTCAAAAACGCCAGCACGCCCAGGATGTGCAGCCACCAGCATACGCGCTCGATGGCTACGAGACTGCCTGTACTCATACCTTCAAACATCGGGCTCAGCAAGCCGCTCACGGCAAATCGTCCTGTGGTATGATAATGCTCCGCACCCTGTGCTTGTAATGCCAGGTCGGCGGCGTTCATGGTCAGGAACAACAGCATCAGTATAATTTCGGTCGCCAAAATGTAGTTGGCATCGGAACGTGGCCAGCCATCGAGATCGCGGCTCATGAAACGTTTCAACTTAATCATATTCCTGCGGGCCAGGAAGATCGCGCAACCTACGATCACTGTCACTGCCAGTATTTCAAATGCGCTGATCAGGAAGGTGTAAAGTCCGACCAGCAACGGCGCGAACAGCCGGTGGGTGCCGAGAATGCCGTCCAGTATAATTTCAAGTATCTCTATATTGATGATGATAAAACCCGCGTACACGAAGAAGTGAAGTACGGCTACGAGCGGATTCCGGAACATTTTCTTTTGTCCGAAGGCCAGCAGTATAAGGTTTCGCAGGCGTTCGTCCTTCCGGTCGTTCAGCTCAACGTCGCGACCCAGCAAGATGTTTTTCCTGATAAAGCCAGCCTTTTTAGCGAAAAAGTACACCGCCGCCGCAAAAGCGATCAGAAACATGATTTGTTGCGCTATCAGCATATCCTAGATTTGACTGCCCCAATTTACATTTTAAATCCATTCAACAACGTGGAGGGGCACAACAATTTACGTATTTTTACAGCGCGCAAAATTCAGACATGGAAAAAAAGAACACCATTTTAACGCAGGATATCATCGAAAAAAAGATCGAACGCATTGCTTATGAGATCTATGAACATAATAGTGAAGAAGAGCAGGTAATCCTCGCCGGCATCTGGGACAGGGGCATTATCCTCACCCATAAAATCGCCGATCACCTCCGCCGCATCGCGGCTTTCGATATCAAAGTAATGGAGATCCGTCTCGATAAACAACAGCCTGATGAGGTGGAGTTGTCCGATTCCATGGACTTTACGGGCAAAACAATTATCATTATTGACGATGTGGCGAACTCGGGTCGTACGATGTTGTATGCGCTCAAGCCTTTCCTCCAATATCTGCCTAAAAAAATTCAAACGGCGGTACTGGTCGACCGTAAACATAAATCCTTCCCGTTGTCTGTCGACTTCGTTGGTTACTCACTTTCTACTACTTTCCAGGATATGGTGATGGTAGATGTGAATGGCGACGACATCCTGTCGGCTTACCTGGTGTAGGGCATTGACATAAAAAGAAAAGCGGCTGCAAACGATCGTTGCAGCCGCTTTTTTATGATGTTAAGCGATTATTTCAGTTTCATGTCGCTGATGATAGCTGCTACGCGCTGGTCCAGTTCCACGTTCACTTTATCGAAATCGGCCGCTGATGCCAGTTTAGTATTTACGCTGAAGTAAAACTTGATCTTAGGCTCTGTACCGGATGGGCGGGCAGAGATCTTGGTACCATCTTCCAGCAGGAATTGCAGCACGTTAGATTTAGGCAGTTCGATGCCTTCAGTAGCACCGCTTACCAGGTCGCGTTTTTGCTGGGTCTGATAATCATAGATCGCTACAACTTTAGAACCATTAATAGTTGCAGGCGGGTTATCACGATAACCCTGCATCATTTCAGCAATTTCTTCTGCACCTCTCATTCCTTTCTTAGTGAGGGAGATGAGTGATTCTTTGTAGAAGCCGTATTTCACGTAGATGTCGATCAGCTGCTCGAACAAAGAGCGGCCTTTCTCCTTCGCGTACGCCGCCATTTCACACAGCATGGCTACGGAAGCAATAGCGTCTTTGTCGCGCACATTGTCGCCGATCATGTAGCCGTAAGACTCTTCACCACCACAGATAAAGTTCTCTTTACCTTCTTTCTCCTGGATCAGTGCTGCGATCCATTTGAAGCCGGTGAGTACGTTGTAGCAGTTCACGTTATTGGCAGCTGCGAATACGTCGATCAGGTCAGACGTAACAACGGTTTTACAAACGTAGTCGTTAGACTGTGCCAGTCCGCGCTGCTTGCGGCCTTCCACGATGTAGTTGAACAGCAGTACGGCTGTCTGGTTACCATTCATTAATACCCATTCGCCATGATGATTTTTTACGGCGATGCCTACACGGTCAGAATCCGGGTCGGTACCGAGCAGGATGTCCGCATCAATTTCTTTTGCCTTTTTGAGGCCGATGCTCATCGCTTCGGATTCTTCAGGGTTAGGATATACGACGGTAGGGAAGTTGCCGTCAGGTTTAGACTGCTCTTCCACCACGTGTACATTAGTAAAACCGTAACGCTGCAGGATTTCCGGTGCCAGGGTAATGCCTGTGCCGTGAATCGGGGTGTACACGATTTTGAGGTCGTGCTGTTTGGCGATAATGTCCGGGTTGATGGACAGGCTTTTCAGCATGTCGAGGTAGGCATTGTCCACATCTTTACCGATAATGGTGATGTTTTGCTCGCCACCGGTCCATTTTACTTCATCCACGCCGGCGATCTTTTCCACCTCGCGGATGACGTTTTTATCGTGCGGCGGCACCAGCTGGGCGCCGTCGTTCCAATAAGCTTTATAACCGTTGTATTCTTTAGGATTGTGAGACGCTGTAAGTACGATCCCGCCCTGGCATTGCAGGTGGCGGATGGCGAAAGACAGTTCCGGGGTAGGGCGCAGGCTTTCGAAGAGGTATACGTGAATGCCGTTGGCTGCCAGTACGTTAGCGGCTACTTCTGCAAAATAGCGGCTGTTGTTGCGGCTATCGTGCGCTATCGCCATTTTAACGCCCTGGGGGAACGACTGGTTCAGGTAGTTGGCGAAGCCCTGGGTGGCCATACCTACGGTATAACGGTTCATCCTGTTGGTGCCAACGCCCATCACGCCGCGCAGGCCGCCGGTGCCGAACTCCAGGTTGCGGTAAAAGGCATCTGTTAGTTCTTCGGGGTTTTGCTGCTGCAATAACTTAACCGCAGCAACGGTTTCCGCATCATATTGGCCGGTAAGCCATTTGTCTACTGTGCTTAAAATGTTCGCGTCCATATATTTTTAAATTCGGCTTTTGTATACAAACAATATGCTAAAAAATTTTAGCAGTGTAAAGTAAAGATAAAAAAAGCATTAGGCAAAAGGATAGACGAAGGACACTACGTACTAGTACGTATTTCTCAAAAACCGGTAGTTATACGCTTAGCGAAAGGTGAAAGGTGGTGTACCTTTGCGGCGCAATCAGGAAGTGAAGATGATTCGAATACGCCTTCGCAATACTAATTAATATTTTTAATAAAACAAACCCCCAAAATGAAATCTTTAGTAAAAATGATGCTTTTCCTGGCCTTCGCAGCGGTCAGTTGTAAGAAAAGCGCCGAACACACCGCTACCAAACCCACCACCTGGGCCGACAGCAGCCGCATCGAATGGACGGGCTTCGAAGATGATATCGCCCACAAAGGCTTTTTCGACCTGAAGGATGGCAAGATCCGCATCGAAGACGGCCGTGTGACAGGTGGTACTTTCAACATCGACATTGCCTCTATGGCCTCTGTAGATGCTGCATCCGAAGAAATGCGCCGCATGATGCTGGACAAGCTCCTCGGCCCCGACT
This sequence comes from Chitinophaga horti, assembly GCF_022867795.2. NCBI lineage: Bacteria > Pseudomonadati > Bacteroidota > Chitinophagia > Chitinophagales > Chitinophagaceae > Chitinophaga > Chitinophaga horti. The sequence goes on along the minus strand of NZ_CP107006.1, from coordinate 3,301,409 downwards.
TCTTTAATATCGCCTTACATCCCTCCGCTAAGTTTGAGATCCTGGAGGTAACGCCATATGCGGGCAACAAGTTCGTAGGTGTAGATGGTGCCAATGCACTGGTACATGGCGAGCTCACCATGATGGGCAACTCCATGGTGATCAGCTTCCCGGCTAAGATCGAATTGAACGACCGCCGCATCCTGGTTGACGCATCTTTTACCCTCGATCGCACCGATTGGGGTATGAACAGCGCTACCAACCCGGGCGATGAGTTGTATGTGGAAAAAGCGGTGGACATCCGCGTAAAGATTAACGCCGGCCGCTCCTAAACGCCGCGCGACTCCTGAGTTATCATCCCCTGTACGTACCGCCATCCGTACAGGGGATAACTTTTTGTGGAAAATGTAACCGCAGGGTCTTGTTTGAATTACCGGGACAATGGTTATTTTTGCGACGATATGAAGCGGTACATCGACGACTATAAACAAAAAGGATTACGCAGACAACTCGTAGACAGCATCAAACAAAAAGGAATTACGGACGAAAATGTACTGGCAGCCATCAACAACATCCCCCGGCATTATTTCTTAGATACGGCATTTGAGAGCATCGCTTATGAAGACAGGGCTTTTCCGATAGGAGAGGGACAAACGATTTCCCAACCCTACACCGTGGCTTACCAGACGCAGTTGTTAGAAGTGAAATCTTTTGAAAAGGTGCTTGAAATAGGCACCGGCAGTGCTTACCAGTCTTGTGTACTGGGTGAGTTAAAGGCGAACGTGTACACTATCGAGCGGCAAAAGAAGTTGTTTGATGAAGTGAAGAAGTTTGCGTTCAAAAGCAAGTATCCTACGTTGCGCTTCTTTTATGGCGATGGCTACGAGGGGTTGCCTACTTATGCTCCTTTTGATAAGATACTGGTGACTGCCGCCGCGCCGCATATCCCGCAAAAACTGCTCTCACAGCTGAAAATAGGTGGCAAGATGGTCATACCGGTTGGTGGCGGTAACGTGCAGCGCATGTTACGCATTACGCGTGTAGCGGAGAATGATTTTGCGGAAGAAGTGTTCGATAACTTTTCTTTCGTGCCGATGCTTACCGGCAAAAACAGTTAGTCTATAAGCCCAATTCCCGGCCGTTAGTTTTAGGCGCGGCCGGCGCTTCCTCTTCCTCTTCTTCTTTTTGTACTTTCTTTTTCCTGAAAAGGTTTGGATCGATCTTCGCGAAGCGGTAACGCACGTTTAATTTCACGATGCGTGAAGTGCGCGTACGGTCGTAGTCCTGTATGAAGTCAGGCGTTTCGTAGTGGGAGGCGAACTGGCGGGTGTTAAACACATCGGCCAGGCTGGCGGATACAGACAGGGCGTTGTTCTTGAAAAATTCTTTACGGATGGATATGTCTACCCCGTTCATGGCTTTGTAAGTACCCTGCGGCATTACCCGTGGCGAACGGTAGCTGCCCACGATCTGTCCGCTGAACTTAAAGGGCAAACGGAAGTTGCTGTTCAGGTTAATGCTGTACCCCAGGTTCTCGTTCTCGATCTTACGATCGCCGCTCTGGCCAAAGATGTGTGAATACTCCAGGTTAAAGGTAGTCGTATGTGTCCACCATTTGAAGATGCGCATCTTATAAGTCGTGTTGGAACCAAAGCTGTTATTGGTCGCCAGGTTCTGCGGAGAAGTAGTGGTTATCCCCGTTTTCGGGTCCAGCAGGCTGAGGCGGTCGATCAGTTTATTGGTGGTCGAGTAATAAAAGCCGGTGCTGAAATAGTTACGTGTTTTCGGGAAATAGATGCCGTAGTTCAGTTCAAACTTGTGGGTGAAAGCAGGCTTCAGGCCCGGATTACCAACCCGGATGTTCATCGTGTCGGAGTTGTTGATGTAAGGCAGCAACTGGTTAAAGTCCGGGCGATCGATGCGGGTGCTGTAATTGAAGATCAGGTTATGATCGTTTGGCAGATTATATTTCAGAAATAAGCTGGGAAATACGTTCAGGAAGCTATTGTTTACGCTTGTGTCTTTGCTGAAGGAATAGCCCGTCAGCTGTGAGTTTTCTACCCGCAGGCCTACCTGGTAGCCGAGGTTGCCGATGGCGCTCGCAGCGTTTACATAACCGGAACCGATCTTTTCGCGGTAGCTGTAGTTGTTCGATAACAGGGGACTGATCACGAAGTTGCCGGTGTTATAGTCGAACAGGTTGGCTACGTAAAGGTTTTCGTAGTTGCGCGTGGTGTATTTACCACCCGCCTCAAATTTTCCTTTTTTACCGTAAGGCGTGGTGTAGTCGGCCTGCGCATCCAGGAAACGGTTGTGGTTTTCTCCGTCGTTTACCTGGTTAGAAGGTTTGCCGTACACGGTACCGTCCGGCCGCTCGTAGTTCGTGCGGTACTGGCTGCCGCTGTTGCCTTTGCTATCGCTGTAGTTCACGTAGGCGGTCAGTTCCTGGTTAGGCTTATCGAATGTTCTTTTAAAGTTGAAGTTGGTGTTGTAGGAAAGTCCATCGCCGCCGCTGGTATTGTTACGAAACCCGTAACGTTGCTGCTGCATGTACTCGTCCTGGTAATTCATGTAGCTGCTGTCGCGGTTGTTGTTATCCCAATGGTTCCAGCCGCCTGCAAAGGTAAGCGTGGTGTGGTTGTCGAGGTAGTAATCAAACCCGAAACGGCCGCCGCTGCCTTTATTGATGTTGCGGTTCGTGCTCTCCTGGATAAAGTAATTCACCGTATCCTTCATGTTCTTGCGGTAGCTGTAGCCGCTGCCGCGTTGCTGATTATAACGTTGCTGGAAGTTGCCGAAGAAGTTGATCTTACGCAGGCGCAGGCTCGCATTCACGCTACCATTGGCTTCACGGGGATTAGCGGCGGATACATTGATCATGTAGTTATAGCCCATCGCTTTATCCTTCTTCAATACGATATTGATGATGCCGCCACCGCCGGCCGCGTCAAACTTGGCGGAAGGGTTGTGGATCAGTTCAATTTTATCGATCGTTTCGGAGGGAATCATTTGCAGCGCCGTTTTCGTATCTCCGAAAGGAGAGGGCTTGCCGTCCACATACACCGTAATGGATTTTCCGCGCATGGTTACGTTCTCGTCAATATCCGATTCCACGCCCGGCAGGTATTTCATCACGTCAGATGCGGTACCACCGGCGGCTGCGAGCATATTACTCATGTCGAAAACCTGGCGGTCTATCTGCATACTGAATTCCGGTTTCTCCGATTTGATCTCTACTCCAGCAAGGGAAGTGCCTGCAGCGGTAAGCTTCAATTCTCCCAAACTACGGTCTGCATCCGATTGCAACTTTTGCTCAAATTTATCGTACCCCATGAAGGTAACGCGCAGTACATAGTCGCCAGCCGGAATGCGGGGCAGGGTAAACAGCCCGTCGGGCGTGGTGTATACACCGGTCAACAGCGATGAGTCTGCGAAGCGAAGTAACACGACTGATGCATATTCTACTGGTTTACCGGTAGTGCCATCCACGATCTTACCGGTAACAGCGGTGGGGGCTGTAGCAGTTTGGTTGGCAGACACTTTGTCCTGCGCCGAAGTACGGTTAACCGAGAAAGCAGTAAGAAGGATCAGTGGTATGAGTTTTCGCATGCGCAATAGGTGAGATAAGCAATTTTTTGGTTGATGCAAGGCGGTGATCTGTAACAAAAGTATTGCGGATGGGCATAGAAAGTTTTCAATTATGATAAGTGGTCGTAGGCGTGTCGGGAGCGGTGCCCCTGCAATGAAAAAGGGCCGCACCCTGTGCAGCCCCTTCTTCGTATAGCTAAAATCTTAAAACCCCATCTCCATACCACCGTTCATATTCTCCCGCTCACCTTTCGTATTCTTACGCTTAAATATCTGGCTGTCGAACTTGCCGAAACGGTAGCTCACGTTCAGTTTTAAGATGCGGGATTCGCGTTTGCGGTAGTAATCCTGCGCGAAGAACATTGTGGTTTGGTCCAGGTTGTATTCGCGGGTGTTGAACACATCCGACAACTGGAGGGACACCGACAATGTTTTATTCTTCAGGAAGTCTTTTTTAACGGCGAGGTCTACACCGCTGAAACCTTTGATCTTACCCTGTGCAGAGGAAGATGCCATGCCCATACCACCGGGGCCGCCAGGGCCACGACCACCACCGCCTTGCAGGGCGATAACGGGGGATTGATAAGTAGCATTGATCTGCATGGTGATGTTGAACGGAAAACGTGTTTCGGAGTTCAGTTTGGCGAGCCATGCGAACCCCCGGTTGGTATAGCTTTCTTTATCTGTCTGTACATCCAGTTCGGTTTGGAACAGGTTGACGTTGGCGGTCAGGTCCCAGGTTTTGATCACCTGTACTTTGCCGGTTAACTCTGCTCCGTAAGCCGCATTCTTATTGGCGTTTACGTAGCGGTTCAGCAACGTATCGGTACCAATTGGTTCGCTGATGCTGGAGATCAGGTTGTTGGTATTACGATAGTACAGGGAAGCCAGGAAGTTGTTGGCGCCCATCACTTTCGAATAAGAGAACTCGATGCTGTTGGTATACTCCGGCTTAAGGTTCGGGTTACCCTCGCGCTGGTTCAGCGGGTCGCTGTAGTCGCGGTAGGGGATTAGCTGGAAGAAGTTCGGGCGGTTTACACGGCGCGAATAGTTCAGCTGCAACTCCTGGTCTTTATTCATTTTTTGTGACAGGTACACGCTTGGGAAGAAGCCCGGTTGTGACTTGTTCGGTTCAAACTTCTGGTTCTCGCTGGGTATTTCGCCTGCGTAGATGTATTGCTCTACACGTAAGCCTGCCTGATAACCGAAGTTCTTAATGGCGCCGGCGTAGTTGGCGTATACGGCGTACAACTGCTCGTTATATTTATAATCGTTGCTCAGCACCGGGTTGAATATATTCTCGCCGGAAACGCCGTCCTGGTCAAACACGTCGTAAATGCTGGTGTAATCACGCACGGTCGCTTTGGCACCTGCTTCGAACTTACCTTTTTCGCCTATCGGGTTTACGAAGTCGGTCTGGAAGGTGATGAAGGTGGTATTACCGCTGCTGGTGTTCGTTTGTATCAGCGGATTGCCAACAGGCGTACCCGCTGGCGTTAATTGTTGCGTTTTAAATCCGCCATCACGACCGTTTTTGCTGCGGTTGTAGTTGAAGTCGGCGGTCCACTCTTTATTAGGCTGCGCAAACATGTGTTTGAAGCCGATCTGCGAAGTATAGTTGCGGAACTCGAACGACCCGTCGGTGAAACGGTCGTTCATGCCGTAAATGGCTTTATCACTATCCCGGAAAGTGCTCACCAGGTTCTCCTTATTACGGAAGTTGCCCGCTACGATGTTCTGGGAGATAGACAACGTGTTACGGTTATCCAGGTAGAAGTCGAAACCTGCACGGCCGAACTGGAAGTTGCCACCGCTACGGCTGTCGCTTACCTGTAAGCTATACGTGGTATCGCCGTTCGTTGGGAAGTTGGTACGGTTGGTCGTGCCTTCGCCCCAGTTGCGGTTCGCGTTAATATTGTAGTTGATGAAGAAATTCACTTTCCCCTGGCGGATGTTGAGGTTACCGCCACCATTGTATTTATCATTGGTGCCGATGCCGCCGTTGATCATACCGTTGATGCCCGCTTTACGGTTCTTCTTCAATACGATGTTGAGGATGCCGCTCATACCTTCTGCATCGTAACGTGCAGATGGATTGGTAATCAGCTCCACGCTCTCGATCGCATCTGCAGGGATCTGGTCGAGTGTGAGGGTAGAAGGTTTGCCATCTACGAACAGGGTGGGAGAGGCATTACGGACCTGCACATTACCGTCAATGTCCACGTTTACAGAAGGCACACTTTTCAGTACGTCCGTGGCGGTACCGCCAAGGCTTACGAGGTTACGGTCTACGTTAAACACCTTTTTGTCGATGCCCATGGTAAACGCGCTGCGCTGGCCGGTTACCTCTACTTCCGCCAGTGCTTTCACGTTCGGTTCGAGGCGAAGGTTACCCAGGTCCTGGTCCATCGTTTGCGGCGTAACAGCTACTTTCCTGAACATTGTTTTATACCCCATGAAGTTAACGCGGAGAATAAACTGCCCGAACGGCAGGTTCTCGAAATTGAAGTCGCCATTGCCTTTGGTGAGCATGCCTGTTACCAGCGAGCTGTCTTTGCCACGCAGTAAGGTAATAGAAGCATATTCCACCGGCTGTTTTGTTTTGGCATCCAGTAATTTACCATAAATGTGCCCGATTGTTGGCATTGCGCCACCCGGACCGCCGGGACGCTGGCCGCCCGGAGGCATTCCGCCGGGTTGCTGGGCGTTCGCGCCAAAGGTGTAGATAGATAGAAGGACGAATAGTATCGCTGCAATTCTCTTTTTCATCTCATAAAAGTGTTAAGCTTCCTGTGTCGGTTCCTGGCTTTGGATTTTTGACCAAACTGAAGTAGTAATTGTTATATAGACACGCAATCGTATCCGCTGCAAAAGTAGCGGACGTGCGTATGTTATCCCGTTATATTTGATAAGTGGGCGTTTTAGCAGGACAGCCTACCTAAAACAGCGAGAGAAGGCGTTAACAGTAATAAACACAACTTAAGGTATGAGCATCGTGATCGCCAGGTAAATGGCGCCTACACCCAGTCCGACCAGCGCACCGAAGCCTGCCAGTTTGTTCACCTCTTTGGAAATCGCTTTTTCGATTGCCGGGATAGACACCTCGTTCACCTTACGGCTGATCACATTCTCCAGGTCGAAATCTTTCTCTGCGTTCTGCAGGTATTGGTCGATGATTTTCGGGAAGAGCGTATGTAGTTCTGTTACCAAAGTGCCTTTGATCTGTGAGATCGTGCTGTCGCCGATGAACATAGATAGTACCGGCATCGCTTTAGGAAGTTTCTCCTTCAGGAAGTGATCGAGATGCGTTTCCACGTAAGGCATGATTGCCGTAATTTTTTCCGGGTCGGTAAGTTTGGCGCGGATGGCGCTGAAGGAAAAAAGTTCGGTGGCTACCATATGTCCCAGTTTAGCCGCCAGCTCCGGTTGTTTTTTAGGCAGGATGCTGCGGAACAGGAATTTTACAGCGAGTAAAATAGCCAGCCAGCCGGCGATGGCAGTAACGATGGGTATGATATAGATGGGCATCTGCATGGTATTAATCGAGTGCAAATAAAGTGCAAAAAAGTGATCGTATAAAAACAAAAACGGCCTCCGTAAAGGAAGCCGTTTTTTCCGGGTGGATGAGGGGGCTCGAACCCCCGACCCTCAGAACCACAATCTGATGCTCTAACCAACTGAGCTACAACCACCGTGTCTGTTTGTTTGTGGAGTGCAAAGGTAATACAATTCGTTTTTAATTTCCAAATCCAGTTGCAGAAAAAGTTGAAATTTTTTTTGTTGATGGATGTTAATATAGATGAGTGATAGGTGACTGTGCGTGAACGGGTAAAGTATTCCGTCATGTAGATGTTGTTCCCCCGATCGTCATCGCGACCGGAGGGAAGCGACCCTTGTGCGCAGTCTCCGCAACAGTCGGTCCCGGCGTCAATCACCGAAGTGGCAACTTATGCAGAAGTTTGCTTCCCTTTGGTCGCAATGATGGTGTTTTTAATGCCCCGACACGGGTACTCGACCATCACCCAGCCATCACTGAACCATCCGGAGTGGTATCGGCCCGGCTGAGCTCCCGATCGTCATCGCGACCGAAGGGAAGCGAACCTCGTGCTCAGTCTCCGCGGCAGCCGGTCCCGGCGTCAATCACTGGAGCAACGACTTATGCGGAAGTTTGCTTCCCTTGGGTCGCAATGACGGCGTTTTTAATGCCCCGACACAGGTACTGGACCATCACTGGACCATCACTGAACCATCACTGAACCATCCGAAGAAGCATCGCACCGGCTGGCCTGATCGTGCCCCATCCGCTGGCTCAGCAGAGGACCGGGCGGTGCAGTGAGTGACACAACGGCGGCTGAGTAGTATAGCTCCGGCTCATATTATAAAAATCAACTCTCGTATCCCCGGAAATCGGAGAAAAATCAATATTACTTTCCCGTTACAATCTTTTTTCGCCTTCATTTTCACGAGGTTACCGCGCGGCAGGCCGGGGCGAGGTGGTACCGCACTTTGGCGGGGTCGGAAAAGGGCGTATCTTTGCTACTCGCAATTAAAACTTACTAGCCCGGCATGCGAAGTGCTGGGCTTTTTCTATGCCTGAACGGAAAAAATAGGTGTTTAATTAGCGTTGTGTCTGGTTATATTAAGCAGATGGGTTAATAAAGTATTAATTTTATAAGCATATGGATCAACTCAAACTTAAACTCAGGGAGTATTACCAACGTATCCAGGAGCAACAGCCAGGGGACGGAAAAGGGAAGGCGAAGAACGCGGTGCTGGAGCTGGAAAACGACATCCTGACGCAGTTCGGATTGCCGGTTTCCAAACGCTTTGTTCAAATCCTGCACGACTTTACAGATCACAGCCAGGTGAACGATCAGCTGCTGGATTATGTGAGTAAAAAATTACGTGCGGCTGCCAGGAAGTACCTGCTGGCACCGGTGATGTCGGACCAGGAGCAATTAAACCATGCACGCGATCAGAAAAGGAATCCGCATGATGTGTTGCCGGAACTGGGTTATCCCGGTCACGAATATGCACTCTTTCTCGTCGGAGAACTGCTGTATCGCCGTAACATGGCGGTGGCCGATATTCTCGATGAACTGAAGAAGGTAGAACGTCATCAGCAATGGGATAACATTTCTGAAGTGGCGAAAGCTGCCGATGCGACTAACCACCCATTGTACGAAAAGCTGCAGAAACTGCACCTTCGTTTTGTGGATGAGTTTGCCCAATATGCCCGCCGCAAAACGGTGTCTAAATCGAAAAGCAAACGGACCACACCCGCCGAAGAAGGCTATAAACCTAATTTTCATACGATCGTAAAAGCGCAGGTGGAGGACATCGTGTTCGACGAGAAAACACCACCCCGTTTGTATGGTAAAATGAAGATCGGTGCAAGGTTAACGCGTATATCGGTAGGACTCGAATTTTCTGAGCTGAACCAGCTGCTGGCGGCTGCCGGCGAGATGGGCGAAAAGATCGGCACGTTGCTGAAGAAGCGGATGGGCACACAGAACGGGCAGCCGGTGGTGATCGACATTCGTTCGGAATTTGGCGAGGTGTTGAAGCTGGACGATTGTTACCTGGAGGTGTATAAACCGCAGCAACTGGTGAACGGTAAATGGGTAGAGGAGAAGGATGCGTTTTATTACGTAGAAAGGATACTGAGCAAAAAAGAGGTAGAAAAGCGTGTGAAAGAAGAAGATACCAAACAGAAGATCCAGGAATGCCTGGAGCTGGTGGGCGGCTCGTATGTAGCGTACCAGCGCCTCCGCAGGCTCGGCATCACCGAAGATGAGGCCAAACTGCGCGCCGGTTTGCAGGACGAACTATTGTTTAAACTTTCCTTCTACCTGCACAAATTGAAAGATTAGTACTTCAATACAATCTACAGTAACCCGCGTCTTTTTACAGGCGCGGGTTTTTTATTGGCCGAATCTCCCGTAACTTTAAATGGCGCGCTCTTTGGTGCGCAGGGACACGAACGACTAAACCGGCCACGAATGAAAAGATTATCCCTGATCATACTGCTATTAACGGCCTTCCTCATCCGCGGCAACGCTGCGGACGGCACACCACAACCCTACTACCTGCTTCAACTCGATAACCGGAATGGATTGTCAAACAGCGCGGTGAACCAACTGCTGATGGATAGTGACGACCTGCTTTGGGCCGCCACCTGGGACGGTCTTAACATGTACGACGGCAGCGCGTTCCACGTGTTCAACTACGGGAAAGATAATATGGTGCGCAGCATTGGCAACAACGTGGTGCTGCAAATGACCGAAGACCGCCGTGGGTATATCTGGATGAGCACCGTGGAAGGCGTATCCCGCTACAGTAAACGCACCGGACGATTCTCCAATTACTTTTATGGTAAACGCCGGCACAGCCGCATTAGCGAACAGGAATACGAGCTGGTACGCGATACGGCGGGCGAAGTATTTTGCTTAACCCGCCAGGATGGACTTATGTACTACGATGCCGCCCGCGATTCGTTTACCGTTTGTGCTTTGCCGTTAGGCGGCGATCGTATTGCAAAAGCGGCTTTCGATGATCAGGACCGTTTGTGGTTACTGCATGCGGATGGCCGGCTGGAAGCCTATACCGGCCAGGGCAACCAGTACAAACTGCAACACCGCGAACAGGGGATCAGTAATTTTTATATAGATGGAGCGCACATGTTCCTGCTCAGTGGTCGCGTGTTACGGCAACTGCATTCGCCCGACTTGCGCCAACGGTTGCAGGTAACGCTGCCTGCACCGGTAAAAGAACTGTTTCGCTACAAAGATCATTACCTGCTCGCCTGGACCACGCAGGGTTTCGGTGTATATGACGCGAGCTTCCAGGCGTCGGGCTTCCTGCAACAGGAGGCGGTGGCGTTACAGGGTACGCGCATTACGTCGTTTGCTGGTGGGCGTGAGTCGGTGTTGTGGTGTGGTACAGATGGTAATGGTATTTATAAGATATACCCGCAAACGCGCTATTTCGGCGACGTGGTCCGCTTCTCCAAACCCGTGCGTGCCTTCGCGGAAGTGGATGGCGAATTATGGATAGGAGCGAAGGGCAGCGGTATCGTGGCCATCCGCCCGGGTAGTGAGGACAAACGTCCGCTGTTTCCCGAGCAGCTGGACGATAATGCGGTATTTGCATTGCACAACGGCACTGACAGCCTGGTGTACATTGGTACCGATGCAAAAGGCATACAGGTATACGATCGCCGTCGCAAAAGGTTGTACCGTTGGAGTGACGTACAAGGCAATGAGCGTTGTCCGGTCTTTGGCTCCGTGTACGCCATACTGCCCGATGCAGACGGCTCGTTGTGGCTCGGCACCAGTGGTTACGGGCTGGTGCAGTTAAAAATTAACAGAAGCGCGTCCGGCCTGGAGATGGCCGCCTGTAAGCAATACGTTTTTAATGGTACAGGCAGCGGTCCGGCCAACGATATTATTTATTCCCTTGCTCCCGGTAACGGGCACACGTTATGGGTCGGCTGCCGGTATGGTGGCCTCAGCCTGTTCGATAAGAGCCAGCAAACCTTCCGGCATTACAAAGCCTTTTCCTACGATGGCAGCCTGTCACACAACGATGTGCTGTCGCTCTACCCGGATGGCAAAGGCCGGCTGTGGATCGGCACGAGCTACGGGTTAAACTGGTTGTCGCTCAAAGATGCCATGAGCGCGAAACCCGTTTTCGGCAAGTTCACGACCGATAACGGGATGCCTAACAATACCATTCACGCCGTGGCAGAAGATGCGCAGGGCAACATATGGGTGAGCACGAACAAAGGCCTTGCCCGCATTGATGGCGCCTCCCTGGCGATTTCGCATTACCAGGAGCAGGACGGCCTGCAGAGTAATGAGTTCAGTGACGGTGCCGTGTTTAAAGATGCGACCGGCCGCCTGTACTTCGGCGGCATTTATGGTTTCAACGGTTTTTTACCGGCGGATGTGCGGGCGCGTAACGGGCATCCTAACTTGTTACTGAGCGGCATCCAGTTCGGCGGCAAGCTGTTGGAAGATAACGTGTACCAGGTGTTGAAGCCCGGCACCACGAACATGACCAGCTATGTCCTCGAACGGCGCAGCAATTTCTTCGAACTGCAATTGAAAGCGATCAGTTACGGATACGCGGAGAAGTGTGAGTATGCTTATTTTCTCGAAGGATACGATAAAACCTGGCATTACTCCGGCGGCAGCGGCAAGGTCGCCTATGGCAATGTGCCGCCCGGCAAGTACCTGCTGAAAGTGAAATGGTCGAACGGCGAAGGCAACTGGACGGGCGACACGCCGGTAATGCAACTGAAAGTGAAACAATACTTCTGGCTTACCTGGCCTGCCTTCCTGCTGTACCTCCTGGTGATCGGCGGCGCGTCTACCGCCATCTTCCTGTACCGCCGCAATAAGCTGGAAATGAAATACCAGCTGGAAATGGAACACATGCTGCGTAAGAAGGAGGAAGAAGTGCACCAGGAGCAATTGAGTTTCTTCACCAACATTGCGCACGAACTGCAAACGCCGCTAACCCTAATTGTAGGTGCCGCAGAGCGTAACCGCTACCAGGAGAACGGGTACTTTCCCTCGTTATTACAGCAACAGGCATCCCGGCTCACGTACCTGGTACAACAGCTGCTAGAGTTTCGTCGGGCAGAATCGGGGTTCCTCAAAAACTACTACACGCAGCTGGACGTTAGTTCGCTGCTCGAAAATATTGCCGGGCTCTTTACGCCGCTCTGCCGGCAGAAGGGCTTGCGGTACAGTATGCACATCCATGAAAATATCACCGGTGTGGTAGATAAGGATAAGCTGGAGAAGATCCTGTTTAACCTGTTGTCGAACGCCTGCAAGCACTCGCCCAAACACCAGGACGTGAGCATTCGTGCCGTGGCGGCCGGGGGCATGCTGGAGATTCGTGTGTTCAATTCGGGCGTTACGATAGGGGACGAGCAGCTGGTACGCCTGTTTACCCGCTTCTTTGCGGCAGATACGAATCCCGGTGAGAAGTTCAGTGCCGGTATTGGTCTGGCGTTTACCCGGCAGCTGGTGTCGCTCTTGCAGGGACAAATCAGCGTGTCGAACGAAGAGGGGGGCGTCGCCTTTCGGGTGTCGCTGCCTTTACAGCCCGTGGTGGAGGAAGGAGCGTACGTCATCCGCCAGGAAGATGCCACGCCTTCGCCTTTGTTACAATCCATTGCCCGACCGCTGGTGAAGCAGGAACAGGAGGCCGCCGGGGCCAACCGCCTGCCTTTGCTCGAGCACCTGGAGGGAGAACGTAAGAGCATTTTGGTGGTGGAAGATGAATACGCCATCCGCCACCTGCTGCGCGATGTACTCAGCGCGCGCTACATCATTTACGAAGCTGCCAATGGCGAAGAAGCGCTGGACCTCATCCGCCAGACGCTGCCCGACCTGATCATCAGCGACGTTATGATGCCCGGCATGAACGGCCTCGAGTTGTGCGACCGGGTGAAGAATGCGCCGGGCAGCTGCCATATACCTTTTATTATATTATCCGCCCGCGGCGCCATCGAAAATGAAATTGAAGGCTACGAGGCCGGTGCAGATGCCTACATTCCCAAACCTTTCCATATCACCCACCTGCAGGTACGCGTGCGGAAACTGCTCGAGTACCGCGAACGCCTCAACGACCTGTTCCGGCAGGATAGTCCGCTCAGCAACATCGAGGAGGAGGACATGCAGGATGAAGACCGCCAGTTCCTGCAAACGGTGGTGAAATACATAGAAGATAACTTTAGCGACGATACCCTCAGCGCCGCCCAGCTGGAAAAACATATGAACCTCAGCAAGATGCAGCTGTACCGGAAACTCAAGGCACTGTCCGACATGACACCCGGCGAGTTTATTAAGTGTATCCGCCTGAAGGAAGCCGCCCGTCTTTTGGTAAACACCCAGCTTACCGTGACCGAAATTTTCTACCGCACGGGGTTCAATAACCAGTCTTACTTCTTCCGGGAGTTTAAGAAACAATACCAATGTTCGCCCAACGAATACCGGGCGCAGCAAACGGCTGTATAAGCATCTGTATACTATCAATGAGTTGATTTACAATGAGAAACGTTTCATGGAAACATGGCTGTTTGTTACTATTGTACACTACTTTGAAACCATAGTGCAGTGTTTTACACCCATGGCCGGGTAATTTTATCCTACTGATAAAAACAAAATCCACCACGTATGAATGTACCGTAGCACAGCCTGACTGTAACATCAATATTCCACCAAACATTAAAACCAAACCTGACATCTCCCATTTGCGGAAATCATTAAAAAACTCTTCACACATGAAAAACTGTCTGAAACTGATCAGCTGCGCGCTGCTTTTACTAGTCTGTTCCACAGGCTTTGCACAGGTAAAAGTAAGTGGTAAAGTAACCGACGACCAGGGCGAGGCCTTACCCGGGGTAACAGTGGTGCAGCAAAACACTCGTAACGGGGCAGTCACTTCGCCCGACGGCGCTTACACTCTTACATTAAACACAACCGCCCCGCAGGCACTCACCTTCACCTTTATGGGCTTCCTGCCGCAAACCGTAGGTTACTCCGGCAGCGGCGAATTGAATATCGTATTAAAGAAGGACGAGGTGGCCCTGAAGGACGTGATCGTTATCGGTTACGGCACGCAGAAAAAGAGCCAGGTAACCGGTGCCATTGCCTCGGTGAGCGGTAAGGACCTGCAACGTACGCAGGCGGTAGATCTTACCACGGCCCTGCAGGGACAGGCGGCCGGTGTTAACGTAACCTCGCCTACAGGCGCTCCGGGTACGGAAGCGGTGGTGCGCATCCGTGGTATCGGTACGCTCAACAACAGTAACCCGCTCTACGTGGTAGACGGGGTGCCGCTTACGAGTGGTCTTAACACCATCTCGCCCAATGATATTGAATCGATGGAGGTCTTGAAAGATGCGGCGGCCAGTGCGATTTACGGTTCGCGTGCAGCGAATGGGGTGATCCTGGTGACCACTAAAAAAGGGGTGCCGGGAAGGAACGAAGTAAGCTTCGATGCCAACTATGGTACCGCCCAGGCGATCGGGCTTCCTAAAATGCTGAGCACTGCCCAGTTCATCGAACTGCAGAACGAAGCTTTTGCCAATGACGGTAGCACCACCCGCAACCAGGATAACGCGGCCAGTCTGCCCAACACCGACTGGCTCGACCAAACCTTCCGCACGGGTCAAACGCAACGTTACAACCTGAGCTTTTCGGGTGGCAATGAAAAAACGCGCTACTATATTTCCGGTAACTATACCGACCAGGATGGTACGATCATCAACGCTACCTTTAAACGTTACGGTGTTCGCTCGAATGTGAGCAGCCAGGTGAAAGACTGGTTACGGGTAGGGGAGAACTTAAACCTCACGTACGACCGCACACAGCAGATCGGTGCTTCCGGTGATGGTGGCCGCTCGGGCAGTCTGCCAGGTGTGGTCAGATATGCATTGATCCGTCCGAACGCGCTGCCGGTAGTGGATCCGGCTACGGGCTTCTATACAGACTTGCCACCTGCCGGCTTGTACCAGAGTCCTTTATTATATGGCGACGGTAAAAACCCGCTGGCCATTGCAGACTACCGCACCCGCACCCTGGGCCGTTTCCGCCTGCTGGGTAATATGTTCGCCGAGGCGACGTTTGCCAAACACTTCAAACTGCGAACAGACTTTGGCACCGATTTCAATATCAATGAACAACAGCAATACAACGGACAGATACCCGGTGACAGAACGATACTCGCCGATGATGTGAAGTCGCTCGATAAATCACGTCACCGTGTGAGTACGCTTAACTGGACGAATGTGCTGAACTATAATCAAACGTTCGGTAAACATGAAGTGGGTGTAACACTCGGCTCGGAGTACATTACTTTTAAAGCCGACTACCTCAGCGGATCCCGCAATGGTTACGACAATCGCGCAGACCAGAACCAGAGTTTGCAGCAGTTAGGTTATGGTTATAACCAACAGTTCAGCGGCGGTGGCCTGGACGAATCCACGCTCATGTCTTACTTCGGCCGCGTGTCCTACGCATATGACAATAAATACCTCGCCACCGTGAATATGCGTGCAGACGCCTCTTCCCGCTTCAGTGAACAGAACCGCTGGGGTTATTTCCCTTCCGCTTCATTAGGCTGGAACATTGCGAAAGAAGGTTTTATGCAGGATGTGAGCTGGCTCAATGACCTGAAGCTGCGTGGTGGCTGGGGACAACTCGGTAACCAGGAAATCGGGCTGTATCCGTTCGCTACGATTTATTCTACCGCTAACGGTGTGCTGCAACCGGTGTCACTCGGCAACCCGAACGTGAAGTGGGAAACTACCGGTCAGACCAACGTAGGTGTGGACGCGGCTTTCCTGAAAGGTTCGCTGACGGTGTCAGTAGATTACTTCCGTCGTAAAACGAAAGACATCCTCGTACAGCTGCCTACTTCTTACACTAATGGCGACGCTGCGCCGGCATATGAGAACGGTGCCGAAATGGAGAACAAAGGATGGGAACTGAACCTGAATTACCGTAACACGGTAAACAAAGACTTCTCGTGGAACGTGATGGTGAACGCCACTACGCTGGAGAATAATGTACTGTCACTGTACAAGGCGAGAGAACAGATTATCGCTGCCGGTGCCGGGCAAATTCTCCTGCGTGCAGGCGAGCCGGTGAGTTCTTTCTACGGATACAAAACCAATGGCCTGTTCCAGAATGAAGCCGAGATCGCGGCTTATGTAAATAAGGACGGTCAGCTGCTGCAGCCTAATGCCCGTCCCGGCGATATCCGCTTCGTGGACGTAGATGGCGATGGCGTGATCGATGGCGACGACCGTACCATTATCGGTAATCCGAACCCTAAGCTGTTGTACAGCCTGAACGCCGGTTTCAACTACCGCGGCTTCGACCTGAACGTATTCTTTAACGGCGTAACAGGCAACGATATCTTTAACGAAGTAGATAATATCATCAACAGCTTCGACGCACGTGGTTTTAACCAGAAAGAAGATTTTTACAAGAATCGCTGGCATGGTGAGGGAACGAGCAATTCCACGCCCCGCGCCACTTTCCAGGATCCGAACAACAACCGTCGTACGTCAGATCGTTTCGTGGAGAAGGGGGATTACCTGCGCCTGAAGAACGTGGTGCTGGGTTACAATCTGCCCACCAATACGTTGGAGAAATGGGGCCTGTACAACGCGCGTTTGTATGCAAGCGCACAAAACCTGTTGACCTTTACCAAATACAGCGGCATGGATCCCGAGCTGTACACGAACGACAACGTGGCCGGCTATGGTGACCTCGCGCAGGGTATTGATATGGGTACTTATCCGCAGTCACGTTCCTTCACATTTGGTATCCAGGTAAGTTTCTAAACGACGACTAAAAAGATCAGCAATGAAAAAACTCATTTATATAGGTATCGCTCTTTCCGCTACAGTCATCAGCTGTAAAAAGGATCTGGAGAAGTTCCCACAGGGACAGCTTACAGAAGAAAATGTATTTACCGAAGCCAATGACTTTAAGTTGGCGATTGACGGTGCTTACCAGCCCATCACCAACCGCTTTCGCGGTGCCTGGGATTGGGAGAATGGTGGTTCTATTCCCCGCGAATGGGTAATCGGTGATGTGATGAGCGACGACGCCGTGAAAGGCGGCGGCAGCCTGGGCGACCAGGAAGATATGCGCCGTATGGAAACCTTTTCGGTGTTCCCGGAGAATAACAACGTACTGGCCATCTGGCGGTACAATTACAAAGGCATCAACGCAGCCAATAACCTACTGGCGCAGGATGGCAGCAATGTACCGGGGCTGGATGCTAATCTCCTGAAAAGAATCAAAGGTGAAGCGTATTTCCTGCGTGCATTTTACTACTTCCGCCTGGTAACGAACTTCGGTGCCGTGCCTTTGCTGGCGCCGGATAAGAACCTCACCGATAACACGAAGAAGGCGACCGTAGCAGAGATTTATACGCAGATCGAAAGCGATATTGCACAGGCCTTAACGATGTTGAGTCCTTCGTATACGGAAGCTGCCGACTACCATCGTGCAACGACCGGTGCTGCGCATGCTTTGCTGGCGAAGACCTACCTGTATCGCGGCCAGTGGGAGCAGTGCCTGAACGAAATTGTGGAAGTGGAGAAAGGTCCGTACCAGTTGCTGGATAAATTCGAGGATAACTTTAACGGTATAGGTGAGCGCGGTGGTGAAATCATTTTTGCCGGCCGGCATGATGCGGGCGTAGTGCCTTCGCAGGGTTCCATCCTAAACGCCGTGTTCGCGCCACAGGGCAAAGGTTGGGGCTTTAACATTCCTACCCAGGACCTCGTAGCTGAATTCGAAACCGGCGATCCCCGCCTGGGAACGACCGTGATGCGTGCGGGTGATAAGTGGGTAGATGGAACGACTAATTATGAACCTTCCTGGTCGCCGCTTACCGGTTTAAACGTACGTAAGTTTATGAGCAATAGTGCGCTTATCGATGACGGTGGAGTGGATTATATCTATATCCGCCTGGCGGATGTGTTACTCTGGAAGGCAGAGTGCTACGCCAACCTCGATCAGCCGGGTCCTGCACAGATTGCACTGGAGCGGGTGAGAGCGCGGGCACGTAAATATGCGGCCAATCCGGCTACGAATTTGCCTGCCGTTACTACGAATGATAAAGCGGCTTTACTGGCGGCCATCCGTCACGAAAGAAGGGTAGAGCTGGCGTTTGAGGGACAGCGTTACTATGACCTCGTGCGTTGGGATCTGGCTAAAACAGTATTAGCGGCTGCGCCGGATGCCGATCCGCTGAAAGGTTACAAAGACTATGGCGCCGGCTGGCAGGATCGCAATAAATTGCTGCCTATCCCGCAACGCGAAGCCGATCTGCTGGGCCTCGATCAGAATAACGGCTGGAACTAATGATATAATGGAGGCTGCCCATCAGCCTCCCTTTCACCAATATTGAAGAAGTATGGAATTAGCAAAACGATTTTCGCAAAACCCATTGTTACGGCCTGCCGATGTGCCGCCCAGCCGCCCCGGACTGGAAGTAGCCTGCCTGCTGAACCCGGGTGTGTTTGAGTTTGATGGCAAAACCTGGCTGCTCATCCGCGTGGCCGAACGGCCGTCGCAACAGCCGGGCATCATCTCTTTCCCCGTGTTACGTGAAGGGGGCATCGATATTATAGAAATACCACTGGACGATCCGGAACTGGATGCGACCGATCCGCGTGTGATCAACTATAAAGGCGCCGATTACCTTACTACCCTTTCTCATTTACGGCTGATGTGCAGCGATGACGGCATTCACTTTTATGAGCCGGAAGGGTATCCTGCACTGCATGGCGAAGGCATCCTGCAAAGCTTTGGCATAGAGGATTGTCGTGTGGCGAAACTGGGCGATACGTACTATCTCACTTTTACGGCCGTGTCGCCGAACGGGGTGGGGGTAGGATTACGTACCACCAAAGACTGGAAAACATTTGAACGGCATGGCATGATGTTGCCGCCGCATAATAAAGATGTTGCCATCTTCGAGGAAAAGGTGAACGGTAAGTTTTATACGTTGCACCGGCCGAGCAGTGTAGACATTGGCGGCAACTACATCTGGCTCGCAGAATCGCCTGATGGTTTGCATTGGGGCAATCACCAGATCATTGCTACCACCCGCAAAGGCCACTGGGACAGTAAAAGAGTGGGCGCCGGTGCGGCACCGATCAAAACAGAAAAGGGTTGGCTGGAAATCTACCATGGTGCAAACGAAAAACACCAGTACTGCCTGGGCCTGCTGCTGCTCGATCTTAACGATCCGGCGAAAGTCATCGCCCGCAGTGATGCACCGATTATGATGCCTTCGGCAGATTATGAGCTGACGGGCTTCTTCGGACAGGTGGTGTTTACGAACGGGCATGTGGTAAAGGGTGACACCGTCACGATTTATTACGGTGCTGCCGACGAAGTGGTATGTGCTGCTGACTTTTCCATCAGCGCGCTTTTATCTTCCTTAAACTGCTAACAGATGCTTAAGAACCTTTCCCGGGAAATAAAACACTTCCAGGAGCAGCCGCATGACTTTCGTATACTCACGCTCACGAACCTGATCTACGCGCTGGTATTACCGGTGATCGACATCTTCGTAGCGGCGTATGTAATGCGCAACTCCAACGATCCTACCAAGGTGGTGATCTACCAGCTGACGATATACACCGGCATCCCGCTTACCTTTTTGCTGAACGGGTTTTTACTCAGTCGTTTCAATATCAAAACACTGTACTCCGCAGGCATGATGTTAAGCGGTGTAAGTATGCTGGTAATGATGTCGCTCAAAACGCTCGACCTTTGGGGCATTGCGTCCGCAGGGCTGATCATGGGCATGTCGTTCGGCTTTTACTGGGCCAACCGCGATTACCTGGCGCTGGCGATTACGAACGACAAGAACCGCAACTACTACTACGGACTGGAAACATTTTTCTATACGATTATTGCGGTAGTCATTCCCATCGCGATCGGCTGGTTCATTGAAGTGTACGGCGATAAACGTACCGTAAACGGCGCCTACCGTATCGTGACGGGCGTAGTGTTCATGGTGACGGTGGCCGCGTCCATCGTATGTTTCCAGGGGAAGTTCAAGAACCCGACGGATAAAAAGTTCCTGTACTTTAAGTTTCATCCGTACTGGAAAAAGCTCTTGGGCTTAGCCACATTGAAAGGCCTCGCGCAGGGTTACCTGGTAACCGCACCGGCTATGCTGATCATGCTGTTATTGGGTAAAGAAGGCGCATTAGGCACGGCACAATCAGTAGGAGCGATAGTGGCGGCGGTGTTGATGTACATCATCGGCCGCATGGCCAGGCCGGAGCATCGGCTGGTTATCTTTGCGGGCGGACTCGTTTTCTTTTTCGTAGCCTCGCTGTTCAACGGCATTATGTATAACGCCACCGGCGTGATCGTATTTATGATGTTCCTGTTACTGGCCAAGCCTTTGCTCGACCTGGCGTACTTTCCCATCCAATTCAGCGTGATCGATATCTTATCTAAAAAAGAAAAACGGAATGAATTTGCGTATATTCTGAACCATGAAGCGGGTTTGTATGCCGGTCGTTTTGTAGGTGCAGGTACATTCATCTTCCTGGCTTACTATTTTTCTACAGAAGTCGCATTACGTTATGCGATCATGATCATCGCCCTGGTGCAGCTGTTATCGGTCGTGGTGGCCAGGGTCATCATCAGGGAAGGAAAAGAAATTATTAAATCACTACAGGAAGAAACTATACAATCTGAGCATTGATGAGAAAACTTATTGTGATAGGCCTGTGCGTAATGGCAGTCCAGGCTTGTAAAGAAAATACCCCTGCAGCCAACCCGGTAAAGCAGGAGCACCTCGCGCGCATCGATTCTATGGCCGCTATTCCGCAGCCTTTGCAGATCATCGACTGGTACGATATGGCGCGTCGTTTCGATAGTACGGTATATGATTTTAAAGCGACCGGCGAACACTGGCCGCTCGTTTGGTGGGACAGCTCGGGCCGCAACTTTCCGCAGCCCGTTGTAGGTTTATATACCGCTATGAACGACCAGCGCCAGGGTACGCACAACAAAGGCATGTTCCATGAAGCGCTGGCCAGCATGGGTGCCGTGTTAGGCGCCACGCTCGTGGGTATTGACAAAAGCGATCAGCAGGGATTGAATTATGTGGGCATGCTTAAAAACTACTTTAACAAAGAAACCGGCTGGAACATCATGATGAATAACACCGTACCCGAAGTGGCCTTACTGGGCGGCGGTTATGGCCGTGACTGGTGGTATGATGTATACCCGAATATGTTGTTCTACGCTATCTACGACAAATATCCCAACGAACCTGGCTTCGATACACTGGCGCGTAGTATAGCCGATAAATTTTACCAGGCAGATTCGATCCTGGATGGTAATTACAACTACTCGTTCTTTAACTACGGCACTATGCAGCCTGTAAAGAACGACATCTGCGAACAGCAGGATGCTGCGGCTGGCCAGGCCTGGGTGTTGTACGCCGCTTACCGTCACTTCGGCGACGTGCGTTACCTCGAAGGTGCCAAACGTGCATTGAAAGCGTTGGAGGATCAACCTAAAAATACGTTCTATGAAGTGTTCATGCCCTTCGGCGCTTACCTCTCCGCCCGCATGAACGCAGAGCAAGGTACTAACTTTAATGCCCGTAAGTTCCTGGAATGGACGTTCGACGGTACGCCTGAATGTCGTGCCGGCTGGGGCGTGTTGCTCGGCAATTGGAATGGCATCGATATTTCCGGCATCGTAGGTAGTACGAAAGATAGGGGTGGATACGGCTTCCTGATGAATACATTTGATCTGTCGTGGCCGGTGGTGCCCATCGCCCGTTACGATGCGGCTTATGCAGATGCAGTGGGTAAATGGATGTTGAACGCTGCTAACGCCGCGCGCTTCTTCTACACCCAGTACATGCCGGATGAACATGAGACCATTCCGGAACAGGCGGCTGCCGGTAAAGGAGTGATTGGTTATGAAGGGATCATTCATTCCCCTTCCTACCCGGAATATGCACACCTGAAAGCACCGGTGGCGCAAGGCGACGGGCCTTTGTGGGCAAAGGGTAACCCGGCTGTATCGCAGTTCAGCGTTTATGGCAGCGGGCATGCCGGCTTCTTCGGCAGCATTATCCGCAGCACGAATATTCCTGCCATCCTGCAGTTAAACCTGCTGGCGACGGACTTCTTCCACGATAAGGCCTATCCGACCTATCTCTATTACAATCCTTATCCGGAAGCCAAGAAGGTGATCGTATCGCTGGAAGGCAAAGCAGTAGATATTTACAATACAGTGAGCCGCACGTTCATCGCGAAAGGAGTAGGGGGTACGTATGAATTATCGGTCCCGGCCAGTTCTTCTGCCATCCTGGTGATGGTACCTGCCGGTCTGAAATCTGAAATCCGCGATGGTAAACTGGTGGCCGACAATGTGGTCATCGATTATCATCCCGCTAAATAACTTTTGCCAGCTTCGCCCCGCGCCTGTTATCACCGGCGTGGGGCTTTTTCGTTTTAACAAATAATTGACAGTGTCAACTCAACCATAAGGCTTGGTTTTTGTTAGAATAGGACACCTCACGGAGAGGTATTATGTAACAAAACAGAATGATTATGAGTAGTTTGAAAGACAAGTCAGTAGTGATTACCGGAGCGGCAATGGGTTTAGGATTAGCTGCGGCGAAAGTATGTGCAGAGAAGGGCGCTAACCTTACCCTGGTAGATTATAACGAGAGCGCGCTGACCAGTGCAAAGGCAGAAATTGAAAAAGCTACACCGGGCGTGAAGATCCTCACTATTACAGCGGATGTATCGGATGAGGCGGCAGTGAAGGCTTACGTGGAGGCAGCTTTGAAAGCGTACTCCCGGATCGATGGGTTCTATAACAATGCTGGCATCGAAGGCCGGCAGGCACCGCTGGTGAGTTACGATCAGCAAGTTTTTGAAAAGGTGGTAGATATAAACCTGTATGGTGTGTACTACGGCATGCGTCACATTATCCCGATCATGCAGCAACAACAGTATGGCAGGATCGTGAATGTGGCTTCTGTAGGTGGCATTCGCGGGGTGATGAACCAAACGCCTTACGTGGCGACCAAACATGCGGTGACAGGGCTTACCAAACAGGCGGCGCTGGAATATGGCCGCGATGGTATCCTTACGAACGCCATTGCACCCGGCGCGATCTTGACACCGATGGTGGCGGAAGCTTTCAAACAAGTGAATCCGGAAGATCCAAAAGCTGCGGAAACGGTATACGCGCAGGCCAATCCTACCAAACGACTCGGTTTGCCCGAGGAGGTAGGTAGACTTGTTGCCTTCCTGCTCAGCGATGAATGCAGTTATGTGAACGGCCAGGTCATCGCGATAGATGGCGGACAATCGAATAGTTACGGTAACGTTTAATAAACAAGAAAGAGGCTGCCATCATGATGTGCAGCCTCTTTTTTTTATAGTTTACAGCAGTTTGTTACCCGCATCTGCCCAGTCGAGCAGTCGCTCGTAACCTTCCACATGTAAATTGTGATGCTGTGTAAACAGGAATCCTCTTCCTTTAAAAGGCTTCAGGTTGCGTGTTAAGTCATCGATCATCATATCTGTTCCTACTACGGTTTTATCGCCGCAAAGGCATACCTGTCGCCAGGTAAGAAAAGGGAAGTTATCTTCCAGCCAATAATACTTATCCTGCAATGAAGCAGGAAATTCCATGGCCGCCGATACGATGAACACGCGGTATTTCTTATTCAGTTCTCTCAGCACGTCCACCGCATCCGGAAACACTTTCAGGTCGCGGAAAAAGCCGGGTGTATTCAGGTATTGGTGAATAACGCCTTTATGTTCTTCCGGTACCACTTCTGACAAATGTTTGCCGATAAGATCTTCATCCGTGAAGGTGGTGCCAAAGTCGCGGTAATACCAATCCCTCGCTTTGCCGATCGGGTCGGCAATCGTCTCGTCCATGTCGATGGCAATTGACTCTTTGTACTCTTCCATGTGTTTAAAAATTAATGTTCGTCGTTAAAGCAGCGCGCCCTTTCCTCGCTGGTTCGCAGGGAAAGGGCGCTGGTATCCTGTTAATATTGATAGTCTTATTCGAAGATCTTTTCCACCCTTCCCACATTGCCATTCACGTCCATTCCTTCCACTACCACACGGAAGCGTTTGGAGAAGTCGTTGCTGTAAAAGTCGAACCGCGCTACGTTCTGGATCGTATCGATGTTCAGTTGCGGGTTCCAGTACAGCGTCAGGCGTTTATCAGGCAGTTCGTGGATCGGCTTCTTCACGGCATAGTCAGGGGAGTAGAACGTGCGAACCACATTGTAACCCCATTTCTTATACAGCTCAAAACCCTTCACCGTGTTATCACGCGGCGTGTCGCCACCACGGCGGGTATAGATCGCGATTGCACCACCGGCACCGCCACCGAAGCCACCCATGAAAGGAGGGCGGAACACTTTTACCATCGCGATATCAGTAATCGGCAGGTTGGCGATCATCTGCACGTCTACCGGCATCTGGTCAAGGAACAGTTGTGGTTTATCACCGCGCCAGCTGAGTTGCGGCTCGTTCATATTACCGGTGATCTGTAAGCCCGCCACACGTGCCTGCAGGTATTGGAACACGTTCATGGCCACCGGGTTTTCGGTAGTGAAGTCGAACACTTGTCCGTCGCCGGAGAACATGCCGCTCGCATACCGTTTATCGATTGTTTCCGCCTGCGTTGGTTTGCGGGAGGTTACGTTAAATTCTTTCAGGTAGATGGTTTTATCATTCACACGCCTGTTCACCACATTACCTTCGTTCACTGTAGTAAGGTAGCTTTTGAGGACGTTGGTGCTTAGCGGCGGCGGTATCATGAAAGGGTAAGGCATCTTCACCGGGTTCGCCAGTTCAAAAAAGTGGCGGGTGATGCTAACATCGATCCAGGCACCTTTCTTTTCCGGATCATTCGCCTTATAATATACCAGGCCCGTGTCTTTAAACTGGATGTTCGCCAGGGCAAATTCACCTTTTTCGTTCGTCGGTGCCATCGCGATCATCTGTCCGCTATCCACCGGCGTTTTGACCATGAAGCTTACGTTGCCGTTTACCAGCGGGCGATTACCCTTTTTGGCCACGCCTAACACCGTAAGTCCCTGCTCGTAAGGATAGCGGAACGTGGGGTATTGGTTCGCGATTATCTTTTCCCAGCTGAACCTGCGCCAGCCGTTAGTCATCATCACCATATCCAGGGCTTTCAAGGTATTTTCCGTAGTGTCGCGGAAGTACCATCCCGGGCGGTGCACATAACCTTTCAGGTCGGAGGTGAGCAGGCTATGGGAAACGATGTTGTTATCGTATTCGTCATGTTCCACCTGGTCGGCGTCGGTTACAGAAACGGAGAGTTGTCCGCGGTTCGCATCCGGCAGGTCGAGTACCAGTTCTGTTTTCGTACGCGGACCTTTGGATACACTGTTCGCTGAAATGATCATCGGTATCTCTTCCAGGTTGTTGCGCACAAAGGCCAGCCTTTCTGCCAGCGGCGTGCCGTCGCGTTTGAACAGCGTGATCTGCATAATGCCGTTGGGCAGGTTCTTTGTCGGTATCAGCCCGCTGATCTTACCTTCCGCTACGTTCAGCACTGCTTTGTAGATCAGTTGGTTCTGCATTTGCGCCACCAGCAGCATCTGCGCATAGGCAGTGTCTTCCTGGTTGCTGAGCGCCGTGAGGTAGAAGATGCGGGAGCCTTTATTGTACACGCGCATGCCTACACCGGAAGGTTTCGCGGCAGGCAGGCTGAAGGTCTTTTCGGTACCGGCAGAGTCTTTTGTTTTAGCGGTATAAGTTTCGCCCGCTTTAGGAGTGAATTCGAACAATCCCATGCCATCATGAAAAGTGCTGAGTTCCGCTATCTTTTCGCCTTTGCTGTCGCTAACGGTGCCGCTCACTTTTGTAGGATAACCGCCCTGGTTGATCGCTTTGAATGCCACCTGGCTGGCTACGCCTGCAATCATATCTCCCCCTTCCGGGAAAAACTGTACGGAGTAAGCACTCTTTGCACCCGCTGCATCGCCACCGAGGGTGTTACCACCTGTTGGACGGGCAGCTGCGGCCGCATCCTTCTTAGGATCGTAAACGCGGATGTTTTTATGGAAGAAGAAGCTGGAATCGTAGTTCATCATATAAGAAGTATATGCGCGGGCCTGGTAGGTGCCGGATTTGAAGGTTTCAGGCAGTTCTATTTCGCCTGCACCGCCACCTTCATTCAGCTCCACGATCCTTTTCTGTATCACGATACCGTCTTTATCGATCAGTTCCACGTACAGGTTGCGGGCGCCGTAAGCGGGCAGTTCCTGCAGGGTCACATAACTTTTAAACCAGATGGTTTCGCCCGCGGCATAGTAATCTTTGTCGAAATGGAGATATACTTTCTCCTGTGGATAGTCGTGGTAAAACTTCTCTAGTGCGTCTGTTATCCGGTTGGTCCACTCGTCGGCAGGGATATAGCTGAAGGCGGCACAGGTCAGGAGCACTCCCGTCATCCACGCTGCAAGCCTTTTCCCTGGTCTCCTCTTAGAATTTTGTTGCATTTAAATAGAATCAGTATGATTAACAAATGTTGTGTTAGAATGTGTTTGATTAATTTGCATCAATAAATATACGGTAAAAATTATTTTATCATAATCCGGTAAATTTAGGTAAATGGCGGAAGCTGGAAAGGTTTTAATAGTGATCGGCGGCGGTGCGGCGGGCTTTTTTTGTGCGGTGAACGCGGCGCGGCTCCATCCCGGGTTGCAGGTACGCATACTGGAAAAAACGAGCAAATTGTTATCAAAAGTAAAGGTCTCCGGCGGCGGCAGGTGTAACGTGACCCATAACGCCCCGGCGGTACCCGACCTGGTAAAGAAGTACCCACGCGGCCAGCAAATGCTAAAAAAGAGCTTTTATCACTTTCATACATTGGATACCGTGGCCTGGTTTGCGGAGAGAGGTGTTACGCTCAAAGCCGAAGGCGACGGTCGAATGTTCCCGGTAACAGATTCTTCCCAAACCGTGATCGACTGCCTGCTCGAAGAAGCTACAAAGTATCGTGTGCGCATCGACGTTAATACAGAAGTAACCGCATTACATCAATTAACCGACGGCCGCTGGCGGCTCGACCTCCGCGGCGACAAGTCCATAGAGGCGAATTACGTGTGTGTTTGCACCGGCGGGTATCCGCAGGCCGACAAATTCAACTGGCTGAAGGAGCTGGGCCATGAGATACAACCGCCTGTTCCCTCGCTGTTTACCTTTAACATGCCCGGCAACCCGGTCACCCAGCTGATGGGCGTGTCCGTTCCGCAGGCAGTGGTGAAGGTCGCGGGAACCAAACTGCAGGAATCAGGCCCCTTGCTTATCACTCACTGGGGCATGAGTGGCCCGGTGATTCTGCGGCTCTCCGCCTGGGGGGCTCGTAGTCTGCACGATATGGACTACCGTTTTACCGCCATCGTGAATTGGCTGCCAGACTACCAGGAGCATACGCTACGCGAGGAGTGGCCCGAGATCCGGCAGGGGATGGCTGGCCAAAAAATTTACCAGAAGAACTACTTCGCCCTGCCACAGCGGTTATGGCACTTTTTGCTGCAGCAATCCGGCGTAGCCGAAGATACCCGCTGGGCCGATCTGCCTGCCAAAGAACAGAATAGACTGATCCGCAACCTGGTGTCAATGGAGTTTCCAGTACAGGGCAAAACCACGTTCAAAGAGGAGTTTGTGACTTGCGGAGGCATCGCATTGTCGCAGGTAGACGCGCAAACGATGGAAAGCCGGCTGCACAAAGGGCTCTTTTTCGCAGGCGAGGTGATGGATGTGGATGGTATTACTGGCGGTTTCAACTTCCAGCACGCCTGGACGAGCGGCTGGCTGGTGGCGAATAGTCTTGGATAGGCGTTGGGTCGTACTGTAGCCCTGGTGAATGTCAGGTCGCCAGGTACAAGGATATCGAACAGTTATGGTGAACGTCATTTCGCCAGGTACAAGGATATCGAACAGTTATGGTGAATGTCAGGTCTTCCTGTACAAGGATATCTAACAGTTATGGTGAACGCCAGGTAGCCCTGGAGAATGTTGGGGCGTCCCGTTAAAGGATAGGGAATAACCTCAAATCGTCAGATAATGAATGCCTGGCGCATAATCCTGCTCCAGTGCTTCGAGCAGCTTTTCAAAGTGGCCGTCGCCATACAGGAAATCCGTTTTAGACGTGTCGACCATCAGCGTACGCACCGGGTGCTGGCGCAGGTACTGCATGTACACGCTTTGCACATCATGCAGGTACTGGTCCTGGATGTTTTGCTCGTACTCCCGGTTCCTCTGACGAATGTTTTCCTGCAACCGTTTGATAGGCGAGTTCAGGAAAATCAGCAGGTCGGGCTGGCGTAACTGTGGGTTGATGATGTCGAACAGCTTCTGGTAGAGGGCATATTCTTCCTCCGCGAGGTTGATGCGGGCGAAGAGCAGGCTTTTGATGAACAGGTAATCAGATACCACCATTTCGGACGAAAAAAGTTCCTGTGCCGTGAGCAGCTCCTTCAGCTGTTTGTAACGTTCCGCCATAAAGAACAGTTCCAGCGGAAAGGCATATTGCTGCGGACGTTCATAGAACTTGGGCAGGAAAGGATTATCGGCAAACTCCTCGAGGATGAGCCGGGCGTTAAAGTGGGCAGACAGTCTCGTGGCGAGGGTCGTTTTTCCCGCACCGATATTGCCTTCTATGGTGATAAATTTATAATTCATAACTATTTGCTAAGTGAAGGCTGCCTTTTATGGACAGGCAGCGGGTCCGGGCAGATGCTCAGTAAGTACGACAGGGGCTGTTGCAACACCGGGTGTACAAATGCGGGCATCATTTCACAGAGTGGCGTTAGTACAAAACGGCGGTTAGCCATCTGCGGATGCGGCACTTTGAGTTGTGGCAGATCGATCACATCGTTATTAAAAAAGATCATGTCTATATCGATCACCCTGCTGCCCCATTTTTCGCGGCGTACCCGGCCGATCTGGCGTTCAATGTCCATCATCAGTTCTAGCAGTGCGGTAGCAGTAAGCGGCGTTTGTAATTCCAGCGCCTGGTTCAGGTAGTTCGGTTGTTTAACACCGCCCCAGGGAGCCGTGGCGTAGAGGGAAGATGCCCTCACGACTTTTCCGGCTGTGGAATCCAGCAAATCCACGGCCTTACGCAGGTTTTGGCTACGGTTGCCGAGATTGCCACCTATAAGTAATATCGCTGTATTCATGTATTAGAAGCCCCAAAAGTAGCATTCTTCCTTATTTTTGAAAACAAAAACCGCAGATAACCGCTATATTCACGCAAATTATTATGACCTTAAGCAATTCCGTAATTCATTCTGATTTTTATGCGCAGCTTTCTTAAGATATTTTTCGCCTCTTTTCTTGCGCTGATCGTCTTTTCAGTAGTAGGCTTTTTCTTTTTGATGATGATGGTAGTCGGTGCGGTAAATTCCGTGACAACCCCGTCGTCGAGCGTTTCTGCAAACAGTGTATTGGTAGTAGATGCGGCGGTAACGTTGAACGAGCAGGCGCAGAAAGACCAGCTGGGCGGAATGCTGGCGGGTGAAGACCGGGATGTACCCGGCGTATACGATATGGTGCGCCTGATTCGCCATGCGGGCGATGACGATAATATCAAAGGTGTCTACCTGAAAGTAGGTGGTAACGGCAACAGCTTCGCGACAAACGAAGAACTGCGCAACGCCTTACTCGCTTTCCGCAAGAGTGGGAAATTCATTTACGCCTACGCGGAAGTGATCCCCCAACAGGCTTATTACCTCGCGACTGCGGCTGATAAGATCTACCTTAATCCGAAAGGGGGACTGGAGTTCGATGGCTTCTCCATGCAACTGCTGTTCCTGAAAGGTTTACTGGAAAAACTGGACATTCATCCACAGATATTTTATGCCGGCAAGTTCAAAAGCGCAACCGAACCGCTTCGTGAAACCCAGATGACCGATGCTAATCGCCTGCAAACAAGCGTATTTCTCGGTCAGTTGTACGGCAAATTCCTGTCTGGTATCTCAGAACGCAGGAAGATCGATACCGCTACGTTACATCAATATGCAAACGAGGGCCTGATCCGTTTCCCGAACGATGCGCTGAAATATAAACTCGTGGATGGATTGAAGTACGATGATGAAGTGATGAACGAGCTTCGTAAACGTATTGGTATTAAAGATGAAGCCGGGCTCAATTTCATCCCCGCCGCGAAATACGCTTCGGCTGTGAATTTCAGGCAGTATGGTGAAGATGGCCGCATTGCGCTGATCTACGCACAAGGCGACATTGTGGGCGGTAAAAGTGAATCCCCTACGACGATCGCGAGTGATACTTATATCAAGATCATCCGCAAAGCGCGTCAGAATAAAGATATTAAAGCGATCGTATTCCGTGTGAACTCAGGTGGCGGCAGTGCACTGGCATCAGAATCTATCTGGCGCGAACTTACGCTGGCCAGGAAAGATAAACCGGTGATCGTATCGATGGGCGATTATGCTGCATCGGGCGGTTACTACATTGCCTGTATGGCCGATACGATCTTCGCACAACCTAACACCCTTACCGGTTCTATTGGCGTGTTCGCCGTATTGCCTAACATGCAGGGCTTTTTTAATAACAAGTTGGGCATTACGTTCGATGGTGTTAAGACCGCACAATATGCCGACCTGGGTAGTGCCAGCAGGCCACTCACCGAAATGGAGCAACGTATTTTGCAAACATCTGTGGATACGATCTATGAATCATTTAAAGGTCGTGTGGTGGAAGGTCGTAAGTTAGCGGGTGCGGTGGTAGACAGTATTGCGCAGGGGCGTGTATGGACAGGCATAGAGGCGAAAAGACTGGGTCTCGTCGATCGTTTAGGCGGCCTGGAAGACGCTGTACAATGCGCCGCGAAGTTGGCGAACCTGAGCGCGTACCGCCTTTCCGAATACCCGGCGGTACAGGATACGTGGCTGCAACGCTTCTCTGGTGGCGGCGAAGAGGCCCGCACCGAGGCGCTGAAGAAAGAACTGGGTGTTTACTACCCTGTTTATAAACAAGTGAAATCTTTACAACAACTCACGAACGGTGTACAGGCAAGGTTGCCGTTCGATATGATGATACGATAGTCACGCAGACGCCTCGCTTTTAGCGGGGCGTTTTTGTTTAAGCGCTTAACACACCATTCACTTGGGATTCGTATTTTTGCCGCCTATTTACATCCTGACTATGAAATATACATTATTGATGGCGGCCACAGTGGCCTGCTATGCCTGCGGTAGCCCTGCCGCAACCTCCAGTTCGACAGACAGTTTATCATCGACGGCTATTGATACTGCCGGTCATTCGACTGCACCTGCAAAGCTTTCTAAAGAAGATACCATAACCCTGGGAAATGTGTTGTACGACATCACAGAGATCACCCAGCAGGAGTTTGATGCGGTGAAGACGTGGAAGGCGGATACCAGCGAGGCCCGCGTTTTAAGGGCTGCTCAGGGTAGCGTGAACAGGGTGGGCGATACGCTCTTTTTCCACGCCGCTCAAAAGCGGGTGATGCTGATTAACAAGAATAACCCGGATAATGAAGGTGACGATTTCTGCCAGTATAATTTTATGGGAGAATTGCCTGGTTCCGGTCAATGGCTGCTATTCGGTGGCTTCTATGAAAGTTATGCTTACGTTTTGATCAGCAAAGAGACGGGAGATACCACCTTTACCATCGGTGAGCCGGTAGTGTCGCCGGATGGCAAGTACCTGGTGGCAGGTAACGCTGACCTGGAAGCTGCGTTTACCACCAATGGTTTCGAACTGTACACGAATGGCAAAGTGCCTGTTCGCATCGATGAGCGGTTGTTGGACAATTGGGGGCCATCAGCCGTAAAATGGCAGGATGCGCGTACTTTGGTGGTGGAAAAGCAGGAGCGGGGAGAGGAACTGCCGAAATATATCAGGCTGAGTGCACGCCCGTAACAGCTTAGAAGAACATAAAGATAGGGGCTGACCAATACTTTTTGGTCAGCCCCTTTATTTTTATCAACCTTCGCCGGTATACATCATACCTACTTCTTCTTTGGAAAGGCGGATCACGTGTTTGTGCGTTTCGTCGACGATCCGTTGCGCCTGCATACGGAGCCTGCGAAGCCCATCTGCAAGGGCTTCCATACTTTTTTCTGCTTCTTCCGCCCGCGCGTTATGGTAAGATATTACCGCAGTGAGCCGCTTAATGTGTTCATTAATCACGTTACAAATCACCTGCGAAGAGGAGAATGGTTCAAAGTCCTGCAAGGTGGCAAGAATCTGTTCATAGCCGTCACACATTTTTTGAAGTTCGGCCTTGTTCACGTTGTTTACATTTTGTTCGGTCATAGTAGACATATTTTGGTTGGAAGCGAATTGGTCATTCACATGAAATCGTACGCATTCACATGCGCTGCAAGCGTTGTTAGTACAGTATGAATTGAAGTGCTTAACGGTTTTCAGGGTGGCCAAAATCTCAGTCTGAAACAAATATAAGTATAGGTTTGATAATCTTGCCGCAACTAAAAATAAACTTAAAATATAGTTTTTTTCGTTCACCCCGCGCTTATAAAAATGCGTAGGTAGCCGCCTATGGCGGATTCGAGGGTCCGTCTCGCTAAATAACCGTTTTCCAGTCAAATTGAAAAAAGTTTGAAAAAGGGGGGTAACAATCTGTTCCTGCCGGTGATCTACCTGTACAAACGCACTAACAGGGCGGTAGCCGAAAAGCCCTTACCAAACAGAGTAGGCATCACTTAAACCATCATCAAATGAGAAAGCAATCTTTATTCGCCGCAGCAATAGTAGTATCTATGTTATTTGGCGCCTGTAAAAAAGAGAAAAGTCCTGAAACCGGCGCTACCCGCACTGCGGAAGAGTTCCTGGAAAAATTCGGGGCTCAGGAACAAAGCTTTTCATTTAATGCCTCCGCCTTACCTAAAACGATTACACTGGCAGGTGGTACCAAAATAACGATCCCCGCAGGTGCTTTCACCCGCAATGGTACACCAGTTACCGGCGCGCTGGAAGTGAACGTAACCGAGTTCCTTACCCGCAGCTCACTCATCCGCAGTGGTGTTAACACCAATCATATTTCCGGCCTGTTGCTCGAATCACAAGGCTCCCTGTTCATCGATGTAAGCAATAATGGCCAGGCCGTTGATCAGGCCCTTCAGGCACCACTGAACATTGCAGTTCCCGCCAAAGGTGACGGATTTACGTTACTGTGGGCAGGCGTAGATACGGTACAGGGCAACCAGTTCGCATGGCAGGCGCCGCCGAATAATGGTCAGCAGCAACAGCGCGAAACCAAGGCCGTGGAAGGTTTTTATAATTTCGACTTTGGCCAGATCGGCTGGGTGAACTGCGACATTTTCTACGGCAACAGCAGCCCTAAAACAACCGTAAGGGTAGAAGTATTGAACAACCCGGGCGCCATGGCATCATTCAGGGCTTCTTCCGGCGAAACATTTGTGTTCTTCTGCGCCAAAGGAGCTAATGTGGTAGCACAAATATATACCCCGGGCGGTACCAATAAAGTAAAGAGCTACGACAACTCTATGCCAGTGGGCACAGAGGGCAGGTTGCTGGCCTTCTCCATTAAAGACGGCAAATATTACCTCGCGCAGAAAGATATTACGATCAGCGCTGGTCTTTCCGAAGCCGTAACCCTCATCGAAACGACGGAAGCCTCTATCCAGGCAGCGATGGACGCACTCAATACCTATTAACTTTCACCAGGGATCATGGCAAGTGTGCCGGCCCGCCGCCCGAAAGGGTGTGCGGGCCGGTTTTTTTGGAAATGGCCGAAACCCGTATTAGTTTTACGCCGTTTTTGTAAATATTGATTATGGCAGAGCAGTATAGCCAGTGGCGCGCCATGTTGGCGATTATGAAGGGGAGCATCAGGGCGATTTTCAGGAGTCCGTCCACTGTAGTATTTAGTCTGGCTTTTCCACTGATATTCATACTGGTATTCGGTTTTATGGGTAATCGCGGCGTAACGGTGAAGGTCGGAGTCGATCCTCGTACCGATACCACAGCGGCCCTGTATAAGGCGCTCGTCGCCAAGCCGGAGCTGCGGCTGGTAACTGACGAAACCACAGCGGAAATGGCGCAGGACCTCCAGAAAGGCCGCATCGCAGCGATCATTTACGTGCAATCGCGCCCCTCTGCCGGCGCTCCCAACGACTCTATCCTGCTCAGAACTTCCTCGGCGGCCGGACAAAATATTAGGGTATTCCGCTCGCTGCTCGCAGAAACAATTGCCGGTTTGAACGACCAATGGTACCGTCGGGCAGGCTCCGTTGCTACCGTGGCTACGGAAGTGGTGCCGGGTCGCAAATACACCACGATCGACTTTATTTTACCCGGACAACTTGGGTTTTCATTATTGAGCGCCGCCGTTTTCGGTACGGCGTTCCTTTTCTTCAGTTTGCGGCAAACGCTCGTATTAAAACGCTTTTTCGCCACGCCCGTACATAGGGGTTATATCATATTGGGAGAGGGGCTGAGCCGCCTGTTATTCCAGCTGTTCGGCGCCGTAGTGATCATCAGTATCGGGTATTTCGCCTTTGGCTTTACGCTGATCAACGGGGTGTCTACTTTTGCCGAGATGCTGTTGCTCTGTGCCTTCGGCCTGATCGTTTTTATGGGCTTCGGCTTTGTGGTGAGCGGTATTGCGAAAACAGAAAGTACCATCCCGCCATTAGCGAATATTGTCACCCTACCGCAATTTTTGCTGGCAGGCACCTTTTTCTCCGTAGACTCATTTCCTACCTGGCTGCAGCCGATTTGCAGGATCATGCCACTCACTTACCTGAACGACGCCCTACGTAAAATCGCGTTCGAAGGGCTTCACCTGTGGGATGTGTGGCCGCAGATCATGGTGCTTGGTTTGTGGGGTGTGGTAATTTACGCAGTCGCAATCAAGGTCTTCCGTTGGGAATAGTCGTTTGAATTCTGAAAGATTCGGCGTAACTTTTAGTGTACGGAATGCGAATAATTTTTAACAAAAAACTTCAATATGCAAGCCTTGTTTCTCATTGTTGGGGCCATTGCCGTGGCAGTGCTGGTGTTTTTTGTGGTGTCTCTTTTTCTTCCTCCCAAAGTGAGGGTAGCCGGAACGATGTTCGTTAAGGCACCTGCCGAGAAAATCTTTCATGAAATTAACAGCCTTCGTAACTGGCGCCGCTGGTCGCCCTGGCACCGGCAAGACCAGGAGCCAGGTATGAAAAACGTTTATGGCGGTACCGACGAAGGTATTGGTGCCACCTATCGCTGGGAAAGCCACCGGCGTAAAACCGGTCGGGGTAAATTGATCATTACAGCTTCTAAACCTTTCCGGTTTATTGCGACCGATATTTACTTTATGGGGCGTGGTTTAATGAAAGGTTACTACCGGCTGGATCCTGCTGAAGGTGGTACCTCCGTTACCTGGAGCTTCGAAGCATATACCGGTAATCACCCACTGCGTAAACTGGCTGGGTTGATGATGGACAAATGGATGGCAAGGGATTTTCAAACTGGATTAAATAATCTGAAACAATTAACTGAATTTAAGGCTTAAAGAAACACTATGCGTGGTATCCGGATGTTGCTGTCGTCCCTGGCGGTTTTATTGTTATTACTTTTTTTATTCTCTCTCTTATTTTCTTCAACAGCCAAGATGCAACGTGCAGGCGTGATCAACACCACGCCGGAAGTAGTGTTCGAACAACTGGCAGATACGGCCAACTGGAAACACTGGTATCCGTGGCCGGTAAGCCAGGACCCGCAACATGGCCGCCTCGTGCTGAAAGAAGTGGTGGCCGATTCGCTGGTTACTTACGAAGTGTTATCGACCGACGAGCGGCTGAACCTCAAAGGCAGTATTTACCTTTCTTATGACGGCAACAACACCACGATCAACTGGTCGATCTCCCGGCATGTAGGCGTGCTGCCCTGGTGGAAAGTGCGCGGCCTGCTGATGGATAAGATTTACGGCCCCGTCATGGAGCAGGGGCTCACCGACCTGAAGAAGGTGTCGGAGGCGAGTGCGGCGATCAAGTAGGGGGCGCCTGTTTTACCGCGAGGCTCGCGCCTGACGCATCGCCCGTCGCAAGTCTGCGCCGCCCGTTTACCGCGAGGTTCGCGCCTCAAAGTTGGCACCGCAAGCGCGCCGCAGGCAATCTAAATGTATGAGCGGTACACTTTTATTCTCTGAATCACCGTAATTTCCAGTTTCAATTCACATCAATAAAACGTTTCTTATGAAAAGAATGCTCGTTTTGTTATCGATGATCCTGATCGGTACGAACGTAATCGCGCAAAACCCGCCTAAAAGCCCGCGCGTGGAAGTATCTGCTCCAAATGTTAAGGTTTCCTATGGTCAGCCTTCCAAAAATGGCAGAGACATCTTCGGTGGCCTGGTTCCTTACGGACAGGTATGGCGTACCGGCGCTAATAAGTCTACCGATATTACTTTCGAAAAGGACGCCACTTTCGGCGGCAAGAAAGTAAAAGCGGGTACTTACGCGCTGTTTACCATCCCTGGCGAAAAAGAATGGACTGTGATCCTGAATAGCCAGCCTGCGCAATCCGGCGCATTCGAGTATGACAAAACAAAAGACAAAAACGTGGTAGAAGTAAAGGCGCCGGTAACCTCTCGTTCCGACGTACAGGAGAAATTCACCATTTCGTTACCTAAGAACGCCATAGTGTTCGAATGGGATAAAACGAAAGTGAGCGTTCCCGTGAAATTCTAGTACGCGTTTCTGTTTCACAACAAGAAATTTAAAAAATCCCCTGATGCGGAAGCAACAGGGGTTTTTTATTCCTGTCTATTCCGGACATAGCTGTCCTATAACCCCAATTATTACAAAGTTTTATTAGCCTCGCCCGTTCGCGCGGGAGTCCTGCGCGCCTTCGCAGGCGCCTGCCTGTTGCAGCGAAATCCCGCACACTAGCGCCTGTTCCTCCAAAACCTCACGCTGTCTCCTATTCCCAGCGGCCCCCTGCACGCTAGTTGCCCGTTTCCCGCAGAAAATCCCGTACGCTGTCATACACCACCTCCAGTTCCTCGTTTGTAATGCAGTACGGAGGCAGTATATAGATCGTATTACCCAGCGGCCTAAGCATCACTTTCCTCGCCCGGAAGAAGCGGTGAATCGCAGCCGCCAGTTCGTTAGTGTAGGTGTCCGGGCCGGCAGTTATTACGTCGAACGCCAGTAATGTTCCCAGCTGCCTTACGTTCTTCACCGACGGGCAGTTATTAAGCCAGCCCGCAAACTGTGCATGCGCTTCACTAACCCGTTGTCGTTGCTGCCGGCATGCCGGCTCCCGGAATAATTCCAGGCTGGCCAGTGCTGCCGTGCAGGCAAGCGGGTTTGCCGTAAAAGAGTGCCCGTGAAACAGCGTTTTAAGCTTGTTTTCGGACAGGAAGGCGTCATAGATATGTTGCGCACAAGTGGTTACGCCGAGCGCGATAGCGCCGCCTGTAAGCCCTTTGGAAAGGCAGATTACATCCGGTGCGGTTTGCAGATGCTGCATCGCAAAGTCCTTACCCGTACGGCCGAAGCCAGTAAAGATCTCATCCGCGATGAGCAGGATACCTTTTCCACGGCAATGCTTCAACAATAAGTCCAGCGCCGCTGCCTGGTATACCAACATGCCAGCAGCCCCTTGTAACAGCGGTTCGAAGATGAAGGCCGCGGTATCTCCGGCAAGCTGATCAACCTCGTCGCAAAGCCGCCCGATATTCTCCATCGTTGGTAAATCCAGGAAGCTAACGTCAAACAGGTAACTGTCGAACGCCTTAGTGAACACACTTCTTTCACTTACACTCATTGCTCCGAACGTGTCACCATGATAGGCGTTCCGGAAGGCCAGCAACCTGCGGCGGGGTGGCGCCACATCGTCCCGCCCGTTCGCATGATACTGTATTGCCATCTTCAGCGCCACTTCTACCGCAGTAGACCCATTATCAGAATAAAACACCTTCCGTTGTTCGCCCGGCAGCAAAGGCAGTAACTGCTCTGCCAGCGCCACGGCGGGTTCATGGGTGTACCCGGCGAATATGCAGTGTTGCAGTTGCGCCGCCTGTGCGGCCAGCCGCGTTGTGATATGCGGATGTGCGTGCCCGTGAATATTCACCCACCAGCTGGAAGTCGCATCAATGTAACACGCGCCCTGCTCGTCGTAAAGCCGGGCTCCCTCGCCACGTACAATTCCAATCGGCGCCGGGGCCGTTTGCATCTGTGTATACGGGTGCCAGATCACTGCCTGGTCCCGGTCGCTCAAGGTTCTTTGCATGCGGCAAAAATAGGGATCATGGCCCAATGCGCCCTGTTTAGCAAAAAAATCGTATCTTTGCGCCATCATCTTGTAATTAAACCTACTCCCTGCCGCTACAACGTTACCCCCAACTGTCGATTATCTTTAATTAAACACATATTATGAACCTGAATGACATTGCAGTAGTTGAAAATGAGGGCGCGCGCCAATTCGAAATGCGGATCAACGGCAAACTCGCTAAAGTCGAGTACATGATGGGAGGAGGACGTATGTTCCTCACCAATGTCGATGTGCCCGCTCAACTCGAAGGCAAAGGCGTTGATCAGGCGCTCGTGGAACGGGTTTTTGAGATCATTGCTGATCGTAAGCTTAAAATGGTACCGTTGTGTGCTTATGTAACAACTTTCATGCGCCAGCACCCACAATGGAAAAAGCTGCTCGCGCATGGTATCCATGTTTAATCTTTCATTTCAAAACTGATAAACAACATGCCCGTTAAAAACTTCGAAGAGCTGCACAAACAGCATCAGATCTGGAAATTAGACCTCCTGAAAGCAGAAAAGGAAATCAAATCCCTGCAGGCAGAACTTACAGATCTGTCTTCAAAGGCCACGTCTACCGATCAGAAGATCCAGCTGGAGCACTTGCAAAACTCCCTGATCCGTCACAAAGTAGTCGTAAACGATAAACTCGGCGAGATCACCCGTATCGATAAACTCATGTCCGAAGAGGGTGCCGATAGTGACAAACTGCTCACACTCGATCACCTTCAGCAGGAGGACATGGAGCAATTCGATCGCCTGTTCGGTGAACTGCGTAAAGAGTTCAAGTCTTTCCGCCAAAACCTCGGTTAATTCGTTCCAACATATTTGTGGACCAACATTTTGTAATTGGCGGTACAGGTAACTGTACCGCCTTTTTCAATGCCGCAATCCGGATCACCCTACCGGTATTGCTTAACCCTAAATATGGAACTCCGGTACTAACCCCCGGCGTCCGGAGTTCCGACGAAGCAAAACAAAAGTCTCCTGCAGATGCGTTACGCACGCATCTTATATATCATGATCGCAACCAATGGCTGCTACGTTTTTTCTGGCGAGGACTGCTTCGCTACAACCCCGAAGCAATCCTCTATACTACCGATGATGGAGTGGTCTTGTTACTGAAATTTTGTGGCGTCTGCGGCAAGAGGGCTA
Organism: Chitinophaga horti; assembly: GCF_022867795.2. NCBI lineage: Bacteria > Pseudomonadati > Bacteroidota > Chitinophagia > Chitinophagales > Chitinophagaceae > Chitinophaga > Chitinophaga horti. The sequence goes on along the minus strand of NZ_CP107006.1, from coordinate 3,261,809 downwards.
ACAATGCCGGAGGACTACCTGTGGCCATTTTACAGCAAGGCTGCGGGCCGTGTATCGTATCAACAGGATCAAAAGTATTGCATCCGTCTACAACTAATTTTTTTATTTATTCGCCAGGAAAGTTATCTTATTAAACATAGTCCCTAAAAATATGCAGGCCGCCCAAACCAGGCAGCCTGCTCGTTTTACACGTATTTTTATCTTGCTAAAAGAATTTAACCGACCATTGTTTTGCCCAGGTGTCACCAGCGGATAACTGAATAATACCTTCTTTGTCCGACAGCTCTCCGCTCGTATTTACAGCATCTGCAATGCCGCACCATGGCTCTAAACAGAGGAAGTCTGCATCCTTCGCTGACCAGATGCCGAAGAAGGGAAAACCATCATAACGCATGGTAACGCCGTGCGCATGTTTGTCACTTTTGATCGTTATTTCATCAGAGGCCATGTGTTTCAATACAAGCGCATCAGCATAAAACATCGGCTTATTCAGCGCTAATTTACGGGTGTTTTCCAGCAGAGGACCAGGCTTCAGTTCTATGAGCCCATCAGGCGAAAGTGGCCAGCGTCCTGTGTTTTCAGTGTCGGAGAATTGCAGGTAATAATCATCAAAAGCCGTGTCGCCGGTAAGCGGCAACTTAAACGCAGGATGCGCACCGACAGAAAACCACATCTCCGAATCGCCTGTATTTTTCACTATGTAACTTACCGCCAGCGTATCGCCGCTCAATTGGTAACGCACACTGAATTGGAACGGGAACGGGTACACGGCGAGTGATGTTTCGCTGTCACGCAACGTGAAGGTAATGCTGTCAGTCGTCTGTGCACTTACTTCAAATACCTGGTCGCGGGCGAAACCATGACGACCCAGCTGGTAGGCTTTACCCTGGTGGGTATACTGGTTGTTTTTCAGTCCGCCAACGATGGGGAACAATACGGGACTTTTCTTGCCCCAGAAGGCCGCATCGCCGCTCCAGAGGTAGTCGAGCTGCAGGTCGGTACGCCTGATGCTTTGCAGTTCCGCGCCTTTTTCCGCAATGCTGATGCTAAGCTGTTCATTGGATAAATACTGCATATGGCTGTTTTTCAAACTTGTTGCACAAATATAGGCAGGCATGGTTATTTATCCCGAAAAGAAAAATGTTGAAGTTCCCTACCTTTGACAGCAAATAAAACTGGATTTATGGCAGTGTCATTAAAAGGAAAAACAGCGCTCATCACAGGCGGCGGAAGGGGGATAGGAAAGGCATTAGCAGTAGCCCTGGCGGCAGAAGGTGTGAATATCGGCCTGATGGGTCGCTCGGCGGCAACGCTCGAAGAAACGGCAGCAGTAATAAAAAATAGTGAGGTGAAGATCGCTACGGCTATAGCAGACGTATCGGACCGTGAAGCAGTAGAAGCTGCGGTAGCAAAACTGGAGGCGGAAGTAGGCCCTACGAATATCCTGCTGAATAACGCCGGTGTCGCCAGCTTTGGCGGTTTCCTGGACTTACAGCCTGAAGAGTGGGAGAACATTATCAAAGTAAACCTGCTGGGCGTCTATTACGTAACGCGTGCGGTGCTGCCGGGTATGATCGATCGTAAAGGCGGCGATATTATCAATATTTCATCAACAGCCGGACAACGAGGTGCGCCACTTACCAGCGCGTACAGTGCGTCTAAATTCGGGTTGCTCGGACTCACAGAATCGCTGATGCTGGAAGTGCGTAAACATAACATCCGCGTGAGCGCTCTTACGCCGAGTACGGTGGGTACAGATATGGCCATCGAACTGAAGCTCACCGACGGTAATCCCGAAAAGGTGATGCAGGCCGAAGACCTGGCCGAATTCGTGGTAAGCCAGCTGAAACTGAACCCACGTGTGGTGCTGAAGTCAGCCGGTTTATGGTCGACCAATCCATAAGCATATTGAACGATGCCTGCCGCGTCGTAACGGCAGGCATCGTTGTTTATTTTCTTTTGCCTGCTACCACAAGCACCACGCCCACAACGGCCACAATACCACCGGCGTAGGTTGGCCATCCTACCCATTTATTTTCTTTTTTGTTGATCTCTACCGCTCCAAGGTCTACCACTTCTTTTTCAGTTTGTACGGAAAAGCCCCTTACCAGGATCATGGCTATACCGATTACGATGAGGATAATCCCAAATGTTCTCATAATAGATTGTTTTTGGCTGTTGATAGCTCATCAAGAGGCATGCCATGGGAACGGGGCGGCAAAATGTTTCGTACCTTGCAGCCCTTATGCTGCCGGTAGAGAAATACACGCAATTCATTAAACAGCGCACCCGCGAACTGGGGTTCGACTACTGTGGTATTGCAAAGGCAGAACAGCTTGATGAAGATGCGTATCGGCTGGAACAGTGGCTGAATAAGGGCATGCATGGTAACATGCAGTACATGGAGAACTATTTTGATAAACGGATAGATCCCCGTAAGCTCGTGGATAACGCCCAGTCGGTGATCACACTGCTGCTCAATTATTACCCGCCGGAACAGCAGACTGAAGGCGCTCCCAAAATTGCCAAATATGCTTACGGAAAGGATTATCACGAGGTGATCCGCGCCCGCCTGAACCAGCTGCTGTCGGAAATGTCGGAACAGATCGGGGAAATACATGGTCGCGGTTTCGTGGATTCTGCCCCGGTGCTGGAAAGAAGCTGGGCGAAAAGGAGCGGTCTTGGCTGGATAGGCAAAAACGGTAACCTGATCCACAAACAGGCAGGTTCGTTCTTTTTCATTGCCACGCTCATTGTAGATGTGCCACTTTTGTACGACCCTATAACCGGCGACTATTGCGGCTCCTGCACCCGCTGCCTGGACGCCTGTCCCACCGGCGCCCTTACCGCCCCCACAGTTGTAGACGGCAGCCGTTGCATCTCCTATTTCACCATCGAACTCAAAGACCAGCTCATTCCCGACAAGATGAAAGGCCAGTTCGAAGACTGGATGTTTGGCTGCGACATCTGCCAGGACGTATGCCCCTGGAACCGCTTCGCCAAACCCCACAACGACCTCGATTTTACGCCCGTTCCCGAGGTGTTGAACTTCTCTACTAAGCAATGGGAGGAAATGACGGAAGAAGAATTTAAGAAGATTTTCCGTCAATCCCCGCTCAAGCGTAGCAAATACGCCGGCATCCGCCGCAACCTTAAGTTTATCAAGCCTTAACACCACGAAGATAGCATGGTTGCCCCGCGACGAAAAGCCATATGGGGCGAACCCCGGTTTTTCATGCGGTGAACCCTGGTTTTCCATGAGGTCAATGCCGGAACGTTGCTGGATCCTTCTTAGATCCTTCCTGCATCCTTGCTAAGTTGTTGCTAAAAAGTTGCTGAAACACCAGTGTTTTAACAGGGATATAGCAAGGATGTAGCAAGGATCCAGGAAGGATGCGGCAAAAAAAAGGCAACCCGGAGGTTGCCTTCTGATCAGCTTTGCTTTTCTTCCGTATCTGACGCCTGTGGGGTGGTTTCTTCCACGAGGGCAGTTTCCGGTTCGGGTTCAGGGTAGGTAGTGGCTTCCTCTTTCTTTTTGGTGAACAGGCGGCGAACGAAGGCGAAAAGTGCGCCGGCCCCTAACAGGATGAATTTCCAGAAGGCTCCAAAGAACTTCAGGATCAGGCCGAAAACACCAACCTTTGCGAGCAGTTTACCTGCTACCAGGCCGCCGATACCTACTGCGGCTACCTTATCGATATTGGAATCGAAATCGCCGTAGGCGTAGTTTTTATTAAAAGATGCAATGGACAGGATTTTATCGATGTTAGCTTTCACCATGGGTAATTCGCTCATAGAGCTAACGGCTTTCAGCGACAGTACGCCTTTGCGGCCGAGTACACGCACATCGTAGTTGAGCGTATTTACGGGTTCATCGCCCATTTTGAACTCCTGTGCCCAGTGCAGCACGTTTTTGCTCTTGTCGTAGTAAGGCTTTTGTGCCCAGCCGATCGTATTAACGGTACCATAGCCCATTTCAGCGCGGGCTTTGTTTACCTCGGCATCGCTGTCCTTCATTTCTTTCATCATCTCATCGTAGTCGATTTCGGCGGCGTCACCGTCTTTCACGTAGCCGGTTTCTTCGTACGTGATGATAAAGGCGTAGGTTTTTTCCGTCAATACCTCTGCATCGGCCGGAAAGATCATACCGAGCACGCCGTCGGACGCAGACGCCGGGTTACCCCAAAGGTCGGTGAGTACACGTTTACTCTGATCGGCATCAAGGAATTTAAAGCCTGCCGGTACGTTAATGGCGATTTGTCCGCCGCTCAGGTCCAGTTTGCCGGTTTGGAATTTGTAGGATGCGTTGATCGAATCGTAGGCAGCTTGCTCTTTTTCCAGGTCAACATCAGTGGTGTCTTGCGGTGGTGCCGCCTTTACGCCAAATGAAAGGCTGATTAACAAGGCAAGGAAAAGGGATTTTCTAAACATTACATTAAAATTTTCGCCAAGATGCAAAAAATTATTTGACACCTACTTACGAATAACGGCTTTTTAACGAAAAATAACCCATCTCTTTAAATTATAATGAGTTGTGCGTATAGTAGCGACCGGTATGGAAAGAGGTATTATATTTGCCTGCAAAACACAGCAAATACACCGATTATGAAGCGCCTTATATTACCAGCAGCAGCGTTACTATTCACCTTTTCAGGTTGCGAGACCACGCAGCAGATATTGAATAACCTCCCGCAGACGACCGGCACTGGTCCGGGACAGCCCAGTACTTTCCAGATCGCCTCCGGCCTTAAAGAGGCGCTGACGATCGGCACACAGAACAGCACGAACCGCTTATCTGGCGTAAATGGTTTTTTTGCCAATGCGGCCTTAAAGATCCTCATGCCGCCGGAAGCGCAGAAGGTGGAATCTACCCTGCGTAGTGTCGGTTTGGGGAATGTGGTAGATAAAGCCATCCTGGCCATGAACCGGGGCGCAGAAGAAGCCGCCAAAGCAGCTACGCCGATATTTGTGAGCGCCATCCAGGGCATGACTATTACAGATGCTATCGGTATTTTGAGAGGCAATGACAGCGCAGCTACCACTTACTTTAAAGGCAGGACCACCGCAGCGCTTACCAACGCGTTCAGCCCGGTCATACAACAGGCCTTAAAGAATGTGGATGCGACCAAATATTGGGAAGATGTGTTTACCGTTTATAACCGCTTTTCTAAAACGCCGGTGAATACCAATCTCACAGCTTATGTAACCGAGAAAGCGATATCCGGTATCTTCCACGAGGTAGCGCTGGAGGAACAGAAGATCAGGAGGGACCCGGCGGCGCGGGTGACAGACTTGCTTAAAACGGTATTCGGCAGTTCGCTGGCTACAACGAAATAAACAGGAAGGCGGCGTTTAGCGTCGCCTTTTTATATGCCCCCGAACTCTTATCTTTGAAAGATATGGAATAGTATTTGACCCCGCAGCTGTTGTTAAATTGATTCACCAAAAATTGAGCAACGTGGAAAACACCCTTAAACTGGCAGGACAAACGGCCGTCGTTACCGGCGCCGGAGGCGGATTAGGAAAGGCGATAGCATTGGAATTAGCGGCCGCTGGCGCGAATCTTATCATCAATTATCACTCAGGTAAAGAAAAGGCAGAAGCGGTGGTGAAAGATATTGAATCGCGCGGTGGTAAAGCATTGGCGGTACAGGCGGATGTAGGTAGCGAGGCGGACGTAAAACGTATGTTCGACCAGTGCCTGGCGCAGTTTGGTTTTGTAGACATCCTGGTGAATAATTCAGGCATTCAGAAAGACCGCGCCTTCCATGAAATGACGCTCGATGAATGGCAGCAGGTAATCAACACGAACCTTACCGGCCACTTCCTCTGTGCACGCGAAGCGGTGAATATTTTCCTCAAACAGGGACTGCGAGGCGTCAGCCGGGCAACAGGTAAAATCATCTGCATTAGCAGCGTGCATGACATTATTCCCTGGGGCGGGCACGCCAACTATGCCGCCAGTAAAGGTGGTGTAATGATGCTGATGAAGACCCTCGCACAGGAGTTGGCCCCGAAAAAGATTCGCGTAAACAGTATATCTCCCGGTGCGATACAAACATCTATCAACAAAGCCGCCTGGGAAACAGAGGAGGCGCTCAATAAATTGCTGGAACTGATTCCGTACGGCCGCATAGGCAAACCGGAAGACGTAGCGAAGCAGGCACTGTGGCTCGCTTCGGACGACAGTGATTATGTGACAGGCGCTACGCATTACATTGATGGCGGTATGACTTTATACCCCGGCTTTGCAGATAACGGTTAAAATTGATATTTTCGACCTCATGCGTTATACATTTTTACATTACTGCCTGTTGCTGGCGCCGCTCGCGGCAGGTGCGACGGAGCCTCCAAAGGCTAAACAGAAGGTTATGTTAGTTGGAACCTACACTTCAGGAGAAAGTAAAGGCATTTACGTTTACAAGCTCGATACAAAAACGGGCAAGGCTACACTGTCAGGCGTAGCGGAAGGGCTAAAAGATCCTTCGTTCGTGGCAGTAGCGCCGAATGGTAAACATGTATATGCTGTGAGTGAATCTAAAAGCAGCGTGTATGCGTTCGATTTTGATAAGACTGCCGGCAAGTTACAGCTGCTGAACGAGCAGCCTGTAGGCAGCGGCGGGCCCTGTCATGTTAATATAGATAAGGACGGGAAGTTTGTGTTTACGGGCAACTATGGCGCGGGCAGCCTGTCTGTACTACCCATACAGGCCAATGGCAAGGTGGGCGCACCTGTGCAGGTGATCGAACAAACAGGTTCGGGGCCGAACAAGTCGCGCCAGTCAGAGCCACATGTACACCAGGTCGTATTTTCGCCGGATGGCAAACAGGTATTTGTGCCAGACCTGGGAACGGATAAGATCATGATGTACGATTTTACGCCTTCGGCAGAAAAGCCGCTGAGCCCATCGAAACAGCCGTTCGCTACGATTGCACCCGGTGGAGGCCCCAGGCACTTCACCTTCCATCCTGATGGCAAACATGCCTACATCGTGCATGAAATTACCGGTCACGTAACTGCTTTTGAATACGCAGACAGGCAGCTGAAAGCGATACAAACGATTTCTACCAGCACGGCAGACTATAAGGGCAGTAACTTCAGCAGTGCAGATATTCACATCTCACCCGATGGAAAGTTTCTGTACATGTCGAATCGCGGCGACCTGAATAACATTGCCATCTTCAGTATAGAGGAAGGCAGCGGCCAGTTAACACTGGTGGGGCATCAGTCTGTAAAAGGCAGGAACCCTCGTAATTTTATGATTACGCCCGATGGTGGATTGATATTGGTAGCAAACCAGGATACCAACAATATTATAGTGTTCCGTCGCGATAAAACAACCGGCAAACTTACAGAAACAGGAGAAACAATTGCCGTACCGGCACCCGTGTGTGTGATCCTGCCATAATTATTTTTTTATTGCTTTACAGAACGCCGGGGGCCTTGTGCCCCCCTTTTTTTATGCGCGTGGAATTGTAGCTTTTTACTATTTTGTACCCGTTCTACTGTTATGCACCCACCCATTGAAAATGAATCAGCGCTGCTACTACGCGTCGCAGATGGCGATAGAGCTGCTTACGCGGTGCTTTACCGGCAATACTTTCCGCGCCTGTATAATTTCATTTTCTTTTTTAGTCAGTCAAAGGAAGATGCCGAAGAGGTTATCCAGGAATGCCTGTTAAAAGTATGGGAGCGCCGCGATACGTTGGTAGGTATCCGTTCCTTTGAACAATATGTTTTCCGCATGGCTAAAAACCGCCTGCTCGACCTTACCCGCCGTCGGATGACAGGTAGCCGCGTGGTAGCACGTATTGCCGAGAATAAGCCCGGGATGGAGAATTATGTAGACGATGAAGTACTGTTCAAACAATATCAAGGCATCGCAATGGATGCGTTATCCCGCCTGACAGAAAAGAAAAGGACCATATTTTTGATGAGTGCCCAGCGAGACATGACCCTCGATGAAATTGCCACAGCGCTCGGGCTTTCCCGCGCGGCAGTTAAAAAACACCTGTACGCCGCTATCCGCCAGATGAAAGATTACCTGAAAGAGCATGCCGAATGGAGCCTCATCCTCCTGTTGGTGGCTGCCACCAACTAACCCGAAATATTTTTTTCAGAAAAGGTATCCACTTCCACCGTTCATTAGTCTTATATCATATGGACCAGCAAACCATTACGCAATTACTGGAGAAATACGCTGCCGGTAATTTGTCGCGCGACGAACAGGAGAGCCTGCAGGAATGGCTGTCTGACGCAGAACCAGACGAGTTTCATGCGCTGCTCGAACAGAGCGGTGCGCCGGACGTGTATAAACTATACCCGCCCATGCCCGAGGCTTTGGCCGATCGTATAGAGGCGGGCCTCGACGAGCTGGACCGGCCTAAAGTACGTCCTATGCGCTGGCGGCTGGCCATCGCGGCGGCTGTAGTGAGCATTGCGGCCGTGGCGGCCTGGTGGATGTTCCGCCCCGCACAACCGGCAACTACCGTACAAACCGCGCCTTTCATCCAGGATGTTCAACCCGGTGGCAACAAAGCCACGCTCACCCTGGCCGACGGCTCCGTGATTAGTCTCGACGAGGCGCAGAACGGCAACATCGGCACCCAGGGAAATGTAAAAGTCGTGAAGCTGGACAGCGGCCGCCTCGCTTATCAGTCGCAGGGGGCGGGCGGGGAAATGGTGTATAACACCCTGAACACGCCACGGGGCGGTCAGTTCCGCATTACCCTGCCCGACGGCTCCAACGTTTGGCTGAATGCTGCTTCCTCACTTCGCTTCCCGGCATCGTTCGAGGGGGCGGAGCGGCTTGTGGAGCTGAAAGGAGAGGCTTACTTCGAAGTTACAGAGAACGTAAAGCAACCATTTAAGGTAAAGCTGAACGATTTGACGGTAACCGTGCTGGGTACCTCGTTCAACGTGATGGCCTATGATGATGAGGGTTTGACCAGCACGACACTCATAGAGGGCGCTGTAAGGCTGGAAAACGGCCATACCGAGGTGAAGCTGAATGCCATGGAAGAAGGCCGCCTTGTCAAAGGAGCGCAGTCAATCAGCGTGACGAAGGCCGATCTTACTAAAACCCTTGCCTGGAAGAACGGGCTGTTTTATTTCGAGAAAGCAGATATTAACCAGATATTCCGCCAGTTATCAAGATGGTACGATGTGGAACCGGTATATGAAGGCGGCAGGCCACAGCGGCGATTCGTAGGAATGATTTCACGCAATACCACGCTGGCCGGCGTACTCAAAATACTGGAAACGGCCGAGCCCAATGTTAAGTTTAGAATTGAAGGAAAGAAAGTGTTTATAAAATTCAACTGATCACATCAACCAAAATGTTTGTAAAAATGACTGACTAGTATTCCACGTGCCGCAACTATGATCATTACCACGTTATTAAATGAAAAGCCGGAAGCGGCCTAATGCTCCCGGCTGGAAGTTGAGGTAATGCACAATCGACTTGAACAACTGATTATTTACCTAACCGTACAAATTTATGTCATTTATCGATCCCCGCAAGGGTAAGCGATCAGGCGCCCTGCGCTGTAAAAAAATCTTGTGTGTAATGAGATGGACCGCTATCATAATGCTGGCCGCATGCCTGTCTGTGAGCGCCAAGGGCGTATCGCAACAGGTGTCACTGTCTGTTAAAAATGCGCCGCTGAATAGTGTATTTATGGCCATTCAGCAGCAAACGGGTCTTTCTTTCCTTTGCGAAGAAGAGCTGGTGGAGAAGGCCCCGCCGATTACCCTCCATGTTCGGAATGGCGAACTGGGAGCGGTGATAGAACGTTGTTTCGCCGGTACGCCGATCACCTGGTCGCTGGTAGAAAAGACGATCGTGATTAAACGAAAGCCCGTGATGCGCAACATCGTGGCCGATACGGCCGTGGTGATAGCCGGCACCGTGACCAACGCAAAAGGGGAGGTGCTGATCGGCGCTACCATTAAGCAGAAGAACACGCTGAACGGGGTAACAGCCAACGAAAAGGGCTATTACATGTTGAAAGTGCCGCCGCATTCGACCATCGTTATTTCCAGCATCGGCTACCTGCCACAGGAGCAGCCTGTAGGCACGGAGCGTACGATCAACGTGGTGTTGCAGGAAGATAAAAAGGCGCTGGACGAGGTCGTGGTAGTCGCATACGGACAAAAGCAACGTAAGATCGCCACATTGGGGGCGCAGTCGAGCCTTTCCGTGCAGGAATTGAAACAGCCCGTAGCAAACATTACCACCGTATTGGCCGGACGTATATCCGGCATCGTAGGCGTACAACGCAGTGCGGAACCTGGATTGGATGGCGCCGACCTGTGGATACGCGGTATTGCTACGCTCAACTCGGATGCGAGCAGACCTATGATCATGGTGGATGGTGTGGAGCGCTCCTTCAACAACCTTGACCCGAACGATATCGAGAGCTTCACGATCCTGAAAGATGCGTCGTCTACTTCGGTGTACGGCGTAAAAGGTGCGAACGGGGTGATCCTGATCACCACTAAAAGAGGTCGCGCCGGTAAAACGGACATCAATATCGACTTCTATCAGGGCATCACGAATTTTACCCGGGTGCCCGACATCGCTGATGGCGTGACCTACATGCAGATGGCGAATGAAGCGAGTGTGACCCGTGGCGGTACGCCTATCTTCTCAGAAGAAGCGATCCGTAAAACCCATACGCAGGAAGACCCGTACCTGTTCCCTAATGTAAACTGGATGAATGAGTTATTTAATAAGTTCGGCAACAACCGGAAGGCTAACCTCAACATCCGCGGTGGTTCTGATAAAGCGACATATTATGTATCTGCTTCTTTCTACGATGAAAAGGGTTTGTTTAAAACAGACAACCTGCAGAAGTACGATTCCAAGATCGCCTTTACGCGTTACAACTTCACCTCCAGCCTCAACATCAAAGCGACCAAAACGACCAATATCGATCTTAATATCAAAGGATGGATATCCAATGGTAACTATCCCGGCACCGGTACGTCCGACATCTTTGCCAAAGCATTTGATACGTACCCGATCCTTTACCCGGTAATGTACCCGGATGGGAAAGAGCCGTTTACTTCCACCGGCGGCGGTGCTTCTAACCCTTATGCGTTGCTTACCAATCGTGGCTATGTAACGACGTACGGTAACCAGATTAACTCGGACATTAGCGTGCGCCAGGATTTGAGCGGATGGACGAAAGGGTTGTCGGCCCGTATGCTGTATTCCTTTGATGCCGCGAACGAAAACCGGATGTCGCGTACGAAGTCGCCCTACACTTACTACGCCCGCAACCGTGACGCGAATGGTGACCTGGTGTACGAGCGCACGGATAACAACAGCGGTTCGGAATATCTCGGTTTTAGCCGTAGCAGTGGTGGTTCCAGGCAGTTTTATTTTGAAGGTGCGCTAAACTATGACAACACATTTGGCTTACATAACGTGGGCGGCCTGCTGCTGTATAACCAGAACGACCGTATCAGCGCTACAGCAGGTGATTTGATCGGTTCGTTGCCTTATCGCAGCCTGGGCATGGTAGCCCGGGCCACTTATGGTTACGACGACCGGTATCTCGCAGAAGTAAGCTTCGGTTATAATGGTGCGGAAAACTTTGCGCCGGATAAACGTTTCGGTGCCTTCCCATCTGTCGCACTAGGCTGGGTGATTTCGAATGAGAAGTTTTTCAGCACTTTGACGCCTTATGTGCAATTGCTGAAGCTGCGCGGTTCCTACGGCATCGTGGGCAACAGTAACCTGATCGGCGGCCGTCGTTTCGCGTATATCGGCACGACTAAAAACCTGGGTCAGTTTTATTATGGCCAGGACAGGGGAAATGGTATTAGTGGGATAGAAATACAGGACTACCCGGCCAGCGTGACCTGGGAAACCTCCAAAGACCTGAACATTGGTATTGAGTTCAGAACGCTGAACAATGCGTTAACGATCCAGGCGGATTATTTCGACAGGAAACGTACGAACATATTCCTGCAGCGTTCAGCCGTGCCGGCCACGACTGGTTTACAGAGCTCTCTGTTGGGCAACCTGGGTGCAGCGAACAGTAATGGCGTGGACTTATCTGTCGAGTACAACAAAGCGTGGCACGACTTCTCACTGTCGGCCCGTGGTACGCTTACGTACAACCGTAACGAGGTAATTGAGAACGATGAGCCCATCCAGCCTTATCCATGGCTCGAAAGAAGAGGGCAGGCGATCGGACAGCGTTTCGGCTACATAGCAGAAGGTTATTACACGCAGGCAGAGATAGACGATAAAACAGTTGCCCGCACGACAGGCGTGGTACAGGCCGGCGATATCAAGTTCAGAGACGTAAATAAGGACGGGGTGATCGATCAGAATGATCAGATGCCTATTGGTCGACACGCCGTGCCGCAGTTGATTTACGGCTTTGGTACCACGTTGAGCTACAAAGGCTTTTCGCTCGGTGCGTTCTGGCAGGGTGCAGGGCTGGTAGATTTTTACCTGGGAGATAGTGAGTTTATGCCTTTCAAATCCGGTGCCGCAAAAGGTACGCCGTATGCGAACATCAAAGATCGCTGGACGGTGGAAAACCCGGACCAGAACGCCTTCTATCCGCGACTGGCGTATGGCAGTGGTTTGAATTTCAACTACGGTGCTACTAACAGTCATTGGGTAATGAAAGGCGATTTCCTCCGGTTGAAAACGCTGGACTTCGGCTATACCTTACCGAAAGGAAGTTTGTCTAAACTGGCCGTACAGCGCCTGCGCATCTACTTCATCGGTTACAACCTGCTTACGTTTAGTCCGTTCAAGTTGTATGATCCCGAGCTGGGCTCCGGTAGTGGTACGCGTTACCCGAATATCAAAACCTACAGTGTTGGCTTCAATGTCTCCTTTTAATTTAAAACTTCACCGATCATGAAGATGACGAAACGATATATCGGTATGGCGGCGGGATGCCTGTTGCTCCTGTCTGCCTGCAAAAAGATTTCCTGAACCAGGTGCCCGACGATCGCCTCAATATCGACGATGTGTTCAAGCGCCAGGTGACCACCGAGCAATACCTGTCAAACGTATACTCACAAATCATTTCCGAAGTTGACTGGAACACCGGCGTGCCCTGGGAGGGCTTGTCTGACGAGCTGGATGTCACCTACAACAACTACGCGACGTACGCCATGAACCTGGGTAACTGGGACCGTAACCGCGGTGATTATAACTTCTGGACGCACTACTATAAGGCGATCCGCTCGGCTACCTACTTCCTCGAAAGAGTCGACGAAAACAAAGAACTGACGCCCGAAACACTGCAGAACTTTAAAGGCGAGGCGCGTTTCCTGCGTGCCTATTTTTACTTTATGCTGATGCGTCAATATGGTCCGGTCGTGCTCATGCCCGAAAAAACCATTGCGCCGGATGCAACCATCGAAGAGATGAGTATTCCCCGTTCTTCCTTCGACGAATGTGTGAATTATGTAGTAAGCGAAATGGACAAGTCCATGGAAGATCTGCCCGAGTGGCAGAGTAATACGCGCGATTACAGCCGTATCAAAAAAGCCATGGTGATGGCTTACAAAGCCCGTGTGCTGCTGTATGCCGCCAGTCCGCTCTATAACGGTAATACCGATTACCCTGATTTCAAAAACAAAGATGGCAAAGTACTGATCAACGCTACTTACGACCCACAGAAGTGGAAAAGAGCCGCCGATGCTGCGAAAGCCGTAATCGACCTGCCTTATTTCGAGTTGTACAAAGAGATCACAAATGGTAAGATCGACCCGATGAAATCTTATAAAAACCTGTTCCTGATGGATTGGAATAAGGAGATCATCATGGCGAAAGTGACCGATATGTTCTCATTCGACAAAAACGGTTCGCCTTATAAAGTGGGCGGTTGGTCGTCGTGGGGGCCTACGCAGCAGATCATCGACGATTACTTTATGGCCAATGGCCGCAGCATTACGGATCCGTTATCCGGTTACGTAGAGAATGGTTATTCTACAACGGCAGATGCTTATACAACTGCGAATACTTATAACATGTACGTAGGTCGGGAGCCGCGGTTTTACGTGAGCATTACCTATAACGGCAGCAAATGGATCAACAACGTGGCGGGCACGAACAACCAGCCTATCACGGTGGAGATGTTTAACGGTGGCAACAGCGGTAAATACTCCGGCGCTAACTGGTCACGCACCGGATATGGTATGCGGAAGTTCGTGCATCCCAGCTCCGACCTGGTACAAAACCGTTTGGCCGGACGAATGGAAGTACATATGCGGTTGGGAGAGATCTATCTCGATTATGTAGAAGCGTTAAACGAGTACGATTATGGCAATGCAGACGTATTGAAATACCTCAACCTGATCCGTGAGCGTGCTGGTATCACTTTATACGGTGATCCTTCGTTGCCTGCACCTGCCAGCCAGGAAGCGATGCGCGAAGCTATTCGCCGGGAACGCAGGATAGAGTTGGCATTTGAGAACCATCGCTACTTCGATACCCGTCGCTGGAAGATTGCAGAACAAACCGACGGCGGTGCCTTTTACGGGATGAATATCGAGGCGAGAAACAATGCGGAATTTTTTAAACGTACCCTGTTCGAGACCCGCATCTTCCACAAAAAATATTACCTGTGGAACATTGTACAGGGTGAATTAAACCGTAATAAGAACCTCGTGGAAAATCCAGGATGGTAAACTTTTCCGAACCCAAATTTTTATACATGAAACGTATTGTTTTCGCTATAACCTGCATCGCAGCCTTATGCTCCGCCTGCGATCAGAACGACTTTGAAACTGATATTCATACCACGATCGATGCGCCGCCTCTGTTAGCGCCCGAACAAAACACGACAATGGTGCTGGACAGGCTGACGAACGCGGTGCTGCTGTTCGATTGGGATAAAGCCAAAACCGGCGACTATACCCAGGCTTACTACAAATTGCAGATCGACAGGGAAAGTGGTGATTTTTCACAGCCTGTTTATACGGGCCAGACCGATAGTGGTGCGATCGTTACCAAACTGCAGCTCACCCATCAGCAGTTAAATAAGATTGCCGCTACAGCAGGTGTTGCGGCCGGAGCGAAGGGGAAATTGAAATGGCGTATTTACGCATCTAATGGAGTGGTGAATACAACTTCTGCAGAAACACGTGTGATGGAAATAGGGCGGCCTTTAGGTACGGTGGCCAGTCCGAATGAGCTGTATTTGTCCGGCTCCGCCACGGAGGCTGGTGCGGACCTGGCTAAAGCGATCAGGATGAAGAAGTTGACAGACGGAGTGTTCGAAGTATTTACTGCATTAACAGCGGGTGATTTTCATTTCGTTAACGCTAATACTGGTACACCTGAAAGCTTTATCGCGGAAAATGGTGTTGTATTGGATGGCGCAGCGGTGGCGAGTCCGGCCAGCGCCCCGAAACCATATCGTATTACCCTGAACTTCAATACAGGACAGGCAGCGGTGGTGGAGATCAAATCGGTAGGACTCTGGTTTGCGTTCAGCAATGATGTAACTGTTCCGCTGACGTATGATAAAAATGGTATCTGGCAGTCGCTGAACACGACGGTAGCGTATACGGGTAAAGACGAGCGCTATAAATTCCGGGTGATGGAAGCCGATGCGCAGGGTGTGGAAACCGTGAAGTTCTATGGTTATTCGGCGAAAGACAGTGGCGGCAGACCAACAGCCAGCACTCCTGCTGCTTATTATAACCTGCTGCCGGCCGACAACTCCCAGTGGGACTTTACCTATAAGTTCCGACAGGAATCCATAAGGGCGAACATTTACGTGAAATTCGGTACAGGTGGAGCTTATACACATGAAATTACCTATTAAAGCGGAGCATGATGATGAAGAAATGGACAGGCGTTTTGATGCTGATGCTGATCGTGGTGAACGCCGGGGCGCAGTCTGCATTGCGCAAGATGCCGAAAGGTTTTACGGCGAAGGAAGTCGGGGTAATAGTAACCCAACGCTTTTTAGCTACACCGCATCCGAACTTTGGAAGCCCAAAACCGCCGGGTGACATTACCTATCCGGAAGTGTGTGCCTGGTTGGGTGCGTTACGTTTTGCAGCTGTAGCGGATAGTAAGCTGGCGGTCCGGTTGAAAGAACGGTTCGAACCGTTATTTACGACCGAGCAGCGCCTCTTGCCGAAGAAAGATCACGTAGACCATAACGTGTTTGGCACTGTGCCGCTACAGTTGTACGTGCAAACGAAGGAGCCACGCTATCTTGACATGGGTTTGCCTTTCGCTGTTTCCCAATGGGAGGCACCGACGGGCGGGAAGGAAAGTCACCTGCGCTGGCTGAAAATGGGCATGACCTGGCAAACCCGTTTGTGGATCGATGATATGTTTATGATCACGGCCGTGCAGGCGCAGGCCTACGTCGCAACCGGTGATCGTAAGTACATTGACCGTGCGGCGAAAGAAATGGTGATGTATCTCGATTCGATCCAGCGCCCTAACGGTTTGTTCTATCACGCACCGGACGTGCCCTTTTTCTGGGGTCGCGGTAATGGCTGGATGGCCGCGGGTATGACCGAGTTGTTACGCACTTTGCCGGAGAGTAGCCAATACCGACCTCGCATCCTGGAAGGCTACCGAAAAATGATGGCTTCCCTGAAACAGTATCAGTCCGCCGACGGCATGTGGCGGCAACTGATCGATGAACCTGCGTCGTGGCCGGAGACTTCCTGCACCGGCATGTTCGCTTATGCGATGATCAGCGGCGTAAAGAAAGGCTGGCTGCCCGCTCGTGAATACGGCGATGTAGCGCGTAAAGCCTGGCTGGCGTTGGTAGGATACATCGATGAAAACGGCGATGTGCGCGAGGTATGCGAAGGCACTAATAAAAAGAATGAAAAACAATATTACCTGGACCGCCGCCGCATTACCGGCGATATGCACGGACAGGCACCCATTCTATGGTGTGCCACGGCATTAGCGGAAAAGTAAGAAGTGCAAACTTTGGTTGTCAAATGACCGGGCCGGCTCTATAGCCGGCCTTTTTTGGTCCTTAGTTTCTCAACGATCAATACCGCTGCAATCCCTGCCGTATAAGCAATCATGTCCACCCATTCGAAGCGGTTGCCGATAACGATATTAAAGAAACGCGAATGCCCGAGGCCCAGGCGTTTAACTAACTGAAAGTATTGCGCTGTTTCCAGCGCGTACGCGAAAAGTAACACCGCGATCGCTGCAGGAAAGGTGCGGATATTGACGAACGCGCGTAGTAAAGTATATAACCATATCACTGCCAGGAAATCGCCTACGTAAGGGCGGATGATTTCATCGCGGACGTAGAGGGCGATGTAAATTTCGATAGCGAAAAGTGCGAGGGATAGGAAGAAATAACCTTTGTGAAAACGAAACATGTAATGAATAGATGAGGGGGCAAGTTAAGGTATTTACAATTCAATCCACCCCTCGGTACCCTCATGCTGTACAAAGTGATACCGGTTATAACTCGCCAACACCGCCACCTTAGTCCCGGCGGCGAGCTGCAACTTACGTGGTGCCAACGAATCCGGCGCCTCACGAATAACGGCTGCTGTTTTTACCGGCAGCTGCCGTAACGGTGTACCAAGACCCACCACGCTGCCCGTATTCACATAGCCCTCCCGCCCATCGGGCAGGGATACACGATAGTAGCCGGCCATGGCCGCCTGTACCGACATAAACGTATGTTGCGGCACGCTATGAAAGCCGGTGTCGCTGTTCGGAGCATGATATATTTTGGTGGTGGCTGCTTTTGTTCTGACGCGTTGTATATCCGGACTGCCGGTAACGCGTGGGGGCGTTTTAACCAGTGGGTTTACGAATGGGAGCGGATCGACTGCGCCACCAAAAGTGTAGATGCCAAAATGCAGGTGCGGCGCGGTGTGTTTGGCGTTGCCGGTATTGCCCAGCAAGCCTACCGTGTCGCCTGTTTGTACGCGCTGGCCGGAGCGGACGAGCTGCTCGTCCAGGTGAGCATAATACACGCTGTAGTCTTTTCCCTCTGGCCGTAACCATACTACTTTGCCACCCAGGTTAGTAGACTCGACGCGGTTCACGGTGCCGGGGGCTACGGCCAGTAAGGGCGTACGTTTTTTACCGAATATGTCGATGCCTTCATGCCGCCTGGCACCACCGTCACGGTCGGCACCCCATAAGCTGCCAATGCTGGCGCGGTTGCCACCTTGTACAGGGAAGGCGAGTGAGGGGCCGGTGGTAATGTTCAGCGTGTAATCGCCACTCGTGAGCAGTTCGGGTTGCATGCGCACGAGCAGGCTGGTACTCGCATCCGGTTCGTATTCAAGTATGCTGGCGGCGGTGTCGGCGGCAGCAAGTGCCTTCGGGCCATCAGGACGCATCTCCCATAAATCGAGATACACGATAGCACGGGGGCGGGAATTGACGGAAAGGGCAATACGCACTTTTTCGCCGCGTTTTACAATAAAGCGTAAGCCAAGGGCCAGCGGCTTATCTGCCGAAAAATAGCCTTCTTCGCTGTAGGGAAGATTCACCGTTACTGGTTGGGAAAGACTTTGAGCGGCTGCGGCTTTCCACAACCTGCCCAGGGCGGTTTGTTCCAGACCGGCATCGCTGATGCGGGCACTGTACATTTCATGCGGGGTACGCTTGCCGAACAGCCCGGGTGCAGGGCTTTTACAGCCGGCCCAACAATACGTGGCCGCTATGAGGGCTAAAAGGGCATATTGTTTCATGGCAATACAGCAACAAAAAAAGGGCCGCTCCGCAGAACAGCCCTTTGTTAACAATTTTTGTATACTTACTTCACTGCTTCAATTACGGCAACATATCCACCACCTTTCGCCATCTTAATATGCAGATTGGTCGCGTTGGTCGCAGACAGGGTTTCCATCTTGTAATCTTTCGCGTTCTTGTTCGCATTTACGCCGTCTTTCCATACAGACACCTTGTAATTGCCTGCAGGCAGGAAGTCCAGCTTCACATCAAGTTCCCGCTCGCTCCAGTCGGTCATGGCACCCACATACCAGTTGCCGTTCGGCGCCTGGCGGGCAATCGCCACGTAGTCGCCTACCTTCGACTGTAGGGGAACGGTTTGCTGCCATACTGCCGGTACAGGGCCCAGGAACTGCATGCACTCCGGCTCGCGCAGGTAGTGGGTCGGAATGTCGCATAACATCTGGAGTGGACTTTCAAACACTACATACATAGCCATCTGGTTGCAACGGGTACCGAGTGTATTGGGTTCGGCAGGCACTACCGCAAACTGATCTTTCTGCACGTTGACCATACCGCCGGGAGTGAAGTCCATCGGACCGGCGGCCATACGGGTGAACGGTAAGGTGGCAGTATGTTCCGGGGTGATGGAGCCGGCAAACTTGCTGATCTCGTTACCAAATACACCTTCTGACGTCATCACATTGGGCATGCTGCGCAACCAGCCGGTAGGTTTGTACGCTCCGTGGAAGTCTACCAGCATATGACGCGCCGCCGCGGCTTTCGCAACGCGTTCGTAGTAATTCACCATTTCCTGGTCGTCGCGCTGCATGAAGTCGACTTTAATACCCTTGATACCCCATTTCCGGAACTGGTCCAATGCCGTATCGAGCTGCTTATCCAGCACCAGCCAGCTGCTCCACAGGAGCAGGTCTACGCCCTTACTTTTAGCATACGCCGACAGCTCAGCGATGTCGATGCCGGGCTTCAGCTTCAATAGGTCGCGGGTATCGCACCAGCCTTCGTCGAGTAATACGTATTCGATGCCGTATTTTGCGGCCACATCAATGTAGTATTTGTAAGTCGCGTTGTTGATGCCCGACTCAAAATCCACATTGTACACGTTGTTGTAATGCCACCAGTCCCATTGCACCTTACCGGGCTTAATCCAGCTATAGTCGCCTTTTGCAGGACGGGCCAGCAGGTAGGGCAGTTGGTTGGCCAGCAGGTCTTTGTCTTCGCGGGCAATCATCATAATGCGCCAGGGGAAAGACTGCGGACCATTGACGCGCGCAAGGTAATTTTCGCGTGCCGTTACTTTTTCATCGCGGTCGCTGGTTATCTTTTTCTCTTTTGGATAAGCGGGGAATACGCCTCCCAGGCGGCCGTCGCCTTTACCACGCAGCCACATGCCCGGGTAGTTAAACAGGTCGGATTCGGTAAGCAGTACCTTCACGCCTTTAACATCGAACAAAGCGGGCAGGCTAGCCAGTTTGCGCTGATCGATGCTGTCGATCCGGTAGTTTTTGTACAGGCGTTCGTTATGCGAAAAAAACTCATCTTCCTGCGGATACCAGCTGCGGCCCTGCGGATCGAAGCGGAAGCCGGCCTGTTCGGCCAGTACCGTATAATTTCCTTTGTGGGAAGATAACCAATGCCAGGCGATGCCTTCGTTATAGGCGCGCCATTCCAGCGACAGACCGTTCGTCAGGTCGATGCGCATGTGGTTGTGTTTGTCGGTAATCGTTTTGCTTTTTTGCCATACGATCGGTTCGAGTATGGCATCTGTGCCGGAGGTTTTCCAGCTTTTTACTTTTAACGGACCGGCTTTGGCAGCGCTGGTCTGTAAGCCGATAGCGGCTTTGTCGGTAAGGGCTTTTCCATCTACGTGTACGGTATAGTATACACTGTCACTCACACTGATCTCCACCTTAATTTTACCATCGGGTGATTGCAGCTGATAGGGCTGCTGGGCATGGATGATGCCCGCTTGCAGCAGCAGGAGGCCTGCCGCTGCAAGTGATTTGGTTATGGACATGCAGAAGTTATTTAAAATCTAAGTTGATGGGTTATTTCAGCAAGTGTGGTCTTTCTTTGTACACCTTCCAGAGGAATTCGCCGAACAGCGTATTGGCCCAGGCAAACCAGGAGCGGGTGAACTTTTTCGGATCGTCTTTGTGGAACGCTTCGTGCATAAAGCCGGTGTCGCCATGGGTTTTGCGCAACTGGTCAATACAGGTTTTGATCTCTGCATCGTTCGTGCTGGTTAAACCACGCATGGTAATACTCATCGGCCAGATCATATCGCGACCAACGTGCGGACCGCCAATACCTTCAGCAGCGGTGCCTTTGAAGAAGTAAGGGTTGTCCAGCGACAGTACAAAACGACGGGTATTCTGGTACACCGCATCGTTCAGTTTCACTGCGTTAAGGTAAGGCATAGAAAGCAGGCTCGGAACGTTGGAATCATCCATGATGTTAAAGCTGCTGTAGCCGTCTGTTTCGAAGGCGTAGATCTTACCGTACTTCGCGTGGTTGAACGTGCCGTACTTCTTAAGTGCCGCATCTACCTCGTTGGCCAGGGCCGTGAGTTCTGCAGCGAGCGTATTGTCTTTGGAAATCGTTTTCACCATTTCTGCCGCTTCGCGAAGGCTTACCAGGGCGAAGAAGTTAGAAGGGATGAGGAACTGGTATACCGTGGCATCGTCGCTCGGACGGAAAGCGGAGCAAATCAGTCCGACTGGTTTAACCGGGTAGCCGTAACCGCTCATCGGTTGTGTATCCGTAGCGTGTGGGGTAGAGCGCTGGAACTTGTACGGGCCCAGGTCACTTTTACGCTGCTGTTCTTTAAACGTTTTCAGGATCGCAGCGATCGCTTTTTTCCAGTCTTCGTTAAAAGGTTTGGTATCGCCGCTTATTTTCCAGTAGTTGTAAGCAAGACGGATGGGGTAACAGATTGAGTCGATCTCCCATTTACGTTCGTGTACACCTGGTTGCATCGCCGTATGGTCAGAGAACCATTCGCCCTTTTTATTCGGATCGCCGTAGAAAGCGTTCGCATATGGATCTTTCAGGATGCAGGCGGTTTGACGGTTGATAACGCCAGCAATGAGGTCCTGCAGAGGTTTGTCCTGTTTTACGAACTGCATGTACGGCCATACCTGTGCGGAGCTGTCGCGCAGCCACATCGCATCGATATCACCTGTAATTACGTACGTATCGGGCACGCCATTTTTTACTTCGTGAAACACTGTAGTGTCAAGCGTGTTAGGGAAGCAGTTCTCGAACAACCAGCCCAGCTCTTCATTCTTCACATTCTTTTTAAACTCTGCGATGGCGTTCTCTACTGCCTGAGAAGTGAACTTTCTTTTTGCCGCCGGTGTTCTCACAACGGGAAAAGCCATGGGAGGCGCAGCAAAAGCAACTTTGTCGGCAAGCAACAGGCCGGCGCCGATAACGCTCGCATTCCTGAGGAAATTTCTTCTTTCCATTTTCAAATCGTGGTTTTTTTTAGCGGGATAAAGATAAGGGTTTGTATGGGTAAAGGAAAGCTAAAGTTTTTCGATTTAGCATTAGCACAGGTGCGGTTTTCCAAAAGCGCGTAAAATAACAAAAGCCGGGTCGTACCCGGCTTTGTGTTTTCTATATGAACAGATAAATAAGAGCGCCTTTAATGTCTTGCTTTTGGCGTGAATAAACGGTAGTCGATCGAATACTTGCCGGGGCCGATGACCATCAGCACCAATGCGATCGCTAAGTACACAAGTGCGAGTTCGAAAGACGGTCCACCTGCCATATCCACGAACGGTTGTTTGAAAATCACGGCATGCATGTATACCGCTACCGCCATCGTTACCGCGATGCCAAATGCAGCGATGGGCGTAACGAGGCCGAGTACAAGCGCGATGCCGCCTCCAAATTCAGATACAGCTGCCAGCAACT
The DNA here is from genome assembly GCF_022867795.2 of Chitinophaga horti. NCBI lineage: Bacteria > Pseudomonadati > Bacteroidota > Chitinophagia > Chitinophagales > Chitinophagaceae > Chitinophaga > Chitinophaga horti. Next base: position 3,239,196 of record NZ_CP107006.1, on the reverse strand, counting down.
GGAATATAGCGGGTATTGCGAGCGGCGATTCGGGCGAGTTCCAGCTAAGGGGTTGTTGAATTTTTCCCCAGCCGTGATACATAAAAGCAATGCCCACGACCACTCTCAGGATCAACAGCACGAGCGATACTCCATTCGAATATCCCGGCCGGCCAAGTAATGATTGTGCGAAGGTTTTTGCCATAGTTTGGTGTATTTGGTGAGCGTTGATTACTAAGGGTTTACAGTTTTAACAGCCGTCCTTGGCAAAAGGTTCAGCTACCAGTATGGTTTTTCAGCGTGGAATGGTCCCGTAAATGAACATACGCTATTAATATCTCATAAGTTGTGCCAAAGGCTGCTTCATTACCTCATTAATTGTTTTTACGAGATAATAATTGGGGAAAATGCGCCCGTAACGAAGGTATTTTGTATTATCTTCAAAGTATGAATTTTAAGCAAATAGCGCCGCCCGCCTACCTGCAGCCTTACATCCGATGTTATTGGGTGCTGGAAAGCCGCGACAAACCGGTGAGCGAGTTCCGCACGATTGCGGACGGCTGCCCGGGGCTTATATTTCAACATTCGGACAAAGGCCTGATGTTCCAGGAGAACAAACAATTGCCACATGTGTTTTTGTTCGGGCAGGCCACGCATCATGCCACTATCCGGATGGAAGGCAGTTTTGCCGCGACGGGCATCTTCTTCCGCCCGAACGCCTTACAATCTGTTTTCGGGATGAAGGCAGATGATCTGACAAATACCTGCATCGACCTTCAACCTGAAGCAAAGAAACAGGGGTTTTACCTGGACGAGCAACTGGCTGCCGCCGCAGAAGGGGAGCGGCTGAACATCTTATCAGAATACCTGTTGACACTCGTGCGTAAACAACAGGGCCGCGATGATCCGCAAATGCAGTATGCGCTCGCAAGAATGGTGGAAAGTAGCGGTATGATCGCCATGAAAATATTAAGAGACGAAGTAAACCTCACAGAGCGCAGCTTCGAACGCCGCTTCAAACAATACATAGGCATGCCGCCGGGTTTATTCGCCCGCATCTGCCGGTTTCAAAACTCACTGCAACAACTCCGCAACAACGACTTCGAAAAGCTGTCTGACATAGCTTTTGACAACGACTACGCCGACCAGTCGCACTTTATTCGTGCCTTCAAAGAGTTTGCCGGCTGCTCGCCCAAACAGTACCAGCAACAGGCCGCGTTGCTGATGGATAATCTCGCCCCGCTGAAGCGATAAGCTACTTTGTCGGTTTCGTTCTATTTTACGCTTGCGATGCGTCTTAGTTTTGAGGTATAAAATCAAACTAAGATGAAACTGATTATTTTCGGCGCTACCGGCGGAACCGGTAAACATCTTGTAACGCAGGCCCTGGAACAAGGGCACCAGGTAACTGCTTTTGTAAGAGATCCGTCCCGCCTGCAATTGCATCACCCCCAGTTAACTACCGTAAAAGGCGATGTACTGAACCCCGCCAGTGTGGCCGCTGCTATTAAAGGTCACGATGCCGTACTAAACACGATCGGCGCTCCTCCTAATAAGACCGGCGTGCTTCGTTCGGAGGGTACTTACAATATCATCAGGGGAATGGAGAGTAATGACGTTAACCGCCTCGTTTGCCAAACATCGCTCGGTTACGGCGACAGCCGCAAAGTGCTCGATCGTACCCCGTTCTACTTTAAATACCTGATCGTGCCGTTGCTCCTGAAAAAAGGCTTTGCAGATCATGCCTTACAGGAAGAACATGTAAAACACAGCACCCTCGAGTGGACGATCGTACGCCCGGGCAACCTTACAGACGGGCCGCTGACGAGGAATTACAAACATGGTTTCCCGGCGAACGATAATACCATCGCAGTAAAAGTATCGCGCGCAGATGTGGCGGATTTTATGTTGAAGCAGTTAACGACGAAAGTGTATTTGCGTAAAACGGCAGGCATCAGTTACTAGGGATCATTACAATAGCGTTAACATATCAACGCAACAAATAATAACAATTCTTTAATGCGTATCATCTGCAACAATTTTCTACAGATTTATACAGTGTGTGCATGACAGTTAGGTGTAAATAATATGTGGAAAAGTTACGTAACATAGCATAAATAGGCTCCTTAATGGATGGGGTGGCTTTATGGCCAGGGCACGGTTTGCTATTTGCTATTTCCCCCGCGGATATGGTAAATCAAAAGTAACCGTGAGGAGGGCGTCGACTTTCATTTATGAATAGGATAGAAAAACAAAAAGGTTTCATCCAAAGGGATGAATTTCATTAGGACATGTATCATTAGGATTATTGAAATTTAATTGACATCAAACATTTAACTGTTTAACTAAAGTTGTTTAGGCCAAAAAAGTCGCCCCGCGCTGTTTAGCGTGGGGCTTTTCATTGGTACAGCTCCCCACTGGCAGGGAAATAATTGCACGGCGTCGCGGCCGTAGAAACATCTTAAATAAAAACATATTTTGGCGGGCATTCAGTTTAAGTGGATGGGGCAGGTTCACACCCTAACCGGGATTATAATTTGCCGGGTGTAGGTGAAGTTATTTCATCACCCTTAAAACGAAACATTATGTTACCCGAAGAAATTGACCCAAAGGATCCCCTCAGTGAGGAAGATGAGAATGCTGTTGACGACACCGCTCCTGTAGAGGACGATGGCTCGCCAATATTGGATGAGGAAGACCTGGAAGAGAACGATTTGTCTGAAGACGAAGCGGAAGAAGTAGAATGGGACGGTACCGAGCAAGGAGCGGAAACTGAGGACAGTGAGGACCAGCCGTAAAACTTTACCGCAACACAGATAAGTCCTTCATCCCGTTAGCCCACAAAAAGTTATCAAAGCTGTGCTGCCGGCATAGCTTTGATAACGTTCTTATTCTCAAATCACGCAGGGAGGGCGCTGACACTTATGACATGTATTAGTACAGAAGATTCATTAAGGCATTTAATTGACAGGGACACCCCCTGTGAACTGATTACTTACAGGAATGGAATCCCATAGAAACTACCCTGTGTTTGTCGTAGCACGGGGTTTTTATATTCTTGCCTTTTCCACCGACTCCTCCACCGGTGTGTTTTCTTTCCTGGCCCCGATGATCACGCCGATACCGGCATCGTAACGCAGGTATTTCCACACCCAGTTGATCAGCACCACCAACCGGTTCCTGAATCCTATAATCGATATCAGGTGGATGAACATCCAGATCAGCCAGGCACGGAAGCCCTGGGTGCGAATCTCACGGTTGAATAGTTTAAGATCTGCTACGGCTTTGTTGCGACCGATAGTGGCCATACTGCCACGGTCGTTGTAGCGGAAGGGTTTAGGCTTTTTGCCGGCCTGGTAACGGAGGATGTTGTGGCCAAGGTTACGTCCTTGCTGTATGGCGGGTTGTGCCAGCATCGGGCAGCCATCCGGATGCTCAGGGCTCACCATCGCCGCGATGTCGCCCAGGGCGAAAATGTTGTCGTAGCCGGATACACGGTTGTATTGATCTACCAGGTATTGGTTGCCTTTCATACTCTCTGCTTTGAGGCCCTCCACTGGTGCGCCGGTAACACCCGCCGCCCATATGAGAATACGGGAACATAACTGCTCGCCATTGTCAAGGGTTACTTTGTAGCCGTCGAACGACTTTACCCGGCGGTTGAGCCATACCTTTACGCCGAAGCCTTCCAGGTATTCATACGCTTTTTTAGAAGCCTTGGGAGACATGCCTTTCAGCAGGTCGGGGCCACTCTGTATGAGGTGAATATCCATGTTCACAAAATCCAGCTCGCGGAAGCCCTTGGGGAATACGTGTTTGCGTAATTCACTCAGCGCCCCGGCAATCTCCACACCGGTAGGCCCGCCGCCTACGATCACGAAGTCCATAAGACTGTTCAGCTGCTCTTCGTCATTGACCTGTAGCGCCTTTTCGAAATTGCTGATGATCGTGTTGCGGAGCAGTAACGCATCTTCAATACTTTTAAGGGAGATGGCCTTTTCCTGCAGCACCGTATTGCCGTAGAAGTTAGCCGTTGCACCGGTAGCGATTACCAGGTAGTCGTACCGGATAAACCCGATGGAAGTTTCGAGTGTATTGGTCGCTGTGTCGATCGACTGGGCTTCGGCCATGCGGAAAAAGAAGTTCTCCTGGTCCTGCATAATACGCCGGTACGGATGGATGATGGAGGATGCCTCCAGTCCGGCGGTGGCCACCTGGTACAACAGCGGCTGAAACGTATGGTAGTTGTTCTTGTCGATCAATACGATCTGTAAATCGGCCTTCGAAAGGGTTTTGGCCAGTTCCAGCCCCGCGAAGCCGCCGCCGATGATGACTACGCGCTTTTTATCTGTATGGGCTATTTTCTCCAGGTTCAGTAACAAAATCTACGGTTTTTTAGTAAAGATAACATTTAACAGATTTCGGGCCGGGATGAACATGACGTTGCGGGGAACATCATATTGTTTAGACAATAGATTCCCTTGTTTAGTAAATATTTACCGCGGCGGGGAACGGATATTTGCAGTAAACAATTCATTATGAAAAGAACTGCAAACGCTCATTGGGAAGGTAATACCAAAGAAGGTAAAGGTGACATCACCACACAAACTACCACACTCAATCACACACAATACTCATTTAACAGCCGTTTTGCCGACGGTGTTGGCACCAATCCGGAGGAGTTGCTCGGTGCCGCACATGCGGGTTGTTATACCATGGCCCTCAGCGCCTTCCTGGCCCAGGAAGGTATTACTGCGGGCAGCCTCGACACCAAAGCGACCGTGGAACTGGATGTGGCTACACTGGGCATCAGCAGTATTCAGCTGGACGTAACCGCTTCCCTGATCGACGGTGTAAGTGAGGAAAAGTTTAACCAGGTGGCGCACGCGGCGAAGGAAAATTGCCCGGTGTCGAAAGCGCTGGCGGCTACACCTATTTCGTTGACAGTGACGTACAAATAAATAGCAGTGGCCCGTCCGCGATGCAGGCGGGCCTACCTGCAAGCGCAGGCTTAATAAAAAGCTAACATTGAAAGCCGCCCGTTCGCTCTACTTTCGCGTTGTAATGATGCGGCAATCATTTGATGAAGACAAATATCTCCAACTGTTCATCTCCGGCAGCGAAGATGCGTTTGATGCTATCTTTAAACGCTACTATGAGGGCCTGCGCCACTTTACAAAAACCTTACTGCCTTACCCGACCGACGAGGCCGAAGATATTGTAGCCGAGATGTTCTGCCAGTTATGGCAGCAGCGCAGTCGCCTGCAAATCAATACTACCCTGGGCGCGTATCTCTACGTAGCCGTGAAGCACAAAGTATACGACTATTACCGTCGCCAGAAACAACAGTTTTCCCTCCCGGAAGAAACACTCGCCGAAGCGGCGGATACGCATTTTTCTCAGCCAGATGATCAACTGCATTATAAATATGCAGCCGAACGTATGCAGCAGCTCGTCGCCACGTTACCCCCGCAAATGCAGCTGGTGTTCCGCCTCCAGCGCGACGAAGGCTTTACTTATGAGGAGATTGCCAGTCTGCTCGATATATCGCTCAACTCCGTGAAAACACATATGTTTCGCGCAGTACGTCAACTGAAAGCTTCCTGGTCAATATTACCAATATGTTAACTCGAAAAAACGAGTCACGAGTCTTTCCCTTTTAAACGTCCTATTGCTGTAAAACGAGTAAGTATTGGAACAGCAGGCGCTTTATTTATTAATTACCCGGCACTTTAACGGGCATACCAGCACAGCAGAAGAGGAGTTTTTAGCAGGATGGCAGCAAGCCTCGCCGGAAAATAAAGCCCTGTACACACAGCTGCATGCTATATGGGAAGCCACCGAGCTGCCGCATGATGAAGCCGTGGTGAATAATGCACTGAGTGATGTGAAGCATCGCCTTGGCAATCGCAAAGGCCGCGTGATCGGCATCTGGAAATATGCCGCTGCCGTGGCTATAGTGGTGGTGAGTGTCGGGTTGATGATGCGCGGACTTCCGGATAAAAAGATCGCTTATAAAGAATACAATAGTAAAAGGGGAGAAGTGTTGCCCTGCACATTGCCTGACGGCACGCAGGTACAACTCGCCCCCGGCAGCCGCCTCCGTTACCCGGAAAGCGGTTCGCGGACGGTGTTACTGGAGGGACAGGCGTTCTTCCACGTGGCTAAAGATGCCCATGCGCCGTTTGCCGTACAGGCAGGTGATGTTAAAGTGCAGGTGCTGGGCACACGGTTCAACGTATCTCATTACGCTAAATCGTCCAGCACAGCGGTTTCGCTGGTAGATGGTAAAGTCCGGGTGCAAGTGCGTGACCAACAGGCGGTGGCCTTAACACCCGGGCAGGAAATCAGCTACGACCGTGCAACGGGGCAGATAGAAGCACGTAGTTACGATATGGAAACCGTTACCGGCTGGACCTCGCGTTTGCTCGTATTTAAGAACGATAGCCTGGCTACGGTGGCCGCCCGACTGGAACAATTGTACGACGTCAACATTATATTCGAAGACCCTGCCATTGCGGGTTATAAACTGTTCGCGAGATTTAATAATAAACCACTCAACTATATACTGGAGGTGATAAAAGCCACGGACGATCTTAGCTACATCGTTCAGGGCAACACCGTTCGTTTTACAAGAACCGCAAACAAGAAACGCTAAACTTAAACAGACTATGACTTTTATTTACCCTCCCTCGTTCAGGGCGGCCGTTTGCTGGCTGTTCTGTATCGCCCTACTCATGCCGTTTACGCAGGTAAGAGCGAACGATCTGCAGAAGGTGCGCTGTTCTTTATCTATCCGGAATAAATCCCTGGAAGATGCCTTTGAAATGATCCAGGCACAAACGCATTACAACATCATCTGCATGGACCAGAGCGGCCGGCTGATGGCGCGCAAAGTGAACCTGCAGGCAGATAATACATCCCTCGAGAAAGTACTGGCCGAACTGGCCGGACAGGCAACGTTCAATTATAAATGTCTCGAAACAAATATCATCATCCGCGATGGCGCTTCAGAAGTAGATCCTGCGGAGAAAACCGTTTCCGGTAAGGTGCGCGACGCGAAAGGTCTGGCCCTGCCTGGCGTATCGATCATGGTGAAAGGAACCAAACGCGGCGCCGTATCCAACGATAACGGCGACTTCCAGATCAAAGCCAATGAAGGAGATGTTCTGGTGTTTACGTTTACCGGCTACCAGCTGACGGAAGTGCCCCTAACAAAAAGCAACACGTTACAGGTAACCCTGCAGGACGATGAAAAGAAATTGTCCGAAGTCGTGGTAACGGCGCTTGGCGTGAAGAAGGAAAAAGCCAAGCTCGGATATGCGGCCCAGGAAGTAAAAGGCGCCGATATGGTAAAAGCCCGCGAATCGAACGTAGTGGCTTCTTTGTCCGGTCGCGTGGCTGGTTTGAGCGTACAGAATACAACAGAACTGTTCCAGGACCCGGTGTTCCTGCTCCGTGGCCAGAAACCGCTGATCGTAATCGACGGTATCCCGGACCAGACGGCCGACCTGTATAAGATCAATGCCGACGACGTAGAAAGCATGACTGTATTGAAAGGCGGTGCTGCATCTGCACTGTATGGCTCTATCGGTTACAACGGTGCCATCATGATCACGACCAAACGTGGTAATGGCAAAGACCTGAGCGTAGAGGTGAACTCGTCTACCCAGTTCCAGACCAGCTTTATCCGCATTCCTAAAGTACAAACCGTATATGGTAACGGCGACCAGGGCAAGTATGCTTACGTTGACGGTAGCGGCAGCGGTACCGAAGGCGGTGGTTGGGTATGGGGCCCAAAAATGAACCAGCGCGATGCCTCTACCAAAAGCGGTTGGTTTGAAACCACCCAGTTTAACAGTCCGGTAGATCCTGTGACTGGTCAGTTGATCCCGACGCCTTTCCTCTCGAAAGGCGCCGATAACGTTACGAACTTTTTCCGCACCGGTATCATTTCCAGCAACAACATCAGCATCACGAAAGCGTCTGATAAAGGCAGTTTCCGTGCATCTGCCTCACATATCTACCAGCAGGGTGTGGTACCAAACACCGATCTGAAGAACACCTCATTCAACATCGCCGGTAACTATAACCTGAGCAACGCGTTCAGCATGAACGCCCGCATCAGCTACAATAAAGAATATACCAACAACTTCCCGGAAACAGGCTACGGTCCTACGAACTACCTCTATAACCTGATCCTGTGGACCGGCCCGGATGTGGACGTGCGTGACCTGCGTAACTATTGGGTAGAAGGTAAAGAAGGTGTGCAGCAAAGGCATTACAACAGCTCGTGGTACAACAACCCGTACTTCCAGGCCTACCAGTACCTGCGCGGTTATGATAAAGACAATACCTTCGCTTCCGCCGATCTCACTTACCAGATCAACCCGGAGTTTACCGCGAAACTGCGTACCGGTATCAACCAATATGGATTGAACAGAACGTACAAAGAGCCGAAGAGTTATGTAGGTTATAGCAATAAATCGCGCGGTCAGTATACGGTGGCTACCGGTAACTATTTCGATATCGTAAGCGACCTTACGCTCGATTACAACCATACTTTCAGCGATCGCTTTAAAGTGCATGCGCAGGTGGGTGGATCTAACTACTACCGTAACCAGAAGTACGGCAGCAGCACGACCGACGGCCTGGTGATTCCCGACTTCTATAACCTGGGTAACTCACAAAACCCGGTGCAGAGCACCAACGGCATTGAAGAACGCCGTACGAGCAGTATTTACGGTGTAGTAGACCTCGAAATGCTGAACGCTTTGTACGTAACCTTTACCGGTCGTAACGATAAAATTTCTACCCTGCCGGTGCAAAACAACAGCTTCTTTTATCCGTCGGCAGCGGTATCAGTAGTAGTAAGCCAACTGGTAGATTTGCCAGACTGGTTCTCTTACCTGAAAGCGAGAGGCTCTGTAGGCCGCGTTTCCAGCGGTGTATTGGATAACGGTTATACGTATGGTTACCTGCCAACTTATAGCCGTGGTACTATCTGGAACAACCAGCCTTCCCTCACGTTCGGTAACAAAATATTAAGTCCGAACCTCACCCCGCAAACATCCGATAGCTATGAAGCCGGTGTGGATGCACGTTTCTTTGGCAACAGGCTGGGTGTGGAGTTAACCTACTTCCAGACCAAAGACTTTAACAACATTCTTGAAATACCGGTATCACTGGGTAGTGGCTTCACTTCCAGGTTGGAGAACGGTCACGTGTACAGCCGCAGAGGCGTGGAAGCGGTGCTGACAGGCAACCCTGTGCGCAGTGGTAAATTCCGTTGGGATGTGATGATGAACCTGAGTACCTACCGTCGTATCCTCAAAGAGATTACCGGTGGCGAACGTTTGGGTAACCTGAAAGCAGGAGACCGTACCGACAGGATCTTCACCTCCGCCTACCAAAAAAGTGCTGATGGCAGCGTAATCTACGGTTCCGATGGTTTGCCAAGGCCCGACAACTTCGCTCGTTTTGTAGGCAATGCCGATCCAAAGCTGATTTATGGTGTCGAAAACACCTTTACGTATGGCAACTTTAACCTGCGTTTCCTGGTGGATGGCCGTATTGGTGGTATGATGTACTCGAACACCAACATGAAAATGTTCTGGGGTGGTACCCATCCGGGCACGGTGAACCAATACCGGGAAGATGCGAATGCGGGTAAAAATACCTATGTGGGCAAAGGTGTGGTGGTGACAGGCGGCGACGTGGCTTACGACGCTTACGGTAACATTACTTCCGATACCCGTACGTATGCGCCTAACACGACTGCGATCAACTACATCGTGTACATGCAGGGCGACGGTGATGCGGTGAATAACAACTATCACTATTATTCTACCACCTTTCTGAAACTGCGTGAAGTAAACTTTACCTGGAGGATGCCGAACAAATGGATGAAGAACGGTCCGTTCCGCGCGGCCGATATCTCCCTCGTAGGTCGTAACCTGTTACTGTTCACCGATATGCCGAACGTGGACCCTGATGCGGGTGTAGACAACCTGCAAACACCGTCTACCAGGAACTTTGGCTTTAACATTAACCTTAAATTCTAATACCGGTCTTTATGAAGAAAATATATATCGCAGCTGCCATGCTGGTAGCACTGGCCACCGGTTGTAAAAAGTTCGATGCCTTCCAGATCGATCCGAATAAATCGACCACCGCTACGCCCGACCTGTTGCTGAACACGAATATACAGTCGGCCTTCCAGAGCACGAGCCTGGGTGCGGCCCTGGCTACGCGTCAAATGGTGTACACCTATGGTTCTTCCAACGAGCAGTATTATGGCTGGGCGAGGTCGAACTTTAATACCTATAACAGCCTGCGGCAGACCATGAAAATGGAAGAGGCGGCGGTGCGTACCGATAAAGTGGAGTACATGCCATTGGTACGTTTCTTTAAGGCCTGGTATTTTGTACAGCTTACCAATACCTTCGGCGACATCCCATTTAAATCTGCCTTGAAAGGTGAGAAAGATACGATCGCCCCGGTGTATGATAAGCAGGAAGATATTTTCATCGCTGTGCTGGATGATTTGAAGATAGCGAACGATGAGATTACCGCTACGACCATCCCGGTGCAGGGCGACATCCTGTACAGCGGCAATATGCAGCAGTGGAAACAGCTGATCAACGCTTTCTCTCTTCGCGTGCTGATGAGCCTTTCCAGGAAAGAAAATAATACGAAGCTGAACGTAAAAGCCCGCTTTGCGGAGATCGTGAACAATCCAACGAAATACCCGCTGCTGAAAGGCAATGGTGATAACGGCCGCCTGATATTTTACGATGTGGCCGGTACCCGTTATCCTACTTTCAACAACAACGACCTGCAAACCGCTTACTACCTGGAGGAAACTTTTGTCAATCTCCTGAAAGGCCTGCAGGACCCGCGCCTGTTCTCTTTTGCAGAAAAGGCCCCTGATTTTGTAGCGTTGCCTGATAATGACTTTAATGCGTATGGTGGCGGCTTAGGTAGTGCGTCTACGAGCGAGAACAGTCAGCGTGCAGTAAATGGCGAATTGTCTAAAATCAAGAGCCGCTACTTCAACAACCCGGTGAACGAAGCGAGTATTGCACTCGGTTATGCGGAGCAGGAGTTTATTCTCGCAGAAGCGATCGTTCGTGGCTGGATCAGCGGTAGTGCGGCAGATCATTATAACAACGGTATTACTGCTTCTATGCAGTTTTACAATGTAGGTGCAGCCGCCATTCAGCAGTACCAGCAGCGTAATGTGTTGTCGGCAAATCCTTTGCGGGATATCATTACCCAGAAGTATATCGCTTCCTTTATGAACAGTGGCTGGAACAGCTTCTATGAGCAGCGTCGTACCGGCTTCCCGGTGTTTGATGTGTCGGGCAGCGGGGTGCTGAACAATAAACAGATACCTAAACGCTGGATGTATCCTGAAGCGGAACTGCAAACCAACGCGGCGAATGTAAATGCGGCGGTGATCAGCCAGTATTCCGGCAATGATAATATCAATGGAGAAATGTGGTTATTGAAAGCCGAGTAATAAATCTATTTTAGTAGGATGATGAATAAGATATTGACCAAGTCCTGTTTATTCCTGTTGCTGGCAGGCGGCCTGTCTGCACAGCAACGGGAAAAGAAGGCCGTATTCGTAATCGCAGACGGTATACCCGCCGATGTAGTCGAAAAATTGGAACTGCCTAACATCAAACGGATCATCGCAGATGGTCGTTATACCCGCATGCATGTGGGGGGCGGTAAAGGCACTTACAGCGAAACGCCCACGATCTCCGCAGTCGGCTACAATAGCCTGCTCACGGGCGTTTGGTATAACAAGCATAATATTCCGGACAACGATATTAAAGCGCCGAATTACCAGTACTTTACGATCTTTAAACTGCTGAAACAACAGTTCCCGCAGAAGAAGACCGCGGTATATTCCAGCTGGCTGGATAACCGTACGAAGCTGGTGGCAGATGGAAAAGAAACGAACGTCGACTTTCATGCCGATGGTTATGAGCTGGACACGGTGAACTTCCGCCACGATCGTAAACGTGACTTCATGCACGCTATCGACGAAAAAGTGATCAGTGAAGCCGTAAAAGGCATCCGCGAAACCGCACCAGACCTGTCGTGGGTGTACCTCGAGTACACCGATGATATGGGCCACATGTACGGTGACAGTCCCGAGTTTTACCGCGCCGTGGAGCTGCTGGACAAACAACTCGGTAAGCTGTACGACGCGATCCGTTACCGGCAGCAACAGTTTAAAGAAGACTGGTTGTTCGTGATCACGACCGACCATGGCCGCGATGAAAAGACAGGCCGCGATCATGGTGGTCAGTCGGACAGGCAGCGTAGCACCTGGATGGTGACCAACCAGAAAGCGATGAACGCCTATGCCCGTTATAACGAGCCTGCTATTACCGACATTATGCCTACCATGGCCCGTTTCCTGGGAATGACCATTCCTGTCGGCACCCTGCGTGAGGTAGACGGTACGCCTATGATCGGTAAGGTTGCTATTGCGCAGCCGGTAGTCAATTATGTGCAAGGTACGATCGACGTAAAATGGCAGGCGCTTGCGGATACCGGCAAAGTGAAGATATGGGTGGCAACCACCAACAACTTTAAAACCGGTGGTACAGACGAATATAAACTTTTAGCCGAGGTGCCTGTATCTCAACGCCACGCCCTGTTAGACGTGAAGCAACTGCCTTCATCGTATTACAAGATCGTGCTGGAAACGGCCGATAACACGGTGAATCGCTGGTTAACGGTGAAGTAAACTGACTTTATTGATATGGAGGCCGCTCATCCTGGAAAAAGCGGCGCACCCGGGGATGCGCCGCAATACAAGAATTAAAGGAATATGTTACCGCAGCTTATCCAGCAGTAAATACCGCCCGCGATGCGGCTCCTGCATCAGTTTAGACTTCACGTCGATCACCATGACCGGTACATTATCGCCTTTAATAGCAGGCCATTTGGGGAGAGACGGGCCATTCGGATTACCGGTTTTGATGAAATTGGCGAAGTAGGCCTGCATGGTGGCGGATACTTTATGATCGTCGGGCGTCCAGGCGAATACTTTATTGCTTTCGAGGTTGCCCATGGCGTACTCGATTTCGGCGGAGTGAACGGCGCCCGATGCGCGGGGCGGCGGTGGTGTTTTACCGTCGCTTTTAACTACACCGCCTGCGAGGCCGGGTGTGACGTTACCCATGGCAGCTACCATTGGTGGGCGGGGATGGGTGTAAAGATAACGGTACACGGGTTGACCGCCAGTTTTGGCGACCAGGTCGATCCACTTCCAGGTACTGAAAGAGATGAAGCGATCGCCTGCCAGGTCGGTGGCGGCCTGTTGTACGTCGGCGTCGGTGTTGGGTTGATACTGTTGCAATACTTCCGGGGCTTTGTCGCCGTATAGCTTTTTTACCACCGTTTCGAAACCAGCCTTGGTAAGTGGCTCGTTACCCATGATGGCGCGGTAACCCATTTCCTCACTGTTCCAGCCAGCCAGCAGTGGCACACGTGCCTGTTCGCCGGCTTCGTATATCGCATAAGGACTCTTTGGGAAAAAGTACCCATCTACATTCATCGGGAAACGGAAAGGACCGTATTTGGTGGCGCCTTCGAGTATCTTTTCTGCAGGCAGCGCACGCAGCTCGGCCAGGGATTTCGCCCCCAGGTTGTCGGCGAACTTAGTGCCTGCGGCTTCGGCGTCTTTCAGCGGCGTGGCAGGCAATGCACCCAGTATGGAGCCGCTTTCGCCGATGGCGCCGGCGATGAGGTTGCGCGAAAGGGGCGATGCCATGAGGGCGCTCACCGAAATAGAACCGGCAGACTCGCCCGCGATCGTCACCCGCTTAGGATCACCGCCGAAAGCAGCTATGTTTTCCTGCACCCATTTTAAGGCAGCGGCCTGGTCCAGCAGTCCGTAGTTGCCTGAGCCGCCATAAGTTGCTTCCTTACTCAGCTCCGGATGCGCCATGAGTCCGAAAACGCCGAGGCGGTAGTTGACTGTAAGCGCCACGATGCCGCGTTTGGCCATGCTCTCGCCATCGTACCTGGGCTCCGATCCATCCCCCGCTACAAACCCGCCACCATAGAAATAAACAAGTACGGGCAGTGGCGTATTGCCGGGCTGACCGGGCGTCCACACGTTGAGGTACAGGCAGTCTTCGCTCATGCCATTGGAACGGAAGTTCATGTCGCCAAAGATAGGCGCCTGCATAGCGCGCGGACCAAACTTGTCGGCCTTGCGCACGCCTTGCCAGTTAGCGACCGGCTGCGGTGCCTTCCAGCGTAAGTCACCTACGGGCGGTGCGCCGAACGGGATGCCTTTGAAGGAACGTACTCCACTGGTCTCCAGCACACCTTCGAGGATGCCATTAGTAATTTTTACCTGGTTAGGACCTGATTGTGCGGTGGCCTGTGTGCCCGACGCGAGTATGGCGTACAGCAGCAAACGCCCGAACGTGGAGGGTATGGATCGTGATAACATGTCTGAAATGGTTATTTGCATCCTAAGTTAATCTATTCCTATCTAGTGTATGAAAAAAGAGGCTGTACCTCTTTCTTTAGGAAAACCGGATCTTATCCCACAGTTTATTGGCTACTACTTTTTCGATCACCTGCTCCCGGTAATTACGGCTCATCGGTACCCGCTGCCCGCCGATGTGAATGTCGCCGCCCTCGATGCTGTCGATTTTGCCGATGGCGGCGATGTAAGATTTATGTACACGGATAAACGCCTGCTGGTCGAGGTTCTGTTCCAGATTTTTGAGGTAGAGCAGCGTAATGTATTTACCACGTGTGGTGTGAATGGTTACATAGTTTTGCATGCCTTCCACATATAAAATATCATCGAAATAAATCTTTTCGTACTTACTGCCGCATTTAATAAAAAAGTGGTCCGAAGCGCCCGGTTGCGCTGGTTTATGGAGCAACTGGTAATATTCTTTTGCCTTGGCGGCAGACTTCAGGAAACGTTCGAAGGTGACCGGTTTCAGCAGGTAATCCAGCACATTCAGCTGAAAGCCCTCAAGTGCGTAACTCGGAAAGGCCGTTGTGATGATGACCATGGGCGGGCTAGACCTGATTTTCAGAAAGTCGATGCCGCTCATTTTCGGCATCTGGATGTCGAGGAATAGCAAGTCTACCGGCTGCTTATCCAGCAACTCCATCAATGTTACCGGGTCGCCACAGGTGCCGCAGAGTTGCAGAAAACCCGTTTCGCGTACATAGTTGGCCATCCCTTCGCGCGCCAGTGGTTCGTCATCAACGATCATACAACTAAGCATGGTGCAGGTAATTTACGGGTGATAAATAACTCGCCGATTCGTTCAGCTGCAATTGTAGCTGAACGTCAAAGCGCTGCGGCGACTGCTGTATATGCAACTTGTGCAGATCGGGATAAAGCAGATCGAGCCGGCGTTGCACATTCTGTAAACCGATACCGCCATAGTGCATTACTGCTCCCGTGGCAGTCGCATCGGTTGTATTTGTTACGCGAAATTGCAGTTGCCGTTCATTTGTTTCGAGGTGGATATGGATGCGGTTGGGCTGGTCGCTATGTTTCGATACATGTTTAAAGGCGTTTTCTACAAACGTCATCAGGATGAACGGCGCGATGAGCAGCGAATGTTCGGGCATTTCCATCGACAGGCGTATTTCCACATTCTCGTTCTGTCGCAGCTTTTCCAGTTCGATAAAGTTTTCCAGGTAAGCGATTTCTTTTTCCAGGGGAATTTGTTTGTCGTTGCATTCATACAGCTGGTAGCGCAGCATGTCCGAAAACTTCGCCAGCGAGTTGGACGCTTTGTCCGGGTTTTTATGGATCAGGAAGAAAATAGAATTGATCGTGTTGAACAGGAAGTGCGGGTTAGACTGGTAGCGCAGGAATTTAAGTTCTGTTTCCAGCTTTTCCTTTTCCAGTACCTGTTGCCGCCGTTGCGTCTGCAGCCATTTCTTGCCCAGTTTGATGCTCATGGCGAGTGTCATGATCGCGATGGTGGAAGATAGCGGTCCACCCGTAAGCAGGTGCAGGAAATTTGTACTGTTTTCGCCATATGCCTGCGCCATTGTTTGGTTGGTAAGCATGGCCGTGAGGTAATACCCTGGCGTAATACATATCGCTGTTACGATGATCGTGAGCACCAGCCAGCCGAAGTACTGCGCGAACTTTCCCTTTTCCAGTAAACGCGGTATGAGTACATACAGGTTGAGGCAGGCCGCTAGTCCCTGCAACACCATGTAGAAAAGGAATTTGAGGGCAAAGGGCGTAGTGAAGATCGTAACCGCGGCATCGTACGGATGCCCGATCGCAATTACCCACCAGGCGTAATTGTAACAAAACCAGAAAGGGATGTGGTAAAGTTTGTACCTGACCAGCCAGTTGCGAAACGTGTTCATGGGGTGCGGGTTCGTTCTCTTTGAAGATACTAAAAAATAAGCCTACCGGATAATGCTCGTATACGAAAGGTGCCTAAAAATTGACGAGCTGCATATCAGCACACAAAACAGGCGATTTGCGGTGGTTTCAGCGAGGTAACGGCACTTCCGCAATTATTTACGGTCATTGGTCATACGCTTTTTTACTTGTTTCGGTGGATGCGTTCTTTTGCCCGTAAACAACCCCGCTATGAAACAAATCCTACTTGTTTGCTGCACACTTTTATCACCATCGCTTTCGGCGCAACTAACCGGTCGGCTGGTAACTACAGGTGGAGAACCGGTGCCGGCAGCCAATGTATTGTTATACCGCGCTGCAGATTCTTCGCTTGTAAAGGCTGCCGTTTCTGCCGCCAATGGCCATTTCATGTTACCGGCACCGTCTGGCCGCTACCTCTTACAGTGCAGCAGTACCGGGTTTTCAACCTGGCAGTCGGCTGTACTCGTTTTACTCGATACCCTCGACGTTGGGCTTATCATCCTGCAAACACACAGCCGCCAGTTGAGCGAAGTGGAAATATCAGCTGCAAAGCCAATGTTTACACAGCAGCCTGGAGGACTCACCGTGCAGGTACAAAACAGTGTACTCACCCGTGGCAGCTCCGCGCTGGAAGTGCTGGGGCGGATGCCCGGCGTGCTGGTTGACCGTCGCAGTAACGACCTGTTACTCAATAACCGGAGTGTGATGGTGATGATCAATGGCCGCCTGCAGCGTATGCCCGTATCGCAGCTGCTCACCTACCTGAATGGATTGCGGGCAGATGATCTTGAAAAGATAGAACTGCTGGATACGCCGCCTGCCAGCTACGATGCACAGGGCGGCGGGGGCCTTATCAACCTGGTGTTGAAGAAGAACCGGCGGCCGGGCTTAAGCGGCAACCTGGCCGTAACAGCAGGATATGGAAAGGGCGAGAAGGCAGCGGTGACGGGCGGCTTATCTTACCAAACTAAGAAGGTGGACTACTATGGCAATTACAGTTATAACAGGAACCGCAGTTACAACCGCTTCGACGTAACCGGTTTTCACGACATTCCCATCATGCGCCCGCATACTTATTTCGAGTTTGAAAGCACCGCGCGACCGCTTACCGAAGACCACCTGTTATCGCTGGGTGCCGATGTACGCCCCGCCGCCGGCTGGGCATTGGGAGCCAGCCTGCAGTTAAGCGAGAACCGCGCAGGTATCGTCACCAGCAGTCGGGGTGATTACCTGCTGCCGCCTGATTCTGCTTTGACCGTGACCACGGCCGCCCGTAGTTTTAACCGCTGGCGTAATGCGGCGCTGTCGGGGTACATAGAGCGTAAGTGGAAAGAGCAGGCGTTGCAGGTGGACGTGGATTATTTGCGGTACGGGCAGCATAATCCCACATCGATGTACAATGCCTATCTCGACCGCTATGGCGCCCTGGTGAAGATGGCGAGTGATAGTTTGCAGGCGCCGCAGCATCGGGGAATGGGCGCTACCAACATACAGATTGGCGTATTGGCAGCCAGGTATACGCGCAGCTGGCAGCAAAAGTATTCGTTAGAAGCCGGTGTGAAGGTGACGTACAACCAAAGCAACAGCCGTTCGTCGTTTCGGAGTCTGATCGACGGCGTGTGGACGAGCCGCGCGGTATCCTCCGCCTACGATATGTGGGAGGGCATTGGCGCGGCATATGCCTCTTTCACTGCCGTACTTTCGCCCGGTACGAATGTGGTGCTGGGCGGTCGTTATGAATATGCCCGGGGCCGGGTGCGCAGCGTAAAAGGAGCGGAGAAACCGGTGGAGCGGCGGCAGGGTAACTTCTTCCCAAACCTGTCAATAGTGCATCGAAACTGGTCGCTCACCTACGCGCAACGCATTACCCGTCCTTCCTATAATGACCTATCCTCGTTTGTGGCCTATAATGACCCGGTGTCGGTGTTCACAGGCAATCCGCGCTTAAAGCCTGGCACCAGTTACCAGCTGAAAGCGGCGTACAATATTCATGGCTACTCATTTAGTGCGAGCCTGCATAAGGAGCGCCATCCGCTGGTGTATTCGCAAACCGCATATGGGGCGGACGAAACGCTGGTACATTTTTCCCCGCAGAACATGGATTACCAGCAATCTGCTACCATGCAGGCGACCTTACCCTTTAAGCCATGGTCGTGGTGGAGCATGAGTTACAGCATTTGGGGCGGCATTAAACAGATGCGCATCCGCTTTACGCCTGCCCCGGTGACGAAAACCTACTGGCCAGGTAACTTCAACTTCTCGGAAACCTTCCGGCCGTTCCCGGGGAGTAGCGTGGAGTTATCGGGCTGGGTGAGCTCCCGGCACTACTATGGTACCATCGAAGTGCGCCCGCAGGTGATGATCAACGGCGGCTGGCGGCAGGAGTTGGGTGAAAACAAGGGGAGTCTGCAGCTCAGCGTGACCGATATTTTCCGCCTGAACAGGAATAACAGCCTTTTCGGCCGTATTACGCCGGAGGCTTACGGGCTGGACAGTGACGTGATGATCTACCCGGAGCATACCGTGAGCATCCTGGTGAAGCTTACCTATTCCCGCAGCTTCGGTGGCGGCGAGACGAAGTTGCGGCAGGGGGCGGGAGAGGAGCGGGAGCGCGTGCGGAGGGAATAATGGGGCGTCGTCGAAAAAAAATGGCTGAAAAGCCGGGAAAAAGCTACCTTCGTCTACAAAAGTAGTTGAGTTCATAGCAATTCGTCATAAGGGCCGGTTTACTAAATAGTTAATCCCACCTTCCACTGTGTGCTTTTTCTCCCTATTTTTATCCCGTTTTTTAATGAATATTAAGTCGAAGAAATTATATTTCATAGGCCAACCTGTTCAGCTGTTTTAACTTTAAAAATTTTGACGAATGAATATTTATGTTGAAAACCTTGATTTTAGCGTAGATACTGTAGATCTTACCATGCACTTCGCGCAGTTCGGTCTTGTTACCGAGGTAAAAGTGGTGACAGACAAATTCTCTGGCCGTAGCAAAGGTTTTGCGTTTATTGAAATGCCGAATGATGACGAAGCGCAAAAAGCGATCGAGGCATCACAGGGTTTTGAAATGAACGGTAAAACGATGGTATTAAGCGAGGCTAAACCCCAGGCTCCACGGCGTATGGACAACCGCGGTGGTGGTGGCTATAACCGTGGTGGCGGCGGTGGAGGTTTCAACCGTGGCGGTGGCGGCGGTGGTTACAACCGCGGCGGCGGTGGTGGCGGTGGCTATAACCGTGGCGGCGATGGCGGCGGCGGTGGTGGTTACAACCGTTGGTAATTCAGACAAATCAATGATTTAAATATATTCAGAAGCGGGATGCCGGATGTGCATCCCGTTTTTTATGCCAGGAACTTCCCGCTGCCCCACTTCGTAATCTGACGTGCATACCGCTTTCTTTATGCCTTGTACTTCCCGCTGTTCGACTGCGTAATCTGATGTGCATCCCGTTTTTTATGCCTACAATTTCCCCTGCTTCCACTGTTCCACTGCGTAATTGCAGGCGCGGGCGGTGAGTGCCATGTAAGTGAGCGACGGATTCACCGTGCCAGACGAAGTCATGCAGCTGCCATCGGTGATGAACACGTTTTTTACCGCATGCATCTGGTTAAAGCCATTGAGTACCGAGGTGCGGGCATCGCGGCCCATACGTACTGTGCCCATCTCATGCACCGCAGAGCCGCCCGGGTCCATGTGATCGTACGTACTAACGCGTTTAAAGCCCGTTACGCGCAGCATTTCCTCTACGCTGGATAGAATGTCCTCCCGCATCTTCATCTCGTTTTCGCCGTACTGGAAGGCGATGTGTACGAGCGGCTGGTTCCATTGATCGACTTTGTTCGTGTTAAGTGTTACCCGGTTATGTGCGTATGGCAGCGTTTCGCCCCAACCGCCCAGCCATATCTGCCAGGGGCCGGGTTGTAACAGTTGCTCCTTAAACTTTTTGCCGAAACCGGATATATTCGGTGCCTGTTCGCGCCAGCTGCGTCTTTCCGCATGGCCCTGCACGCCGAAGCCGCGTAAGTACTTCGGGTGGCTGCTTTTATCATCGAGATTACGGAAACGGGGAATATAAATACCGGCGGGTTTGCGACCATAGTAATACTTGTCCGGAAAGGCGTCTGTTTCCGCCACCGCGCCCGTGCCCGTGAAGTGGTCCATGAGGTTGCGGCCTACCTGTCCGCTATCATTACCCAGGCCGTCGGGAAAACGTTTGCTGCGCGAATTAAGCAGGATGGCCGCTGTGTTGATAGTAGAGGCGTTAACGAAAATGATGTGCGCGTGATAAGTTGTTTCTGCTTTGGTTTGCGCATGTATGACGCGAACTCCGGTGGCACGTTGTTGCTGCTCATCATAGACGATTTCGGCCACTACCGAATCCGGGAGCAGCGTAAGATTGCCCGTGGCTTTGGCAGCGGGCAGTGTGGCCGCATTACTGCTGAAGTACCCGCCGAACGGGCAGCCCCGGCTGCATAAATTGCGATACTGGCACGGGCCCCGACCGTTCCAGCCACGCGTGAGGTTCGCTACGCGGGAGATGGTGGCGATGCGGTCCCTGTAATGGCTGCGCAACTGCCTGTTGAAATAATCTTCTACACAATTCATGTCGATCGGCGGCAGGAACTTGCCATCCGGGAAGTGCGGCAGTGATTCCGGTGCGCCGCTGATACCGACGTACTCTTCTACATATGCGTACCAGGGTTCCAGGTCTTTATAACGAATGGGCCAATCCACCCCAATACCCTCTTTTGCATTCGCTTCGAAATCGAGATCGCTCATACGGTAACATTGCCTGCCCCAGGTAAGCGATTTGCCGCCCACCTGGTAGCCGCGTACCCAGTTAAATGGTTGCGCACGCTGATAAGGATGATCTTTTTCGTTGGCGAAGAAATGGAGATCTGCTTCATCCGCGATCAGGCTTTGTGCGTGGTTGATCGCTTTCAGCCGGGTAGGTACTTCCAGCCGGTGATCGAACTGCCAGGGATGCATGGTGGCTGTCGTATAGTCTTTCACATGTTCTACGTTCGGTCCGCGTTCAAGCACCAAAGTGCGTAATCCTTTTTCGCATAGTTCACGCGCTGCCCAGCCCCCGCTAATACCGGAGCCGATCACAATCGCATCGTAAGTATCAATGTTGGTCATGTTGTTCAGTTAATCGCCCACGCCCTTTGTCCGGGTGTTATGGTGGTACAGGCTTCGTATCTGCCTGGAACATCCAGATAGGCTAATGCTTCGGTAGCGCCGGGCATAGATGTGCAATAGCCCGCGACGGTTACTTCCTTCAAAATTGTAAAAAAGGGCTTGCCCAACATACGGTTCCTGATCTTTTTCAACACACCGCCGGGATGATCTGCCTGCTCCTCGAAAAAGCGCATGATCGTTTCCTGTTGCGCTTCATTGCATTGTTCATAGTTGCGTCCAAACTGCATCCTGGTATATTGTTGCACGTCTTTAAGCCCATTAATAAAACGGTTCTGCCGCTTTTCGCTGCAGCAATCACTCATGTTAATGAGAATGTAATCAGCCACATTCGCATCTGTAGCGCCCGGCAGTTCTGTACGGGGAATGATCGTTTCCGCCAGTGCGGCAATTAGTGCTTTGTTTCCTGTCAGGTAGTTTGTGTCGGGCTGTTTGTGGCTTTCCAGCCATTTGTATCCTCCGAAGGCAGTTAGCAGGCCTGCGCAGGAGAGTGTCATTTGAACGATGGCGTTCCTTCTGTTCATGGGGTAGGTTTTATATTCGGAACAATCTGTAAGGCGTCAATAGTCCAGGGCAAATAACGAAACGGTATCTTCTTAAAGATAGACTTTTTAGGGCTATTTCACACATGAGTGGGCTAAAATAAACATGCCGCCCGTATAATACGTAGCGGCATGCCTGCAATTAATGAAGTGATTTTATAAAGATTTCGTTTGTTTAAGGCTGGCTTTTTCGGTTGCTGTTTTAGGTTTTACGGCGGTGAACAAGGCGACTATCCCTTCCCAGTCTTTCCCGAAAGGGATCTCGAGCATATGACCCGAAGGACTTACCAGGAATTTGGATGGATAACCACTCACTGCGTAATTCTTTTCAATTTTGTTGTCCGACATGGCTGCATCAAAGGTGTACTTTTCCTGGTCCATGAAGGTTGTCACCGCTTCTGCACGGTCGTGACAGGCCACCGAAAGAAATGCGATATCCGGACTGTTCTTTACGCTTTGCGCAAACTTGTTGACTTTCGGTAATTCCTGCCGGCATGGTGCGCACCAGGTGCCCCAGAAGTCGATCAGCAGCCATTTACCTTTATAGTCTTCCAGTTTAAAAGTGCTGTTGCCATCGGCGCTCTGTAAAGCAAACGTTGGCACTGTTTTCCAGTTCCTGATCACCACATCGTGCAGGAAGCTGTAGAAATCCTTGTCCGGCGCGGATTGTCCGAACGATTGCTTCAGTTCCGTAAGCATACCCGGATCCACCGTTAACTGGTCTGACAATATTTTAAGCGCTTCGTTCGTGCTGCCTTGTTTTAACAACGCGGCGGAAAACGCAATGCGATAGCTTTCTTCGGAGTTCAGGAATACACGGTCGTAGAAGCTATTATGCGCTTTTTCCGAATTGTTTTTCGGAGAATAGTAAGCCGCCTTCGCCAGGTAATTCAATGATGTGTTAGGATCGGTCGCCTCGTCACTTTTGATCTTATAGGTATAAGCGAGCATGTTTTGCTGTAAGTGGCGGGTAATGTCCAGGCTGTCTTTCACGCGCTTTTCCAGGCGTTGGATAGTGTTATTGAGGAGTTGTGTGGCTTCTGCATGATAGCCGGCTTTTTTCAGCTCCTGGTAGACTAACAGCGCGTAACGATGCTGGTTACCACGGTCGCCGCCATCGCTGACAGATTCGAGTTTAGCGACGGTCTGCATCAGGGCGGCTTTATCGTTTACCTGCGTTTTGACTTGTGACCATAAGTAAAGCGGCAGTACTTCGCGGCTAAGTACGGTGTCCTTATCGTTCACCAGCATGGCGATGAGCTTAGTAGCGGTAGCGCGGCTGTTGCGAACTTTATGCATAAGGTCCCTCACTTCTTCGTCGGACGCGCCATTGGCCTTCCATGATTTTTGTGCCTCTGCCGTGTCCAGCATCGGCAGAAAGCTTTGGGCGAAAGAGTTCTGGATCCAGTCGTTGTAAGTCCGGGTATTCCTGCTCATGTATTTCAGTACATCGTAAGTGCCGTCTGCATCCAGTTCCTTCAGGGCTTGTGCTTTGTTGAACAAGTGGGAATAGCTGTTGGCGAGCGCGCTGTTCGGAACTTTTTGCAGCAGTTGGTCGTACCGGCGGTACTTGTCTGTCATTTTTGCACCCTGTACCAAGCCTAGTTTTCCTACATTATACTGATCATTGTTGCTCAAAATCGGATCGTATTGTGCGATGTAGTTTTCGAGGAGGGTAGAATCCACCTCCGGTCCGGGACGTAAAGCCTGGCTGTAATAGCTCGCTTTTATTACCGCGTCTACCAGGTCCTGGTTAAGGGAGGATGCGCGTGCCTCTTTTGCGGTGATTTGTTGCACACTCGTCGTAATGAAAAGCGGGAAGTCTTTATTTTCTTTGATATCCTGGTGAAACGTGCCGGAAAGTAACAAGCCTGTATTGTTATCGTACGTCAGCAGTTTACGAAACGTATGGCCCTGCCTTGCGGTAGCAGGGTTGGAGGTTGCCTGCAACGTGGTGGTTTTGCCTGTACGTTCGGTCACCTCGTAAATAGTGGAACTATCCGCCGAGATAAAAGAGGGTGGCAACTCGCGCAGTGGTTTCGGAACGTTCGGGAAAATCATGTTGACATCCAGCAGGCTCGTGCGGGCATTGTTCTGCATCATCTGCCGGTTGTCGGTTTTCAGCGACCATCGGTCGGCAGCTTTTGCGAACAGAGCTGCAATGCCCGGTTGATCAGGCACCTTGCCAGGCACGAACGTGTAATCAAACGATTGGTTGACCAACGCAAGCGACTGCAGAGAATTTGATGAATAAGTGTTTACCTCCCGGGAGGCCGTGCCAAAGGGGCTTCCATTAAGCGTGTCCCTGATATCGGTGATTGTGCAGTTAAGTAGCAGGCTGGTGTCGGTAGCTGCTTTTACTTTGATGCGTACGTCGGTGGAACTGGCTTCAGTCATGCCCACGTTGGCTTTTTTAGTAATGCGGTACCATGTTTCGCTGCCCGCTTTCGTTACAATGTGCTGTGACGAAGCGGTGTAATAACCTGCGAGGGATACGAGTAGCAGAAGATATCTCTTTATCATGTTGGCGGTGGATTAACTTCGGCGAAAGCTATTAATAATTTTCTGCATTTTTATGAGAAAGGGATATAAGGTGCAGAATAGGGGATGGGGCCGACCAGGGAAAGTGATCAGCCCCTGAAGATTTATTTATCAGTTCCGGACAAGAATTGCTGTAAATGCGGTGCCGTTTTGCTTTTTGTATGTTTCGCCACTTCTGCCGGCCGGCCCTGGGCAACCACCTTGCCGCCCTTTTCGCCAGCGCCCGGACCAATATCGATCACCCAGTCGCTGCCCGCTACCACACGCATATTGTGTTCCACTACGATCACCGTATTACCGGCTTCTACTAATCCGTTTAACTGTATGATCAGCTTATCCGTATCCGAAGGGTGCAGACCCGTGGTAGGTTCATCCAGAATGTATAACGTATTGCCACGCCCCACGCGTTGCAGTTCCGTGGCCAGTTTAATACGCTGCGCCTCGCCGCCTGAAAGCTCCGTGGCGGGTTGTCCCAGGCGCAGGTAGCCGAGGCCAACTTCATGCAAAACAGTCAGTGAGCGGTGTACGGATGCATCTTCTTCAAAGAAGCTACGGGCCGCATCCACCGTCATGTTCAGGACTTCTGCAATGTTTTTGCCTTTGTATTTGACTTCGAGTGTTTTATCATTATACCGTTTGCCTTCGCAGGTCGGGCAGGGGCTGTACACGCTGGGCAGGAACAGCAGTTCCACCATCACAAAACCTTCGCCTTCACAATGTTTACACCGACCTTTAGCGATATTGAACGAAAAGCGTCCGGCGTCGTATTTACGCTGGCGGGCAAGTGGCGTATCTGCAAAAAGTTTACGTACATGGTCGAACAACCCGGTGTAAGTCGCCAGGTTAGAGCGCGGTGTGCGTCCAATCGGCTTCTGGTCTACCTGTACCAGTCGCTTGATCGTTTCCATACCGGATACGATATGGCCGCCTGTCGTTACCGGCCGCTTTTCCATCAGTTCCGTCTGTTCTTCTTCTGTAACCGTTTGCCCCAAATGCGTGGCCACCAGTTCGATCAGCACCTGGCTCACCAGGCTCGATTTGCCAGAGCCGGATACGCCGGTTACGGCGGTGAACACCCCTAACGGGAACTTCACTTCCAGTTGATGCAGGTTGTTGCGGCTTACATCTTTGAGATGCAGCCAGCCTTTGGGGTCGCGGCCTGCAGACGACTGGTGTGCCAGTTCGCGGAACAGGTATTGGCGGGTGATGGAATGTTTTACCTTGGCTAGTCCGGCCGGGGCACCGCTATACAACACCTCACCGCCTTTTTCACCGGCATTCGGGCCTACGTCGACGATCCAGTCGGCGTGGCGTACAACGTCGAGGTCGTGTTCTACCACGAACAGCGAGTTGCCGGCGGCCTTGAGTCCGTCCAGCGCTTCCAGTAGCGATCGTGTATCAGCGGGATGTAAGCCGGCAGAGGGTTCGTCCAGTACGTACACAACACCAAAAAGGTTAGAGCGTACCTGCGTTGCCAGGCGTAAACGTTGCAGCTCGCCGGGCGATAGCGTGGGCGTACTGCGTTCGGGGGAGAGGTAGCCGAGACCGAGTTTGAGCAGCACTTCGATACGGGCGGCCAGGTCTTCGCTGATGCGCTGGGCTACCAACGCCTTTTCCGGATGCGCGGGATCCTTTTTGATATTACCTTTCGCGAAAGGCAACACGATTTCGTAGAGTCGTTCGAGTGGTATAGCGGCGATTTCCGCGATGTCATAGCCCGCGAACTTTACCGACAACGATTCCCGTTTCAGGCGTTTGCCGTGACATTGCGGGCAGTCGCTGCTCAGCATATATTGCTGCGCCCTCTTTTTCATCATCGGGCTTTGAGTATTGGCGAACGTATGCATCACGTGGCGTTGCGCACTGGTAAACGTGCCCATGTAATTCGGCTCTTCTTTCCGTTTGATGGCGCGCTTCACCTCTTCATGCGTATAGCCCGGATATACCGGCACCACCGGTTGATCTTCTGTAAACAGGATCCAGTCACGTTCTTTCTTCGGTAACTCCTTCCACGGCCGGTCTACGTCGTAGCCAAGCGTGATAAGGATGTCGCGGAGGTTTTGTCCATGCCAGGCTGTAGGCCATGCGGCTACAGCTCTTTCACGGATGGTGAGCGAATCGTCGGGCACCATACTCTTTTCCGTTACGTCGTATATGCGCCCGAGGCCGTGGCATTGCGGGCAGGCACCTTCGGGTGTATTGGGCGAAAAGGCTTCGGCGTAAATGATTGATTGTCCTTTCGGGTAATCGCCTGCACGGGAGTACAGCATGCGTAACAAGTTCGAAAGTGTAGTAACGCTGCCTACGGAGGAGCGCGTGGTAGGCGCGCCGCGTTGCTGCTGGAGCGCTACGGCGGGTGGCAATCCCTCGATTTCGTCTACTTCCGGCACGGCCATCTGGTGAAACAGGCGGCGGGCGTAGGGTGAAACAGATTCGAGGTAACGGCGCTGCGCTTCTGCGTATAAAGTGCCAAATGCGAGCGACGATTTGCCCGAGCCGGAAACGCCCGTAAATACGACCAGTGCATCTCTCGGTATTTCCAGGTCTACATTCTTCAGGTTATGTTCCCGAGCGCCTTTCACCCGCACGAAGCCAGACTTTTGTGGTTGTTGCATGTCGTGCGCCCGCAAAGATTATGCCCCGGGCGAAGGGGTGGAAGAAATGGCAGATTTTGTCTAATTTGTACAACAAACCTTAATCCTATGTGGCAATCCCGCAGGAAACAGGCGCCCGCCCCACTTGATATGGCTACCGTGGCCGGCGACCTTTCCGTACCTGTTCAACTGGCCGAACAATGGCCGCAAATCGCCGCCACCTGCCGGCCTTACCTGCAAATTACCGCGCAGGCGGGCAAAACAGCTTTGGACGCAGGTAAGTTTGGTGGATATCCCTGTATCCCGAAAGACTACGCATATCCAACCGATGCTCAGGGAGAATACCTGTTTCCGCTGGCCCAGTTCAACTTCGCACAAATGCCGCTCTTGCCCGGTTACCCCGCTGATGGGCTGCTGCAATTTTATGTATCGCCCGACACCCTGCTGATCGATTATGATGATGTACCGCCACCGGCTACCGTGAAAATCATTTATTTCACACCGGAGCAGGTGCGGGAACCTTTGCAGGACTTCAGCTTCCTGCACGACCTGATGCAGGATGAGTTGAGACCCGTTATCGCGCCGCAGGTACTAACTTTTGTGCGACAGGACGACTACATGGGCATAGGCGATCACCACACCCCCGGCGGCGCGTTCGATGCAGATGAATTTTGTAATCAATACCTGCCGCAGAAAGAACAGTTGCTGGAATTTATCCACGAACAGTTTTTTAAACAGGGGCATAAAATGGGCGGATATGCGAGTTTTATTGATGAAGATCCCCGTGCATGGGAGCCCGCGATGAAAGGATATGTGCCGCTTTTCCAGATGGTGCCGCAGGAAGGCGCAACGCCCGACGATGGCGTGCGGCAGTTCTTTATTCATCCGGACGACCTGGCGGCGCGCGACTTTTCGAGAGTGGTTTATCACTGGGACGCCTGGTAGCCTCAAAATGTGGCTAGCATACATTTTGTGTTGAAAGAGCAACTCATCTTTCAACCCAAAAAAATAACCATGTACCAGATAACGCCTTTTCGGATAGACGTTCCCCAATCGGACATCGACGACTTAACGTACCGCCTCAAATACACCCGCTGGACCGACGAGCCACGCGCCGCCGGCTGGAATTATGGCACAAACCCACAATACTTACGCGAACTGGCCGAATACTGGCTGGAAAGCTATGACTGGCGTGCGCACGAGGCCATTCTTAATACATTTCCACAATTTATTGCAGACATCGAAGGCGTTAAAATACACTTCCTGCATATAAAGGCCAGCGGCAATAAACCTGTAATTCTCAGCCATGGCTGGCCGGACAGCTTCTATCGCTATTATAAAGTGATCCCGCTGCTCGTGGAGGCAGGTTTCGATGTAGTCGTGCCGTCGCTGCCCGGCTTCGGCTTTTCGGACAAAGTCGCCCTGAATAATGAGGAAACCGCCGACATCTGGGTAAAACTGATGGGCGCACTCGGTTACCAGGCCTTCTTCGCGGCTGGTGGCGACTTCGGGGCTACCATTACCAAAGCCATGGCGAACTTGTATCCTAATAGCGTAAAAGCCATTTTTCTCACCGACCTCGGGTATATTTCACAGAACGAGCAGTTGGAAAACAAAACACCGGCAGAAGAGCAATACATCCGTGAAACCCAGGACTGGCTAATGAAAGAGGGGGCGTATGCGATGGCGCATTCCACCAAACCGCAAACCCTCGGCTATGCCCTTAACGATTCGCCTGTAGGGCTGGCATCGTGGATAATCGAAAAATTTTACACCTGGAGCGACTGTCGCGGCAACCTGGACAATAGTTTTACGAAGAACGAGCTGCTCACCAATATTATGATCTACTGGATCACGCAGACCATCAACACCTCCATTCGCTCCTACCAGGTGCGCAGTCGTGCTGCTACCACGTTCCGCAAAGTGACTGTGCCCACAGCCGTCGCTTTGTTCCCCGCCGATTCGCAGCCACCGCGGGAGTACGCGGAGCGTTTTGCGAACGTGCAGCGTTTCACAGTAGTGCCCAGGGGCGGTCACTTTGCGCCGTTGGAGGAGCCGGAACTGTGGGTGAGGGAGGCGCGTGATTTCTTCGATGATTACGTTAATTTCAGGTTGTAGTTATTGTACCAGCTGTAGTACATTTTTCAACCGCCGTTGTGTCACTCACTTCGGCGGTTTTTTGTCTATTCTACTCATTTAAGTATTTGTTATCTCCCCCTGTTCGCCGACTTTTGTTTTACTATTTACAGTCGTTTTCCCCGCCCTTTTTACCCCTTCAACCGCTTAAGACTTTCCCGATCATGATTAACCTTTCTTGCTATGAAACAATTCTACGTTTTAATGCTGCTCTTATGGGGCATGCAACCCGTATTCGCGCAGGTACGTGTCTCGATGCTGGTACCTAAGCCTGGCCAGCGTGTGGGCAACCAGTTATTGATAGAAGGTTACGCAGCTTCCTCCGCTGGTGCGATCGTGAGCGTAAAAGCGAGCGTGAACACCCGTACTGCAACGATGAATATTACACAGCTGCCTTACTTCTTCGGCCAGTTTAATTTTGATACACTTCCTCCCGGCCCGTTGCAACTGCACATTATCGCCACCGACAACCAGCAGCATCAGAAAGATACCATCATCAACATCGTTCGCGACACCCCGCCCGTGATCACCGTCGAATCGCCCACAGCGGACGATATCGGCCGGCCATTACTGCGCTTCAAGGCCAGCGCAGTGGATAATGGGGGACAGGTTGCAGCGATGGAACTCAACTTCGCATCCCGCCAATACCGGTTTACCGGTAACGATATAGATACCTTGATCGACGTGTCGGCAGAGGCGGCGCCGTTAAGGATAATAGCCTATGATACTACTGGTAACACCAGCTCGGTCGATGTGGATTTTTATTATAACGTCGACCCGGTGACGCAGCCTGTATTTACATCGCCGTCGGGTTACAAGATACTGGATTATGCAAATAGCAAGGCCCTGACGTACAATTACCAGGCAGGAACTTTTATATATGACCTAGGTACCGGTCAAAGTACGAAGGTCACGGACAGTATTTATCTTTCGCCCCTGCATTATACGCGCCGCTCCGCCTGGATTACCCCACTGGGTGCTTTCTTTACGGGCAACTACGGCCTTTACTACAACGTGTACGAGTGGACGAGCGGCACCGTAAAGCTCCTCCAGGAGCAGGCCTGGACTGCCAACGCGGCAGGTCATTACATCGTCTGGACCAGTTACATAGGCGACTCCCTGTTCCTGCGCAACCAGGCTACGCAGACGACGGTGTTCATCGATAAAGGCGTGAAGCATGCAGATGTAGATTCCGCAGGGAACGTCGCTTACATTATTGGTCCGGCCATCTATCGTTACAGTCAGGGTGCAAAAACGGTGATGCTGTTCGAAGATAAGCCGAATGCTTACTTTACCTA
The DNA here is from genome assembly GCF_022867795.2 of Chitinophaga horti. NCBI lineage: Bacteria > Pseudomonadati > Bacteroidota > Chitinophagia > Chitinophagales > Chitinophagaceae > Chitinophaga > Chitinophaga horti. The sequence continues at coordinate 3,208,492 of NZ_CP107006.1, read as the reverse complement.
TGTGAACGTTGATGGTCAGTACGCAGCATACAACCAGGTGTCGCCGTACGGCGAATCTGGCGCTGGTTATTATGATGGAGCGGTTGGTAAAGTGTACCTGCAGTTGCGCGATGATAATCTTGAAGACTATGATGAAGGGCGAATCGGTTTGAACAACGGCCATTTAATGCTCGCCAAACATGTTTCGGGGTATGACTCGTATACTTATGTGTACAGGCAGCTGGCGGGCGACTCGTTAAAGCTGTTGCATACGACACATCGCTTTTATAAATATGGCTCATCAATTTTGGCGAACATACAAGGCATCAACAAACGTGGTGATGCCATTATCTATAGTAATAATTTCACCACGCAGCCCGAGCTGCTGTACTTTCCGGCAAATGGTGATAGTGCGCGGCTGCTGGGCCGGCGGCAGTTGGACGTATACCCGGAAGGCGATAAATGGTATGCATCTTATCAGAATGAATTATACCGGTTGATGCTCGACAGTTTGTATGAGAAAGATGCGTTGCCCTTTACGAAGCCGCTACTCATGAATGCATCCGCCGTATTCGGCGTGAAGGATTTTACCAGTCATTTCGAAGGACCTGAGTACGGATCAGGGCAGTTGATGAAGATCAAGATCACCCGGCTGCCGACCTGGGGCGTGTTGCGCAACAGGAGCGGTGCGCAGGTGGGCATCACCGGCCAGGAGCTTACCCGCGCCGATCTCGAAGGACTGCGCTACGTGCCTTATCAAAATGTGATTGGCGCGGATACTATTCGCTGGGCGGGATCGAACGGTATTGAATACGGGCAGCAGGCGGCTATTACGCTGATTGTGCATCCGGAATTGGACGCGCAGCCCAAACTCGCCGGACTGGATAGCAATTATTGCAGCGCCACTGCCAGTGACAGGATCGCCATCACTAATTATCCACCCGTTAAATGGCGTACCGCCGTGAGTGTGATGGTCGACGGTGTGCCCGTATCCACAGACAGCATTTTCTTTATCGAGCCTGCTGCACTCGCCGCAGGAAGGCATGCGGTGACCGTGAGGTTCAGGCATCCGCTGGATTCCATCAGCACAACCGCTTATTTCAACGTTGGTGGTACCTGTAATCTAAAACTGCCAGGTGGCCTGGAGCTCTTGCATGCCTATCCGAATCCGTTTACGACGCAATTTACCTTACAGGGGCTGCATCCCGCGAAGCGGTACGGCCTTTCGCTGCACGACATCAGCGGCAACGCGAAATTTACCGCCGTGGCCAACTACCAGGCGAATATCGTATTGAGTCCGCCTACAACACTGCCTAAAGGCATTTATTATCTGAAAGTTTATGACTTTACCCTGAGTAAGGTGACGGGCGTGTCGGTAGTGATCAAACAATAAACGAATGTTTCGGTGAGAAGGCTGGTGCTACAGCCAGGACAGCGTGCTGCATATCCGTTAAGCGCCACCCTTAAACTGTGCCGGCAATGTTTTGATCTCATTCCAGATGAGCTGTACAATATGTAAGCCCTCTTCTGACAAAGCCTGCTCGTCATACACGGGCTCGTTGTTTTCCTCGTTCACCTTAATCTGGAACCCGTCCGGTAACTGGCCGGCGAAATGTTGACTCGATTTGATATTATAAACGACGCCTTCCTCTGTTTTATCAATCTGCAGATCTGCCATAATCAATGCGCCATGTAACCTGATGGTGATTTGCCTGGTCATCATAAAAGATGTGGTTTTAATAGTATCATATCAAGAAGTAAGCCAGCGGCAGGTGGAATGGTATTTGTTTCTCTTGCGTAAACTATTGTTATGAAAGGAGCCGCGATGGCGGGCGGACTTGTAGGCGCCTGCGTACTTACAGCATTACACGAATTAACCCGAAGAACCACTTTGAAAGCACCGCGCATGGACCTGTTAGGTATGCAGGTATTGGCAAAAGGATGGTCAAAAACTAACTTAGCGCCGCTTAGCGAAAAGCAATTATACAGCTACACGCTGGCTGGCGATATCCTGAGCAACGCCGCTTACTACAGCCTCGCCGCAGCAGGCGACAGGAAAAACCTGTTCATACGCGCCGGTGTACTGGGCGTGGCAGCAGGAGCAGCGGCTATCTGCATACCACGCAAAACTGGTCTTAACGCTGGCTACAGTAACCGTAGCCTTCAAACCAAAGCATTAACGGTAGGATTGTACCTCGCAGGCAGTCTTGCCGCCGCAGCCGCTATCCGGTTGCTCGACAAAGTTGGACCCCGAAACGGCCAGTAATATTACTGGCCTCATACTATTTTCACCATCCTGATGATAAATTACCACATCAGCTCCATCTTCTCCTCTTTTTTAGAGAATTATCATCAACTAATTAAAATTGTAAGAACACTTCTTGTAAAATTTAAAGAAGTTTATCTACTTTAGCCATCGGTTAACGGCTAAACGTGTTGTGTTAACAAAATGCGACGCCGCGAATGCCGGATGAAGGTGCCAACTCATCCCATCCGTCCAATCAATTAAAATCAGAATAAATTTTGTCCGACCGGCAAGTATTATACAAGAAGTCGCTGATAAAGCATTTGTATTTCAGTAGGGAGCTGTCCTGCGCGGACTTAAGCCTGCTTACTGAAAAAAGTCTTCCGCATACCTCCAAGGCGCTGTATGAACTCGTGGAAAATGGGCAGGTGGTGGAATCTGGTTACGCCAGTTCTACCGGTGGTCGCAGGCCGCAAATGTATTCCCTGAAGCCCGATATCATGTATATCATTTCAGTGGCGATGGACCAGTTCGTAACCCGCATCGGGCTGCTGGACATGTATAACCGTTTTGTAGGCGAACAAAAAGAAATTGCACTGGATTTATCAGCCAGTCCGGACGCGCTGCAGCAGCTGGGTACAAACCTGGTAGACTTCATCCGCGAAACGGGTATCGAAAAAGAAAGGATTGCAGGGATTGGCATTGGTATGCCGGGTTTCGTAGACGTTACTAAAGGCGTCAACTATTCCTTCCTCGACGCCGGTCATGGCAACATTACCGACTACCTGGAAATGCTTACAGGCGTTCCTGTACTGATCGATAACGATTCCAGCCTGATCGCGCTGGCAGAACTCAGACTGGGCGCGGCGCGCAATCGTCCCAATGCGATGGTGATCAATATCGGCTGGGGCATTGGTTTAGGGATGATCCTGGATGGCGGCCTGTTTCGCGGTGAGAGTGGTTTTGCCGGAGAGTTCAGTCACATCCCGCTTTTCACTAACAATAAGATCTGTAATTGTGGAAAGATGGGCTGCCTGGAAACAGAAACCTCCCTTTCCGTAATCGCTGAAAAAGCCATTACAGGTATACGGGAAGGCCGCACCACGCAGATGAAGGACCTGTCGATGGACAACCTCGAAGAAACTTTCAGAAAAATTATGGACGCAGCCGTAAAAGGCGATAAATATGCGGTTGAACTGGTGTCACAGGCCGCTTATCACATCGGGCGGGGCGTCGCTATTTTAATACATATTTTGAACCCGGGATTGATCGTGTTGAGCGGGAGGGGTGCCCTGGCCGGAAGGCTCTGGCTGGCGCCCGTGCAGCAGGCTTTGAATGAGCACTGCATTCCGAAGATCGCGGAGCATATCGAAATCACTATCTCGCCCTTAGGATATGAAGCAGAACGCCTCGGCGCCGCTGCACTTGTGATGGAGCACTTTGATGAGAAAAAATTCCTGAGAAAGGGCCAGCATCTGTAACAATGTTTTTAACACAACGCACTAATAGGATGTAGTACGCCGCGCTATTAAAGCGGCAAAAAATGGGACTCGTTTCGTCAATCTAATCTTTGTTCAGTAAAACTTTGCACCAGCAGACGCCGATGAGGTGCATATTTTTTTCTTCTGCTTTGTATTTTCGGCTTGAAAAACAGTGAAGGGCTGCCTGGTTACAGGCGGCCCCTTTTTTATCTCGCAGGCTTAGTCAGGGTTTCCCGCCGTTCGCCCACCTGCTGCCGCCACATGGCGTAGTATAAGCCCTTTTGCGCTAACAACGCATCGTGATGCCCGGTCTCAGAGATTTTCCCTTTTTCCAGCACATAAATCACGTCGGCATGCATGATGGTCGACAAGCGATGGGCGATCAAAATTGTGATACGCTCCCGGCTGGCCGATACCTCACGAATGGTGTTCGTAATATCGTCTTCGGTGAGTGAGTCGAGCGCGGAGGTAGCCTCGTCGAAAATGAGCAGTCTCGGGTTGCGGAGCAACGCCCGTGCGATGGATATACGTTGTTTTTCTCCGCCAGACAGTTTCATCCCGCCTTCGCCCAATATCGTATCGATGCCGTTGGCAGAGCGGGCCAGCAGCCCGTCGCAGGAGGCTTTGTGCAGCGCATCGAGAATTTCCTGGTCGGTGGCGTCGGCCTTTACGAACAAGAGGTTTTCTTTGATGGTTCCCGCAAAAAGCTGCGTGTCCTGTGTTACGAAGCCGATCTGCCGGCGCAGTTCATTGTAACGGATGTCTGTAGCGGACACGCCGTTGAACAGGATCTCTCCGGATACAGGGCGGTACAAACCTACAAGCAGTTTTACCAGCGTCGATTTACCGGAGCCGGATGGACCTACGAAAGCAATCGTTTGTCCCGTTTCCACGCCAAAGCTTACGCCGTCTATGGCGTTGATGTGCGCTGTTTTATGGCGGAAAATCACATTTTCAAAATGAATCGTTTTTAATGGTCCGGTCTCTATGGGCGCGTCCGGACGTAGTTCAACCGGCTTTTGCATCAGCTGGTCGAAGTTGTGAACGGATGCTTCCACTTCGCGGTAGCTGAGGATGATGTTTCCCAGGTCCTGCAGAGGCCCGAAAATAGAGGTAGAAATGAATTGCATGGCGATCAGTTCACCGGTCGTAAGCACGTGGCGGAATATCAGCCAAAGCAGGATGAACAAGATGGATTGCCGCAGCAGGTTTAACGTAGTACCCTGCAGGAACGAGAGCGTACGTACCCGACGGGTTTTCAACATCTCCAGGTCGTAAATATTACGCGTTTGTACTTTCAGGCGGCGTATCTCCGGAAAGGTAAGGCCGAGGCTTTTTACCAGCTCTATGTTTCGCAGCGATTCGGTAATCACCCCCGACATTTTATAGGTCTCTTTATTGATGCTTCGCTGCACGGTTTTGATCTTTTTGCTTAGAAGTCCCGTCAGCGAGCCGAGTACCAGTATTCCCACGAGAAACACCGGCACCAGCATCCAGTTTTTAGTGACCGAATACCAGATGAGGAAACCCATCCCCACAACAGAAGAAAACAACACGTTAATAAAGGCATTGATGAACCGCTCGGTATCTGTTTTTACTTTTTGCAGAATGGATAATGTTTCCCCGCTGCGTTGCTCTTCAAATTCCTGGAATGACAGGCGCAGCGTTTGTTTCAGCCCGTCGTTGAATATCTGCATGCCGAACAGCTGCACCGCCTGCCGGGTCACGAAGTCCTGGAAAGCACGTGCGATGCGCGCAACGATGGCGATGCCGATAGCGATTCCCAGCCAGTACATGACGCCCCGCACCAGTTCCTGTTCATTCGTGGTAACGGGTTTAGTCGCATAGTCATCTATGATCTTACCAAAAATGATGGGATCTACCAGGCTTAATAACTGCGCAATGCCGGCCAGCAAAAGGGCCAGCGCCACGCGCCAACGCTGTTCTTTAAAATACTTCCAGATCGTTTTCATATGATTCCATCGGCAAGTTTGGGGCCGGTCAGATCGTAAAAATAAGAAACACCAGCCTCATGGTATACTAATTGTGATGGTGAAGGTATGACTAAAGCCCCTGCTCACGAACAACATAACGGGCAAAGTAACCTGCCCTTTTTTATATCGATAGGTGTACTGGCTGCATTAGCCGGTTGTTATTTCCTCATTCCCGGGTTTAAGGACTGGGTGAATGAGGCCTTCGAGGTGCTGACGAGTAAGGATAAGGACCTTATAAAAGATTGGGTAGGGGAGTTTGGTATTGCTGGCCCTATCGTGCTGGTATTGGTCATGGTGATACAAATGTTTTTGATCGTGATCCCAAACATATTGGTAATGATCATCGCGATCACCGCATATGGCCCAATTTGGGGATCGGTCATTTCGATTGTCGGCGTGTGGGCGTCCTCGTCATTCGGTTATGTGATAGGTCGCTACCTGGGGCCGGGTGTCGTGCGTAAACTCATTAGTCCGAAAACGCAAGAAACGATTTCGAAATACCTGAAGTTATACGGTGTACCCGCGATCGTTATCACACGCCTCGCATCTATCTCCAACGACGCGTTAGGCATCGTCGCCGGTTTCCTCCGTATGCAATATAAACGTTTCATTCTCGCAACACTTGGTGGTATCACACCGCTGGTTGTTCTACTGGCTATTTTCGGAAACAATGGCCGCATAGAACGGGCATTGTTCTGGATTGCCGGCATTTCCCTGGTTATGCTCATCGTCTACATCTTCATCAAAAATAAACAGCTCAAAAAGCAGGGTGTGCAGTAACGTTAGGAGTGCTACTAACTTAAGTAGTTGTGAATAAATATTTTACAGGATATGGCCCCCGTATGATATATTTGTCGTTATGTGATTGTCATTAAAATGGAGAAGCATTTATATGAAGAAAAGCTCAATTCTACCCCTGGTATATCGTGTGTAACCGACCCGTTTTTTGAAGAAAATCATCATGTGAGATTTCTCCCATAAGTTTTTTAGGTGAATGAACAGCATTCCGGTGCTTTGACGTGTAGGTATGTCCGTATATCCTTATCCGTTACCGTTTTTTTTACTAGGTGTAATTCAGGGGACTACCCCCTATTTAATTGACGCGTTCATTAGCAGGATATTCATCCTGCTTTTTTTTGCTCCAGTGTTAACGGTGTTTCAGGGAAAGTGATCAGCTTGCGGAAGAAATGTTTTAACTGACCTTTGTGGTAGCGGACAGCATGCGTTTTTTCCGGTAATTTAACATAGTCGTTAACGTTACCAGTTCATTTTCGCCATTGATCTTCGCGTACTGCTGACAGTAATAAGCCAGCATAGGCAGTGGCAGGTCAAGACGACGGAGGTTTTTCATACGGTCGGCGAACGAACCGTGGCGGAACTGCATGCGGTTGTTATCCACCAATGAAAAATGATAACCAGTTTCATCCTGTTTGTAAAGGATGTTGCCTACGGAAAAATCCTTATGATAAATATCTTTCTTATGCAGATGCGCGGTAAAAGCGGCAAAGGTATCCAGTAACTGGCGCGCTTCATCTATCGGCATGTCTGTAACCTGCTTCAGTGGCTGATAGTCAGTATACGTACACACAAAATAACTTTCTTTCATCAAACCGTTATTGATGCACTCGATGTAGGCGACCGGCTCGGGTGTAACAAATCCTTTGTTGATCAGTTTTTCTGCATAGTGAAAGGCCCGCTTGGCTTTGGAAGGCAATAGGTTAGCATAACAGAACTGGTTAAACAGGTAAATCTGCTGGTAAGATTTGATCACCAGCTTTATATTTTTGGCCATGTCGAGGCGAATGATGTTACGCGCCTTGTGGACCACAATCCCCATGGAATTAAACTTCTCAGGAATCGCCTCGATATAACTTCTCAGAAATTCGTACTGAGGCGCCATTTCAATATGTATACTCATTAGCTTGAACTAATTACCACGCGTAAAAAAATATCTTCTTCTTGCCTCTCTTTCCAGAAAGGCCAGCAAGTAACATAATGACGACAGAAGTAGGTTAAAACAGTTTCGTGTAGTTCAATTGCAGGTTAGCTAAATTCGCAGATGTGTGTGCAAAATTCTTAAGAAATTTTGAATCGGACAAATTTATCTCCTTCACCACGGGCCGGTATCGATAAGATCAACAAACATTTCGGGGTATCGTAAAAAGGGAGAGGAGCGCTTCATACGCTCCCCCCAGGTAAAATTATCCTGCCATCTGCGGATCGGTGATACTGTCTGTACCCGTTTCCACACGACCGGCGAACCGTTGTTCGAAATCTTTTATGCCTTTTATTTTGATCGTGAAGTCATACCAGCCCGAACTTTTCGTCAGCGGTAAGATGAGCGTTTCGGCAGCTCCTTTCACGAGGCTGCGCGAAATGTCCTTTTGTCCGTACGCATTGTCTTTGATCACGATCGTCAGCGCCTCGGCAGCATTCATGTTGAGACTTAGCCCGGCCTGCTTTTTTACATCGGATGGATAAGCGCACCGTATATCCAGCTGCGGGTCTTTCGCACTTCCTTTAAACTCGCGGAAGAAGCCGTTAGGGCCGTGCAGGCGAAGTTCGTATATCTCATTACTGAAGCCCTTTACCGGCCAGCTGTAGTTCAATTTGTCACCTTTCTCCACCGCAAACTGCCAGTTCCGGCACGTATCCGTGCGACCGTCTTCATCTGTGAATGCCCCAGGACAATACACGGTAAACGGTGAGCCTGCAGATCGTTCTCCGAACAGCTGTTTCCCCGCTGCCATATTGATCACGAATCGTTGTTGCGCAGCATCCCATTGTCCGTCCGCATACAATTCGTACGGCAGCGCTGCCGCAGGTCTTACGCCCTTCTCCTGGCGGGCAGCAATATTTGACGGTGACTTAATCGCAGCAGCTATCTCGGAAGGTGTGAGCTCCGCAAAGCCCGTCGGTTCGCTTTTGAACTTCGCGTTAAAAATATCCTGTACAAATTTATCCCGGTTGAGGAAAGGCAGTGGCTTTGGACTGCTGCCATCAAAAGGACTGAATACCGAAGTAAGATCGCCGCTGATCGCCCTTCTCCACCGGCTTATGTTTTCGTGGCGGATGTTTTTATTGTATTTCTTATTAATAAATGTTTCCAGGAACTGTAAAGTAGACGTGTGCTCAAATACCTGCGAACACACCTTGCCACCACGGCTCCACGGTGATGCAATGATCATCGGTACCCGGAAGCCCAGTCCGATCGGCGCTTCGCGCGCCTGCATTTCCGGAACGCCCTGTTTCAGCTCGTTTGCCAGGCGCACGTGTTCGACCTCTGTATCAATTCCTGTAGACACCTTACCGGTGCCGGGTTTGTTGTTATCCGGGATAGAAAACGGCGGTACGTGATCGTAGTAGCCATCGTTCTCGTCATAAGTAACAATGAAGATTGTTTTCTTCCACACCTCGGGATTTTTCGTGAGAATGTCCAGCACCTCCGACACATACCAGGCACCGTACCAGGGGGCACTCGGGTGGTCCGAAAAGTTCTGCGGACTCGCCAGCCACGATACTGTTGGCAGTTTACCTTCGTTCACATCCTTCCGGAACTGGTGCAGCACATCGCCCGAAGGCACTGTGACCTCGCGCTCTTTATTGCCATCCTTGTATTGCAGTTTAGTCACAGACCGGTACCCGGGATCACCTGCATTTACCACGAAGGCGTTCTCGTACAGCTTTTTCTGCTCCGGCGTTAGTTTGTCAAAAGCCTCTTTATTCCATTTCGCCAGTTCTGCCCGTGCATTGTCCAGCGCTGCTTGTTTCTTCGCGATCGCCGCTTTGTTTTTATTGGCCGTTTCTTCAGAAGAAGGACTTTCCTCCTGCAGTTTATTGATCTCGTCGGGCAGCGTATCTACCAGCTTTTGTAATCCTGTAATATATCGTTCACTAAACTTCACATTGTAAGGGGCAAAGAACTCCAGCAGGTTACAGCCAAAGTTTGCCAGCCATGATTTCTCTTCACCCTTCCATCCGCCGCCGCAACTAAGCTCATTCTGATAAAACTTCCATTTCACATTATTCTTCTCCAGTTGCTCCGGGAACGTTCCCCAGTCCAGCTTCGCAAAGCTGAAGTCATCGTTGCGGATGTGTGCTTTTTCGATGCCGTCCCACTGATGCGTGATCTTGCCCGTCCAGAAGAACGAACGGTTCGGTGTAGTACTCGTCATAGCCGAACAGAAGTTCTGGTCGCAAACCGTAAACGCATCTGCCATGGCGTAGTTGAAGGGAAGATCTTCACGCGTATAATAACCCAGTGTAAGTGGCATGCCCGCGTACTGTTTATTGCCAGGTCGTTTGGCGATGAGCCAGTTATCGTACTTACCCTCGTTGTAAGCATCCACCTGGCTGGCCCGCGAGTGCGGTAAAGAGCCCATCCAGGTAATCTTCGTGTCCTTCATATCGAGCCGGAAAGGTGCATACGTTTCACCCTTTTCGTTCGTCTGCAGCCATACCGGTTTTTTGTCCGGCAAACTTATCGCCCGTGGATCATTAAACCCGCGCACCCCTTGTAAGGCGCCGAAGCAGTGGTCAAACGAGCGGTTCTCCTGCATGAGGATCACAATATGTTCCGCATCAAGAAACGTACTGCCTGGCGCCGGATCAATGGCCAGCGCCCGCTGTATAGATGCAGGGAGGATGGTGGAAAGTCCGGTCGCGCCGGATAATAGCATGGATTTCTTCAAAAATTCCCTTCTGGAATCAGACATATGACGTGTTTTTCTTGGATTGATGCGTCCAAGGTAATGTTTTGGCTGTGCTGAAGGAATAGGGTGAAGTGGGCGTTTTGATGGGCGGTCGGATAGAGGAATCAGCGGTGGATTTGGGGCGGGCTTGACGATAAGATAATATAGCCTGAAGATTTTTTTGAAATAATTGCTGATTTGCTAAATTTGATTTCCCAACGGGAAGTAGCGCAGCCCGGTAGCGCGCGTCGTTCGGGACGACGAGGCCGCAGGTTCGAATCCTGTCTTCCCGACTAAAAGGACAACTTACGCTTGCCCTTTATACGCCTCATAAATCCCCGACAAATCCTGTATAATCAACATCTTCACAATCATCCCACCACGGAAGGTAAGCACCGTAGCATAAGGACTACTGTACTTCTTCCCATTCACGGGCAGCGTAAATGCATCATTCCCCAGGATGATCACCTTATCTTCGCCATGCGGCACAAACTCCAAAGGTTCCAGTTGCTCGAAACTCGCCACCTGCGGCAGTATAGTATCGAAGTACTCCTGCAACCTGGCCTTGCCCCGAAACTCACCGCTGATCGGCGTTCCGGGAGGGATAGTCGCCTGGAAGACCACATCCTCCGCAAATTGATCGATGATAGGCTGAAAACTGCCTGTCGCTTCAGAAGCATCCCAAAGTTTACGTGTGAGTTCGAGGTTCGTCATAAACGATGTTTTAGGTTGGCTGCATGAGCGCACATATTGTGCCAGCTCATCGTTCTTGCTATACAAACAACGATGCCCGTAAACGCAACGTCTACGGGCATCTCAAAATCTCATTCACTTATCGCCACCCCAACCCCGGCGCCACATGCTCGAGTATCGATGACAACACATGCACATTATAATCCACCCCCAACGTATTAGGGATCGTCAGCAACAACGTATCCGCTTCCTGGATCGCTTCATCCTTTGCCAGTTCTTTAATCAGCTGATCCGGCTCGCCGGCGTAACTTTTTCCGAATACGGCGCGTCGGTCGCTTTCGATGTAGCCGAATTTGTCGGCACTTCTTGTATCCTGGCCAAAATATTGACGGTCGCGGTCATTCATCAATGCGAAGATAGAACGGCTCACAGATACCCTTGGTTCGCGGGTATGACCGGCCTTTTTCCAGGCTTCTTTGTATGCCCGGATCTGTTCTGCCTGTTGTATATGGAACGGTTTGCCGCTCTCGTCAAACTTCAGTGTGGAGCTTTGCAGGTACATGCCATTTTCGGCGGCCCAGATAGCGGTGGCATCCGACGCTGCGCCCCACCAGATGCGGTCGCGCAGCCCTGCGGAATGTGGTTCCAGCCTTAATAATCCCGGGGGATTCAGGAACATAGGGTAAGGATTCGGTTGTGCAAATCCAACGCCTTTCAAATGTTCCAGGAACTGTAACGCTTTGCGGCGGCCCATGTCTGCATCGGTTTCGCCGGCTGCAGGTTCATATCCAAAGTAACGCCATCCATCAATCACTTGCTCGGGCGATCCTCTGCTGATGCCCAGTTGTAATCGTCCGCCCGAAATCAGATCGGCCGCACCGGCATCTTCCACCATGTACAGGGGATTTTCGTAACGCATATCGATCACGCCCGTTCCGATCTCTATACGGCTCGTTTTAGCGCCGATGGCAGAGAGTAAAGGAAAAGGAGAGGCTAATTGCGCCGCGAAATGATGTACCCTGAAATAGGCGCCATCCAAACCGATTTCTTCAGCAGCAACGGCCAGATCAATCGACTGGAGTAAGGTGTCGCCTGCTGTACGGGCCTGGTAGGCAGGATGATTAGACCAATGGCCGAACGATAAGAATCCTATTTTCTTCATACGCTTCTTTTCAAGGCTACGAAGATAACTCAATTTTGGCCCAGGTCGGCTGTAACGGCGGTTACCTGCAGGATACCGGAGCGCATCTCCAGGGATCAATTTTTCACCCACCTGAATCTTTTATCCCTTATTGAGAAAACAGGCCGCTGCCATTATCGTTTTAATCCAAATAAACTGCACGGTCGTTAACCCCGGACAGGGGAAAATTTGTTCCTGTCCGTATTGCGGTCCCCACTACAACTTTTCCCTGCGAACGGGTGACAGCATAATAAGATAATCCATATAAAAAGTCCAATAGTCCAACGGTGATTTTTCGCATCAAACTATCTTTACCCGAGAACAATTCCACCGGATAAATTCCGCAAACATTAAACATTCCCGTATGAAAAATTTCACAGAGGTGAACAGTTCACCGCCTGCCTGGCTGGCAATGGCGTTTGTATGGATGATGATGCTAACTCCACTTTTAGCCAACGCACAAAAAACGATTTCAGGTAAGGTTACGAATGAATCTCAACAACCGGTCTTCCGCGCTTCGGTGCAGGTAAAGGGCACTACCACAGGCGCTATCACTGACGATAAAGGCCAGTTTTCGCTTGCTGCAAAGGTGGGCGATGTATTACTGATTTCTTCTATGGAGTACGAGTCGGCAGCGGTAACGGTCGGCAGTGAGAGTATAGTGAATGTTACACTCAAAAGCAGCGTATCCGGTTTAAACGAAGTAGTGGTGATCGGTTACGGAACGGTACGTAAAAAGGACCTTACCGGTTCTGTCGCCTCCTTAAGGGCGGGCGATATTAAGGCGGAAGGCGTGAGTAACGTAGGCCGTGCCTTGCAGGGCAAGCTGCCCGGCGTCACTGTCGAATCGGCCGGTGGCGACCCCGGTGCCGGTACGCGCATCCTCATCAGGGGCGTGGGTACTTTGGGTAACTCGGCGCCGCTGTACCTGGTAGACGGGGTGCAGGTGGCTAATATCAATAACATTGCACCAGGCGATATCGAATCGATGGATATTCTTAAAGATGCCTCCGCAGCGGCGATCTACGGTTCGCGTGCGGCCAACGGCGTGGTGCTGGTGACCACGAAGTCGGGCAAGGCTGGCAAAACAGCCATCCAGTTCAGTACGAATGTCGGCCTGCAAAAGATAGATCATGCCTGGGATGTGTTGAATGCCTCCGAGTGGGCTACGGTAAGTAATGCGGCACACGATGCAGCAGGTTTACCGCGACTGGCGATCGCAGCCAACCCGGCGGCGCTGGGCAAGGGTACGGATTGGCAGGATGCGATCTATCGTACTGCGGTGATACAGCAATACCAGCTATCGATCAGCGGTGGTAATGAATCTTCGCGCTACAGTGTATCGGGTGAGTATAACGACCAGGACGGTATCGTTGACGTAACAGGCTACAGCCGTTATGGTATGCGTGTAAAGTCAGAAACAACCAAAGGCAAGATCAAGATCGGCGAAACGGTGTTGCTCACAAGGGAAAAGTGGACCAGGATGCCCGGCGGCTGGGGCGGCCAGGGTGGTAACCCTGTAGGCTCTGCAGCAAAGATGATCCCTGCTTTCCAGATATATGACAGTACCGCTATCGGTGGCTTCTCGGGCGCAAGCGGACCAGTGGTGAACATCGCCAACCCGGTTGCGCAGCTGTATCTTGAGGACATTACGAACGAAGTAACCTCCATTCTCGCCAATGCTTTTGCAGAGGTGAGCCTGTTGCCATCTTTAAAATACCGGTTTAACTTAGGTTACACCAGCTCTTTCGGTGCCACGGACGACTACCATCGCCGCTATAATGTAGGCTCGCTGTTCTCACATCCTACTAACGATTTAAGTCAGTCTAAAGACAGGAACCAGTTAGTGCTGGCGGAAAATACGCTCAACTTCACGCAGGATTTCGGTAAACACAGCATACAGGCCCTGGTAGGTTATACCTACCAGAAGTACCAGTACAATTATTGGCTGGCCAGCAAAACCAATTTGCCTGACGGTCTCCGCGAGCTGGATGCCGCTTCCGGTACGGCTAACGTGGCGGGCAACCGTACAGAGAATGTACTGCTCTCTACACTCGGCCGCGTGATCTATTCTTACGATGACCGCTACTTGCTGACGGCCAGCTTCCGCCGCGACGGTTCTTCGCGTTTCGGCGCAGGCAACCGGTACGGCAATTTCCCATCTGTAGCCGTGGGCTGGAATATCTCTAATGAAGCTTTCTGGTCTATCCCACCCACTACCTTGTCATCACTGAAGCTGAGAGGTAGCTACGGTATTTTAGGTAACCAGGAAATTGGCGACTACCAATACAGCGCGGCCATTGCTTCTAACATCAACTACGTGGGTGGTCCGGATCAGCAGAAATGGTTCGGCGCTATCCAAACGGCATTTGCATCTCCCAATATCAAATGGGAAAACACGAAGACCGTTAACGTGGGTATCGATGCGGGTTTCTTTAATGGCAAGCTAAACCTCACGGCCGATTATTTTGAGAAGAGAACGACGGATGTACTGTTAAACGTGCCTATCCCCGGTTCGGCCGGTTCTTCTTCCAACCCGGTGATCAATGCCGGCACCTTGCAGAACAAAGGTTTCGAGATGGGATTGAGTCATAGTAATGAAGTAGACCCGTTCAGTTATAATGTAACCGGTACGTTCACCACGCTTCGTAACAAAGTGATCGAACTGGGTACAGGTTCGCAACAGATATTCGGCGGACAACCAACGCATCACGGCGCGTCTACTACATTAACGCAGGCGGGTGGCGAAGTGGCTGCTTTCTACCTGATCAAGTCACTCGGTATTTTCCAGTCGCAGGCGGAGATTGATGCTTACACCAATAAAGACGGTGAACTGATCCAGCCGAATGCTGCACCCGGCGATATCAAATTCTTCGATGCGAATGGCGATGGTCTTATCAGTAACTCCGACCGCGTAAACATGGGTAGTCCTTTCCCTAAGTTTGAATACGGGCTTGGCTTCAATGTATCTGCCTACAACTTCGACCTGAATGCATTTATGCAGGGTACCTCCGGCAACAAGATTTACAATGGTATGCGCCAGGACCTCGAAGGCATGAACCTGGAAATGAACTACAGCCGTGCCACGCTTAACGCCTGGACTGCAGCAAAGCCGACAAACGTGCCAAGGGCAGTGATCAACGATCCTAACTTCAATGCACAAACGTCTTCCCGCTTCCTGGAGAACGGTTCTTATTTCAGGTTAAAGACCCTGCAGTTGGGCTATAACGTTCCGGAAAAAGCATTGGAAAGAATCAAGATATCCAGCCTGAGGGCTTATCTGAGTGCGGATAACCTGTTCACCATTACGAAGTACACCGGCTTCAACCCCGATCTTGGTCGCACCGGTACTATACTGGACAGGGGCGTGGATTATGGCCATGTGGCGTATCCATTGGCCAGGGTACTTTCTGTAGGCTTACAGTTGGGATTGTAGAACGATTAAAATTCAATGTATGAAAAAGATACTTATCATAGCCGCCGCAACGCTGTCACTCGCCAGCTGCGCAAGCGATACGTTAGAACTAACGAATCCGAACAGGATTACATCAGACATCTACTGGAAAACAGAAGATGATATTAAAAGCGCACTGGCCGCTACTTACGGACTCTTTAAAAACGTAGACGGCGGATATTGGGGCGTGCGTGGCGTGGAATTGTCGAACGGTCGCGGGGATGATTTTTTCATCCGCAACGACGTGAATTACCTCTACCAGTTATCCACTTTCACCAATACGCCGGATAACGCCGCGGCGACGAACGTGTTCAACATCTCGTACCGCGCCATCTTCCGTGCGAACCAGATCATGGAAAACATCGATAAGGCCGGACTTGCGGACGATAAGAAAAATATGTACATCGCCGAGGCGAAGTTTTTGAGAGGACTTAACTACTTCATCCTGGCGATCAATTTTGGAGATGTGCCTATCCGTTTGACGGTACCCGCCGTTAAAGAGGATTACTTCATCCCCAAATCGCCGGAGGCAGAAGTGTGGGCACAGATCGTGAAAGATTTTACAGAGGCCGCACCTGCACTGCCCGTTACGAGAGACAATGCCGAAAAGGGCAGGGCCACCAGGGGGCAGCTTTGGGTTACCTGGGCAAATCCTACGTATACATGAAAGATTGGGCGAAGGCAGAAGCCGCGTTGAAACAGCTGACGGTAGCACCTTTCACTTATGATCTCACCACCGATTTCGGCGACAACTTTGTGGCCAATCGTGAAAACAATATTGAATCCGTATTCGAGATTCAGCTGAATGACGTAGGCGGCACCAATCCATGGTCGGGCGAGAACGCGAATGAAAGCCTGGGGGTAACGACCGCACAGGAGTTCGCGCCATCAGAAGTAGCGGGTTGGTTCGAGGTGAGTCCGACCGACAAACTGTTCAACGAATTCCAGGTAGAGAAAACGGTGGGTGGTGCCTTAGATCCCCGCATGTATGCGACACTCGCCTGGGATTATCCCGGTTCTGTGTTTTACAACAAGCCGTTCAGCGCCTTTACCTTACAGTTCGGCTACAAGTCGATGTTCAAGAAATACCAGAACTACATGCAGGACAATGAGCTTTCCGGCACGAGTGGCGCGGCCAACTATACCTCCAGCAACAATGAACGAGCGCTTCGTTTTGCCGATATTGAATTGCTGTTGGCAGAAGCCCTCACCATGCAGGACAGGGCAGGAGAAGCTTATCCGTTCGTGCAGGATGTGCGCACAAGGGCGAACCTGGGCCTGCTGGCAGCTGGTTTGTCGAAAGATGCGATGATGGCAGAGATCAGGCACCAACGTTTCCTGGAATTTGCGCGGGAAGGGCAGCGTTTTTATGATCTGAAAAGGTGGGGGCTGCTGCAGCAGGAAGTAACCAATAGTGATAAAGTGGGCAAACAATTCTATGTACCGCTGAAGCACGATTACTTCCCGATTCCGCAGGGAGAAATCAACTCCAATACGGCGATGAAGCAAAATGATTTATGGAAGTAGTTTGATTAAAATACACGTGGTAAGGATAACAGCACCTTCATTCCTGAAGGTGCTGTTCTTTTTTCAGTAGGTGTTATTCGGCCTCCACGTAGTAGATCGGTCGGATTGATACGCGATTTATTTTGAGGTACGTTTTCTTGTCGCCAAAATCGGGAATATCCGCCCCATCCAGGTCTACAAAGTAACTGGCATCCTTGTGCATAGGGCGGAAGTAAAAGTTAAGCGCCTGTTCTTTCTGAAAAGGCATCAACTGCTGCAAGCCTATCTCCCAGGGAATACCTTTGTAGAACTCGTCGGTAACCAGTTTGCCATCCAGGAAGCCCATGCCGGTGTCGCCAATGTAGTCTACAGTAAGGATCGCATCTGCCACGTGCTTTTTCAGTGTAGCTGGCAATTGTACCTGTAGTTTATTACTGCCTGTCGCTTTGGTGGTGACGATCAGCGAATCGACGGGTAGTTGGAACTTCCACATGCCATTGCCCATCGCTTTTGCATAAGCGCTTTTGAGCGGTGTTTTGGGTGCGGGATAGATGGTCGCGGTAAACTCAGGCGAGTTATCTGCATAAAACTGAAGTTTGCCGTTTCGGTCTTGTAATACAGTAGCAGGCGAAAACAACAGGCGTTTGTGGCCCGATACATTCACCACGTAAGAGGTGAGTGCCTTCTTCTTCGGAACCAGCAGTAAATTGGTTTTAACGCCCTTCGCGATTATACTGAATTCGGCTTCTGTACCGGTAACGCTCACCAGGGAGCCTTCTTGGGTTTTGCTGATACGAATACCCTTAGCCGGTTTGATCTTCACATCCGGACCAAATAGAAACTGCGCTTTCACGCCCTCGGGTGTGAAGAAGGCAAAGAAATCACTCTTTTCACCACTTCCTTTCATCAACAGTTGTGCCGTAGCATAACGAAGGTTTGCGCCATTCATATCGAAGTTAAACGGAAAGATCGTGTTTTCGCCGGAGGGTAATGAGAACGCTGGAAACGGTATCGCGCCTTCTCTGGTATTTAGTGTGATGGCGATATCTTCCTTATTCGTACTCACCGCATCATCCTGGAAATTGTTGACGAACAGGAAGCCGCGTTGGCCGTCTGAACGCACCGCATAACGGAGGTCGGTCACATTCACGGGCGTGAGCGTCGCCGCATTGGCAGGCAGCACCGTGGTCATAGGGGCGAGGCGATCGCCAAAGTCCTGCACGAAGAAGTGTAACAACTTTAAACGATGGAAGCCTTCTCTAACCTGGCCGTATTCGCCAATGGGCGCCTGAAAGTCATAAGAGATCTTCGGCATTCCGTACGCTTCGTCGTTAAAGTAATAGCCATTTCCCTGCGGCGTGGAGCCGCCATGATACATATAGTAACCGATGCCATTCGCGCTGCTGCCCAGGCAGCGGTTGATCATCGCATCGAAGCTCTGATGCACAGCTTTCGGTCTTCTTTTGTAAACAGACATAATACCTGATCCAAGTTCCGACGCAAACGCAGGGTAGTCCTGCGGAACATACCGGACGGGCGAATAGTCTGGTTTTTTATGCAGGTCCGTATACAGGAAAAACGGCGACTGGTCCTTCTTCTCCGTCCAGAAGGGATAGGCGTAAGCGGCTGTTACGGGGATAGATGCGTTGGGTACGATGGCGGCATTGCCCCAGCCGGTGGCCGTATACAGCGGTACCTGCAGTCCGGCCTTGACGGCCAGTTGTTTCAATACTTTCATATGATCATTGCCCAATTCCGCATAAGGATTATTGCCTTCGGCGATGCCAACGCCTTCCTGCGTTACCGACAAGTCCCGTTCAGACGCGGTGAAGTCGTGGGGCTGACCGGGATAAGTGAGTCCCCATGGCGCCGCCGAGTGCTGGTATTCATTTTCAATCTGGATGCCGATTACCGGGCCGCCTTCCTTGTACAGCATGCCATGCAGCTGTCCGCCGATCTCTTTATACAGCCTCTCGACATACCGGAGGTACAATAGATCATTCGAGCGAATGCTCAATGCCTTGCCCATGATCCAGTCGGGAATGCCGCCACTGCGTATTTCGCCGTGGCAGAAGGGGCCGATGCGTACGATGCAGGGCATGTTGTTTTGAGCGCAAAGACGTACAAAACGTTTCAGGTCGCGGTTGCCCTGCCAGTTAAACTGTCCTTC
Source organism: Chitinophaga horti (assembly GCF_022867795.2). NCBI lineage: Bacteria > Pseudomonadati > Bacteroidota > Chitinophagia > Chitinophagales > Chitinophagaceae > Chitinophaga > Chitinophaga horti. Next base: position 3,189,099 of record NZ_CP107006.1, on the reverse strand, counting down.
CTGTTCCTCATGCATGTTCCAGAAAACATACGTGGCGATCACATTAATGCCGCCTGCCTTCATTTTCAGGATCGCCTCTTCCCAGCGACTTTCAGGATAACGCGAGTAGTGGAACTCCCCCGCAATCGGGATCCATGGCTTGCCGTTCAGTGTAGCGTAAAAATTATTGACAGCAATACTGTCTCCCTTAGGGTTACTGCCGCCGAGTTGAAGGTGTCCTGTACGGATGTCTGTTTTCGCCTGCGTGACATCCAGCTGGTAAGATTGGCCCGTTGCCAGCAGGGAAACAGCAAGCAGTGCCGGCAGGCCCAGTACGCGGAAAGTAGATAGGATCATAAGTGAAATGTTATAAAGCCGAGCGTAAATATTTAATAAACGATGTGTACAAAAGAACTTTTTTTACCTTTAAGAAGCAGTGACAATGTGATTATTGTTGTGGATTATTTTATTGTAATACGTTATGCTGAATAAACGACGGAAGAAGGATGGGTTCCAGGGGCAAAAGGCGATCATCATACCGAGATCGGTGTTGCAGGGTAAGTGTGTTTCCCATGCTTTAATAAATAGTCTTTACATCACCGATATAGGGTATTATCCCAAAGCTCATTTTCATTACCGCCAACGTCCATCCGGGGCAGATCAGCATATACTGATCTACTGCCACGAAGGTGCCGGTACCGCTATTGTTCATGATCAGTCGTACACGTTGCTGGCGGGCGATTTTCTCATTATCCCGGCTAAGGTGAAACATACTTACGTGGCAGATGCGCATAATCCGTGGACGATCTACTGGATGCACTTCAATGGCAACCTGGCGGAAGCATGGGCACAGCAGCTGATCCGGCATCTGAATGGTCACAAAGGCTTTCTGCCAGATGTAGGGAAGACCATTGCTTTATTCGATGAAATGTACGGGCAGCTCGAACGCGGTTACAGCATGGATCACCTCATGCACTGTAACATGTGCGCCTGGCACTACCTGGCATCTTTTCTTTATGAAGATAAAGGACGCGCAGTGCATAACAGCATCAGCGATACCGTGGACCAGGCCATCAGCTTCATGAAACAAAACGTGGATCAGAATCTTACTTTGGAAGGAATCGCCCAGGCCGTAAACTTCTCCGCTTCCCATTTCTCACTGTTGTTCCGTAAAAAGACAGGCTTTGCGCCGATTGAATATTACAATCACCTCAAAATGCAGCATGCCTGCCAGTTCCTGCTGTTTACCGATAAACGCATTAAGGAGATAGGCCTTGCCGTGGGGATATCCGACCAGCAGTATTTTTCCCGGATCTTTAAGAAAACGATGGGCGTGTCGCCGCAGCAGTACCGGAGTAAACGGACCACCGAGGAGATGGAGACTAATAAATAAGACCTCCATATGCAATATAGAAGAGAAGTCGCATGATCAGGAATCATACGACTTCTCTGCGCTAGTTATCTGATCGGCCTGAAGGCCGCCAGCAACACCAACACTAAGGACAACAACATTACCGGTGCCAGTAACCTCAGTAGGTCCATAGGCGCAGGGCCGCTATGGGTAAGTTTAAACTCCGGCACATTGAGGTAATCATCCATCCCAAAGGCCTTTCCCTGTATGGCGTAATTGTTCAGGTGATAACGTCGTTTGGTTTGGTAGGTTTCGGCTTCCGCCAGGTAATGATGATAATTATTGATCTCCGAATTGCCCAGCTGGTTAAACGCGTTCTGTATGGCAAATACCGGGTTCACCCAATTTAAGGACATTGCTCTATTGTACTCATTCACCTGGCTGCGAATCACTGCCTTGCCCAGTTCGTTGTCGAAACGCGTCTGTATTTCGCGACGCATCAGGTTTTCGTAGAAACGCTGTGCACTGCTGCCGGTATCGTTCATGGCAGGTATGGGATAGTCGTGCTTCAGCCGGTTAAACGAATCGATAAGTTGCGCTGAATCCAGGTCGCGCGCAGTAGGCAGGTCGCCGCGGCTGTTAAACATGGTTTGCGCCAGCTCCTGTTCGTGTGCAGACGATACGCTTTTATGTATGACCGAGGGCACTAATAATAAGAGCAGGATCCACGTACCGCCTAACACCAGCGCGTTGGTGGCGCTGGACCGCTGAAGTGAGGCTACAAAGTAAACAATTGAGCACCAGAACAGGATGTAGATGGCAGCGATCAGCATCCAGCTGATCATCTGTGTAATGGTGGCCGTACGGGTAATACCATTTACGATGAAAGCGCATCCACACATAATAATCGTGCAGATGATCAGCAGCGCCGCCTGGAACATCAGCTTGTCGCTTAATACACGCTTGGCGCTTCCCTGCACGCGCAACAGCGTAAATGTGTGAGTCTCCTTTTCGCCGGAAAGTACATTGTACCCGATCGCGATAATAAATAATGGCAACAGGTAGATGATCACGAAAGAAAGATCAAAGTTGCCCGCCAAAAGTTTTACCGGGTTTTGAATGTCGGTAGGGGCGGCGGTGTATATATTGGCGTCGTAACCGGCAAGCGAATGGTAAAACGGGAAATTATCTTTTTGCCCGATAGCCAGCGATGTAAACGGTCCGGGGCGATAGACGAGGGTTTTACTTTCGGCAATGCCGGACTGGTAATATTTACCTGCCTTATTAAACCGGATGCTGTCCTCCGCATTCATCCTGGCTGTATCGCGCCGTTTTATTTCATTGATGGCATATTCCCGGTTGCGTTGTTCCAGCGTGTCGATGGAGTAGATCATCGTTTCCTGTTGCGCAACGAAGTGTTGCCCGTAGCGGGCGCTGAATATAGCGCTGGCGAAAAGGAACAATAAGCCGGTTACCAGTAATTTGTTGCGGGCGAAGAGGATGGCCTGGTACTTCCAGAAAGTCAGTAGTTGCTTCATGCGATGCTAATTTTATTGGAGGTGAACCAGATCAATGCGCAAGTGCCGGTTATCCAAATGACTAAGGCCAGCATTTCCGGCAGGTAGTTAGATAAGCTCCAGCGGATAGCGGGTGATTCGTATTGGAAGTCCTGCACCTTTTCCCAGTACTCATTTGTGAGTTTACCTTTTTCGTCTTTGTATTCCGACTCCTTCGCGGCATCGAGTTTATTGAGGTCCCGGATTAACACACGCCGGTAATCTTCTACCGTAGTGGTGAAATGAAAGTGGTGCTGCATGTCGGTGCCGGCAATGCCCATCGACAGGTTCTTTACCGCCATAAATGGGTCTACAAAGCCTGACAGGGCACCAATGCTGTTTTGCGCGGCGATGGTACGACTGATGCGTTGCATGGCGCGGTCGTACACCATGTTGTTGAAGTCCTCGTCTGCCTGCATGAGCAGTCCGCCCATTTTAACCGGGAGCTGCTGCGCGCTATCTACACCATAAGCGCGAAGTACCGAATCCTTAAACCGTTTCGTACGGTCGTTCTGCGGATCATGCCCGTCAATGCCGTTCTTCTTTTCTTGCATAATTGCTTCCTGGAAAGCCAGCTTCGTAGGAAGCGGTGCCCGCTGCGCACCAATGCTGGCGGCGGTTTTGGGTATGATGATGGTGAAGATAAACCATACTGCCAGCAGGCCTACCAGCAAGCCTGACGGACTCTTGGCCCGGGCCGAGAGGAAGACGGTCAGCGCCACGATGAGCGCATAATAGATGGCATACACACTCACTAATACCAATATACGCACGATTACATCGCCTGTAGTGTCGGCCGCCTGCCCGGCGTAAAAGGTAATGGCATAGGCCGTGGCCGCCAGTAGCAGGAAAACCCAGTAGATGCCTGTGTAAGCAGCAGCTTTGGCCATAATCAGCTTCCGCATACGCACACCTTGCGACGCGAGCAGCTTCAGTGTTCCATTCTCCCTGTCGGCGATGATAGCGCGGTAACAGGTAAACAGGATCAGTAGCGGGAAAACCACCTGCAATAAGAGGGCAAACGAAAATGCACCGAATCTTACCAGTGAGGACTGGCCAGCGGCCGGGATGAAGACCGCTTCGTTCTGCCGGTGTGCTTCCAGCCTCACTGTGCTGCCGGTATACGCATTCACGCCCGGATCTACCGCCTGCAGGAACGTGGCCGGTTTAAATACGATGTGCCCGTAATGCCCTGCCATATGCGCTGATTTGGGCTTTTGATGCACCAGCAGGTGACGCGCCGAGTCTGAAAGGGCCAGGTGCTCTTTGTAAGCGGTGTTGTATTGGCCGGCGGAGGTGATGATGGCGTAGGCAGATAGCAGTGCGAGTAACGCACCCAGTACCTGGAACGCCCGTTCCCGCCACAGGCATTTTATTTCATGCTGCGCCAGTGTAATAAATTGCTTCATGTCTTAGCAGATAGGTGATTAAATGGTTTCCAGGTACAGGCGCTGAAGCGCGTCGGGGGTGATGTCGGCAGCGTTCACCACGTGCAGCAACTGCCCGTTTTTCATGATGCCGATATGGGTGCCGATGTTCACCGCGTTAAAAATGTCGTGCGTGGCGATCAGTACCGACTTACCCTGCGCTGCCAGGTTTTTGACGATCCTGGTAAATTCATCTGTCGCCCGTGGATCAAGTCCGCTCGTCGGCTCGTCCATCAGTATCACGGACGCATTTTTGGCAATCGCGATGGCAATGCCTACTTTCTGCCGCATTCCTTTGGAGAAAGTACCTACGCGTTTGTGGTGCGCATCTGCCTGTAAGTTGGCATCGGTTAAAAAGCTTTGCAGTTCGGCCTTGGAGTAGGAATATCCCGCCAGCTGGCTGAAGAAGTCGAGGTTCTCTATGGCGGTGAGATTGGCGTACAACATCACTACTTCAGGAATGTAGGCTACGCTTTTGCTGGCGTTGCTACCGCCCGGCGTTACCTGCCAACCGTCTATGGCTACGCTGCCGGATGTGGCAGGCAGAAAGCCAAGCGCAATGTTGATCGTCGTAGTTTTGCCCGCGCCGTTTTGTCCCAGGAGGCAAAATACTTCGCCCTTGTTGACGGTAAGGTTCAGGCCACGTAGCGCCTGGTGGTCGCCATAGGTCTTATTGAGTTCCGTGATTTGTAACATATGGTTGGTTTGATGTAAGTCTTTGTTATAACTCGCCCCGTATCAGCTCCACGAGATCTGGCCCTGGTAATGGGGGAGAGGAAGATATGAGTAGTCCCTGTTTGTCGATCAGTAAGGTCTGCGGCGCACCGCTAAAGCCATAGTGTTTATAGATCGGGTGATCGCCGCCCATGCCCATTGTATACAAATTCGTTTCTCCTTCGCTTGTATAAAGCCCGGCACGGATGCTCTTTTTCCATTGCAGGAAATTAATATCCAGCGACACGGCCAGGAATACCACATTCGTATCCGCCTTAAAAACCGGTAACACCGCTTCGTGTAAGCCTTTGGCTACCTGCACGCAGCCCTTGCAACCCGTGAACCAGAAATCCATGTATACCACTTTCCCTTTGAAGTCGTCGAGTCGCACCACCCGACCCAGCGTGTCTTTCAGTTCAAATGGAAAGGCGGCTGGCCTGGACTGGCCACTAACGGCAAACCAGCCCAAAAGAAATATCGACAAATTGATGAATGCTTTCATATACGTCATGATGGTTAACAGTAAACGTACCGACGCGAGTACCGGTACGTTCAATAAATTATTGCTTCAGCAGCTTACGTAGTTCCTCTTCTAACTGGGCGATCCGTAGGTTTTTCGCAATGACTTTACCGGATGGGTCTACCAGGAAGTTCTGTGGCACGGCTTTGATGCCGTATAACGCCGCCACGTCATTCTTCCAGCCTTTAAGGTCGGAGGTATGTTGCCAGGTAAGCCCGTCCTTCTGTATTGCTTCTTTCCATTTAGCATCGTCCGAATCCAGCGATACGCCCAGTATTTCGAAGGAGTTACCTTTAAACTGCTCGTACAGTTTCACCAGGTCCGGATTCACTTTACGGCATGGTCCGCACCAGCTGGCCCAGAAGTCGATGAGTACGTACTTGCCACGCAGGCCCGATAATGCCAGCGGTTTGCCATTAGTGGAGGTTTGCGAAAACTCCGGGGCAGCAGTGCCTACAGCAATTACGGGCACCACTTCTTTAGGACCGTAGGATGCCCGCATGCGCTCGTTCATTTGTTTTTTATATACTTCGCCAAAGCCGCGTGCAATGTTCACCGCTGTTGCCGAATCAGGTTTGCGCGCACGTTCATAAGCGCCGAAGCATACAACGGTATGCATCGAGTTAGGATAACGTTCGATTTCCTTTTTGATAAGGCTGTCCAGCTGTAACAGGTATACCTGGTTCTGCTTTTCATACGCCTGCTGATAGGCTTCGGACTGCATTTGTTCCGGGGTAGCGTTGCTGAAGGCGGTAGCCAGTTGCTTTTGTGCTTTAACGATATCGCCTTCTTTTTCCAGTACGCCGCGTAACGCGATTGTAATACCGAACCTTTTACCGGCGTAGTGCTTTTGATGGTGTCGGTCGCACTGTTCACGATCATGGTACCCTTTTCGAAAAACACGCTCATCAGGCTCATGTTGCCGAAGAACGGGCCAGATGCTTTCACCGTTTCGTAGTAAGGCTTGTGCTTGACCATGATAGCACCGTAGGCAGGCAATTTCGTCGTTTTGCGGTATTCGAATACCCCGTTCCGCACTGCTACCGTGTCCCATTTTTCATCGCCCATGTAAATCCACAGCTGTTTAGGCGGTTGGAGATCGCCGATTTTTCCTCTCACTACAACCTCGCCGACCGTGGCGTCAGCAGCTACCTTCTGTGCGCTGCTGGCTAAAGTGGCAAGCAGTGCCGGTGCGAGCACTAAAAAGTGTAAGTTCTTCATAAATATTATTGTTCGTATTGATCGTTTTGTTTCAGGTTGGTGTTTAACAGCGTTTCGTTAAGCGGGAAGGGAAATAGTTTTTTGTAAACCTCCCAGCTGCCGCCTTTCGCGGCTGTTATAGCCGGCATCAGCTCATCGGCGCGGCTTACGGCGGGATTGTTAAAGCCCTTCCAGCGTTTGAGGTCGTACCAGCGGTGGCCTTCTGTAAACAGTTCTATTTTTCTTTCCTGCTCCAGCGACAGTAAAGCTTCTCTCTTTGTAAGGGTGAGCGATAAATCCGGCAGTGGATTCGGCACCTGTGTAGTAGCCACTGCGCGCGCTCTTCTTCTCAGTGTGTTGAGGTCCGCTATGCCATCCGCGATGTTTTCCTGCTGGATGTATGCCTCCGCCCTTACTAGGTACATCTCTGCGAGTCGAATGGAGGTGAGGTATTGCGTGAGCGCGCTGTTTGATTTGTACTTGTGCGGGAAGTAGTACGTGTTGCCGCCAGAGGTGGAAGTGCCTACCCAGGCATCCGACCGGCGTTTGTCGCCTGCTTCAAAGCTGTTTAATAAACGCGTGCTGATCATACCAATGGCAGATCCTGCTCCTGTAGTGGTGGGCGCGCCGGTTAACCGGAAAAGTCCTACGAGACTGGGATTTACTACGCCCGAACCGGGAGGAAGCTGAAAGATAGCTTCGCGGCTGTTGATGTTGAACACCCTGGTGAGGTCGGTCTCCAGCCCGTAAACGGCTGTTTTATTGATAAGGGTTGTAGCAGCTGTTTTTGCCTCTTCCCACATTTCCATGTACAGGTAAACGCGGGCCAGCAAGGCGGTAGCTGCATCTTTATTAGGACGCAGGCGCGCTGTGCCGGGCAGGTTTGCGTCTGTCAGGTAGTCGGCCTGCAACATGGTTTGCGCATCTTTCAAATCCTGTACAACCTGCGTATACACCTGCGCCCTGGGCGTTTTAGGCATATGCCGGTTTTGCCGGTAGTCCGACGTGAGCAGCACGGGCACATCTCCAAAGATGTTCACAAGATGCAGGTAACAGAACGCACGCAGGAAACGGGCTTCGCCCTGTAACTGCGCCTTACGCTGTTCTGGAATGGCCACCCCGTATTTCTCAATATTCTCCATCACGGCATTCACTTTGTAAATCGTTGCGAAGGTGTTGTTCCACAGCAGGCGCACGTTACCGTTGTTCGCATCCAGCGAATTGGTATGCAGCTGCATCAACCCGGGATCGGTATTGGTGAGCGTGTATTCGTCGGCGTACATAGCATTAACCAGCGTGGCATTTGCGGTGGTCGACGTACCGCCATATATGCTGATAATGCCGCTATAGGCATCCAGCAGTGCTGCTGTGGCTGTGGCCTCTTTTGTGAAGGTGGCCTTTTCGCCGAGCGAGGTTTCGGGCTCACCCAGGGTGATAAACTTTTTGCAGGAGGTGTTTGTCAGCATGGCCAATAGCAGCAGTGATCCGGTGATATTGACAATGCGGGGATGTATATGGATTGGCATAATTACTCGTTTGATTATAAGTTAAATTGAATACCGGCCGTCATGATCCGCATCAGGGGCATACTGGTAGTACCTGTTTCCGGGTCTACGCCCTTAAAGTCGCTGATGGTGAACAGGTTTTGTCCCTGCAGGTATACCCTGCAATTGCTGGTGTGGATCTTCTTTTGCCATGCCTCGGGCAGGGTGTACGAGAAAGACAGGTTGTTCAGCCTTAAGAAGAACACTTCTGAAAAGTAGGCGCTGCTGGAGCTGGAGGGTGCCGAGCGGTAAGCCGGCGAGGTAGTGCGCTGCGTAAACTTCTGGAACTTTGCATGGTCGCCCTCTTTCCTCCAGGCATTCTCATACACATACAAGGGGATATTGTTGGCCAGTCCTGGTACACCCGTCATCGTCGCAATGTCGTTATTGCGGATCTTCCAGTTGTAGATAACCAGGAAGTCAAAGTGGAAGTTTTTATACTGGAACTCGTTGGTAAGCCCGCCGTATATACGCGGACCCGTATTCAGCAACACCGTACGATCGGCCCGGGTAAAGAACATGGAGTTGATGAACGAGGTATCTTTTCCATTGGCATCGCGGTAAATGTTTACGCCGGTGGCGGGATTCACCCCCACCAGGTTGTACAACATCGACAGTTGTAATGGTTTGCCTACGATATAGGACGTAGCGTGAGAAGATAATGCGAGGTTAGGATAAGCCACCAGTTTGTTTTTAGGCAGCGACATATTCATCGACGTGCTCCAGGTAAAATCTTTCCGTTTAATGTTGACGGTGTTCAACGAAAGTTCCACACCTGTGTTTTGCACCGTAGCAGGCAGGTTGCTGTTGATGCTCGTAAAGCCAGTCATGGCCGGCATAGGAATACCCACCAGCTGGTTGGATGAGCGGTTACGGTAGTAGTTAGCCGACAGCATGATGCGGTTATCGATGAAACCCAGTTCGAGCTCTATGTCCGTTTTCTGGTTGCTTTCCCATCCATAATCGGGGTTGAAGAGGCGATCGGGCCTTAATGCTACACGGCCGGCAGTGGCGTTGGTGGCTACCGAGTAGGTAGACAGATACGCGTAGTCGCCGATAGCGTCGCTGCCGGTAATGCCATAACTCCCACGGAGTTTACCGTAACTCAGTATGCCGGAGAAAGGCTGCATAAATTTCTCTTCGGAGAATATCCACGCCAGCCCCACCGCACCAAAATTACCAAACTGCCTGCCCGGACCAAACCTGCTGGAACCATCGCGGCGCATTGTCAGGTTGGCAATATACTTGTCCTGGTAGTTGTAGTTCAACCTGCCGAACACCGCGTTGTAACGGTATTTCGCGATAGTGGTAGGCGCCACCACGCGCTCCTGCGCCGACGCCGGGTTATTCATCAATGCATCGTCCAAAAAATTAAATCCATCTACACCACTGTTGGTCCTCGATTGTGCCTGGAAAGTAGTACCCAGCATCGCATTCAGTTTGCCGCCGAGCAGAGAAGCCTGGTAGTCGAGGTAAGGCTCCGCATTCCATCCCGTATTAGCCAGGTCAGCGTAATGAGCCGAGTTGTTGGTAGGATCAGCATTAAAAGGATCTAATCCGGCTTGCGGATTGAGCGTGCTGGTATGATAGTCCACTTTGTTATAGCCAATGTTCGCCTTTGCAGACAAGCCTTTAAGCAGGCGATACGACAGCAGTAAACTGGAGTTCAGGTTGTACGACGTGATCGACTGCGTATTCTTGAGGTTAGCCAGTGGGTTCCTGAAGCTGCCGTTTTCCCAGTTAAAAGAGCCGTCGGCGTTGTATACGGCAGGTGCATGAGGAGCGATGTACAGCGCGTCGTTGTAGGGATTAAAAGACGGAAAGTAGTTGTCGTTATACGTGTAAAAAGTCGAAAACTCCATGCGCAGGCGATCGTCGGCAGACCGGTGATTAATACCCGCGCGACCCGATAACTTCTTGTTGTAGAAGCTGCCTGGGTACACCGTTGTTTCTTTCCAGTAGTTGCCGGTGAGCGAATACTGCGTTTGCTGGTTACCACCACTAACACCTACCTGTGCACTGGTATACTTCGCCGTGCCGCCCACGATCATGTCCTGCCAGTTCGTGTAACGCGTAGTGTCCCAGGTTTTGAGGTCGTTCGCTATTACGGACGGACTGCGCCAGTCAACGCCATCGTTGGCGAAGGCCTCATAACGCATATCCAGGTACTGGCGGGTGCTGAGCATCTCCATCTGTTTGCCCACCTTTCCCAGGCCATGGTAAACGTTTACATTCAATCCCGTTTTACCTGATTTACCTTTCTTGGTCGTGATGAGGATCACCCCGTTTGCACCGCGGCTGCCATAGATAGCCGTAGCATCCGCATCTTTCAATACTTCAATGCTCGCAATGTCGGCGGGGTTAATCGCATCCAGCGGGCTGGCACCGCCGAATGCACCCAGTGTGCTGCCCCTGTTCATGCTGATATTGGTGGACGAAAACGGTACGCCATCGATGATGATAAACGGGTCATTCACACCGCTGATACTATTCACCCCACGAATATTGAAACGTACCGCTGCACCTGGTGCCCCTGTTGTCTGCTGAATCGCCAGCCCGGGCACGCGGCCTGCCAGTGCGATGATCGGGTTGGATACCGGTTGTTTCTCTATGTCCTCTGCTTTTACCGTCGTTACCGCGCCCGTATTCAGTCTTTTGGAGGTAGTGCCGTAAGCAATGATCTGCACCTCATCCAGTTTGCTGTTGGATGCATTCAGGGAAATGTATAGGGGCGCAGTGGCGTCTTTGACAGTCACTTCCTGTGTAACATAGCCTACAAAAGAAATCAGCAGCACATCGCCCGCATTGGCTTTGATGTCGGCAATACCTTCTGCGTTCGTAATGCCCGAGTTTTTAGTTCGTTTATTGAATATCGTAGCGCCACTGAGCGCGTTTCCCGTTGCGCCCATTACCCGTACACGCAATGGTGATGCCTGTGGTGGAGCAGGGCTTGTACTGGCCGTCGCTTTACGCGACAGGAAGATCGTTTTACCCTCCATGCGCGCCCTCAATGGCTGGTTTTTCAGTACCTCATCCAGGAATGTTTGCAGCGGCATATTTTTTACCGCTATGCTAACCGTTGTGGCATCGGCCAACACGTCGCGGCTGGCGAATACGAGGAAGCCGGTTTGTTTTTCGATGGCCGTGAACACCTGTTTTAGCGGCACATTTTTGCCCGTATAAGTTATTGTTTGCGCGGATGGTTTGCCCGAAACAGCCATAGCGGCGGTAAACATTAAAATACTGAATAGTCTCATAATCTTCGGCATTTTGCCTGTTGGTACAGAAAAGATGGCGGATAGCAGGTGGTGTGCGAAAGCCTTTGTAAAATGCCTTACATGCCGTCGGTCGGGCATGGCATACCACAAGATGCTGCAGTTAGCAACTTTTTGCATAAATTAGGTGCAATTTTGGTTTGAAAAAATGGTTGTCAGCCTTTATGTTCGATCCAAAACATTAGCCGGGAGTGGTGCAAACACTTCCGGTTTTTTTATGGAGCAAACATAAGTTTGGGTGGCGCATTCGCCGCATTGGCAAGGATGAAAATGGTTGATCTGTGTAGTTTTTGCTGGTAATGTTTAAGTGAATAAATGAATCGTTATCGCAGCACCACCAGTCGCCTGCCAGCTTCCAGCCGGAAGTGTACCTCCGCATCTTCCAATCCCCGTAACAGGCCGGCCAGTGTAACGTCGCGGCTCATCTTACCGAAAAACTCCTTGTCCGGAATACCCTGTTCGTACACCACATCAATATCGTACCACCGCGACAGTTGTTTCATCACCTCTTCAAGTTTGGCCCCGTTAAAGTCGAACACCCCGTTCTTCCAGGCCAGGGCCTTATCTATATCAGCGCCAGGCTTCACCGCGATAGAAGATGCTCCTGCGGTAATACGTGCTTCCTGCCCGGGTGCGAGGGTGGCCTGCGCTCCTGCGTGTATGCGTACTTTGCCGGTGACGAGCGTGGTGTTGATCGCCGGTTCATCGTCATAGGCGTTTACGTTGAAACTGGTGCCCAGCACCTGTATCTCTGCCTTATTTTTTATGTTTACAAAGAACGGCTGCGTGGCATTCGGGGCGATCTCGAAATACGCTTCTCCCTTTATTTCAACGCGACGTTCTTTGCCGTTAAACAACGTAGGGTAGGTGAGTGAACTCGCTGCATTCAGCCATACTTTACTACCATCTGGCAGCACCAGGCTGTATTGCATGCCTTTCGGCGTCGTCATCGTATTGTATGCCACCGTTTGCGTAGTAGCTTCACCGGCGTTGTACGACAGCTGCCCGTTCTGCAGCGATACATTCGTTCCGTTCTGCCGGGCGATAATACCATTGGCGGATGAGTCCAGCGAAATGGTGCTGCCATCTGCCAGTGTCAGTATCGCTCCCGTTCTGCCGGGAGTAATATCTTCCAGGGACAACTGTTTCGCCACCTGCGTTGCCGGTTGTTGCCGGGATAGCCATAAATAACCCGCTGCCGCGATCAACACCACGATAGCCGCCGCATATTTAAGCCATGGGTTCAGTCGTTTCACCCGCGCCGGCTGGCTGCGGAGGATCGTCGTTACCATCTGCTCCCTGCTTTGTGCATCCATTTGCAAACTGCCGTCAGATGCTGCAAACGCATCTTCCCAAAGCTTTATCGCCGCCGCTTCGTTCTGCGGCTCCTCCATCCAGTCGTGCAACAGGTCACGTTCCGCCTGCGTGGCAGTACCCTGCATGCAGCGGTCGAAAATTGCTTGTATGTCGGCCAGGTTGGGCATAGACGATTAAAGATTAAGGAGTGTTATCAGTAAAACAACCGGATGGTGCGTTTGGGGGGCGGAAACGGAAAATTTTTTTCCGGGATCAGTCGATCAGCAGTAAAGTGAGTACTACAGGCAGTTTTGACAGGCAATACGTACGGATGTTACGCACCGCTTCTTCCAGGTTCCACTTCACCGTTTCGGGCGAAACACCCATGATACGAGCGGCCTCGTTTCTTTTTAGATGCTGCTCTTTGATAAGCCGGTACGTTTCCCGCTGCCGGGGAGGGAGCCGTTCTACAGCGGCGGCGAGCAGTTGCAGGTAGCTTTCTTTTTCCTGCGGTGTTAAGTCGTTTTTCGCAATATCCGCCGCATTAAAAGTAAGCCAGCGATCCAGCTCCTGTTGTTCGCGGCGCATCTTTTTAAGTGCATTCAGCGTCATGTTGCTCGCCACGGTGTAGAGCCAGCCCTTGAAGTTGGCCATCTCTGCGAGCTCCTGCCTTTTAGTCCATACCTTTAAAAAGGTGTCCTGGATGATTTCTTCAGCGATCCATTTTTCGCTTGTAAAACGGAAGATCGTCGTATAAAGCAGCGGCGTGTACGTTTCGCAGATGCTGCGAAATGCATACTCATCACCTGTTGCCAGTTGTTGCAGCAGTGCTTTTTCTTTATTTAGATCCTGGTTATTCAAGCTGCAAAGTTGTACGCCTGTTTAAGTTGGACAGGCTGCCATGAGGTGCCTGGAACATTAACTGGTTGTGCATTGCAGATAAAGGTAGAAAGAAATTCTTTTCCTGCCACGCTCCTGTAAAAGCAACCTGCAGCAGTCATTGACGGTTTGTGCCCGGTATTCATCTTCATGTTCATGCGCCGATAAATGAATGCTGTAATTTACAACATTGTTGCAAATATAAACAATGCTATTTGAAAGTCAATATGAATTTTCGTGCGCGTCATCCTCCAGGCACGGCTATCCTGCAGCTGTTTGCATACAACCCCGGTGTATGCGTTGTCGTGCCAGCCTCCGATGTGGGCGTTTAAAGGTAATGGCGATGCGGGGAATGCGCCATGCTTGTTGCTGCCTGCGTGGGGGGACTTTTTGAGCTGCTGGTATGACGCGCGTTGTTTCTTCAGCCATCGCCGGCGCTTCCGCCACTTCCGCCATCACCGCCGCCCCGCCGCGCAGTTCCACCTCACCATCGAAGAATCCGATGCTAAATGCCAGGTATCCATTACCCATCGTGCCTTCTGGTAGTTGCACCTGCAGCCGTTGCCGCTCTGTCAACTTATTATTTATCGGCACCGGCGCTGAAATCACACTTTTACGCACCACCGTTCCCGCATCAAAATCAATCATGGCAAATACCATCCGAAACCTTACATGCGTAGCCCCGCCTGCGCCGCGCAGCTGCGTCTTCGGCTTAAACGCCGGGATGTCGACCCAGGCGCACCGGTTAGCCACATCAATATGCGTACTGTAATTCGAGCGGAACGTATTACCCAACGTATGACGAACACCACCAAACTCAAACCGCCGCAGCTGGTCGATAGCGCCCTGTCCTGACGAAACGACCTTGTAAAGCTGGCTCGTGAGCCGGTTGTGCATGCCCTTGTCTTTTACGGGCTGAATAACTTCGTGTAACGCCTGGCGTAGTACTTTGCCATGGCGGCTTGCCTGAAGAAAATCTGCCAGGCTTCTGCGCGTGCCTGCGAAGGCTGCACTTTTCAGTACCTGTTCCCTTTTGGGGCCTGGCTTACGCCTTATTTTTAGACCGTTAGCTGTACGAATAACGGTATGTCCTTCCAGTAACTGGTCGATTTGCCGGTTTTTCATATGTGGTAGATATTGGTTATTGGCAAAGGTAGGAGGGGGTAGGGAGACAAAAAAATCACTTGTCGTTTTTTGTCGCAAAGTGTCGCAATTGTCGCAAATTGTCGCAATTGTCGCTTTTCTAAGGGTGATTTTTTCGTCCTGGAATAGCTATACCGGGTTTTGGATAGCTATACGGACTGTTACTACTATGCAGGCGCGGGGCCCGAAACAGCTATGCAAATGCATGGCGATTCTACTGTAATTCTACTACGATGCTACTGCTAATCCATAGTTAAAGCACTACCGCCCTTATACAAATGAAGTGTGGGACCGTGGATAAGGTTTCATACACGTTGGGGTACATGTCCTTCACAAAAGGTAACGGATGTGGCGACAGTTGACTGTTCACCGAAAAACCGTTATTTGTTAATGCGCTTTCAATCTCGCTCCACGACCGGTGATAAACATCCATGTGGATATTGTAGCCATCCCACGGCACGGACGACTGGCGGATGCCGGCGGCAAGTTGCGCTTTGACGAATGGGTTATCCGGATGATCGGTGGAAAAGATGAGCAGGCCGCCTTTGCGTAATACCCGTCGGAATTCGGCAAACAGTGCCTTTAAGTCATCGATGTAGTGAATCACCAGGGAGCTGTATATGACATCGAAGCTTTCGTTAGCGAACATGCTAAGCGGTTCGTTCAAGTCATGTTGAACGATGTGCGCCCGGCCGCCTGTGTTTTCCTGTGCCAGGCTGACCATGGCATCGCTGTAATCGATGGCGGTGACGGTAGCTTGTTTTTCGAGAAACTCCTTCGTCGTTATGCCCGGTCCGCAGCCGGCGTCGAGTATATGCAGGCCGTTTAGGTTATCGGGTAGCAGTGATAAGGACGCGGGGCGTTCGTAGCCGGCGTTCCAGGGGTTGTTGGTGATGTTTTGGGCGTACTGTTCTGCGAAAGAACGGTCGTTGTAGACGTGGTGGGAGAGTGATTTATTCATGGGATGGTTTCTGTTAATTGTAACATGGCGCTGATGGCTGCAGCATCTCCGGGTGGTTTGGGCGCCATTGGTTCAACATCATCGTGCCACGGGCTATACGTGCCGGAGAGCGTGATCACCTGGTTGTCGTTGTTAACAGCATCCAGGTTGATATACATTTCGAAGCGCCAGTCCCGTTTATCGCTATCCATTTTTTTGATGACGAACACATTTTCGTAAGGCGGCTTTCCTAAGCGGCTATCTTTGATTTCTGCATATCCGGGCGAGTATTCAAGAATTTCCTCCCTGGAGTCGCTTCCCATGCCCGCATCCGCAGAAATATGGCGGCTTGCTTCGTAATCGTCGCCGAAAGGGTGCGTCCAATATACCGTGTAGCGATAGATGTGCGGGAGGTTCGGGTAATTGCCGTAGTTTTCGAACTCGCCGTCGTTGTTCTTGTACTGGGTCATGAAGCTGCCAATGGCTGCATGCACCGCCGTGGCTGTGGTAAAATGTTTGAGTCGTACGCCTGTTGCGTTGGTGTTGCCGCCTTTACTGTCGTCTTTGCTGCAGGAGGTGTTGGTGAAGCAGCATATTACGGCTAAGAGGAGCAGGTGTGGGTGGAGAAGTTTGTGCATGGGGGCTAAGGTAGGGCATTGGGAGGGGAAGTGCAAGGCTAGAGTAGCATGCGTTGACTAATTAATTGCTATCGTTCTCCATCCCCATTCATTTTTTTCTTATTGAATGACCGGATCGCCCTTCCTTTTACCGTCTCTCCGGTATTTAACTTACGCTCTTCTATGATTTTGGAGTCAATAAAGACATCTTCAACGAAGCCGAAGTTTTGTGGAGAAATTAGCCTTAATGTCCCTTCAAATTCTTTTACTGCATTGCATGTCAAATGAGCTTCGGCTCTTTTCGCGGTGAGCAGTTTATAAAATCCATCCTGGCCGTTTCCATGGAATCGGACTTTTAGTATATCCCCTATTTCGGGTTGGGGCAGGTGCCCCGAATAGTTGAAAAACCCGGATTTCGTCATGTCCTTCAAAAAATTCAACATATTCTTGTTCCCGTTAACAAATTCAACTACAACGATCTCTTCGGGTATGTCCTGGTATAATATTTCTTCTGCTTGTCTTACTTTACCCTGGTATAGGTCGTGGTTGTCTTTTTTAGCAGTCGCAGATTTGTACCATTCCTGTTCTGCCCATTGTGAAATTTGGTAAGGTACCTTCCATTCATTTTTTTCCTGGTGGCTATTACTTTTTGGATTTCCGTTTTGGCTTCATTAAACATTCTTCTTTCAACGAGTATTTCCGAAAAGGCATGTCGAAGGTTCACCAGGAAATCCTCTGGTGTTTTTAAACTAAGTGCTTTACAATAGCAAGCAAATTGAATGTCCTTGTCTGCGGAAAAGATTTTTGTCATCAACTCCCAAACCCAAAAGTCATTTCTTTTTTGCTTTGCAAAAGGGAGAAATGCAGACAGGATATTGTCATCACTTCCTAGTGCCAATAGTAGTTTTGCTTTGAAATAGGGAGGGTATTGATAGTCGGGCTGTTTTTCGATCAATGCATCCAGCCTGGGCAAAAAGGACTGGATCATTTCTTTGTCGATCACTTTTTGCTGCCCGGTGTTGTAATCTATAGGCTCTCCCTCTAAAAGTTTCTTTGAGTATGCAATGTAAGCCTGTTCCGCGATAGACATTACCTGTCTGCCGTTAAAGTCCTCTTTAAGAAAATCTCCTTCACGCAAATATTCAAAATTCCACCAGGTAGCAAAATGCAAGTACTGTGACCAATTTTGATAACCTTTGTGAAAAGCTCTATAGATAAATGAGTAGGCCTCAGATGGTCTGGTAAAATGAAAGTCTTTGATGATATCAAACAGCTCGTTTATTTTGCTGTAATCGACAGGTTCATTTTTTTGTAAGCCAAACACCAAACTGCCGATTTGCCAGGCGCAATTATCAAATACCATTTTTTCGTCTTCCGGTAACTTCAGCTCTTTAATCCTGATCAGTGTTTCTTTGAATGCATCGAACGAATCGGATTGTGCATTCTTTTTCAGGTAGTCGTAATATACCCAAGCAATAGCGCGTTTGTTCCAAACGTTGTCCGGCGCGGCCTCCAAAACCGTTTTTGCTCTCTGTAGTGCTTCTTCAAGCTTTCCCGCTTGCCTTAGTTCCTTAATTTCTTTAAATGACATAATCAGCCTTTCTGAGAGTGTTAACAATGCTTTTTATTTTTGCAAGCAATTCAGGGCTGTTACATTTTTTTCCAGTGGTAAAACCCTGCCGAAGAAGCCATCGCCATTATACTCAAAATCTATAACGCATGATTGCCCCTTTTTTTCGATGGTATATCTTTCTTTGTATTGAATATGCTGAATGTTGGCGATAGTTTCGTCGCCAGACAGTGCATTGGTGATTGCATCGAGTAAAGTTTTTAAAAATGGCTTTTTTTCTTCCAATTCCATGTCAAATTGGATTTGCGTCAAAATGCCGGCTGTATTATTCCTGCGTACTGTAACAGGCGCCGGGTTATTTAATATTTTCGCGATCAGTTCAAACAGCTCGGTGGAGTTCGTTTGAGCAGGAAGATTTTGAAAATTGCTTTTAAAGATATTTTCTCCATTCATCCAGTATTTAAAGGCAGCCGTTTGGCCTTCTCTTTTGAATACATAACGAACTTCGTAACCAACTTTTTGCCATGATGCGATGTCGATGTAGTGCTGTCGCAGGTAGTGCCATCTTTGAATGAAATGATCCTGGATCGTTAAGGGAGCATCCGATAAACCAAATTTTTTCAGTTCAGGCAAAATATTCTCCATGTCAATTTCTGCGTTAGTGTTCGTTTGGCCGGTTAGCTCATTAAATGCCTGTTGAACGTTGGCGCCGATAAAAGTCATCCCGGAAAAGGAGGAGAAGTGAGGAGGGTTGATACAGAATAGTTGCTTCGATGCACGGGTGATAGCCGTATATGCCCAACGATAGAAATCCGAATTGGTCTTGCCCGATGGTTCGTGTTCAGATTCGAGAAAGTTGAATTTTTTTTGTATGCCCCTGTCCCAGAAAACAAAGGCATTCGGCCACTCACCACCTTGCGCTTTATGACAGGTAACGGCATAGCCGAATTTCAGCATTATACAGTTGAAGTACTTATCGTTGATGATCGCCTCTTCAAATTCTTTTGTTCCTTTTTTAAGTTTGGGATGCCTGTGTTTGAAATCTATGTAAAGTGCCCGCTGTTCTTCGGGCGTTAGGTAGTTGTCGCCATACAGGTAGTTCTCCAGCATAAAACCGGTAATAGTTTTGGATTGATCGTTTTCATCGGGAAAAACGAGGCTGACGTTGCGCCAGCTGAGTTTCACTTGTTTGGTTTTACCTCCCTTGACGTAAAAGGCGATATCCCTGCTTTCGACTGACGGACTGGCTTCTGAAACAACGGCAAACTCTCCGTTCATTATTCCCAAACGATAGTTGTTGCCTCCTATGATTACGGTGTCAGATGGTTGGATTGGAAGGTGGTCACCGTGTTTATCTTTGCGGATGGTAAGGTTCAAATCAAGCGCAGTTTCGTTTTTGTAGCAAATAATTATTTTCTGATTTGGTTGTGCCTTGTAGGTTTCAAGGTACTCATGGTAAGATGGATTAAATATATCCTTGTCGTTTTTTCTGAGGTCGAAATCGTTGAAGTAGCCGGAAGTAAGGCATTTTCTGATTTTAGTCGCCGCTGTTAAAATTCCATTATTCGCGTCCTGGCGCTTCACTTCCTTCATTTCTGCCTGGGAAACGGTCAGATTGTAGGTTTTATTAAGATATTGTGCATCAAGTGCAGGGGAGAATCTCATGCCCACAGGTGGTAGCTGGGCAGGGTCTCCCAGGAAAATAATTTTTCCGGTCGTCGCAGGGTCCTGATTTCTTCCGTAAGCAATTAAGTCCCGCAGTAATTGTCCGCTGCCAAAACGAAAGAACTCACCTTGGCTTAAAACGTCGCTTACCATGGAGGCTTCATCTACAATCAGAATGGAGTTGTGGGCCTCCGGATTATTCCTGATTTTGTAATGGTATAGGAAAGAAACATCATTTTCATCCTCACTATGCTCTATTTCCTGCAGATCGTGGAAACTGTAAATACCCTTGTGAATAGTAGTAGAAAGAAAGCCTGTTTTCTGATTAATGACCTTTGCTGCCCTGCCGGTTGGCGCCATCAACTGATATTTGGTATTCATAGTATTAAGGTATGCTATGAAACCTTTCAATAGTGTTGTTTTTCCACTTCCTGCATATCCCTTCAGCATGAAAATTTTCGCAGGGCTATGTAAGAATAATTCTAACTCTTTTACTGCATTTTCCTGGTCGGGAGTCAGGTTTAAATGCCTGAAATGATTGAATATGCTCATAGGCTATTGTATGTTGTATTCATAATTTAGCAATACAATCTTAGTTCCGGATGGATTGTCCCTTGCGTAAATCCAGGCCGGCACCAGCGGAAGTTTCGATGTTGGGGGGCCTGCAACCGGCCATTTTTGGTTGATGTACGACATGTCATGAGGTATTGGGGTATAAATATATTTTTTTTCGTCAATATAGGGCATTGTTTCACGATTTTAGCTACTTCATGGTATAGTATTTGCGCCCTTGCCGCAAACGAAACCCATGAAACTCAAAATCCTTGCTTTGTTGCTCGCCGCAGCCACCGTCGCACTCACTAGCTGTTCAAAAGGTGGTGGGGATAAGCCAAGCGGCTACACGTACACCTACAACTCACCGGCCCCGCCAACAGCGTCGTACAGGTCCAATACACGCCTACCATGACCGATCCCAATATGACGGAGGTGCCCGACGATATCGAGTACGAAGAAACCGTGTCGCCACCATGGCAGAAAACAGTAACGCACCATAAAAACGTATCCGGCGCGGGCTTTTCGGCGAGTGTGAGTGACGGCGTGCCGGGTTCCTCATTCAAAATAGAAATTCTTGATAAGGACGACAATGTGTTAAAGACAGGCGATTTTACCGTAGATGCCTACGGAGACGGCAGTTTGCTCTTGAACTATTACCGGAACTAGATAAATTTGTGCAGTCCTGTGCCTGGAGACGCACATGGCGGCACATAACATGTTCGTATCAAACACCCTATCTACATTTCCCCTATTTTAGCCCGTGCAAAATCCACTACCAATGAAGCGTCTCCAATTGCTTTTGAGCACCCTCGTTATATTCCAGGCGGTTAACGCCCAGGACCCGGCCTACAACGATGCCGATAAATCGGCAGAAGCTAAAACCATCACCCTCAAAACATACGGCAACACCGTTTCACAACTCGATAAAGTGGCAGCGATTGAAGTATTGTCCGTACAATGGGACACCGCGCGGCTCGGGTTCGTACAGGTGGGTATGATGAACAAGCGCATCGATGCCGTTCCTGCATTACCGCATAGCATCTTCCTAAAGCAATATATCCAGCAGGAATATGGCAGCAGGCTCGCAGCCTCCGGTGTTCACGTGTTACTCGCTGTAAAGGATGTTCGCATTAATGAACGTACTTTCCAGATGAATGAAAAGGCATTTTGCCGCATCAAGGCGGACGCGTATATTTCAAATGATGGCCAGCAATATGCATTCGTACAGGCGTTCGATACGGTGCTCGTACGCGGCGGGATGGATGTAACCGGCAAACATGACGAGCATCTGGCGAAGGCGGTTAACCTGTTGATCAGTACATCACTCGATAGGGGTATACCGCTACTTGGTGCCTCGCCCACATGGCAGTCGAAAGATGCTGTTCAATCTGCGCAACTGGCCGCACAGCAAATTCCTATTTTGCAGGATACAACTTACTTAGATGGTGTGTACGCTAACTTCGATGAGTTTAAAGCAAACAAACCGTCAGTCACCGCCTTCAAAGTAGAAAATGTGAAAAGAAGGATCAGGATATTCAATGATGATGCGAATCATACGCCCATCGAAAACCCCTGGGGATTTTGTCTGAAAGGAGAGTTGTATCGTTATACAGATGATGTGGCGTTCCCGATAGAAAAGAGCGGTCATGGTTTTGTGATCTCGAACTACCTGCAGCAGGCCCGACGCCGTAACCAGGCAATGTTATGGAGCGCTGTGGGTGGCGGTTTAATCGGCGGTGCAGTGGCGCAGAACGCGATGAAGGCGCATATGGTGACGACTATCCCTTACATTACAAGGCAGCAGCCGGAGGCGACGGCGTTGGATATGGAGACGGGGGAGTTGACGCTGTAAAGCAGCTGGCGGCCACTAATGCAGCATAACTTAACTATTTACGCTTTCAGACTAATGCTGTTTGTGCGAATACGGAGCGGCAGCCGTTCATTACTACTGCGATGCGCGCCAAGATTTTCCTGAAGAGAAGGTTTTACAATGCGAATATGCGGCTTAAAGGTCTATTATTACGTCTCAAGAGAAGGCCCGGTGTAACCATGCTCATGGCCTTCCTGTTATATGCCGCGACTTTAACATTTTGGTCAATTGGCGATAGGGTAAGGTTAAGGTATTCGGGCGTATACGTTCTCGGTAAAGTGAGTGAATTAAGAAGTACAAGAAGCAGGTATAGCATGCTTGGATACTTTATTGTAAACGCGAAAAGGATGGATTTTAACTTCGGGCCTGAATTTAAGTATAAAAATCGGTTAGGAGCCCGACTTCTGATAAGGGTCCTGCCTGATCATCCGAACGTCTATTATTTCGTCGATGATTTTGAAGTGCCTGAATGTTTGTATAGTGATTCATGCTTAAACGTTCAATGGCAAGCGATTCCTGCCTGTCCTTAGTACATTTGCCGGCCGATAAACTGTACAAAAATTTGCACGGCTGGGTGTGATAAGCTCAGCAAAAGTATGTCGCGCTTCCTCGGGCTGAGTATAAAGATGTTTACGTGAAGATGCTCAGATAAGAACCGTATAAATTGCTGCCGCATTTGATAATATATTTGGATAATTCTGGACTAGCTTAAAAAATGAGATTAATAGATTCAATACCGGATGATTATTTGATTTACATTAACTTAAATCATTTATGGATAATTTGTCATTTTCCATTTTATTGAACGGTGTTGATGGATACAATATAGAAATTTTGCCCTCCAGGGAATATTTGGAAAATCTTCCCAAGCTGACGATAAGAAGGGCAATTTGGTCGATACTTTAATTTACGAAGGAAATGGAAATTGCTACAGGATTTAGCAGATTACAGTTCTTGGCAGAAAAAAGCCCTGGTGGTATTTTCAACTGGGAAATCCATTGATGAAAGTGTCGATCTATTTCGTTGCTGTATATAAATCGTTAGACGAGGTAAAAAGTGACATATCTTTTGCGATAGATAATAATGACGGGTTTTGGAGCAGATACGATGATGTCAGTAAATTATTAACAACGTGAAGTGTGCTGGGAGCGTAAAAGCGATTAATAGCTTCTTGTCAGCTCTTTTTTATACGAGCGGAGAAAATTGATTGATCGAATGAGCAAAAATGAAACCATCAATCCGTTTTTAATTTTCATAAAAGCCGTAGTCACCAGGCCAAGGATGTATCTGGTTAACAACGTGGAAAATTTATCCCTGATTATTTTGGGTTATAGGGTAGCAATTGGTCATCAACCAGGAGGGAAATAAGGCATAAGCCAGTTTATGGACAGTTTCGACGCTTATATCAATCGCCATTTTGATGCCGATGAAGAGGTGGAGTGGGCGAGGTTGATAAAATTTCACTGTGTGAACGATCGTGCCACGATCGATTTCTCTTTGAAGAATTTTAATGAGTTTGAGTCCATATATTACACTCACTAGCGTATTACATGAAAATTGCTTTAAGTTACACACGCAAAAAGGCTGACCAGGTCTCCCAGGTCAGCCTTCCATATTGCAGTCACACTACCTAATTGTAACTAACTTGCCTGGATGCAGCCTGCTTCTTTACAGCATGCCCCGCATACAGTATATTCTTATCATTATCTTCCACCAGCCAGAAGTGCTTGCCCAGGTCTACAAAGTTCCATACGCCCTTCACGCGTTTTCTTAAATATTGCAGCAGCTTTGGGATCGATACGTTGGGCTTGGAGCCGGTATGTTCTTTCCAATCAAGCCCGCTTGCCTGCAGTACTTCCTGCATTTCGCCGGGTTTAATGAACATCTTCCATACGTGTAGGTTCGGCGGCATAAACGCCCATCGCTTCCATTCCTGCCATATTTTAATCGCCACCAGTTTGCTTACAAACGTACGGTTGATGGTATCGTAAATGAATATGCCGCCGGGTTTCAGCACGCGTGATATTTCAGATACTACGCGCGGAAGGTCAGTTACGTGTTCCAGCACATCACAGCAAAATACGACGTCGAAGGAGTTGTCGGGGAACGACAAATGTTCTCCCGAGCCTTGTTCGTACCGGATGTTCAGGCCGCCTGCCTTTGCATGGTTGCTCGCCGTCGTAATCGATTCGGCCGCCGGGTCTATGCCGGTGGTGTCAAATCCCATGCGGGCGATTTCTTCTGTCAGGATGCCGCCGCCGCAGCCGACTTCCAAGGCTGTTTTTCCCTTTGGATCGATGTTCAGGCGTTGCAGTACTTTGGAAGCGTAACCTACACGCCAGGGATTGACGGAGGTTTTCAGGATGTGCAGCACGGTATCCGGTTTCCACCAGATGTCGCCTTGTTCCTTGTACACGTCATTATTTATCTGACGGTAGATCTCAGTGTCTATTTTTTGCATGAGTGGTGATTTTAATGGTTGGCGACGGGCACCAGTCCGTGCTGGAGCATAATTTGCTTCATCCTGGCCATGTCGGGCGGGCCGCCGGCTTTTAGTACGCCGAGGATGTCTTTGAAGTAATTGGAGGTAAACACTCCGGGGTTGGCATAGGCTAATATCTCTACAGTCTCGTCAGACTGGTTGGTAAAACTGTGTATGCGTCCACGTTTGATAAAATAATGGTCGCCGGCATGCAGTTCCAGCACCTGGTCGTCCACGGTGAGGGAGAGGGTGCCTTTCAGACCGTACAACGTTTCGTCGAAATTGTCGTGGTAATGTGCGGCCGGTACTTTGGCATTGGGATGGATCACCACCTTAAACAGGGTGAACTGTGCGCCGGTGTCTGCGGCATCAAGGCAAAAGTGGATTTCCAGTCCGTTGCCAAGATCGATCACTTCATTGGTCATATAGCGTGTTTGTAAAGCAAAGAAAGGGCAGGGGATGTGCAAATAACTTGTCTCAAATCAAGAAAAGTGTCACAGCCGCATATTTCTTTTCCTGATTCGGCTTAGTGTTTCCGGCGTTACACCGAGGTAGCTGGCAATCTGGTATTGCGGCAGCCGGTTGATCCAATGCGGCGTTTCTTTCAGGATGCGGCGGTATTTTTCGTCCGGCGTTTCTACGCTGATGTTGCTGAGCATACCTTTGAGCCAGGCAACTGTATAGCCCCGATTCTTGATCTGGTATAGCGCATAGTCAGGGATGGTCCTCGTTGCGTGCTCCCACTTTTCGCGGTCCATACACAGGATGTGACAATCTTCCACCGCCTGCATACTCATCGTAGAGGGGGTGAGGTTGATGAAGCTGTCCATTTCCCCACACCACCAGCCTTCTTCCGCAAAAAAGATGTTACGCTCATCGCCGTTCGCTGTGATATGATATTGCCGCATACAGCCTTTCATCAGGAAACATACCTGTTTTACGATAGACCCGGTCGTAAATAGCATGTCGTTTTTAGGCAGATAAGCTTCCTCGAACAAGGCAAGGAATTTTTCGAACTCCGTTGTAGGGAAATGATGCCGTTGCTGCAACGTGGTAAAGAGTAGATGCTCGCTCATGGCGGATAAAGATAGGGCGTGGGACTATTTTTATCAGTTAATTGTGAGGAGTGGAAGACAGAGAGAGGGTGTGCCTGGCAAAACGGGCAGGATTACTTCTGCAGATCAGGTCAAGATCGGCTGGTGGCAGCTGTGTCTGCAGTTCTTTCACCACGAATAGGTCCCGTTCCGAATTACTGAGAATGTTTGTTCCCGACGCAAAGAGTATTCTGTCTTTTATTTTTTCTTTTTTGATCAGTCCGGAAATATGATTGATCTGATAATGTTTTATTATCTTCCCCCCTCAGGCCAAATACGCCTCCACGTTTGACTCTTATTTGAACAACATGACAAAGGTCCACGCAGTAAAAGCTGCTATCGGCTTACTAATGCTGTTAGCCACCGCATATAACAACAGCTATGCACAAACGAAACGTCCGAACATTATCATTTTTATTGCGGATGATGTATCCTACAACGATCTCGGGTGTATGGGCCACCCGCTCATAAAAACACCGGCTATCGATAAACTCGCGGAGAATGGTCTCCGGTTTACCAACGCTTATCTAACTACGAGCTCCTGCAGCCCGAGCAGGGCCAGTATCCTCACCGGGAGGTATCCGCACAATACCGGCGCAGCGGAGTTGCACAGTGATATACCGGCAGGACAGGTGGCGTTCCCGAAAGTACTGAAGGAGCATGGGTATTACACCGCGCAGGCAGGCAAATGGCACTTGGGTACATCCGGCATAAAGCCTGCCGGCGTTTTCCTGGATGCTTTTGACCGGGTAGGCGGCTCCAGCGCTGAAGGCGGGGGACCCGGCGGGGAACAGTTGTGGGTTGATTACTTACAGCAGCGGCCGAAAGATAAGCCGTTTTTCATGTGGTTTGCCGCGCAGGACGCACACCGCGATTGGGATGATGCGCCCAAACCTGTTCAGTATAACGAGGGTGACATCAAAGTACCCGCTAACTTAATCGATTCCAAAGCTACACGAACCGACTTCGTCCGGTATTATGAAGAAGTAAGCCGTTTCGATGCATACGTGGGCAAAGTAGTGGAAGAACTAAAGGCACAGAACATTTTGGACAATACGTTCATTGTCGTGATGGCGGATAACGGTCGTCCTTTCCCGCGAAATAAAACCCGCATGTATGACGAGGGGATTAAAACGCCCTTTGTTCTTCACTGGCCCGCCGGCATCACCGGCGTTAACCAGTCATCAGCCAGCCTGCTGAGCGTGATCGATATCGCTCCGACGTTACTGGAGCTTGCCGGCATCGCACCCGTCGCTTCCATCCAGGGAAGAAGTTTCAAAAAGCTGCTGACTGATCCAAAAGCCAAATTCCGGAATTATGTGTTCGCAGAACATAACTGGCACAGCTTTAAAGCCTATGAGAGAATGGTGCGTACAGACCAGTATGTGTACATTGAAAACGGGCTGCCCGAACTCAGTAATGTAGGTGCTACAGACATCATGGGAGGAGCCTCCGGCAAAGAGTTGAAGAAGCACCACCAGCAGGGCACGACAACGCCTTTGCAGTCGGCGATCTTCCAGGTGCCTCAGCCGCGATATGAATTATATGACTATGTGAAGGACAAGGATCAGCTGGTGAATTTATATGGGCGTAAGGGTTATACTGCCCGTCAGCAACAGTTGGCTAAGGTGCTGAGGACCTGGCAAACAGAAACCGGCGATGATCAGCCCGACGATCTTACACCCGATTGGTCAGACAGGTGGAGCAACAAAGCGGTGGACCAGAAAGGAACACGAGGTACCATGCCGGGACAGCGGCTTAACGCAGCAGGCATCCACCGCCCCGGACCATTTTAGCCGGGCAAATTGCTTATCTTCGTTTAAACCCGATCCAGTATGCGCAGATCCACTTTCCCCAGTCTGATAGTAGCTTGTGCAGGCCTGTTTGCCTGTAATAATGCTTCCAAAAGCCCGGCCGCGAGGGATACCGCAGCTGCTGTTAATACCGATGTCGCTGTGCCCGTGGATACGAGTGTGGTCGTGGAAGACACAACGGTAAGCCTCATAAGAACCGTTCTTCAGAACGAACTGAAAGCCAACCTCCCGTCTGTTGACAGTGCCGACCGGCAGTTCAGCTATACACAGGCAGATCTGAACAGTGATGGCAAGCAGGAAATATTCGTTGGCTTCCGCGGAATGTATTTCTGCGGAAACGCCGGCTGTTCCATGATGTTGCTTGCCCACGACGGTAAAGTCATTTCCAGGTTTACCCTGGTACGTACGCCGGTGTATGTGTTAAAGACAGCTACAAAAGGCTGGAATGACCTGCTTATCGATACCAAAGGAGGAATGCGCATCGTGAAGTGGACAGGCAGTAAATATCCGGGTAACCCGTCCGTACAGCCGGCTTTCCAGGGAGATGCTCCGCCAGATGCCATCAAAGTGCTGGATGCTCCTGCCTGGACGGCATTCTAGATCATGCCTGTTTCCGGAGGTATTTCGTCAGGATAACAATCGTTTGTCCCTCGATTTTGCCTTCTATCTGTTCTGTATTGTCCGGCACCAGGCGGATGTTCTTCACCACTGTGCCCAGTTTTGCATTCAGCGTAGACCCTTTAACGTCCAGCGATTTGGTGAGTATCACTGTATCGCCGTCGTTCAGCAATGCCCCGTTTACATCACGGTGAAGGTCAACAGCGCCATCGTTTTCATGGTCACCGGTAGCTTTAGCGATATCCAGCAGCTCATCCGGCAGATAGAGCATGTCCAGGCTTTCCATCGCCCAGGTTTCCGTGCGCAGGCGGTTCAGCATTCGCCACGCAACCACCTGAACGCCTGGCACTTCGCTCCACATGGATGTTGTAAGGCAGCGCCAGTGCTCCTGGTCCAGCGGTGCTTTTTTATCGATTTGAGTACGGCAGTTATTACAGATGTTGATGGTGTACTCCGACGTTGCGTAATCGGACGGTGGTACTTCGTATAAGCTCAATTGGTCGGTAGACGCGCATAATTCACATTGTTGCTGGCTGCGGGCCGCTACCTGGTCTGCTATCTTCATGATTGGTTGTGTTTACGAGGGGGCGAATGTAGTGGTTTTTGCCGGGATGGAAAATGAGGGAAGTCATAGGAGCTGCGAATATAATTTCGATGCAGGTGGCATTATGGTAATTGATCCAGGAGTTCATCATATATGTCGTAGTTCTCATCATCGAAGCAAACGAATATCACCCGTTGTATCCCATTTGTCGTACCCAAAACCTCCAGCACTGTATCCATGGCGATTTTAGCCGCCTTCTTTTTGGGAAATCTGTAAATGCCCGTACTAATGTTCGGAAATGCTATGGTTTTCGCCTTATGCACTATTGCCAGCATCAGGCAGTTTCGATAGCAGGACGCGAGCAACTGCTCCTCGTTGCTTTTCCCGTTATTCCAGACAGGCCCTACGGTATGTATCACATACTTTGCAGGTAGGTTCCCCGCTGTCGTAACAACAGCTTCACCCACCTCGCAGCCGCCCTGTGCAGCCCTGATATTCATGCATTCTTCGAGTATGGCTTTGCCACCAGCCCTGTGGATCGCTCCATCAACGCCGCCGCCGCCGAGTAACGAGGTGTTGGCCGCATTAACGATGGCGTCGGCTTTGATTTTTGTAATGTCGTCCTGGATGATTTCTATCATAATTGAAAAATATGCCTGATGTAAAGATAGGGGTTAGGTTGTAATAGCAATGAATTGGTTTTACCACACATAAAACCCCCATCCCCCATTTAACGAAAATCCCGTATTTTCAGCCACCTCTTAAAATATAGCATTGCTCATGAGAAAACTACTTACAGGCGCTATCCTGTTAGGATCAACCCTCTCCTTAAAAGCACAGCAGGATGCCCGGCTGCTTCGTTTCCCTACGGTACATGGCAACCAGGTTGCTTTCACGTACGCGGGGGATCTTTACGTCGTTCCTACTGCAGGTGGCGTGGCGCGCCGCATTACCAGCCACCCCGGCTACGAAATGTTTGCCCGCTTTAGCCACGATGGGAAGTCGATCGCCTTTACCGGCCAGTACGACGGTAATACGGAGGTGTTCGTCATCCCCGCTACCGGCGGCGAACCGAAACGTATCACCTATACGCCCACGCTGGGCCGCGATGATGTGGCAGACCGTATGGGGCCCAACAATGTCGTTATGGGGTGGACGCCCGACGATAAACACGTGATTTACCGCGGCAGGGGCACGTCTTTCAATGCGTTCAAAGGAAAACTTTACCTCGCCCCGCTTACAGGCGATATCAGCGAGGAACTGCCTTTCTCCGTGGCTTCCTGGGCGTCGTATAGTGCCGATGGCTCTAAATTAGCGATGAACCGGGTGTTCCGTGAGTTCCGTACCTGGAAGAATTACCGCGGTGGTATGGCAGACGATATATGGCTGGTAGATGCAAAGTCAGGCAAAAGCGAGAATATCACGAATAACCCGGCACAGGACATCTACCCGATGTACCATGGCAACAAGATTTATTTCGTGAGTGAAAGGGATAAGATAGCCAACATCTTTGTATACGATACCAATACAAAACAAACGCAGAAAGTAACAACCTTCAAGGATTTTGATGTGAAGTTCCCGTCTCTCGGCGATAATGCGATCGCGTTTGAAAATGGGGGATACATTTACCTGCTGGACCTGGCTACGAATCAAACAAAGAAGTTGTCGGTCACAATCGCGGAAGACCTGGCCTCTGGCCGTTCCAAACAAATCGATGCGGCTGATTTTCTCTTTAGTACGGATATTGCCCCCGACGGCAAACGTGCGGTGATCAGCGCCCGTGGCGATGTGTTTACGGTACCATCGAAATCGGGCGTTACGCGAAATCTTACACAGTCCAGCGCGGCACATGACCGCAACGCGGCCTGGAGCCCGGATGGCAAGTGGATCACGTACGTGTCTGACCGCTCGGGTGAAGATGAGTTGTACGTCCAGCAGCAAGACGGTACGCAACCGGCCAAACAGCTTACTAAAGGAGGCGGCAGTTATAAGTTTCAACCGATCTGGAGCCCTGATAGTAAATACCTGCTGTACGGCACGCGCGGACAAGATCTCATCCTGGTGGACGTAGCTTCCGGCAACAAGACGCTGGTCATCCATGCAGATGACGGCACGCTGGGTTCCTACTCGTTCTCGCCCGACAACAAATGGATCGCGTATACTGTTCCTGGCAAAGCGCGGGAGTTTAGTGTGATACAGGTGTATAACATCGATACGAAGAAAGTGATTACGGTAACGGATACCTGGTACGATAGCGGCGGACCGCAGTTCAGCCCGGACGGGAAGTATCTGTACTTCGTGTCGGAGCGCGACTTCAACCCGACCTATAGCAATACGGAATGGAATCATGCTTATACAGATATGTCGCGTCCTTACTTCGTAAGGCTCAGCGCTGCTGCGAAGTCGCCGCTGGCCGATAAGAATGATGAGGTAGGGGCGAAGCCAGATGTGGATACCAGTCGTAAAAAGTCCACGGTAGTGATCGACGAAGAAGGTCTGGCCGACCGTATCGAAAGCTTGCCGGTAGCACCTGGTTCTTACGGCGGATTGGTACCCGTGGAAGATGGCGTGTACTACTTCACTGCCGGCCGCGGCGCACGTGGACTGAAATTCTTCAGCCTGGCCGACGCCAAAGAAACGGAGATCGGCACCTTCGGGGCCTACAGCATCACGCCGGATGCGAAGAAGATCCTCTTCCGCACGGGCGACGACCTCTATATCGAAAGCCTCAGCAAATCGAAAATCACGCCCACGAATAAAGTGGACCTTGGCGGCCTCAAGATGACCGTTGATCTGAAAGCCGAATGGAAACAGATTTACGACGAAAGCTGGCGCCAGATGCGCGATTACTTCTATGATCCGAACATGCACGGCGTTAACTGGAAAGCGATGCACGACAAATACGCGCCATTGCTTCCTTACGTAAATCACCGCGACGACCTTACGTACCTTATCGGTGAGCTGATCGGCGAACTGAATGTAGGTCACGCTTACGTGAACAGCGGCGACAGGCCGTCTGTCAACCGTATTCAGATGGGTTTACTGGGTGCCCGCTTCAGCCGCGATAAAAGCGGCTACTATCGCATCGATAGCATCCTGTCCGGCGAAAGCTGGAATAAAACCCTCGTATCGCCACTGCGCGCTGCCAATGGTAAAGTGAAGGCCGGCGAATACATTATTTCGATCAATGGCACGTCGATGAAGTCGGTGAGTAATTTATACGAGGCACTCGCTGGTAAAGCCGGTCAGCTGATCGAAATCGAAGTAAGCAGCTCGCCTTCCACTTCCGGCGTGCGTAAGCTGCTGGTGAAACCTATTGCGGACGAGGCCTCGCTGTACTATCATGAGTGGGTGCAGCAGAACATCGCCAAGGTAAACGCCGCCAGCAAGGGCCGGATCGGGTATGTACATATTCCGGACATGGGTGTAGATGGACTGAACCAGTTTGCGCGTTACTTTTATCCCCAGCTGGACAAAGAAGCGCTCATTATTGACGATCGCGGTAACGGTGGCGGTAACGTATCGCCCATGATCATAGAGCGGTTATTACGCCAGCCTGGCCTGGGTACGATGAGGCGTAACAATAAAACCGCTTCTATTAAGCCAGATGCACACGTTGGCCCGAAAGTGTGCCTGATCGACCAGTACTCTGCCTCCGACGGCGACCTGTTCCCATGGCAGTTCAAGTACCACAAGATCGGTCCGTTGATCGGTCAGCGTACCTGGGGTGGCGTAGTCGGCATCAGCGGCTCGCTGCCGTTCATCGATGGTGGCGATATGCGTAAACCGGAGTTCGCGCACTTCGCAGCAGATGGCTCTTCCTTTATCATTGAAGGCGAAGGTGTGCATCCCGACATTGAAGTCGTCAATGATCCTTACAATGAATATAAAGGCGTGGATACGCAGCTCGCAGAAGGGATTAAAGTGTTGTTAGAGAAACTGGGGCAGGGTGGAAAAACAGGCGTGCCGAAGATACCGGCGTTCCCGGATAAGTCGAAATAACCAAAGATGTTATATCAAGGGAGCCTGTAAATAATTCAGTTTACAAGCTCCCTTATTTGTGTTATCTCTTTTGAAACGCTAATAGAAAATATAATTGACGGAAGTAGAATGAAAATGAAGGTATGGCTGAAAAGTGGAATATTTGCCATCTATAAATCTTAATGCGGCGTTAACCGGCCGAAATAAATTTGCGGCGCCCTAAGTAATGATGTAGTTTGCAACTCTCAATGATAATCTCCCTATGTTTAGTTGGGTCGAATTATAGTTAATCTCCACTTTTTTAGACAAACGGTTGTAAACTCTTTACTTAAATTTTTTTTAACTAGCAATGTTAAATCGACTCCTGCTTTCCGGTGAAGCCCGGTACCTAAAAGTAATTAGACGAATACCTAAAGCAATAATTAAAAGCTGTCTTGACGAGGCCGCATCGGCAAGAATTGGTCACGCGCTTGAGAAAGATATTCGCGTAGAATCGAAATTTAAAGGAGAGGATTTTTACGTCTCCTACATAGAATTTAGGACGGAAGGGTTACCTCATTTTCTAAGCTCAGGTCCAGAGCGAAGCATAGGGCATAGTTACCTGCTCATCCTAGAAGTTGGTACATATTTAATTATTAGTAAATCGGGCGGAAAAGACATAACATCCTTACTAGAAGATTACACTGAGCGATTAGATAAGGAAGTGCTTACTGGTGCATATTTAGACCCGACGAGTGATTTTGAAAAGGCTGTGGCGAAAAATATCTCCACTAATGATCGTACAATGCAACGGCAATCTTTTGAGGCAAGACGTTTGCAGGAAGTAATGCCAGCTTTAACATTAAGCGGAAAATTGTTGAGCAACGTAAAACATCGCACTAGAGGAGAAGTGTATAGTATTACAGGTAATACGTCGAAGGTTAATATACTCAACACTAAAGTCGATTTTATGGGATATGTTGCACTTGTATTCGATGCCATTCAGCGTTTCAGTTTGCCCGTGGTTCGTCATAGCTTTTTGGAGTATTTCGCGATTCCGCTTGATTTTAGGACACATGTTAAACGAATATCGCCTACTCATTTCTTGTTTTTGGTCCACGAGTTTGTAGAGTACATTAATTT
Source organism: Chitinophaga horti (assembly GCF_022867795.2). Taxonomy (NCBI): domain Bacteria; kingdom Pseudomonadati; phylum Bacteroidota; class Chitinophagia; order Chitinophagales; family Chitinophagaceae; genus Chitinophaga; species Chitinophaga horti. Next base: position 3,155,343 of record NZ_CP107006.1, on the reverse strand, counting down.
ACACGCTAACCCCCGACCCCAGCTTGTTTACCGAGGCAACGATGGAGATGTAGTGTTGCCATATTCTGTCATGGACTATTTAAGTCGCTTGTCGAGTTGCTTAGCGGTGAAGAAAGAAAATGGCGGCAGCGTTTTAAAAATAGTGACTCGATTGGACCCAACGTTAAAATTAGATTGTCTGTCTCGGAGTTATAAGCTGTCAAGTGATTTGTTAAAGCATATTCACTTGATCTTTGACGAAAACTCAAGTGAAAATTTGCTAAGTCTTATTAACAGAAGAGGGCTGTTTAATCTTAATTTTGACAAACCAGATATATTCTATGCGTCTGGTAGCCTTTATAAAGACAACAAGTTACTTGGCAATATCGATAGCTTTTTAGACATGTTTGTCGCAGTGCCCGGACTAGAAATGGTAGATTCTGAAAAAGGCGCAATCGTTCAGACAGATACGATGTTCCCTGATGGTTCACTTTTTAATCTTCTTGAATCTATACTGCTTCCTGCTGTTGATCATTTGGTCTTGGATGACTTAGGTTATGAAGCAGCTGATTATCTGACGGTTACTTCAAGGAAAAAACTTCAGTTGATACACGGTAAAGTTAGTAAAAGGATTTTCTCGGCTTCGGCTTTTCAGGAAGTTATAGGTCAGGCGCTGAAAAATTTGAGTTTTTTTACAAATCAGGAGGGCGTTACCACGAAAATTCCCCTTTGGAATAGTGACTATAGTAACACTAGTATTACGCGAATAAGGTCGGGGAATGCCGGGGATATCGAAGGGGACATTTTAGCGACATTAAATAATCCGAACTGTGATCATGAGGTCATACTAGCGGTGAATTTCATCTCTAAAGATAGAATTACGCACGAGTTGACGGAGTTGAAAGCAGGGCGGAAAGCAGCTACTGCCACTCTGCCTATTCTTTGGCTATTAAGTACCCTTCGTAATAGTTGCGTAGAGCGAAATGTCAAAGTTTTCATCTGGTGTAGGCAATGAATTTTTCGTGATGTGGTTCGTGATTGGCTGGCGGCAATATCGTCTTAGCGCCGCCGGCCATTTTTGTGCCCTAATACTTCCAGTCTCAATTTTACCCCGAAAACCCCTAATTTTGCCGCCTAAATCAGTCGCAAACCAGGTGGAGCATTCCGATACGCAGCACAAAATCACCTATTTCCCGGAGCAGTCGGTGAGTGAAACTTCACTCCCCGAACGTTTCACGTTTCCCTTCTACTATGAGCCGCATCCGCTGGCCCGCTTAGCCGCGGCAGACCTGCAACGCCGCCTGGAGCAGCAAACCGATCTTGATCATAACTTCGGATTGGAAGAAGATCAGGACGGCCTCGTTATCGGGAAAATGTTCGGCGTACTGGTGGTACAGGATGCACAGGGCCGCCTGGGTTACTTATCCGGCTTCTCCGGCAAGCTGGCCGGTACGAACGATCACGGGGAGTTTGTGCCGCCCGTGTTCGATATGCTCGCCGAGGGCAGCTTCTTCCTGGAAGAGCAGGCTAATATCAGCCAGATCAATACGAAAATAGAAGACATCGAATCCTCCGAAAAATATCTTTTCCTAAAAGCTTCCATGCAGGCTTTAGAAAGTGAATATGAGAAAGCCATCGCCGAAGCAAAAAGAGTATTGAAGCAAAACAAGGCGCGGCGGAAACAACTGCGTCTCCAGCAAAAGCCGCTGTTAAGTCAGGCTGACTATGAAATATTCGAGGCGGATCTTATCAAACAAAGTCTGCGCGATAAACACCTTTTCAATGTACTGCACGCGGAATGGGAACAGCGGCTGGCTGCCATGCAAGCTGACTTGTCAGCCTACCACCTGGACGACTTAAAAGCAGAACGTAAAGAACGCTCGGCCGCCCTGCAGCAGCGCCTTTTCGAAGCTTATTCCTTTCTCAATATTGCAGGTAAAAGTAAAAGTCTGCAAGCGATATTTACACCTACCGCATTCGGTAAACCGCCCGCAGGGGCAGGGGAGTGTGCCACACCTAAGTTGCTGCAGTTCGCATTTACACATGGTTACAAGCCGCTCGCCATGGCGGAGTTCTGGTGGGGCTCGGCGCCTACCTCCGAAATCAGGAAACATAAACAGTTTTACCCGGCCTGCATGGGCAAGTGTAAGCCCATTCTCGAACATATGCTCGAAGGCATGGCGGTGGATGATAATCCGCTGCTGCAAACACCCGAAAAAGGATTGGCGCTGGATATCGTTTTTGAAGATGATAGCTTCGTCGTAGTGAACAAGCCGCCCGGACTTCGTTCCGTGCCCGGCATCAATGTGGCAGATTCTGTGTACAGTCGCCTGAAGCAGGCCTGGGGAGAGGTGGAACCAGGCATCATTCACCGCCTCGATATGGATACTTCCGGGTTGCTGGTGGTGGCTAAAACGCCGGAAGCACATAAGGACATCCAGCGGCAGTTTCTCAAACGTACGGTCACTAAACGTTATCGCGCAATATTGTCGGGCGTGATCGGGCCATCCGAAGGGCAGGTAGATCTGCCACTGTATGGGGATGTGTTAAACCGTCCGAGGCAGCTGGTATGTTTCGTGAATGGCAAACGCAGCGTGACGAACTGGAAAGTGGTGGAGCGATATGCGGATACGACGCGCATTGACTTCTGGCCGCTCACTGGCAGAACACACCAGTTACGCATGCACGCTGCGCATGAACTGGGCTTGAACACGCCCATCGTCGGCGATGAACTCTATGGCACCGGGGCGGATCGCATGTGCCTCCATGCGGCCTATCTTCAGTTTATACATCCTGTTACGAAACTTCCTGTCAGCTTTGAAGTGCCGGAGGCATTTTAGCGGTTAAATTATGGATACAATCAGTTAAAATCTATACCCCGATTCCGCTTCTAAAGGCAGACATTTGTATTATCCGGCGCTATGTTGACTGCGCACTATGAGCGGTGCCGGACGTTCCACTTATTTATTCTGAGAGCACGGCAAGTGGTCATTTTCGACACCTCATTTACAGACAACTTTGTTTAAATAACTGCACACACAGTAAGGACGCATTGTGCCCGTTATCGATATCGATTCATCAACGTTTGATGAGTTGCGCTATTCCTTTTCTCAAACCCAAAATCTCGAAACATGAAAAAACTTTTGCTCATTATCCTTTTCTTGTCGATCCGATGGACCGCTTATAGTAAAAGCGTGTACTATCCCACTCAATTTAGCTCTGCTCCGTGGAATGAATGGAACCCTAATTACAAGTATGAATCTACTAACTTCGTGATTTTCTGGGGCGCGAAAGTAGGTGCTAATCCCGCTACTTATGCAGATGCGAATCTGCGTTTCGATCCCGCGGCGATAGCGGCTAACCTCGAAGCCAGCTACAATTACTTTGTGAATACCGTTGGGTTTCACGATGGCTCTGGTAAGCTGGGGTTGTACAAGATGATCATCGTGATGAATGATACCTATAACGGCGCCGGCGGCCCTACGGGTTGGGCTTTCGGCGGTGCATACGATGAAATGATCGGCGCGATGTGGATACATCCTAACGCTACACGCGACCCCTATGTGATTGCGCATGAACTGGCGCACGCGTTCCAGAGTCAGAACCGTATTGACTTTAAGCCGACTGGCGGTGGCTTCAATAACTATGAGCCGGCTGGCTTCTTCTGGGAAGCACATGCCAACTATATGCGTTGTCTCCAGTATCCTACCTTCGCGAGTGATGATTTACCCCGCTGGCTGATGACCCGCCATTTTCACCTGGCCTCTACCCGTCACCATTACAGCACTTTTAAATGGTTGATGAACATCCAGCAGAACTTCGGTGGCGTAAACACCGTGAACCGCCTCTGGCGCGAATCGAATGCCAACGAAACAGCGATGGAAACATGGCGGCGCATCAGCGGGTGGACGCAGGCACAATTGTGTACGAATATGTATGACTACGCCAAACGTGAAGTAAATTTCGATTATCCCGCGCAGGGTTTTGGGGCGGATATCAGGGCGCAGATCAACATCTACAAAACCTCCGCTGCGGAAAATCACTGGCTCTGGCGGGAACATACGATCCTCACTCAAATCAGTGCCACCACTAACCGGTACATCGTTCCCAAATACATGGCCCCGCAGGATTATGGAATGAATATTATTCCGCTGCATCCTAATTGTTCGTCCAACACGGTGCACGTGAAGTTCAAGGGCCATACCGAAGTGAACGGCCAGGCAGGCTGGCGCTGGGGTTTTGTGGAGGTATTGTCGAACGGTACCACATCGGTATACGGCGCTACGCAGTCCAGCTCCGATGGCGAGGCTACCTACACGCTTACGAATGCATCTTCCAAATTGTATCTCGTGGTGATGGGCGCACCTACGGCCAAGCACGATTATGTATGGGAGCCTGGTCATCCGCGTATTCACCGCTATCCGTACGAGCTGCGTATCGAAAATGCCATGCCGGAAGGTTACCAGCCAAACTTCCGCGCCGATCTGAAGGCGCTGTACCCGGGCAGCGCGCATCCGAATGGAGGCGGCTGGGTAGCCAGTACGGCCACGGTAGCGGCCTCGGTGTATGTGGGGCCGAAAGCGGTGGTAGTGGGCACGTCTAACCTTACGGGCAGCGTAACGGTAAATGGTACCGCCCGACTGCAAAACGTGACGGCCGGTAACTCGGTTTCCTTTACCGGTAATTGTAATGTGTACGGCGGTAATTACTCCGGTACCGCCCAGGTGACCGATGCGGCGGTACTGTTCAATAGTACAGTATCGGGTAATGCGATCATCAAAGAAAATGGCTGGGGATACGGCGTTACGTATGGCGGCTCCAACGTAATCGTGGGCGGCGATGCGGAGATCGGCAGCTGTTCTACCGGCGGCACTTACCTGCAAACACCACACGGTAACAACGGCCGTAACAATTGCGACGGACTCGGTGCCACACACAGCTCCAATATCGACATCAACAGCAGTTATTCCAACTTCTCCGACGCGCAAATGGCATGGACGGCCATCGGCTGCGGCGGCGGACCAGTGCCCGGCAACATCGCCCCATTGGCCACTGCTACTACTTCCTACGTGTCGCCCTGGGAAACGATTGCCGCGCTGAACGACGGCTTTACGCCGGCTAATTCCAACGATAAATCCAACGGCGCCTACGGTAACTGGAACAATCCTAACTCCACCCAATGGGTGCAGTATACCTGGCCAGCCAGCTACACGATCAGCAGTGTACAGGTATATTGGTTTGATGACAATGGAGGCGTGTTAACACCAACAACGGCCACGCTTCAGTATTACAATACCAGCACGAATGCCTGGGTGAACGTAGGGGCGGTGCCTTTAACCAAAAACGCCTTCAATACGCTGGCGGTGCCGAATGTTACGACGGACCGGCTGCGCATCAACATGTTAAATACGACGCAATCCACCGGGCTGCTCGAATGGCGGGTAACGGGCACGCCGGCATCGTCGCTGATGTCTGAAATAGCAGTGGCGCCTAAAGTGACGGCAGTAGCATCGGAGGCAGGTCTTACGGTGTATCCGAACCCGGTGCAGTCTGCGTTCCAGGTGAACTTAACGGGCTTCAAGCCGGAAGAAGATGTGACGATCTCGATCTTTGATGTGCAGGGCAAGGTGGTGTTTAAACAGAATGTGTTGAAGCAACGTACCGTGAAACTCAATAAATCACAAGTTGCGGGCGGCAGCGGACTTTTCCTCATCAACGCGGAAGGATTGTCGGGCCGGGCGACCGGTAAGGTGATATTGAACCGCTGATAGCGCCTGCGGGCATAATGGAGCAGCCGGGTATTCGCCCGGCTGCTTTTGTATTGGGGATATCGTCAATAGCTTCGATAATTTGTGCATCCTGCCCCCGCAAATATTGTCGCACAACCAGGCGCTAATATTTATATTTGTTCCGTACCTACCGGGTGATAGCGTAGGTGCGTGTGTCCATATCTCATTTGGAAATTAATCCCCCATGAAGCTGTTTCTTTTATGCCTGCTCGGTAGTTGTTATCTGCCACTTTTCGCTCAGTCCGTCAGCCGTGACCAGCTGATGAAGGGCAAGGCGTGGTATGGGCCTACAGACACTTTGCTGGTAAAGGAAATGCTGAAGCTGGCAGAGCGTTGCCTGCGGAAGCCCGGCGAGCGCGTGGCAGACTTAGATTCTGCCACTGTATTGGTCGGGAATGCGATGAAAGCGGCGAAGGTGATTGGCTACCCGTCAGGCCTGCTGGCTGCCCGGGACCTGGAGTTGGATGTGGCGGGCGAAGCACGTAATCCCAACATCCTCATCGCTCGCTGGAACGAAGCAGACTTAGTCTATCGTTGTTATCTTGCAAAGAATATCTGCTGGATTTACCTGGGCATCGGGGATCGGCGAAATGCAGACACCCTGTTGTTTTACGCGAAGCAGATGCAGGAGTTTGCGAGGAAGGCCGGTTTGCCGGATGTGGTGAACGAAGCTGAATACTTCCTGGCCAGGGGACAGTTGCTGGCAGGCGAACTCGGGAAAGCAAAGGAACATGTACTTCACCTGGCCAATTATCACCGTACCAGGAATGATCCGGGCAACGAGCTGTTTACCTGGATCACGATGGCTGGTTTTCTACCGCCGGAAGACACCGTTTATCCTTCCAGGATTTATATTAGTGAACAGATCGTGAAACTCGCCAGGCGACTGGGCAGGAAAGAGGAGTTGTCGGGCTGGTTATATCTCCAGGGCAAAGAGTGGATGAGACGCGGTAGGGTCGAAGAGGCGCATTCCGTGCTGCGTGAGGCCAATGATAAATTTGTTCCCTCCGGGTGGGCCCGTCGCCCCCAGGTACTCGACCTGCTGTCCAAAGTCCATCTTATAAAAGCCAATGCAGACAGTGCGCTGTATTATGCGACTGCTGCCCTGGATACCTCGCTGGTAATAGATAAAGATCGTACTGTACATAATTACCTTCGCGGACGCCTGGCTGATGTACATATGGCTTTTGGCAGGGGACAGTCTGCCTACGACGCTATTGCTGCCATCACCGGTAATAATCCGGATTACAAAGGGAACGATTGGTTTTACATCCTGGCCCAATCCTTATTGGTCAGAAAGTCGAAAGGTCCTGCGGCAGCAATTGATTATTTGACTGGTAAGCTTGCGGCCTCACCGATTACCGATCCCGTGGCGAAGCTGCAGTATGATTTTGCGATCGCTAAATTCTATCTCTCCAATAACAACCCGGAGATGGCCCGGAGGCATTACCTGATGGTCGTTCCTCCACCGGTGCCACTGGGCGATGATTATATTAATTTACTGCTGGATGCCTATACCGGGCTCGCGATAATCAGTATGCGGGAAAGAAAGTGGGAAGAGGCGCAAGGCTACCTGGCCAGGACCGACAGCCTGCCACAGGGTAAAATACCTATCAACGGTCGGATAACATTGGCCAGGATGTATTTCCAGTTAGATACTGCAAGGGGGAACTATTATGCTGCTTTACAACATCATATCCGGTATAAAAGGCTGAGTGATAGCGCCTATGACCTGGAGAAAGGAAGGCAGGCCGAAGAATTGAATATTCAATATGCAACTGAACGGCAAAAAAGGATGTTAGCGGAACGTGGTCGTGAAATAGCCTGGCTTAATGACAGGGCATTGCTGCGCGAAGCCCTGTTTGAAAAAACGCAGCTCGCCGCAAAACAGCAAATCGATATCCAGCAACAGTCCATCGAAGCCGCCATCAGTCGCGCCAAACAGCAGGGCGATTCGCTGAAGCACACCCGGGACACCTACGGCCTGTTAAATAAAGAATGGCTGTTACAGAAAAAACTGCTGGCGCAAACCCAACATACCCGCGACCTGGTGGTCGTAGGCGGCGTGTTACTCACCTTACTGCTCGCACTCAGCTACAACCGCTATCGCCTGAAAAGGCGCATTAACCGGCAATTGGAACACCAACGGGATGTGATCGCCCAAAAAAATAGAAGCCTCGAAAAGCTGGTGCACGAGAAAGACTGGCTGCTCAAAGAAGTACATCACCGCGTAAAAAATAACCTGCAGGTGGTGATGAGTCTCCTGAATACCCAATCCTTTTATCTCCAGGACGATGCGGCCATCTCCGCTATCCGGGACAGTCAGCGCCGGGTGAATGCCATTTCGCTCATCCATCAAAAGTTATATCAGTCCGAAAACGCCGGCGTGGTAGACATGCGCGCATATATACAGGAACTGGTAGCTTACCTGCGCGAATATTCCGAAGAGCAGCAGGTGCATTTTGTGATGGATGTGGCTCCCGTGGTGTTGAATATCAGCCAGGCCTTGCCGATAGGATTGATCCTGAACGAAGCAGTTACCAATGCTTTTAAGTACGCATTTAATGGTCCGGGTGTCATCACCATTACTTTGGTGGAAGAGGACGAACATTTAGTGCTGACGATCGCTGATAACGGTAAAGGCTTCGAGGAAAAAGGGAGTGAGGAGTCTACTTTGGGTATGAGTTTGATGACAGGACTGGTGAACGATATTGACGGCACCTTGCAGATGGAGAACAAGGGTGGAGCGGTGATAACAGTGCGGTTCCCAGCGGATGTAGTGGTTGCACCAGGGATCTGACTTTTTCTTGCATAAGCAAAAGATTTTTGTAACCTTTTCCCTTGATGCGCTATCCAATATATAAAAAGTCACACAATCGACATGGAAATTCGCGACCTCTTCAGTCTTCTTTGTTTCACCAGCTGTATTTTGATTTTCCTTGCCTGGTTTTTTTCCCATACTGCCCGGCATAAGGAACGCCTGCTGATGATCGAGAAGGGGATGAACCCGGATGCCGAGGGAAGTGCCCGCCCGAATGCCCGGAAAGCGTTGTTCAAACTGGCGGTTGTGGTGATAGGCCTGAGCATAGGATTAGCCTTGATAGGTATTCTTGCGGAGTTTGAAAGGCTGGGACGTTCCGGGGCAATCCCGATCAGCATCCTTGGCTTGTGTGGTGGTATTGCTCTTATAATAGCCAACCATTTGTCAAAACCCAAAAACTAAGCGGTGGATGGATGATCAGTATGTGGCCAGGGTACTGGCCGGGGATACGGATGCCTACCGGTATTTTCTACGAACTTACCAGGACATGGCGTTTTCGCTCGCTATGTCGATTTTGAAGGATGAATTTCTGGCTGAAGAGGCCGCGCAGGATGCATTTGTGAAAGCTTTCGCATCACTGGGTTCGTTTGCAGGTAAGTCGAGCTTTAAAACATGGTTTTATCGCATCGTATTGAATGCTGCGTTTGCGAAACGTAAGAAACAGCAAAAGGAATGGATTGAATTTCAGGCTGGATATGATGAAGAGCTGGCAGATGATGATGCCATGGCGAAGATGAGTGAGGACGAACAGGCCTGGCTGGTCAACGAGGGGTTGAAGCGTTTGACCGAGAAGGAAGCAGTGGTTTTAAGATTGTTTTATCTCGAAGATGAACCTATAAAAAGCGTCTCCGATATAACCGGCTGGAGTGAAGCCAATGTAAAAGTAATCCTGCACCGCGCCCGCAAGAATATGTTGAGTGTATTTAAAAAATTGCTGAAACATGAATGAGCAACGTTTTTCAGAATTGATGCAATACGGCCGGCTGAATATGCCGTTTCGTGATTTCGAAGAGCGTACCATGGCGCGCATTCAGAAGGAACGTGCTGTGAAGAGCGCATCTGCCCGTTACCGGAAGCTGTCGTGGGTGTTTTTTATCCTGGGCGCTGTACTGGGCGGCCTGGCAACCGGGTTGGTAAGTATGCTGCCCGCATTTGGTAGTGAACGGCTGGTGTTAACCGCCAGGCTCGTATACGTGTGCTTATTACTTGCAGGCATTAACTACCTGGTGCAACAAACGCCCAGGTCTCAAACGCAATAAATTTCATGAAAAAAATATGTCTCTCATTGATCCTGCTGGCCGGGTTAGATAGTCATGCACAACACCTGTCATTCTCCGGTGTTATTACCCCGTCGCATCCCGTTCCGGTATCCGATACCTATGACGGCTTATACTGGAAACAGAATACTGTGTTTTTAGAACCGGATACAGCCGGCCGGTTTTATAAGGTAATCGCTGCTGCAAGCCCCAAATGGCTTTGGCTGGGAGAGGAGGAGCGGCGTAAGCTGATATTACTGAGTCCTGGCAGGTCATTGGATATTGCCCTGAATCACGGACAATGCACGTTTTCCGGCACCGCGCAACCAGAGAATGATCTCATTGCCTCCCTGAAGCTGGAAACGACGAAGCATCTGCCCTTTATTAAAGAAACCGGTTACACGGCAAGTCCTATTGACTCTATCATTCGCTTTAAACTGCCCGGGATGCTTCATATGATGGATTCCGTACAACAACTGGTACAGCGTGCAGCATTGCCGGAGTCAGTAAGGCAGATTGTGCGTACAGAAGTAAAATACTATTATGCTAAAGCGATAGCAGGCGACCTGGCATACTGGTTAAATCGTGGCCATAACCGCGAAGCTTTTCACTTGCGTTTCATCGACACCGTACAATCTTATTTTCCCGTACCGTCAGCGGAAGAACTTGCGGTCAGTAATACAGCCAATGCCTATCTTGCCGAGCTGTTTTCTCAACGAGCCTGGAAAGCCTTTTATACCTATCAGAAAACCCGTAACGACAGCCTGTTCCTGGCGACTACGGGTACCAGCATGGCCGTCTTGCGCAAGGCGGTAGAAAGCAGCAGCGAGGTGCCTGTATTCACGAAACAGCTGCGTGCACTCTTGCCTCCCTACGCCTGGGAGCGACATATGAATAACGTCCTGTATCGCTTCTGCCGGACCGGTCAATTGGAGGAAGCGACTCAACTGCTCGCGTTCATCCGGGAGCACACGAAAGATGCACAGCTGCTGGCCGATGCGGCTGCGATGTATGCGCCTGTGAAACTTGCACGCGATGCCAATGCGGGCAGCCGTCAGATTCGCATCCGTCCCGATTACCAGTCTGTCAGCTCGATGGACGCAATACTCGCACCTTACAGCGGTAAAGTCGTACTGATCGATCTCTGGGGAACCTGGTGCCCGCCATGCATTCGGGAAATGGTCTACGGGCCAGCGTTGAAAAAAAGATTCGAAGGCAAGGATGTGATATTTCTTTACATCGCAAGGGATGAGGATGACGATGATGGAAAGTGGCGTGATTTCATCCTTGTGAACAATGTGGCCGGTGAACATATTCGCATGAATAAGCAGGAAATCGGGATGGTGTGGGATGCATTAGGCGTGAAGGAAGAAGACAGGAGTTATCCGCGGTATGTGATTGTTGATAAGGCCGGCAAGATTGTGGTGAAGGAAGCGAAGCGGCCGGGCGATGGGGAGGCGTTGTATCGGGAAGTGATGGACGTATTGCGTTAAAGTCGATTCCTGTGCAAGCTTATCATTTTACAGTCTGTAATATGCTATAACATCACCCACCATTCCCCGCATATATCCATTGCCGCCGCCACGCATTTAACGCACTTTTGTTCAATACAACCGAATCAGTATGGAGCAGAACAAACTCACCAACCGCACCGGCGCACCGGTACCGGATAACCAAAATATCATGACCGCCGGCAAACGCGGGCCGGCGCTTTTACAGGATACCTGGTTTCTCGAAAAGATGGCGCATTTCGACCGGGAAGTGATACCGGAAAGACGGATGCACGCCAAAGGCTCAGGGGCTTACGGAATGTTTACGGTTACGCATGATATTAGCCAGTATACGAAAGCTAAGCTGTTTAACGCGGTAGGTAAACAAACGCCATTGTTCGTTCGTTTCTCCACCGTAGCGGGCGAAAGGGGAGCGGCGGATGCAGAACGGGACATCCGCGGTTTCGCGATCAAATTTTATACGGAAGAAGGAATATGGGACCTGGTGGGCAATAATACGCCGGTGTTCTTCCTGCGCGACCCGCTGAAGTTCCCTGATCTCAATCATGTCGTAAAACGCGATCCGCGCACCAACTTGCGCAGTGCCGATAACAACTGGGATTTCTGGACGCTGTTGCCGGAAGCGCTCCACCAGGTAACGATCGTGATGAGCGATCGCGGTATCCCTAAGTCGTATCGGCATATGGACGGATTCGGCAGCCATACTTTCAGTTTTATCAACGCTGCACAGCAACGGTTCTGGGTGAAGTTTCATTTTAAAACGGAGCAGGGCATAGCGAACCTCACGAATGAGGAGGCGGCTGCCATTATCGGGAACGACCGCGAAAGCCACCAGCGTGACTTATATGAAAACATTGAAGCAGGGAATTTTCCTAAATGGAAGATGTACGTGCAGATAATGGAAGAGTCAGCGGCGGATACCTATCATCTTAATCCCTTCGATCTCACCAAGGTGTGGCCGCATGGCGATTACCCGATGATACCGGTAGGGGAGCTGACGCTGAATCAGAACCCTGCCAACTATTTTGCGGAGGTGGAACAGGCGGCGTTCAATCCCGCGCAGGTGGTGCCGGGTATTGGGTTTTCGCCGGACAAGATGTTACAGGGTCGTTTGTTTTCCTATGGCGACGCGCAGCGTTATCGCCTGGGGGTAAATCATCACCAGATACCGGTGAACGCACCGAAGTGCCCGTACCATGCTTATCACCGCGATGGCGCTATGCGCACGGATGGTAATTATGGCGGCACCACTTCCTATCAGCCTAACAGTTTTAATCAATGGCATGAGCAGCCCGATCACACCGAGCCGCCCCTGAAGATCAACGGTGATGCCGCTCATTGGGATCACCGCGAGGATGAAGATTATTTTAGTCAGCCCGGCAACCTGTTCCGGTTGATGGCGGATGCGCAGAAGGTGCTACTGTTCAGCAATACGGCTGCGGCTATCGGTCCGGCGCAAACGTTCATCAAGATCCGGCATATCCGTAACTGTTATAAGGCCGATCCGGCTTATGGTAAAGGCGTGGCAGATGCGCTGGGCATAGCGATCGATGAAGTATTGGGTTGATCCAGTACCCGCAGGTATTGCGCCAGTTCTTCCGGCGTAGGATCGATGGCCAGTATTTTACCCTGGGCATCGATCAATATGAACAGACCGGCATTGTTCTGCACCCCGTATTTGTTCCAGATGCCGTGCCGGTCGTTCACTTCAACAAGCTGGGGCCACGGGAATTGTTCGCGTTTTAAGCAGCGCTCCAGCGCTTTTGTATTGTCGAACTCCCGCGCCACGCCCACGACGGCGAAGCCTTTGTCTTTGTATTTTTCGAACAGGGGAACCACCATACGCGACTTGGCGATACAGGGCCCGCACCAGGATCCCCAGAGGTCGATCAGGCTGAATTTGCCATTGATGTATGGTGCGATCGGCTGATCCTTTCCGGCCAGGTCGGTAGCATGGAAGGTAATGTATGGATTGCCCGGAAACACTTGTAGCAAACCGCTCAGGCCGTCCTGTATCTTCTGTGAATATGGATGCTGAGGATACCGCTCCAGGTATTTTGCGTACGTTTTCCGGATGGGCTCAAGAAGTTGACGGTTGTTGGCAGCCCTTAAAAGCACGTCGTCATATAACCGGTAGAAGTTAGCCAGGTTGAGGTCTTTGGCCATCAAATCATACTTCCAGTTCGCGATTGCCTGTTTCAGGCTGTCATAGCGCGTCGTCCATGCATGGCCTGCTGCAGTCAGGTGCTCGTTTCGCTTCTTTAGCTGGTTAACCTGGTTCCAGTAAGTTTGTCGCACATCTATGTCCTTCTCCTTCATGGCTTTTCGCTGTAATGAGTCATATACAGGCGAAAAAAGCGATGTTGATCTTTCAGCGAATGCTCCTGGGAAAAGATGTCGTCGCGGATGCGCTGGAAAACGCTTTCCTGGAAGGCATCCATCTTGTAATAGTCACGGTTGACGCGCCCACCGGTAACAACATTGTTATCGGCCTCCTCCATCGTATATAAATCAAAATTTACCACCGCTGAATCCGGGAAGAAAATGATGGACCGGTAAGTACCCACATCTGCTTCTTCCTTGAAGATCAACTCGTAGGCCTGCAAATGACCGGCTGTCATCTTGTATTCAAACCGCCCGTCGCGGATAGGTATTTCAACATTCTTCGCCGATCGGACCGACTGGTTCGGCAACATCAGGTAGATCGCTTTACTGTCGCGACCGTGCACTTTACCTTTCAATACGGTCGTATGTTGCGCATCGGCGCACAGGGAGAGGCCGCCAAGCGGCAATAACAGGCAGAGGGATCTGTATAAATGCATAGCTTGAATAAACGCCGGCCTAACGGTTAGTATTGCCCGTTAGTCAGCTTATTTGTATCTCGAAAAGATCTTTCGAAAGAAGAAAAATCTCCATATTATTTCTATCTTGTCGCCATTCCGCGTCGTGAGTCAGTTATTTATTGTGCCAGTTTTGCCGCGCATCTTCCATATTAGCCGCGAAGTACACCTGTTTACCTTTATTGCTTTCAAAGATAAAATCCTTTAATGCCTTGCTATTAAACTTATCAAAATTGCCAACGATCGCTACCCGGATACGGTAGTTCACGAATTTTTGCAGAAACTCGCCGGCCACGCCGCTGCGCAGGTTGAAGAAGACAGGAGGGAGCTGTTGTTCAAGAATGATCACTTTGCTGGCGCTATGCCCCATGGCGCTGCCAACAAGGTCCATAATGTCGCCAGTTTCTTTGAAGATGAATCCGGGTTGTACTTCCAGTATCCGGCTCGTTCCTATTTCTGTAACGGTAATGTTCATGCCGAAAGATAATGATTATCCCGGATCGCCAACAACTCGAAAATTGTCGCATTTATTCAATACACGGCCGTTACCACGGTATAATTTTGCATCCAATTCCCTGACCCGGCCCCGGCCAGTCACCAAACTCAATTATCATGAAAAAAGTTTTTAAGGTCACAGGTATCATCTTGTTAGTGATCGTGCTTGGCGCAATAGGTGCCGGTACGTATGTTAAAACCGCCCTGCCCAATGTTGGCCCCGCACCAGACATCAACATCGAACGCACGCCCGAGCGTATCGAGCGCGGTCGTTACCTCGCGCATCACGTAGCAGTTTGTATGGATTGTCACAGTACCCGCGACTGGCGCCTGTTTGCCGCGCCAATGAAGGAAGGAAATATGGGCGGTGGAGGAGAGGCGTTCAACCAGGACATGGGATTTCCCGGTGCTTTCTATGCACCTAATATCACGCCGTTTAAGCTGGATAAGTGGACAGACGGAGAGATTCTCCGCGCGGTAACGACGGGCGTGAATAAAGACGGCAAAGCGCTCTTCCCCGTGATGGGATATCACCGGTTCGGCCAGATGGACCAGGAAGATGTATACAGCATCATCGCTTACCTGCGCACCATTCCGCCTGTCAGCAATGAAGTGCCGCCTTCCAAAGCGGATTTCCCGGTGAACATCCTCATCAACACGATGCCTGCTAAAAACAATTTCACTACTCGTCCCGATCCTGCTGATAAAGTGGCTTACGGTAAATACCTGATCAATGCTACCGGTTGCGTGGATTGTCACAGCCAGACCGATAAAGGAAAAGTAGTGCCGGGTACGGAGTTTGGCGGCGGTATGGAATTTAAACAACCTGCCGGCGTGCTGCGTTCACCGAACATCACATTTGATAAAGCTACCGGTATTGGCAGCTGGTCTGAAGAAGCATTTGTACAAAGATTCAAAGCGTATGCTGATAGCGGCTTTACGCCCGTGCAAGTAAAACAGGGAGAGCTTAATACTCCCATGCCGTGGACCATGTACGGCGGCATGACGACTGCCGACCTGGAAGCGATTTACGCCTATCTGGCCACCGTGAAGCCTATCAACCACCAGGTGGTAAGATATGCGCTGAACGAAGCAGCTAAATAATTCCCCAGGGCCGCCTGCATAACCCCAC
Source organism: Chitinophaga horti (assembly GCF_022867795.2). NCBI lineage: Bacteria > Pseudomonadati > Bacteroidota > Chitinophagia > Chitinophagales > Chitinophagaceae > Chitinophaga > Chitinophaga horti. Next base: position 3,139,520 of record NZ_CP107006.1, on the reverse strand, counting down.
TGGCGGCCCCTTTTTTACACCGCCTCCGCCATCTTCTTACCCATAATCTCCTCGCGGTGTGCATACCCCCAGTGGCTCAACTCAGAGATCACCGTCCGCAACGTTTGTCCGTGCTCGGTAAGCGCGTAATCCACCCGGGGAGGGAAGGAGTCCTGCACGGTACGTTTCACCAGTTTATTGGTTTCCAGATCTTTCAATTCTTTGGATAACATCTTATCGGTGATGCCGGGGAGGTCGCGGGAAATCTCTTTAAAGCGTTTGGTGCCGAAGAAGAGGGATACGATGATCTGTACTTTCCACCTGCCTTCCAGGATGTGTATGGCGTCCTGTACCGCGCGCATCGCGGAAGAACATTCTCCTGTCAACAAGCATTTGTGCGTCTTAGTTTCCATATACTATCTTTTAGTATAGTGCTATCTCACAGGGTAGTAATATACTTTAGATAGTAAAGGTACGGTAATTTTGTCGAAACAAATGGAAATTGATTATGAGCTTGTTACAACATCTCAACTGGCGTTATGCCACTAAGAAAATGAACGGAAACATTGTCCCACAGGACAAACTGGACTATATACTGGAAGCTGCGCGTCTCGCACCATCTTCCTCCGGCATGCAGCCTTACCGCGTTTTTGTGGTATCAGATAAAGCGCTGCAGGAAAAGATTCGCCCGATCGCTTATGACCAGCCGCAAATCGTAGAGGCGTCGCACCTGCTGGTATTTGCTGCATGGGATGGCTACACGAAAGAGCGCATCGATGGCGTGTTTGCACACCTGGCGGAAAAGCGCGATACCGACCCGCAGATGATGAACGACTACAAAGAACGCATCTGGAGCCTGTATGAACCGCTCGGCCAGCAATGGCACGCGAACCACACTGCCAAACAGGCTTACATCTCTTTCGGTCTCGCTATCGCAGCGGCCGCCGAGCAAGGCGTAGATGCCACGCCGATGGAAGGCTTTCTGCCTGCTGAACTGGATGCCTTGCTGGGATTGAAGGAGCAGGGGCTTACGAGTGTGCTGATCCTCACCCTGGGCTACCGCGACGAACCGAATGACTGGCTGGTGAATAAGACGAAGGTGCGCACGGATAAAGAGGAGTTTGTAACGTACGTATAGGATAAAAATGAACGGCAGGTGCACACGTACCTGCCATTTTAATCATTGCCCCGCATCGCCCCTCATTTGTTTTCCGTAATTTGTAATATGGAAATCAAATACAGGAAGCTGGGTGCCGGCGACGTAGCGGTGCTTAAAAAACTGCTCAACGTCTACGAGCGCGTATTCGAAACGCCTGTCGCTCAAATGCCTTCGGATGATTATTTGCAGGGATTACTGGGCAATCCGCAAATGGCTTTCTTCATCGCCATGGATGAACATGATAACGTGCTGGCTGGCATGACGGCGCACCTCATGCCTTCCGTATACTATGAGGCTGCCGATATTTATATCTATGATCTCGCCGTGGAAGCGGCTTTTCAACGCCGGGGACTCGGCAAACGACTGATCAGCGAACTCAGAGAATATGGCCGCCACCTCGGCAGCAGGTACCTCTTCGTACAGGCCGATCTGGCGGATGAGCATGCTATCGGCTTCTACCGGGCCACGGGCGGAGTACGCGAAGATGTTGTGCATTTCGATTATCCCTTATAGACTCCACCTGAAGGCAAAGACCGGTACAGCAACATTTCCATCCCTCTATCTTTTATTTCTGCCCCATCTTTTCTAATTTCGTTGCACCAACCAGCCCGCATGTCTACTTACACCGCTCATAGCGATCATGAACTCATATTGCTCATCCGGCAGCACAACAGGGCGGCCTTTGAACAATTGTACCACCGTTACGCGGAGGGGTTGTATCGTTATGCGTTCAATATCCTGAAAGACGAGGCGGAATGCGCCGATGCCATCCAGGAGATATTCGTTTGGTTCTGGGCCAACCGCGAAAGCCTGGAGGTCTCCGAACCGGGCGCTTACCTGCGCACTGCGGTCAAGTACCGTCTTACCCGCAGTATTCAAAACAGCCGCCGACGTGCGGAAATCCTTGCCAGCCAGGCCGCAACGCCTGAACAATTTACAGACGACAGTCTCGAAGTAAAACAACTTCGGGAGGTAATAAGTGCCGTGGTGGCAGCCTTACCCGACCGCTCGGCCCGTATCTTTCACCTCAGTCGCAACGAGTACCGCTCCAACCGCGAAATCGCTGCCGAACTGGGGATCAGTGAAAAAACCGTCGAGAACCAGATGACGATCGTATTACGGAAACTACGCATCGCGCTGGGTAAAATGCATTTCTGGTCTACGCTCTTATAAAATATTTTTTTACCCGCTTTGGGGGGTAGACCATTTTCATGTCCCTTTCATTCGTAAACCAATCATGCTGTGGACCAGGAAGATTTATTGGCGCTGATAGCGCGTGTGGAAAAAGGTACGGCGACAGACGAAGAGCTGGCGCGTTATAATGCCTGGTGTAATGCCTTCCAGGCGGACGAGCAGCCTGTGCCCGACTTCGATCGCATCAGCAAAAACATGCTGGAAGCGATTAATCAGCAGATTGGTCCTAAACGCCGCCGCGTACCGGTGTACCGCGTAGCTGCCGCCGCCGCGGTGCTGGCGATTGCTGCTACGGCCGCGTGGTATTGGTATCCACGTAATGAAACCATTACTGCACCGCAGGCCCGCCATCAACAACAGCAGCAGCCAGCGGAAAAAGTAACGCTGGTACTGGGCGATGGTAGCCGTATTACGCTGGACGATGCCAAAGAAGGCGAACTCGCCGCCACTTCCGGTGCCAGGGTGATCAAACTGAAAGGCGACCAGCTAGCCTACGAAGCGGCCAGCGGCGCACCGGCGAAGTTGGAATACAATACGCTGCAAACACCACGCGGCGAAAAGTACCGCATCACACTGCCGGACGGCTCACAGGTATGGCTCAACGCTTCTACCACCTTACGTTTCCCTACACGGTTTGAAGGGAAGGAGCGCGTAGTGGAACTCACGGGTGAAGCTTATTTCGACATCGCACAAAATGCGGCACAGCCGTTTAAAGTGAAATCGGGCGATATGGAAGTGCAGGTGTTGGGCACCGGCTTCAATATCATGGCTTACCCCGACGAACCTGCCATCCGCGCCACGTTGCTGACGGGTGCGGTGCGACTGGCGAGCAATGAACAACAGGTGTTATTAAAACCCGGCCAACAGGGCATATATAAGAGTACGCAGACTGGATTTAAAGTTACGAGTGTCAACACGGATCATGTTGTAGCCTGGAAGAACGGCTTATTTGTGTTCGAGAATGAGGATATCGCCACGATTATGCGACGCATTGCCCGCTGGTATGATGTAGAAGTTGAATTAGCACCGGGTTTGGAGGATAAACGATTTGGAGCAACTATTTCACAACAAAAGAATATACAGCTGGTATTAAAAGCGCTTGAGACTACCGGCTCTGTCCACTTTAAAATACAGGGTAAGAAAATACTAGTAATGCCTTAAATATTCCATGACCGAAAATGCAAGAACGGGTACCGCCGCGAACACAACATGTTGCGGACGGGCGGCTATTTCCGTAAAACAAGATCACTTAACACTAACCAGTCAACCAAATGAGTAACAAAAGATCGAACCTCCACAGGTATCTGCTGCGGCTAAAGCTGGTGTCGGCTATGCTGCTGCTATCGCTGTTGCAGGTAAGCGCCCGCGCCTTTTCACAGCCGGTGACCCTCCATGTTAAGAATGCTTCGCTCGAAGAGGTGTTCAGGAAACTACACGACCAGTACAAACTGGATTTTGTGTATGACGTTAAAATGCTGGGTAGCGCCCGCAAAGTAAGCGTCGCCGTTACCAACGAATCGTTAAAGTCTGTGCTCGACAAATGTTTCGACCAGCAACCGCTTACCTACGAATTGTTCGACAATACGGTGGTGGTAAAAGCGCTTAGTAATGCCGCGCCCAGGCAATCGAAATCTTTTACGGTTTCCGGGAAAGTAGCCGACAGCAAAGGCGGCGAGTTACCCGGTGTAAGCATCCAGCTGAAAGGCACGACTACGGCTACTGTCACGAACGAAAAAGGTTTGTACACCCTGCGCCTGCCGGAAGATACGGGCACACTGGTGTTCAGCTTCATGGGGTTTATTACGCAGGAAGTGCCGGTGTTAAAAAGAGCGCAGATCAACGTAACGCTGCAGGACCGCTCCACCGATCTGAATGATGTGGTGATCGTAGGGTACGGTCAGCAAAAGAAGATCAGCATGATCGGTGCACAAAGCACGATCCGTGCAGAGGAACTGAAGCAACCTGTTGCCAACCTCACCAACCTGATCGCGGGCCGCGTAGCCGGTATGATCGGTGTACAACGCAGCGGCGAGCCAGGTCATGACAATGCCGAAATCTATATCCGTGGTATTTCCACGTTCACCAATAGTTCACCCCTGGTACTGGTGGATGGTATCGAAAGAAGTTTCTCTAACGTAGACCCGGAAGATATCGCCAGCTTCAGCATCCTAAAAGATGCTTCTGCAACGGCGGTTTACGGTGTGCGTGGCGCAAACGGGGTGATCCTCATCACTACTAAACAGGGTAAGCCGGGCCGTGTGCTGATCAATGCACAATACGACCAGGGCATCACGCAGTTTACAAAGGTGCCTGAGTTTGCAGATGGTATCACTTATATGCAAATGGCCAACGAAGCTTCCCGTAACTCTTTTCCTACGCAGAGTGTTCCTTATTCAGAGGAGATGATTAAAAGAACGCAGGATCAGTCTGACCCTGATCTGTATCCTAACGTTGACTGGATCGGTACGTTGTTCGCAAAAAGTGGGCAAAACCGCCGGGCACGTGTAAACGCAAACGGTGGGTCGGACAAAGCGAAGTACTATCTCTCCGTAGGTTATTATGATGAAGATGGTTTGTACAACCGCGACCAGCTGGCAGGTTACGATAATGACCTCAAGTTTACCCGCTATAACTTTACCGCCAACCTGAACCTGGACATTACCAAAACGACCAAGGTGGATTTCGGTGCATCGGGCTGGATCAGCGATGGTAATTATCCCGGGAAAACATCTTCCGCAATCTGGTCGGCCGCCTACAACCTGCCGCCCATCGCCGTTCCGGTTAAGTATAGCAATGGACTCCATTCACAACTCAGAACGATCGACGTAACAAACCCTTACAACGATCTCACGCAAACAGGTTATGTGAGTGAGTTCAGAAGCCAGTTGTGGAGCAATATCCGTATCTCCCAGGATCTCGGCTTCTGGTTAAAAGGTTTGTCGGCCACGGCCATGTATAGCTTCGATAACTATAACAGCCATACGATCAACCGTACCAAAAGCGTAGAAGGCTACCTGGCTACCGGCCGCGATGCGGATGGTAATCTCATGTTCGACAGAACGGCGGTTGGGGACAGCTATCTTGGTTATTCCCGCAGCAACGGGGGTAACAGGCAGTATTATACAGAAGCCTCGATCAATTATGTAAACAAGTTCGGTAACCATGCTGTATCAGGTATGTTGCTGTATAACCAGTCGGATAAGGAAGATGCGTTTGCAGGCGACTTTATCTACTCGCTTCCATACCGTTACATGGGTTTGGCAGGAAGGGCTACTTACGGCTATGCAGACCGCTACCTGGCGGAGGTGAACTTCGGTTATAACGGCTCCGAAACCTTTGCCCCGGGTAAACGTTTTGGTTTCTTCCCTTCTTATGGTTTAGGCTGGGTGGTATCGGAAGAGCAGTTCTTCGAACCGGTGAAAAAGATCTTCCAGTTCATGAAGTTCCGTTACTCTTACGGCCTGGTAGGTAACAGTAACATCGGTGGCCGCCGCTTTGCGTACATCGGTACGGTGGGTACGGGTAACGGTGGTTATTCCTACGGCGCCAATGGCATGGACAATAACATCAGCGGTACCGACATTGGCGACTATGCGGTGGATGTAACCTGGGAAGAAGCAGAGAAATCGAACCTCGGTATAGAGATGCGTTTCTGGGATAACAACATTTCCCTCGTAGCAGACCTGTTCCGCGAGAAACGTACCGGCATTTTCATGCAACGTGGCGATGTGCCTAACTATGCAGGTATCCGCATCCTGCCATGGGCAAACCTCGGTGAGGTGCATAACCGCGGCGTGGACGCAACGCTGGAAGTAAACAAGAAAATTGGCAATGACTTCACCCTGGGCTTCCGTGGTAACGTTACCTGGAACCGTGCCATGGTGGTAGATGATGCGAAAGCTCCCTGGCCTTATCCATGGCAGCAGAACATCGGCCGCAAAATGGGCCAGCGTTTTGGTTACACCGCGCTCGGATTGTTCCGTTCACAGGAAGAGATTGATAACGCCGCCTATCAGACCGGTACAAACCGTCCGGGCGACATCCGTTATAAAGACCTGAACGGTGATGGTAAGATCGATAGCTATGACCAGGGGCCGATCGGTTATGGCAGCATGCCGGAAATCGTATACGGCTTCGGTCCGAACATCAGCTGGAAAGGCTGGTCACTGGCTGGTTGGTTCAAAGGCATCAGCAACGTAGATATCCAGCTGAGTGGCGATGGCTTCCAGCCGTTTAGCCGTGGCGGTAACCGTGGTAACCTGATGTCGAAGATCACCGACCGCTGGACGCCGGAAAATAATGCCGCCCGTCCGTTTTATCCTAGACTCACTTACGGTGCAGATAATATGAACTACGCCGGCAGCAACTGGTGGACTAAAAACGGAGCATTCCTGCGTTTGCAGACACTTCAGCTGAGCTACAACTTCCGGGAGAACTGGATGCGCCACCTCGGTATGTCTGACCTGAACATGTACTTCATCGGTTATAACCTGATGACGGTAAGCCAGTTCGACCTCTGGGACGTAGAGCTGGGTGATGGCCGCGGTGCTTCTTATCCGCTTACCAAAACCTTCAACTTCGGTATTAAATGCACCTTCAAATAAACGGCACAACCATGAAAAAAGCGCTTATTATATCATCGTTTGCGGCGGCCCTGGCATTTGGAGGCTGTAAAGACTACCTGGACCAGGTTCCCAACGACCGCATCACCATAGAAGAAGTTTTTAAAAAGAAAGAAGGCACAGAACAATACCTGGCCAATGTATACAGTTACGTACCCGACCTTTCCAAAATCTGGGATGGCTTCCCCTGGGTGGCTAACAGCGACGAGCTGGAAGTAAGCTGGGTGCAATATCCTACCTACAGGCTCGGCCTCGGAAACCTCAATGCCGGCACGGTATTGTTCGATACCTGGGGCATGTACTACCGTGCGATCCGCTCTGCTACTTATTTCATCAATAACGTAGACGGTAATACGGAAATACTCGCACTCAACGGGCAGGAACTGATCGATCAGTATAAGGCCGAAGCCCGCTTCCTGCGCGCGTATTACTACACTTTGCTGATGCAGCAGTTCGGGCCGGTCGTATTGCTCGGCGAAACAGAACTGCCTGCAGATGCGCCCGCGGATGCGATGCAGACAGACAGGAGCCCGTACGACAGCTGCGTGAACTACGTGGTGTCTGAACTCGACAAAGCTGCGGCTGTATTGCCTTTATTGCCCTCCCGCAACGGGCAGGTGAGCGACCTGGAATATGGTCGTGCCACCAAAGGTATGGCCCTCGCCGTAAAGGCGCGTTTGCTGCTGTATGCCGCCAGTCCGCAATACAACGGTAATACCGATTACGCGAACTTTAAAACCAAAGACGGGAAACAGTTTATTGCACAGCAGTTCGATCGCGAAAAGTGGCGTAAGGCAGCCGAAGCCGCTAAAGATGTAATCGACCTGGGTATATACAGCCTGTACCAGGACCCAGGGGGTAACGTGGCATTGTCCCTGCAGGATGTATATTTCAAAGCCTGGAACAGCGAGCAGATTTTCGTACGTAAATCGAATGACCTCAGCAACTTCGACGTACATGCAATGCCGCGTTCCGCCGGTGGCTGGAGTGGTTTGGCACCTACACAGGAAATAGTAGATGCGTACTTCATGAACGATGGTTTAAGCATCCAGGAGTCGCCTAACTACAGCGAATCCGGTTTCACCACGGTGAACGGGGTACAGGTATCCAACATGTACATCAACCGCGAGCCGCGTTTTTATGCGCATATCACGTATAACAACAGCCGTTTCCAGGGTGGTAACATGCAGGCCGCCGGTACGGTTACATTCTTCAAATCCGGCCCGAACGGGAGAGACGGTCACGCCACCGATTATTCCAAAACCGGTTACCTGATCCGCAAGAACGTAGGACCGTTAACGAACGTTGGCTCCGGTGGTACCGGTCAGCGGCAGAACCGTCCGCTGGCCATCATCCGCCTTGCAGAAGTGTACCTGAACTATGTGGAAGCGTTGAATGAATACGATCCGACTAATTCAGATATCGTTACTTACCTTAACCTGATCCGCAAACGGGCAGGGGTGCCCATGTATGGCGAAGGTCCGAATGCCTTGCCGGTACCCGCTTCGCCAGACGCCATGCGTGCAAAGATCCGCGCAGAACGCCGCGTAGAGCTGGCCTTCGAAAGCCACCGCTGGTTCGACATCCGCCGCTGGAAAATTGTAGCCTCCGTAATGGGTGACCTGCACGGGATGGACATCAACCAGAACGGGAACGATTTCTATAAAAGGGTAGTGGCCACCAGGCGGGTGTTCCGCAATGAATTTTACTGGTTCCCTATCAGCCAGTATGAAATGGACCGCGGCCGCCAGCTCACACAAAACCCCGGATGGTAAACCAATTGATTCACCTTAAGATCATTATCAGATGAAAATAAATAAATGGATCATGTTGATGGGCGGCGTTGCATTACTCGCCGGCTGTAAAGAGGAGTACGACCTGCCCGATCAGCCCTTGTCCCAATACATCAACGTATACATGCCGCAAGCCGTAAATAACCCGGTAAGCAAAACACTGGGCATAGCGGATACTGCCCAAACAATCGTATTCGGTGCCTGTTATGGCGGCCAGGATTATCCAACGGGCAATGTTGCCGTAAAGTTCAAACTCAGTCCCGAACTGATCGACAGCTTTAATACCGCCAACGGCACCAGCTACGAAATGCTGCCTGCCATCGGGTATGACCTCAGCGGGCTGGAAGCCACTATTCCCGCAGGAAAAGTAAACACCGAGCCGATGAAGATCAGCGTACGCACCACCGGCAGCAATGCGATCAAAGCATTGCGTACCTACGTGCTGCCGCTCAGCATCGAATCGGCCGGACTGAAGATCAATCCCACACTGCGTACCACGTTTTACGTGATACAGGCGCTGCCGAAGCTGGAAGATTATCCGGACTATGACCGCAGCCTGTGGAGCATCGCTGGTTTCTCTTCGGAAGAAGCAAATGGCGAAGGTGCCGGTAACGGCCAGGCGATCAACACGATCGATGATGATAAAAACACCTTCTGGCACTCGCAGTGGCAGGGCGCTTCGCCCGCTGCACCACACCACATCATTTACGATATGGGCGAAACCAAGGAAGTGCATGGTATTTCCTTTCTCGGAAGGCAGAACAACGGTAGCGGTAAACCTTCGTCCGTGACGGTGGAAACCAGTTTGGACAATGTTACCTGGGAGGTTGCCGGCACCATGGCGCTGGAGAATAACCAGAACCTGCAACGTAAGTTCCTGGCGGAGTTTAAACAGGCCCGCTATATTAAAGTAACGATCAACGCCGCCTTCAGCGCCTCTTTTTCAAGCATGGCGGAATTATGGGCATTTTAAAAGATAAATAAATTGAGAAGGATGTTTTGGTGGGGGATGCTGTTGCTGTCCTCCAAACTGTATGGAAATCCGGATACCGCTATACTGGCGCCAGTACCGGCAGAAATTGAAGACCCACGTTGCCTGGGTATTAATAAACAACCGGCGCATGCTACGCTTATGCCATACGAGAACCTGGAAGCCGCACTGGCCGGTAATCGCCACGCTTCGTCGTACGCACGCAGCCTTAATGGCAAGTGGAAGTTCAACTTCGTCAACTGGCCACAGCAACGCCCGGTCGATTTCTATAAGGAGGACTACGACGTATCCCGCTGGGACGACATCGAGGTGCCGAGTAACTGGCAGCTCAAAGGTTATGGCACCCCGGCTTACACCAACTACACCTATCTCTTTAAAAAGGATTTTCCTAAAGTGATGAGTACCCCGCCGGTCTGGTATACTTCCTACCGCGAACGGAATCCCGTAGGCAGCTATCGCCGCGAGTTTACCGTGCCCGATGCCTGGAAGGGCCGGCGGGTATTTATCACCTTCGATGGCGTGGATGCCGGCTTCTTTCTCTGGATCAATGGAAAGAAAGTGGGCTACAGCGTGAACAGCCGCAACGCCGCGGAGTTCGATATTACCAGTTTACTCAAACCCGGTAAGAACCTGGTCGCAGTAGAAGTGTACCGCTTTACGGTAGGCAGTTATCTCGAAGACCAGGATATGTGGCGGCTCAGTGGTATTTTCCGGAACGTAACGCTCTGGAGCAGCCCCGAAACCCATATGCGCGACTTCCGCATTAATACTTATTTTGATGCCGCTTACAAAAATGCCGACCTGCGTGTAACCACCAACGTAAAAAACTATGGAGCACAGGCTGCACCTGCCCGCCAGGTAAACATCGACCTGTACGATGGCCCTAAAGTGATCGGCACTGCCACGGCCAATGTACCGGCATTGCAGCCGGGACAGGAAGCGCCGGTAACAGCACTCATCCCCGTTAAACAACCCCGTAAATGGACGGCCGAAACGCCGGCATTGTACACCACCGTATTGAGCCTGAAAGAGAACGGCAAAACGACCGAGATACTCTCCACCCGCACCGGCTTCCGCCAGGTGGAGGTAAAGGGCCGCAACTTCCTGGTGAACGGCGTACCCGTAAAACTAAAGGGCGTTAACCGCCACGAGAACTGGCCGGAAACGGGCCATACCGTAACGGAAGAACAAATGATCAAAGACATTGAGCTGATCAAACAAGCTAACTGTAACCACGTTCGCACTTGTCACTACCCCGACGATCCGCGCTGGTACGAGCTGTGCGATCAGTACGGACTGTTCCTGTTATCGGAAGCAAACATCGAAAGCCATGGCGCCTGGGACGATTTTAATGAAGATGCACGCATCAAAGACGCCATCATTGATCGTAACGTAGCGAACGTGGAGTGCTTTAAAAACCATGCTTCCGTGGTGATATGGTCACTCGGTAACGAATGTGGCAGCGGCGGATCTAACTTCCGTGCGGCATTGGCGAAGGTGAAAACGCTTGATTCCACCAGGCCGGTGCATTATGAAGGTTTTGGTATCGGAAAAGATAACCCAGCCGACATCGACAGCCGCATGTACACCGGCACCGACTGGGTACAACGGATTGCAGAAGACAGCCGTTATACCAAACCTTTTTATCTCTGCGAATATGCCCACGCCATGTTTAATTCCATGGGTGGCGTAGATGAATATAATCGCCTGTTCGATGAATACCCTTCACTGCTCGGCGGCTGTATATGGGAATGGCAGGACCAGGGTATCTGGAACCGCATCGACCCAACACACCCGATCGTAGCCTTTGGCGGCGGCTTCGGAGAGCAACCCAACGACCACTATTTCATCCATAAAGGTGTCGTGTTCTCCGACCGTTCGCCTAAACCGCATTTCCCGGAGCTTAAGAGAGCGTATCAGTGGATAGATGTGCAGCCAGTCGACCTGTCGAAAGGACTGATCTCCGTTAAAAACCGTTATCAATTCATCTCCCTCGACAGCTTTAATGCTGCCTGGGAACTGACGGAAAACGGCAAACCGGTTGCTTCCGGCAAGTTGGGCACTGCGCAAATCGCGCCCGGTGCCGTTAAACAAGTGAGTATTCCATTTAAGCTGAAACCAATACCAGGTGCGGAATACCACGTGCGTATCGCGTTCAGCCTGAAGGATGCCGCTTCGTGGGCCCCTGCGGGTTATGAAGTAGCTGCAAGGCAGTTTGCGCTGCCATTGGTAACGCCCGCTGCTGCTATCCATAGCTCATCTGGGGCATTGCAACTGGATACTGCTAACAACCGCATCCTCATCACCGGTAAAGATTTCAGCCTGGAGTTCGATAAAAAGAAAGGCACCTTCGCCCGAATGGAGGCCAATGGCAAAGCCCTGTTAAACAATGGCGGCGGCCCGATGCTACACCTCTGGCGCGCGCCGCACCGCGACGACGACATGTGGGCTAACGAGGGATGGGATCGTGCTGGCCTGAAACAACTGAAGTGGGAAGCCAAAGAGGTGAACGCCACGCAGACTGACGCAGGCACGGTGAGCGTTAAAGCACAACTCATCGCCACCGGCAGAAATGGTTTCACGGTAACGCATAATGTGACATATTCCGTTTCCGGACAAGGTGTTATCAAAGCGAACAACGATGTCGTGTTCAGCAATCCAAAACTGGTGCTGGCAAGGGTAGGGGTACGACTGTTTTTAAACAAAGAACTCGACGCATTCCGCTACTATGGCCGCGGCCCGATGGAAAACTATGCGGACAGGAAATCTGGCGCGGATATTGGAATATACGGCAGCGCTGTGAACGAGCAGCTGACGCCTTACGAGAAGCCGATGGAGTGTGGTAACCACGAAGATGTAAGATGGGCGACGTTACTCTCCGCTAATGGCACCGGTATCAGGGCTGCACGCGTGGACAGCCTGCTGCAGGTTTCCGCCCTGCCTTATGGCGACGAGGAGCTGGACCGTACAGAATACAGGATCGATTTGCCAGAGCGTAAAGCGACGGTATTAAATATCTGCCACGCCACGTTAGGCGTAGGTTCTGCGGGATGCGGCCCGCGCCCCCTGGAGCAATTCCAGGTAAAGGCGGAACCCGTAAAGTTCAGTTATGAACTCCAGTTATTAGCACATTAATAATCATCATATCACGATGTATTGGCCATGCAATTCTTTGCGTGGCCTTTTTACGTAATATTGCGGGTATATGAGGCAGTTGTTTTTAGTGCTGGCCGGCGTACTCTGTTTAACCGCCGCTTCCGCACAGGAAAAGATTTACACCGGCAGCGGTAAAGCCGGCACCACACATTTCACCACTTACCTCCGCCTGCACGGCGACAGCGGTTTCGTTCGCACCGACTTCCGCCAGGACGGCGGCCATACCGATACGACCGTTACCCGGGGGTTCTATCGCGTGAGCGGTAAGTTTTATCAATTTGTTACCCAGGAGCCAAAGTTCTGTTTAAAACGCTCGGGCAGGAAGTTTTATCACTGTCATATCACCGGCGGGTACGAGCATGGCTGGTTTACGTGGTTGCTCACGCGGGGTAAACCTTTAAGGTTAATTACGCCGGATGCGGCTTTACGTAAACATATCCGCTAACCCCTTTCCAGCCGCAGTTTTACCATGTCTCTATGCTGCCTGGCCCCCGGAATGCGTTGTCCATCCTGCATCAGTAAGGTGCCTCCATCTTCTTTCAAATAACTTTTTATAGCATGCAAGTTCACGACGTGCGACTGGTGCGGGCGGATAAAACCGTATCGGGCCGGTCGCGCCGACTGTATATCGAACCGGTAATAGCGGAACCGGAACGTGGCCTCCGGGATGCCGGTAAATACCTGGCTGAAGCCGGGCATGCAGACCAGTAAAAGGGATAGCAGCAGGTAGCCGCGTTTCATATGTGTGCTAAAGGGCATAGGCTTTTTTTACAAAGTTGCCACAGCCGTGTGCCTTGTTCAAGCCCCGCCGAGCATTGGGTCGGTTTCGGTTAGGATCCGGGTTATTTCTTGTTAATAGCCTGCAGCATCAGGAAGAACGCCCCCTTTGGCATATTACCATGATCATAGCCCGCCAGTTCGTACAGGTGCGTGTTTTTATGTCCGGCCAGCTTCATCATCCTCGCTAAATATGCATTCTCCTCGTAACGGCCCAGCATTTCCAGTTCCCGATCGCCTGTATAAAGGTATAAAGGTGGTGCATCGGCCCGTACATGGTATAGCGGTGCATATTTATCGATCGTCGGCTGAATTTCCGGGTAGCCCTGCTCTTTGCGCACCGTGAAGTGGGTGATCGCCTGTCCGCTGAAGGGAAACAGCGCCGCAATGCGGTTAGCGTCGATGTTGTAGGGTGCCAGGTACTGTTTGTCCAGCCCGATCATCTCCGCCAGGTAACCGCCGGCAGAGTGCCCCGCCACGTAAATGCGGTTGGTATCGCCACCGTACTCCTTCGCGTGCCGGAACGCCCAGGCTACTGCTGCGGCCGCATCTTCTATATATTCCGGTGCCTTCGCCTGCGGGTTTAACCGGTAATTGGCGGCGATGACGATCATATTTTTCTTTTTCAGTTCGTCCGGTACCGATTTGCTTCCCCCGGTAATACCACCACCGTGGAACCACACGATCACCGGTGCATTACGCGCCTGCTCCGGGTAGTAGACATCCAGTTTGCACCGCTCTTTCATATAGGCCGTTTGCGCCCCTTCACGGTATGCCAGGTCGTTCTTTTGCTGGTAACGGGTATTGTCCTGTCCGATTACACTGGTGGACAGGCAGAGGAGAAAGAGTAGTACGCGGATCTTCATGGGTTTTAATATTTGTATAGGGGCAAAGAAAGCAAAAAAGTTGGATAGGTGGTAGGTATTGAAACATGGCCTAATTCTTGCACAAATTGCACAACCCCCTGAAATTATTGAAAAGTAATAACCATTCTTATTGAAAAACCCTACAAGGACTGCCACGGCAGTCCTTTCTCTTTTTAAAATAAATTAAGATTTCCATCATTTTGCGACTATCTTAGTGAGAGCGGACAAACGATGAGCAACGCATATAGTTTATAAAAAAGTATATCTGCAGTTAGATACGCAGCACCTTAACCTCACATGTCCCGAATCAACCAGGTTTTTATCACCAACATCTAAAAAGTTCATCTATGAGAAGACGAATCCGGTTATTAGCGATATGCTCGTTAATAATGGTCTTGTTGCCCGACGTCCTGATGGCGCAGCAGAAAACAATTACAGGCAGGGTAGTCTCCAACGAAAACGAAGCCTTACCCGGCGTTACCGTGAGAGTGCGCGAAAACAATGTGAATACGCAAACCGGTCCGGAAGGTAGTTATACCATCCAGGCCAGCCCGGGACAAACGATCGAGTTTTCCTACATCGGGTACCTCACCCAATCCAGGTTGGTAGGCGCTGCCAGCTCCCTCGACATAACCCTCGTGCCCACGCAGAGCGGGTTAAATGAGGTAGTAGTGACGGCCATGGGTATCAAAAAGGAAAAGAAAGCACTCGGCTATTCCGTGCAGGATATTAAGTCCGACGAGTTGCTGAAAAACAAAGATCCCAACCTGATCAACTCACTGAACGGTAAGATTGCCGGCCTGAACATCACCAATTCCAGCGGTGCGCCCGGCGCTTCGGCCTCGATCATCATTCGTGGTGGTACCTCTCTCGAAAGAGATAACCAGCCACTGTTTGTGATCGATGGTGTGCCCATGAGCAACAGCACCGGCCAGGGCGATAACAGCGCCTTCGACGGATCCGTGAACCTGTCTACCACCAACAGCAACCGCGCAATGGACATCAACCCCGAGGATATCGAATCGATCTCCGTGTTGAAAGGTCCGGCCGCAGCAGCTTTGTATGGCTTACGGGCAGCAGCGGGTGTAGTGCTTATCACCACCAAACGTGGTACCGAAGGCACCGTAACGGCGAGCGTCACCTCGCGGTTCGTGACTAACTGGGTAAACCGTTTGCCAGGACAGCAAAGTAAATACAAACAAGGTACCTCCTATAATGGTACGCCTACCACGCAAACCGCCATGTCATGGGGCGAAGAATTTGCGCCGGGCGATACCATCTACGATAACATGGGCGACTTTTTCCAGAACGCCCGTGCATTCGATAACAGTTTTAATATTTCCGGCGGTTCGAAGAACAACAAGTTTTTCCTTTCCGGTTCCTCCCTCGATCAAACCGGTATTGTTCCTACGACGGATTACAAACGTAATTCCATCCGCTTCAATGGCGAGCAGCAGATCGGCATCTTTACGGTGGGCGTAAACGCTTCCTACGCATCCAGCAATACCCAGAAGACCCTCACCGGTAGCGGTTTGTGGGGTGGCAGTGGTACTGGTTACATGGAGAGCATTATCGCCTGGCCGCGCAACGATAATATGAAACGCTGGCTGAACCCCGACGGATCCAAACATCGCCTGCTGCCTAACCTGCCGCTGGATACCGACGTTGACAATCCTTACTGGATCATCAACCGTAATCCACAGGCCGATAAAACCGATCGCTTCGTGGGTAATGCTTATGCGAGCGTGAAGATCACCGACTGGTTCGATGCCACTTATCGTCTCGGTTTAGATAACTATACCACCACGTTCAACAGCCTCATTGTGCCCGGATCGTCCGTAAAAGAAGCCTGGCAGAACGGGATGATTTCCGTTACCGATCAGCGTTTCAACTACGTAAACGGGAACCTGATGCTGAACTTCCATAAACAGGTAGGCGACTTCGACCTGAGCGCCTTGCTCGGTCATACGACGGAAGATACCTACACCCGCTCCACTTCGCTGAGGGCAGAGAACTTCCAGATACCGGGCCTCTATTCTGTGAACAATGCCGCGAATGCTAACCGTTACGCAACGGAGAACATTAACCGCAGAAGGCTAGTAGGCGTGTATGGCGACTTCCGTGCATCTTATAAAAACATGTTGTACCTGAGCGTGACCGGCCGTAACGACTGGACTTCCACCCTGAACAAAGATTTCCGTTCCTTCTTTTATCCGGCGGTGAGCGGTAGCTTCGTATTTACCGAGCTGCTGGAGCAGAACAGCGTGCTGTCGTTTGGTAAGGTACGGGCGTCCTGGGCGAAGGTGGGTAAAGATGCCAGCGCTTACGTGACCAACACCTATTTGTTCGGTCCGGAGCTCACCATCGGCGGTGGTTTCCGTAACTCCTGGACACAAGGCAACCCGGTACTGGAGCCTGAGCAGACTTACTCCACCGAGGTGGGCGCGGAAGTGCGTTTCCTGCGTAACCGCATTGGTATAGACGTAGCTTACTACGATAACCGAAGCGAAAAACAGATCCTGTCACCAAGAGTAAGTAACGCCACTGGTTACATTCTTAAAAATGTGAACGCTGGTTTTATCCGTAACAAAGGCCTGGAAGTAACCATCAACGCAAACCCTATCCGCAGCAAGGATTTCAACTGGGACGTAGCGTTAAACTTTTCTCATAACAAAGGTCGCGTAGAAAAACTGCCTGGTGCCATTACCATCCTGTATGTAACAGACGTGCAGATCGGCAACGGCAAAGCGGCATCTTTCAATGAAGATGTGTTTATGGGCATCAGCGGTTCTAAGTGGCAGACCGATTCCTCCGGCAACCTGCTGCTGGACTGGAATACCGGTTACCCGCTTACATCCGCTCTCACTACCGCAAAACTTGGCAACCGCGAACCGAAACTACTGGGCGGGTTAAATAACAGCTTAACCTACAAAGGCTTTAACCTGTCCTTTCTCTGGGACTTCCGCCTGGGCGGTGATATTTATAATGCCACCGACTACCTGTTAACCGTTTACGGCCTGAGCGAGCGCACGCTGAACAGGGGAGAAGATATCACCTTCACGGGGATGTCACTCAACCCGACCACTACAAAGTATGAACCCGTTACCCGCACGGTACAGGCAACCGAGAAATACTACCGCGACATTTACACCAACAACACTGCTTTCTTCATTGAAGAAGTGAACTGGTTACGCCTCCGTTCATTGAACCTGTCATACTCCGTACCACCTGCCATGCTGGGTGGTGTAAAATGGTTGAAAGGCGCCTCGCTCACCGTGTCTGCTAACAACCTGTTGCTGTTCACCAACTATAGCGGTATGGACCCTGAAACCAGCGCTGCTGGTGCAGGTGTAGTAGGATCTGGTTCCGTTGGTATTGATTACGCAGGCGTTCCGGCAACGAAGAGCGTGGCGTTTGGTTTAAATCTTAAATTCTAGTCTACATGAAAAAATTACTTGGCATCATAAGTTTATCCATCCTGCTCACTTCCTGCGATAAGTGGCTGGACGTAAACAATAATCCGAATAGCGCCACCACGGACGTACCTACGCCCGAGTTGCGCCTGCCCCCGTTGATTGCGCAGTTCTGCGATGGATATGAAAGCTCCGGCACCCGTGTCGCCTTTATCACCCAGCAGTTGGGTGTAACCTTCGCTAACAATAACAACTGGAACCTGACCAGGTGGCTGTCAAACGTTTCCAGCGCCAACTGGCCCTGGCAGAACTGGTACGTGAACACCGCCGTAAACGTAGCACCCCTCATCGCTGCCGCAGAAGAAACACAGGCCTGGCATTACATCGGCGCCGCCAAAGTCATCAAAGCCTGGGGCTTCGCCAACCTGGCCGATTTTTATGGCATGCTGCCTTACGCCGAGTTCAACGATCCCAGCACCTACACACCCAAGTTCGACGACGCTTCTTACGTGCAGGAACAAATACTCCTGCTGCTCGACGAAGCCATTGCCGACCTGAAGAAGCCACAAGGTCCGGCCGCACCTGCACTGGCGAAAGGCGATATCCTTAACGGTGGTAACGTTGATAACTGGATCCGCCTGGCTTACGGCCTGAAAGCCCGTTATATGAACCACACCACCAAAAAAGCGGATTACAACCCGCAGGCCGTGCTGGACATGCTCGCCAACGCCCCGCAAACCGACGCGCAAAGCTCCGTGATGCAGTACGTGGATGAAGGGCCTACAGTGACCAACACCGCCAAAGAAGCCCTGCAATACACCAATACCGGCCTTACAGCGCGGTTCACCAAGTTGTACATCGACTACCTGACCAACAACTATACCGGCGCCCCCAGTGGAGCGAACAACGTCGCAGATCCGCGTATCATTTATATCATTCCCCGCATGGCGACGCAATCCGGCACCCTGGTGCTGGCACAAGGAGTGGACATGGCTTCCGAGCTGCCCAAAACCGGCCCGTTAGCATACACCTATAATGCCACCACCAATACCTTCAACAACAAGGATTCTGTGTACGTCATGCTGCGCAAAACGCCGTATGCACCCACGCCTGGACAGCGTATACAGTCTACAGGCTCCTGGTACACCCGCCGTGGTGCCAAAGCGCTGCTGCTGACCAATGCCGAGATGCGTTTCATCGAGGCAGAAGTAAAACTGCGTCAGAACAAACCTGCCGAAGCCTTAGCCGCTTACCAGGCAGGCATTCGTTCGCACATGAACCTGATGGGTATTCGCACAGATACCATTAATACCTTCATGAGCAGCACCTCCATCGTGCAGGACGCTGCCACGCTCACCCTCAGCCACATCATGATCCAGAAGTACATCGCCATGTCCTTTTCCCCCGAAATATGGGCCGACATGCGCAGGATGAACTATTGTGCGGATGCTGCAGGCAACTACAATGAGGCTACCGGTATCTACAAAGGATTTAAACGCCCGTCGCATGTATTTGCGGAAGCCTATCCCGCAGCGACCGACTGGCCGAGGCGGTTTGCCGTGCCGAGTTATGAGATCAATTATAATATTGCACAAGTGCTGAAGGCGAACCCGAATGCGGCGTCGCCGACGTATTTGAAGGAGGCTGTTTGGTGGGATAAGCCGTAATGTTTTTTGATAGGGCGCCTCGGAGACGGGGCGCCTTTTTTATGCTGAGGCGGCGGAGAACAGGACCTACAAAACTATCATGTCAGCGATTGACGAACAAATCGTAAGCAAGGTTTTTTTCTTAATGAGATATGCTTTCTAGTTTTGCTGTAACAAGGTTAAGAAAATCTAAGATATGCTCATGCGATATTTTACAATGCACATGGTTTGAAGTGTTTAGACATTTTTAATGATCGTCGTATTGCCTGATTTGTTCTTGCAGGCATAAAAGCGGAAGTTGTTGCTCAATTTTATACCTAAAATATCCTCCTTATCTTTGCCCGTATCGATGAGCGTCCTAAATACTACAATATTTTTCTGGAGAGGTGTTCAGTGATTTGGCCTAGGATTGCTGCTTGGTCATACGCATAAGTAGTGGGACATTAGTTGATTGGATATATTGAGGCGTATTTCAAAAATCGACCTGAATTATCTTCTTGTAATTGTTCCAGCATCTTTGTGGGAATCGGGAATAATTCCTATAAAAAATGAAAGTGCTTACTTGTGGTAAGCACTTCCTACGATATTTTTTCACTGATTCTCTCAAATCAGGCGGGATTGTATGCGTAATCCACCTTTCGAACTTATGTAAAATTAGATAATTTTTTTTGCATTTCGATGGGGGTGATGCTTGTATAAATTATTTTTCTTGTAAGATATATTTAAGTGATTGATTATCATATAGTAAAATACGATAGCTATCGGAATGCGATATATTTTCCAACTCGCGTTGCTTCTGGGTTACTGCCAGATTTTGCTGCAGCTATTGAGACATGGAGGCTGAGAAGACGACCTTATCCTCTAAGACTGGATTTTAGTCAAGTAACTAAGGCATTTGCAAATGGCATGCTTGGCGTTATTGCTATCACAGCGGAATTGCGCCGACAGGGGGTAAAGCTTGAGATAGTAATGCCACATCATAAAGATGCTAGTCGCTTTTTCCACACCTGCGGGTGGGCGCACTTACTCAATCCGTCGTCCAACAACGGTTTTAAACCCAATAGGAAACATTATGTTCAACCTTTTGACACATTTCAAGAAATTCCAACTGTTACAGCCAATTTCATGGATATAATCATGGGACACATTCACATGCCCAAGGATGTGCTTGCAGCTTTAGAGTGGTCAATAACTGAAATATGTGATAATGTTGTGAATCATGCTGAGTCAAAGATCGGAGGTTATCTTCAGGTGATCGCCTATCCACAAAACGGTTTAGTGGCTTTTACAGTAGCTGATGCTGGTAAAGGTATTTTACAATCGCTTAAAGAAGGATTACCAAATCTAACTTCTGATATCGATGCAATAAGAGAGGCAATCAAAGCTGGTGTTACAAGAAATAAAGACGCTGGTCAGGGAAATGGTTTGGCAGGTAGCTGTCGTATTGCACTTATGACGGGTGGTTCTCTGGATATTTTGTCAGGTTCAGGACGCCTCCTGTTACGTGCAGATAGCTTGAGCCAGCCGAATGAATATCTTTCTCGGCAGAATTATCAAGGAACCTGCATCAGTGGACAAATAAAGATGAGTCACACATTTTCCGTCTTGGATGCGCTATCGTTCGGTGGCAAGTCGTTCATGCCAAGTACTGTTGTGGACCTGAATTACGAGCGCGAAGAAGAGGAAGCTCTTGATATAAGAATTACCGAACGGCTCGAAGGGGCGGGAACGAGATCAGCAGGTAAGGAACTGCGTTTACTGTTACAAAATCTTCTAAATGCGAAACCAGGATTCCCTATTTACCTCGATTGGACTGGGGTCACAATTATAGCTAGTAGTTTCGCAGATGAGTTTCTTGGTAAGCTCTATGTCGAATTGGGCGAGAGAGTCTTTGATGCATCTATCCGACATACTAAGATGGCGCAGATAGTTGAGCATATCATAAAAAAAGCAATTAGCGAACGCTTATCAACTGGATAGTGCGAAACTGATCTCGCAGATACAAACAAAACATAAAACCTGATGAAAACTGACAAAAACACATATCATGATTTATGAGTTAATCACAAGCCTGTACTCATCTTTATTCCTGTACCTCACTTCCCCTTCATCCCCCTAAACTTCCCCATCTATACAAACAATCCCCCACCGATGCCCATCCAGATCCCCAATCTCCCTCACCACCATAAACGGCTCCTCAAACCCCGGCGTTGGCTCCGTCCCCCCGGCATCCAGCGCACGCTGAACGATTTTATTCAGCTCCTCCATACGCTCCACCGGCAGCGTGAATGTAACCGGGGATTCGGCTACAACAGGCCCCTTACGCTTTTGCAACATCACAAAAACATTTTCACCCCAGGCCATACATTTCTGATCGTCGAAGGTAAACAGCGGGTTTACTTCGAAGCCGATTTTTGTGTAGAACTCCATGGAGGCTACTACGTCAGCGACTGGCAGATTAATGAATATCTGTTTCATACGCCTGTATTTGTTTTTTACTCGCCAGTCCCCGCCAGCTTTTTTCCAGTACTTCTTTCAGCAACTGCTGATTGTACGGATGTATCCACATGCATATGTAAGGATACGCTTTGAAATGGTCGGGCAGATGAAATATCTCCGGATGACTGTCGAGGTATTGGTCCCGGATGTCGAAGTCGAGATGAATAGGAATGAATTCGCCGCTGTCATGCAGGCGGCACATGAGTTTTCCGCGCACTTTAACGGATGGAGTGCCTTCATGCGACACGGATTCTTCCGCACCGGGGAAGATTAACGCGATCTTCTTTACCGGCTCAAAGTCGGCGCTGTTAAAGTTTACTTTTTTCATGCTTTCTTCGATTTTGCAACCTGTATTTCAATAAATTTTGGTAAGTAATTGGGGGTGCAATTCTTCGCTACGATTTCATCTTTGTAAAGGCCGGTCCGTTCGCCGATAGCGACGCAGCGTGAACGATACTGCTCCTGGAAAATGCCAATTTGTGCTGCGGTGAAGTTCATGGCCCATTGTACTTCAGGTACTTCTTTCTCAATACCCTTCTCGATTTTCGAGAGCAGCTCCTCGCTGTTCGGCGGAGGCGTTTGTCCTACCCATCGTAACCTTGCCTGGTAGTACCAGAAGAGCCGCCGTTGAAGGCGTGATGTACTCTTTTCCCAGCTTTCCATCAGGGCAATGGCCTTTTTGTCTTTGGACAGCTGGTTAGCCATCAGCCAATCAATGAGCTGCAGTTTTTCTTCGTCGCTATGCTTACTGATGTCCTTATCCAGGTTGTTGATGACATCTTGTGAGAGGAGTTTATTATCCATGATCAGGATGGCCAGTTGACGCGGCAGGAAGTCTCCCGTAGCCCACAGTTCCATGGCCAACGCGTGGTCTTTTTTGATGGTGGCGGCCATCTTTCGCAGGTCGCCAAGTTTAGTCGTGGAGGTGATTTGCGCCAGTAGGTTTTTTGCTTTGGATGATATGTTCATAGTCGCTTTGTATTAAGTTTTTCCTGCCCATCGATAAACAACCTCCCATCCGGCACCAGCGCCGCCTTAATGCGTTTCAACGCCTCGGCTTCGAGAGATGGATGCCGCCCGTCCAGCACGCCTACACGCACTGCAAATACCAGGTCATATGGGGCTTCCCCGGGAGCTAGCCTAAAGTCTTCTATAGCAGCCTGCCTGAAAGAAAGCCTGCCACTGGCGACCTCCGGTTCACTGCCCGCAACGGCCTGTTGTATCGCCTTCGCGGATCGGTCAATACCCAACACAGTAATAGTCGGGTGTAGCTGCACAATAGCTCTCGCCGCTGCACCGGGCCCGCAACCGATTTCAAGGATGCGAAGATGATCGCGCAACGGCAGCGCATCTACTATGGCTGCCAGCCTGGGTGAAAGTTTAGACGCCATAGCGTTTTTCGTTTTATGCTAGCCTGCACCGCCTATCACCACCACTTTCTTCTTCAATTGCTCATACCCGCCTTTGGCTAAGGCCAGTTGCCTGCCGGCAATGGTTACCTGTGTTTTTTCGATCCGTTCCACGTGTCGCAGGGCCACCGCACATCCGCGGTTCACCCTTATAAAGGAGCCTTCCGGCATCAGTGCCAGCGCTGCTTCCAGCGAAATACGGGAGGAATAGTCATCCTGCATGGTGATAAACCGGACGTAGTTATCATCTACTTCCAGTACCAGCAAATCTTCGATCATAATTTTTCGCAATATCCCGCCATCGTTTATGAACAAAGGAGGTTGATTCATCACTTAAACATTTAGGGTTATGAAATAGATATTGCTTAAACGGCTTTCCCAAATCTAACGTTTTTGCGGCATCCCTGCTACATCCTTGCTACATCCTTGCTATATCCCTGCTAAAACACTGGTGTTTCAGCAACTTTTTAGCAACAACTTAGCAAGGATGTAAGAGGGATCTGGAAGGATCCCCGAAGTTTGTTTGTATTCCCCTCGCGAAAAACCTGGGTTCACCCCATCAAAAACCAGGGTTCACCTCAGCCGCGTTTTTTTAGGGTAGGGCCGGCAGTACTTTCGTGTTGTCGGTCAGCGTAATGGAAGCATCGCTCAGGCTAAGGGTGAGGAGCGACATCCTGAATCTTCTTCCAGCTGCGGACCGCGTGATTAGCAACAAATTTTTTAACTGATTAAAAACAAATTTTATGGCAAAAATAGATAACAACATGTTCCTGGATGGCGTAAGAGGAAACATCGCTAAACAGGTAGTTTACCGCAAACAGGGCAATAAAACGGTGGTAAGCCGTATGCCCAGGAGAAATGAAAACTTAGCACCCACCGAGGGGCAGCGACAGCAACGCTTCAATTTCGCAGATGCCTCCGGGTATGCACAGGCAATGCTCGCAGACGCTGAAATGAAGGCGCTTTACACGGCGAAAAAGGAGCCGGGTCAAACGGTGCGGGGACTTATGGTCGGCGACTTCCTGAAGCCGCCGGTGGTACACGAAATTATCACCAAAGACTATAAGGGCGTAGCTGGTGATCCGATTGGTATCAGGGCGTATGACGACTTCCGTGTAGTAGCAGTAGCGGTCAGCATTTATTCAGCTGGCGGTGACCTCATCGAGGAAGGGCAGGCGATCCTTAATCCACGCAACCATAGCACCTGGTTGTACCTCACGACGGTGGCAAATGCTGACCTGGCGGGTACGATCATCAGGGTAACGGCTTCCGACTTCCCAGGTAACCCGGGGGTACTGGAAATCACGATCTAATAAAGTGGAAAGACGGGCGCACCACGTGGTGCGCCTTCTTTTTCACTCGTTCTAAAAAATGACAAATCGGCACAATGTTTTTACAAACCTGGTAAGTGGAAAAAAATCAGATACCGCACCTTTGTAAACGTAAATCATATTTTAAACCTTAAAACCACGACTATGAAAAAAAGACAATTTACTCCTCCGGGCAGGACGACTGCCACTCAGCCTGCGCTCTCGGCGCCGGTTACATTTAACAATGACAAACATGCCCGTCCGCCGCTGGTACAGAGCCCCGCGCAAATGGAGGCTGCAGCCAACATGGCGAGGGCCAATGCCTGGGCTGGTCAGGCGTTGAAGGATGTGCGGCTAAGCAGCCTCTATGCAGCATTGGCTGCAGAAGGGCAATCGGTTTATCACCTGGCGCTGGCCGACAGCTACAAAGCCCCGGCGATCACGAAAGTGGATGAATCGGCCTATCACGGAAAAGTTGGTGACAAGTTGATCATCACCGCTACAGATAATGTATGGGTCGACCGCGTGCATGTTACGATCATGGTACTGGGCGAAACGCTGGAAGAAGGCGTTGCACAGAGCGATATGCCGGGATCGTCAACCTTCACATATGTTGCTGCCAAAGCATTGCCAGGCAAATGTGTATACGGTTTACTAATTGAGGCCTATGACCTGCCAGGCAATTGTACCAGGAAGCTGGAGCTAAAAGAGATCAGCACGTGATCATCGGGCCTGTTCCTCCTGCGGCAGACGGTTGTGCCGCCTGTATTCGCTGGGTGCACAGCCCATGCACTTTTCGAAAGTTCGGGTGAAGGCAGAATGGTTCTCATATTTTACTTTGAGCGCGATATCACCGATCGGAAGCTCGGAGTTGATGAGCAACTGGCAAGCCTCTGTAATACGTTTAAGTGTTATGGCCGACTGAAAGGTCATGTTATAGGCGTGTTGAAAATAGCGCGCAAATTTACGGGGCGACATGCCAAATTGCAGTGCGATGGTAGGTACAGGCACTCCCCAGAGTTGACGGTGAAGTATCTGGTCCTGCGCTGCCAGTATCTTCGCAATCTCGTCCTGGTCGTAGCGGTAATTATCTTTTGGCGCTTCCTTTGTTTTACGCAGGTCGTCGATGAACTGCAGGAACAACTGGCTAACGTGACTATCGATCAATATCTCCCTGCTGCGCCCGACACCCTTTAATTTGGTAAGTGTCTGCAGCAGCCGGTAGCTGTCTTTCAGTGTTGGCACATAAGGCAGCCGCCAGCCGTTGGGACTGAGGGATACGGCGCATTCGTAAAACTTGCGTATGTCTGGGTTATCCTGCCCCAGTGCAGCGATGAGGTGAAGGCTCACCTTTAGCTTTATGGAAGTACAATTGCCTTTTTTGATGTTGAAATGGTGGTTACCCGCTGGTAAGTACCACAGGCTGGAGGTGTTTTGCTTTTGCCATAAACTGCCCAGTTGCGCGTGCGAAGCCTCGCCCCGGCCGCTAAACACATAATTGAGTATAACTGCGGGCGCATCGAGTTGCATCGTGGCTGAAGCTGTAGAGGTAAAGTTGATATCGTGTAAAGCGACTTCGCTTTTTTCACCCTTATCGAACTGCTGGTAAATGCGGCCGAATGCGCCCTCGGTTTCCATTACATCACAGTACCTGAATATGTTGTAAAAAGTGTGTGGGATCGCGTGATGGCTTACGCGCAACCCGTCGTTTCCGGGGAAATGGAAATTCATAGTGGAATGGTTGTGATTAATTCTGCTGCATCCCCCCAAACCCCTTCCGCTGCGACACATAATTCCAGTACTCCGCGGTCTTCTCCGACACTTTCGGGTCCTTACGCCGCAACACGATCTTTTTCACTGCAGGCAACACCGCGATGATGTCCGCGGCGTTATGGTCGGTGAAGTCTACCGGAAGCAAATTGCCCCCGCGCATTTTATATGCGCGGGCTTCGAGTATCACCAAACAGGGGCGGCAGCTGGCAGACTGCAGCTCCAGGGTGAGGTCGGGCAATTCTTCTGCTTTTGACAAAATGTAAGGGTTCGAAATCAATATGCGGCTATAACGATGTCTGTAATCAGGGCAAACGGCCACAGCACGGTACTCGATGTAGGTGACGGCAGCAGGGGCTTGCAGGCCCGGTTGCTGGATAAACACATCGATGGTACCGCTACGGTTACGCTTTACTTTGGTTTTAACGGTAATGGCGTTGTTCTTAAAGATGCGCATACTGCGTAACCGTTTCAGGTTCGCGAGTTTCAGCTCTTTTTTGCCGGGCGGGTTGCCTTTGTCGGCCAACACTACTTTATGCATGGCCTCATGCAGGCGATGTTGAAAGCTGGGGTCGTGAGAGGTTTCTATGACCTCAGCTATTGCCCGGTAAATGTTACGTGCGGCGGTGCCGGCTGTTGTTACATCTTTTACGGCCTTACGGCTGGTAAAAGGTCTCTTTGTAATGCGTGGGAGTCGTTTCAATAAATTGAACTTCTTCCGTTCCTGGTGAAAGTGGATGTCAGTCACGTTATAGGATGAATGTATTTGGGTTTACATTGATTGCCTTCAAAGCTAATGGAGTTAAATTGGTTGTTGTTTTTTCAAAAACGTCTGCTAATATATGGCTTTTCCGGAAA
Source organism: Chitinophaga horti (assembly GCF_022867795.2). Classification (NCBI taxonomy): domain Bacteria; kingdom Pseudomonadati; phylum Bacteroidota; class Chitinophagia; order Chitinophagales; family Chitinophagaceae; genus Chitinophaga; species Chitinophaga horti. The sequence goes on along the minus strand of NZ_CP107006.1, from coordinate 3,112,078 downwards.
TCATCAATATTCAATTTTCCGGGTTTCGGTACTCATCCAATTGCCGTCGAGCTGGCGACTTACTTTCTGGGTCCAGTTGCCTTGCTGGTCGTAGTGATACTCGAACCGGTAGGAGCTGGCGCGTTCGGCGAGCAGCTTTTCGCTTTCTGCGGCGGCTTCCCGCTCGCTGAGGCGGAAGGTTACGTTACCGCGGTGGTCGTACTCATAACGGGTACGCAGGTACAATTTTGTTTGCCGGAAGTAATTGATTTCCACGATCCTGACTTTGCGGTCGTAGTACTCGCTCTTCTGCGACAGTAACAGGCCGCCTTTATCTTCAAAGTTGCGCAATACAGCGACTACGGTATCGGTTTCGGTGAGATACAGTTTCTCTACGCCACGGCCTTCGTGGTAAATATAGAGGCTGTCGTTGCCGGGGAAGTATTTATAAATGGTTTTTTCGGGAGGTGTATCGTTGCCGGCGGTATATACATGGCTTTCAGGCCTGCCGCTGCCGTCGTAGGTAAACTCGTTTTTTTGTCCTTCGGGTAGTCTTTCCAGGGAGATGATATTGCCTTTGCCATCATAATCCAGCCGGATAGAGGCAGCAGTACCTTCGGCGGTGGTGTTAACACGTTTCACCTGTCCCTGGGAAAAAAGGTATTCGTTCACGATGGTGTCGTTAACGGTCACTTCGCTAAGGTAGGTGCCAAATACGCTGTCAGTGGCCCGGCGGGGAGTGCCTTTAAAGCCTTCCAGGCGTTCGGCCGCCTGCTGCAGATCACTGCGGGCAATACGGTCGCACACCTGGAACTTCCAGTCATTTTTTTCAGGTCCTGTGTTACAGCTGAAATAAAAAGGTATGGCAAGGAGTAATAGTAAACGGCTTAGTGGTTTCATAGGACTATAAAGGTAATGGAATATAGGAAAAATATCCTATTGTTCCAACTGCTTCTTCAGCATACCCAGGCTTTCCTGCAGGTCGGTGTTCATCATACTCACAGCCATCGGACGCATAATGTTCAGGGGCCAGGACATATGTCCGTGGAAGGTCCAGGTGACTTTGGTCTGATTATCAGCCATGGAAGCCGTCTGCAGGCTGGTTGGCGATACCCCGGGGAAGGGTTTTTCGAAGCGCAGTTCGGACTCGATTTTCTCGCCTTCCACGATCTGTTTGATTTCCTGTTCACCTTTACTGTTGATCTCTTTACTGTCCCAGCTCTGTACAAATCCCACGGTGCCATCTGTCCCCTTGTTCACGATCTTGATCGCAGGATCGGCCAGTACCCATTTGTTGAATTTATTTTGGTTGTCAACGTATTTCACGTAGTCGAACACCTGTTGTTTAGGCTTGTTGATCACCACTTCCTGTACAATGGTGTAATCTTTTTTCATAAAGGCGGCAGCCAGTAGGGGGATGATAACGATCACGGCGACAACGATCAATATCCATTTTAAAATTTTCATAATGTAGGTTTTAAGGTTTGTGATGACACAAAGATATAACGGCAAAATGTAAACGGGGGTTTACCCGTACGACATTATCGGGGGGCGATTGCGACATTCTTCCAATACCGGAACGTTTGTCCGGAATCGGACAGTTTTTGATCTGGAGAATCCTGTAATTTATTGATAGTAAGATGGTTAACTCTGGCATTTGTATTGAAATGCTTATGGCCAAATACGTAAATGGACAAGGAAATATCAGCCGAAGTAAAAGCCCGCAGCCGGCGAAGGTGGACGCTCATCATCGCAGGAGCGGTGATACTGATCGCCGCCGCCGTAGTGGGCACCCGAAGCCTTTTCAAATCATCTGTGCCACGCAAAAGGATCATCACTGCCGTTGTGGAAACCGGCGATGTCGAAAACACGATCACGGCCTCCGGCGAAGTACTGCCCGAGTTCGAAGAGATCATCACCAGCCCGGTACAATCGGCTATCCGCGAAGTACTCATTGATGCCGGCGCCAAGGTGCAGGCCGGGCAACCGATACTAAGACTGGATAAAGCCCTGGTGCAGGCAGCCTACGATAAGGGCCGTTTTATGCTGGAATCAAAACAAAACAATCTCCGCAAACTGAAACTGGAACTCGATAAAAGTTATTTCGACCTGAAGTCGAGCAACGATATTAAACAGCTGCGCATTAACAGCCTGATGGCGGAAGTGGAGAACACCAAACGCCTGTACAAGGCAGGCGGCGGTACGCGCGAGAATGTTGAGCAGGCGGAGATGGACCTCAAAGTGGCGCAGCTCGAAAAAACGCAGCTCGAAAATGAGATCCGCAGCAAACAACAAACCATGCAGGTAGAGATCCGTGAATCGGAAATTGAAGTGGCTATACAACAACACGAATTACAGGAGCTGGGCCGGAAGAAAGACCTTGCCAGTGTGAACGCGACCCGCAACGGTGTAGTTACCTGGGTGAACCGCAACATTGGCGCCTCAGTAGGCGAGGGGGTAGAACTGTTACGCATCGCCGATTTAAGCAGCTTCAAGATCAGCGGCAGCGTGGCGGACACGTATCTCGGTCAGTTACATAACGGCATGCCGGTCATCGTGCGCATCAACCAAAGCCAGCTACGCGGCGAGATCAGCAACATTTACCCGGCGGTCAAAAACGGGCAGGTAACGTTCGATGTACACCTGGCGGCCAAAGACACAGGCCTGCTGCGTCCCAATTTAAAGGTAGATGTGTATGTCGTGACCGACGCCCACCGCAATGTGTTACGCGTAACGAACGGCGCGGCCTTCGGTGCCGGCAAAACGGCGCAGCTCTTCGTGGTGGAAGGCGATAAGGCCGTTCGTCGCAAGGTGACGCTGGGCCTTAGCAACGTGGATTACGTTGAACTGAAGGACAACGTTCGTGCCGGTGAAACGGTGATCGTATCCGACATGAGCGATTTTGCAAACACCCGTGAAGTGAACATTATCCCTTAAACCATGCGCTATTTATACTTTATATGGATGCTGTTGCCCGCGCTTTCCGCTAACGCGCAGGACACGCTGCGCCTGTCACTGGCGGCCGTGGTGCAGATGGCCAAAGAGGGCTCCATCGCGTCGAAACAGGCGGCCACCATGAAGGAAACGAAGTACTGGCAGTGGCGTACGTACCGCTCGAATTACGCGCCGCAGTTACAACTGGAGGGCACGCTGCCGGGCTTTCAGAAAACCTACACGCAGGTGTTACAGCCGAATGGTACGGTGCTGTTCCAGCCGGTGCATAATAATAACTCGGCGCTCAGTCTCTCTTTCAGCCAGGGTATTACGGCTACAGGTGGCATGATATACGGCGCCACGGAGTTGCAACGCTTCGATGATTTTGACCGCAACAATACGTTGTATAACGCGGTGCCCTACACGCTCGGTTACCAGCAGCCCCTGTTCCAGTTCAATAAGCTGAAGTGGGATAAAAAGATCGAACCGCTCAAATACCAGGAGAGCCGCCAACAGTTTATTTCAGATATGGAAGAGGTGGCGGTAAATGCGAGCCAGTACTTTTTCGCCCTGTTGCTGTCGCAGGTGAATTACCAGATTGCGGAAACGAACCTCGCCAACACAAAACGGCTGCAGGCAATTGCGGACGAGAAGTTTGCGCTGGGTAAGATTTCCCGTAACGAAATATTGCAACTGAAACTTGAGCACCTCAAGGCAGAGAAGTCACTCGGTGCCGCTGCCCGCGAAATGGAGATCGCCACGTTGAACCTACGCTCGTATACGGGACTGCAACAGGTGGGGCGCATTGCGCTGGACTTGCCGCCCGCAGGTATTGCGATGGAGGTAACGGCGGAACAGGTGCTGGAACAGGCGTATAAAAATAACGCGGATGCCATTGCTTTTATCCGCAAGGTGGTAGAAGCAGAGCGCGATGTGGCGCAGGCGAAAGGAAATAACGGGCTCAATGCCACGCTTACCGCAAATCTCGGTTTTTCCAACAGTGCCACGAATATCAACAAGGTGTATCAATCGCCACAAAACCAGCAGCTGGTACAGTTGCAGTTTACGATTCCCGTGCTGGACTGGGGCCGTTCCCGCTCGCGTTCCCGCACGGCGGAGGCGAACCTGAAGCTGGCGCGGTACGAGGTGGAGCAGGACAAACAAACGTTCTCGCACCTGGTGACCACGCAGGTAACGTTGTTCGAAATGATGAAGCAACAGGTGAAACTGAGCGCCACGGCAGACTCTATCGCATCTGAAAAATACCAGATCGCCAATAGCCGCTATTCGTTGGGAGATCTGAGTATCACAGACCTCAGTATCGCCTTCCAGGAAAAGGACCAGGCAAAAAGGGATTATATTACGGCCCTGGGTGATTTCTGGGGCGCTTATTACGAACTGCGTTATCTGTCGCTGTACGATTTTGAAAAACAAGAAAAAATCACTTATCAGTAAACCATTTTAACAACCTGTATAATGATCACATTACAAAGCATCGAAAAAGTATACCGCACCGATACGGTAGAAACGCAGGCCCTCAGCAAGATTAACCTGGAAGTGCCCAAAGGTGAGTTCCTGTCGATCATGGGCCCCTCCGGCTGCGGAAAAAGTACGTTGCTCAATATCATGGGGCTGCTCGACGTGCCCTCGCGCGGCGATGTGCGTATCAGCAATGAATCTACCCAAAAGCTGAACGACAAACAACTTGCACACTTCCGGAACCGGCACATCGGTTTCATCTTCCAGAGTTATCACCTTATCAACGACCTGCGGGTGCTCGATAACGTGGAACTGCCGTTACTCTACCGCAAAGCCACAGCGGCCGACCGTAAACGCCTGGCGACAGAGGCGCTGGCCAAGGTAGGACTGAGCAACCGCCTGAAACACTTCCCGAACCAGTTGTCGGGCGGGCAAAAACAGCGTGTCGCCATTGCGCGGGCTATTGTCGGACTGCCGCAAATCATACTGGCGGATGAGCCCACCGGTAACCTGGATAGTGCCATGGGCAACGAGGTGATGGACATCCTGCTGCACCTGAACAAAAACGAAGGTACTACGATCGTCATGGTAACGCACGACGAGCAGATGGCGCGCCGCACGCATCGACTGGTAAGGCTGTTCGACGGGGCACAGGTACAATAACTTGATCAGATCAAACTATTTCTATGCTGAAAAATTATTTTAAGATAGCCATCGCCGTGCTGAAGCGCCGAAAGTTCTTTACGTTCATCAGCCTCTTTGGTATCAGTTTAACGCTCACGATACTGATGTCGCTCACGTCGTTGTACGACTTTTTTGCCGACCCGGGGTATCCCGACACGAAACGGGCGCGTACGCTGTATATACCGCGCATCATGCTTACCAACCCTGAAAAAGGGTGGACGAATAGTGGTCCGATGAGTTACTATTTTTATAAAACGTATATCAGCAAACTGGCCACGCCCGAATTTGCGGTCATGACCACGGAGGGCGGCACTTTTAATACTTACCTGGGTACCAAAAAGGTAGCCATCGCTGTGAAACATACGAACGCCGATTTCTTCCGGGCTTTTGATTTCGATTTCCTGGAAGGAAAGGCTTACGGGCAACAGCAGGTCGATAACAGTGAGAAGGTGGCGGTGATTTCGCAGGGGTTGAAGGAGCGGTACTTTGGTGATATAAGTAATGTGGTGGGTAAAGATATACATGCGGATAGTGATAAATTCCGGGTGATCGGTGTTGTGAAAGATGCGCCGGGGTCTGACAGGTATACTTCGGGAGATATGTACCTTCCTTTCACTGTGGGTAAAAGTGATCTGACAGGCACGCGTTTGCATGGTGGTTACCTGATGACGCTGGTGGCCCGCTCCGAGGCCGAGGTGCCGGCGATGCAACGCGAGTTCCAGGCAATGGCATCGAAGCTGAAAGGAGATGGTGATATGAGCCAGGTGGATGTGCATGCAGATCCGTATATGGTCAGTTTTACGCGGGGCATCATGCGCACAAAAGCAGGCGGGGACGGCTACCTGAAATTTATGATCATTATTTATAGTGGCCTGTTCCTGTTCATGCTGCTACCCACGCTTAACCTGGTGAACGTAAACGCCAGCCGTATCATGGAGCGTTCGTCGGAGATCGGTGTGCGTAAGGCGTTCGGCGCATCCTCCAATGTGCTCGCGATCCAGTTCGTGATCGAAAACCTGATACTCACACTGATCGGTGGCCTTATCGGCCTGCTGTTCTCCTGGATAGCGATCACCATTTTTAATACGAATGGCTTCATTCCCAATGCCGACCTGACGCTCAATCTTAAGGTGCTATTTATCAGCCTGCTGATGTGCCTCGTGTTCGGCCTGCTGTCGGGCGTGTACCCGGCCTGGCGGATGTCGCGGTTACAGGTGGTGCGGGCGTTGAAGGCGGTATAAGATCTGTTTAAACTAAAAAATTACAAAATGATCAGTCACTTTTTTAAACTGATTTGGAATAAAAAGCGGCAGCACTTTTTGCTGATCCTGGAAATTATGGTGGCGTACCTGGTAGTATTCGGCATCTTTTCGGCCGGGGTGTTTTACTACCGCAACTACGCACACCCGCGTAACTTCCGGCATGAAAATGTATGGAGCATCAATATTTCCAATCACAAGCCCGGCACTTCACGGGCAGATTCACTGATGATGATACTCACCGGTGTGAAGAAACAGCTGCTGGCCACACCGGGCGTTCGGGCCGCGGCTTATATGAGCTATAACACACCGTTTTCCAACAGTATAAACGGTAATACGTTTAAGTATAATGACCGGGAATACAGTGCGATGAATTACCAGGCGGAAGACGATCTGCCGGAGGTATTGCAGCTGGAAGTAACGAAGGGTCGCTGGTATGCTGCCCAGGATGCCGGTGGTACGCGCAAGCCGGTGGTGATCAATGAACTGCTGGAAAAAGAAATGTTCCCCAATGGCGAGTCTGTTGGTAAAGAAGTGGTTTTTGGTATGGATGGTACCGACAGAAGGGTGATAGTGGGAGTGATAAAGGACATGAAACATGAAGGCGACTACGCAACGCCGAAGGTCGGTATTTACGAACGTGCCGATACTGGTTTCTATAGCTGGACAGGCATGTTGCTGTTGCGGGTAGATCCATCGGTAGATGCGGCATTCGAAGGACAGGTTCACGACCGGCTGACGTCGACGCTCAAAGGTGCTACGATTGAAATACAGCGTTTGCCGAATCAGCTGGCACGGAAGAACCGTGAAATGGCCATCCCCGTGGTAACGGCCGGTGTAATTGCGGCTTTCCTCGTGATTAACGTGGCCTTGGGCATGTTCGGGGTGCTGTGGTACAATATCAGCCGCCGCCGGCAGGAGATAGGGTTGCGCCGCGCCATCGGGGCCACTGCAGGCAATGTGTCGTGGCAGATCATGGGAGAGATGCTGGTACTGACGACGATCGCCATCTTACTCGGCTTATTCTTCGCCGTGCAGTTTCCCCTGCTCGATGTGTTTAATTTGCCGTCGGGTGTATATGTGACGGGCATGCTGCTGGCCACTTTGTTCGTTTATGTGCTCGTATTTATATGCTCCATTTATCCCGGCCGGGAAGCGGCTGCCATTTACCCGGCCATCGCTTTACATGAAGATTAAATAATGTTATTTTTACGACCAGATGATTTTAATTATTGATGACGATATAGCGGTGCGTACGTCCCTCTTGCTGTTATTGCAGCAGGAGGGATTTACCGCTTCCGCAGCAGGCACCCGGGAAGAAGCGCTGCGGGTGGTGTCAAACACGCCGCCTTCGCTGATCCTGCTGGACCTGAACTTCTCGCTGGACACTTCGGGCCGGGAGGGGATGGAGCTGCTTCAGAAGCTGCGCCAGCTCAATGCCACGGTACCCATCATTCTCATTACCGGCTGGGGCAGCATAGAACTGGCCGTGCAGGGCATGAAACTGGGTGCCAACGACTTTGTAACTAAGCCCTGGAACAACGACAGCCTGTTACAAAGTATCCGTACACTGCTGGACCTGCGCACCAGCAAACCTTTACAGGGCACGCGCCGCCAGCTCGACGAGCAATATAATTTCAGGCAGATCATCGGGGAAGATCCGGCGATGATGCAGATACTGGAAACGATTGGCCGGGTAGCTGCTACAGATGCATCGGTGCTCATCATGGGCGAAAGTGGTACGGGTAAAGAACTGATCGCCGAGGCTATTCACCACAACAGTCAGCGCCGCCACAAGCCGTTCGTGAAAGTGAACCTGGGCGGCATCTCTACCAGCCTGTTCGAAAGCGAGATGTTCGGGCATATGCGCGGGGCTTTTACAGATGCGCGTTACGACCGGGTAGGCCGCTTTGAACTGGCCAACAAGGGCACGATCTTTTTAGATGAAATTGGCGACCTCGACGCCGGCAGCCAGGTAAAACTATTGCGCGTATTGCAGGACCGCACGTATGAAGTGTTAGGCAGCAGTCGCACCAAGGTGACGGATGTTCGCGTGGTATGCGCCACGAACAAAAACCTCCATGATATGGCAGCCACAGGCACGTTTCGGGAAGACCTGCTGTATCGTATCAACCTCATTACTATTAAATTGCCTGCGCTGCGCGAGCGACCGAAAGATATTCCGTTGCTGGTGAACAGTTTCATCAATAACCTGAAAGAGATTTACCAGCGCCCGGATGTACGCGTAACGCCGTCTGCCATGAAATGGCTGCAACGGTTGCCCTTACCGGGCAACATCCGCCAGCTGAAAAACCTGGTGGAACGTACGATCCTGGTGAGCCGCGGCGAGCAGCTGGACCAGTCGGATTTTCAATCGCAGCTGGAACTGTCGCCGGTGAAAACGGGCAACCTGCAATTACCGGGCGTGGGGTCGATCACGTTAGAGGAACTGGAAATTGAGATGATCAAACGCGCCATGTTGTTTCATCAGCATCGTGTAGCCAAGGCAGCGGTATCGCTGGGATTAACCCGCAGTGCGCTGTACAGGCGCCTGGAAAAATATAACATTCCGTACGATGAAACTTCGGACTAAGTACATTCTTTTCGTGGTGATCCTGCACGGGCTTACGCTGGTGCTGAGTTACTTCGTATTCCGGGAGAAAAAGATACTGTTTATTGCGTCGGAAGGGTTGGTGATATTGTCGGCCCTCATCGCCTGGCGGTTATACCGTGAGCTGATCCGCCCGCTCAAGACTCTAATGCAAGGCGTAGATGCCATCCGCGACCAGGACTTTAATGTAAAGTTCGTACACACGGGCAAACATGAAATGGACCAGCTGATCGACGTATACAACCAAATGATCGAAAAGCTGCGCAGCGAACGGGTGCAGCAGGCCGAACAGCACTACTTCCTCGAAAAGCTCGTAAGTACATCGCCTACGGGCATTATGATCCTCGATTACAACGGCGACGTGCAGCAGGTAAATCCGAAAGCCTTACAGCTGATGGGCCTGCGTGAATATAACGAAGACAGTGTGTTGGCGCATCCCATGTTCCTGCAAGCCCGTAACCTGCAATCCGGCGAAGCTCGCACGGTAACCCTCGATAGTTTTCACACTTATAAAATACAGAAATCCCACTTCATCGACCGCGGCTTTCCCCGCCACTTCGTGATGATCGAAGAACTGACGGCGGAAATACTGGCCACCGAAAAAAAGGTGTACGAAAAGGTGATCCGCATGATGGCACATGAAGTAAACAACACCGTCGGTCCGGTCAACTCCATCATCGGCTCTGCCCTCAAAGCAGATACCCTCTTCCCTCAGCTGCGCGAAGCAATGGAAGTAGCGATCGCCCGTAATGAGAACCTGAACGTATTCATGCGCAACTTTGCCGACCTGGTCAAGTTGCCCGAACCCTCCAAACGGACGATCGACATACACCGTCTGTTACGCTCCGTCGCCCGCCTTATGGAGGCCAGGGCAACCGAGAAACATGCAGTGATCGAACTGGATGTGCCTGCCGGCGAATGGCTGTTGCAAGCGGATGAACAGCTGCTGGAACAGGCGTTTATCAACATCCTCAAAAACAGCCTGGAAGCGGTGTCACAAAACGGCGTAATCCGTATTACCTCGCAACCTTCGCCGTGCGAAATCGTGATCGCAGACAATGGTAGCGGTATTGCGGACGAAGCGGCTGCACAACTCTTCTCCCCGTTTTACAGCACAAAGAAAGACGGCCAGGGAATAGGCCTTACCCTGGTGCGGGAGATTTTGTTGAATCATGGGTATACGTTTGCGTTAAAAACCTACGGGGTGGGGGATACGAGGTTTACGATTAAACTCTAATCCCTCAACCATTTCGCCATCTCAGGGAAAGCCGGTAGCCCTAAAGCGGCCGACTGCTTCGGTTCGCCAGACATGCCGGCGAACTGCAGCATCGAAACCCCGATGTAGCGGCCATCATTGAAGTTGTCGGCTATTTCTTTGCCGCCTCCTTTATAACCATGATCATGGAATACAAAATAAGCGCTGATGTCAAGATATAAACATGCGGCGTACGACCATGCAATAGCCATCATTTCTTCGGCTTCGCGGTGCATGCGTAAGGGAATGTTGTCGTTGTGCAAGGTGCCACGCTCTGCGGCGGGAACAACGGCGATGTGGCCGGCTTCGTGGAGAATATCTCCCGGGTAGAGGAGTTTATCTGTATCGATGATGAGGTGCCCGTTTTGAATGAGCGCGCCGGGGAGAAAAGTACCTTCGGGTAGGGTGGTAAATATTACCGGAATACCTATCGACCAGATAAAGTCCACGGCGATTTTAAAAGAGGCATCGTCCTTAATCATCCGGTAAAGATAGGTATAAGTGACGGGATTACGTTGGCGGCCGCAATTCGGTTGCAGTCAGACGGGTTACATTGTGAGTCGATTGTACCCCTCATTCCGTTTCACTTAAACTGCATTGTTATGAAAAAACTACTCCTCAGCGTATTCATTTGCGTACTGGCCGCCATTCCGCTTCAGTACAGCACGACCCAGGCTTCTGCTCCTGCAAAGGTGTTTGATAGCATCGGCTTAAATGTAATGAACAGCCCCAACTATTACGGCAGCCTGTACGTGTATGGCCCTACTTCATTGAGCGCCACCCTTAACCCCGGTACGGGTATGGGATACGGGCCGCTCACGCCTGGTTATTACACGATCAACGTGTATACATCCGCACCCGGCACGCGTACGTTTACGTTGAATGGTAACTCGGTGACCACCGATGCGGGCTATGCAACGTTTAATGTGAATATTATTTACACGGCTTTCCTTACGATCTATTAAAAAAGCTGCGGCCACCACCGGTGACCGCAGCTTCCTTTAATTAGCCGGGATTTAGTAGTTCCGCAGCGCTTCTATTTCTTTCAGTGTTTTAGGCAGGTATTTGCCCAGCAACTGGTGGCCGTTCCCGGTGATCAGGAAGTTATCCTCTATGCGGATGCCACCGAAGTCGCGGTATTGCTCCAGCAGGGAGTAATTGATAAACTGCGGCAGTTGGTTATCTGCCTTCCAGCGATCGATCAGTTGTGGGATGATGTATACACCGGGTTCTACCGTGAGCACAAAACCCTGCTCCAGCTCGCGGCCGAGGCGGAGCGATTTCCAGCCGAAGTCGGTGCGTTTGATGAGCGTATCCGTGTACCCCAGGTACTGTTCGCCAAGGTCTTCCATATCGTGCACGTCGAGCCCCATCATGTGACCGAGGCCGCATTGGAAAAAGAGGGTATGGGCGCCGGCTTCAACCGCTTCTTCCACATCGCCGGTCACGAGGCCGATGGCTTTCAGGCCTTCCAGCAATTTTACGTTCGCCTGGCGGTGTACTTCCATATACGTTATGCCTGGTTTCAGGAGACTGATGGCATGGTCCATAGAAGCCAGTACGGCGTTGTACACCTCGGCCTGACGGCTGCTGAACTGTTTGCCGCCGGGGTAAGTACGGGTCAGGTCACCGGCGTAGTGCATATCGTTTTCAGCACCTGCATCTACCAATACCATATCCCCGTCTTCAATGGTGTTGCCGTGATAGTGATTGTGTAATACCTCACCGTCAATGCTCAGGATCGTCGGATAAGCCAGGCGGCCGTTCGCAGCCAGGGCTACGGCTTCTACCCTGGCCGCCACTTCAAATTCCTTCATGCCCGGGCGGGTGCCGGTAATGGCAGCCAGGTGCATGTCTACGCTGATGGAAACGGATTTTTCTATTTCAGCGACTTCGATCGCTTCTTTATGAGAACGTTGCGCTACAACGGCTTTGATCAGTTTAACCGATACTTTTTGATCTACTTCCGCTACCGGCACGCTTAACCATTCGGCCAGGCGGATCTTGTTCTCCGGCCGGTAAGGTTTTAAGATATGTACCGTGCGGCCCGCCGACAAAGCTTTCTTTACATAATTGCCGATCTCCGCATAGGGAGCGGTATTACGTACATCGACTTCCGCCGCCATTTCCCGAACGGTAGGCAGGTCGCCCGTCCAGATAATATCGTCGATGCTCAGTTCATTGCCAAAGATCACTTCCTCACCCGACTCGGCATCAATGATGCCTGCCAGTCCGGCCACATCCAGTCCGAAGTAGTACAAAAACGTACTATCCTGGCGAAAGGGGAAGGTGTTGTCTTTATAGTTCATGCTGCTGTATTCGTTACCCATCAACAGTATCAGCCCGCTGCCGATGTTCGTCCTCAATACCTCTCTGCGCCGTTTATACGTAGCTTTCGGAAAAAGTTTAAAATGCATTCGCTTCTTTTTTAATGGTGAAGTCCGCTTGAACCGGCCAAATTTAGAAAATACGGGGCAATTAACAATATTCGCTACCTTCAGTCCTATGAACCGGTATATGAAACACATGCTGGCGGTGGCGGCCGCCTTGTTAATAACGATGCAGTCCTTTGCACAGATCGAGGCTATGCAAAAGAAGGTGGATATTGCCACGCAGTTCCTTACCTATGTGGAGAAAGGCAAAACAAAAAAGGCGTTGAACATGATCCAGCCCGACACCCTGAAGGCGCGGCCGGAGCTAAGGCCCCTGGTAAAAGATATGACGCGGGAAGCCCGTGCCACCCTGAAGCAGGGAGCGGAGTTGTTCATCTCCGTTACACCGAATGAGGAGTTTACGCTGATCGTTTGTGATTGTTACTATCGTTTAAAGGACGAGCCGCCTACGGTGCTCTATACCATATCGGTGGTTTTTAACAACGCCGAAGGAGAGGATATCTCGCTCGTGCGGGTGAATAAACCGGTAGCGCCGGGCAGTTAGTTTTCTGTCGGCTCCTCCTGCTGGTGACTGTTCAGGTAAATTTGGTTACACTTGTCTGCCAGTTCGTGTAGCATCGCATCCATTTCCTGGGTAAGTTTTTCAATGTAGCTCACCAGTTGCCCGTTCTCCGGGTTGTTCATGTTCTGTTTATCGAACAGGGCCATTACACCCAGTAAGGATGCCACGGGCCGGCGCAGGCGGTGGGAGCTGATGTAGGCGACTTCCATCAGGTGCCGGTTGGTTGTTTCCAGCTGCTGTTCGAACTTCTTTTGCTCGCTGATATTGGTTTGTATCGTAATGGTTTTTTCTACTTTGCCCTCATCGTCTACTACTGGCGTAATATCTGCCATCACCCAGTACGGCTCGCCCCATTGGCTGTAATTCAGCACTTCTGCCTTACAATTACGTCCCTGTTGTATACAACGCAGAATCTCTTCTACCGTGTCGGGATTGGTATCCGGCCCATGCAGGAACGATTGTGGTGTTTGTCCGTTTACTTCTTCCAGCGTATAACCGGAGAGCAGCTCGAAGGCTTTGTTCACCCATTCGATGCGGCCTTCGTGGTCGAGAATGATCACCGGGTTGGAAGTGAGGCTTGCCACCAGCGACAACTTCCTGATTTCTTCCTCGGAACTTTTGCGGTCCTGTATGTCGCGCATGGAGCCAATCATACGTACGGCTTGTCCCTTATCGTTTTTCATGATATAACTGCGGGCGATCACGTAGCGGTAGGTATTGTTACCCGTTTTAAAGCGAAACTCGGCCGACCAGTTGGTTTTTCCTTCATAGATGGCGCCAAATACGGATTCGATCACCCGTTCTGCATCGTCGGGGTGCAGGTGTTCTTTCCAGTGACTGGCATCGTCGATCATGTATTGGTAGCCAAAGGTGAGCAGTACGTTATCGTTCCAGGTGATTTTATCTTCCGCCAGGTCCCAGTCCCAGATGGCGTCGTTGGTGGCGAGATTGACGAGGTCGTAGCGCTCTACGGCTTTCTTCAGCTGGATGGCTTGCTGCCGGGTAGTTGTAACATCGCGGGCAAAACAGGCGACGCCCACTATATCGGTGCCCTCGAAAATGGGGTTAAAGGTAGTTTCGGTAAATACTTGTCCCAGGTCGGGCATGAAGCGTTCTTCTTCCAGTACGATCTTTTCTCCTTCCAGCGCGCGGTCGTACAACTGCTGCCATTTCTGGAACTGTGCCTCGCTTTCTACCACCGGCTGATCGTCACCCACCTCGATAGGGCGGCCGGCCATCTGGCCGATGATCGTGGCGAACGGTTTATTGAAGGCGACGAAACGTTTATGTTTGTTTACAGACCAGATGAGATCTTCGGTGCTGTTGATGATGGTGGATAATACCCTTTTTTGCTCCTTCAGGGCTTCGTCCGCCAGGTATTTTTCGGTCATATCCCATACGCAAACCACTTCAGCCTCGTGCCCCTGGAAGTTGGTGCCGTAAGCTTGTACGTTTACATACATAATGGATCGGTCTTTACGCAGATGCCGCCACATGCCCGCCTTCTGGTAACCTTCTTTGGTGGTGACCTGGCTGGTCATAATTTTCTGGATGTCTTCCGTGGGGCGAATGTCGAGAATGGTGAGATTCAGGAATTCGTCGCGGGAGTAGCCGTAGGCATACAGGGCGGCGTCATTCACTTCCAGGAAAGCGTAAGTTTTTTTGTCGAAGATCCACATTGGTTGCGGGCTCGTTTCGAAAATGCGGCTGTAGGCCGTGTCAGTTTCTTTAATGCGGTGCCAATAGCCTTTCAGTAGCCACAATAGCAGCACGCCGGTGAGCAGGATGTAGCCGGCTCCCTTAAAATGTTGTACCTGTGTAAGCGCTGCCGCGGTGGGGTCTTCGAACACATACAATAACATCGTGTCGGAGAAATAGATCCATAGCAAACTTAAAATAACATACACAAGCACAATGCGCGCGGGTGAAATCACATCAATCATAGAAAGGTTTTAAAACAATGCGCTGTCCGGTCGTAGGTCTTTGTAATTCGGTTACTGACAATTGAGCGCTCTCTCGGATTTGGTTTACGTTTTCTTATTCTTCGGTGGTGTTGTAATACTCGTCCAATTTTAAAAATAATTTCCAACCTGTACAATAGGGCCGATGTGGAATTTTGTTAAGCGGTTATTAATGACATAATGGAGTAAACAGTTTCAGGTAGGGGTTCAAAAAGTATTCCATTAAGTGTGGCGCAATAAAAAAGGGAAGCTTATCGGCTTCCCTTTTTTCCTAATAGATTGTTAATAGCTATTTACGTTCATCGTACACACCAAACTCGTTGATCGACGGAGTGTTCTTATATTCTTCTATCACGATGCGCACTTTATCGGCCCATACGCGGTTAAAGCGGTGAACTTTCACTTTGCCGGCATCGGTACCGTTTACCAGTGTTTTCCAAACACCGTTTACGGAATACTCGAGGCGATATTTGGTGATGTTGCCATCTTCTGTAATGGTGATCAGGTTTACACCTTTGTCGCCAGACAGCTCCACTTCGTACCAGGGCTTTTTCACCGAAGGATGCGAGTTCCACGCAGTACCAAAACGGTCGTCGTTACCAAAGTCCATGATCGCGTAGTCGTTGCTCCAGCTGGTGTTAGCGGGCTGAAATTTCGCCTTGTTGTGCGAAATGATGGGCATGGCCGCTTCCGGGAAGGAAGGCAGGGTAGCTGGTTTGTTGTACAGCTTGCCGATCTGTTTCAGGGCTTCCAGGGCGTTGTCGTCAAATTGACCGTCGCGGTTAGGCGCTACGTTCAGGATGAAGTTACAGTATGCCTGGTTAAAGGGTACCAGCATTTTGTTCACCAGTTCCTCCGGGTTTTTCATACGCTGACGCGGCATGCTGGTTTTCCAGAACCAGTTCGACTGCAACGGCAGGCAGGAGAGGGCGGGCAGCTTGTTGCTCTCTTTAGAGATGTGCTGGCCGGCTCCCTGCTCGTACGACTTGATGTCGGTGTAAAACAGGGCTTCAGCAGGATACTTCGCTGCATTCAGGTCCATCACCAGGCAACGGGGCTGGATAGACTTGATCAGCATATAAATTTCTTCGAAAGGAACGTCGTCGTAAGAAATCCTGGACCACGGTGCATCCCATCCGTCGATGATCATGGCGTCGATCGTACCGTAGTTGGTGAGCAATTCACGCAATTGCTCTTTCACCATCCCGATATGTGCTTTGGTGATCTGGCCGGGGCGCAGTTCGTGATGCGTATCCAGGATAGAGTAATACAACATTACTTTCAGCCCGTTCTTACGGAAAGCATCGGCGTATTCTTTCACCACGTCGCGTTTCAACGGACTGTTCATCACGTTGTAATCGGTGGTTTTGGTATCCCAGATAGGGAAGCCGCTGTGGTGTTTGGTGGTTAAGCAACCGTAGGTCATGTTCGCTGACTTTGCTGCTTTTGCCCATTGTTCTGCATCCAGTTTTTTAGGATTGAATAAGGAGGCCGGTGCATCAGGATCTGCCCAGTCATCGTTTACGTACGTGGCAATGCCATAGTGAATAAACATACCGAAGCCAAGGTTCACAAAATCCTGCTGGTCCTTGCGCAATTGTTCCGCGCTGATGGTCTGTGCTGTTGTAACGGCGGAAGGCAATAAAAGAATGCCCGCAAGCATTGCCGTCCATACGCTAAAATTGACTTTTCTTTTCATTAAAATCATTCGCTTTTTCAGTTGATGAATGGCCGGTTTTTTTCGTTTCTCTAAAAAGAGGTCGTCGGCTATAAAGCAGCAAGATAGGGCATTCGCGAGCTTCATTCATCAAAATATAAAGATATTTTTTTATGCCATTTACAATTCGTTTAGGATTGAAAAAACCAATACCGCTTATCCTTTTTTTGAACGGAGAAAAGGCTATTTTCTGATGTAAGTCAACGCGCCGGTCGGGCAACGATTCACCTGTTCGATAATTTGTTCGGTAGTGGCGCCATGTGGGTTGATCCATGGTCTCGCTTTTACATCAAACACGGTTGGCAACTGGCTTACACAACGTGCGGCATGTTTGCAGAAAGAAGGTTTCCATAATACGGTGATGTCGTCATTACTGTATTTGATTTTTTCTTCGATATCTTCTTCATGCAGCACGAAAGAACGTACGATCGTTTCGCCTTCGAGTAATTTCGAAATAGGACAGTTCTTCGCGATCTCGAGCAGCCGGTTTTTCTGCGTGGTATCCAGCTCTGCCCCGGGAAAAGCAATGTCGCGGTCCATGGTAGTTTTGGTGCGGTCTTCCACTTTTTCCTGCCAGAGATTAGCGTTCACGATAATGCGCGGCACATTCCAGTTTTTTCGCTCGATGTACATGCGTAAAGTGATCATCGTACAGGAGGCCAGGGAAGCCAGCATGAGCGTGTATGGGTCCGGGCCAAGATCTTGTCCGCCCGCGGTAAGCGGTTCATCTACCAAAAAAGAACCATTACGCCAATCGATCGTGCATTGATATTTTACCGTACCGTTTTCGCCGTGTACGGGTTTTTCCATTTTGTATTGCATACGTATAGTTTTTAAGCTTCCTTATCCTTCATAACAGGCGCGGTACGCAGAAGGTTGTGCTCGTCCGGGCACAATGGTACAAGTTTACGTAAATCAGGAATGCGTTTGGGCAGCAACACGCAAACAGCCAGGAATTTGCCGCGTTTGTGCAACGATATCCGGCAGGGAACAACATTTACGCGGCAGGCATCGTTTGGAGCATGCCGGCTGTTACCGGGCTAAGCTGGCCGTGATTTCCTGGGGTATACTCCGGGGGCCACAGGCGCCATTTTCCGGCAACGGCTTCAAAAAAAATATTATTTGTATACTGTTGATCTATTTCATTATCGCAGATTTTTATATTTTGCAGACTTTTAGAAAAACCATGTCGCGTGAAAATGATGATCAGAAAGGGGAATTTACTCATACAACTGTCGTTTTGCCTCCTGGTACTCGCTTCCTGTAGCAGCGCCCGGAAAACCACGTCTGCAGGTAAAAAGGGTACGGAAAAACCGGCGGCGAAAAACGACAAGGTAGCCTTCATCGACGATATCAGCATATCCCGCGAAGCGAAAACCACCACCCACCGTTACAATGGCCGTAATACCAACACCCGCTCGCGCGACGATCGCCGGAGCGGGGCGGATATAGAAAATGCCGCCAGCTGGCAGTTTAAGTATGCCCAGCTGCTGGATGTGGCCGTGGAGGAGGTGACCAACGAGCGGTTATTCAACTTTATAGAAGAATGGTGGGGCACCCCGTACCGCATGGGGGGCAACACTCGCAGCGGCATCGACTGCTCACACTTCGCGACCAATATGCTGCTCGAAGTATTTAAAGCCGGTATTTCGTATGGTAACTCGGCCGACCTTTACAACCAGTCGCGTAAGCTTTCGCGCAAGGAATTGCAGTATGGCGACCTGGTGTTCTTTAAAATTAACCGTAAGAGCGTATCGCATGTAGGCGTTTACCTCGAGAATGACCGTTTTGTACACGCATCCGTAAGCTCCGGGGTGATGATCAGTACCCTGAATGAAGACTACTGGAAGAAGTATTTTATTGGCGGCGGCCGTTTAAATTAAGCAGCATCATTGATTACCCAGCCCCCGAGCGATGGGCGATAAATTTAGTTTGGCATATGCAAAGTCCGGTTACTCGGCGCGAAAACGTTTCGCTCATTACCTCCTTTCCCAGCAGCAGGATCATAGAGGAGTACCGCCATGAGGGCGTGTCGGTGGAGCGTTTCTTTACCGGCATTAAAGAAGTCGGATTGTATGAATGCGGCGATACCGGCTACCGGTTTTACTGGCCCGAAAACATTTTTGGGGACGGCGCCTTTTATGCAGACCTGCAACGCAATCAGAAGGAATATTACCCGGAAGCTAAATGGGAGCACCATTACGCAACCGGGCAGATCAACGCAGGCGAACAGGTGTTGGAGGTAGGTGCGGGCGACGGCGTTTTTCTGAAAATGTTAAAAAATAAGGGTATTATCGCACACGGTCTGGAACTCAATCCCGAAGGCATTGCCGACGCGCGGGCCCAGGGGCTGAGTATGGACGGGGAATCGGTGCAGGACCATGCGGCCCGTTTCCCGGGAAAGTATGATGTGGTGTGCGCCTTCCAGGTGTTGGAGCACATCTACGACGTGCACGACTTTTTAACGGCCTGCGTAAGCCTGTTACGGAAAGGAGGAAGGCTGATCATCGGCGTACCGAATAACAACCCTTTCCTGTACCGCTACGACAGCTGGCATACGTTAAACCTGCCGCCGCATCATGCCGGGTTATGGGGACGTAAAGCTTTCGGGCAGATGCCTAAGTGGTTCGGGCTGGGAGTGGAGCAGATCATCGTGGAACCGTTGCATCCCAAACTCGGACAGTATAAAAAGTGGTTCGAAGTACAAAAAGCACATTACCGGGAACATAACCCCCTGCTTTATCAGTTGATGCGCATCACCCCGCGGCCATTGTATAAAGTGTTGATGCGGGTGTGCTCGCCGGCTATTGAAGGAAGAAATATTATCGGCATTTTTAAAAAAGCATAGCACCCATATATGGTTAGCAGTGATTTTAAACCTTCGGTTTTTCACCCTTACTACTTCATCAGGAAAGGTTTGGTGAGTAAGATACAGGAATACAGCGGCGCGATGAAGGGCAAGATGCTCGACTTCGGCTGCGGCTCCAAACCTTACCGTGCCTTTTTTAACGTACAGGAATACGTGGGCGTGGATTTTGTGAATCCAGGCCACCCGCACGACAATGAGCAGATAGACGTGATGTACGATGGCAAAACCATTCCCATCGCGGATAATACGTTCGACAGTGCCCTGAGCAGCGAAGTGTTCGAGCATGTGTTTAACCTCGAAGATATTCTGAAAGAACTGCACCGCGTACTGAAGCCCGGCGGTACCATGCTCATTACCTGCCCGTTCGTATGGAAAGAGCATGAGGTGCCGAATGACTATGCGCGTTACACCCACTTCGCTTTGAAACACCTGTTCGAAAAGAACGGTTTTACGGTGAAAACGCTCGACAAGAGCGGCAATTTCGTCGAAGTGCTGCACCAGCTGACCGTATTGTACTTTTACGATCACTGGTACATGAAGTTGTTTAAGAAGATCCCCCTCATCAACTATATTTTCTTCTTCTTTTTTATCGTGGTGCCGAATATTGGCGGCACGATACTGAGCAGCCTGTTGCCAAAACACCGCCAGATGTACCTGAATAACGTTATACTGGTAGAAAAGAACGCGTAAATGGACCGCAAACGGATCGTATTCATCGGGCACATTTCCAACCTGAGCGGCGCACCCATCCTGCTGCTGAACCTGATCGCTTTGTTGAAAAAGCACGGCGAGGCGGACATGGAGCTGGTCGTAGCGCGCGGCGGCCCTTTGGTGACGAAGTACGGGGAGTTAACTACCGTACTGGTGCTGAAACCGGAAGGCTATGGCAAAGGCAACCCGTTTAAACGTTTCCGTGAGATCGTGCGTAACCGGCTGGATATGCGACGCTTCCGCGCCATGGTACGCAAGGCCGACCTGGTGATCAGCAATACGGTCGTGAATGGTGACCTGATACAGGCGGTGCTGGGTACAGGCAAGCCTGTCATTACTTACGCCCACGAATTGGAAGCCGTGGTGGCCGACTACCTGAAAATGGGGCTGGCCAATGCTTCTGTTTACGATGCCCGCCGGGTGGCCTATCCCTCGCTCGCAGTGCGCGATTCGCTGATCCACAAGTTTAATGTACCTGCGGAAGTGCTGATGCCACTGGCGTACTACTTTCCCGTAGATGAAAAGCTGCTGAGCAACGAAAGTGCTATCAGGGAGCATCGGGCCGGGTTGCGCAGGCGCTTTAATATAGGAGATCACGATATGCTGATAGGCGGTATGGGAGTGGCGAGTTACCGTAAAGGTACCGACATCTTTCTGCGTGTGGCCGCTGCTGTTATGGCGGCGAATCCGCGTATACAGTTCCGCTGGATCGGCAATTTCGAGCATGCGCAGGCGGAAGAAGAGCTGGACGCCGTGCTGGCGGAGACGGGACTACAGAAGGCAGCTATCTTCACCGGTCCGTTAGCGCATCATTACTATAACACGGCGGCGTTCGACCTGCTGTTCTTATCTTCCCGGGAAGATCCTTATCCACTAGTCGTGCTGGAGGCTGCGTTTATGCAGGTGCCGGCAATTTGTTACGAAGGAGCAGGCGGTATGCCCGAGTTTGTGCAGGACGATGCCGGCTGGCTGATACCGGGTTTTTCGGTAGATGCGGCTGCACAGTCAATTTTGCGGCTATATGATCAGCAGGAAGCTATTGCAGCTAAAGGTGCATGCGCGCGCCAGAAGGCGTTACAGTTGCATGCTTCCGATGAAGTAATCCTTCAGCAATTCCGTGCGTTAACCTCTCTTCAGTAATCCCTTCACGCGGGCGACAACCATATCCACACCACGGTTCACATCCTCCGATACTTTCAGTTTCACGATCATTACACCGGATAAAACCACGAAGACGATAGATTGCAACACCGCTTCCAGCAGGGGACTATCAACCTGTATGAGTTTGGCGATGAAGAAGTTGGCTACGATTACTACTACGGCCCACAGGGTGGCCAGGGTGAAAGGCTGCATATCAAACTTTACCCAGATGAATACGAAACGCAGCACGTTAAAGATCATATAGGCAATAAATGTCGCCAGCGCCACGCCATCAATACCCATCGACTTGATCAGCATGTAGTTCAGCGGGATCAGTACCACCAATAGGATCACATTACTCAGGAAATCTACTTTCCAGTAACGGGAGGTGAGGATGATCTGTGAGTTAAGACCAGTACCGGTTTCCAGCACTTTGGTGAGGCCTAGTATAAGGAAGGCGGTTTGCCCTTTCAGGTAAGCCGGATCTTGTTTGAGAAATAGGATAGAGTTACTGAAATTAAGTGCGATCAGCGCAAACATAAAGCCGGAAAAGATGAGCATATTGATAGCCGACTTCTTATAAATGCGGCTGATGCGTGGCAGGTCCTTATCCTTCCAGGCCTGTGCGATCACCGGGGTGGAAGCGGCGATGAGTCCGCGTTGCGGTGCTTCCATGATGGCGGTAAGATAAGTGGCGTAGGAAAAGATGCCTACATAACTTAAGTCGCGTACACTGGCAATCAGGATGGTATCGAATGTCTTAGCAAAGATGCTGCAGAAGGATACGACGGTAATGAAGAACGAGTAGGGCACCATCTTCTTCGCCATCTTTTGCGTAACATAACTGGTCTTTAAAGTGAATACCAGCCCGTGTTTCCTTTGCAGGTACACGAATAGCCCCAGCGCGATCATACCATACAGCATGGAGAACAGCCAGATGAACTGGTCGAAGTTGAGCCAGTGCAACAGCAGTACGCCAATCAGCAGGGAAGTGAGTAACCGCAAAGCCAGCTCCTTACAAAACACCGTGGCGATAGAGGCCCGCAGGTTCCAGGCCTGTGCTTCCAGCAGGGAAAATAATAGCAGGCAAAGGGTGAAGGGGAAAAGGATGTAATAATAATCGACCATCAGTGCGGCATTGCCCGCAAACTTCTGGATAAACAGGTCGTGAAAAAAGTAGAGGGCGATACTCACCGCGACAAAGCCTGCCAGTCCGAGAATGGTCATTTTGCCAAACAGGTCCCGCTCCCGGGAGGGGAGCCGGTCGCGGTAATACGGGTAAAACCGGTACAGGATGGAGATGCTGCCCATACTCGCCAATGCAAACAGGGTGAAACCCAACTCAAAAATCATACGGGTGAGGCCGTATTGATCGGGAGTGAAGTAGCCATTCGCTGTAAAGATCCAGGTGTTTACTGCGCCTACAATAAAGCCTACGTACGTGATGAGCGAGGAGGTGATACTCTGTTTACCGATTGTTCCCATTGGGCCGCAATTTACTAGTATTTAGTGGGAAAGTTCGTAATTTAGCGATATTATACCGGTACATGATATCAGTAATTATATGCGCGGCCGGCAAAGAGCGGTTAGAAAAAGTGACACAGAACATAGCCGCCACCATTGGGGTGGAATATGAGCTGCTGGCCGTTTTGAACAATGAAAACCCGCGCGGCATCTGCGAAGTTTACAACGATGGCGCCCGCGCCGCTAAATACCCGATCCTCTGCTTCGTGCATGACGATGTTAGCTTTCTCTCCCAACACTGGGGACAAACGCTCCTCGCTCATTTCACTCATGATCCCGCACTGGCGCTGGCCGGACTGGCAGGCGATGCCTATAAAAGCGCTGTTCCCTCAGGCTGGTGGAGTGGTGCCGGCCCGTTCGAGGCTTGCCACATCGGGCAGCGTAAACCGGATGGAAGTACAGGAATGGTCACCGTAGGCAAAGGTCCTGTACACCCGGTGCGTACGCTGGACGGGGTGTTCCTCTGCATGCGTAAATCCACCTGGAAACAATTTCCTTTCAACCAGGACGAGCTGAAAGGGTTTCACTTTTACGATATTGACCTGAGTTTACGGGTATCCGCTGCACATAAAGTGGCGGTGCTGTTCGATATAGACCTCGTGCACTTTTCCTACGGCAGCTTCGGCGACGCCTGGATGCGCGAGAACCTGCGTTTTCACCGTTCCGTGAACCGTATAGCAGTACCCTGTACCACCGGCTTCACTCCCGAACCGGCCATGGAACGCAAAGCCGCCCGTAACTGGATGCTTCGCATGCGCCGGGAGAAACTCTCAGCGGGCATGAAACTCCGCTGGTGTACCGCCGCAGGTGTTTGGTGGCGGCCCGCCGAATGGCCTTACATGGTCGCCTTCCTGTTCTCCATCTCCTTAAAAAAACGCACCTGATGAAAGTTGCAGTATGCATACCGGCTTATAAAAACGTGCAATACCTCCGCCGGGTATTGGACTCGCTCGTCATGCAGGACTACACGGACTGGGAGCTGGTGGTAACGGATGACAGTCCGGACGCCGCCGTGGAAGCGCTGTTGCAGGAATACCAGGGCCGTTTGCCGTTCCGTTACTACCGCAACACGCCCGCGCAAGGTATGCCGGCCAACTGGAACGTGTGTTACGATAAGGCGGATGCCGAGTATATCAAAATCATGCACGACGACGACTGGTTCACCACGCCCGACGCACTACGTAAAATGGCCGAAGCGTTAGACCAGCATCCGGAATGCGACTTCGTCTTCAGTGCGTTCCGTGAATGTTTTATCGACCATCCGGGAAAGGAGCGGGAAGTGCATTGCAGCACGTTTTACAGGCAGCTGCTGAAGCAGGATCCCGTGCACCTGTTCCAGAAAAACTTTATTGGTCCGCCCAGTGGCTGTATGCACCGCAATCGCCCGGAATACCGCTACGATGTGCGCTTGCAGTGGCTGGTGGATGTGGACTTTTATATCAATCTGCTGCGGCATAAACCCGGCTTCGTGTACCTGGACGAGGTGCTGGTGAATATCGGCATCAGTGACCTGCAACTCACCAAATCCTGCCATGGCGTGCGTACGGTGGAAATACCGGAGTACTTTTACTTGCTGCGTAAAACCGGCGAGCAGTCTTTGCAAAGCTTGTATGTATACGACTTCTTCTGGCGGCTGATGCGTAACCTCGGTGTGCGACGCGAGCATGAACTATATGAAGCTGGTATGCAGGGCGAAACGCCGGCGGTCGTGAAATATATACTGAAATGCCAGCGACCTTTCCCTTTCCGCCTATTGCGGATCGGGGCGCTGAATAAAATATTAGTGGGACTCAGTTTCGCTGGGCGTCCCCGTAAATAAACGCCATGTTTCAACTACTGCTTTTAAAAAGATGGATAGAAGCGATTTTCATATTCCCCTTCGCATGGTGGGGGCGCCGTTATGCGCGTAAACACCCGTTGGGCGAATCGTACGACCTGTTCTTCTTTTTCCCCTTTTATCATATCGGCGGGGCGGAAAAAGTGAACAGCGACATCGTGCAGCAGTTCCCGGATAAAAAGATCATTATCTTTTTTACCCGTAAATCGGTTAGTGAGGCGATGTTGCCTTTCTTCAAAGGCCCTAACATCACGCTAAAGGAAATTTCGCATTATACAGATAACAAGAAGAAATACTGGCAAAACCTGGTATGGCGGGGTATTGTGGCCGAGTATATCAACAGCCAGCCGAACAAACCGCGCGTGTTTAACGGGCAGTGCAACTTCGGGTACAAGCTGTCGCCGCATGTGCGGAAAGACATTGTGCAGGTAGAGCTCATCCACCTGTTATGCAGCTTTTCGTATATCCGCATTCCGTTCCTGCCATTTTACGATACTACCGTGATGATCAGCCAGGATGCGATCGATGCACACAAGGCGTTGTATAAGAAGTTTGGCATCCCATCTTCCTATATTGATAAAATTAAACTGATCATTAACGGCATACCTTTACCCGCGACGGACAGTCTCATGGCTCCCTACCCGCCTCTGAAATGCCTGTACGCCGGCAGGGGCGATGTGGTGCAGAAGCGTGTAGACCTGTTAGGCCAGCTCGCAGCAGGATTGTACGAGCGCCGCCTGCCTGTTACGTTTGCTTTCATGGGTAATATGAACGGCTTGCTGGACAGCTTTCCACCCGCCAGTTACCAGTTGCTGGGCGAAAAGAGCGATCCGGCGGACATTGACCGCATTTACCGCAGTCATCATGTATTGGTATTGCTCTCCGCCTTCGAGGGGTTCCCGATGGTGGTAGAAGAAGCAATGGCACGCGGACTGGCGATCATTTCCACCCCGGTGGGCGATATTCCGCAGCATGTGAAAGATGGCGTAAACGGGTTCTTAGTTCCCGGAGACGGGGATTTAGTGGCAGCAGCGATGGAGCGCGTGGAACGGTTATTGAATGACCCGGAGCTGCTGGCACGATTCAGGACGAACAACATCACTTACGCGCGGCAGCACTTCGGCATGGAAGCCTTTGCCCAAAGCTATCGCGCATTACTGACATAAACATTTATCAGCTTGAAACCGTTGTCGATCATCATTATCACTTACAACCGGCCGGACGATACCCTGTTCCTGCTCAACAACATTGCCGGCCTGCGCGATGCGGCGGCGCTGTTGGAAAGTGTGATCATCGTTAATAACGCATCGTCGGCCGACTACAGCGAGGTGACGAACTTCATTGCCACCCATCCGCAGATTCCCTTTAATTATGTAGATGCCCCGGAAAACCTCGGCGTGGCAAGAGGCCGCAACCTGGCCATTTCCATGGCCCATGCACCGATCGTGATCACGCTGGACGATGACGCGTTCTTCCGCGATGAAGATGCGCTGATCCGCATAATGGAAGCGTTTGAAGCCGATTACGGGCAGGACAGGCCTGTGGGCATCCTGAGTTTTAAAGTGTTGTACGCCAGTACGAAAATGATCCAGCAGAATGCATTCCCGCATAAACAGTTTGAAGCGTATAAGGATAAAGATAAATTCCTCGCTTCGTACTTTATTGGTTGCGGGCATGCGATCAAAAAAGAGGTGTACGATAAAGTGGGTACCTATCCCGCCGACTTCTTTTACGGCATGGAGGAATATGATTTGTGTTACCGCACGCTCAACGAAGGTTACGCGATCGTGTACAATTCCTCCGTGGTGATCTATCATAACGAATCGCCTTTAGGCCGTACGCCGCATGCCGATAAGATGCGTATGCTGTGGGTGAATAAGGCCAAAGTAGCCTATCGCTACCTGCCATTACAGTACTTCGGCTCCACGTCCCTCATGTGGTCACTCGAATACCTGAAGAAGACGAAGTGGGACTTCAAAGGCTGGTTCCGGGGCTGGAAGATGGTGTTGAACATCCCGTCCAGCGAGAAGGGGATTAAGTTAGGGACTCGTACGAGGGATTATCTGAAGAAGACGAAGGCAAGGTTGTGGTTCTAGCATCGCAGCGCGCAGGAAAACAAGCATTACCATATGACGAAAACAGGCGGCCTGTAACGGCCGGCTTGAAATAAAAAAAGAGGCTGCTCCCAACGAAGCAGCCTCTTTCTATATGTTGGTACGCAGTGTTTACGCCGCGATCGGTTGTTTCATTCCACGTCTTATTTCCAGCGCAATGGCCAGTACGAAGATGGCCAGTACAAAGATGGAAGACCATTTAGTGATCATGTTGCCCACTTCGTAGGTTCTCGGTTCAAAACGCATTTCGATCTTGTGATTACCTGCCGGTATTTTCGCGGCACGCAGCACATAGTTCGCCGTCACGATCTCGCCCGGTTTGCCATCTACATAAATGTTCCAGCCTTTGGGGTAGTAGATCTCGGAGAATACCGCCAAACCATCTTTACTGTTGGAGCTCTGGTATTCCAGTTTGTTCAGTCCGTATTTAGTAAGATGGATGGTGCTGGCGGAGTCTTTACCGAAGTTATAGCCTTTCAGATTTGCTTCAAATTTCTTATTGATCACCGCAGTATCCGCAGGATTGAAATTGTCCATCCGGTTCATTTCCTCATCCGGCGTGTTCGCCCAATGCACGCTGTTTACGAACCAGGCGTTGCCCAGTGCCTGGGGGTTACGCTGGTAGCCCAGTTTACCCTGCTCGTCGCGGAAGATGATGTACTTCGTGTTAAGCATGTTCAGCACAGACATGTTGCCACGGCCAATCTGGCGCTCGATCAGGTCCTGGTAGATCATCAGTTTGGCAGCGCTGTAGCCACCTACTGATTTATGATTCGCAGAAGTAAGCGCATCGTTGAACGGACCTTCCTGTGCGGTGGTGTTATACACGCGGTAGTAAGGATCCGGATCGGCTTTTATTTCCAGATCGATCGGGCTGGGCGCAAATATAGCGGCGTAGTTCGACGACGTTTCGTAATTCGTTTTGTTCAGGTAACGGTGGCCAACGAGGAACATGTCCAGGCCAATGGAAAGTCCCACGAGCAGGAAGAAAACCACCGGTTTCACGCGGTCCTTCAGCAACAGCCAGATAAAACCGGCCAGCGCGAGTACGAAGAACAGGGAACGGAGCGTATCGGTACGAAGCACACTTGCCCTGTCGGCCTCCGTAGCCTGTACCAGTTCGGTCACTGCCTGTGCGTTGCCGCCTGTCATCTGTGAATACATGGCCTGTGCACGGTCCTGGTCGCCAGGGCTGTAAGAGAAGCTAACATAAGATAACAGCAGGATGCCTACGCAAATGCCACCGGTGATGTATACCGCTTTTTTCAGTTGATTAAGCGCCGCTTCTTTAGTGAGCGCACCGGAAACGATCTCGTTCAGTCCCCAGCAAGCCATCAATGGCACCAGTACCTGTGGGATCACCAGCGAGGTAGAAGGTGCGCGGAACTTGTTATAGAAAGGCAGGTAGTCGAACAGTAAGTAGTTGACAAAAGAGAAGTGTTTACCCCAGGCCATAACTACACCGAGGATCACCGCTGCCAGTATCCACCATTTGTTCCAGTCTTTCACGACCAGCAGTGACAAGACGAAGAGTAAGATGATGCCGGCGCCGAAGTATACGGGTCCTTCGGTAAACGGCTGAGG
Organism: Chitinophaga horti; assembly: GCF_022867795.2. Lineage (NCBI taxonomy): Bacteria > Pseudomonadati > Bacteroidota > Chitinophagia > Chitinophagales > Chitinophagaceae > Chitinophaga > Chitinophaga horti. The sequence goes on along the minus strand of NZ_CP107006.1, from coordinate 3,083,465 downwards.
GCCCCAATATAATGGTGCGTTATCTGCAATGTTCTCCGCCTGTTCCGGCGTAGCGCCGATTTTACGTACCGCTTCGTAGGTGGCGGAAGAAGTGCCTGCCTTCTCGGAAGTAGAACCACCGTACAGGTTAGGCACCAACGTCGTAAGTGTTTCGAAAATACCCTGGCTCCAGGCGAAGGCATACTCTTTATCTAATCCTTTGTCCAGTGTAGGGCCCTGCTGCGCCTGACCTACTTTGGTTAATCCCGTAGATTCGCCGCGGGTACTGAATTTCGTGTATTCGTAGGTCGTCCACAGGCTTACGGTAGATGGCAGGATTGACATGCCTGCCGCTAGTAACAGGATGCCGGTCGTAAGCGCAAACTTACCTACTGTTTTGGTTTTGATCGCCTGCACGAGGTGACCGATGCCCAGTACGATCACCAGCAGCAGCGTGTAATACACGATCTGGTAGTGACCACAAATGATGATGAGACAAAGCGACAGACAGGTGATGATGGCACCGAGCAGTAAACGGCCGCGGTAAGTCATCAATATACCACCCAGGATAAAGGGCAGGTAAGCGATCGACAATGTTTTGGTATCGTGACCCGTAGCGATGAATATCAGGCTGTTGGAGGAAAGTCCGAACGCGATAGCGCCAATTACCGTAATCCAGTGCCGGAAGCCCATGACGTTAAGCAGGAAGTAAAAGCCCAACATGGCCAGCATCAGGAAGTTGATGGGTTTAGGCAGGTAGAAGGTAACAAGCGGCTGAATGGCAGCGGTGTAGTTATCCGTCATCAAAAACGTCTGGTACGTCGGCATGCCGCCGAATACGCTGTTCGTCCACAGGGGACGAATGCCTGTACTGTCCATGTAATTCTTAGCCTCGGCGCTGCTGGCCTTCCAGCTCACGTTATCGCTCTGGCGAAGCTCCTGGCCGTCCAGTATCGGACTGCTGAAGGCGAGTGAAATGCCAAGGAAGATCAGGATAGCATATACATGCGGTAATATGGATTTCAGCCAGTTCTGCTTCATCGCTGTTTTTTAGGTTTAGTTTTTTAAAGAACCAAAATAACTGTAATTTATCCGAAATTTCAATATGCGCTGGGTACGATTCCTGTTAAAGTTTACATTTATCTGCAATCTTTGCTTCGTCTTCTGTTATATTATCCAGCGCACCGCTTACGCCGAATCACTGGGAGGCCTCACCAAAGGAGCCGCCGTGCTTGGCTTTTTAGTGTCTCCGTACCTCAATGTCGTCACCATCCTCATCGTACTTACCGGGCTGTTACTTAAAAAGCTGCGCTGGAAGGAAGTGCATCCTTATATATTTATATCGAATCTGCTAATTTTGCTCCTTTCAATCATTTTGATAGTATATGATCGCGGATATAATTAAGCATAAACCAACGCGGCTATTCGTCTTCTTCGCCTGTTTCTTCGTGGCCAATGCCCTTATCGCAGAATCGATCGGGGGAAAAATCTTTGTGCTCGAAGCCTGGCTGGGCTTACCGGTGCATACTTTTACATTGATGGGGCAGAGCGGCTTGTCGTTCAGCCTTACCTGTGGGGTGCTGCTTTGGCCATTGGAGTTCGTGGTAACGGATATCGTGAACGAGTATTATGGTAAAAAGGCCGTGAAGGTAATCTCCTGGGTGGCCGTGGCGCTGATTTCCTACGCTTTCCTGATGTTTTATATCTCGATTGGTACGCCGCCGGCTGACTGGTGGATTGCCAGCAAAGTAGACGAAGGTGTGCCTGACTTCCAGAACGCCTTTGCCGCCGTATTCGGACAGGGGATGGGCATCATCATTGGTAGTATCACTGCCTTCCTCGTAGCGCAGATCGTGGACGTAACGGTGTTTCATAAGATCAAACAAAAAACAGGCGAGAAACATCTGTGGTTACGGGCCACCGGATCGACAGTAATATCGCAGCTGGTAGATAGTTTCATTGTGCTGTACATCGCGTTTAAGGTGTTCGGCAACTGGACCTGGCCGCAACTGATCACGGTGATGTGTGTGAACTATGTATACAAGTTCGTCGTGGCGGTGCTGTTAACGCCGGTGATCTATTGGATAGAAAGGCCCATTGAACGGTATCTGGGTAAGGAAACTGCTGCGCAGATGAAAGCATCTGCCATGGAAAAATAATCGTGTTATGAGTTATATCAATGTAAGAGTATACGGCATTATGCTCAATGAGCAAAAGCAGGTATTGGTGAGTGATGAATACATTCGCGGGGGATTCTATACCAAGTTCCCCGGCGGCGGCCTGGAAATAGGAGAGGGCACCATCGACTGCATGGTGCGCGAGTGGAAGGAAGAACTTAACCAGGACATTGAAGTGGTAGAACACATTTACACCACTGACTTCTACCAGAAAAATGCATTTGATAATTCCTCGCAGATACTGTCGATCTATTACCTCGTAAAACCCACGTCTCCGTTCACGGCGCGATTAGGCACCAAGCCGTTCGATTACGAGATACCCGAAGACAAAACGATACAACTCGAAGGCGTACGCTGGGTCGACTGGAACGACTTCTCGTCGGACACGGTAACGCTGCCCATCGATAAAGTATTAGCCGAAATTGTAAAAAAGAAATACGCCTAGAACCACTTCTTCTTCATAAAGTACCAGCTCATTACCACCGAGATGATGATCGACAGGATAACCGGTATGTAAAAAGCGTGCGGGGAGTGCTGCAGTGGGATTTCCACGTTCATGCCATATACACTGGCCACGAGTACGGGAAAGGTAAGTACGATCGTGATGGACGTAAGGCGTTTCATCACGAGGTTAAGGTTATTGGAAATGATGCTCGCAAAGGCATCCATGGTGCTGCTAAGGATGTTGGTGTAGATGTTCGCCATCTCCAACGCCTGTGAAGTTTCTACGATCAGGTCGCTCAGGAACTCCTTCTCGTCTTCATTTAATTGCAGGAAGTTTGTGCGCTCCAGTTTGATCAGGAGCAGTTCGTTACTACGCAGGGCGGTGACAAGGTACACCAGGCTTTTCTGGATGCGCATCAGGGCCAGCAATTCCTCGTTACGGTTAGAGTCGTACAGTCGCTGCTCCAGCAGGTTGCGGCGCTGGTTAATTTCCTTCAGGTAATCCTGGAAGTTCATGATCACCTTCTCGAATATCTTCAATACCATCATATTCCTTTTTTCGGGATGACGGTTGTGGAAGGTGTTCAGGAATTTTTTGATCGCCGCGTTGTCGAAGGAGTTGACCGTGAGGATCTGGTTGTGCGTAAGGATGATCACGATCGGGATCGTGATGTAATAGCTGTCGCTTTCGTTGATGGAATTGTTTTCCGTCGGTGTTTTGATAACGATCAGCTTCACATTGTCTTCCAGTTCATAACGACTCCTTTCGTCGATATCGAGGGAGTCGGTAAGGAAGTCGAGCGGAATGTCCAGTTCTTCCGAAAGCTGCTCAAACTCCGCCTGTTTAAGGGGCGGTGTGATGTTTACCCAGGCGCCGTTCTCAGGCTCCTGGATCTCCAAGGTTATGGCATTAACATTTTTGAAATACTGGATCATTCGGGCGCAAAGGTAGGGAAATACAATTAGCAATAGCCCGCAGGCGATAAATTGATCAAATATTAATGTTCCCTTCAAACACCAGCGTAGCCGGGCCACAAAGCCAGATGTCGTGGAAAGAGCGCTCGCCCGATTTGGTAAAGCGTACTTCCAGTGGTCCGCCCAGGGTTTGCACCGGTACCGTGTAGGTTTTCGCTTCCTGTCCTGCCGAGGTAAGCGCCGCTGCTGTTACGCCCGTGCCGCAGGAATAGGTTTCGTCTTCCACGCCGCGTTCGTAAGTGCGTACAAAGATGCCGTTTTCCAGCTGCTGCACGAAGTTGACATTGGTGCCCACCTCCGCAAAACGCTCATTGTAGCGTATGCCGCGACCTTCGGTGTACACGTCCAGGCTTTGTACATCATCCACCGGTTTTACGAAATGCGGGGAGCCGGTGTTAAGATAGAAGTACAGCGGACCGGCTTCTACCCAGTCTACGTCCTGCATTTTGAGCTCCACCCAGCCGTTTTCGCGGAAAATCGCTTCATGCGGGCCGTCGGAGGCAATAAATGTCACTTTTTCACCAGGGATGCCCATCTTCCTCGAAAAGGCCGTAAGGCAGCGGCCGCCGTTGCCGCACATGCTGCCCGGTTTGCCATCGGCATTGTAATACTTCATTTCGAAGTCGTACTCCGGGTGTTTGTTTAGCATCATCAGTCCGTCGCCCCCCACGCCAAAGCGGCGGTCGCAGAGGAAGTGTACCTGTTCGTTCGTCAGCTGGTCGTAGGCGCCGTCACGGTTGTCCATAATCACAAAATCGTTGCCGGTGCCCTGGTATTTATAAAAGTGAATGTTCATATCAGTTGTAAAATTACGGCAGAGAGTTGTAAAAGCAAAGGGTGCAAGTTGCGGCGGCCTTTTTTGCGGGGAGCAGGGTTAGTTGCTGGTGGTCACTGTCGGTTGCGGGCCGCAGTGATGTCCGGTCAACTGCCAGGCAGCGCTTTGATTTGCTATCTGTCCCCGTAGACGGCAGGCAGCACCGGTATTAGCGGCCTGCCGGGGGCGAAACAGCCTATTTACCACCCGCCACCACGAACTTGTAGCTCCCCGAACCTACTTTCACGATCAGCCGCCCGTCCACCGACTGCTGAGACAGCGCCACGCCGTTCTCCGTCACTTTATCCGCCGGGGTCGCAGGCAGGTAAATGGTAGCGGTGGTATTAGGCGGAATGGTCGCGTCGAGTGTGAATTGGCCTTCGGACTTCTTCCAGCCTGCCGCCAATTCACCGTAGTTCGTCTGGTAAGTAGCCGAGGCATGCTCCAGGCCGCCACCTATGTGTGGTTTGATCGTGATCTTTTTATACCCGGGGCCATCTTCCTCCGTATCCAACCCCACCATTACCCGGTACATCCAGTCGCCGATCGCGCCGTAAGCGTAGTGGTTAAAGGAGTTCATCGACGCTTCCTGGAAAGTGCCATTCGGTTTGATGCCGTCCCAGCGCTCCCAAATGGTGGTTGCGCCCATTTTCACGGGGTACAGCCAGGAGGGATAACTTTCCTGCAGCAGCAGAGTATAAGCCATATCCGTATGACCGAAACGGCTGAGTACGTGGCAGAGGTAAGGCGTGCCGATGAAGCCGGTGGTCAGGTGATTGCGGTATTGTTTGATATTGGCGACGAGCCGGTCTGCTGCCTGTGCGCGTTGTTGTTCGGGCAGCATGTCAAACTGTAAAGCCAGTACATAAGCGGTTTGCGTATTGCTGACGAGGGCGCCGTTGGGTGTAGTGTATTCATTGATGAAGGCAGATTTGATATTGTCGAGCAAGGCCTGGTAGGTTTTTACGTCGTCGTTTTTACCCAGTACCCGAGCAGCGTTGATCAGCAGTTGGGTCGAGTGCCCGTAGAAACACTGGGCGATCAGGTGGCGGTCGGTGATGGCGGAGCGGCCGTCGCGGTCGTCGTTTACGCTGTAAAACAGCCAGTCGCCGTAATGATGCCCGTCTTTCCACAAATGCCCGGGGCTTTTGCTGGTCACAAAATCGACCCACTTTTTCATGGAGGGATACTGGTCTTCCAGGATTTGTTTGTCTCCGTACGCCAGGTACATGTTCCAGGGAACAATGGTAGCCACGTCGCTCCAGCCGGAGCCGCCTTGTTGCGGGCCTAACATATTAGGCACCACTTTGGGCACGCTGCCTTCCGGCGTTTGTTCCGCGGCTACATCTTTCATCCATTTTGAAAAGAAGTTATCGACGCCGCGCAGGAACGACGCCGTGCGGAAGAACGCCTGCGCGTCACCTGTCCACCCCAGGCGCTCGTCGCGTTGCGGGCAGTCGGTGGGCACGTCGAGAAAGTTGCCACGCAGGCCCCATTCGATGTTGTGTTGTAGCTGATTGAGTAATTTATGGGAAGACGAGAAGCTGCCTGTTTCCGGCATCGCCGAGTAAAGCGCTACTGCCGTGAAGTTGTCGGGGTGAATGCTGCCGGGGTAACCCTCCAGTTTCACGTACCGGAAACCGTGCCAGGTAAAATGCGGTTCAAAAATGTGCTCCTGGTCGTCGGCCAGCACGTAGATGTCTTTCGCCTTCGCCGCGCGCAGGTTCTCGGTGTAAAAGTTGCCGGCCTTGTCCAGCACTTCTGCATGGGATACGATAATCGAATCGCCCCGTTTTCCTTTTGCCTTGATGACGACCCAACCTGCCAGGTTCTGCCCGAAGTCAAGTACCAGTTCACCTTTAGGGGTATGGATCACGCCTACCGGTTTAAAGGTTTCGTGCTTTTTAACAGGTTCGTTATAAGTGGCGATCAGCTGGTTTTTGGAAAAGTCGACCGTTTTAACGGGCGTCCAGTCCTGGTCATTGTAGCCGGCTTCGTCCCAGCCCTTTTTATGTAAACGGGCATCGATGATTTCGCCGTGATAGAGTTCCGAATAACGGATAGCACCCGTGCTGGACTTCCAGCTGCCGTCGGAAACAATGCTTTCGGAGGAGCCGTCTGCATATTGAATAGCTAACTGGAACAGCAGGGCAATATCCTTCCCATACACATTCGTATGCCAGCCAATATCCCCACGGTACCAGCCGCTGCCCAGCGTTACGCCGATGGCATTGGCACCTTGTTTCAGGAGCTTGGTTACGTCATATGCCTGGTACTGCAGGCGTTTCTGATAGGTGGTCCAGCCCGGTGTGAAGTAGGCGTCGCCCACGCGCTGACCGTTGATCTGTGCTTCATAAAGGCCATGGGCGGTGATGTACGCCGTGGCGGATACGACTCTTTTATTGGTGGAGAAGGTTTTCCGCATCAGCGGGGAGGGGCGTTGCACCGTTTCGGTGTCGCCCGGCGTAATCCAGCTTGCCTTCCAGGCCGAGGGTTGCATCAAGCCGGTTTGCCAATAGGCAGGCTCGCTCCAGCCGGAGGCCTGACCGTTATTATCCCATACGCGCACCTGCCAATAGTAATGTTTGCCCGCCTCCAGCGCCGGACCGTCGTACCGCACGTGTACCGACTGGCCGGAGTTTACCTTGCCGGTACTATACACCGGGCCCACACCTTTGATGCGCTCGCCTGTCCTTATCTCGTACGCTGTTTGTAAAGTATTGCGTTTGCCGGATACCAGCTGCCAGCTGAAAGCCGGGCGCTGTTCATCAAGCCCGATCGGGTTAACCAGGTTTTCGATGCGGAGTAGCTGTACACGTAGTTGTGCTGAAGTCGCCAGGGTAAAGGCCGTAAATATCAGCAAGAGGCATGTTTTTTTCATGACGTTGGGAATTGGGAGCTTTAATATAAAACTTTTCCCTTGCCTGTGCCAACTACTTATCTTTCCATTTGCCCGGGCATAATGCCGAAACGTTTTTTAAATGCACGCGTAAAATGCGCTGCGTGTTTATAGCCCGCGATGGGAAGTGGGCTAAAAGAAAGGGGACCGCGATTGCGGTCCCGTTCTATACTAACAATGCTTATTTCGATTCATCTGCCACAGCTTCCTCCCAGGAAGTGAACATCGTTACCGATGGATCATACCCGCTGTAGTTCGGGTTCTGGTGCAGTTTTCTGCCGCCGTTGGCGTCAATCGCATATTGTGGGATCGGCCAGTTGATGTTGTGCGGAGCCATTGTGTATGCACGGTTCCTTACCACAGCTTTACCTTTGTTATAGTAGTTGTTGTGGTGCTGTATACGTTGATACCAGTAGCTGTTCTGGTCCAGGGTTTCCGGGTTGTAAGTGTTACCCCATTCGTCTGGTTTGCCGGAGTGTGCCAGGCAGTAAGAAACGCGGCTCATTTCAGTGAAGCGCCATTCTTCCATGTTCAGTTCACGCGCACGTTCGTCCATGATATCGCCGATGGTAACGGTGGTAAACAGTTGAGTACAGCCAGCGCGTTGCCTGATGATATTTACGTCATTTACTGCGGTAGGGTCTCCTTTATAAAATTTAGCTTCCGCACGCAGCAGGTAAGTTTCCGCCAGGCGGTATAAGTACCAGTCGCCGGCTCCACCGCGGTGGTTAGCCTCATTACGTGCCTGTGTTTCCAGCGGATCTTCTACGTAGTATTTATAGTGCGGCCAGTCGAAGAAGCAACGGATCGTATCGGCACACAAAAGCGCGTTGGTGGTAGGGTGGTAGAGACGAACGTTTCTGCCAAACCATGTGCTGGAAGGATCGTTGTATTTCATGGAATCTACCCTCGCCCAGTTACCTACGGTGCTGTTATGACGAAGATCGGTGGCGTCGTTCACACCATTTACGTACCAAACAGAGTTGGTGGCATAGTGGGTCGGACGAATGTGTGCGATCCCCCTTCCCAGCGCGTGGGTATAGTCATACTGGGCGCGGAAGATGGAGTTAGAAGTAGCTACATAACGCACGGCCTGTTTGCCATCAGGGGCCAGCGTATTGGTACCATCGAGCCAGGGCAGCCAGTTACGCATGGTGTTCATTTTCACCCCGGCGTCAACGCCATTGCGGTTCAGCATCACCATGATAGTTTCGCGGTTAGCGGAGATGGCCTTGTTCTCAGGGCGGTGCAGGTCCCATATTACGTTGCGGGTAACAGGCCAGGTGGTCGAATAAGGTGCGATAAAGTTGCCAAAGTTGGCAGTCATCAGCGAATAACCAGAGTTGTTGATCAGGATATCGGCCTGCTCGATGGCTTTATCGTATTGTTTTGTTGCCAGGTAACATTTGATGAGCAACTGGCGGCAGGCACCTTTGTTCACCAGGCCGACCAATGACATATTTCTTTGCTCAGGCACCCATTCCACCGCCTTTTCCATGTCGGATGTAATCATCTGCAGGATGGCTTCCCGGGAAGTGGTCTGATAGTCTACTTTAGGCTTCTTCAGGATTTGCGTCACCAGGGGGACGTCCTTAAACTGGAAGCACAGGGCCAGGTAACGGAACGCCCGGTGGAACATGGCGCGGCCGCGGTATTGGTTTTTAGTGGCCTCGTCGAACTCCTTCACACCGTCGATGTAAGTGAGTACGGTATTGGCATATTTAATACCATTATAGGTTTCATTCCAGAAGTAGCTCACGCGTTCGGGCAGGTCCGTAGGTGTGAGACGGGTGGCAATGTCTACGAAGATGTTACCATCGTCGGTTTTGCTGGCTACGGCCACATCGGAAAACATGTACTCCGTGCTGATCGGCAGGCTAAGGTCTGTATACTCGAAGTAGGTCCAGTAGGAACGTAAATGCCGGTCGGCAGTTGCAACGGCCGCATCCAGACCGCCACGGGTGGTAAAGGTTGCATCCGGCTCCAGGAAAGTAGTGGGTTCCGGTTTGAGGAACGACTTACTGCAGGAAGGCATCATGCAAACGGCGCCCACCGCCAGCATCGCCGCTATAGTGGTGTTATGGGTGATATGTTTGAGTACATTTTTCATCGCTCAACGGTTTAGAAGTTTGCGTTTAATCCAATTGAATAAATCCTGGGGGCCATCTGACCAGTTTCTACATCCCAGTAATCCCAGTTTTTATCTTTCTGCCAAACTGCTACGTTACGTACGCTAGCAAACACTTTCAGTTTTTCGATGTTCACGCGGGAAACCAGGCTTTGTGGCAGGGTATAACCTGCACTGATGGCCTCCAGGCGGATGAAGGAACGGTCGAGCACCCTGTTGGGTGTGTTCACACCTGATGGACCTTTAGCATCCAGTCGGGCCACGATATTAGATGGATTTTCGAGCGTCCAGTAGTCTTTGTCATAGGCGTTTGCCAGGTTGGTTACCAGGGAGGTACCATTGTCCTGGTTCATATAAGCAGCATCCCTGCTCTTATGGCCCATGTAAGAATAAAGGTTGAAAGAGAAGTTGAAGCTTTTGTAGTTGAAGTCGTTACGCAGTGACCACATTACCGGGGGCGCGGTTTGACCCAGGAACTGTTTGTCGTCGTTGTTGAACACTGCGGTAGTGCTGCCATCCGCATTTTTGCGGTCATTGGCAGGGTTGTTGGCCACTTTAGGGTCGCCGGGGCGTTGACCGAACTTGGCAGCTTCCGCCGCTTCGTTTGCCTGCCAGATGCCGTTGATACGGTAATCCCAGATGGCGGTAATGGGCTGGCCGATAAACCAGTTGTTGTTGATATCGCTGTTTTCTTTTACCTCCAGTACGTTACCATTTGCATCTAGTGTGGTGGTATACTCGTAATAGAGGTGTTTGATGGTGTTCTTGTATTTGGAGAAACCCAGGGTCGAGTTCCAGCTGAAGTTTTTCGTGCGGAAGTTCTCTGTATTCAGGGTAAGCTCAAAGCCCCTGTTGTCCACTTTTCCAAGGTTGGATGCAATGCTGCTGAATCCGGAGAACCCAGGCAGCCTGCGGATCATCACCATGTCCACGGTAGGCGTGATGTAGTAGTCAACCGAACCAGTGATGCGGTTGTTCAGGAATCCGAAGTCGATACCAAAGTTGGTCGATTCTGTTTTTTCCCATGTGAGGTTCACGTTGGTCAGGCGGCTCATGATCAGGTAACGGTATTGCTGCAGGTTGCCGTTGAGGTCCAGGTACGGAGTAGTCGCACCCACACCCGCTGTCAGGTTAGCTATCGCCAGGAAGGGGTCTTCCAGGGAACGGTTACCATTCTGACCCCAGGAAATACGCACTTTACCCATGCTCATCGGCTGCCAGTTGAAGAACTTTTCGTTCGTGAAAGTCCAGGCGAAAGCAGCAGAGAAGAAATCGGCCCTTGGATTGGAAATACCAAAACCAGAATAGCCGTCGCGACGCAGCGAGGTGGTGAGCATATAGCGGTCGTCGTAAGAGTAGAAGAGGCGACCCAGCAAACCGTCGGCGGTCTCGATCACGTCATTTGAATTGAAACTGCTCTTTTGTTTATCGCCATAGAAAGTTTCATGGAAGCCCAATGCATCGCTCGGACGAATGTCGCGGGCTTCGATCCTGTCTTGCCATGACTGCCTTTTTTCAGCTTCCTGCACCAGGGTAACTGCTACGCGGTGTTTCTTCGCGAACGTTTGCTCCCAGTTGATCGTATTGTTCAGTGACCAGTCGAAACGCTGCGTTTGTTCGCGGTTTACGAGACCATTGGTAACACCCCAGTCAGGATGGCTGGCAGATTCCCAGTAACGGTCGCGGAAGTGCTGGAAACGGGGAGATGCATTGAAGGAGTACGTAATGTTGAACGGCAGCTTCACTTTGGAGGTGAGGATAGCGTTAAACACCGTAAAACCCTTCTGCAGGTCCATATACTGGCGGTTGAAGTCGTAGTTGTAGCCATAGTTGTTCACCATGAGGTCGCCCATCGGGTGCACCATCAGTTTGCCGGTAGAATCTTTATAGCTGGCGAACGGGGAGTTGCGGATGATCTGCGTGCCCCAGTCTGTCGCGAGGTTACCGTCGGTACGGTTCTGGAAGTTGATGTTACCACCGATTTCCAGCCACTTGGTGATTTTGCCGTCCACTTTCAGATTGGCGCGGATGGATTTATAGTCATCGCCTTTAATTACACCCTGGTTAGATAGGTAACCGAGCGACATGTAATAGCTCATATTATCGCTGGCACCGGACGCGCTCAGGTTATAGTCCTGGTTAAAACCGTTGCGGAAAGACTGATCGTACCAGTCAAAGGTTTCGCCTTTCAGGAAGTTGGCGAGAGTAATACCCCCATGTTCAACCTTTTGGCCCAGATTTCTGCATCCGAAGCGGTACCATTGCTGCCGGAGGTGAAAGCCCTCCATTGTTCGATGGTAACCCCGTATTTAGCCAGGTTTTCCGCAGTGGGCTCCGCATAAAATCCTTTGTTAGCACTGGTACCATACGCTTCGTAGTTACCTGTGGTAGTGTTGGTAGCGTAAGTAGGTGCAGTATACCAGTCCTCACGGTACTGCATGTAACCATTGGCATCAAACACCGGGCGGTTAGCGCCCATCGTTACCAGGCCGAAGTTTGTAGTCAGGTTGATCTTTGGTTTACCTTTCTGGCCCCTTTTGGTAGTCACGATCAATACACCGTTCGCAGAGCGGGCACCATAGATAGACGAGGCCGAGGCATCCTTCAGGATGTCGACCTGCGCAATATCATCCGGGTTAATCTCAGAAAATTCTCCGTAGAAAATCATTCCGTCCAGAATGATCAGCGGGTCGTTGTGACCTGCTGCGGTATATACCGAACGTTGTCCGCGGATCTGAATAGAACCACCGCCTTTAGCAGAGGGGTCCAGGCCAACGCTTACGCCGGGCGTACCACGCAGTACGTCCTGTACCGTATTCGGGTTCTGATCGGCGAGCTTTTCGGGGCGGATCTGTGCGATCGCACCGGTAAGGTCTTTCTTACGGGCCGAACCGTAACCGATTACCACTACGTCGGTAAGGTCGGTGCTGGAGGCGGCCAGTGTTACGGTGTAAGGACCGGCGCCCGTAATGGGCTGTTCCTTGGTCGTATAACCTACAAAAGTGAATACCAGGGTGTTGCCGGCTACTGCCTGCTTCACACTAAAGTTACCATTGGCGTCTGTTTGTCCGCCACGTTTACTTTCTTTTACGGCCACTGTTACGCCGGGTAAGGGATTAGACTGGGCATCCGTCACCTTTCCCGTTACTGTAAGCTCCTGTGCAAACGCCGATGACGTAAACAGGAAGGCCAGTAGTAAAGTAACTAACGGGATTTTGCGGTTAAGAATGCTTACAAGCGGCCGTGCGTTAACGAGCCTGTTGCGTGTAAAATTTTCCATACTGGGAATTTAAATTGTTCAAATAGTTAATGTGGAAGAAGATTGTTTGCTTCCTGTGCCAGTTTATTGTTCGATTGGTTTAGAAAAGGTATTTAAAGGGAAAATGCATCCCCGTTTTTTTTGGTTGTCGTAGTACTATCATAACGCGTGCGTATCGTTCTGTGAAACTGGCCAGAAAAAATGGATTTCGTTCGACAAAAAGTGCCAAAAAATCGACAAAAAGTGCCATTAGGGGACTTCGCTTCTCCGTTCACTGTGTTGAATAGCATGTTAGATTTTGCTATATTTAGTCAATGCTGTTAAGGATAATGTCAGAAAAACACTTATTTTCAGCATTGATTCTGGCGAAAGTAAAACTATTTAGTCTTGTTGGCGAAAAAGCTGCTATTATTTTTTCTTAGTTTATTCCTCTGCGTTATGACCGCCCGCGCGCAAGCGTACAACTTCCGGCATTACGCTGTGGGAGCGGGTTTGTCCAATAATACGATACAGGATATTGTGCAGGATAGTCTCGGTTTTATGTGGTTCGGTACACGCGATGGTGTGAACCGTTTCGACGGGAACCAGTTTAAAGTATATCGTTTCGCCGATCACCCTACTTCCAGCAGCGGCAACAACTCTATACATGCATTACACCTCGATAAATCGGGCAATCTGCTGGCGGCTACGGAAAAGGAACTTTACAAGTACGACCCGCAGCAGGACGTGTTCCGCTTTGTGCTCACGTCCCAGTATTATTCTTTCGATGAAATCACGACGGATGGCCAGGGTAATATCTGGATGCTCGCCGGCTTCGTGTTGTCGCGGTATAACGAACGTACAAAGGAGTACCGGGTGTTTGATCCGCTGCGGTATTTTTACGCCAGCAGCATTAGTGCAGACAAACAGGGTAAGTTATGGGTGGTGTCGGTAAACGGACTGCTGAAGCAATATGACGAACCGCTGGACAGTTTTTACTCGTATGACCTGTACGCCGCTTCTCATGCTAAACGCTCGTTATGGATCGACCGGATTCAATGCACACCGCAAAACACCATCCTGGTAGGAACGCAGAAGGCCGGACTGAAGATATTCGATATCAACACCAGACAAACCCGCGATGTAAACCTTTGCTGTGAGGATCCCGAACGGCTTTTTATCCGTTGCTTTCAGCAGGTGTCGCCTACGGAAGTGTGGATCGGCACACGTATGGGTGTATTTATCTATAACCCGCAAACAGACGAATCGCGCGTGTTGAAGAAGGCCCCCGGCGACCCGGGCGGACTGCCGGATAACAATATCTATTCGTTTTACAAAGACCGGGAGGGGGGCATCTGGTTAGGCACGCTGTACCAGGGCGTAGGCTACCTGCCCAGGTCTTTCTGGCCTTTCCGCCGCTATTTCAGCAACCCGGCACTGGCATCCTTCAGTGGCAACGTGGTGAAGGAAATCGTGGAGGATGAGGGAGGTAATTACTGGGTAGGTACAGAGGATGCGGGTCTGAATAAACTCGATGCCGGTACTGGCAACGCCGTACGGCATATCGTCAACATCCGCACCCAAGGCTTCTCTAATAACTATATTTATAACCTGTTACTGGACGGCCGCCATCTATGGGTAAGCTCACTGGAGAATGGCATCGACATCGTTGATACGCGCACCAACCAGTTGCTGAAGCACTACGAAACCAGTCCTGAGTCCGGACTCAAATCTTCCACTACCAGCTGTATCCATAAAACACCCGGTGGCGATATACTTGTCGGTACTACGATTGGGGTGTATCGCTTTGACCGCGAAAAGGAGATCTTTGTACCCATTGCCGGTTTGCCCGAACGCGACTGGTACCTCTATGTAATGCAGGACAGCCACGGCGACATCTGGACGGCGAATTCGAATAAAGGCGTGTATCGGCTCGATCCGCAAACCAGCAAACCCGAGAACTTTAGCTTTTCTGCTTCAGACGAAACCTCCATTGCGAGCAATAAAGTCAATTCGATATTTGAAGATAGCCGCGGGCGGATCTGGTTCGCCACGGAGAACGGGCTGTGTAAATGGAATCCCGGTTCGCATACCTTCACCCGTTATGGCAAGGCAGAAGGTTTTCCCAGTAACTTCATACTCGCTATGCTGGAAGATGCACAGGGCCGCCTGTGGGTCACCACTACCCAGGGACTGGTGTGTTTTAATACCGAAGAGAAGTCGGCAGTCGTTTACACCACTGCGAACGGTCTGCTGAGCGATCAGTTTAACTTTACTTCTGCCTTTAAGGATAAGAAAGGTCAGATGTTTTTCGGCAGTGCGAATGGCCTTATCAGCTTCGATCCTGCGGAAATGCGGCAGGACAGCTTCGTGCCGCCGGTGTACTTTACCGGTATGCGCATCAACAACCGGGAGGTGGTAATCGGAGAGGAGGGTTCGCCGTTGCAACGCTCACTCATGTTCCTTGATCGTATTACCTTACAACATGACCAATCAACCTTTAGCCTCGACTTTGCCGCATTGGGTTTTACCGCTCCGGGCGACCTGCAATATGCTTACCGGCTGGATGGATTATCAGAAGGTTGGGTACACCCTGAAAAAGACCGGCGTATCCACTTTACGCAACTCACACCGGGCGATTATACCTTACGCGTACGAACATCCAGTAGCAGTGGCGTACTGAACGGGCGCGAAACCGTTTTACGTATCACGGTGCTGCCTCCCTGGTGGGCCAGTATATGGGCTTATGGTGCGTACGCCCTGGTAGCGGCCCTATTGGGTTATTGGTTGCTGTCGTCGTATCATCGTAAGGTAGAAGACCAGAACAAACGAAAGATCGAACGGCTGGAAATAGCGCAGGAAAAAGAATTGCTGGAATTACAGCTCGCAAAGGAGAAGGAAACGCTGGATTCGAAGATGACGTTCTTCACCAATGTGGCGCACGAAATCCGTACACCGCTCACGCTGATCAAACTGCCACTGGCAAAGGTGATCCGAAAAACGAACGATAATCCCGAAGTGGAAAAAAGCCTTGGCATCATCAAAAGAAATACGGACCGCCTGGTGCAGTTGACGGAAGAATTGCTGAACTTCCAGCAGATGGAGATCAACGCGTTTAAGCTATCGTACACCCGCGTGAATATCAATGAACTGCTCACCGCCACGCATCAGAGTTTCGAAAGCCTGATAGAGCAATGTGAGCTTGATTTTGAGTTATGCCTGCCGCCGCATACATTGTTTGCGGAAGTAGACGTAGAGGCCTGTAGTAAGATCATTTACAACCTGTTCAGTAATGCCGTGAAGTATGCGGATAACCAGGTGCGGGTGGCGCTGCTGCAACGTACGCCAGATACTTTCAGTGTGGTGGTGGAGAATGATGGGTTCATTATTCCGACGGATTTGCGGGAGAAGATATTTGAAGCCTTCTATCGCATTAAAGACACGGATAATAAAGGTGGAACGGGGATCGGACTGGCCTTGTCACGTTCGCTCGCGCAGCTGCATCATGGCTCGCTGGAGTTACAGTTAAATAAAAGGACGAACGTATTTGAATTAAAGCTTCCGCTGCAGCATCATGCGGCGGAAATTGCATAAACAAAGCATCATGAAAGAGATATTGTTGCTGGTCGACGATAACCCTGAATTACTGGAAGTGATTTCCGACGAGTTGAGTGAACGATATGAGGTATTAACGGCTGCGGATGGTGAACAGGCGCTGGAAGTATTGTCCAGCCAGCCGGTACACCTCGTTATCAGCGATGTAATGATGCCTGTCATGGACGGCTTCGAGTTTTGCCGGCGCATCAAATCCAATATTGAATTCAGCCACATCCCGGTGATCCTGCTCACGGCCAGGAACACGCTGCAATCCAAGATCGAAGGACTGGAGCTGGGTGCGGATGCTTACATAGAAAAACCTTTCGAGATAGAATACCTGGTCGCCCAGATCGCCAACCTGATCGCGAACCGCCGTAAGTTGCAGGCCTTCTTCGCGCAATCGCCGGTAGCGAAGTTGCAGAATATCGCGCAAACGAGTTCGGACGAGCAGTTCCTGGTAGAATTGAATAAAGTGATCGATCAGCATTTGGATGATCCACACCTTGATATCGATAAACTGGCCACGTTGATGCACGTAAGCCGCACCAGCCTGTTTCGCAAGCTGCGGGCCTTGTCAGACCTCAGTCCGAAGGAGATTATCAACATCAGCCGGTTGAAGAAAGCGGCACAATTACTGACTGCCGGCACGTACAAAGTGTACGAAGTATCCGACATGGTCGGGTTTAATTCTCACACGAACTTCGGCCGCAGCTTCCATAAGTTTTATGGGGTTACGCCGCTGGAATACCAGAAGCGTAACCAACTGCCCAAGGGCGAGTAATCATTTTATTTTTCGAGGAATCTTACATACTCAGATGCCGCCAGCAGGAATGCGCCTACACCAAAATTGGCTTCGGATTTAGCGTTCACTACCTGCCCGGGTATTGCTTTTTCACCGATCGGCTGCACGTACCCAATGCGGCCATCTTCCTGCAACGCCGTTTTCTCCAGGTATTGCCAGGCTTTGGCGATCACGGGTTTGTACTTCTTTGCAGATAAATAGCCGTTATTCACGCCCCACAAGTATCCGTAGGTGAAGAGCGCAGTACCACTCGTTTCGGCACCGGGCGCGTGGGCAGGGTCTTGCAGGCTGCGTGTCCAGTAACCGGCTGCCTGCTGCTGTTTCGCAATGGACGCCGCCATCTGCCGGAAACGTTTCCTGAAGAATTTTTTATGCTTGTAGTTATCCG
Organism: Chitinophaga horti; assembly: GCF_022867795.2. NCBI lineage: Bacteria > Pseudomonadati > Bacteroidota > Chitinophagia > Chitinophagales > Chitinophagaceae > Chitinophaga > Chitinophaga horti. The sequence goes on along the minus strand of NZ_CP107006.1, from coordinate 3,066,024 downwards.
GTACATCCTTCAATACTTTTGCCAGCCCCGCAAATACCCAGCCGTTGCCGCGCGACCAGAAGTCTTTGCCACCATTGCTGCTGCGATGTTTAGGGTAGATGTATTTGGCATCACGATAGTACAGCACATCTTTCCGGTCGAGCATCAGGCTGTCGGAGAAAACGTAGTATTCATATAATTTATCCAGGTAGACAGGGTCTTCCGTGAGTTGATGCAGCTTCGTAAGCACCGGCATGACCATGTACAGCGCGTCGCACCACCACCAGTAATTATTGCGTGGCGTGTTCACCTGGTAATGCATGACATCTTTTGCACGCTGCACTTTGTAATCGGCAGGGGCGATGTTGTACAGGTCGATGTAAGTCTGGAAACAGATCTGGTAATCGCCGAACAGCACGTACTCGTCCGTTTCGCCGTAGGAATACTTCCATTTCGCGGTGTCGTTACTTTTCGCACCTTTCCATTCATTGTGTATGGCCCAGTCTTCGGAATACTGGCGGTACTGCTCGTTTTTCGTAAGAAAGTACGCTTCCATGTTGCCTGTATGGTAAACCGCATTGTCCCAGAAGGAGCGCACCTGTGGCTTGTGCCTCGATTGCCAGTTCGTATTTACGCGATGGATGATCTCTTTTACGCGGTTGGCCTCATCTTGTTGGGCAGTAGTCGTCAACGGTGCCAGCATCAGCACCAGTAAGCATTTTACTAGTATGTTCTTCATCTCCGTGGCAGATTTGCTATAATGTTCTTCGGGGTGAAGATGGGCAGAAAGGCTGGCATTTTATCAACACCACGTACCAATTAATCAGCAAAAAGTGCCAAATGAAAAAGGCCGTCACATCGACGGCCTTTGCTGATTTCTTTTATTTACGCACTACCCCGGTCACATTTAACATGAAGTTGTGCAGCTCGTAGTTCTTTACAAATGGCTTTAGTTGCGCGCTGCCCGGACCAAACATCGCCAGTTCCACATGGTCGGCGGAGTGGTCCATACTGCCCCAGCCAATCGAAATGTAGTTGGTCTGGATTTGCGCTAACGGCCTGTAAGGCAGTTTGGCTTTGTTATATACGCCGTCTTCATTGTGCTGCTGGTAATGTTTCACCAGTTCGGCCGCTTCGTCATGCGTGATGGCATAACCTTGTGCCGCCTCAATGCGCTCAATTACCTGCGCCGCAGTGGACGTATTCGTCAGTCCTTTCAATATCCATTCATTGGTGTATTTGAACTTTTGCAAACGATCGAAACCTGCGTTGGCTTTAGAGCTGTAGAACAAGCCTGGATTGGAGTTGCCGTGATCGGTAGTGATGACAACGAGCGTATTGCCGTCCTTCTCCGCGAACGCGATCGCAGCGGCAATGGCATCGTCGAAGGCCACCTGATCGTACAGCATCGCGCCTGCGTCGTTGGAGTGTGCACCCCAGTCTACTTTACCGCCTTCTACCTGTAGCACGAAACCTTTCTTATTACGGTTGAGGGCATTGATGGCATGTGTAGTCATTTCTGCGAGCGTGGGAACATCCTCTTTGGTCTGTTTCGCATCGAGGGTATATGGCAGCCCATCCTCCGCAAATACGCCGAGGAGTGGCTTCGTATTACCGGGTGATACCGAATTTAATTGCGTACGGGTATTTACGACCTCGTAGCCCGCGTTGCGGAAGTCGGCGTATACGTCCTTTTTATCTTTACGTTTGCTGCCGTTGAAGTAAGCGTCGCCACCGCCCAGCATCACATCAAACTTTAGCGGAAGATAGGCCAGTGCAATGTCTTCCTGGTCGCCGCGCGAGCGCATGTTTACGCAAAAGCCGGCAGGCGTGGCGTGGGTGATGGGCACTGTTGTTACGCAACCGGTCGCTTTGCCGGCTGCTTTAAACTTCTGGAGGATGGGCGTGTATATTTCCCCGTTAGCACCTACATTGAGGCTGCCGTTCGGCACACGCGCACCGCCACCCCAGGAAGAGCTGGCCGCTGCAGAGTCGGTAACAAGCGAGCTGGAAGAAGCAGTTTCCATGAGTGCACGGGTAGCTTTGCCTTGTTCGTACAACGACATCCAGTGAGACCGGCGGCCGTCCATACGCAGGCGCAGCATATCGGCCATGGCCAGGGTGCCGGTACTCATACCGTCGCTTACCATGAAGATGATGTTTTTAGCCTGGGATTTACCATTGATCTCAAAGCGGCCCGGTTGGGCGATGGACCGGAATGGCGCTATCAGTGGCGTGCCCAGTACGCCGATCATACCGTTCCGGAAAAAGTCTCTTCTTCTCATGTGCAGGTGCTTTATCTTTTAAAACCAAGTTGCAAATCTAGGCACGGAAGCGCAGCTCTTACATTATCCTATTGTTAAGTCCGGCCCGGGAATACATGGTGTGCGCCGTCACTCTACGCCAGGCCGGAACTGGAAAGAAGATGCGGCCGGGCGCGAAATGCCGTCGAAGAATAGTCGGATTTGTATAAAAAATAGTCCGATTAAGGCAAGTTTGCGCGGGAAATGTCCTTTAGGTTTGAAGTCGTTATGAAAATACTTACCTGTACTACACCCGGGTCGCTGGCCTATAGTGACACGCCGCAACCGGAACTGAAGAAATACCATGCACTGCTGCGTATTCGCCGTATAGGCATTTGTGGCACCGATTTGCATGCTTTCGAAGGTTCGCAGCCTTTCTTTAATTACCCCCGTGTATTGGGCCATGAACTGGCGGGAGAATTGGTGGCCGCAGACGGTGCGCCTGGCTTTGAGATCGGCGAGGCAGTGACCTTCATTCCTTATTTCAATTGTGGCAAGTGTGTTGCCTGTCGCCGTGGCAAACCCAATTGCTGTGCGCAGATCGCCGTATGTGGTGTGCATATCGATGGCGGTATGGCAGAATACCTGCAGGTGCCATCGTACGCATTGGTGCACGGTAACGGCTTATCATTCGATGAACTGGCATTGGTAGAACCACTTGCCATTGGCGCACATGGTGTACGCCGCGCCGCCGTGGAGCCAGGCGAATTTGTCCTGGTCATGGGGGCGGGGCCGATCGGTTTAGGCATTATGGAATTTGCCAGGATCGCCGGTGCGCAGGTGATCGCGATGGATATTAATACACAGCGGCTTGACTTCTGTAAGCATAAACTAAATGTGCCCCATACGATCAATGCTGCAACCGACAACGTAGACGAGGCCCTGAAAGCCATCACGAACGGCGATTACCCGACGGTAGTGATAGATGCGACCGGCAGTCAGCGTGCGATCAATAACGGATTTCTTTACCTCGCGCATGGCGGCCGCTATGTACTGGTCGGCTTGCAAAAAGGAGAACTGATCGTGAGCCATCCCGAGTTCCATAAACGGGAATCGACCCTGATGAGCAGCCGTAACGCGACCCGCGAAGATTTCGAGCATGTGATCGCATCGATGAAGAATGGCCAGGTAGATCCAACCAATTACATTACCCACCGCGTCGGCTTCGACGAAGTACAGGCGCAGTTTGCCTCCTGGCTCGATCCGAAGAACGGTGTGATCAAAGCGATGATTACGATATGAGTAAGATATTACAACTGCCGGAAGTGATATTCGGTACGAGCGGCCTGGGCAACCTTTATGTAGCGCTTCCCGACGATGTGAAGAACACGATTCTCCGCGAGTGCGTGCAACACGGTCCGCGCCCGCTCGTCTTTGATACGGCCGGGAAGTACGGCGCGGGACTGTCGCTCGAAAGCCTTGGTAAAGGATTACAGCTCGCCGGGGTGCAGCCGGACGATGTAATCGTCAGCAACAAATTAGGCTGGCTGCGCACCGACCTCACCACACCCGAGCCCACCTTTGAACCCGGCGTGTGGAAGGATTTAAAGCATGATGCCATCCAGCAGATCAGTTACGATGGTATTATCACCTGCTATGAACAAGGCAATGCATTGTTGAATGGTTATAAAGCCGAGTGGGTGTCCGTACACGACCCCGATGAATACTTAGCTGCCGCGCAAACAGAAACCGCCCGCAGGCAGCGCCACCAGGACATCCTGGAGGCCTATCGCGCCCTGCACGAATTAAAACGCCAGGGCAAAGTAACCGCCATCGGCATCGGCGCAAAAAGCTGGAAAGTGATCCGCGACGTTGCGCAGGAGGTTGAACTCGACTGGGTGATGATCGCCAACAGTATGACCTTACACAGCCATCCCCCGGAACTGATCGCCTTCATGCGCCACTTATCGGAGAAGGGAGTTGCGGTTATCAATTCCGCCGTATTCAATGGCGGTTTTCTTACCGGACTAGATTATTACAATTATCGACCCGTCTCACCGGACACGCATCCCGCCTTGTACGAATGGCGTACAGCCATGTACCGCCTGTGCGCATTACACCACGTACGCCCGGAAGCCGCCTGTGTTGCCTTCGGACGTCGCGCCCCCGGCGTGAAAAGTGTGGCCTTAAATACCACGAATCCGAAGCGGGTAGCCGCGAATGCAGTAGCCACGCAGGTGGTGGTGCCGGAGCAGCTTTGGCGCGACATGGTGGCGGAAGGCTTGATAGATGCGGGTGTGGAAGGATGGCTGTATTAACCGTAGCGAAGACTACGCACGAAGGTTGCTTCATTTCATTCGCAATGACGAAATAAAAAACAAACGCTCCTCACAATCGTCATTGGAGCAGAGCGAAGCAAACTTCCACACCAGTCTTCGCTCTGCCTAATCGGTTAACCCCATCTTCCTCTATGAAAACTGCCCGAAACACTATACCTTGCCGTTATGCACATCTATCGCTCCCTGGCCCTGGTGGCCCTGTTCCTCGTTATGGCTTCGTTTACCGAAGACCCGGTGATTGCGTTGAAAGGCACCTGGTCATTCCAGACAGATCCCGAAAATAAAGGCATCAAAGAGCAGTGGTTCAGCCGCAAACTGAACGACCAGGTCAAACTTCCCGGCTCCATGGCCGAGAATCTAAAAGGGGATGACATTACGCTGGCGACAAAATGGACCGGCAGTATTTATGACAGCTCGTTTTATTTTAATCCACGCCTGGCGAAGTACAGGCAGCCTGGCAATATTCATTTCCCTTTCTGGCTTACACCTGCGAAACATTATGTAGGCGCTGCCTGGTACCAGCGGGAAGTCAACATCCCGGCGAGCTGGAAAGGCAAACGTATCGTACTGCACCTGGAGCGTGCACATATTCAAACGCGCATTTGGGTAGATGATAAAGAAGTGGGTACGCAGAACAGCCTCGTAGCGCCACATGAATACGATCTCTCTGCTTACATGACGCCTGGAGCGCACCGCATTACCATGCGTATCGATAATCACATCGATGAAATAAAGGTAGGCCCGGATTCACACAGCGTTACAGACCATACGCAAGGCAACTGGAATGGTATTATTGGTAAGATGCAGCTGCTCGCCACGGAAAAGGTGTATATCGAAACCGTAGCCGTGCATCCGGATATAAAACAAAAAGAAGCACAGGTTAAGTTGCGCATAAGAAATGCCAGTGGACAAGCTTTTCAATCACAACTCATCGTCAAAGCAAATAGTTTCAATACAAAGACATCACATGTCGTAGCACCCGTACAGGTAGCAGTTAACGCACCTGCAAACAATACCGCAGATATCACCGTAACACTTCCCATGGGCGACAATGTGCAGCTGTGGGACGAGTTTACGCCAGCCATCTATAAGCTCACCGCATCACTCACGAATAACGGCCGTACGTTATCGGAGAAGCAAACCGATTTCGGTATGCGCCAGATCAACATACAAGGCAAGGCAATGATGCTCAACGACCGCCGCATCTTCCTGCGCGGTACGGTGCATAATTGCGAGTTCCCGCTTACAGGCTATCCCGCCATGGATGTACAAGCCTGGACGAACGTCATGAAAACGATCAAAGCACATGGCCTGAACCATATGCGTTTCCATTCCTGGTGTCCGCCGGAAGCAGCGTTTGAAGCGGCCGACAGGGAAGGGGTGTATCTGCAACCCGAAGGCCCCAGCTGGCCCAACCACGGACCAAAGATCGGCCTGGGACAATTCATCGACAGCTTCCTGTACGCCGAAACCCGCCGTATCGTAGAGGCTTACGGTAATCACCCGTCGTTTTGCATGTTATCTGCCGGCAACGAACCAGCAGGCAACCAGGTGCCTTACCTGAACGCATTCGTCGATTACTGGAAAGCCCGCGATGACCGTCGTGTCTATACCGGCATGTCAGTTGGCGGCAGCTGGCCGGTAGTACCCAACGCACAGTTCCAGGTGCGTGGCGGCGTTCGTGGCCTCGCCTGGGACGCCCGTCCCGAATCACGCGCCGACTTCAGCGCAGGCATCGCTAAGTTCGACGTGCCGTTCGTCGCGCATGAAATCGGCCAGTACTGCGTATTCCCCGACTTTACCGAGATCAAAAAATACACTGGCGTATATCGCGCGAAGAACTTCGAATTGTTCCGGCAGGATCTCGCCGATCATGGCATGGCCGCCTATGCAAAGGACTTCCTGAAAGCTTCGGGCAAGTTGCAAGTGCTGGCCTATAAAACAGAAATCGAAAAGATGCTGCGTACACCTGATTACGGCGGCTTCCAGATGCTCGGCCTGCAAGACTTCCCCGGACAAGGCACCGCGCTGGTAGGCGTACTCAACGCCTTCTGGCAACCGAAAGGCTATGTAACGCCGCAACAGTTCTCGCGTTTCTGCAACACCGTAGTGCCGCTGGCGAAGCTGGACAAATTCGTCTACACGAGCAATGACACATTAGCCGTAGACGTCGCCGTCGCGAATTGGAGCGCAAAGCCTTTAACAGCGTCGGTCTTCACCTGGACGATCAAAGACGGCCGCGGACAAATACTCCAGCAGGGCTCCTGGCAACCCGCGTCTATCGAACTGGGCAACGGCATTCCCGTAGGCAGTTTCGCATGGCCGCTCGCCCAGATCAAAACACCCACGCGCCTGACGCTCGAAGTTGCCATCAAAAACACGCCCTACGCCAATGACTGGGACATATGGGTTTACCCCGCTACTGTTCCCAAAGTAGCAATTGACGTGTATTACACCGCCGAATGGAACGACAAAACCAAAGCAGTCCTCGATAAAGGCGGCAAAGTATTCTTCAACGCTGCCGGTAAAGTAGTTAAAGGCAAAGAGGTGGCCATGTACTTCCAGCCTGTATTCTGGAATACCTCCTGGTTCCAGATGAAGCCGCCGCATGTAACAGGCCTGCTCATACAGGATAAACATAAAGCCTTTGCAAATTTTCCCACGGATTATCACAGCGACCTGCAATGGTGGGAAATCGCGCAGAAGTCGCAGGTAATGAACCTTGAGGATTTTCCGGCCGGCTTCAACCCGATCGTACGCCCGATCGATACCTGGTTCCTAAACCGCCCGCTGGGACTCATCTTCGAAGCACAGGTAGGCAAAGGTAAACTCGTGGTGTGCAGCGCCGACCTGCATGACGCACTGCCTGCGGAGAAGCCGGTGGCCAGACAATTATATCACAGCCTGATGAAGTACATGGCTTCTGCTGATTTTAAGCCTGCCGGCAACGTCAGCTACGAGCTGGTGAACGATCTGCTGGTGAGTCCTTCAAAGATTCAGTTCAATAAGTATACGCGTGATAGTCCTGACGAACTGAAGCCTAATTCGGGGCAGAAGAAATAGATACATAACATTAAGGTAACAATGCAAGCCTAACTTTGACGCTCCTCAGTCGCTTTCAAGATATGAATATGCAGGAGATGTCAGAAGCCGAAATGTTAGCAAAGATCGCGGAAGGAAGCCTGCAGGCTTTCCGGGAGTTAATGGTGCGGTACGAAGCGCGTATCTACCATTTTATTTTTAAACTGGTAAAGTCGCAGGAACTGGCCGAAGAGATTACGCAGGATGTGTTTATCAAACTATGGGAAGCACGCGAAACCCTGGGTAGTATCGATGCTGTCGGTGCCTGGCTGCACACTTTAAGTAAGAACAAATCCCTCAACGTTATTAAAGAAAAAGCCGCCCGTCTTGCGCGGGAGGAACAGTATGCCGGCATGGCAGCACTGGAGGTATCGCCGGAACAGGAAATCACGCTCAACGATTACCAGCGCATATTAAACGATCTGATTGCCAACCTGCCGCCTAAACGAAAAGAAATCTTTCTGCTCAAAACCCGCGATGGGCTTTCGGTAGAAGAAATCGCCACCTTATTACATCTCTCTCCCCACACGGTGAAGAACCAGCTGGGCAAGTCTTACGGCACCATCCGGCAGCTCATGTCGGAGCTCATCTATCTCATGATGATCGCGCCCATTTTACAGCCTTAATATTTAGTTAACACAGGCGGATAGGCCATACCGCTTTTTAGCATTGTCTAATTAGTATGAACAAGCAACGCCTGCACCAACTTTTCTGGAAGTATGTCGACGAACAATTAACCGCAGCGGAGGAACTGGAGTTCCTTGCCCTGATGGCGCAGCCCGAAGCCCGCCACGAGGCCGACCGCCTGGGGTCGGAGCTTTGGGAAACGCGTTACCAGCAGGCTTCTTTCCCGGCTGATGATCACAGCCAGCGGAGGATCGATGCGGTAATGAAAAAACTACAACCGAAAAAGGTAGTGCGACTGCGCTACTGGATGGCCGCCGCCTGTACGCTATTGCTCGCCGGCACGGCCTGGTGGCTCACTTCCCCGGCAAACGGGATCACGTGACGTATGTATTTGCCGCCGGCGCCGGCGAGCGTAAAACGATCACCATGCCCGACCAGTCTGTCGTACACCTGAACGCAGGCAGCCGTATTACGTACGACGAAGCATACAATGAAGACGGTCGCGAGTTAACGCTTGAAGGGGAAGCTTTTTTTGAAGTAACCGAAGATCCGCAGAAGCCGTTCAAAGTATTACATGGCGGGCTTACCACAGAAGTGTTGGGTACTTCTTTTAACATTCATGCCTACAGTGCCGCCGCCGATATGAAGGTAACGGTGGCTACCGGACGGGTAAGAGTCTCCGGTGCGGCCAACGCTACGCTGGCTGCAGGGCAGTCGCTTACTTATGTGAAGTCCTCCGCCACAGCCAACGTAACCAAGCCTTCGCATGTAGAACAGTCTTACTCCTGGAAGGATGGGGTGCTGGCTTTCGATAGCGAACGCCTGGGTGATATCGCCCATACTTTGGAACGTTGGTACAACGTAACGGTACACCTGGAAGGAGAGGGCGCTGCCAACTGCCGCTTCACGGGTGCATTTGAACGCCTGCCGCTGGAAAAAGTACTAAGCCTGTTAAGCAAGAACGGCAATTTCTCTTATCGCATCAATGGCCGCGATGTTTACATCACTGGCGTACCATGTCCTTAGACCAACCATTTACTGCTAACTTTTTTACATTATTAAATAACGCATAATGAATCTGCCCGGATTATTTAAGCGATGCGGTTTTATACTGCTGCTATTATCACTTGCCACCACCTTTAGCGTGGCCGCCCATCCCGCCACCGATGCACAGTCGGTAACGGATGCGCCTGTACGCCTGAACCTGCGTAACAGCAGTCTGAAGCTGGCCTTCAAAGAAATTGAACAACAAACGCAATTCCGTTTTGTGTATAAAGACAGTCCATACTTCGAAGCGTTAGGGCTGGACTTACAGATCGCAGGCAACCTGAATACCGTGCTGGATGAACTGGCGCGCAGGAAACAACTGAAGTTCGAAGAAGAAGGAAAAAACATCGTGGTGTACCACAAGCCTGTACAGGCACAGGGTCGCATCACCGGTGTAATTAAAGATAAAGATAACAATCCCGTACCTGGCGCCACGGTGAAGATCGCCGCGCTGAATAAGGGCGTGGTATCCGATGCGGAAGGCCGCTTTGTGCTGCCTGCACCAGCGGGCACGTATACCCTGGAGATCAGCTGCATGTCTTTCCAGGCGCAGAAGATGACGGGTGTAGTATTGGCCGGCGATCAGACGCTGAACATCGAAGTGTTGCTGGCGGCTTCTTCCAGCGCTTTAACAGAAGTGGTAGTGGTAGGTTACGGTACGCAAAGCCGTAAACTGTTAAGTGGTTCCGTGAGTACGGTGAACCGCGAAGCCTTTAACCGCGGCGGTTTGAACAGTCCTGCGCAATTGCTCCAGGGTAAAGTTGCCGGTCTTACAGTGAGCCGTTCCGGCGATCCGAATGCGGCGCCTTCTATTAGTTTGCGCGGCCCGTCTACCTTAAGGACCGGCGCTGCACAAGAGCCTTTTTATGTGATCGATGGTATTCCCGGTGCAGACTTTAAACTGATCGCGCCGGATGATATCGAAAGCATCGATGTGTTGAAAGACGCCTCTGCTACTGCGATTTACGGCACCCGCGCGGCGAATGGTGTGATCATAATCACCACGCGCCGGGGTGCGAAGGGCAAAACGGTGGTGACGTATAGTGGCTATGCCGGTGTAGATCAGGCTACTGGTCTGCTCGAAATGATGGACGCCTCCGAACGTGCCGCTTATCTCGCGAAGATGGGTAAGTCTGCCAAACCGGCCGACGAACAAGGGGCGGATACTGACTGGCAGGAGGAAGTTACACGTACGGGCTTCGTGCAGAACCATAACGTGAACCTGAGCGGTGGTACAGAGCAAACGATGTATTCCGCCAGTGTTAACTATTTCCAGCATAAGGGCATCCTAAAGGGCAGTGACCTCAGTCGTATTATCGGTCGCCTCAACTTAAGCCAGAAGGCGCTGAACGATCACCTTACACTGGGTCTTACGCTCAGCAACTCTTCGAGTGTAGCGGCAAAAAGTCCCGACCAGGACCTCATCCTGTACAATGCACAACGTTATGTGCCTACGGTATCGGTGAAAAACGCGTCCGGTGAATTCAATGAAGACCTGACCCGCCAGCTGTATTACAACCCGGTATCCCTGCAGGAAAAAGCAAAAGAAGAACTGAAGACGAACGTCTTCCTGTTAAACGCATCCGCACAGGTAAAGCTGCCGTTCGATCTGAAATATAATTTGAGCGTCAGCACTCAGAAAGAGATCGCCAACCGCGGTCAGTACTTCAATAGCGATTATACGCTGAAGCTCGGCCTCAATGGCGAAGCATACCGCTCGTCTTACGAAAACACCCGTAACATGCTGGAGTCGTACTTCACGTACGATAAACGTTTGCAGTCGCACAACATCAAACTGCTCGCAGGTTACAGCTGGCAGCAGGATGTAAACGGCGATGGCTTCCAGGCCAATAACCGCAACTTCCCGAGCGATGATCTCGGGTATAGTAACATCGGGCTGGGTAGTCCGGTCGGCAACTTTCGTACCGACTGGGGCACCAACATCTATGAAAAACTGCGCCTGATCTCGTTTTACGGCAGGGCGAACTACGACTACAAAGGCAAGTATATCGCACAGTTGTCGCTCCGTCGGGATGGTTCCTCCGCTTTCGGTAAGAACAATCGCTGGGGTACCTTCCCTGCAGGCTCTGTGGCCTGGCGTATTACAGAGGAAGATTTTATGCGCGGGCAACACCTGTTCGACGACCTGAAATTACGTGTAGGGTATGGCGTTACGGGCAACTCACTCGGCTTTAATCCGTTGATCTCTAAGATCCGTTACGGTGCTGCCGGCACGTTCTACTACAACGGTAACTTCACCACCGCCGTGTTCGCGACGCAGAACGCCAATCCGGACTTACGTTGGGAGAAAACAGCCATGGTAAACCTCGCGGTGGATGCAAGCCTGCTGAAAGGCCGCCTGAACATCACCGCTGAGTATTATGATAAGAAAACCACAGATCTCATCTGGGAGTATACCGTATCCACCGTACAATATTTTGTAAACAGGTATACCGCGAACGTAGGCGATATTTCTAACAAAGGATATGAGTTAACGGTAGATGCAACGCCGGTGGTGAACAAAAACTTCACCTGGAAAACGAGCCTCAACATCGCACACAACCGCAATAAACTCGAATCGCTCTCCAATAGCAGCTTCTCGTCAGACTCTATCCCACAGGGCTTCCCGAACGGTCAGGGACAAAGTAACCTGCCGGTGCAGTTGCTGAAAGCGGGTTATCCCGTTGGGCAGTTCTTCACCTTCCGTTATGCAGGGAAAGATGCGAATGGCGTATCGCAGTTCTATAGCAAAAAAGGCGGTGTAACGACCGATCCCGTTGATCACCAGGATTACTTCTATGCCGGCAACGCGCAGCCTAAGTTGTTACTGGGCTGGAGCAACAGCTTTACGTATCACAACTTCGACCTGAATATATTCCTGCGTGGTTCCTTCGGTAACAAAGTATTCAACTCCACCCTGGCGAGCCTGAACCACCCGAACGAAGCAGAGAACTACAATATGCCGGTATCCTTATCGGATGAAAGCCCGGAAGATGGCAACGCCTTCCGCCAGTCGGACCGTTACATCGAAGATGCCTCTTACCTGCGCCTGGACAATGCCAGCCTGGGTTACACCTTCAGGAACGTGCGCGGTTTGTCCAATTTCCGTTTATACGTAACCGGTAACAATATTGCCGTATTGACGAAATACAAGGGTATTGACCCGGAAGTGAACCTGGGTGGATTAACACCCGGTATCGACAACCGCAACTATTATCCACGCACCCGCACTTTGATGCTGGGGCTTAACGTCACCTTTTAAGCGAATCGACCATGAAACTGTATCATAAATTAATAGCATTTGCAGCACTGGCACTGACCAGCGCCTGTACCGACCTGGACCTGCCCGTAGAAAATGAATTAACGCCCGATAACTTTCCAAAAACGGAAGAGCAGCTGGTGTTGGCTACCGGCTCGGCTTACAGCAAACTACGTCCCTCTTATTGCGTGCATTGGTGGTACCTGCAAACGCTGGTAACCGACGAAGCCATTCTGCCTGCCCGTGCCGGTAACTGGTATGATGGCGCGCGTTTTCAGCAGGAGCACCTGCATACCTGGAACCAGACCCATTCGCATATCGGCTCCGCCTGGCGCTGGGGCTTCGGGATCATCAGTAACTGTAACCAGTTGTTGTCGCTCTTCCAACAGGCACCGGAAAGCCCTTCCAAAGAAAAGATCGCCGCCGAAGTACGTGCATTGCGCGCGCTCAGCTTCTTTCATATGATGGATTTGTTTGGCGATATCCCGGTAAACACTTCTTTTGGTGATACTGCTTTGCCAACGCAGCGGCCGCGTAAAGAAGTATTCGCCTTCATCGAACAGGAACTGAAAGCAGTGATGCCGCTGTTAAGTGCAGATGTAAATACGGATACTTATGGCCGTATGACAAAATTCGGGGCTGCGGCGATACTCGCCAAGATGTATCTGAATGCACAGGTGTATGCGGGCGAAAACCGTTATGACGATGCGGTGGCGATGTGTGATACAATTATCGCCAGCGGTAAATTTGCGCTCACCGAAGACTTTAAATCCATCTTCGCTGCGAATAACGGTCCGCATATTAAAGAGATCATCTTTGCCATCCCGTTTGATTGGTCGCAAGGTAAAGGACAACAGTATACCTGGTTCGGGCTGCATTATGCTTTGCAGAAGAAGTACGGACTGGCCTACCTGATCGACGGCCCGGTGAGCACTTTGCCGGAATACTACGAGAACTTTAACGAGCCGAACGACGTACGTACGCAGGCCTGGTTAACCGGTAAACAGTATGATAATGATGGTCAGCCTATCCTCATAAAAACCACTAAACGCGGTATGGACGCCAGTTATACCGGTGCCGACGGCACCACGCCGATCGACTACCACCTGGAATTTACGCCGAACGTGACCCTCACCAATCCCAACCTGTTTGAAGTAGGTGGCGATGAACTGGGTAAAGCGAAAGGTTATCGCAGCATTAAGTATTCGCCGGATGTAAGCGCCGTAACCCGCGATGCCAGCAACGATGTGCCGGTATTCCGATACGCCGATATCCTGCTCATGAAAGCCGAAGCCATCCTGCGTGGTGCTGCTGCCACCAGAGGCGAAAGTGCGCTGGGATTGGTGAACCAGTTACGCACCATCCGTAAGGCCACACCATTTAACAGCATTACGCTGGAAGAGTTACTGCCAGAACGTGCCCGCGAACTGAGCTGGGAAGCCTGGAGAAGAAATGACCTCATCCGTTTTGGTAAGTATGAAGACAGCTGGGGCTATAAAACCAATAAGGACGAATACCGCCGTGTATACCCGATCCCCGCGTCAGAAATCATTCTTAATCCGAAGCTGAATCAACATTTAGGTTACAGGCAGTAAGCTTATCATCATGCACAACAGGAGAAACTTTCTTGGGGACATCGCAAAAGCAGGCCTTATCGGCCTGATGCCTTCGACCCTGAAACACGAATATGTGAAAGCACCTGCAGGCATCCGGTTCCTGACGCCGCCGTACCTGCAATGCCTCACCAACGACAGCGTCATCATCCGCTGGATAACCGATGCACCTGCGAGCAGCTGGGTCGAGTACGGGGAAAGCACCACCGATCGCAAAGCCCTGCCGGAAGCGGAACTGGGCCTGCTGGCCGCAAACACCCGTGTACACCAGGTAGTGCTGAAAGGCCTGCAACCCGGCACCCGCTACGCTTACCGCGTATGCTCAAAGCAGATCGTGGATTTTCAACCTTACCTGATGACCTGGGGCGACACCGCGAACAGCGAAGTGTTTCATTTTACCACGCCGGCTATCGGGGCCGGTGAAGTGTCGTGGATCGTGCTGAACGACATTCACGATCGCCCGGCATCCTTTGCGCACCTCATGCAACATAACGGTAAAGACCCGTACGACTTCGTGTTCCTGAACGGCGATATGTTCGACTTTCAGACCGACGAACAACAGTTGATTGATCACTTGCTTACGCCGGTCACCTCGTTGTTTGCCTCGCAAACACCGTTCATGCTGGCCCGCGGTAATCATGAAACACGCGGTAAATACGCCCGTCAACTGCCGGAATATTTCAATAATCCGGGCAACCAGTACTACTTTTCCTTCACCCGGGGCCCGGTACATTTCATTGTGCTGGATACCGGGGAAGATAAGGCAGATGATCATGCCGAGTACAGCCAGCTCGTCGCCTTCGACGACTACCGCGAGCGGCAGGCCCACTGGCTGGAGCAGGCTTTACAGCGCCCTGAGTTCCTTAAAGCGCCATTCCGCGTGGTAATGATGCACATCCCGGTGTTTCATTCCGGCGAGGGGCATGGGTCTATGCATTGCAGGCAGCTATTTCATCCACTCTTCAATAAAGCCGGCATCGACCTGATGATTTGCGGCCATACCCACCGCTACGGCGTTCACCCCGCCGACCCCGCCACCCACCACTACCCGATCGTGATCGGCGGCGGTCCGAAGGAAGGGCGGCGCACCCTCATTAAAGTGACCGCCGACCGGCGAAAACTGCAGTTAAGGATGCTGGGTGACGACGGCACCGAAGTAGGGCAGTATGAAGTAAAGGCAACACGATGACGAAAGTCCCGGGCAATCCCCGGGATTTTTCTTTCCGACAGGCCTGCCCAACCCTCACCCAACCATCACTGAACCATCCGATCCCAAATTTGCCCGAAAGTGTCCCTTTTTTTGCACGAAAGTGCGTCATGTACCTCCCCCCGGATGCCCCACCTTTGCCCAAAAACAGCACATGAAACGGAAACATTTTAACGCCATATCCAGCGGTGCGCGCGGCATGTTCGGCAAGCAGGTAGTCATATACACCCGTTATGGCGAAGAGATTATCGCCAAGGCCCCGCGTAAACGTCCCGGTCTGGGCACGCCTGACCAGGAGCGCACGAAAGCCGATTTTAAGAAAGCAGCGGAATGGTCGGCCCGGGTGCGTGGTAACGCCGGTTTAAAAGCATTGTATAAAGCAGGCCTCAGCAAGGCGTTGAACGTGCATAACCTGGCGATTGCCGACTTTCTGGTAGCGCCTGAAGTACATGAGGTACTCGTGGAGAAAGGGCGTGTGAGGGTACATGCGACGGATAACTTCCGTGTGGCGGAAGTAGTAGTGGAGGTGTACGGGGCGGATGGGCAGCTGCTGGAGGCGGGTGTGGCAGATAGTGAGGGAGGTGATTGGTTTGGTTATGTGCCTGCGGAGATGCCGGTAGGGGGCAGGGTGGTGGTGATTGCGAGGGATTTGCCGGGGAATGAGTGCAGGAGTGAGTTAGCTATAGAGACCACGGAATTGCAGGTAGTCGCATGTGTGAAGTGTCGGGTTGCGGACACGGAGGCACACGCAATTTGTAAAAAAACTGGCAATTCGCGAATGCCCGTCTACACGAGTGGCTAAGCGTGTTTGGTGCTGTAAAAAAAGGAAGCAATGCAGGCGGACAAAAGGTTCGCCCGTGTGCTACGTCATGCTTACCGTCGTAAGATGCTTTCATGGCGAGTTACCTTGACAAGTTCTTTGACATACTGGAAAAAGAAGTCTAACGCTGCTCCGTATACGTTTTACGGGCAGGGGGCTTGTTTCCTCCTGCCTTTTATTTTCGTTTTTCGTATCTTCCGTGTATCGGCGCTTAAAACTTACGTAACAGCATGAAATGGCTCATCTGCATTGTTTGCTTACTATCTGTTCAACACCTCTCTGCTCAAAAGCTGGACTCACTGGCCGCGCAGATGGGCGAACTGCCGCCTCAAACCTCCCTGTATCTCCGCACGAATAAGGATATTTACATCGCTGGCGAAGACCTCTGGTTTTCGGCCTGGTCGCTGGACGCGCAAAAGCTGATGCTGTCTGCGCAGGACAAGATCTTATACCTGCAACTCTCTCATGGTGATTCGGTGATGTGGAAAGAGATGTACCCGATTACGAACGGCTTGTCGCAGGGCCACGTGTACCTGCCAGATACCTTAACAGCCGGCGACTATTTATTACAGGCCTATTCTGCCCATTCCTATTTCGCAAGCCCCGTTTTTTACGCGGCTTCCCGAATACAGGTAGTGAAGGAGCCACAGGCGATTAAGCGAAGGGTATATCAAAGCAGGAGCGATACATTACTCAAACCGGAAGATACTTTACAGTTAATAGCCAATCATCGCGATACGATCACCTTTCGTATTCGTCCGCGTTATAACCACAAGAAAACCGTTTACCTGCGGATGCAGACGCGTGGCGTGTTACAGTCTATCGCAGCCGTACCGGTGCAAGACAGTGCGACCGTGAAAGTGCCGATAGCACACATGCCGCGTGGTATTGCGGAGGTTATGTTGTTCGATGAACAATTAAAACCGGTTACAGGCAGACTGGTTTTCCTGCACCAGGGGCGAAAATTGCAAATACAGTTCAGCGAGGTGAAGGAGTTGTATGCGCCAAAGGAAGAAGTCGTGCTAAAGATTAAAACGACCGGTTATGGTGGCAAGCCGGTACAGGCGATACTTAATGTTCGCGTGATGGATCAGTTGTTTGCAGATGCGCGGAATGTACGGGATATCGACAATTACTACCACGTGTCAACGCAGTTGAAGCAGGATGTGTATGATGTAGCTGCTTATTCGGATAGCGCCGCTATGGAGCAGCTGTTACGCACAAGTAGTGTTGCTTCGTACCAATGGAATGGCAACTCGGCAAAGCCGCTATTGCCCGATAGCATCCGGGGGCAGTTAGCGGGGAAAGGCAAGATGCCTTCCTCCGTGATGCTGTTCAACTACAATAAGAGCATCACGAATATGACTACGGTGGGGGAAGATGGGCGGTTTTATCTTACGCCGGAGCAATTGTTTACAGGCCGGCGTTTCTTTGTAAAGTACTTCTCCGAGAAGGAATTTAAGGTAGATATCGAAGACCCGTTCAATGCGATCAGCCGCATCAAACCAATATATGCACTGGGTACAAAGGATATTATAGCAGCGGAAAAGCCGGTCGATCCGGGTTTGCTGCAATATGGCCGAACATTAAAAGAGTTTACAGTGCAGGGAAAGGGCAGGGCGTTTGGAGATAAGTACCTCGGCTACCTCGACAGCATTGCCAGGTTCGAAGGGAATATGGATTACGTAGGTGCCTGTGGAATGCTGAATTGTCCGGCCTGCAACAGCGGCAAAAAGCCGGTAGAGGGTGTAACCTACTCAGAGTTTATTTCGCCCCGGCGTAACCAGGTGGTGTCGCACCCGTTCCGGTTTACGGCAGATGAAGTGCGCAGGCAGCCGTATCACTATCCTAAGTATACCGAAGAAGAACTCTTAAAGAAATTCAAGATGGTGATGACAAAAGGCTTCTACACAGAGCGTACATTCGAACTGCCGGAAGATAAGGCCCTGCCGGACAATCGTAATACCCTCTACTGGGCGCCTGCGGTCGTGACCAATGAGCAGGGCGATGTAGAGTTGCGTTTTCCCTGTTCGGATATCCGTGGCCGGTTCATTGCGATAGTAGAAGGGATGAGTGATCACGGCGAACTGGGTACTACATCTTTTCAATTTAGCGTGAGGGACCGCCAATAATGGCATGCAAACTGTGGTATGTTTATTCATCATGACAACGCCTCAATCCATACATGTACCCCCGGAGGGTAATTTTCCGAACAGTCATTTGCCGGTACTGTACTATCCGCAGGCACTCACGTTGCCGCGTTTCTTCTCCGGCCGTTACGTACGGCAGCTATTCCGTAAAAACGGGTGGCGCAATAACTGGCGGTCCGGCATCTTCACCTATCATCATTACCATAGTACCGCCCATGAAGTAATAGGTTTCATCGAAGGCCGCACGTCTTTGCAGTTAGGCGGCATCAGCGGGCCGGTGTTACGGCTTCAGAAGTTCGACGTACTGGTGATCCCCGCCGGTGTAGCGCATAAGAACCTGGGTGGCGAGAATGACGTCATTTGCATCGGCGGTTACCCGGATGGGCGCAATTATGATATGAATTACGGCACGCCGCGTGAGCTGCCGTCGGCCCGGGTAAAGATAGCTGCTGTGCCGGTGCCTTCCACCGACCCCATTACGGGGCAACCATTGACGTACTGGACATGAACGACGATATCGCTTACCAAATAAAATCACCCGACGCCTCGCTGGCGCCTTACGTAGAAAGCTACTGGCTGCTGCACAACCGTGCTGCAACCAGCAAAGAGGTGGTGATTCTGCCCGATGGGCGTATCGACTTGTTCTTTTCGGTCACCGAAGGGCAGGGCTTTACGGCCACGCTGCTCGGTATCGGTACGCAGCCGGAACAGGCGAGTATTCCTCCCGGCAGGCTTACGTTTGCGATCAGCTTTAAACCACTCGCTGCGGAATACGTTTTGCATACACCGGTCAGCCACCTCGTAAACAGCGCTACCAGGCAGCCTGCCGGCTTCTGGGGTTTCGAGGCAACGGATATGCAAAACTTTGACGTTTTCTGCGAGAAGGCAGCACGGCAAATACAGGCAGCGTTGGAAGGCGACATAGATAACCGCAAGCAACAATTATTTGAGTTGATATTCGCCTCCAATGGTGCTATCACCGTAAAAGAACTGTCGGACCGGGTATACTGGAGCAGCCGGCAGATCAACCGGTATTTTCAGCAGTACTTAGGCCTTCCGTTGAAGGTGTATTGCAACATCCTCCGCTTTCGCGCATCATTCAAAGGCATCAAAGAAGGGAAGCTGTT
Source organism: Chitinophaga horti (assembly GCF_022867795.2). Classification (NCBI taxonomy): domain Bacteria; kingdom Pseudomonadati; phylum Bacteroidota; class Chitinophagia; order Chitinophagales; family Chitinophagaceae; genus Chitinophaga; species Chitinophaga horti. The sequence goes on along the minus strand of NZ_CP107006.1, from coordinate 3,046,532 downwards.
CCCCGGAGAAAACTTCGCCGACCAGTCGCATTTCATCAAAGAAGTAAAGAAGCTGGCAGGTGTTTTGCCCAAGGAATTAAAGCAGAACCCGAACGACCGATTTATACAATTTTCCACCCTCGGGCGGCGCTAATTTTGTATCGTAAATACAATACGATATGTTATTACGCAATAAACGGGTAGCCATTGTAGGTGGTGGCCCAGGTGGATTAATGCTCGCCAGGTTATTACAATTGAACGACGTACAGGTGGCCGTGTACGAACGTGATACCGACCAGCAAATCCGCTCCCAGGGCGCCACGCTTGATCTGCACGAGGAGTCGGGACTGGCTGCTATTCGTAAAGCCGGATTACTCGATGAATTCTATGCCCGTCACCGCCCAGGAGCCGGACTACTGAAGGTTTTGTCGCCCGACATGCAGGTGCATATCGATGACCATGCCGCCGATCAGCAGCTGGCGGATAGCCGCCCGGAAATAGACCGTGCCGACCTCCGCGAAATGTTGCTCGCATCTTTAAAGCCCGACACCGTTCACTGGGATCATCAATTCTCCGCCATGACTCCCCAGAATACGGGCTGGACGATCCACTTCAGGAACCAGCCACCCGGTTACGCCGACTTAGTGATCGCCGCAGACGGTGCCAATTCGAAGCTGCGGCCCTACATGACGGACATACAGCCAGTGTATTCCGGTATCACGATAGTAGAAGGCAATATCTATCACGCAGAAAAGAACGCCCCAAACCTCTGGCAGCTCGTCTCCGGAGGAAAGATATTTGCACTCGGTCATGAACAATCTATCATCCTCAGCGCGAAAGGCGACGGCAGCCTGTCTTTCTACACCGGCTGTAAAGTCGAAGAAGCCTGGGCCTCCAACAGCGGCATCAACTTCACCAGCAAACGAGATGTCTTTGCATGGTTCAAAACCGCCTTCGCCGCCTGGCACGTAGGCTGGCAGGAGCTGTTCGATAGTGACGACATGTGGTTCGTGCCTCGTCCTCAATATCATTTTCCTTTAGATCAATCGTGGATCACCCATCCGAACGTAACCATGCTTGGTGACGCCGCGCATCGTATGCCGCCATACGCGGGTGAAGGCGTGAATATGGCTTTGCAGGATGCGCTGGAGTTGTCGGAATATTTATCTGTAGGTGCAAGCATCCCCGAAGCGCTGGCCGCTTACGAGCGTGCGATGCTGCAACGGGCAGCGGAGGTGACCCGCATTACGCTGGAGTCAACCGAAGGCTTACATTCACGGGATGGCGTGAAGTGGATAGGGGAGGTGTTTAGCGGGGAGCACTAATGCCTTACAACAACCTCCCCAACGCCGCTATCCCTTCCTCCAACTGCTTCTCCGACAACGAGCCGTAACTCAGCCGGATGCCGTTCTCCATCTTGCCAAAACTATACTGTTCCGGCGTAATGATCTTAATCCCTTTCGCCTGTAGTTTTTTTGACACGGACGGCCAGTCGGTCTTTTTGTTCGGTAGTACCCAGAACGCCAGGCCACCGTCGGGCGTATCGAATAACGCTTTCTCTGCAAGATGTGTTTGTAGCAAACCCGCCGTAAAGTCACGTTTCGATCTGTAATAGCCTGTGGCCCGTTTCAGGTGGCGTTTGATGGTGCCGTCATTGATCAGTTGTAACACGGCCTGCTCCATAATGGTATCGCCCTGCACATCGATGATCTTTCTCAGATCAGCGGCTTTGTCCAGCAACGCGGGGCGGCCGCATACGAGGTAGCCGATGCGGAGTGCGGGGGCCACTACTTTACTCATGGTGCCGATGTACACGAAGTTTTTCATTCCCTCGAAGCTGCATATCGGCAGTACGGGCCGGTACCCGAAGTGAAACTCGTTATCGTAATCGTCTTCGATAATTGTAAACCCATGTTCGTTCGAAAGGCGCACCAGCTCCAGCCGGCGTTGCAGACTAAGGGTAACGGTGGTGGGATATTGATGATGTGGCGTTGTGTATAATGCCTTGATGCGTTTACCCGATTGCAGGTGCGTTTCCACGTCGCTGATCAATAATCCGTCTTTATCGACCCGCACGGGCAACAATGTGGCGCCTGTTGCTTCAAAGGCTTTCCAGGCGGGTTTGTAACCGGGTGTTTCTATGAGGATGGCGTCGCCTTTGGTAAGCAGGCAATGTGCAGTAAGGTACATGGCCATCTGGCTGCCGCGGGTGACGCATATCTTGTCGGCATCTACCTGCATGCCACGTTGGTGATTGAGCATTTGGGCCAGTGCGCCACGAAATTCCACTTCGCCGTACTCGCAGCCGTAGCCCATCATCTGCCATCTTCCTTTCTGTTTGAAAATCTGCCGGTAAGCCCGCACCAGTTCATCGATCGGGGCGATCTTACTATCGGGCGCGCCGTCGTCGAATATGATGTGGAACAGCGGGGCCTTTTCTTCTCTGGGCTTATCTTCCGAAGAACCACTACGGCGTTTCGAGAGTATTGGTAATTCCTCCGCCACAAAGGTGCCCTTCCGCTCGCGCGATATGATCCACTCTTCGTTCAGTAACACATTTAAGGCTTCTACGATCGTATTACGATTGAGCTGTAACTCATTCGCCAGCGCCCTGCTGCCCGGTAATGCCGTGCCGCCTTTCAGCCGGCCGGAGCGGATGTCTGCGATAATCGCATCGGCCAGTTGAAGATAAATGGCCTTTTCTGATTGCGGGTCGAGCTGGATTTTCAGTTTCCATGGTCTGAGCATCTGGACTACCTTGTTTTGTTAAAACTGTATCATGTAACTGGTCCAAAGGTAGGGTAATTTTGTATCGCAATCATGCAGATAACGTTTAAATCAGTGATCAGATATGGCAAAGCTAGAAACAGTTAAACCAGGTACAGAGATCGTAACAGCGATTCACGAAGAGCAGAAGCAGTTCAGCTCAAAGGACTTTCACCAGACCTTCGCCAGGCCTCAGTTTGTAAGACCTTCACATCTCGTTCATAAAAACGTGGAGCAGGCCGGCGTACACAACCAGTTTTCGGCAGAACGTAAACACCCGGTATTTTTCGTCAACCTGCCCAGCAAAAATGTAAGTATGACCATTGGCGGACTGCTGCCGGGACAACTGACCAATCGTCACCGCCACACCTACGAAACCGTATTGTACGTGATTTCCGGTAAGGGCTGGACCGAAATAGAGAACGAGCGTATCGAGTGGGAAGCCGGCGACGCGGTATACATTCCTTCCTGGGCATGGCACCGCCACCAGAACGTGAGCGATACCGAACCGGCCAAATACATCGCCTGTGAAAATGCGCCGCAGCTGCAAAACCTCGGCGTAGCGCTCCGCGAAGAAGAAGGAAGAGATCTTTAACCTTAACCATTACCGGATGAACAAAATTCCATTTAAAGGCGTCATCGCCTATCCCATCACACCCTTCGATGCCGGGGAGAAAGTAGACGTGCCCCTGTTTCGCAGGCTGGTAGAAAGGCTGGTGGCTAACGGCTCGCACGGCATCGCGCCGCTCGGCAGCACAGGTGTACTGCCTTACCTCAGCGATGAGGAAAAAGAAGCGGTGACGGAGGCGACACTACTCCAGGTAGCAGGTCGTGTACCCGTACTAGTTGGGGTATCGAACCTCACCACGGAGAAGACCATCTACCACGCGCAGTTTGCCGAAAAGGCAGGCGCCACGGCAGTCATGATCATCCCGATGAGTTATTGGAAACTAACCGACGATGAGATTGTAGCGCACTACGATGCGGTGGCTTCGAAGATTTCTATTCCCATCATGGCGTATAACAACCCGGCAACGGGTGGGGTGGATATGTCGCCCGCCTTATTAAAACGCCTGCTGGAAATCCCGAACGTGACCATGATCAAAGAAAGCACCGGCGACGTGCAGCGGATGCACCACCTGCGCCGGGAGCTGGGAGAGGACGTGGCTTTCTATAACGGTTCCAATCCACTGGCCCTGGCCGCCTTTTCGGCCGGTGCTACGGGTTGGTGTACGGCGGCGCCGAATCTTATCCCCTCGCTCAACCTCGCCTTGTGCGAAGCGGTGGAAGCGAACGACCTGGCAAAGGCGCAGCGCGTGTTTTACGAACAGCTGGAACTCCTGAAGTTCATCGTCGTAAAAGGATTGCCCCGGGCAATCAAAGCAGGTCTCAACATCCTCGGCGAAGAGGGCGGATATTTAAGAAGTCCCCTGAAACCTTTGACAGACGAAGAGATCACAGAACTAAGAAACATCTTAACTCAAATTAAAAACTAACAACAATGGCAAAATCAGTATTCTATCACGCGGGCTGCCCCGTTTGTGTAAGCGCAGAACAAGACATCATCACCCTGATAGGTGAAGAAAATGTGGAAGTGGTGAACATCGGCGAAGTACGCAGCCGTATTGCAGAAGCGGAAACTGCGGGTGTGACATCCGTACCCGCTTTGGTTACGCCGAACGGCAATGTGTTGCACATTAACTTCGGCGCTTCCATGGCAGATGTGAAAGGTTGATTGTAGTCGCATAGGAATAGGGATACCCCACATAGGCATTCGGTGGCCTGTGTGGGGTTATTGTGATAGGTGGCAGTGTGGTTTGTTGGTAATGTTCCGGAATTTCGGTAATATGCTTTAGCGTGAAATCCATCGCAGTGGAACTATATTTGCGGTATTACCAGGTCAATTAGGAAGCTTATCAACATAAAACATTGCTTTCATGAGCAAGAAACAATTCTACAGCAGGCGGTTTTTTCTGAAAACCTCCGGGGCGCTGGCTGCATTGGCGGCCATTCCTGCGTCCGTAAAGTCATTTTACCTCGATGCCAGGAAACTACTCGTCGCACGTAAACAAACCGTGCCGCTACCCGTTTCCATCAACAAAAAGGCGTATAAGTTATCGGTGGATACCCGCACCACTTTGCTGGACCTGCTGCGCGAAAACCTGCAGCTCACCGGCACTAAAAAGGGCTGTGACCACGGGCAGTGTGGAGCTTGTACGGTACACGTAGACGGGCAACGGGTATTAAGCTGCCTGACGCTGGCCGCCACCTTGCCCGGCAAAGAAGTGACGACCATCGAAGGTTTGAGTGATGGCGATAAGTTACACCCGATGCAACAGGCGTTCATCGAATGCGACGGCTTCCAGTGCGGGTACTGCACACCCGGACAAATCATGTCGGCGGTGGCTTGTGTGAAAGAAGGGCATACGCATTCGGTGGAAGAGATCAAGGAGTTCATGAGCGGTAACCTTTGCCGCTGCGGTGCTTATAACGGTATTGTTGAATCCATTCAAAAAGTAGCAAAATGAAGCCATTCTCTTTCGGTAAACGGGACAATGCCAGCAAAGCCCTGGCAGCAAAGAAGGACGGCGCACAGTTCCTCGCAGGCGGTACCAACCTGGTCGACCTGATGAAGAAGCATATTGCTACGCCTGACGAATTGATCGATATTAATGCAACGCTTTCCAATAAAGTTGAAGCCGTGAACGGTGGCATCCGAATCGGTGCCATGGTGCGCAACAGCGTGATAGCGAATGATCCGATGGTGTTGTCGAAAAGTCCGCTCGTCGCCAAAGCCGTACTGGCCGGCGCTTCGCCGCAGATCAGGAACATGGCCTCTACCGGGGGCAACCTGTTACAACGCACGCGCTGCCCGTACTTCTACGATGTAAGCACGCCTTGTAATAAACGCAAACCGGGCTCCGGCTGCAGCGCCCTCGAAGGCAGTCAGCGTATGAGTGCGGTGATAGGCTATAACGAACAGTGTGTGGCCGTGCATCCTTCCGACCTCTGTGTGGCGCTGGTAGCACTGGATGCAAAGGTGAACATCTTAACGAAGGGCGAACAACGTTCGGTCATTCCGTTCCGGCAGTTTCATAAGCTGCCCGGTAATTCACCGCAGCTTGATAACACCCTTCCCGAAAATGCACTGATCATGTCGATCGATGTGCCGGACGAAGGTTTCAATAAAAACTACGCGTACGTGAAACTGCGCGACCGTGAATCGTATGCATTTGCGCTGGTGTCAGTGGCAGCGGCGTTAAAGTTGCAGGGCAACCGCATTACGGAAGCGCGACTGGCTTCCGGTGGTGTGGCGCATAAACCCTGGCGCTGGGAAAAGGCGGAGCAGTTCCTGAAAGGGAAAGAGGCCACGCCGGCTAACTTCGGTGCGGCTGCAGATGTGGCGCTGGAGGATGTGAAGCCGTTACCAGGCAACTTATTTAAAAAAGTGATGTTAAGAGGTGCCATCGAAACGGCCCTGCAAAATTCTTTAACCGCCTAATTCAACACTACCATGGGTCTTTTTGATTATAAAAGAAAAGCAAAGCCGCCGGTGGACGGGCGCGTAGAAGGGGTAGCCAAGGTGACCGGCTCGGGCAAATATGCTGCGGAATACGAGGTGCCCAATGTTTGCCATGCCGTTCTGGTGAGCAGCACCGTGGCGGCAGGCACGATCAAAAGTATTGATGTAAGCGCCGCGCAACAGGCAGATGGGGTGCTTGACATTGTAACGCATCTGCATAAACCACTCGTACCCGGACTGGCAGACGAAGAAAAAATCAAGCAGTCAAGGTTTGGGCTGCCTGTATTTCATACCGACAAAATATTCTTCCGCGGCCAGCCAGTAGCCATGGTGATTGCCAAAACGCTGGAGGATGCGAACTACGCCGCGTCGTTAGTTGAAGTAACCTATAATGAAGCACCTGCGAAGGTAGATTTCGATGAAGCGCGCAAGTCAGTGGAACTCAAATCCGCCGGCCGCGAAAGAGGCAGTGAAGCCGCCTGGAATAACGCTGCTGCGATCATCGAGCAGGAATACAACATTGCCACCGAAGTGCATAACCCTATGGAAATGCATGCCACCATAGCACATTGGACGGCCGCAGACAAACTGGTGCTGTATGATAAGAACCAGGGTGTAATGAACGTGCAGCGCACTTTCGCCGGCTTGTTCAACATCCCTGCCGCAAACATCACCGTTCATAGTGAGTTTGTAGGTGGTGGTTTCGGTTCCGGTTTGCGCGTATGGTCTAATGCACTCGCAGCGATCATGGCTGCTTTACAGGTGAAAAGGCCGGTGAAACTGATGTTGACACGACCGCAGATGTTCTCGTTAACCGGTTACCGCCCGGCATCCTGGCAGAAGATAAAATTGGGCGCAGATGCCAATGGTGTGTTCCAGGGACTGGTGCACCAGGCAAAGAACGGCTCGTCTGTGTACGAAAACTTCAGCGAAGGAATTACCCGCATCTCCCGTATCACTTATAAATTCGATAACCTGAAGACCGAACAGATCGCCGTTCCGCTCAACCTGGGAACGCCCACCTGGATGCGCGGTCCGGGTGAGTGTACGGGCGCTTTTGCGCTGGAAAGTGCGATTGATGAATTGAGTTATAAACTGAACATAGATCCGGTGGAGCTGCGGTTGAAAAACTTCGCGTTGCGTAATGACCCGGAGAACGGTAAACCTTATTCCACCAACTTCGTGGATGAGGGCATTCGTAAAGGAGCGGAAATGATCGGCTGGAGTGCGCGTAAGTCACAACCCGGCGCGATCACGGAGGGCGATTGGAAGATCGGCTATGGCGTAGGCATCGGGATGTGGAGTGCAGGCCGTGGTACGGCCAGCGCAGGCATTACGATGAACAAAGATGGCGTGGTGACGATCAAGACCGCGATGACGGATATCGGTACGGGTACCGGCACGGCGATGCATAACATGGTGCATACGTTTACCGGCATTTCTAAGAATAAGATAAAGGTAGCGGTGGGCCACTCCGACTTGCCGACTGCGGGTAGTCAGGGTGGCAGTACCGGCCTGTCTTCCATCAGTGGTGCGGTATCCGCCGTGTGTGATGCGTTGAAGCTGAAGTTGGCGGGTTATGCGGCTGACATAAAGCCGGCATATAAAGATGCGAAAGTCGCAGATGTGTTGCTGTCGGATAAAGGCATTGCCTTCCAATCGGCGAACAACCAGTTCATCGCATGGCCGGCGCTCTGGGAGAAACATCAGCTTACGGAGCTGGATGTGGAAGCCAGTTCCGGACCGGGGCAGGAGCGGCAGCAGTATTCGTTCTGCGTATCGGCCGCTCACTTCGCGAAAGTGGGGGTGAACATCAAGACCGGTAAAGTGAAGATAGAGAAAGCCGTGTGTGTGGCCGATGGCGGCCGTATTGTAAACGAGAAACCAGCGGCCAACCAGGTGTCGGGCGCGATCGTAGGCGGTATTGGTATGGCACTGATGGAAGAAATACATGCGGATAAAAAGCTGGGTAACCTGGTGGGCAACGACCTGGCGGGATATCACTTCGCGGTAAATGCGGATGCGCCTATTTTGGAAGTTGCCTTCGTAAACAAACCCGATCCGAATATTAATCCGAGTGGGGCGAAAGGTCTTGGTGAAGTGGGCATTATCGGGTCTGCAGCGGCCATTGCCAACGCGATCTATAACGCTACCGGCAAAAGGCTGCGCGATCTGCCCATCACGCCCGATAAAATATTAATGTAGTGGCACCTGTATACCTGGACAATAACGCCACCACCCCCTGCGACCCGCGGGTGGTGGAAGCGATGTTGCCTTACTTTCTGCATCAATTCGGTAACGCCGCGAGTGCCGATCATGCCTATGGCTGGCAGGCGCGCGAAGCAGTGGATGATGCCCGTTCGCAGGTAGCTGACCTGATTGGCGCCTCACCCAGGCAAATCATCTTTACTTCTGGAGCAACAGAAGCGATTAACCTCGCGCTGAAGGGGCTGGCCGAACAGGCGACTGCCGGGCATATAATCACTTGTAAAACAGAACACAAAGCCGTACTGGATACCTGCGCCTACCTGGAAACAAAGGGTTTCGCAGTGACCCGGTTAGATACCGATACCAGCGGGGCCTTGTCGCCTGCTGTTTTGGAGGCCGCTATTCGTCCCGATACGGTTTGCATCGCGTTGATGTATGCCAATAATGAAACCGGCGTAGTGCATCCTGTAAAAGCCTTTGCACAGATCGCGCGGCAGCACGATATTCCTTTCTTTTGCGATGCCACGCAGGCTGTTGGTAAAATACCGGTGGATGTGGAAGCTGATGGGATTGATTTGCTGGCCTTTTCCGCACACAAGATGTTCGGGCCGAAAGGGGCAGGCGTGTTATACGTGCGCAGTAAACGCCTTGGTTTGCTGCCGCAATTGCATGGCGGCCAGCACGAGGGCGGATTAAGAAGCGGTACACTCAATACACCGGCGATCATCGGTTTGGGTAAAGCGGCGGAAATAGCGAAGCAGGAAATGGCGACAGATGCGTCGCGTTTGCAAGCGCTCCGTGATCAGCTTGAACAAACGATACTGCAACAGCTGCCCGGCAGCAAAGTAAACGGCGGCGGAGAGCGGCTGGCTCACGTAACGAACCTGTTATTGCCGTACCCGGATGTGGAGCAATTGTTGCTGTCCTTATCTTCGCAGCTGGCGGTGAGTCGTGGCAGTGCCTGTGCAGGACTGGTACAAAAGCCTTCACACGTATTGCAGGCCATGGGTTTGAGCAAAACGGCAGCGGCGCAGTCGGTCCGCATCAGCCTGGGCAGGTTTTCGCAACAGGACGAAGTGGAAGAGGCGGTGCAGCATCTTGTAAACGCTGTTCGTTCGGCCGTTCCCGCCATGTAAAAGAAACGGAATGAAAGAGATCAGGCAGATTATACAGGCATACGAAGCCGCCCGCAAACGCGCGGTGCTGGCGACGGTGGTACATATCGAAGGCTCGGCCTACCGGGCTCCCGGCGCGCGTATGCTGATACTGGAAGATGGTACCCTTACCGGTGCTGTGAGTGGTGGCTGCCTGGAAGGCGATGTGTTACGTAAAGCTTTACTCGTGATGTCGGAAGATAAACCGCTCCTCGTTACCTATGACACCTCCGACGAAGAAGACGCCGTTATCGGTGTAAGTCTTGGTTGTAACGGCATCATTCGCATCCTGCTGGAGCCCATGTCCGCAAAAGTATTACAGCTTTTGCAGCAAGCTGTAACGGGCCGTGAGCCGGCTATTCTTGTTACTTATTTCTCGCTGAAAGATAAGAAACGTGTTGACCAGGGTACACGCCTGGTATATCGCGATAACGGCACGTCTGCCCCCGCAGATTTGGAAGCAGATATCGCCCGCACGATGGCGAGCGGTACATCCGCCTTTGTACAATATTCAAACGATCTTACTGCCTTCATCGAATACATCGCCCCTTTGCCTCACCTGGTCATCGCCGGTGCCGGTAATGACGTGATGCCGCTCGTGCAGATGGCCGCCATCCTTGGCTGGCCGGTGACGTTGGTGGACGGGCGGCCGGCATATGCGAATACGCAACGTTTTCCCGGATGCCAGTTGTTGATCTCGAAACCCGAAGAGGCGCTTGGTCAACTACAGATCGATGCACAAACCGCGATCGTATTGACGTCGCACAACTATGAATACGATAAAGCAATACTGGCTGCGGCAATAGATACGGCAGCCCGTTATATCGGTTTGCTTGGCCCACATAAAAAGAAAGTGCGGCTTGTAGAAGAATTATCAATCGACACCACTCGCCTTTACGGCCCCACAGGCCTTGATATCGGCGCAGAAACGCCCGAGGAAATTGCCTTATCGGTCATCGGGGAAATAAAAGCCGTATTCGCGCAACGTAAAGGCGGATCGCTGCGGGATATTAACGGACATATACACACCCGTCAAACGCAGATCGTACCGCCGATGCAGGACTATGGCATTGTGCTCTTAGCGGCTGGCAAATCGAGCCGTCTCGGGCAGCCGAAGCAGCAACTGGTGTACGAAGGCGATACCCTGTTGCGGAACGCCGTTCGCAGCGCACTGGGTACCGGCGCTCACACTGTAGTCGTCACTAGTGATGACGATGCACAGTTGTCTGATTTGCCCGTTGCCATTGTACATAACGCCGATGCCGCCGAGGGCATGGCCAGTTCTATTCGTACGGGTGTGCGTTATCTGCTGGATGCGCATCCGACGTTACAATATGTAATGGTTATGGTATGTGATCAACCTTATGTGAATACGGCGCATTTGCAGGCGTTAATTGCTGCGCAACAGGCATCATCCAGCCCGGTGGCCGCCAGCTTTTATGCGGGGCGTAAAGGGGTGCCTGCATTGTTTCATCGCAGTTTGTTCCCGCAGTTGCTGGCTTTAAAGGGAGATACGGGGGCGAAACATTTGATTGCTACTTTGGGCGATGGAGTAGTAGTGGTGCCGTTCCCGGAAGGGGCAATAGATGTGGATACGGAGGAGGCTTACAAGCGTTTGGTGTAAGACCAAACACCGTGAGCGGGGGGCGAAGCCCCCGGCAGCACGGGGTCTTCGTTATTTCTTACTGTAATGGTAATTCGCAAACATGATTACTTTTTCCCAATCATATACATTCAGATCGTGTTTCCCTTCCCGGAAATGATAGCCCAGCTTTGATCGGATAACAGGGCTATTGACGGCCGGCGGTTCCGCTGGTAAGGTCACTCGTTTGTCGTACAGCTGGTAGGCCGGCAGGGCATTTACCAGCGACAGGTAAGAGCCACGTGGGTCGGCCCATCGGTCTTCTACAGCGTTGGTGGAATATACGGGTCGGGGTGCCAGCAGCGCAAACAACATATGCTGGTCCACCGGCAGTTGCTCCACATTGTTACTGTACTTTTTGTAATTATCGTTAAACCAGTATCCAAACTGTTTGTTAATCAGGCTGACCGTCTCACCATACTTACGCCTGGCCAGCGATGCGCCGGAACTGCCGGAACAACTGCTCACGATCATCGCGAAACGTTCGTCCTGCGCACCTGCCCAAAGTGCCGTTTTGCCACCGCGGGAGTGGCCTACGATGGCCACCCTTTTGAAGTCGATATCCTTATCTGTTTTAAAATAATCCATCACCCGGCTGGCTGCCCAGGCCCATGCACCGATCGCCTTCATGCCATTTGGCTTCTGCAGTTCTTCAGGAAACAGCTGATCGAGTACCCCATGCTGATAGGTGCCGGGCTTATCGGGTGCCGCATCGTTCACATTGAACGCTGCAATCGCATAACCACTGTCAATCAGCATTTCCGCCGGCCAGAAGGTACTTTTGACCTCGCGGGTGGGGTCGGTATTGCGTTTCGGACGGTTGTTGATGAGCAGGAACGCAGGGGCCGGCTGTTGTCGGCCGTTTGGCGTGAACAGCACCACCGGGATGGTGACAGATTTTCCTTTATTCCAGACGGTGATCGCAATTTCTTTCAGGTGCGCGCGGCCATTCATCGCGTTCGGCTTGTCGTTGGTAATGTTGTACCGGATGCTGTCGAAACGCTTTGGCGTATGGCCGTACACATGTTCTGCGAAGAGTTGCAGTATTTCCGGCCTGCGTTTCTTTTCCCAGGCGAATGTGGTTTTTGCTGTTTTCAGCACTTCCGGTAATACATAGGCGGGCACGGTCGTTTCGTCGTAATTGACGATCTCGCCCATGAATTTATCCGTTTTCTGTGCGGACGTACTGCTGATCCCGCAGCTGAAAAGTAGTGTTCCTAAAAGGATGTAATGCTTCATTTGACTAGCGCTTTTATTCATAACCCGGGTTCTGTTGCAGTTTTTTTGCTTTATTGATCTCACTTTGCTGGAAAGGATAGAAGTAGTTTTTCGGTCCGAATACACGCGTTTCGATCACAAAGGGAGTATACGTAAGCGCAGTGCCGGTCTTCGTAATCTTCATGCCATGTACTGCCGCATCAAAATAGGTTTCTCCCTCTTTCCACCGGCGTACGTCGAAGAAGCGCTGGTCTTCAAAACACAGTTCTACCCGGCGTTCGTTTTTGATCCGCTCGCGCATTTCTTCTTTCGTAAGTCCAGCCGGCAGAGATGGCATGCTCACCCTGTTACGCACAGCATTCACGGCGGTGTGCACGTCGGTCGTCGGCCCCACTGCTTCGTTTAACGCTTCTGCATACGCGAGAAGTATATCCGCATATCGGAATAGTACCCACGGCCTGCGCACGTTGGTAATACTGGTCACATTATAGGTCGCGTTACTGCTCAGGAATTTCCGCATATAGTAGCCGGATTTAGTGCTGTTTACGTTGGTCTGCACGTTATCGAGTCCGCCATCAAAGGTTTCTACCGGGCGGGACAGACTCCCTGTCTTAAACGTCGCGCCATTGTAAATGATGAACTGGTTCAACCGCGGATCGCGCCCCGCGTACGGGCTCTGCGGATTATAACCCGAGCCCGGCGCACCGATCGGTAACCCATTTGCCATTTCAAAAGCATCCACCAGATCCTGTGTGGGATTGGTCCGGCCCAAACCACCCGTAAACCCTACCGGCGCGTTATTCGATTCGATCGTGTTGATGTTGCTGGCGGAGGTCGCGAAGATCACTTCTTTATTGTAGGTGGTGGCGGAAGCAGTATAGTCCCACAGTCCCGGGAATTCCGTCTTACTCAGCAAACCGTGTTTGTTCTGGTCGATCAGTGCTTTTGCGGCATCGGCTGCCGCCTGCCAGCGGTTTAAATCGTTGCCGGTGTTGTGGAGCGGACTTGCATAATAGAGCAGCGCCTTCGCTTTCAGCGCCATGCCGGCCGCTTTGGTCGCCCGCCCGTAGTTCGCCGCATCCCATTCACGGGTCCAGGCAGGTACGATCTGGTTAATAGCAGAGTCGCAATCCGTCACGATGAATTGGATCACCTCGTCCACCGTATTGCGCGGCAGGTTAAGGTCATCCTGTGTAGTGAAAGGTTTATCGGCAATCACGATGGCGCCATACCGTTTAAATAATTCGAAGTGTAGCATGGCCCTTATAAAGAACGCTTCGCCTCTTAAGCCTGCAATATCAGTGGCGGGGTACACGACGGCGGTAGGCGATTTTTGCAGGAAGGTATTTACCACCCACAACCCTGTGTACAGGTTGGTGTACTGCTCGTCAAAGGTGCGTAAGCTGCTCCAGGTGCCGTTGTTAAAGTAGTTGACATTGCTGTTCAGGTTCGAGTTAACGGCTTCGTCGCTGCCACTTGCCAGCAATGCGCCGCCATTGTCGATGTTGTAACGTGACAGCATATACGTATACCCGTTATTGAGGTATTCACGCACACGGCGGTCGGTGGTCCAGATAGCGTCTTCGGAGATTGGCCCTTCTGTGTATTCCGGTGCAAAAAAGTCTTTGCCGCACCCGCTGCAGATGGTGATCATCAACAGCGCCGCACTATATATTCTGAAAAAGCTCTTGTTCATGTTCGTCCAGGTTAAATTTTAACATTGATACCGATCGAATAGGTTTTAACATACGGGAAGCTCGTGCCCCTGCCTGCCCCCGGCGTCTCAGGGTCGATGTCCAGCTCGTTCAGTTTCGAGAACGTCAGCAGATTGTAGCCACCGATGAAGATCCTTGCACCTTTGAAACGGTATTTCTGGTTCAGCTTTTCGGGGGTGGAATAGCCGATTTCGGCAGTGCGCATTTTCAGGAAGTCGCCGGAGCGTAGCCAGAACGTGGAGTTGGCGGTATTGTTCCCGTTATCTGTTAAACCGAGGCGTGAATACTTTGCAGTGGCAGCGGTTTCGGGCGTCCAGGCGTCGAGCATCAGCTGGTTCAGGCCGTTCGGGCCGCCGCGCAGAATGCTGTTCAGGTTAATGGTACGGCCCTCTACACCCTGGAACTGGCTGCTGAGGTCAAATTGTTTATACCGGAGGTTAATGCCGAAGCCGTAATAGATCTTCGGAATGTCCGTATAGTCAGTCGCTACGTCGTCTTTCGCATCGATCACATTGTCTTTGTTGACATCGCGGTATTTTATGTCGCCGGGCCTTATTACGCCCGACAAACTTTGTTTCGGACTGGCGTCTATTTCCTCCTGGCTCTGGAAAAGGCCTTCTGCAATGTAATAATGCCCGCTGTTTACGTAACGACCTTCCTGCGACTGGTTATCCAACCCGTTGGTGATCGTGCGCTCCAGTACGGTGTTTTTCGCATAGGTAAAGTTGCCGTTCAATGCCAGCTGTAAGTCTCCCCACTGCCTGGTATAGTTGCCGGAGAAGTCAGCACCCTTGCTGCTAACCTTACCCGAGTTCACCTGCGCGATAGACATACCCAGGATGCCTGGCAGATTGGGCGGACCCATAATATCGTGCCGCGTTTCGTTGAAGTAATCGACAGACACCGATAATGCGTTATTCAGCAGGGTAACGTCTGCACCAACGTTCAGCCGCTCTATCGTTTCCCAGGTAGTTAATGGATTGCCGGCCGGGTTTACGAGATAAGCCGTGGTAGAGGTGGAGAACGACGAACCGAGTAACGGCCCTGCTCCCCTGGTGAATAAAGTCCGGTAGGGCAGTCGCACCACGTTGCCATTCGCATCGTAAGTGGGGCCTACATTGCCCGAGCGGCCTGCCGATGCACGGAACTTCAGGTAGCCGACGGATTTCGCATTGCTCATGAAACGTTCGTTGGAAGCGAGCCATCCTGCGGATATGGCGGGGAAGAAGCCGAAGCGGCGACCGGGTGCATAGTTTTCCGAGCCGGCGTAACTGCCGGTGAAGCCTGCCATATAGCGGCCTTTGTAAGCATAGTCGGCACGGCCTACGAGCATACGTTCGCGGTAGTCGAGGCGATCTACGGCCGCACTGATGTATTGCTGGGCGCGTACAGAGGCGCTCACTTTATGGTTGGCCGAAAAGGTGCGATCGTAGTCAAACCCCATCCACAACTCATTGTTTTTGGTATTCGTCTGGAATGCGGCGCTGCGATAGGCAATCGCGGCCGGTGTGCGGTAGGTTTGAGCCGGCGTTACCGTTTTATTGGTCACCGAATAGTTTTGGGAGAGCCCATCACCATAGTTGCCATATCCGTCGTAAGAGAAAAAAATATTGGCAGATAAGCCCTTCGTAAGGAAGTCGAGCTTTTGCTTCGCCATGATGCTCGCGAGCAGCACATTCGTTGTTGTACGGGAATACCCGGTGGCCTGCAACTGACCGAGCGGATTGTTCTGGAACTGCGAAGTGCCACCATAAGTGCCATCATCGTTCAGCAGCGGGAACGCATTTGGTGGCAGGTTATACAGGTTGTTAAGCACTGCGGAAGCACCATCGCCTACATCATTTCTTATTTCGCTTCTCAAACCTGATAGCAGGGTGATGGAAAGCGTTTTGCTTACGTCATAATCCAGGTTGATACGGAAGTTGTAACGCTGGTAACCATAGTTTGAATTGTAATTATCGTTTTTCGTTTCCTTAAACAAGCCTTGCTGGTTAAAGTAGCTGATCGTCGTAAAATACCTGATACGATCACTGCCGCCGCTGAAAGATATAGAATAACGCTGCGTCGGAGCGCCCTTTTTCAGAAAGCGGTCGAGGTAGTTGTTATCCGGGTAGAGATAGGGGTCACTGTGGTTTTTGTATGCTTCCAGTGCCGCATCATTGTAAGCCGGTGCCTGTCCTACATTGGTAAGTGCCTGGTTATACAGCGTGGCAAACTGGTACGAGTTGAGTGGCTTAATCAGGTTTGACGCCACCTGGAAACCGCCCTGCGCATCCACCGCAATCAGCCTTTGATTAGCGGTGCCGTGTCTGGTCGTTACCAGCACGGCACCGTTGCCGCCGCCGAAGCCGTACCAGTTTAAGGCACCCGCATCTTTCAGCACAGATACACTTTCGATTTCGTTAATGTCCATATCCTCGAAATCGCGCACCACTCCGTCTACGAGCAGCATAGGCGCAGAACCGTTTGCATAGGATGATCTGCCGCGCACCTGGTAACTCAGGTTGCCGCCGCCGGGCAGGTTGCCCGTCCAGTTAAAAAGATAACCACTCAAACGTCCCGCCAGCAAGCCAGATAAGTTACTCAGTGGCAATTTGGGCAATTGATCTGCATTCAGTGAGCTGATTGCGTAGTTCAGTTCCGCCCGCGTACGGGTGGCGAAAGGAATGGCAACTTCCTGCGAGCCGAAATCTATTTGCGGTGTAGTGTTTGTGTTGGGTGTTTGCGTAAGAGAATCGCCGTTGTTAACGGTGCTGTTGCGGTTGGTTGTCACCTTGGCTGTGGACGCGAGCTGCGCGGATGCGGCAAGGTTGAGCAGGCAAATCAGCGCGCCCGTTAATGTGATATATTTTGTCATCTTGATGCTCGTTAATTGATTAATACAACATGAATGTTACTCCCATCCCGGGTTCTGCTTCAAAGCGCCCGAGGTCTTGTTCATCTCCGCCCGTGGAATAGGGTAGAGGTACATGTTGTCGTTAAATACCTTCCTGTATGTTGGTAGCTCCATCACGCTGTAGCTGAAGGTGCCGTTGGTATTCTTGATCACTTTCATGGCGTTCATTGGCTGTGCAACGATCGCTGCTCCCTGCTTCCAGCGGAGAATATCCCACCAGCGCATATCTTCGAACGCAAACTCGATCGCTCTTTCGTTACGGATGCGTGCGCGCATTTCTTCCTGGGTAAGGCCTTCCGGTAAATCAGGCATGCCTGCTCTTTTGCGGATGGCGTTTACGGCGTTGTATACCTCTGTAGTAGGGCCACTGGCTTCGTTCGTCGCTTCCGCATAATTAATGAGCACTTCTGCATAACGGTAGAATACATAGTTGAGCAAAGCGCTGGCGGTGGAGCCGGAGCGGGAGGCTTCGGGCCACAGGCGTTTCAGGTAGTAGCTTGTTTTGGTAACGTTCAGCGCCGTACCATGATCGGTGCCATAGGTCACAACGCCCTGTGCATTCGGTTCACTTTGCCACGTTTGTATCGCGCGTCCTTGCCAGGTCACGTTGTTGTACAGGATGTTTACATAAAACCGCGGATCGCGGTTCAGGTAAGGGTTTTGCGGGTCGTAGCCGGACGTAGGATCGGTAATGGGCTTACCATTTTTCATCTCGTACAGGTCCACGTGGTTTTGTACCGGCGACAGGTTCGATTGCGCACCGCCCATGCTGGTGGGGATGAGGAAGTCGCTCAGGTAAGTGCCGATGAAACTTCTGCCGCCGCGTGGCCATATACGGATATACTCCGTAGAGTTGGCCATGGTGAGTACATTGGCGTAATTGGTTTCGAGTGAGTATTTGCCCAGGTCGATAATATCCTTTGATGCTGCCGCTGCTTTCTCCCATTTCGCGAGGTCGTTAGACGGGTTCTTTAACGGACTGGCATCCAGCAGTAATACGCGTGCCTTCAATGCCATGGCGGCGGCACCGGTAGCCCGGTTGGCCTGCGCTGCCGGGTTGGGCCAGTCGGCGTTGGTTAAGGGTAACAGCGGGATGGCTTCTTCGAGGTCTTTTAATATCAGGGCAAGCGTTTCTTCATAAGTGCTGCGCGCCTTATCGGTGGCCGCTTCTGTAAAATCCAGCGCTTCTGTCAATATCACCACACCTCCGAAACGTCTTAACAGTTCGAAGTAGAAGTAAGCCCGCAGGTACAATTGCTCACCGCGGATGTAGGTCGGGTTGTATTCAGGCGTCCATGGCGTTGTATCCATCAGCTTGAGCATGATGTTCGCATTACGGATGCCCCGGTACATTTGCGAATAAATGCCCGTTACGTCCGACGCACCGCCTTCCAGCAGTTGGCCCGAGTTCATCGTCGCTACTTCAATTTGCGCGTTGTTGGAAATCGATTCGTCGGTGAACTGGGAGGTCATACCTTTATAGCCGCTCAGTCTTCCGTAATCATTAATAGAAAAGGTATAGGAGAAGTCGCCGAAGCGTGAGGCCTGCAGCGGATCTTTAAACACTTGCTCCAGGTCAGTCTGTATGCCCACATCACGTTGCAGGAAGTCTTTCTGGCAGGAGAGGGCGGTTACCGTGATAACCAAACCTAATAGATATATGCACTTTTTCATGACTGGTAATCTTTGGTTATAAGGAAACGTTCAGGCCGAAGTTGATCACCTTGGTGGTCGGTATCGTAGTAGTGGCGGGCGCATATGCATTACCCGACATGGTATTCTCCGGATCAAGGCCGTAGAATTTAGTCCAGGTAATCAGGTTCTGACCGCTGGCCACTAATGTGAGGTTTTGCAGGCGCAGTCTCGATATCCATCTTCTTGGTAAAGAATAGGTGAGTTGCACATTTCGCAGTTTAATGTAAGATGCGTCCTGTAAGATGAAATCGTTCAGGCTTTCGTTCGGGTTCGCGTTCAAACCGGGGCGTGTAGCGGGCCAGGTAGGATTGGGATTGTCGGGCGTCCACCTGCCTAACATGGGCGCATAATATTGCGCCAGCGAATTACTCTGGAAGATCACGTTCGAGCTTACATTCGTTACGCCATTGAACAACAGCGACAGTTGAAAGCCTTTGTAACCGAATTGGAAGTTCATGCTGGCATTGTATTCCGGGATGTTTGGGTGACCAATCGGCATTACGTCCTGGTTATTAATAATCCCGTCACCATTGATATCCTGGTACTTAAAGTCACCGGGGATGGACGGATAAGCTGTTACCTTGTTCACCGGGCTTTTATCGATATCGCCCTGGTCGGCATAAAAGCCCAGCACATGATAGCCGAAGTAAGTACCAAGCGATGTGCCGGTAGCTTTCAGGTTTGCGGCAAGTCCGGGCGCCTCGTCCATAATCTGCCGCTCGTTATGTGCGTAGCTCAGGTTGCCCGTCACGGAGTACACAAAGTCTTTCACTTCGCTACGGTAGGTGACAGACAACTCGTAACCACGGTTGTAGTTACGTGCATAGTTCGTGCTCGGAACCGTAGCGCCGTATGTCGCAAAGCTGGTACCCGAACGGGTAGTGAGAATGTTAGAGCGCGTATCGTCAAAGATGTCGGCCTGGATGTTCAGGCGGTCACGGAACAGGGATACATCCAGCCCAAGGTTCTTTTTCAGCGATACTTCAAATGTTACGAACGGATTGCCGTATTGCGTCTGGATATAAGTAGGCGCGCTGAAGTTACTGTTCGGGTTGCCGAAAGGTACGTTCGAACCGGCACCAAACCTGTTCTGGTAGTAAAAGCGCCCCGTACCCGGGCTCGGAATACCCACCCGGCCAACGGAGCCACGCACTTTCAGCATGTTGATCCAGTCGTATCGCTTCATAAAGTGTTCGTTGGCCAGGTTGTATCCTAAAGATGCAGAAGGGAAGAAGCCGTAACGATAGCCGCTGGCGTAGTTTTCAGAGCCGTTGTAGGTGGCGCTGGCCGTCATGAAGTAGCGGTTTGCGTAGTTGTATGTCAGCTGTGAAATGACGCCCTGGTTAGCAAATGGTGCCGCCGCGGAGGTGGCGCCCTGCAGTTCCCGTTGACCGATCAGGTTAGCGCTTACGTTGTGCTTATCGAACGTGCGGGTGTAGTTGATAAACACCTGCAGGTTGGTCTTCGTAAAACCACTTCTCGTATAGGCCGGTGCACCGAAAAAGTCGTTGTACGACCCAGCCAGCAATGAAAGTTGTTTGGTGGATCTGTCCAGGTTATAATACCCGATGCTGCCACGTTGCAGCTTGCCCGACATCTGAGTGGCGTCGTACCCGAATTGCGCTTTTACGGACAAGCCTTTGGTAAGGAAGTCCAGCTTCTGGTTCAGGGTGAAAACAGATTCTGCCACATTGTTATCGGTGAACGCATAGCCGCCATAGGTAAGCAATGCGTACGGGTTCACGGAGTTCACACCTGTAAGGTTGTAGTTCACAATGTGGTTATAGGTACCGTCCAGGCCGATAATGGCCGGGTCGTCGGAATTGATGTATTCTTTAAAGAACGGCGAGCCCCAGGATGGCATTTTCAGCGCCCGTCCGACAACGCCCTCAATGCCGTTGCTCACTGCGCCAGCCGGGTCGTTATGTTCCGTGAAACCGGCGGGGGAATAGCGATGCTCGTTGCGGCCAGCCAGGTTCACCTCGAAGTTGGTCGTTTTCGTTACATCCATACTCACCCTTGCCCTAAAGTTGTAACGTTGGTAGCTGGGCGTGGTGGAGTAATCCAGCGGCGTTTTAAACTCTTTAAAGTGACCATTTTCAAACTGGTGACCAAAAGAAGTAAAGTATTTAATTGATTGCGTACCGCCCGAAATGGTGAGGTTTTGCTGGTTCTGCGACCATTGGTCTTTTACCAGTTCTTCATACCAGTTTACATCCGGGTACAACAGTTTTTCACCCGTTCCATCTTTAAAGATCTGTAAATCTTCGTCGGTAAACGTACGCGGCTCACCGACGTTGATTTGTCCTTCGGTGAGCAGCATCGCGCTTTCATAGGCACCGAGAATGTCGGGCCGCCTGGTTGGGCTTACGATCGCAATATTATTAGTAAACGTTACCCGGGCCGGGCCTTCCTTGCCTTTTTTTGTCGTGATCACGAATACCCCGTTTGCACCTTTCAGGCCGTATAACGCGGTAGAAGACGCATCCTTCAGGATATTAATACTCTCGATCTCATTCGGATCGATGTCGCCAAAGGTGGTACGTTCCACGCCATCAACTATGATCAGCGCCGTGGCATTGGACGATACCTGTCCACGGATGTACAGCGCTGCCGAGTTAATACCCGGCCGGCCCGAAGTCTGTTGCACGACCAGTCCGGGTACGAGGCCTGCCAGTGCGTTGTTCACATTCGTTACGGGGGCCCGGAGGATGTCTTTGCCAGACACGGTGCTGATGGCCGCCGTTACGTCCGAACGTCGCTGCGAGGTATAACCGTTCACGACCACCATATCGATGGCGCTTTGTTTGGAAACGAGCGTGATATTTAAGTTGTTGCCGGCCACGATGACTTCCTTTGATTCGAAGCCGATGTAGGAGAGCACAAGCGTTACACCACGGTCTGCATGGATGGAAAACTCACCGCGGTCGTTGGTTTGCGTGCCGATAGCGGTGCCCTTTATCTTCACGCTTACGCCGGGAAGTGGGGTGCTGTTGTCGTCGGTTACGCGTCCGCGTACTTCATCGATCACAGCCGGCGTTACAATGGGGAAGCCGAGGGGTAAAGAGAATTCCTTCTCTTTCACCACGATAGTGGTTTTGTTGATGCTATAGGTTAACACCTGTGTGCTGAATATCCGGTCTAATGCATCCGCCAGATCGACGTTGGTTACCTGTATATTCACGGGCCTGGACTCCCTTAAGCTTGATTCGGTAATCACAAAGTTGTAGCCACACTGCTTTCCAATGTCTTTCAGCACCGCCTTTAGAGAGGCGTTGTTGGCATTCAGGCTCACCTTTTGAGCAATGCTTCTGGCACTGACCTGCATGAGCGTGGCTAGCATGATGAAAGTAATAAGACGCATCATCAGGAAGAATTTTGCAAAATGCGGACGTATCGGCACGGGTATGCCGAGTTCCCTGGTAGAAATTCTATACATTTGTTTTGTTCGGTTTTAGCAGCCGCCCCCGTGTCGAAGCAAAGGCGATCTGCGATTAACGTGGTATAAGTAATAATACTGTGGAAAAGCCGGCGAGCGCCAGGGGTGTGTCCGCACTCCTGGCTTCATTTTAAGCTCAGTCGCGGTTACTTAACATGGAACTTTTTTCATCATAACGGTGGAGTTTAAAGTGTTACTTCATGCTTTTGGTTTACAGGTTAGTGGATACATATATTACCTTTCCTTCTATCCTGAACTTGATTTTTTGTGTGGATTCGAGTGACTTCAATACTTCTGAAACGTTTTCGTAGCGGGATATGCCTCCGTAAAACTTCTCTCTGGAAATAGCGCCCTGGTAGATCACCTCCACATTGTACCATCGTTCAACCATGCGCATAATGTACCGGATGTCGTCGCCGTCGAATACGAATTCGTTGTCCTTCCAGGCGACGGCCTGGTCCAGGTCTACTTCCTGTACGCGGAAGCTGCCATTGCGCAGCGTCGATTGCTGTCCGGGTTTAATAAGGATATCCGACGGGCCGGCATTAACTTTCACGCTACCTTCCAGCAAGGTCGTGCGGGTGGCCTGTTCATTGGCGTAGGCATTCACGTTGAACTCGGTGCCTACCACGGTTACCTGCTGCTGATCTGTATTTACTTTAAAGGGATGTTGCTTGTCCTTTGCCACCGCGAAATAGCCTTCACCGGTAAGCGTTACCTGTCTGTCCGGACCAGTAAAGCGCGCGGGGTAGGTAAGTGAAGATGCGGCATTGAGCCATACCTCGGTTTTGTCGGGCAGGATGATCTTATACGTTTCGCCCTTGGCGGTGGATAATGTATTAAGTGCATTAGCGGGTTGGTCGCTGTTTTCGGCCACCGTGTAAACCAGCACCCCATTTTTTGACTTGTTGATCTGCACCCCGGCCTGTTTGGCGATCTCGCCGTCCAGGTCGTCGGAGAGTACAATTTTTTGTCCGTTTGCCAGGGTGAGTGTGGCGCGGCTGGTGCCTGGGGCTACGTCCTGTGCAACTGCAGGCCCGGTTAAAATCGGCTTACTGTTCTCGCGCCACAGATAGGCACCAGCTGTGCAGCAAAGAAGGATCGAGGCCGCTACGGCTATCCGTGGCCATAACCTCCGCACTTTGGCCGGTTGCGGTTGTTGTACAATATGTTCATACGTGTCGGCGGCGGCTGCGGGAGTGATCGCATCTTCCGGCGCAACGTCTTTACCCCATTCTTCTCCCATCACCTCATGCAGCATCGTCTCCAAACCGTGGTCCGACAGGGCAGAAAGCCATTCTTCACGCTCCACAGAGCTCTGCGAACGGCGCTGGTATTGTTGAAAAAGGTAGCGAAGTCTGTCTTTGTTCATTAGATCTGGTAGTCAGCTTACATAGGCTGCCTAATGAATAAGACGAACCATTCGGGAAGTCGAGGTAATGGGAATTGAAATTTTTTAGAGCAGCCGGCAGATGATGAGCAGGACCGCCACGTCTGTATGTTCCGCCATATAACGGCGCAGAAACTTAAGCGCCAGTTTCATGTGCGTTTGCACTGTACCGTGGGAAATATTCAGTTGTGCCGCCGCCTCTTCGTACTTGAGGCCCTGCTGCTGGCAAAGCTGGTAAACCAGGTGTTGTTGCCTGGGCAGTTTACGAATGCCTTCCTCCAGTATTTTACGGGTTTCTTTCAGGAGGATGCCTTCTTCCGTTTCGTTATGCCGCTCGTCCAGCATGTAACGAATGTCGGCTTGTACCCGGACAGATAGTTCACTTTTGCGCAGCAAATCGATCGCATGGTGCCTCACCATCCGGTGCAGATAAGCATCGAGGTTATCGATATGATGCAATCGTTCGCCCTGCTGCCAGATCTTCAGCATCGTTTCCTGCAATACTTCCTGTGCCGTCGCGCGTGACTGCAATAAGCGAAAAGCGAAGTTATAAATGATCGGGTGGTAGTGGTCGTAGATTTCTTTGAACGCAACGCGGTCACCCCCGGCAATTTTAGCCAGCAACGTCTTTTCATGGGGAAGGCGCCGAGAGATCATGTTAGTTTTGGTTGTCGTGCTAAGCTAAAAAAAACTGTTCAGATTTAAAAGGGTGGTTGTGGTGGATGTTTTTGAATACCTTATTAATCGTATGCGCCATCTTTTACGTATTTTGTTAAAACAGGGCAAAACAAATTTGTCCAAAAAGTGTTTGACATACGAGCTGTATGTTGTGGAGGACGGCTGAAAACGTCATGGAAAAACAAAAGCCGCTACTAGAGCGGCTTTGTCAAAAACATTTTGGAGGTTCGAAGCGGATTCGAACCGCTGTACGAGCTTTTGCAGAGCTCTGCCTAGCCACTCGGCCATCGAACCATTTGTTTTTGTTGGGATTGCAAAAGTAGCAAATTTTAGATATTTGCCAAATCTAATTGGAAATAAATCGAAAAATATGGAACAGATCGCTGAATCAGAATTGATACTCAATAGCCGGGGCGCCCTCTATCACCTCGACTTGTTACCGGAAGAACTGGCCTCTACAATTATTACCGTGGGCGACCCGGAACGGGTGCGCACGGTGAGTAAACACTTCGATAAGGTGGAACTGCTGCGGCAGCACCGCGAGTTTGTGACGCATACTGGCTATATCGGGAACAAACGTATCTCGGTTGTATCCACTGGCATCGGTACCGATAATATCGATATCGTATTTAACGAACTGGACGCGCTGGCCAACATCGACCTTGCCACCCGCACGATTAAAGCAAACCCGGTGAGCCTGGATATTATTCGCCTCGGCACCTCGGGCAGCCTGCAGGCCGATATTCCCGTGGATAGCTTCGTGGTATCCACACACGGCCTGGGGCTGGACAACCTGCTGCCTTTTTATGTGTACGAGAATACGCAGGAGGAAGGTAATTTGCTGGAAGCCTTTAATACCGACGTGGCCTTAGTCGAAGGCTCCGCGAACCCATACCTGGTGAGCGCGTCGGAGAAGCTGGCGGCTGAGTTTACCAACGGTTTCTTTAAAGGCATCACGGTTACTTGTCCGGGCTTTTACGCGCCGCAGGGCCGCGTACTGCGTGGAGCATTGGCGAACCCGCAGCTCATTGATGATCTTACTACTTTCGGTTACGATAACCACCGCATCACGAACTTCGAGATGGAGACCTCGGGGATTTACGGAATGGGCAGGGTGTTCGGGCATCATTGCCTGTCCATCAGCGCGATCGTGGCCAACCGGATTGCAAAAGAGTTTAGTAAGGACGGGGCAGCCGCGGTGGAAAGACTCATCGATCATGCCCTGAGAGTGATCGCCGTATTGCCTTAAATTATTTCTGGCAGCCTATTTGTTCGGGAAGTTCATAGCGATTAAACCATCACCTTATGAAACACCTGTTACTGATAGGCTGCCTGTTTACCTCCCTGGCCGCTACTGCGCAAAAAGCTACACCCGTTGCTCCCTGGTTCGTAGAACGTTTTAAGATTACCGGCGGTTATTTTATGGCTGACAACAACACTAATGTGAAGGTCAGCAACAATGAGTTCCTCGGCACTGCCGTTAACCTCGAGAACGATCTTGGTTTTGACGACAAGGTAAACACCTTCCTCGCGGGCTTCGAATGGCGGGCCTCTAACCGTTCACGGATCGACTTCAGTTACACACGACTGCACCGCTCGTCCGTTCACCAGTTACAAAAAACAATTCAGTTCGGCGACAACACGTATAACGTGAACGCCCTAACGGATTCCTACTTTGATACAGACATTTTCCGGGCATCTTATGGCTATGCCATCTTACAAGGCTTGAGTTACGAAGCCGGTATTATGGTCGGTGCGCACGTGATCAAGTCGCAGATGGGCATTGCGGTAACAGGTGCCGGTGCAGGTGTGGATGTGAAAGACGACTTTGACGTAACGGCCCCGCTGCCTAATGCGGGCATCTGGGCGGGTTATGCTATCACAGGCCGCCTGGCGGTAACGGGAGATATTTCCTACATGTCGCTGAGTGTAAATGATCTGCACGGCCGTATTCTCACTGGCGGCGTACAGGTTAAACTCGGCATCTTCAGCGGTTTAAGTGCCACTGCCGGCTATTCTATGATGCACCTGAACCTGGACGGTCAGCGTGACGGCCTGTTAGGTGATGTGGACTGGAAATACAATGGTCCGTCTATCTCTCTTTCTTACGCTTTCGGCAATAAACGTTGGGTGAATTAATTATTCTGCTTTCAGGCTCTTTACCGGGTTGGCGAGTGCTGCGCGTACAGCGCGGAAGCTCACCGTTATCAATGTGATCAATACCATGAGTAAGACCGACCAGGCAAATATGCCCCAGCCGATTTCCATACGGTAAGCGAAGTTGTTCAGCCACTTGTTTACGAGGTACCAGGCGAGCGGCGTGGCGATAACCGCGGCAAACAGTGCCAGCTTCAGGAAGTTGGCCGACAACATGGCTACAATACTCGTCACCGATGCGCCTAACACCTTTTGGATGCCGATTTCCCGCATGCGCTGTTCCGCCGCATAGGTAATCAGCCCGAACACACCCAGGCAGGCGATCAGCACCGCCAATACCGCGAAGCCGATAAAGATCTGCGCGGTACGCATTTCTGATTGATACAGGCTATTAAACGCTTCGTCCAGGAAGTAATAGGAGAAGGGTTGGCCCGTCATTCCTTCCCTCGACTCGTATGCTTTTTCGATGGAGGCGATGGTGGCCTGTGCCTGCCGCGGATCAATACGGAAGGCCATGTTGTCGAGGCAGTCGCAGTAGGAAAACACCATGGGAGCGATCTTGTTATGCAGCGAGCCGGCGTTAAAATCCTTCACTACGCCAATGATCGGCCGGGGCTGCCCGCCAGTGTATAATTTCTTGCCGGTAATATCCGTAAAGCTAAGTAGTCGGGCAGCTGTTTCATTGATAATGATCGATTGCGCGTCGGTCGGTAACGCCGCCGAAAAGTTACGGCCACTGGCGATCTTCATACCCATCACGGGGATGTAATCTGCGTCTACGAACCACTCGTCTATCCCCACTACCTGGCCCGGACTATTGGTCGCATCCTTAGAAAAAATATTAGTGCTATTGTCTGTTCTGACCGGCAGCGATGCCGTCATCGTACCGCCTTGCACGCCGCTCATCTGCATCACTTCCTGCTTAAAACCTTTAGCCTGCGCCCCCAGCGGACGGGTATTATTGATGACGAGCACCTGTTCACGGTTGTAGCCAAGTTGTTTATTGCGGATGTATCCCAGCTGCCTGTAAATCACAAATGTGCCGATCATTAACAGGATGGCGGTCGCAAACTGGAAGGTAACCAGTCCATTCCGTAACCAGCTGCTTCTGAAGCCACCGGCTAAACGTCCTTTCAATACTTTTATCGGTTCAAAAGAAGAAAGGAAGAACGCAGGATAACTGCCTGCCAGTAAGCCTGTCACCACAACGGCCGGTGCCAGCCAGAGGATGTGCCGCGCAGTTAGCTGCAAACTTTTGCCCGACAGCTCATTCAGGTACGGTAGCAATACCACGGCCAGCATGGCGGCCAGCAGCATCGCCCCAAAGGTAGTGAGCAGCGACTCTGCCAGGAATTGCCCGATCAACACGCCGCGATGCGACCCCAACACTTTACGCATGCCGACTTCTTTCGCGCGGGAGGCGGAACGTGCGGTGGAAAGGTTCATGAAATTCACACAGGCGACGAGCAGGATAATAATGCCTGCCGCGGTAAAGATGTATACATACTGGATGTTGCCCGAAGGCTCGGCTTCGTTGGCCAGGTCGGAATGTAAAATGTATCTGATCGATGCGAATGGCATTGTAGCCGAAGTGTTCTCCTTTAGCCTTTAAATCAGCGATAGAAGAACCGACCATCTTACGCAGCGGCTCGTCCATATAACGTTCCGTGGCAGTGGCGAGGAAGCCGTCCAGCTGGGCTTTCGTCGTTCCCGGGCGGACTCGTACATAAGTGGTGAAGTTGTCTGCCATCCATTGGTCCTGGCGGCTTTCGGGCACGCCGGCCATGGCTCTTATAAAGTCGAAATGTACGTGCGATTGTGCCGGCACGTCTTTGATAACGCCGGTAACGATATAATCACTCTGGTTATCCAGCCGCAGGGTCTTGCCCACTACGTCGATACTATTAAAGTATTTCTTTGCTATTTTCTCGGAGATGACCAGTCCACTCGGTTCGCGTAACGCTGTTTTCGCATCTCCCGCCAGCATGGGCAAAGTAAACACATCGAACAGCGATGAATCGCCAAAGCAGGCATGCTGCTCTGCGATCGTTTCCTGACCGCGTGTTACGAGTACGCCGCCTTGCAGTGTAATGCGGCAATATTTTTCTATCTGTGGATAATCGTGCTGTAATACTTCACCAAACAGCGCAGGGGAGTGCCTTTCGCGGAAGGTATTGCCGTTCACGAGGAAATCTGCGTTAATACGATAAATGCGATCGTAATTGCGGTGAAACTTGTCGTACGACAGTTCATCGGTAACGAACAGCGTAATCAATATGCAGGTGGCCAGACCAATGGCGAGACCAAAGATCGTGATGGCGGAAAAGCTTTTGTTTTTCCAAAGATTGCGCGCGGCAATTTTGAAGTAATAGGTAATCATGTGATGCCGGGCTGCCAAAAAGGTGCCACGGCATAAAGGTATTGTAAATGAATAGATTAAGGAAGGTGAGGTGTCCGTTTCCGGATAATGGACGTCCGGAAACGGATGCTCTTGTTAAAGTTTGGTGATGGAAACGATGCGTAGTCCGACGAAGCAGTCGTCCACACACTCCTCCATTGTATATCCCACAGTGGAAATAAGGCCGTCGTTCTTGGCTTCAAAATATGGCGTAGTCTTGCTGCGTTTGGTCAAAAGGTCTGTCTTAGCCTGGTGGTAAACATCGTCAAGCGTCATAGGTTCCAACGCGCCGTCATGAGTGTTTAAGGTGCTGGCATCTTCCGTCCATTCATTGCGGACAGTGACCGCGCCAGTGCCTCCGTCCATAATGGTCGACTTATGATGACGGCCGGTAACCACTCCTTTTTCAATGGTGAAAGTCGTTTCAGATCCGTAGCCGTTCCATGATCCGGATTTCACCATAAAACGATAGGAGTTATCGCTGGCCTTTTTAAATGTTTGCCAGGCCTTAAAACTTTGCTGATAGGCAGATTCATGGGCAATGTCCTCTTTGCTACAGCCGCCCGGCAGGCCGGCAAACAATACCAGGATCAATAACGGGAGTGTGAGTCTCATCTAGTGGGTTTTAACCTTTTGGAACGGCAGTCGTTTATAAAAGTTACAGACGGGAGATAAATTAACAATGGTGGGTAGCTGGTAAGTTTTATGTACTTTTATCGCCGTAACAACCGGGTATTTATTCTTGAAAGATGCATTGACAAGTGAACGGGAACTGCTGCGAAGGATTGCGGCAGGTGATGGTGTGGCGTTCCGGCATCTGTTTGATCAATACCGGCAGCTGGTTTTTGGGTTTGCTTACACCCACTTACGTACGGAGGCGCTCGCCGACGAAATTACCCAGGAAGTATTCATCAAAATATGGATCGCGGGCGACAAACTCACCGACATCCAGTCTTTCGAACCCTGGTTACGCACTGTTACGAGAAATCTTACCTACTCTTATTTCCGGAAAGTAAAACAGCAGCGCGATCTGCTGGATGGCTACGCTTCGGCCCTGCCCGAAGAAGGACTGGATACCACCAGTCAGGACCTCGATTACGGCGAAGTACGCCGCCTGTTACACAATGCACTCGCGTCGCTCACCGACCAGCAACGCACCATATTCCGTATGAGCCGCGAGGAAAACATGCAGTATAAAGATATTGCCGCCGCGCTCGGCATCACCGAATACACGGTAAACTATCACCTGAAGAAGGTACTGGCCCATCTCCGTGACGTATTAGGAAATAATTTATATGCGCTCCTGTTGGGCGTGTGGGTTATTTTTTCATGATTTTTCTCAAATCGCACTACTTGACTTCCTTTTTCGTGCGTCTATCTTATAACCACCCTGCGAAAAAATATTGATATGACCGGTAACCGACTGGAAGATTTATATACGGCTTATATGGACAACTATGAGCTGACTGCTGCCGAAAGGCAGGAGCTGTGGCGGTTGTTGACTGATCCTGCCAACGAGGACGCCGTAAAAGCGTTGATGGACGGTCGTTTTGGCGAGGATGTACCGGGTATATTACAAAGCCAGGCCGCTGCGGATGCGATGTTCAGCGACATTACCGCCATGCCGCAGGAGCGTACCGGCAAAGTGCGTCGCCTGCATACTGCCCGTTGGTGGGCAGCTGCGGCCATCATAGCGGCTGTCGGCACGGCAGGCTACTTCTTCCTGCAACCATCGTCGCGCACTACGGTGGCGATCGTTACGAAAGCGCCCGCCAACGACGCGTTGCCGGGCAAAGAAGGAGCTATTCTCACCCTGGCGAATGGTCAGCAGGTAGTATTGGATAGTTTGGGCAACGTACAACTGGCCGCTCAAAACGGTACACAGGTGAGCGTGCAGAACGGGCAACTTGTTTACGATGCTGCCACCTCCGAAGGAGGAGCGGCTCAATATAATACGATCACTACACCCAAGGGCCGCCAGTACAGTGTATTGCTGCCGGACGGCTCAAGGGCCTGGCTGAATGCTGCCTCCTCCCTCCGCTACCCGGTGGCCTTCAATAGCAACGAACGCAGGGTAGAGGTAAGTGGTGAGGTGTATTTCGAGATCCGCGAACAGGCACAGCAACCGGTTTTTGTGCAGGTAACCGGCGGGCCGGAAATAAGGGTGTTAGGTACAAACTTCAACGTGAATGCTTATGCCGATGAAGCCGCGGTGCATACCACATTGCTCAGCGGTAAAGTGCAGGTGGCTTCCGTGGTGTTACGCCCGGGCCAACAGGCAAGCCTGCAGCGGAGTACAGGCCGCGTGAATTTGGCCGAAGCAGACCAGGAGCAGGTAATGGCCTGGAAGAATGGCAACTTCCACTTCGACGGTGCTGACATCCGCACTATTATGCGGCAGCTCGCCCGCTGGTACGATGTAGAAGTGAACTATAAACGCGTGCCGGAAAAGAAATTCAGCGGTACCATTCCACGCAATGTGAATGTATCGCAGGTGTTTGAAATACTGGAGTTAACAGGGAACGTACATTTTAAGATAGAAGGAAATAAAATAACTGTAGATCAATAATCAACCAAATTGTATTACTCACCTTTTAAAACGGCCTATTATGCAATGTTTACGAGTTAATGCCGGTTAGTTTCATCTGTAAAAAAATAAACCGGAAGTGCAGCGAACACCCCGGTTTGTTTGGATGATGAACGTTATCGTTGTTTTCACAATTCTTCAACCAGAACAAATTTATGTATTTCACTGCTTTGTGCAAAAACAAAGAGCATGGGCCTGCCATGCCAGCCAAAATCTGGAGGATCATGAAATTATCCTTTATTCTTGTACTAACTACGGCCATGCACGTAACTGCCAGTATATCTGCGCAAAACGTGAGTCTGAAGGGAAAAGGAATGCCTTTGAAAGATGTGTTTTCTGAAATGAAAAAACAGACGGGGTTCAATTTCTTTTATACGGATGACGACCTGGCAGCCGCCGGAAAGTTAGACGTAAACATCAACGCTCAGCCACTGGCTGCGGCATTGGAAGCTTTGTTGAGAGAGAAATCACTCACTTATTCGATCGTGGATAAGGTGGTGATCATTAAGAAAAAAGAAAACACTTCGCCCGAGCCACAGCCGGCTGCGCCACCGCTGGAAATTACCGGTAAGGTAACTAACGAAAAAGGCGAACCGCTGCCAGGCATGACGGTGATGATTATCGGCACCAAAATCGGTGTGGTGACCAACGCTTCGGGCATGTTCTCGATCCGCGCGGCCAAAGAAGGGCCGGTGGAGCTGAGTATTACAGGCATCGGTTTCAAACTGAAAGCGGTAAAAGTAAAGAACAGCGATAACCTCACGATCGTGATGGAGGCCGAAGCCACCAAAATGAACGAGGTGGTGATCAGCACGGGTATGTTTAACCGTAAACGCGAAAGCTTTACAGGGGCCGTATCCACCTTTACAAAAGAAGAACTGCGCACAGTGACTAACCAGAACGTGCTGAAAGCACTGGCCATTCTCGACCCGTCTTTCCAGATCATGGATAACCTCGATGCAGGCTCCAACCCGAACAGGTTGCCGGACATACAGCTGCGCGGCCAAACGGGCTTCCCGGACCTGAAGGGCGACTATACGACCAACCCTAACCTGCCGCTCTTTATCCTCGATGGTTTCGAAACCACACTGGAAAAGGTGAACGATATGAACATGAACCTCGTGCAAAGCATTACGATCCTTAAAGATGCTTCTGCTAAAGCGATCTGGGGTTCTAAAGCGGGTAACGGGGTGGTAGTTATCGAAACAAAGGCCCCCGCGTCCGGACAACTGCGCCTCTCTTACACGGGCAGTATGGACGTAATGGCGCCGGACCTCACAAGTTACAAGCTCACCAACAGCATGCAGAAAGTACAGGCAGAAGTACTGTCCGGCAAATATTCCTCGCCTTACCCAGCCACGGAAGCGCAGTTGCTGAGAGAGTACAGCACGAACCTGCAGGCAGCGCTGGAAGGGGTGAATACTTACTGGTTGTCGCAGCCGCTGCGCAATGGTATCGGTCAGCGCCACGGCCTCAACCTCGAAGGTGGTAACGATGGTTTCCGTTACTCGGCCAACATGAACTATAACAATGTGGTAGGTGTGATGCAAGGCTCGGACAGAAATACGGTGTCTGGCGGCATTAACCTCATCTACCGTAAAAATAATTTCCAGTTCAGGAACAGTCTGACGGTAGATAAAAACCGGTCAGACAACTCACCGTACGGCAGCTTCACCAATGTGGCGCGTATGAACCCGTACTGGCGTATGAAAGATGCGAACGGCAACTACATCGTAAGTTACAACAACGGCGCTGCCGGTAACCCGATGTACGACGGCTCGCTGAACTCGAAAGACTTTACGACGTATTTCCAGATCATCGAGAATTTCTATGCAGACTGGGACATTGCCCGTAACCTGCGTGTAACCGCCCGTGTGGGTATTACTAAACAGGACAACGACCTGCAGAAGTTCACGCCTGCCAGCCACTCGATGTATGCAACCATACAGCCGAATACCGATGCGTATCTCGATCGTGGTGAATACAGCATTCAGAACGGAAAGCAGAACAATATCAATGGCGACCTGCTGGCGAACTATTACTTCAACATCGGCAAACACAACGTATACCTGAACGGCGCTTACACGATCACACAGGCGAATACATCTACCAATGGTATGACGATGGTGGGTTTCCCGAATGATAAGATGGACGACATCTCTTTTGGTCGCCGTTATAAAGATGGTACGAAAGCCGCCGGTACGGAAAATACCAGCCGCTCGGTGGCCATCACTTCTGCCGTCAGCTATTCTTATGATGAGAAATACCTGGCCGACTTCTCCTACCGTGGCAACGCCAGCTCTCAGTTTGGTGCCGATAAACGTTGGGGCCTCTTCTGGTCGGTAGGTGCCGGCTGGAACCTGCACAAAGAGAAGTTTATGCAGGACCTGAAGTTCGTCAACATGTTTAAGCTGAGAGGGAGTGTGGGTACAACCGGTACGCAGAACTTCAACTCCTACCAGTCGATCGCTACTTACCAATATATCGTAGACCGTACGTACAACGGCGATATGGGCCTCGACCTGCTCGCGCTGCCAAACCCCTACTTGCAATGGCAGCAGGTAAAAGACAATAACATTGGCGCCGACCTGTTTTTGTTCAATTTGCTGAGCATCCGTTTCGACTACTATATCCGCGATACCAAGAACCTGCTGAGCGACATGGTGATCGCGCCTTCCAATGGTTTCGAGACGTATAAGTCGAACATTGGCGAATCTCGCAACAAGGGCTTCCAGGCGGGCGTTAACATGCGTGTGTTCAATAACAGCAATACACGCACTTCGGTGAATGTGTTTGCTAACGTAGCGCACAACACGAACCGCATCCGCAAAGTATCCAACTCCTTGGAACAGCTGAACCAGGAAGCGGATAACGATAAAGGAGGTACGAGCACTGGCAATGCGGCTAACCGCAGGCCGTCTACCCGTTTCGTACCCGGACAATCAATGTCTGCCATTTGGGTAGTGCCCAGCCGCGGCATCGATCCGGCGAATGGTAAGGAAATCTTTGTAAAGAGAGATGGCACGCTTACGTATGTATGGTCTACAGACGACTATATCGTGGGTGGCGACAGCAACCCGCTGTACAATGGCACATTTGGAGTGAACGTGCTGCACAAGGGCATTACCGCCAACTTCGCCTTCGCCTTCAGAGCAGGCGGACAGCAATACAATACTACACTGGTAAGCCGCGTGGAGAATGCGGATTTCAATTATAACGTAGACGTGAGGGCGTTGACAGAACGCTGGAGGCAACCGGGCGACAAGTCACTATTCAAGGACATTGCCGACAGGACCGATACCCGTCCTACATCCCGCTTCCTGCAGGATATGAACGAGTTGTTGTTCTCTTCCGTGAGCCTGGGCTACGATTTCGGTACCGCCAGGTGGTTAGAAAAGATACATGCCAGCCGGGTAAGCTTCCTGCTGAACCTGAATGACCTGGCGCGTATCAGCACCGTTAAAACAGAACGCGGCCTGGATTATCCTTATGCCAGAACGATTTCCGGTTCTTTACAAGTGACCTTTTAACAGCAAACACAATGAGATTTAATCGCATATTGATATGGGCTTTACCGGTAGTGATGCTGGCCTCCTGCAAAGACTTCCTGGATGTAAAGCCGAAAACACAGATCGACGCAGATGTTGCGTTCGACGACGAGCAGGGCTTCATGGATGCGCTCACCGGCGTATATCTCAACATGAGTGTAGACGCTCTGTACGGTAAAGAGCTTTCCTACGGCCTGCTGGACGTACTCGGACAGCAACACACCCGTTTCGTAAGTACTTTTCATGAATACTATGACGCTTCTTTTTACCGCTACACGAACGATAGCGTGCGCAGGAAAACAGATGGCATCTATAAAGCCATGTATAAAACACTGGCAAACGATAACAACCTGATCGCGAACCTCGCAACCGTCAACCGCCGCATGTTCCGCGACTCTAACTACGCGATCATCAACGGGGAAGCACATGCATTGAGAGCGTTCATGCACTTCGACCTGCTGCGGCTGTTTGGTCCGTCCCCGGCGGCACCGGGTGGTGGCGCAACGAAGGCTATTCCTTATATGGATGTGTTGACGGTGGATGCATTGCCCCGCTTAACCGTGGCGGAAGTACTTACCCGTATACAGGCCGACCTGACGATCGCTGCGGCTGCGCTTAAAACAGCTGATCCAATTGTGACAGGCAGCGTGGCCCCCACATCCACCTATCTGCGCGAGCGCTATTACAAAGTAAACTACTACGCCGTAAAAGCTTTGCAGGCACGTGTATACCTCTACGCAGGCGATAAAGTGAATGCACTGGCCGCAGCCCGTGAAGTGATCGGATCAGGCGTGTTTACATTTACGCCCGAGCCGGAAATGCGTAGTGGTAACAATGTATTTACCCAGGAGCTGGTATTCACCTTCTTCAAGGCGGATATGGCGGCTATTACAACCAATTACTTTACACCGGGTGGTAACAGCCTGCTCACGAAAAACAGCGACAATGAGTTTAAGGAAGTGTACGAAGGTACCAACGACTACCGGTACGTTCGTATCACCGAACTGCAGGACTCTTCCTCACTGCTGCGTTTGAGCACCAAACTGCAGCAGTCGGCCGGCACCAGTGCAGCTTATCTGCGTAAACTGCCCATCATTCGCGTATCCGAAATGTATTACATCGCTGCCGAGTGTTTAAAAACGACTGATCCTGCTGCGGCTGTCGAATACCTGAACATTGTGAGAAGAGCGCGCAACATCACCGCGGATTTGTCTGCCGGTTTAACCGAAGCCCAGCTCCAGAACGAAATCTTCAAGGAATACCGCAAAGATCTTTACCTGGAAGGACAGCTGTTTTACTACTACAAGCGGCTGAACCTTCCGCAGATCGGTGCGGTGAATGCGAACAATACGATTTACGTTCTGCCGCTGCCCGACAGTGAAGTGGAATATGGAAACGGCAAGTAATCCTGTCAACTTAAAAAGAAGAAAAATGAAACTGCAACATATAAAGATCGTTTTACTGTTCGCGTTTACGCTGCTGGCAGCAGCCTGCGAAAAAGACATCGCGGCGTATAAGGACGAGCCGCGCGTATACTTCTTCGAACGTGCTACTGACCTTACCCAAACCCGTATCACTTTTAAATCCTTCTCTTTCGTAACCCTGCCGCTGGGTATTACCCGCGATACTTTTCTCGTAAAAGTAAAAGTGATGGGCGATACCGCTTCCCGCGACCGTATCGTGAGAGGCCGTGCCATTGCTACCGGAACAACCGCCGCTGAAGGTAAACATTACGATTTCATAGACGGTATTGTACCAGCTGGCACGGTGATCGGTTATATTCCGGTGGTGCTGCATCGTACGGAAGATATTAAGGACACCTCGGTGACCCTCAACCTGGGTGTGGCTGCTACGGCGGATTTTAAACAGGGAGTAGGGGAGGATAGTTCCATTACCCTTACCTGGAGCGATAACGTGGTGAAGCCCGCGAACTGGGATGCGCTGATCGGTTTGTCGTACTACTTCGGTACCTACAGCGCAGCGAAATGGCGTTTTATCATCTCCGTTACCGGTAAAGATAATTTCCCTTTACAGCAAAGCGGAAGGATACCACCGAAAGAAGGAGAGTATACCAATGCCGGCATGCTCGACCTGAACGCCGTGCTGAAACAGGCGCTTAAGGCTTACAACAACGCCAATGATCCGGATTTAACGGATGAACGTGGGCAGCTGGTAACATTCCCGCTGTAGGTTTTCCTTCACTTTTAAGCAGTAAACATGAAACTTAAGTTAAGCTATATTATTCCGGCATTTGCGGCGGCCCTCGCCCTGAATGCCTGTAAAAAAGACAAGGGCAATTACGATTACACCACGGTAAATATTCCCGCGATCGATACAGCGGGCATCGGTGGCGCAAGGTTCATCGAACGTTATGGTGTGATGGACATCAATCCGCGTATCAACTATGCGGGTGGCGACACAGCAGCGCTGACTTACCGCTGGATCATTTATCCGCACGTAACCGGCAGTACGCCTCCCACAGAACCACCACGTGTAATGTCGCAGTCGCTGCACCTGGCGTCTCCGGTGATCGAACGCGTAGGAGAATACCGCCTGGAACTGATCGTTACGGACAGCGTAAATGGTTTGAAAGCGAACGTAATCTTCCCGGTTACCGTATCCGTGGGATTGGAATATGGGGTGATGGTGTTGCATGGTAACAACGATTCTTCCGATGTAGATTTTCTGATTACGGCAGATGCGGTGCCTGTAAGCGGTGTGGTTCCGCGCAGGCTGCGTGGCCTGTACGCCGGTGCTACCGGTGCAAAACTGGCCGGCATTCCCCGCTTCGTGGCGCAGGAAAGAAGGGTCAGCAATACCAACGAACCTAACTGGATCGTAGTGGGCAGTAACCGACACATTTCGCGCATGAAAGGGCAGGACTTCTCCCTGCTGCGTGAAGATCTGCGCTACTTCCGTCGTCCGGAAACAGTGCTGGCTCCCGAGGCGTTCATGTACCTGAACAGCGGTTACGGTGCGCTCATTAACGGTGGTAAGTTACATATGTACAACTCAACTTATGAGCTGGATGCCGTGTTTAGCGGTGCCGTTCCAGGTGATTACGACCTGGCGCCTTATTTCACGCATGCTACGTCTTCCAGCTTGCTGGCGGCGGTGTACGATAAAAAGTTCGGCAAGTTTATTCACCCGGCTTCTGTCGCAGGCAGCATGATCGACTTTAAAGCACCAACAGGCGTGGCACCGTTCGACTTGCGCAATATCGGAAAGGATATGCTGTACATGGACCGTGGCTTTTCCGGCAATACGCATGCGTTCTTTAAAGATCGCACCGGCGTTGGTTACTGGCTGTACGTATGCAATTTCAATAAAGCAGATGATGGCAATATGGCGGTGGCAGCTTACAACATGACTAATCTGCCCGAAATCGCTGCTGCGAAATATTTCCAGGCGAGCGAGCTGGGATATGTGGACTTCTACGCGACCGATCGTAAAGTGTATGCTTATGATTATTTCGGCGCCAATACCTCGAAAGTGGTGTTTGATGGCTTGCCTGCCGGCGAAACTATTACCTGCATGAAGATATACAAGCCTCGTCCCAACTTTAGTGTAACTACTGCCGAAGGCCGCCTGTTATACATTGCCACCTGGGACGGTACACAGGGCCGTGTATACGAATTTGCGCTCAACGGCGTGAGCGGCGATGTGACCCTCCCGGCTAAAAACGTATCTACCGGCTACGGACAGGTGTATGATATCACCGCTAAAAATCGTGGCTCCGGCGCTTATTAATCTACAAAAGGAAACCTAAAAATATACACCAGATGAACATGAAAGGCATTGCCTTCTCGGGACTGCTGGCCCTCTCAACGGGCCTGGCAGTCGCCCAGAAGCCCTACGCAGTATACCCGGACCATCCGGTAGCCGGAGATTCCGTGACTGTGTTTTATAACCCGGAATCCACCATCCTGAAAGGCCTCGCGCCGGTTACAGGCGTAGTATACTACTATCGTAACAATGATTGGGAAGCGCGCGATATTACCATGCGTATGACCGACAGTGGCTGGGTCAGCCGCTTCCTGGTACCTGCAGACGCTGTGCTGATGGTGAACAACTTCAGCGCTAATGGCAAGACGGATAAGGGTGGCAGGCCAACGTATGCCTACCTGTTATCCAACAAACAAGGCCAGCAGATGCCTACTTCTTACGCCGCCTGGGGTATGTTGCGTACCGAAGCGTTAAGACGTGAAATGCCGCCCATTACAAGCGATAGCGCGGTTATCACCAACGAAGTAGGTCGTTTCTGGATGAACCAGGAGCTGCGTAATTTCCCGATGAGCCGTCGCACCATCTTCCTGCCTACGATGAAGATTTTAAAAGCATTTGATCCGGCTAAGATGGATACAATCCTGGTGAGAGAAGCGAACTATATCGGCACCCTGCCCGACGTTACGGAAGATGAACTGCGCGCTGTAAGCAGCGCCTATCGCGAACTGGCTGGCAACCGCGCCAAGGCAGATTCTGTGGATAAGGTGATCATATCGAAATTTCCCGACGGCGTTGTTGCCCGCGATAAAGCATTAAGGGCTTTTTATATGGCGCCGGCTGGTCAAAAAACGATCACGCAGTGGAAGGCTTTTATCGCTAAATTTCCTTACGAGAAATTCCAGTACGTAGATAGCGAGGAAGATCGCCTGTGGTACGACAAAGCCTTCCGCGCGGCAGTCTACGAACAAGTGGGCAAAAAGAACTACAACATCCTGTACGAGATGGCCCCGGTTGCGCCATTGAACGCACTTACGGAGTTTCATCGCCTGCTGGTGATGGGCGCTGAAAGTCATGGTGAAGTAACGCTTGATTTCATCTTCCCGTACTCAAAAATGCTGGTGGAGGAAATCGAAAAGTTAAGTAAGAATAAAAGAGGACTGGCGAGCAAATACCTGAGCGAATCGCAATGGGAACAGCATGTGCTGGAATATGCATTACCTGCCTACCTGGGGCACGCTTCATACCTGCATCGCAAGGGCGACGATAAAACCGCACTGGTGTGGATGGAAAAGGTAAAAGACTTTAAACGTGCCAACAGTGCAGAATTTATGGGTCTTTACGCAACCCTGCTCGAAAGCAACGGTCGCCACAACGAAGCGATGCAGCTGGTGGAGAACGCCGTAGCCATGAACAAAGCAACGCCTGAAATCATCGATCTGCTGAAAAAGGAGTATGTTAAGAAGAATAAGAGCGACAAAGGCTTTGATGCTTATTTCAACAGCCTTAAGAGTGCAGAAACATTGTCCGAACAACAGGCTCACCTGCGCGAGCAAATGCTGCGTAAAGAAGCGCCGATGTTCAAACTGGAGCAACTGAAAGGCGGTTACGCGGATCTTGCCAAACAGAAAGGTAATATCATCGTGATCGACTTCTGGGCAACCTGGTGCGGCCCTTGTAAAGCAGCATTACCAGGCATGCAGATGGCAGTGAACAAGTACGCGAACGACAAAAATGTAAACTTCTACTTCATCGCTACACAGGAAACGAAGCCTGACTATAAAGAACAGATCAAGGCGTTCCTGAAGGAAAATAATTACAACCTAAACGTTCTGTACGACGGTAAAAATACCAACGGCCGCCTGGACGATACGTACAGCAAATACGCCAAGACGCTTAAGTTCTCCGGCATTCCCGCCAAGATCATTATTGATGGTAAAGGCCAGATCCGCTGGGCTTCCAATGGTTATATGGGCAGCCCGAGCGCGCTGGCAGACGAAATCAGCTACGTAATTGAATTATTAAAGAAGGAAGGATGATGATGAAACCTTGTATTCTCGTGTTTTTGTGTTTATATACCCTGGTACCTGGCGCGTTTAGCCAGGTACTTTCTTCCCGCTGCGACGCTGTGTTCTTTACGCGCGACAGCATCCGCTTTGGCGCCACGCTCACGTTGCCACAGGGGAAAAAATCATTCCCCGGTGTGGTGCTGGTATCCGGCTCCGGCAAACAAGACCGCAACGGTACAATGGCCGGCCACCCGATGTTCGCTGTACTGGCTGATTCTTTGTCCCGCTTAGGTTTCGCTGTTCTACGGGTAGACGATCGCGGTACTGGACAAACCAACGGTGTATACGAAACCGCCACTACCGGCGACTTTGCAGATGATGCCCTGGCTGCCATTGCTTACCTGAAACAACAGAAGGGCGTAGATAAAGTTGGGTTGATAGGCCACAGCGAAGGCGGCGCCGCTGCTTTCATCGCCGCAGCCAAGTCAAAGGAGGTAGATTTCATCGTTACCCTGGCCGGACTGGCGACAAGTGGGTTACAGGCATTACGCCTGCAAAACATCGGTCTGATCGAAGCCGCCAAGATACCTGATTACGATAAGGCGCGCCATAAAGACATCAACTTGCGGATGTACGACACAGCCTACCGCTATGCCTATACACCGCAGCTGGCCGAAAAGCTGAACGCCACCTATAACGCCTGGAAGCATGCAGACGACAGTGCCTTCGCTAAAGACAAACCGGGCGAACACGATCACATGCGTTTCCCGATTTACTCCTACGTAAACCAGGCCACCGGCGCATGGTACCAATACCACCTGCGCTACGATCCGGTGCCGCTATTAAAGAAGATAAAAGTACCCATCCTGGCACTGAATGGTGATAAAGATGTGATGGTGCCGTATAAAGAGAACCTGGAAACCGTTCGTAAGTACGGCGGCAAACAGGCCACGGTGAAAGTGATGCCAGGCCTCAATCACCTGTTTCAGCATTGCGTGACGTGCACCCGCGAAGAAAGTGCAAGCCTGAAAGAAACGTTTGCGCCGGAAGCGTGGGGGGAGATGCGTAATTGGCTGAAGCGATTTTTGTAGTTTTTTTCGTCCCCGTCATCATATGTTTGCAAACGCTGAGGAAGCAATTAAAATTCGTCATTGCGACCGAAGGAAAGTAAACTTCCGCACCAGTCTTCACGCGAAGACTACACACGAAGTTTGCTTCATTTCATTCGCAATGACGTTTTAAGAAATGCCTCTCTCCGTATCGTCATTGCGACCGCAGGGAAGCAAACCTCCGCACCAGTCCCATCCGCTTGTCCCATCCCGTCATTGCCACCACAGGGAAGCAAACCTCCGCATCAGTCCCATCCGATTGTCCCATCCCGTCATTGCGACCGCAGGGAAGCAAACATCCGTATCAGTCCAATCCCGTCATTGCGACCGCAGGGAAGCAAACCTCCGTATCAGTCCCATCCCGTCATTGCGACCGCAGGGAAGCAAACCTCCGCATCAGTCTCCGCGATCTTCTACATCTCCCCATTCTCCAATTCCTCGATAATCCTCGCCTTCATCGCCGTATTCACATAGTCCCTCGCTTCCGCATAAGAAATACCATACTGCCGCTCTATATTCGTCAGATGGGCGGGAAATACAGCCAGTCGTTTATCGTAATAGGCATCCAGCTCCGTAACGCCAGGCATCTCGTACTTCAGTTTTAACTGGAAACGACGTAGCAACGCGCCGTCGATCAGTTCAGGATAGTTAGTGGCGGCGATAAGTAAAGTATCTGCGGGGAGATAGTCGATTTGTTGGATGAGAGAGTTCACCAGGCGGCGGATTTCGCCGGAGTCTTTATCGTCGGTGACGCGCATCTTGCCGATGTGGTCAAATTCGTCGAGGAATAATACCGATTTTTCACGCATCGCCTTTTCGAAGACCAGCTGCATGTTCTGCGCGGTTTCACCTAATCTTGACGATACCAGGGTGCTAAGGTTAACGATCACAATGTTCTTGCCGAGGGCGGTGGCAATTGCCTTGGCGGTGGTGGTTTTGCCGCAGCCGGAGTGGCCGTGCAATAGTATCTTATTATCTACCGGGAGGTTGTATTTCTTCAATTCCGCTACATGCCGGTGTTCGCGAAGCACCTGGTCCAGGATCTCCCTGTTCTCACGACTGAACTGTATATCGTCCAGCGAAATCTTCTCCTGGTCCCGGATGGTAAGGTTGGTTACATTCATCTTTTATGCCTTATGCGCGGCAAAGTTACGCAATTCGTACACGAAATTGAGCTTGGAGGGTTCCCCGTAGTAGGCCACTTCCAGCTCACCCACTTTCTCTGCGCCCAGGCGCGTAATAGCGATCTGTGACCGGAGGTTATGCGAACCGATATGGAACTGTACCTTATCCACGAACTGGAAAATATAGTCGAGCATGAGTTTCTTGACAGAAGGATTAAGTCCTTTGCCCCAGAAGCGCGTACCATAGAAGGTATAACCGATCAGGATGGTGTTCTCAGCCTCGTCGTAATCGTAAAAACGACTGCTACCGGCTACTTCTCCGGTGGCTTTATCAATGATCCTGAAGGCACCGCCGCTCTTCATAGCGCCATCGAAGAAGTTGGCGAATACTTCCCGCTGCCAGCGATCTTTGTTAGGATGTTGCGCCCACACTGCCGGGTCAGAGGCTACTGCGTAAAGGGCTTCGAAATCGCTATCCTGTAATGGCAGTAATAGTGCTTTGTCGTTTTCTAAGGGTGTCTGTATGGAAAATGGGGGCATCGCTGATGTTTTATATAAAATTACGGGATGTGAGCTGCTTACAGGTGATCGAATTAGCGGAAGTAACACATCTGCAAGTAAGCTGCGCTAAATCTGTGTTCGTTGTAAATGCCTGCAAACAACAACGCCGGGCAACTGGCCCGGCGTCGCATCTTTATAAGGTCGCACCTTTTTCCCCGATCACTTCCCCGCAGGTGAGCATGTTTTTCGGATAATAAGGATTCTTGATCGCTTTTTCGTTACTTACCCAGGTTACGCCGGTCATCGGGCAACGCTGGTAGTACAAGTCGGCTGGCATAGCCGCCAGGCTGGCTACTTTCCAGAAGGATTGTGACAGGCCGGAGAAAAATTCCCGCTGGCGGTTCACATTCTGGGTAGCGCTCATTTTTGTAGCAAAGTCGAGCATCTTAGCTTTCGCAGCCGCAAATACTTTGGCAGAATCTTTCGCCACGCCTTTCATTTTCATGTTGCCAATAGCTTCTACCAGCGCGGTGGCAGACTTTTTAGTGGACACAGAGTCGTTGGCCACCAGGTTGTCTTTAACGGTCAGGTAGGCCCCGGAAAGGCTTTTTTGCTGGGCCGACAATGTTGTAAACGGAATAAATGCCAATAACAGCAGCACACTTCTCATATCGATTCGGTTTGATTTTAAATTGCCGCCCGAAGGTACGGAAAAATCAGTTGTCCGACTGTTGGCCCGATCATCGGATCTGTTGCAGCGCGCTGCATTTTGCTTATCTTGCCGGGATGAAGAAATTGCTTTTGCTATTACTCGTTATTCCGCTGGCAGGCTTCGGGCAAACTTCCTGGAAACAGCTTTCCGCCGGAATGTTGTTCGACAAAGTGCCTTTTGCACAATGTCATGCATCTACTATCGTGGAATATAGGCCTGGCTTGTTAATGGCTGCCTGGTTCGCGGGTAGTCACGAAGGCAATAAGGACGTGAAAATATGGCTTAGCACTTCGGCAAAAGGCAAGTGGTCTGCCCCCAAAGTGGTCGCAGCCGACAGCACTTATCCCTGCTGGAA
The DNA here is from genome assembly GCF_022867795.2 of Chitinophaga horti. NCBI lineage: Bacteria > Pseudomonadati > Bacteroidota > Chitinophagia > Chitinophagales > Chitinophagaceae > Chitinophaga > Chitinophaga horti. The sequence goes on along the minus strand of NZ_CP107006.1, from coordinate 3,002,006 downwards.
CCCGGTGCTGTTCAAGGATCAAAGTAACCTGTTACATCTCTATTATAAAGTAGGTCCAAATCCAATGGGTTGGTGGGGTATGGAGATCACATCCGCAGATAATGGCAAGTCCTGGTCTGCCCCGAAACGCTTTGCGGACGGGCTGCTCGGGCCTATCAAAAACAAACCGGTGCAACTGGCTAATGGCGTGATATTAAGCCCGACAAGCAAAGAAACCAGCCAGGCATGGCGTGCTTATATCGAACGTTCAACAGACGGCGGCAATAGCTGGACGTCCATCCCGGTAGATACGGCCGGCAAATATGACATCATTCAACCCAGTATACTACAATACGCCGACGGCCGCCTGCAACTGCTGTGCCGCAGTAAACAAGGGAAGGTGATGCAATCATGGTCAAACGATGCCGGTCTTACCTGGAGCGCCGTTACACCCACCTCTTTACTCAATCCCAATTCGGGTACGGATGCCGTTACGCTTAAAAACGGCTGGCAGCTCATCGTGTATAACCCCGACATTCCCGGTAAAGAATGGAGTGAAGGGCGTACAAAACTACGCGTAGCGGTGTCGCAAAATGGCAACGAGTGGCAGGATGTAGCGGTGCTGGAAAATCAGTCGAAGGGTGAATTTAGTTATCCGGCAGTAATACAAACGAAGGATGGAAAGGTGCATATCACCTATACTTACGATCGCAAAAACATTCGTTACGTGGTGCTGAAGGCACGGTAGCGTTCACTCGTTTTTGTTCAATCCCTCAAAAAGTCCTAATTTTTCGGCGAGAGTTTGATTTTGTACAGACAAATACCTGTAATGCGTAAAATTGTTCTTACCGCCACGTTATTCTTTGTTTATGTGATGCTGTCCGTGGCAGGCGAGCTTCCCGTTCGTTATTTGGGCATTCAGCAGGGTTTGTCCAATAACGCCATTACCACTATTTACCAGGATGCGCATGGGTTTATGTGGATAGGCACTTACGATGGACTTAACCGCTATGATGGCTACAACTTCCGTATTTATCGTAATGTAATCGGCGACAGTACTTCCTTATCCACCAATAATGTGTATTGCCTCGAAGGTGATAGCATGCGCCGTACCTGGGTGGGCACACAAAACGGGCTGAATGTATTTGATCCGCGTACAGGTCATTTTTCCATGCCTGTATTTCAATCGCTGAAAGTCAAACAACAACCTTTATTTGGTGAGATATCCGCACTTAAGACGATTAATGACAATCTACTGTTAGCAGGCTCGCAGCGCAGCGGCTTAGTAGTGTTTGGTAAAGATGGCAAGGGCAGGCAGATCGCGTTGCCCGGCGGCGAAGGCAGTTATCATGTACATGCTATTGAGTACGACAGGCAGCGAAATAAGATATGGGTGTTCGTACAAAACTATGGCCTCTATACCTACGATGCAGCCACCCACCGTCTCACACTCGCCTCCAATAATATCCGCCGCGCCAACTGCATGAAGGCCGATCCCGCAGGGAACTTATGGATCGGTACGGAGGCTGACCTGGCACTATATGATCCCGCACGTAACGTGGTGACGCACGATTTTATGCCAGTGAAAAGCCCGGTGATAGGTTTGTGTTTCGATAGAAAAAATGTACTGTGGATAGGCTGCGATGGCGCCGGAGCTTACAAGCTGGCGCCAGGTGCGAAACAGGCCATTGCCTTTCGTGGCGAAGGCGCTACCGGACCAATTAACAGCAATGCCGTATACGCCGTTTACGCAGACCGCGACGATCGCATGTGGATAGGTACTTTAAGGGGCGGGCTCAATATCATCGAACCCCGGCCTATCCCGTTTGAATGGGTGCGGTACGAAGGCAAAACCGGCAGGATCGTAGAGAACTTTATTCTTTCTTTTTGCCAGGATGGCAATAGCCTGTACATCGGTACCGACGGTGCCGGATTGCGCAACTGGAACATGGATGACAATACGTACACCGAGTATCGTTACGATCCAAAAAATACCAGTGCCCTCTCCAGCAACTTCATCACCAACCTGGTAAAAGACGACCAGGGCGATATCTGGATCTCTACCTGGTTTGGCGGGATCAGCCGCCTGAAACATCATAACAAACAGTTCGAACGTTATACCCTGTTCAATCCGAACACCGGCCGCGAAGAAAACAATACGTGGACCGTTTACCAGGACCACCGCAAAACGATTTGGGCAGGCGCCACCAACGAAGGCTGCCTGTACCGCTACAACCCGGTTCAAAATAAGTTCGAGCTGTTCGACGCAGCTATCATGAACCTGCAAAGCATTGCCGAAGACAGTAAAGGCGTGCTGTGGGGCGGCAATTACAACGCCCTTATCCGCATCGACCGCGGAAAGAAACAACACCAGTTCTATTCCATCAATCAGCCCGTACGCGCCATTCATGAAACCCGTAAAGGCGAGTTTTGGCTGGGCACCCAGGGCGCCGGGCTGCTGCTGTTCGACCGGTCTACAGGTAAATATAAACAATACACCACTGCGGACGGCTTGCCCAGTAACACGGTGTTAAGGATGCTGGAAGATCGCCAGGGCAACCTGTGGCTCAGTACCTACAACGGGCTGGCGCGTTTTAACCCGGTGACCAAAATGGTAGACCATTATTCGCAGGAAGATGGTCTGCAAAGCAACCAATTCAGCTTCAACGCCGCCTGTGCCCTCAGCTCCGGCCGTTTTGTGTTTGGTGGTATTAACGGCTTTAACATCTTTAACCCGGATAGTGTATTCTCCGAAGAAACGCATCCACCGTTATTTCTTAATCATATTAAAGTTGGCGACCGTCCCATTGAAGCGTATCCTGAATACATTACGGAGCGTAACCGCGAAAGTGTGAAACATATCACGCTGCCTTTTAACCAGGCCGTATTGTCACTGGACTTTGTGGCCCTCGACTACTCGGGTGCCGATAAGATCCGCTACGCCTGCCTGCTGGAAGGCTGGGACAAGGGCTGGAATTACCTGGAAGAAAGCCGCACGGCCAGTTATGCGCGCCTGCAGGAGGGCAATTACCTGTTTAAGGTAAAGGTATCGCAACCCGGAAAGGGCTGGTCGGCCGACACGGTGTTACTCCGTGTAACCGTGCTGCCGCCCTGGTACCGCAGCTGGTGGGCCTACACGATTTACCTCGCCCTGATCTTCGGAAGCATTTATGCCTACGTGAAATATACCCGCAGGCAAGAGCGTCTCAAATACGAAATTCGCCTGGCACACCTCGAAAACCAGAAGGAAAAGGAACATGCAGAGCGAAAGCTGTCCTTTTTTACCAATATTTCCCACGAGTTCCGAACGCCGCTGTCCCTGATTATTAACCCGCTGCGCAGCCGCCTGGATAAAGCGCCCGACCTCGATCTGACGGTCGCATACCGTAACGCGCGGCGCTTATTAAGCCTGGTCGATCAGCTGCTGCTCTTCCGCCAGGCCGATTCGGGGGCCGACGGATTAAAGGTGTCGCGGTTTAATATTATAGGTCTGTGCGACGAGGTGTACCAATGTTTTATACAGCAGGCAGCCGCCCGTAAGATCGATTACCAGTTCCGTTCCCCGGGGCGGGAAGTGCCGGTGCAGGCGGATTATGAGAAGATAGAGATCGCCTTGTTCAATTTGCTGTCCAACGCATTTAAGTTCACGCCGGACGGTGGGGCCATCAGCCTGGTGCTGGAAGAGGAGGGGAGTGAACATATCAGCATCCGCGTAAGCGATACCGGTTGCGGCATCGCCGAGGCCGACCAGTCGTCGGTGTTCGCTAAGTTTAGCCGTACAGGCAGTGCATCTACCCAAAAGACAGGCTTTGGAATAGGGCTGTACCTGGTAAAACACTTCGTGGAAAGTCACCAGGGCCGCGTGCTGCTTCGTAGTTTGCCGGGCAAAGGGGCCGATTTCACGATCGTGTTGCCCCGCCTGGCGGGTGAGGTGATTGCAGAAGTGCACGCCCCGCAATCCGGCACGCTGTTGCAGGAGTTGGCCGAAGACGCACCCGCACCCGTGACGGCACCCGACCTCCCGGAGGATGGCCGCGTTGCGTCGGAGATCGTGACCGACCGCAAATCGGTGCTGGTGATCGATGACGACCGCGAGATACGTGAGTACCTGCAACGACTGTTCAGCGATAAATACCACGTAATGACGGCCGCCGACGGACTGGAGGGATTCCAGACTGCCAGCAGCCAGCTGCCCGACCTGATCGTAAGCGATGTAAATATGGAGGGCCTGGACGGCGTGCAGTTATGCCGCCAGGTAAAAGCGTCGCCGGTACTCGGCCATATCCCTGTGATCCTGCTCACGGCCGCTTCGTCCTCCGACAGCCGGCTCGAAGGGGTAGAAGGGGGCGCCGACGATTATATGACCAAGCCTTTCGACAGTCAGCTGCTGCTCGCCCGGGTAGAAACGATACTAAAAAACCGGAACCTCGTACAACAGTTTTTCTTCGATAGCATTACGTTGCAACAATCCACCGTGAAGGTGCCGGCTGCCTACCAGGAATTTTTGCAGCAGGCCATCCAGGTTGTGGAGGCCAATCTCGAAACGGAGGACTTCACTATACAGAAGTTCTGTAAAGAGATGGGCATGAGTCGTTCCAGCGTATATGCAAAAATTAAACATGTATCCGCCCAGTCGCCCAATGCCTTCATCCGGTCGATCAGGATACGGAGGGCGGCGGTGTTAATGCTGCGGGAAAATATGAATGTGAACCAGGCGGCCTTCCAGGTAGGTATTGCCGACGCCAGGTACTTCCGCGAACAGTTCGTTAAACTTTTCGGCATCACGCCATCTGCCTATATTAAAAAGTACCGCCAATCCTTTAATCTCGATCTGAACCTTTTACGCCCCGAAGGGGAAAAATAGTTTAAGTAGTTCATTATCAATATTAAGTGATAGGTGGTAAACAGGGGTATAGTCAATTTACCCCCTATTTTTTGATAGCTGGCCCACCATTTTATCCCCCCTCCCGGTGCTACCTTAGCCACCGAACTAAACCACTGCTGTAAGTGAACCAGCAGTAACGTGCAATAGTATAACTAAACAAATTCCGCGTGTAATGATGAAAAAATTACAACCAGTCCGCCATGCGTCGGCTGCCATTCTCAGCCGCATGACATTTCGCCGGCTTCTTTTTCTCCCCTTATTGATCTTAGGATGTTTGCCGGCATTTGCCCAGCAATCCGTATCCGGTACGGTGCGTTCGGCAGAAGGGCCGTTACCTGGCGTATCTGTAGGGGTAAAGGGTGCCACCAGCGGTACTACGACCAATGAAACGGGTAAGTTTACCCTGAATGTGCCGGCGAATGCCACTTTGGTATTTACGTACCTCGGCTTTGTAACAAAAGAATTACCTGCCTCCGCTAATATGGACGTTGTGCTGGAAACAGAAGACGCCAAACTGGGAGAGGTAGTAGTAGTGGGCTATAACGCGCAGCGTAAGGCCACGGTGACAGGTTCTATCTCACAGGTAAAAGGTGCCGACCTTGTAAAGAGCCCGGCAGCCAACGTGTCTAACTCCCTCGCAGGTCGTTTCTCCGGTATCGTGATTAACAACCGTGGCGGTGAGCCGGGGTATGACGGTTCTTCTTTTACCATCCGTGGTTTGGCCACTACCGGCAATAATGATGTATTAATTGTGGTGGACGGGGTGCCCGGACAAGTGGGCGGCCTGGAAAGGCTGAACCCGAACGATATCGAAAGCATTTCGGTACTGAAAGATGCATCTGCCGCGATTTACGGTAGCCGTGCAGCGAACGGGGTGATCCTAGTGACCACCAAACGCGGTAAATCCGGCAAGCCGGTGATCAACGCGAGCTTTAACCAGGGCTTTTCTTCTCCCACCCGTTTACCGAAAATGGCAGACGCGCCAACGTATGCCACTATCGCCAACGAAATTGCCTATTATAATAATAAGGCCGGTGGCATGAACCAGCAGTATACGGAGGAGGAAATCCAGAAGTTCCGCGACGGCAGTGATCCGATCAATTATCCGAACACCGACTGGACAGAAGAAACGCTGAAGAAAACAGCGTTGCAAAACCAGGCGAACGTGTCTATCGCAGGTGGTACGGAAAATGTACGCTATTACATGTCTGCCGGTATGCTTACCCAGGACGGCCTGTACCGCGATGCTGCTACCAAATACAAACAATACAACTTCCGCTCTAACATCGATGCGAACGTAACGAAAGACTTTAAGGTGAGCCTGTACCTTTCCGGCCGCCAGGAAGACCGTAAGTTCCCGACCGCCGGTGCTGGTGATATCTTCCGTTCGATATACCGGGCGTATCCTACACTGGTGGCGCGCTACCCGAATGGCCTGCCCTCCAACGGTATCGAAGGCAGCAACCCGATCATGATGGCGACCGACATTGGTGGCACGAACGTTAATCCTACGCAGGTGTTTAACGGTATCCTGAAAGGCGCTTACAATATTTCGGCCGTGAAAGGCTTGTCTATCGACGGTTTTGCCGCATTCGACAAATCATGGTCTTTCTCTAAAGCATTCTCCAAGCCTTACCTGTTATATACTTATAACAAGAACACCGGCAACTACGATGCCCGTATCGTAGGCGGTAATAACAACGCGGCGCAGCTGAACCAGAACCAGCAGAACATGACGCAGTCCACTTACAACATCAAACTGAACTACCAGCGCGATTTCGGAGTGCATCACATCAACAGCTTGTTCGGTTATGAGCAGAGCAAAATCAACCGGGAGAACTTTGCGGCATCACGTATCAACTTCCTCAGTATTTTAACGCCGGAACTGTCACAGGGTGGTTCGGCCGCTACTGATATCAACAACAGCGGCAGCAGCTACAACTTTACCCGCAGAAGCTTCTTCGGTAAGGTGGCTTATGACTACGACGAAAGATACCTGGCGGAAGTGCAGATGCGTATCGATGGTTCCTCTACGTTTGCAGATGGCAACCGATACGGGTATTTTCCATCTGCGGCAGTGGGTTGGAGAATTTCCAAGGAAAGCTTTATGCAGAACGCTTCGTTCATCCAGGACCTGAAACTGCGCGCCTCTTTTGGTGTGCTGGGTAACGATAACGTAGGCCTGTTCCAATACTTCAATAACTACGCACTCAAAAATCAATTCGTAGTAAACTCCAGCAACGGCCTCGTTATCGTACCAGGACTGGATCTTACTAAACTTGCTAACAGCCAGATCACCTGGGAGCAGGCACGTAAAACGGACCTGGCGATCGAAGGTGCCCTATTCAACGGTATTAACTTCGAGTTCATCTGGTTTAAGCAACAGCGTTCCGATATCCTGGCTACACGTAACGCCTCTATTCCATTTGTATCTGGTATCGTGAATCCTTTTGGTTCCGATCCGCTGGTGCCTTCTGAGAATATTGGTAAAGTGAGCAGCGCCGGTATAGAAGCTACACTGGGTTACACCAAACGCGCCGGTAAGTTCAACTATGGCGTAGCAGGTAACTTTACGTATGCGAAAAGCAACATCGAATTTATAGATGAAGCACCGGGTGTGTTGGCACACCAGCGCCAGACCGGTCATCCCTTAAATACTTACCTGCTGTACCGTTCGAAAGGAATTTACCGCACGCAGGAGGAGATCGATAAAACGCCTCACCTGAACGGCGCACAGCCTGGTGACCTGATTTACGAAGATTACAATGGTGATGGCAGCATTACTGCTGATGACCAGGTGCGTAGCGAGTATGGCAACATTCCTTTGATCACTTATGGTGCTACGGCCTCTATCGGTTACGGTGATTTTGATTTGTCTATCGTAGTGGCTGGCCAGGCGAAAGTAAGCCAGTACGTATTGCCAGAATCCGGCACTGTAGGTAACTTCTATAGCTCATGGGCAGATAACCGCTGGAGCCCAAGCAACCCGAATGGTTCTTATCCGCGTGTAGATACCCGTGCTTCTTCCTCTGTGAACGGTGGCCTGTATCCCAGCACCTTCTGGTTGCAGAACGCTTCCTTCCTGCGTTTGAAGAACATCGAACTGGGTTATAACCTGCCGGCTTCAAAGATCTCCATGCTCCGTATGCAGTCTGCCCGCATCTATGCCAACGCCTTCAACCTGTTCACCATCACGAAAGTGAAAGATTTTGATCCGGAAGGTAACAATGGCAGCGGCCAGTTCTATCCACAGCAGAAGATCATTAACGTAGGCGTTAACGTGAGTTTCTAACCGAAAAAAGAAGAAAAATGCAAATTAAGTCCATCATATATTCGGCCTGCTTACTGGCCACCTCCGCACTCTACACGTCCTGCAACCGCGATTTGCTCGACGTAAGGCCTACGGATAAATTTGAACAAAGTGTGTTGCTGTCAGACTCGCTCGTATTCGAGGCGTATGTACGCAATCGTTACATCGGCGCACGTTTGCAGGATAAAGAAGGCGACGGTACCGATCCTGGTTTTGGCCGTGGTTTCGAGTACAGTTTATGGAGTTCCATCACAGATGAATCGATCTACAACAACGATGATAATACCTGGCTGATCCAGAAAGGTTTGCTGGCACCCGAAAACCTCGGTATGGCGGCGACCATCTGGCCGCGTAGCTACCGCAGCATCCGTGAATGTAACTTCGCGCTGAACGGTTTGCCACAACTGACGATCAGCGAACCACACCGCCAGTGGCTGAAAGGTGAATTGCAATTTATCCGCGCTTTCCGTTACCATGACCTGATCCGTAACTACGGCGGGGTAGTGCTCATGGGCGACAAAGTACTGGAGCTAAGCGACAACCTGCAGAACGATTCGCTGTTCACCCGCGCTACGCTGAAAGAAAGCCTGGATTATACTATTGCTCAATTAGACCAGGCCGCAGCATTATTGCCTGAAAATAACAGTACCGCATGGCCGATGGGCCGCGCCACCAAAGGCGCTGCACTCGCCCTGAAAGCGCGCCTCGCCCTGTATGCGGCCAGTCCGTTGTACAACGCCGGCACCTGGGCCGATGCCGCTACTGCAGCTGCAGCAGTGATTTCCCTGAACAAGTACAGCATTTACCAGGGCGGTTATGATAAGATGTTCCTCTCGGCCGACAACAATCCTGAGATCATCTTCGCCCGCCTGTATACAAGAAACGCCAACCACGTACACCTCGAGATCGCGAATGGTCCGAACAGCTATGGTGGCTGGGGCGGTAACCTGCCTTTGCAGAACCTCGTAGATGATTACGCAATGGCGAACGGTCGCCCGATTACTGACGGTACTTCCGGTTACGATGCGAACAACCCGTACGTAGGCAGAGACCCACGTTTCTATTACACCGTGTTGTACAACGGCGCTTCTTACCGTGGCTCAACGATTGAAACATTTACCCCTGGTGGTAAAGACAGTAAAGATGGTCCGGACAACTGGAATACTTCGAAAACCGGTTACTATCTCCGCAAGTTCATGAACGATGCCTATCCATTGCAGAACCCTTGGGGTAATGCGGGCTTCCAGCCGTGGATCTATATGCGTTATGCAGAAGTGCTGCTGAACTATGCAGAAGCGGCCAACGAAGCTTACGGTCCGGATGTTGTGCCTACGGGTGCTACCATGAGTGCCCGCGCTGCACTGAATGCGGTGCGTGCCCGTACCGGTGTGAACATGCCGGCTCTCGCTGCAGGTATTGGTCAGGCGCAGCTGCGTGATGCAGTACGTTATGAAAGAAGGGTAGAACTCGCGTTCGAAGAGTTTCGTTTCTATGACGTAAGAAGGTGGATGATCGCTGATGTAACGGAGAACAGGCCTGCCAATGGTATCACTATCAACAGGACTGGCAGCACGTTTACCTACACGACGAAAGTGGCACTGGATGGTCGCCGCTTTGAGCCTAAACATTACTGGCTGCCGATCCCGCGTGCGGAAATTCTGGCCTCTTCGAATAAATTACAGCAGAATAAAGACTATTAGTATTAGATTTCACCCGCTGCTGCAAATTGCAGCGGGTGAAAATCTTTATAAAATTGTTTGAATGATGGTCCGTTTTATACTGGCAGCCTGCCTGTTACCCACGTTGCTGAAAGCGCAAACCCCGCTGAAGCTGACAATCGATGAGCACAAAACTTACCAGGTTATACATAACTTCGGCGCTTCCGACGCCTGGGCATGCCAGTTTACCGGCAATTGGCCGGATGCGCAGCGGAACCAAATGGCCGACTGGTTGTTTAGCCTGGATACTACCGCCAACGGGCAACCGAAAGGTATTGGTCTTACGATGTGGCGTATGAATCTTGGTGCCGGCAGCACGCAACAGGGCCGTGAGAGCGGTATCCGCGATGAATGGCGCCGCGCCGAATCTTTTCTTGAAGCAGACGGCAGTTATAACTGGAACAGGCAATCGGCCCAGCAATGGTTCCTGACGGCCGCCAAACAAAGAGGTGTGCCTTACTTCCTGGCGTTCTTTAATAGTCCGCCCGTTACCCTCACTAAAAATCATAAAGCCTTTGCCGATAAAGGTGTTTGTAATATCGACAGCAGCCAGTTCAAAGCCTTCGCCACTTACACGACCGATGTGCTGAAAGGCTTGCAACGCAAAACAGGTATCCGTTTCGATTTCATTAGCCCGGTAAACGAACCGCAATGGGATTGGAGCGATGGGGGACAAGAAGGTTCACCCTATACCAACCGGGAGATCAGCAGCCTGGTAAAACAGCTGGCAGCGCAGTTAAAGCAACAGCGCCTCAACACGAAAATAATTGTGCCTGAAGCAGGGCATATCAAATATTTACTGGAAGATGATGATAAACCCGGCCGTGGTAACCAGGTAAACGACCTTCTTAAACCCGGATCGGCCAATGACGTAAGTTACCTGCCACAGGTGGCCCGGGTGGCTGCTGCACATAGCTACTTCAGTACTTCGCCTTATGAGAAAGGCGTGGCACTACGCCAGCGTGTGAAAGAAGGTGTAGCTGCTGTGAAAGGGCTCGACTTCTGGCAGTCAGAATATTGCATCCTTGGTGACAATGATGGTGATATTAATGGCAGTCGAAGAGATACAGGTATTACCGCGGCACTTTATGTAGCCCGCACCATACATACCGATCTCGCCATAGCGAATGCTACTGCCTGGCAATGGTGGCTGGCCATATCGGCCTACGATTACAAAGATGGGCTCATCTACGTAGAAAAGAAGAAAGACGGAGGTTGGTTACAGAGCAGTAACATGTTATGGGCCATGGGCAACTACAGCCGCTTCGTTCGTCCGGGTATGCAGCGAATCGACGTGCAGCTGCCCGGTGCGGAAAAAGACCTGTACGTATCCGCATGGAAAAATAAAAAGGCGCGTCAGACAGTCGTGGTGATTGTGAATGCGGGTAAAACCGCGAAGCGTATTGATACCGGTACAAACGCAGCCGTTACTTACACCACCAGCGCCAACGCTGCACTCGCCAAAGCTAATGTAGGAAGTGTGTTGGAAGTAGCTCCCGAGAGTATCGTAACCCTCGTTATAAACAACAAAAAATAGATTCAGGCAGATGAAAGGATGGTTATTAGCGCTGGCGCTGTTATGGCAGTTATCCGGCTTTGCGCAGCAACAACATACGTTCGCCTATAGTGACGAACATTTTTTACTGGATGGTAAACCCTTCCAGATGATATCTGGCGAAATACACTACCCGCGCGTACCCCGTGAGGCCTGGCGTCACCGCATACAAATGGCAAAAGCGATGGGCCTGAATACGATCGGTACCTACGTGTTCTGGAACGTACACGAACCACAGGAAGGGCAATACGATTTTAAAGGCAATCATGACATTGCCGAGTTTGTGAAGATCGCAAAAGAAGAAGGTATGTGGGTGATCCTGCGCCCCAGTCCGTACGTATGCGCGGAGTGGGAGTTTGGCGGTTATCCTTATTGGTTGCAGAATCAACCCGGATTAAAAGTAAGAAGCACAGAGCCTAAATACCTCGCTGCTTACCGCCGTTATATTAACCAGGTGGGCAAACAGTTATCGCCTTACCTGGTCAACCACGGTGGCAATGTACTGATGGTACAGGTGGAAAATGAATATGGTTCTTATGGGTCTGATAAAGAATACCTGCGCATCAACGAACAAATGTTCCGGCAGGCGGGTTTCGACTGCCTGCTGTATACCTGCGATCCCGCTAAGGACGTGGAAGCTGGCTACCTGCCGGGCTTTCTGCCTGCGGTAAACGGGCTGGATAAACCAGAACGTGTAAAATCACTGGTACGTAAATATCACAATGGCAAAGGCCCGTTCTATGTAGCGGAATGGTACCCGGCCTGGTTCGACTGGTGGGGCGAAAAGCATCATACGTCCCCTGCGGATGTGTATGCAGAAAAGCTGGATACCCTGTTGGCAAACGGACTATCGGTTAACATGTACATGTTTCATGGTGGCACCACACGTGCCTATATGAACGGTGCTAACTGTTACGATACCAGCTTCTATGAACCACAAACCAGCAGCTATGATTACGACGCACCGCTGGACGAAGCCGGCAATGCCACACCCAAGTTCATGCAGTTCCGCGAAGTAATCGCCAAACACCTGCAACCCGGGCAAACACTCACAGCGGTGCCTGCAGCCAAACCTGCTACCGCGTTACCCGATATTAAATTTACACAGTCAGCTTCCCTGTTCTCCATGCTGCCCGCTATGCGCACCGCGCAACGCCCGCAAACGTTCGAAGCGCTGAAGCAACCTTACGGTTTTGTACTGTACCGCACGAAAGTGCAGGGCGGCAAATCCGGGCTGCTGTCAGTCAAAGAACTGCGCGACTACGGACTGGTGTTCGTGAACGGCAAACGGGTGGGCGTGCTGGACAGAAGACTTAAACTGGATAGTTTGGAGTTGACGCTGCCCGCAGGCACTGTGCAGCTGGACATCCTGGTGGAAAACCTGGGTCGCATCAACTACGGTCCGAACCTGCTAAAAAATAACAAAGGCATCGTAGGCAAAGTGACCTTTGGCGGCCGCGAACTTACCGGCTGGCAAATGGCCCCGCTGCCTTTCGAACAGGCCCCGGCGAACATACCGGACAAACCGGCCGAAGGAGCACCTTCCATCAAACGTGGTGTGTTTAATGTTGATGCGCCTGCCGATACTTACCTGGACATGTCGTCCTGGGGTAAAGGCTGTGTATGGATCAACGGGCATCACCTGGGAAGATATTGGGAGATAGGTCCGCAGCAAACTATTTATGTGCCGGTAGAGTGGCTGAAGAAAGGCGCCAACGAAGTTGTGGTGCTGGAACTGCTGAAGCCGGAACAGGACGTGTTGCGCAGCCGCAGTACGCCGGTCCTCGATGTGCTCACGGAGCGCAGATAAACTAGTCAATCCATTCACTTTAATACAATTCTATTGCTAAATGACGGGAGAAGTTTCTACTTCTCCCTTTTTTGTGTCCATCCGCTCCCTTTTTGTCTCAATTGCCCCTTTCCACCTCGCCGATTTCGTTGTAAGTTTGCTTCCCTTAATTACACCGGCCAACGCGCCGGCACCCTAAAAAACACGCCATATGTTATTAAAATCGAACCGGAAAGCTGCTTTAGGATTTGTTTTCGTCACCCTGCTGATCGACATGATGGGTTGGGGACTCATCATCCCCGTAATGGCCACGCTTATCGCCGAACTGAAAGGGATAGCCGTGAATGAGGCCGCTGAGTATGGCGCTTACCTCATCTCTGTATTTGCCGTGATGCAATTCGCATGCGCCCCGATCATCGGTAACCTGAGCGACCGCTATGGCCGCCGCCCTGTATTACTGCTGTCGCTGCTCGGTTTCGGGCTCGATTACCTGATTCTTGCTCTCGCCCCCAGTTATAACTGGCTATTCCTTGGCCGGGTAATCGCTGGTATTACCGGGGCGAGTTTCACGACGGCCTCTGCGTATATCGCGGATATCAGCACCGACGAAGTAAGCCGCGCCAAGAACTTCGGGTTGGTAGGCGCCGCCTTCGGACTCGGCTTCACACTCGGCCCCGCACTGGGTGCCGGTCTCGCCGTATGGGGCATTCGCGCACCGTTTTATGCGGCTGCGGCACTTTGCCTGCTCAACTGCCTGTACGGTTACTTCCTGCTGCCCGAATCGCTGCCGAAGGATAAACGTCGTTCATTCGAGTGGTCAAGGGCCAATCCCATCGGTTCGCTGAACTTCCTGGCCAAACACCCCGAAATCGGCGGGCTTGCTTTCGCATTTTTCCTGATTTACTTAGGCGGACAGGCCGTGCAGGGCAACTGGAACTTCTTTACGATTTACCGCTTCCAGTGGAGCGATTCAATGGTGGGGATTTCGCTTGCAGTGGTAGGTGTGTTGGTCGGCGCGGTGCAGGGAGGACTCACTCGCGTGGTGAACCCTAAAATAGGTAATGAGAAGAGCATTTACCTGGGGTTGGGCCTTTATGCACTTGGTATGCTACTGTTTGCCGTCGCCACGGAAGGGTGGATGATGTTCGCCTTCCTGGTGCCGTACTGCCTGGGTGGTATTTGCGGCCCGTCCTTACAGGCGGTCATCGCAGGTCATGTACCGGCCAACCAGCAGGGCGAGCTGCAAGGTTCCCTTACCAGCCTGATGAGCCTCTCTACGATCTTTGGTCCTTTGTTAATGAACGGCACTTTCAGCTATTTTACTTCTGCAAAAGCCCCCTTCCACTTCCCGGGCATCCACTTTGTGATAGGAGCGGTTTGTATGTTGCTGAGCATCGTGATCATTAAACAGATATTCAGCCGCGAAAAGAAAGAACGGCCCGATTTGCAGCGCGTGATTGAGGGAAGTACCGGAGTTGGTAACACTCCCGTGCATTAACAAATAAAAAATTGAAGGCCGGTCAATACCGGCCTTCCTTTTTCATAAACAAATGTTATCGGTCTAAAAGAAGATATTTGTATAGATCATCGCATAACAAGTGATCGTATTCTGGCCAACGTGGCCCCACACGACTGCGTTATCATTGAATTTACGGGTGGAGTAATCCCACGTCTCCTGCATATAAAACCGGAAGCTTCCCCGCCGCCCGGGGATAAGGTCCGTATCAAAGTAATGCGTGTAACATTCGCGTTTGCCCATATTCACAATGGCGCCCCGTATCTGGTTGGTCACCGTATCGCATAGGATCGTCACGTCAAGATAACTCGTTGATCCCTCCACTTTCGGCTGCACTTTCAGCTCCGGCGGCAAAAAGTAAGCAGTATCCATCCCCCGGAACTGTATCGTATCTGCGAACAGCGCCGCATCTACCAGGCTGTCCAGCAGCGGTATCGGATTCAGTGGCGGAGACGGTGGTGGCGTCCCGCCAATCTGGTTCCGCATGGGCGCATATTCCCGCAGGTTATGAATGTAATCCCTTAGCCGGATTACCTCCACAAAATCGGGCCCCTCGCCGCCTTCCGGCAACACTACCTCATCGTCACAAGCAGACAATGCTAGCCACAACAGTAGTAGGTTCGTATATCTGAGTAGGTTACACATAGCGATATGGTTAGGGTTACTCACTGTCTAAAACGACGAAATGTGCTCGGGGGGACCATATAGTGGAAAAAATAATGGGCAAATAGGCTGTTCCTATGTCGATCCTATATCCAGTGGATATGCTCATTCGCTAAAACCCGCCATGGGCGTGACGGGGAGTATAGGGAGCATGTACGATGGATATACCTTTACTATTATCGGCCTACGAATGGCGGCGTTGTTAAGACCGATGGCGTTCCTCAAGACGTTAGGTGTAACGGACAGTTGGACGAAGCCGCATTAGCTTCGGCTACTCATAAAAAAATCGGGCGACGAATCCGCCGCCCGAAAAAATCTTTATTTAATCGCTTCAATCTTGTACAATCCCGCACCATGCCTTGGTATCAAGGGCGAGAACTGTCCGCCGGTCTGAACGGTTTTTTTGCCCGTCCAGAGATCGGTCACCTGGTATTTGCCCCGGATGCCGATGTCGCCCAGGTTTACAGGTACGTTGGTCGTTTCCGCAGGCGCCGGACCGGCAGGGTTTTCGGTAAACACGAAGAACTGCACGGTGCCGCCGGTATTTTGCATGGCGGCCGCATTATCAAGGCCGGTAAGGGCCTTAAAGGTCGTGTAGCCTTCAGGGATATCGAACTCCACTACGGAGTTGGCATGCACGCCAATACCTTGCTCGTAACGCTGCCCGTTCACTACGAGCGGACTACCCGATACGCCTTTATTCAGGCTCACACGCCCCCAACCGGAGCTGGCTTTTACCCACTTCGTGAGCAGGATCGAGTCTTTACCGTTGTAGATCGTTGGGCGTATCCAGTCGGCATGGTCCCAGTCGATCTGGTCACCGCCCTTCGTTACAGCGAGGTACAGTTTTTTCGCTCCGCTGATATTCGCTTCTGCCTGTTGTGACTGATTTTTACGGTCGATCAGCTGGCTTTTCCAGACAGCGCGATCCTCTTCGATCAATACCTGGTCGGCTTTGTTGAAAACAGCGAGGTATTTACTGTTGCCAGGGCCGTCGGCCGTCCAGGCGGCGGTTTGCGGGTTGTTGAAGAGCGGCCGGTTATTACGGCTTTGCTTCAATACCTCCAGCATGCCTTTGTTGGTGAGCAGCGATAACGTAAAGGCATCATTATCCGGCAGGTTACCGCCAAACATCATCGGCGAACGGAAGATGGCCCAGAGGCTCATCATGGTATACTGCTCGTCCTTCGTAAAAGCAGTCATCCTGGGATTGCCACGCTCCGCACGAATGCCGATACGGCCCATGGGCAGCATGTCGCCATCGGGCCAGGCGCCGGTGGTACGCCATTTATTCCAGCGATCGAACACATCGAAGTGTTCTTTCAGCTGCTCCCAGCTATCCCAGAAGTCGCCCACGGTACGCCACATGTTCGCATGTTGTTGTACGTGTGCGGCATGGTCCAGGGGTGTTTCGCCTGGGGAGGTGCTCAGCACGATCTTACGGCCCGTACGGTCAATCGCCTTACGGATCATTTCTATTTCTTCGGTAAAGTAGATAGGTGACGACAGGTCGTCGATCTTCACGAAATCCAGTCCCCACGAGGCATACATCTCGAAGATGGAATTGTAGTATTCCTGCGAACCGGTCTTACCCGGAACGATGGTGTACATGTCGCGTAGCCAGCGGCATTGGTCCTCAGGACTGTAAATATCAGCCGCCGTTACGTTGGTACCTTTCACAGGCAGCTTACGTTTCACTGCTTCTACGGGAATACCGCGCATGATGTGTATGCCGAACTTCAGGCCTTTGCTGTGCAGGTAATCTGCCAAAGGCTTAAAACCTTTACCGCCGGCCGCAGAGGGGAAGCGGTTAACGGCAGGCGTAAAGCGGCCATATTCATCGATGTTGTATTGCGCATCGGTTTCGTTGTAACCATGCGCTTTGTCGTTGGATACATACCAGCGGATGTCGACTACCACGTAGTCCCAGCCGGATGATTTCAGATGTTTGGCCATGTAGTCGGCGTTCGCTTTCACTTCGGCTTCCGTTACGGTAGGCCCGAAACAATCCCAGCTGTTCCAGCCCATTGGTGGCGTTGCGGCCCATTGGTGGAAAGGCTTTTGGGCGGCGGCTTGCAGGCTGAAGCTCAGCAAACCCGCGGCCAGCAGATGTTTGATCATACTCACGTTATTTTGTTTTGATGCGTATCACGGTAAACGAATAGGGTGGCAGTTCATTGCTGAACTCATTTTGAACATTGATATTGCTCGTCACCGGTGCTGCCGTCTTATCGTCCGGGCGGCCCTGCAGTACGGTTTTCACTGCGCTGCCAGCCGGCGAAATGCTGTTCAGGTTTACGTTGGTGCTGACCGGAACGGGCAGCAGGTTTACGAGCTTCACGATCACGTCTTTCGTTTTTTGATCGCGCACTACGGAATAGGCTACACGTTTCTTCACTGCGTCTTGTTGGTTGTCGAGCGTCATTACGCCGGGCAGGTATTCGTTACCGGCATTACGGCCGTACAACGACTGCACATGATAGCCTACGGTTGGCTTCACGGTACTGTTGTTAAAGTAGATGAGATCCGGGTTCCATTGGGTATGCCCTTCCTTGGCCAGCAGTGGTGCGTACGATGACATGTGCACCACGTCGCCGTTGCGCTCCAGTGTCGTTAGGTACAAGGCCTCGGCAAGCGCCGTTTCTATGTTGTTAGGCCTGCCGGGCAAATGCGCGGCGTACTCGCCCAGGTATACTTTCGATTTGGAACGATCGTAACGGTCATAGTAATCCTGGTTGTGTATAAACCATCCCGGGGGCTGATAGTAATGCTCGTCTACCATCGGTACCGCCAGGCTGTCTGCCAGTTTCCAGCCTTCCACATAATCGGTTCCTTCGGAGAAGGGCCCAACGGTGCCGATCACTACGATTTCGGGATGATGTTTTTTCATCGCCGCCAGTATCATTTTATAACGTTCTGCAAACACGTCGGAGATGAGGTCTTCGTTACCGATGCCTACATATTTCAGGTTAAACGGTTTTGGGTGACCGGCAGCTGCACGCACCTTGCCCCACTTGCTTGTAGCCGTTCCGTTTGCATATTCCACGAGATCGAGAATGTCCTGTATGTACTCGTCCATATGTTCGAAAGGCACGCCGCCCTGCTGACCGCCACCTAAACCGGCTACTTCGCCGGAGTTCTGGCAGGGCACGCCGGCTGCAATAACCGGTAAAGGTTCGGCTCCCATATCTTCACAGTAACGGAAGTATTCGTAGTAACCGAGTCCGGCCGACTGGTGATAGCCCCACAGGTTACGCTGTGGCTTGCGTGCTTCCAGCGGACCCACGGTATTTTTCCATTGGTAGATGTTGTGCAGCCCGTCGCCATGCGCCACACAGCCCCCTGGGAACCTTACGAACCGCGGGTGCATGTCTGCAATAGTTTGTGCCAGATCGGCCCGTAAACCGTTCGTATGGCCTTTAAATGTGGCTTGTGGGAACAGCGAGATCATATCCAGCTGAAGGCGGCCTGTCTGCAATGGTTGCAGTTCCAGCTTCGCATCGGTCGCATCAGCGCTGGCCGTCAGTACCGCTTTCGACTGTTTCCAGCTGCCGCCGCCTGCTAACACAGCGCTTGCGAGTATTTGCCTCTGTGCATTTACCAGGTTCACTTTCACTTTACCCGCACCTTTCAGGAAGGCGGAGAGCACATACTTCTCACCTTTACGCACAACGATACCGTCAAAGCCGCTGTTCACGAGCGATGCACCCGTAGCGGATGTTTCCAGCACGGCGTAATGTGGATTGTTGGGGTGAATCGGTTGTGCGCTGTCGATATTGAAGGTGCTGCCAGTGCCTTGTACTGACCAGGAATGTTTGCTGTTCCAGTGAGGATCGCGGTTTTCTTTATCGGACAGTGCGTATTCGAAATCACGGTTTTGAATGAGTTCTGCGTACAGGCCGCCGTCTGCAGCGTAATTCAGGTCTTCGAAAAATACGCCGAACAGCAGGTCGCTGATGGGACGGGCGGCTTCGGCTTGTACCACGATGCTCGCTTTCACCGGCTTCAGATCGGCAAAACGATGCGCGTCCTGGCGGGTGTTTTCTGCATAACGCTGGTCTTTGAACTGACGCAGGTCGTAGGCTTGCAGCATATTGGCCACCACGCTCCAGGCTACTTTGTGTTGCTGCCCGGTGGCTTTGCCGCCTGGCAAGTCAATGCTTACGTTGCGCGATTGGTATTCATTTGCTGATACTTCTTTCACTGCGCTGTAGGTCTTCAGATCGCGGCTGTCGGTACGGTAGTATTTACCGTTACTCGCATAGTATACGCTAAATCCATTGTTATAGCCCAGCACCGGCTTCTGTACGTTTTCACCATGTTCTGTAAGGTGATACGTCTGCCTGCCCCAATATACCAGGTCGGGGGAGGATACTGCTGCAAACAGGCGTTCTTTCTCGTTTAAGGCCCATACCGCATGCCACTGCCCGTCGGGTGACTGCACTACATACGGGTCGAGCATCCGTTTTTGAGAGCCCCAGCGGCCGTAATCGCTTTTTACAAAAGGATATTCGTTGCCGATGGGTTGCCATTGTTTACCATCGCGGCTCCAGGCGAAATGTAAGCCATTATGGTTGCTGTTTTTCGTAGTAGCATACGAAAAAAGGTAAACGGAATCCGGTTCGTTATGGGCGCCGGCGAAAACATTACTGCTCACGGCCAGACCTATCAGTATAAATAATTTCTTCATGTTGATGCGCTTAGAATGTCATATTTAAACCCCAGTGTTTAGCTAGCCGCTGTGCCTCTTTTTTCGTGAGATGCACTACTGCGCCATGTTTTGGAGAGCTGAAGTTGGTGGCTTTCATCACCCCTTCGTTAAAGTGCCCCAGGTCGGTAAAGTTTACGAAATCCTCTGTTTCACTAAACCCGAAATTGTGCGGCTTAATACCAAAGATGTCGTACATCAGCACATACTTTTTGGTGCCGATGCGCTGCCATACATTCGGCGCTTCACAGGCTTTCGGCTCGGGATCATACCATTTCGGATCATACATATAACCGGTGTTGATCGAGTCAGATACTGCCTGTTTAATGCCATTGCCATTATCCTGTGCCACATAAAACATATGGTACTTGCCGTTCGCATAGGTAATATCAGCATCAATGGCCGATTTACCCGGAGTGGGGTAGTGGAACAACGGCTGCGGAAACGTTTCCAGTTTTGTAAAGTCATTATCCACGTAGCTATAGTACAAGGCGTTCTTGCCGTTACCATACCGCATGGTGAAGTAGATCATCAGTTTTTTCTTAGCAGGATCGTACGTAGTTTCAGGCGCCCAGGCGCAGCCGATGCTGTCCAGGCCGGGGAAGGACTGATCAACCCGCAGGTTCGTCCGTTTCCAGTTGATCAGGTCTTTCGATTTCATGAGCACCAATGCGCGATTGTTGCCCCAGCCATATCCTTCACGTTCCCACTCGGTGCTGCGGTATCCCGAGCGTTGTGCAAAAATGTGCAGGTCGGTCATGGCTAGATAAAAGCTTCCATCCGGCCCGCGAAACAGGTGTGGGTCGCGAATGCCTTTCTGGAAGGAAATCGTATCACCGGCAATAATTGGCTTCGCGTTGTTGACATCCGTAAAACTGTAGCCGTCTTTGCTCAGCGCCATGTAAAGGCCGTGGGTATCATCTTTAAAGTACACCATCAGGTAAGCGCTCTTTTGCTGCGCGATGGCGCCGGCCGTTAAGAGCAAACCTGTCAGTGCCAGGAAAAAAGATTTCATATCAGGTGGAATTTTATTTAGATAAGGGATCGATTCCTTTATGTGTAGGCGTAACCGTAATAATGGTGCCGTCCTTGCCAAACGTCATTTTGTCGATACACACCTCGCGGTTGTAACCCGCTGCCCGCCCCATGTTGATGCCTTTCGGATAGTTGAAACGATGGTATACGATGTACCATTCATCTTTACCCGGTATCTGCAAAATGCTGTGGTGACCAGTCCCGTAAAGCCCCACTGCCGCATCCTTATTCAGTACCATGTTGTTGGCCGGTACCTGTATCTTACCGGTGGGAGAATCCGCAATACCATAACGCACGCGGTAATCCGGGTCGCGGGTGTCATTCTCCGACCAGGTGAAATAATATTTGCCGTTACGGACAAACACGCAGGTGCCTTCACGGAAGGTCCTGTCAGGTGTAATTATTTTGGTAGATCCGGGAACTAAAGAGATCATGTCTTCCTGCAGTTCTGCGACGGCCATATAGCCGTTTCCCCAATACAGGTAAGACTTGCCGGTCGCCGGGTCCATAAATACGTCCGGGTCAATTTCCTGCCCGCCTTTAATACCTTCAGGACGTTTGTCGATCAATGGTTTGCCCGAATCCTTAAACGGACCCGTGGGATGATCGGCTACAGCCACACCTATCTTTTGGGCGGCGGTGAAGTAGTAGTAGTATTTGTAAGCGCCGTTCACTTTCTTTTCGATGATGCAGGGTGCCCAGGCGTTCTTGTTCGCCCAGGTGACGTCGGTGCCGAGTTGCAGGATCTTGCCCTCGTCTTTCCAGTTCACCAGGTTGTCAGACGAAAATACCTTAAAGTACGTGCCCGACCAGTTATCAAAACCATCGCTGGTAGGATAGATATAATACTTACCGGTCTTTTCTGCATACAGCACATCCGGATCAGCATAAAAACCTTCCAGTGCAGCGTTATGCGTTTCAGTCGCCTTCACGATAAACGTGACCGGCTTACGACCTTTGATCGCCACGGTATATTTATCTGCACCAACTGATGTAATGCTCGCCCCGGGATACTTGCCGAACGTAGGTTTGAACTTGCTCACATCCGAACCTGGACGTAACTGCAGGTGTAACGTATTGGCAGCCGAATCCAGGTAACTATTGATCGGCTTCAGACCTGCTCCGCCTGCAGAAAGTATTACCTGCTGCGGTGTAAGCCATTTGGCGGCGAGTGCGCTGGCCTCTTTGTCCGTTATAGGCATCACCGTACCATGTCTCGGTTTAAAGTCCATAGTCACCGCTGCATTGATGGCGGAAAAGTGTTCCAGGTCGCTGCTACGTGCAAATTCGTACCGGCCGTTCCGGTACACATCATACATCAGGATATAATCGTTGGAGTTGTTCAGTTTAAAGATGCCGGAGCCTTCTACTTCATCCGTCGTTTGCTCCAGTGTTTTATCCTGGAACACATAACCTTCGGTGAGTTTATTGGATATTGCTTTCTTGATGCCATTTTTGCTGCCACCGGCGTGTTTGAAAAACAGGTGAAACTTACCATCCTTCGGGATAATATCCGCATCAATGCACACCGTGCCTGCCGGTGGTGTGAACAATACTTTGGGAGTAGTGGTCAGTGCGCTGAAATCTTTGTTTGCATAAGCGTAATAGATCTTATCGCTGTCCTGTGCACCAAGTCGCATCGACCAGTATACCATGTACTGTTTTTTAGCCGCATCATAAATCGTTTGCGGCGCCCATACCCGGTCTGCCGCTGCAAACTGCGGGTACAGTTTTGCGATGTCGATGGAATGCGTACGCCAGTCCAGCAGGTCGGTCGATCGCATTAACACGATCGCTGTATTAGGGCCCCAGCCGTTCTTAGCAGTATGCATATCTGTGGCCACCATGTAAAACTTATTATCGCCCGTGCCCCGCAAAATGTGCGGGTCGCGAACGCCGCCTGTAGCGCTGATGCTGTCGGAGTCCAGTACCGACTGCCCGTTGTTAAGCGCTTTAAAGTTATAGCCGTCGTTGCTCAGCGCAAACCGCACCGATTCGTCGTTGCCTGTAAAATAAGTGAACAGGTAAGCATTCCGCTGCGCCTGTGATGGCAGGTTCGCTGCAAGGAGGAATGACAGGTAAATCCAGCTTTTCTTCATAACGGAAATCGTTCTATCGTTTTAAGGGAGAGACAAAATACAAATAAAAAGTGTTTATCTGACAATTAAAATGAGGAACGGTGGATGTACCTCTCGTCATTGCGACCGCAGGGAAGCAAACTTCCGCTCCAGTCTATCCGTCGGCAACATGTATTGAATGGCGGTGCCCGATCGTCCCAAGTCCGTCTTTTCGAGTAAAGGAAGTAAGCCCGCGCTCCATTTTTTTTCATAACTTGTGTTAATAAATTATAAACAACGGTCCGATGCCGTTTCCACGTTATAAATTGCACTCAAAATCCGCAGCATCCAACTAAATATGAGATTGTTATACCTGTGCCTGTTGTTCCCGATCGCCCTTTTTGGACAGGATGCGGGAATTCAAATAAAGACGGACGGCATCACCCGGCCGCTTATCGTTTTAAGGCCGGTAGACGGCACCTTTTTTCCTAATAATTATACCCGCGAAGCCAAACCGGATGAAGGTAAATGGATCGTATCCACGGATGGCATGACTGCTCCGGGTTTTTTCGAAGTCGAAACGGCACGGGGCATGTATTACTTCTATATCCGCCCCGGCAAGCGATACCGGCTGGAACTGAATACGGGCACGCCCTTTAAGCTGGCCGCCGAAGATGTGGAAGGGCAGCAGCTGCTTCAGAGCTTCCTGCGCACTGCACCCGGGGACGTAGCTACCATGTACCTGGCAAAAAACCGCAACTTCAAATATTATAAGTGGAAAGTCACCGAAGATCGTGACGAACGCCTGCTGCCATTCAAAAAACTGCTGCGGAGTGAAAAGATCAGCCCCGAATTTTACGATGCGGTGGACCGCCTGTTTACCTCGTATTACGCCTGTGCACTTACGGCTATCCAGGTGAAGCTGACTGAAGAGCTGGTATTCGATCCCAAACACGCCGACTATGATAAGGAAAAGATATACCGGGTGGGCGAAGAGTGGAAGGAAATCCTTGGTTTCTGTAACCTGAACATCGCGAAGAATCGCGTGTCGCGTTATTTCCTCGATTATTGCGGGTTGATGAATACCTATTACTTCCCAACCTTCGGCGCGGGTACCACCGTCCGCCGCGACTCGCTGCGTTTTTCGGATGAATATGCCATGCTGGAACATTCGGTGAAGAAAGGATTTGTTACCATGGAGCAGCACTTTAAAGACGAACAGGTGCAGGAGTACGTACTGGCTGCGGCGCTGCTTCGTTTGTCGGAGCGCCAGGTACTGCCACAACTCACGCTAAAAGTGTGGGATTATTACCAGGAGCGTTATCCGAAAAGCAGCTACACCCGGCTGCTGCTGCCGGGCATGAATGCCATGGCGGCCAAACAGCCCAAGCCCGGCAAAACCGAGATGCCCGCTTTGCCAGCGGGCGTAGACTCTGTGTACTCCATCGCCGATCTGCAGGACCGGTTCAAGAAAGACACTGTATACGTTACTTTCTGGAATCCGGACGACGCCGCCTGTCATAACGCGCTCGCCTATATTTCAGAGGGGCAGTCGGTGCTCAAAACGAAGGGCATCAAAATGGCGTTCGTGTGTATTGATGATCAGACTTCTCCTTTAGGTGTGTGGAAGATGGCCGATCACTTTAAGCTGGAAGGCCGGCACTTCTGGGCGTCCGCTACTATGGTGGATGCACTCGCCAAACGGTATCCCGTACCCGAAGGTCAGCAGGTGCCCGAACAGGAGGGCCTGTCTGCCAAAGTGCCTGTTCCACGTTACCTGCTGATCCGCAATGGGCGAGTGCTACTGGGCAATGCGGCCGCACTTAATCAGCCGGAGAACCTGCAAAAACAGCTGGACGTGCTGCTTGACTCGTCAGAAGCCAAATAATATTGTACTTTTGCTGCGCAAGCCAAGCCTATATTATGAGATTGTCCAGAATGCTAGCCCTGCTAATCCTACTGCCGGTTGTAATCTACTACAGCTGCCGCAAAGCAGAAACTTCCGTGGAATCTACCGGAGAACATATTGTTGATCTTGTTCGTGTATCCGTAAGCGGCCGTGTAACGGACGTGGATGGTGTACCGGTAAGCGGTGCCGCCGTAAGCGCAGGCACGGCCAGCCAGGTAACAGACATTGATGGTAACTTCTATTTCAGTGACGTGTCGCTCGACAGAACGGCAGGCATGATCAAGGTGGAAAAAGCCGGTTACTTTACCGGTATTAAAACCCTGATGCTGGAAACCGGCGATAATAACAACACCAGTCTTCAACTCATAAAAAAGATCGTATCCGGCACCTTCGAAAGCAGTGCCGGCGGGGTGATCAACGTCGGAGCTAACGAAGGTTCGCTGACGTTTACACCTAACGCGCTCGTGAACGCCACTACCAAACAACCTTATAAGGGTCAGGTGACCGTATATGCGGCACCTATCAATCCCGAACAACCGAATTTCCAGGATGTAATGCCTGGCACGCTCAGGGGCATCGGCCTGGATAACCGCGTAGTAGGTCTACAGTCTTTCGGTATGCTGGCGGCGGAATTATACACCGCTAACGGAGAAAAATTGCAACTGGCAGATGGCGCCAAGGCTACCTGGCGTATGCCCATCCCCACCGGGTTAAAACATAAAGCGCCGGTAAGCATCCCGCTCTGGAGCCTGAACGAAACCACCGGTTTGTGGAAGGAAGAGGGCACGGCCAGCCGTATTGGCGACGAATACATTGGGGTGCTTACACACTTCTCTTTCTGGAACTATGATGCTCCTTTTAAGGTCGTAAAACTGAAAGCCCGTTTATTTGCGGAGGATGCGCCCCTGGCTAATGCCAGGGTGGAAATCACTACCGCAGTAGGCGATAACAATATTTCCGGCAGCGGTTATACCACAGCCGAAGGCATACTCGTAGGCATGGTACCAGCCAACCAGAAGCTGACGATGAACGTGTACAACAAGTGTGGCGATCTGGTATTCACCCAGTCCATCGACCCACTCTTTTTTGACAAAGACCTGGGAGAAATATCCATGCAGGCCGGCTTTACGCTGATTACGGTGCAGGGTACGGTATTGAACTGCGCCCGTCAGCCGGTGCTGAATGGTAACGTGTTAGTGAGAGTGGATGCGATTACTTATCGCGCCAAAATCAATGAAGGCCGCTTCATCCTGGCGGTGGCGCGTTGTAATAATGGTGCGGCTATGGCCACCATCACCGCCGATGATATCGACGAGCAAAAGATGTCGGAACCTAAAGATATAGCTGTCACCGGCCAGGACGTGGACGCAGGAGAAATAATTGTCTGCGGCGAAACGCTGGATCAGTTCATCAACATCAATATTGGTGGACAAACGACTTCGTTCACGCTGCCTGACGATAGTATCAGCGTATATACCAATCCGGACAGGACTTATGTATTTGCGCACAACATCGCAAATGCCGTTCCCCAGCTGGAATTTTATTTCGATGCGACGGAAGCCGCTACAGGTACATTTGGAGGCAGTTTCTATTATGTGCTGCCGGATAAAACCTGGAGCACCGCTTCGCCGGCCATTACTGTAACCCGTTATGATGCCGCCCCGGGTGGTTTTATAGAAGGCACGATTACGGGTACTGCCTCAGACTCGGTGACCACGAAGCCGCTTAATGCCAGCTTTAAGGTAAGACGATATTAATGAATAGGGGAGGCTGCCTGCACGGGCAGCCTTCTTTCTTTTATGGCGGAAAATTTGTAGTATTAGTACCTCATCTATCCACGCAAAAAGAACAACTATGACTACTCGCCGCGATTTTCTGCAAAAAGTAACCGCTTCTGCTATCCTGTTGCCCCTGCCAGCCTGGGTTATGGCCCGCCAGCCGTATGACGGACCAGTGTTGCGGGTAGCCCTCATGGGATTGGGCGGTTACGCCACACGTGTGGCGGATGCGATGCGTTCCTGCACGAAAGCCAAACTCGTTGGTGCTATCAGCGGTACGCCCGCTAAGCTTACCGAATGGCAAAGCAAATACGGTATTCCCGCCAGGAATTGCTACAACTACGACAACTTCTCTGCTATAAAGAACAACCCGGACATCGACGCGGTGTACATCACCACGCCTAACTCGTTGCATCACTCACAAGTGCTGCAGGCCGCAGCCGCAGGCAAACACGTGATCTGCGAAAAGCCCATGGCGTTGAATGCGAAGGAGGGCGCCGAAATGGTCGCTGCCTGTAAAAAAGCAGGCGTGAAGCTGCTCGTTGGTTACCGTATGCACTTCGAGCCTAAGACGTTAGAGGTGATCCGCATGCGCAACAATGGTGACTTCGGTAAGGTGCTGTTCTTCCAGGGACTCTGCGGCTTCCGCATTGGTGATCCTACGCAGTGGCGCCTGAACAAACAATTGGCCGGCGGCGGGTCGTTGATGGATATTGGCATCTACGCGATCAATGGTGCCCGTTACATGGTAGGCGAGGAGCCGGCCTGGGTAACCGCGCAGGAAACGAAGACGGATCCTGTCAAGTTTAAAGAAGGGGTAGATGAAACCATCCAGTTCCAACTGGGCTTTCCAAGTGGCGTAGTGGCCTCCTGCCTGTCGTCGTACAGCATGAACAACCTCGATCGCTTCTTCCTGAATGGTGATAAAGGTTTTGCGGAGATGCAACCATCCACAGGTTATGGCCCCATCAAAGGACGTACGCACAAGGGCGAATTAACGCAGCCACATGCCACGCATCAAACCATACAAATGGAGGAAATGGCCGGTATTATCCTGGAAGGCAAACAGCCCATCGTGCCGGTGGATGGAGAAGAAGGGCTAAAAGACCTGAAAATTATCGATGCCATCTACGAGGCTGTAAAGACCGGTAAAAAAGTAGCGCTGAAGTTATAGTACGTGTTCCGCCATTGCGCTGCGTTGCTGCAATTGCAGCGCCAGCGTGGGTTTAAACCGCAACTGTACGCACATACCGTTGTTCCCGGAAATCGTTAACGTGCCGTCAATTTCGCCGGACAGTCCTGTGATCAGTTTTAAACCTAAACCTTTGTTACCGCCACCGGAGGGCATGCCCACGCCGTTGTCCGCAATCAGGAGTTCGACATCGCCGCTGCTAAGGTGTTGTAGCCAAACTTTGATCTGGTTGTTGCTTCTCCTGTTCGGGAAGGCATACTTCAGCGAGTTGGTAATGGTCTCATTCAGGATGAGCCCTAATGGAATTGCCTGCGACACGTCGACTTCCACCGGCGACACCTGTACATCGAACTGTATGTGGTTGGAGGTAAAACTACTGCGCAGGTGTTCGATCAGTTCCGGCAGATAGGAGGCCATGTTGATGGACGACACATGCGTAGCACGATATAATTTCTGGTGGATGAGCGACATGGCATACACGCGGTTGCGGCTTTCCGTAATCGCGCGCAGGGCCTCGTTACTCAGGTAGCCCGACTGTGATTCCAGCAGGCTTACCACGGTTTGTAAATTGTTTTTTACCCGGTGATGCACTTCCTGCAGCAGCCACTCTTTCTCTTTTACCAGGTGTTCCAGTTTTTCATTTTTCTGGCTGATCTCTCTGTTCTTCCGTTGTTTGGAAAAGTACGAGTTGATGATCAACGCCAGTATCAGCAATAACAATACAATCGCAGATATGGTGGCATTGGTGAGGATATTCGCCTGGTTCAGGCGTGCCTGCTTTAGTTCCGTATCTTTCTTCAATAAATCTACGCTTTGCTGTGCCAGTCGCAGGTTAGCCGCTGCTTCCGAAGCCTGTGCCTGCGTTTGTTTTTGCGCGCTTTCTTCTATCAGGAGGCACAGGTTAATACTGTCCAGGTTCTTTTGGTGTAAAAGTGCCAGCTGCCGCAGTTCCAGGATGTCCTGTTGCTGCATGAGCAGTTCATGGTCTTTCTTTTCCGTTTCGTATTTCACTTTGTACTCCTGCACCTGGCGCATTTTACTGGCGGTAAGAACAGAGTCGTCTACCTCTTTGTTCATGACCAGGTGTTGGATGGCAGATGCGTAATGACCAAGCGCCGAATCTGTTTTAAACATCAGGTAATGAAAGTGCCCGCGCACATCTACCGCTGGCGGCAGTGGAAAGCTGTATACATGATCCAGTAATGGTTTGGCCTTTGCGTACTGGCCCCATTCCACGTACAGTTGTGCGAGGTTGGTAGTGGCCACCAGATGTTCCTGGCTGTCGGTGGTATAGTGGGTAGGCAGTCGTTTACCGTAAGGCTCCGCTTTGGCGTATTCGCCCATGTCGCGATAAACGTTCAGGTACACGCGGTCGCGGATGATTTTATCCAGCTGTTTCGCAGGTGGCGATTTCCGCTCTACCTGTTGAATGATGTCGAGGGCTTCCTGGTAACGTTTGAGTTTACGTAAGGCAAATATCCAGCCTTCGTAAACAATGTACTGGTACGTAACTTCTGTGGCAGGAAAGTATTGCAGCGCTTTCTGATGTGCTTCCAGCGACTTCTCATGCTCGCCAATGCCCCGGTAAGCGGTGCCAAGGTCTATGAACAGCTGCCCCGTGAGGTAAGTTTCGTTGCTTTTCAGTGCGCTCTTCACAGCCTCCTCTGCATAATACAACTGCATATTTTTATTGCCCCTCACGCTATGGAGTTGGCGCAGGCGCGAATACACATAGTGCAGGTGCGGATATTTTTTTCGTTTATAGACGTTCTCCATCTTCGCCAGCACATTGTCGAAGCGGGCATCGTTCGGATAGAAGTAGGAAATATCGGTAATACGGATCATCGCCCGCAGTTCGTCACGATAACTATCCGAAGCGGCACTCAGGTAAACCGCGCGCTCAAGGTTTGCCAGGGCGCTGTCGAGGTTGTTGCCTTTGGTAAGTTCGGGTACGTAACATTCGGCGATGTCTATGAAAAATGCACCTTGTTTGGAGGGGAGCAGGTTTTTTACATGCGCTTTTGCACCCACCAGGTCTTTTCGTTTGAGCAGGTTACGCGCGATCAGGCGTTGCGCTTCATCTTCGTAGTGATCATCCTTCAACTTAAAGGCGAGGGCCAATGTCTGCTGTGCCAGCAATCGTGCAGTGTCCAGTTCCCCGGTACGCTCATTCTCCAGGTACGCCATATTCCAACCCAGTACACAGGTTGCTTCGGCCTGGATGCGAGGGTGTTTGTCGAGATAGGGAAGTAACCGGTAAGCTTCGTTAAAACGCTTATGTTCGCCCAGGGTGAGAATGAGTGAGGAGTGTGCCTGGGCTTTAGTGGTTTCGTCGTCCGTTTGCTCCGCCAGGTGTAAAGCCTGCCGTGCATAGTCGGCAGCCTTCGACAGGTCGCTATCCAGCTCTCCGGGCTTCTTGCGGTATTCTTCTGCGAGTTTGATCAATGCAGCCGCCTTGTCAGGCAGGTGTTTGCTACCTGGCAGCTCCCGTAACGGTTGCTCCTGTGCAGTAGTGCGGCACAGGCATGCCAGTATCACCACGATGCTCACTATAATCCTTTTCATATGCGTCTGTTTTTCCCGATACTGCATGTGGTCGGGATAGTGGGGCTGCTGTTGCGAAAAGGCCATAAAACGTCTCTAAAGCGTTGGCCGCTTCAAAGGTAAACAAACGGGGTGGTGTTTCCATGGGGTGAGGGGGATGCCGATATGCGGGAATTACTTGTATATTTTCTTCATTTCCTTCGCCAGCGCATCCGCAATAATACGATATCCTTTGTCTGATGGATGCAGTCCGTCATACGTAACATTCACCGCTTCAAGGGGATAAGGGTATTCGTCCCGCTCGGGGTGAAAAGGAATGCCGATGAATTTCGGGTAAGGATAGTTTCTGTACTGGCCGGTGGTCGTGTCTTTCAGGCGTTTGTATTTCACGAGCTGCTTCAATTCGAGGCCGCTTTGGTGGTAGAGGTCCACCACATTGCAATGCTCATACGCCCCAATACTGTCGATCGCCGCCACTACCTGCGCGAGCTGCTGCCCGTTTTTATCGCGGTACGAGCCCCATGCGTTGTTTTTCATATTGGCGATATACACGAAATCCACCCGCTGCATAGGCGTCATGAGGATGATAGGTGCTTGCGGACTGATAGTCCGCAGTTTCCCGATAATCGTACGGAAGGCGCCGTAAACGGTATGGTTGCCGGTGCTGTCCTTATAATCGCGAAAGGTGCCAATCGGCTGACCGGACCACCAGTCGTTGGTGCCGAGAAAAACGGTGTATACATCGGCGGGTTGTATGCCCAGCTTATCGAACTGCTGCGCGATGCGGATGGCGGTCCACCCATTATGCCCCTGGTTCAAATAACGCAGTCCGGGAAAACGTTCGCTGAGCAGGGTGAGATAACCTTTGGTGACGCGGTTGCCTGTCTCGTCAAGGTGGTCATTGAGGTAGGTAATGCTATCGCCAATGGCGACCCACGTTTTGGGTTTACCTTCGAAGGAGAGCAGGGGAGTGGCCAGCAGGCAGAGGAGCAGCAGTTTTTTCATCGTATAAATATAGTGAACAGCCCCCAGGCAATCAAGCCGCCCGCAGTTGTGTTAAGAAAGTTCACGACGTTGTTCCCGATCCAGCCGCGGCGTTCCAGGCTGGCGCCCAGCAGCGAGTCTACGATATTGCCACCGACACCGCCGAGCAATACAGGCCAGAACACATCGGGCGTGCCTGCGAGGCTATACGTCCCTGCTATGATGGCTGCCCCGGCTGCGCCGATCAGCGTGCCTTCCAGGCTGATGACGCCGTCCGGGCCGGGCATTTCTCTCTTAAAACTAAGGATGTTGAAGAACCGGCGGCCATACACCATGCCCAGTTCCGAGGAAAGT
Organism: Chitinophaga horti; assembly: GCF_022867795.2. Classification (NCBI taxonomy): domain Bacteria; kingdom Pseudomonadati; phylum Bacteroidota; class Chitinophagia; order Chitinophagales; family Chitinophagaceae; genus Chitinophaga; species Chitinophaga horti. The sequence continues at coordinate 2,970,030 of NZ_CP107006.1, read as the reverse complement.
GTGTCCGCCGTGGCTGCGGCCAGGCTGGCGGCGAGCATCAAATCAAATATCGTCCAGGTAGGGGCGTACCACCAGGCAAGGGCGCCCATGATGGCGGCAAATCCGCCATTAGCGAATACTTGTCCGGCGGTGCGGGCCCCCATCATCATCTCCGCTTTCTTCTTCTTCTTATGTCCCGTAGCCCCAACCCCCAATACAAAAAACACTCCGAGCAAAGCAATCCCTATCCAGCCTGCGCCCATAAACACAAGTGCACCGGTAAGGCAGGCCGCCACAGCGGCCGGTATCGTCAGTTTTCCCGCCCGCACGGCAACCAGTGCGAAAACGAGCAATAGCGGAAGTAACAGGAGCAAATCTCTCATAACCGGAAGCGAAGCTACGAAGTGCCTGTTACCCGTGCTACTAAATTTTTCGTTTTTTTAACAACCCAGTTAATATCTTCACGGCCTAAACTAACCTAACCACAGATCCACCTGGATGGTAATGAGATTGCTGTTATCCTGTTTGTGTTTGCTTGTTGTGATCGTAAAACCCGCTGCCGGTCAGGAGTTTAATTATCGGCATTACAATGAGCGCGATGGCCTTGCCGGCCCGGTTGTGTACAGCATGGTACAGGACAAGGAAGGCTTTATGTGGTTCGCTACGGAAACGGGCGTCAGCCGCTTCGATGGCACCCATTTTAAAAACTTTACCACGGCCGATGGCCTCTCCAATAATGAAATCATCCGCCTGTTCTGCGATTCGAAAGGACGGGTATGGCTCGCGCCTTACAAACATTCCGTGTGCTATTACCAAAACGGCTACATTCATACGCAGCGGAACGATAGTATGCTGAATAAGCTGTACCTCAACGGCTATATCGTGGGCATCGTTGAAAATGCGCAGCGGCAGATCAGTATTATAGATAAAAGTAACCTGTTCCAGATCACGCCGGATGATAAGGTATCGTACCCTACGCGGTTCGTTATGACTGGCGCCGGCATGGTGAGCATGAGCATCAGTCATACCGGGCGGCATTACTTCATGTACCGATGGGGCATACTGGAATATAAAAACAACCGGTTTCATCACGTATTCGAACTGCCGCATTCCGCCATGGTATCGGGCGTGCAGTGCATCATGGAGGATGATATGCTCGGTTTTATTGTCAGACCTAACGTTTATCGCATTATATCAACAAAGTACGGGCTCGATTACGAGATGGATGTGCCCGCGCTCAATACGGCCTGCCGGCTTAACGATTCGCTCATTCTTATGAACTCGGTCCGGGGCGGTGAAGTGTTCAATATCATCCGGCGTAAGGTCGTAAGCACGTATCTGCCCAACAAAAATGTAAGTAACGTACTGCGCGACCGGGAAGGGAATGTGTGGGTGGCTACGCTTAACGACGGTGTATACCGCATTAGTTCCGATCAGTTCCGCAACGTGCTCAAAACTTCCGGGAATAATCAAAAGGTGTCTGTATACAGCCTGAAGAAACACGGCGGACAAATTCACTCCGGTACAGATCTTGGCTATTTTACATTACAACCCACGGAGGATGGCTTTAGTGTAGAACAGGATCAATTCGTTCGTCGCCCGGTAACGCATATGGCCGCGCATAACGATCTGCTGATGTTAAGTTTAGGGCAGTCGCTCGTGGTAAAAAAAGGTAATCGTCCCCCGCATACCCTAACATCTTACGGACCGATCAAAGGCCTCGCGATTAAAAATGACCGGGAAGTAATTGTCGCCGGACCGGATGGTATTCATCTCATGGAGATCGACAAACCGAATAAGATACACGCACAGCTAGGCCACAACGCAGCGTCTGCGCTCTATTACAGGAACGACAGCATCTATTACGGCGCGCTCACCGGCCTGGAGTTATTGCCTAAACCAGGTGGCGATGTGTTCCGCTTCTCCGATACCAGCGAATTGTTAAAAGGCAGTGTACGCGCCATCAAAGAGGGGAGCGGGTGGATATGGGTAGCTACCGACAAGGGTGTGACGGCCCTGCTGGGGAACAAGATCGTGCGGCACCTCTCGAAAGAAGATGGATTGATCAGTAATAACGTACGTTGCATAGAAGCACACGATTCGGTGCTGTGGATCGGTACGGATAAAGGCCTGGACCATGTGGTACTGAGCGGCAGGAGAACTAACGTTGTACACTACACGCAGGCTGACGGGCTGGCGTCTGATATGGTGAACAGCATCCTGCTGGATGGCGACCGCATTTACGCAGGCACGCAGGAAGGCATCACTTACTTCGACCGGCATATGGGAGCGCCCTATTCCCGCTGCGACCTGCGTTTGCTCATGGTGCGCATCAATGGTAAAAAGGAAGATCCGGCAAACCTGCCGATGTTGAACTATCGCAACAACAACGTGCACCTGGAATATGCCGCATTATCTTACAAAAGTGAAGGCGATATCACTTATTACTACCGCCTGAAAGAGCAGGACAGCTCCTGGAAGCAGATCCGGCAAACATCGCTGGACCTGATCTCGCTGCCGCCTGGTCGTTACAATCTCGAGTTGTACGCCGTAAATCGTTTCGGCTTGCAAAGTGCCACACTTACCCTGCCGCTGGCCGTAGAAGGCCCGTTCTGGCTGAATCTCTGGTTTATGCTGCTCGCCGCCGTGCTACTTATAGGTTTAACATGGTTGTTTATCAGCTGGCGTTTACGCATCCTCCGTAAAAAAGAAACGGCAGAAAGGGAAGTAACGCGGCAGCTGCAGGAGCTGGAACAAAAGGCCCTGCGCGCGCAGATGAACCCGCACTTTATTTTTAACTGTCTGAATTCCGTGCAGGAGTTTATTATCGACCAGGATATGGAGAGCGCAAACCGCTACCTGAGCCGCTTTGCACGCCTCATTCGCCAAACGCTGGACATGAGTATGCAGCACAATATCACCATCCAGGACGAGGTGCGTTACCTGCGTACTTACCTGGAGCTTGAACAAATGCGCTTCCAGCAACGTTTTAGTTTTTCTATTTCGGTAGATGCGGGTATTAACGTTGAGGAAGCCATGTGGCCGGGCATGGTGTTGCAACCGATCGTTGAAAATGCCGTGCACCATGGCATTCGTGGATTAAAAGAAAAGGAAGGACAAGTAACGATCGTATTTAAACTGGCGCAGCGTAATATCATCTGCATGGTGACCGACAATGGTGTAGGGCGCAATGCCACTACCCGCGACCGGCCATCGGGGCATGTATCTTGGGGTACCAGAATTACGAGGGAGCGCATCAGTATGATGAATAAATCGATATCTTCCAGTATCGGAATTAAAGTGAATGACCTGCCAGACGGCCAGGGGACGAGCGTAGAAGTGCGCTATCCGCTGATCACTGGAGGTACAAATTAAAGGCGTTATGATGATCAAATGCGTATTAGTAGATGACGAACCAAGAAATTTATCGCTGCTAAAGAAGATGCTGAACCAATACTGCCCGGACATTACCGTATCGGGAAAAGCGGAGACCCTCGATGAGGCGGTAGACGTTATTGCCACCGTTCGTCCCCAACTGGTGTTCCTCGATATAGAAATGCATACCGGCAACGCCTTCGATCTGTTAGATCGCTTAAGCCCTGTAAATTTTGAAGTGATACTTGTCACCGCGCACGATCACTACGCCGTAAAAGGCTTTAAATACAATGCCCTCGACTTTATCCTCAAACCCATCGAAATAGACGATCTGCGCCGTGCCGTCAGCAAAGCCGAAAAACGCATCCGTGAGCAGGACATTGGCAACCGTTTGAATGAATTAATCCCCCAGCTGCGGCCCGATAAACCGCTGGGTAAGATCGCGCTGCGCGATAAAGAAGGGTTTACGCTCTATGCGTTCGAGGAAATACTATATTGCAGTGCGGAGGGCGCTTACACCCGCTTTGGGTTCCAGAAGGGCAGTAGCCTGCTGGTGTCTGGCAGCCTCAAGGAATTTGAAGCACAGCTGCCGTCAGAAACGTTTTGCCGCATCCACGACTCCCACCTCGTTAACCTGAACCACGTAAGGAAATACCATAACGGCAAAGGCGGCAGCGTAGAAATGACCGACGGCCGGGTGCTGGAAGTATCTGTCCGCAAAAAAGCCGAATTTCTTGCCCGCTTAAAATAACAGCTATCTCTTTTTTGACGCGCTTATAAAATAAAGCACTACAGCTGCCAATTTGTACTATACAATAGGATATCGCTGCTATATTTTTACATCGTAGTTAAAGAGAAGTACCTGTGTCAATCAATACGAAGAAGTTTAGTTGCATCCAATGTTGACCTGCGGTCTCCAGGAGACCGTTGTTTGTTACATCACGGCTCCCCCTTGTTTTTTTTGAATCGGATTAAGGCCCGGCACTCCGGCGCCCGGCATTAAACGGCTTGAAGTTCAGGGTGGGGGGCATGATATTAAGATTTTAATTGACGATTAGGACATGTATTTGCTCCCTATACCTAGATGTTATATGACAACTTTAAGATTTTTTAATCTTCGCTTACAGACTATGTTAGGGCCCGCGCTTTTCAGCCAGGCCAGTTAATTTTATTAGTGCTCTCAAATGAATTAAAAATTCACAAAAGAAATGTGGCTGTGCCCTCTGGCACGGCCTCCGTTTATTTATCTACCACCCTTATCCATCCCCGCCCGCTCATGACACCCTCGTCGCTGAAACCTTCTGCAATAAAGGCGAAACGCCCGGTAAGGTCATTGGTGTAAAAACTTAAATGCAGTTCGCCATTATTGTCGGTCATCGCACTATGGTTCCAGTAGATGGTCGTATGCATTTCGGGGTCGGGTGGATTAAAGGTGCTGTAGTCCGCCAGGTAAAACTCTTTCGTATACCAGGTGCCGTGTATCTTTTTCATGAAAGCCGTAGCGGCTGCACTGTCCTGCGCGCAGGCGCGATAGGTAACCATGCCGCTGCCATATTTATATTGCATGCCGCTCTCCGGTTTGGTGCCGTAAGGGTGATTGCGGCAGTTAAGCACGTTGTACATGCATACCCAGTCGTTGCAGGTCTTGCTGCGAAACTCGTTATAGTAGTCCTCGTTGCGCGCTTTCACCACTACTTCCTTCAGCATCGACTTCATCTTTATTTTTTCTTCTGCGGATAAGATGTCTTCTTTCAAAGGCTGATAGGGAATATACACTTCTGTGAGTTGCCTGTTCAGCGTGTCCAGCGGGTTCTTGTCCAACACTACTGAATAATCCTGCAGCTCCGTACGCCGCTCGCCGCCCAATGCGGTGATGGAGAATTTTGTATCTGCCGGCCCGCGCAGCTGCTCGTACGAAATGCGAAACCGTCCGGCCGAATCGGTGGTCAGGAGCGAAGAGCTTTCGGTGCTCAGTAACAACATCGTAGCGGGCCGCCTCAACGGCTTTTGCCGCAACAATACCTGTCCATGCAGGTTTTCGTCGTATACCTGCGGTGCTGGCAGTGGCTCCGCTTTGGGTTGATAGCGCGTCCAGCATTTGGTGAGCAAAAGTTCTTCCAGCTGCTGCTCGTTCTCAAAGAAACGATGTGCAGGCAACAGGGTAGCGGCCGGCAGGTGTTGTTCGAAGTAATAGTACCGGTCAATATTCCGGAAACGTAAGGTGTCGATGCGTTTGTCGAGCGCCATGCCCACTGATAGTACGGCCTTTACCGGCTCTCCTTTATTGTTGGTGACTTTGATTGTCGTTTTCACTTTCGATCGGGTATGGTACTCAGCAGAATCTGTAGTGATGCTCACGTTCAGGCGTTTCGCGTTCTGCAGCATCACTGCCCGTTCTGCCACCGGTTCGCCTTGTTTATCGAACAAGGTAAGGTTTGCCATGCCGCGCGGCATATCATGTAAAGGTATTTTGATGCGTGCCGCGCCCTGCGGCAGGTTTACCGCGCCGGAAAAGAAGGCTTCGTGGTAGTTGTGCAGAACAACGTAACAATCGTTTTCGTCCTTCGGCGCCGTGATTTCTGCCGTGAGCGTATCGCCTGGCAGGCCTGTGGTAACGAACAGCGTGTACCCGTCGGGTTTAATCTCCGGTAACGCGGCCGTTACTGCTGTTTTACGGTCGTTTAGTTGTACGGTGTACTTTTTGCCGGCAAACGGTACAAAATACATCCAGCCGCGGCCAGCCGTATTGGAGGTGAAGGTGGTGACAGGCAACCCATCTGCGAACAAGGTGCCTGAAACCGCCAACGCCCGGCCTTTCTCGGTGATCTCGAAAGCTACGCGCATTCTTCTGCCTTCTACCAGTTGCCCGCCTTCCGGGAACCAGCGCATACGCAGCGGTTCATTCATCGCCACCGGCAGGCGGGTAGATTTCGATTCGTTTTTGTAATAGGCTTTTACATCCAACACAAGTTCGCTCACCGTATCCGGCGGCGCCTTTAGTTGCAAGGGTACCTCGCCCCATATATCGGTCTTTTTACGGCCGGAATCCAGCATCCGGTTATTCATGTATAACGCATACACGAAGTCTTCTTTATCTGCCGGTTTTTGTTCGTAGTTGGTGACTTTATATTTTACTTTTAACGGCTGCCCGTAATCCCCGGGCTGACTCATATCCGCCACCTGTAACCGGCTTTTGTCCGGTGCCCTTACACTGATCGCCTGCTGAAATACTTCCTGTCGCTGGTCTTGCAAATAGCTGTTCGTATAGGCGGTGAGGCGATATTCCCCGGTTTCCAGGCTGTCGGGCAGCATCAGGTAACCCTGTGCCAGGAAGTTGCTCAGCACAAATTGCTCGCGTAGTACGGTGCGCTTTTTCATCGGGTCGGTGAGGGAAACATATAAGGTATGGGCGGTTTCAGGCGCCCCGTTGATCAGGTAAGCGGTAAACCAGATGTGTTCATTACGTACGTACACGGTTTTGTCGAGGTGCAGGTACACTGCAGGCAGCGCCCGCACCCGGCTCTTTTCGCCAAAACGGTGAATGATCTGCTCCAGTTGCTCATCTGCCTGTTGGCTGAAACAAATGGTGGGCAACGTGGTAAATAGGAGAAAGAGATAAGCGGTTAGTCGCATACCGAAAGATAATAAATCAGTTGATGTCCCGGCATAAAAAAAGGGCCGGTCTATGACCAGCCCTTCCATATTTTTCATCAGAAAATTACAACTCCCTGATCCATACATTCCTGAAGCTAACAGGATTGCCGTGGTCCTGCAGCGCGATGCTTTTCTTGCCATGCGCCACGTATTTTGGAATACCAATGTATTCTGTAGGGCCGTCCAGTTCCACGTTGTTCTGTACCAGAACGCCGTTCAGCAGTACGGTAGCACGGGCTTTCGATACCAGGATGCCATCTGCATTAAACACAGGGGCAGTCCAGATTACGTCGTAGGTTTGCCACTCCCCCGGGCCCTTGGTCGGATTTACCAGGGGGATGCGTTGTTTGTAAAATGAGCCTGCCTGACCGTTAGAGTAGGTTTTGCTTTCGTAGCTATCCAGTACCTGCAGTTCATACAATTCCTGCATAAAGATGCCGGAGTTACCGCGGCCCTGGCCTTCACCCACCACTTTAGCGGGGGAGCGCCATTCGATATGCAGCTGGAAGCTGCCGAATTGTTGTTTGGTTTTGATACCGCCGCCTTTCGCAACGGTCATTGCGCCATCGCCAACGGTCCAATGGGCCGGTGAGCCATTGTCTTTCGTCCATGCGTCGAGGTTTTTACCGTCGAACAGTACGATCGCGTCGGAAGGCGCGGTATTGTTAGCGCCAGGCGTTACTTTTTTCGGAACGGGTGACCAAACCTCTGTGTCTTCTGGTTTCATTTTCGCTTTGTTTTCCTGGGCGAAGCTTGTTGCGCAAAACAAGGACAGTGCGGCCCCTAATAGGAATCTTTTCTGCATGATGTGGGTATTATTAGAATTTAAACTTTCGGTAATTTATAGCCGTTATGATAACCCGCCGACAAGTATTTGTTAGCGTCTTTATCGGTAAACTGGCCTTTTTGACCGTCCCAATATACCTTTTTTCCTGTTTTATACGCAATGTTGCCCATTTGAGCATTTACCGCAACTAACGCGCCGGTTTGGATAGGGGTCTTCAAATCGTTGAGGTTGCCCGACCTGATCACGTCTACAAAGTTTTTGGTATGCAGATCAAGGCCATTGTCCACGGATTTGGTGTAAGGCACCGCTTCCATTTTACCTTTCTCAGGAATCACTTCCCAGCCACCACGATCCAGTACGAGGGTGCCGTTGTTACCAACGAACGCAATGCCGTGCGTGCGGCCGTACGGACCGTTGTCGATACCGGTAGCATGTTCCCACAGCATATTGAAGCCGTCGAACTCGTACACGGTGGTGAGGGTATCTGGAGTTTCCGCTGCATCGTCCCGGTAAGCAAACTTGCCACCGGAAGCCATCACCGACTTTGGATATTTTGCTTTCATACCATACAGTGCATAGTCGATCAGGTGCACGCCCCAGTCGGTCATCAGGCCGCCCGCATAATCCCAGAACCAGCGGAAGTTGAAGTGGAAACGGTTCGGGTTGAACGGTCTCTTTTCCGCGGGACCGAGCCATTGTGCATAGTCTACACCTGCAGGAGGCGTACCGTCTGGTTGCACAGGCACCGGTTTCATCCAGCCCATGTAAGCCCACACTTTCACCAGCCTTACTTGCCCCAGTTTGCCACTGTGCACGAACGCGATGGCGTCGTTAAAGTGTTTCTGGCTGCGTTGCCATTGGCCCACCTGTACAGCTTTGCCGCTTTTTTCCTGTGCAGCGACCATCACGTTACATTCTGCGATGGAATTGCCGATCGGCTTTTCTACATACACGTGTTTGCCGGCGGCAACAGCGTCTGCCATTTGCAGGCAATGCCAGTGGTCGGGTGTGCCGATGATCACGGCATCGATATCTTTATTCTCCAGCAGTTTGCGGTAGTCGCTGTAAACAGTCGGCTTTTGGTTTTGTTTTGCCAGGTCGCCCAGGCGTTTATCGATGACGGATTTATCAACATCGCAAATGCCGATGCAGTTTACGCCGGATACTTTAAGAATGGAATTGAGGTCGGACCAGCCCATGCCGTTAATACCAATGGCGCCAACGTTCAGTTTATCGGCAGCCGCTACGCGATGAAAGCCATGCAGGGCGGAGGGGAGGGCAGCTCCAGCCATCAGCATGGAGGCTGTGGACAGGAATTGTCGTCTGGAATGTGTCATGATTTATCAATTATCAGTGATGTGGAATAAGAAACAATATAGTGTTTTTCTGACACGAATAATAATTTTGATAACAGGCTACACATCTAACTAAAACGCCTTTCGCAGTAGTAAACCACGAAAGGCGTTGTATAAGTTAAATGCGATCCTTTTAGAAGCGGTCTTCCTCTTCGTCCAGGTCGCGGTCGTTGCTCGTATTAAAATTCATCATCGTACCCAACAGGTCGGAGAAGCGGGTTTCCGTTTCCACTGTTTTTTTGCTGAGCAGGCTGTGTGCCGCCAGTCCGTGCAACACCAGTTCCATCCACAATAATAGTTCCTTATTGGTCGCTTTCGGGAATACCGAAGATACCATTTCGGATAAGCCGGTTACTTTTTTCAGCGATTCCTCGTACTTTTTGTCGGTCGCGTCCTGCATGAGGTGCACCGCATTGCCTGCGTCGAACCATTGTACGATAGCGCGATAAGGGTTGTTGTCGGCCCCGCCTTTCTTCTTCTTAAACGAATCCGGGTTCGGGAAGTAGTGGGCAAATACACTGCGGATGGATTTATCAACCAGGTTATACGCCACCTGTAACGGACCTTCCTGCTCGCCTTCGTACACCAGTTCTATTTTACCGGTGATGGCCGGCACAATGCCCAGCAGGTCGGTTACACGTACATAAGTACTTTTCTCGTTGTTGATGATGGCTCTACGTTCCGCTGCGCTCACGGCATTTTCAAATGCAGCAATCGTTAAACGGGCAGATACGCCGCTCTTTTTATCAACCAGCTCGCTGTTGCGCGCTTCGAACGCTACTTGTTCCACCAGGCGTTTTACCAGGGGAGCCATGGTTACACGCGATTTTTGTTCGTCATGTATACGCGCTTCCTGTTCGGTAATAACGAGTGAGTTTTCTATATTCTTCGGGTAGTGGGTAATGATCTGGCTTTCGATCCTGTCTTTCAACGGCGTTACGATCGCACCACGGTTCGTGTAGTCCTCCGGGTTAGCGGTGAACACGAACAGGATGTCGAGCGGCATACGCACTTTAAATCCACGGAACTGGATGTCGCCTTCCTGCAGGATATTAAACAGCGATACCTGGATACGCGCCTGCAAGTCGGGCAGCTCGTTGATCACGAAGATGCCGCGGTTAGAGCGTGGGATGATGCCGAAGTGGATCACTCTTTCATCCGCATAACTCAGTTTTAAGTTGGCAGCCTTAATGGGATCAATGTCGCCGATAAGGTCTGCCACAGACACGTCCGGTGTAGCCAGTTTTTCACCGTAGCGCTGGTCCCTGCTCAGCCACTCGATCGGCGTATCGTCGCCCATTTCGGCCACCAGGTCGCGTGCATAGCGGGAGAGGGGTTCAAACGGATTGTCGTTCACCTCCGAGCCTGCTACTACAGGTATATATTCGTCCAGTAAGTCGATCATTTGCCGCGCCATACGCGTTTTCGCCTGTCCGCGAAGGCCCAGGAACAGGATGTTGTGGCGGGAAAGTAAGGCCCTTTCCGTATCGGGTATTACGGTATCCTCGTATCCTACGATGCCGGGAAATGTACTTTCCTTCTTCTTCAATTTTAACATCAGGTTCTGCCTGATCTCTTCTTTAACGCTCTTCGGTTGGTACCCCGCCTTCCTTAACGCTCCAAGTGTTTTGATATGCTCCATCTCTTGTTCTCCTGTGTTTAATTAGAATAGCTTTCTTTTGTTGTTTTCGAAATCGTAGAAGAGGAATTGTCCCAGTTTATCGGTACCGGAAAAGAAGGCTTTCCCGTTATTGGTTTCTGTAAATTCTTTCACGAACTGCTGCAACCACGGATCGGTGGCCACCATAAAGGTGGTGATCGGGATCTTCAGCTTTTTGCATTGCGCCGCCAGGTTCAACGTGCGGTTCAGTATTTTACGGTCCAGCCCGAAGCTGTTCTTATAATACTGCCGGCCTACTTTCAAACAGGTTGGCTTCCCGTCGGTGATCATAAAGATTTGCTTATTCGGGTTGCGCCTGCGCCGCAGGATGTCCATCGCCATTTCGAGGCCGGCCACGGTATTGGTGTGGTACGGTCCCACCTGCAGGTAGGGCAAGTCCTTGATCTCGATCTGCCAGGCGTCGTTACCAAAAACGATGATGTCCAGCGTATCTTTCGGATACCGCGTGGTTATCAGTTCGCTCAGCGCCATCGCTACCATTTTGGCTGGTGTGATGCGGTCTTCGCCGTACAAAATCATGGAATGGGAAATGTCGATCATCAGCGCGGTGGAAGTCTGCGTCTTGAAGTCGGTTTCGCGGATCTCCAGGTCGTCCTGCTGGATGCGGAAGCTGTCTACACCATGGTTGATCTGCGCATTACGGATAGATGCCGTAACGTCGATCTTTTCCAGGCCGTCGCCAAATTCGAAAGGTCGTGTTTCTGCATTCTGCTCGTCACCCAAGCCGGATTTGCGGGTATTGTGGTCGCCTGTATTACTGCGTTTCAACCGGCCGAAAATCTCTTCCAGTGCCTTCTTGCGGATGGTTTGCTCGGCTTTGGAGGTGATTTTTATCTCCCCGTTCTCCTCATTCTCTTTCAGGTAGCCTTTATCCTTCAGGTCCTGCACGAAGTCCCCGATTCCGTAATTCTTGTCGGTAAGCTGGTATTCTTTATCCAGGGCGGTGAGCCACTGCAATGCCTCGGCAGCGTCGCCGCTGGTGTAAGTCAAAAGCTGGGTAAAGGTTTCTAGTAGCCTTTCGAAGGGCGGTTTAGCCCCGTCTGCCGGATCAAACTTAAAAAATGCGGTTCCTCTCATAATCTCTCCTATATCTTAACTAAATTACAAATAATTTTCCGGAAGCATACAAAGCATTTAGACGGTCCAATTCCCTGCCATTTTGTGAACAATACTGCCGTTCATCACGGCGCGGGCTTTTTTGTTGCATTAGTCCCCTAAACAGGTTATTTTGGTAGCCTAAACATGATGTTTCGTATGAAAAAACTGACAATGGTCCTGGCGCTGGCCGGCGCTCTGTGGGCCGTTCCATCCACGTCGAAGGCACAAGACAAGGCATCCGCCAAACTCGGCTGGAAGCTCGGCGCACAATCTTACACATTTAACCGCTTTACCCTGGCGGAAGCTCTCAATAAACTGGATTCCTGCGGACTCAGCTACGTTGAATGTTATCCCGGTCAAACGCTCGGCGGTGGCATCGAAGGTAAAATGCGGGTGGATATGGACGCTGCCACGCAAAAGAAAGTGCTCGACCTGCTGAAAAGCCATAAGATCAAGGCGGTGGCATTTGGCGTAGTAAACGCCCGTAACGCAGAAGAGTGGGAGCAAACCTTCAAGTTCGCAAAAGACATGGGCATTGGCATCATCACCGCCGAACCGCGTAAAGAGCACCTCGATATCGTATCTGGCCTTTGCGACAAATACCAGATCAAACTCGCGATTCACGACCACCCGAAACCAAGCCACTACTGGCATCCTGATACCGTACTCGCCGCCATCAAAGGCCGCAGCCCGCTCATGGGTGCCTGCGCCGATATCGGCCACTGGGTACGCTCCGGCCTCGACCCAGTGGAGTGCATCCAAAAACTCGAAGGTCACATCCACAGCCTGCACTTTAAAGACCTGAACGAAAAAGCGCCCAAAGCCCACGACGTAATCTGGGGCACCGGCGTAAGCAACGTAGAAGGTGTGATGAGGGAACTGAAGAAGCAAGGATTCAAAGGCGTTTTCTCCGCCGAGTACGAACACAACTGGTACAACAGCGTGCCCGAAGTAAAAGCAAGCGTAGAGAACTTCAGAGCGATCGTAAAGAAGCTGTAGTCGTTGCTTAACTTATTTATAGAGCCCTGGCGGAAGCCGGGGCTTTTTTATGCAGTCAGCTTTCTTCCCGCTATTCACCCGCCGTTGCGACGCTCCCTTCAACGGCATCAACCCGATAAGCCCTACCTTTGAATTGTCAAAATTTCAATAACATGAGCTCAGCTTCTTTCAAAAAGATCATATCAGCGCTTTTCTTATCGTTCGGCTTGTCAAATGCCATTGCACAAAAAACAGCGACCGATGATCAGCTAATGGTGCGCATAGCAGAAATAGAAATAGTGCCCGAACACCTGGAAACGTACAAAGACATCCTCAGGGAAGAAGCCGCAGCTTCCATAAAAATCGAAGCTGGGGTCATTGCCATTTTCCCAATGGCAGAACAACAGCAGCCTGACCAGATCAGGATCGTTGAGATTTACGCGAACAGGAAGGCTTATGAAGCGCATCTGAAAACACCTCATTTCCTGCATTATAAAACGGCTACTGCAAAAATGGTAAAATCATTGAAGCTCGTGGAAATGGACCCGCTCGATAAACAAGCCATGGTGCAAATATTCAGCAAGTTGAAGTAATCCTGAAAGCAAAAAAGCGAAGGCCTCACGACCTTCGCTTTCTGCTATCTTAAATTAATACGTTTTATTGCTTACCCGAATCTCCCGCAGGTGCACCAGGTCCGGTCTGGAACTGGCTCTGGCCCTCGAGTTGACGCGTGGTATCACCGCTAAACTGCTTCTTCATGTCATCCAACATGTACAGGAACTGCTGTGCGCGTTGAGCGTCGTCCTGCAGGTCGTTGGTCATGCGGTTGGCAGGCAGCTGGGCGTAGTAGGTGAGCTGTTGTTGCAGGTCTTTCGTGATCTGTGCATGCACCTCATTACCTTTCTTCATATCACCCGCCAGGTAATAAGCGTATACTACTTCCATGGAGTACATGTTGTGTACGTTGCCCGGAGACGTCATGGCGTAAGGGAAGTTAGGTGAGTTAAGCATCGAGTCTGAACGGTTCAGTACTTTCAGCGCTCTTTCACGGTCGTTCTCTTTTGCCAGCGCCACACCTACTTTCGTATAGGTGTTACGGATGCCCTGCAGCATACGACGGTTCGGCTCGTCGAAGTATACACCTGGTTTATCGGCGTTACCAAATACGAACTTGTTCATCAGGTTATCGTACGCAACCGGGATGTTTACATTATCACTCAGGCCCGGCAGCGGCTCGTTGTTAGGCTGTCTGCGGATCGGCACCAGGCGGTAAGTCAGACCGTCTACACGAAGGTAATCGCCCAGGCCAAGGTCAGTCGGGCTGGTGAAGTAGATCGGACGTTTCCATTCGTTGGTCGCGATGATGTCGTATACAGCGAGGTCGTTTTTGTACAGGATGCTTTTGCGTTCAGGCAGTACAAAGCCCACCTGCGACTCAATGTTCGCGCTGTCTGCCGCAGAAACGGTACCGTTTTTAAGCACGGTTTCCCTATCTACAGGAATGAACAGGTTTTTGGTCGGCAGGAAGTTGATACGCTCGCCATTTTGCAGTTGTGCTTTATAACGCTCGTCGTCGGAGCCCATAAAGTTGATCACCTCTTTCAGGTTGTAGAACTTATCCTGGGGGAAGATGCCTGCATCATAGAACCGCACGTAGTTATTACGTTCGCCACGGTATTTCTCAGGTCCCCAGGTCATCGGGATCGCCGGGCTCTGGTTCACTGCTTTACGTTGCTGCTCAATATACCAGTCAACACCCAACAGGCTCAGGTTGATCACGCGGATGTCCGGACGAATGCCTTCTACTTCCTGTGCATACCAGAGCGGGTAAGTATCGTTATCGCCTACGGTGAACAGGATCGCGTTCGGTGCGCAGGACTCGAGGTAATCTTTGGCTACGTCACGGGCCAGCACTTTCTGCGAACGGTCGTGGTCGTCCCAGCCTACAGCACCCATTAATACAGGCGCTGCGAGCAGACAAGCTGCCACTGCCAGGGGAGCCGCCACTTTCACCGCTTTCATTTTGCTGGCGAGCAGTTCATAGATGCTCATCACACCTAAACCGATCCACACCGCAAACGCGTAGAAGGACCCCACGTAAGCATAGTCGCGCTCACGCGGCTGGTTACCCGCCTGGTTAAGATATATTACGATCGCGAAGCCGGTAAAGAAGAACAGCAGTGAAACCACCAGTGTGTCTTTACGATGACGTGAGTAATGATAGAAGAAGCCGATCAGGCCAAGAATAAGCGGTAAGGCGAAGAAGGCGTTACGGGCCTTGTTGTTCTTCAGGCTGTCAGGCATAGCGCTCTGGTCGCCGTACAGGAAGTTGTCGATAGGAGCGATGCCCGTAATCCAGTTACCGTCCCTTACGTTACCAAAGCCCTGGGTATCATTCTGTTTACCTACGAAGTTCCAGAAGAAGTAACGGAGGTACATGAAGTTTACCTGGTATTTGACAAAGAACGTAATGTTATCCGCAAATGTAGGCGCTTCGCCTTCTTTCAGGCCAAGGAATGCGCGGTAGTACTCCGCGTGACCCTGGTCGTTGCTGGCGTCCCAAACGCGGGGGAACAGCATTTTATCTTTAGCGGCATATACCGGCTCCATTTTGGTACCCGCTACCACATATTTACCATCGTTGCCACGGGCGTAGATGTTGCCTTTCTCTTCCCAGGTAGTCGGGCTGGCGGTAAACACCTGGCCATATACCAGCGGGAAGTCGCCATACTGCTCACGACCCAGGTAACCTACGAGGGAAATCGGGTTATCAACGTTATACATGTCCACAGACGGATTCGCGGTGGAGCGGATCATGGTGGTAATGTAAGTAGAGTAACCCAGCAGCAGGAAGATGATCGAAGCAGTGGTCAGTCGAACCGCATGTTTGATCTTTTCGGACGTCAGCTGCACGTTGAACATATTCAGGATGTAAGGCAGGGCCAGTACACCCAGGGTCAGTATCACCCTAAACACACGTACGATACCTTTATCGCCGGAAGATAAAGCCGGGATCACGATCACGGAAGCTACCAGTATAATCGGTGCATACACACCGAACTTGGGGTTTTTATAACCGTACGCCATTACAGCGAGGATAGCCACAAAGTAGAACGCGAAACCGGAGAAGAACGGCAGACCAAGGGTGTTCACGAAGAACACGTCCATCATACCAGATACTTTGATCGTATCCTGGATCACGAACTTCTGCACCAGGCCAGTGATCAAACAGCCGATCACGAAAGCCCAGAAGGCGCCCCAGCCGGTAACTTTACCGCGTTTGAAGTAGTATACCATTACCATCGCAGGGATGGTGAGGAGGTTCAATAAGTGTACACCAATGGAGAGGCCCATCAGGTAAGCGATGAACACGATCCAGCGGTCGGCATACTTCTGGTCGGCTTCGTGCTCCCATTTCAGGATAGCCCAGAAAACCAGTGCGGTAAAGAGTGACGACATCGCGTACACCTCGCCTTCCACAGCGGAGAACCAGAAAGAATCAGAGAAAGTATAAGCAAGTGCGCCAACAATACCGGCGCCCATTACTACAGTCATTTTTTCACCGGTGATCACCTCGCCTGGTTTGATCATAATACGGCGGGCAAAGTGGGTGATCGTCCAGAACAGGAACAATATCGTGAAGCCGCTGGAGAGGGCCGACATAATATTTACGCCCAAGGCTGCTTCAGAAGGGGAGAACGGGATGGTGAACAGGCGGCCGATCAACACGAATAAAGGTGCGCCGGGTGGGTGAGGTACCTGTACTTTGTAAGCTGCAGAAATGAACTCACCGCAGTCCCACAAACTGCCGGTAGCCTCCATTGTCATAAGATAGACCGCGCAGGCAATGATACAAACGATCCAGCCCACTATGTTATTGGTCCTGTTAAAATTCATAAGGTTAATTTAAGATTCGGACAAAAATAGAAAAACTAAGCAATTAAGAAACGCCTGACTACAGTTTTAACTTTTTCTAAATATATTTTTTCGTATTAGAGGAGTGATTTATCCTTCTGCTGCGGTGGCTTTGCGGACAGACCAGGCTTCCGGTTTGCCGGCAAATAAAATTTTGGTGGCCGCCCAGGTTTCCCTGAAAAGTTCCGAATTACGGTAGTTTTCAAGCGCTTCGGGGTTTTCCCAGTGACTATACGTGAAAAACACATGGGGAGCCTCCAGTTCGTTCCAGAGCTCCAGGTGGGTACATCCGGGAAAGTGGCGGATGGCAGATTTCTGTTTATCGAACAGGGAGGTAAAGGTCGTGATGCTCTCCGGCTGGAAAGTCATTTTAACGATACGCAGGATCATTTTGGTTTCAGCTTATAGATTTACGGCCGGCAAAGTACGTTTTTTCCGTCAAAGCCGGCCGTAACCATTTGTGCATCAGCTGAACGGTATCACCAAAGGCCCGTAAAACGAGCAGGTAAGATAGGAAGAGAAACGACTTGTGCAAATGAGCCGATCGAAGGCGAGCAGGCAAAACTTTGCCCGCCGATAGGGTAAAAACACGCCGTTTACCCGGCAGCCTCTTGCGACATTCGTTCAGGCATGTAATCGCCCGTTGATAGCCTGTGGCCACTCTGTGCGGAAGAGTAGGAGCGCGGTGTAACATTTGCGCATGCTAGCTTTTAAAGATGCAACATGTCAATGATCTCACCCATCGCATTAGTGCTGGTGGCCGTTTTGCTGGGCAGCTGTGCCACGGCCAACCTCAGTAAGTCCGGTCAGCGTAAAACAGCAGGTAAAGTATTCGTAGTCACCGGCGCCTCCAGCGGCTTCGGGCGGGGCGTAGCGGAAGAGTTGGGTACGTACGGGGCCTCCGTCGTGTTGGTCGCCCGTCGTACCGAGCTGCTAAAGGAAATCGCTGCGCGGATCGACTCCGCGGGCGGTAAAGCGCTGGTAGTAACGGCCGATGTAAGCAATGAAGACGACATTCAACGGGTGACAGATACTGCTGTCGCTGTATTTAAAAAGGTGGATGTATGGATCAATAATGCGGGAGTAGGCAGCATCGGTCGCTTCTGGGAAATACCGTTGGCAGAACACTCGCGACTCATCGACGTTAACCTCAAAGGCGTGATTTATGGTAGTTACGCGGCTATACGTTTGTTTCGCAGTCAAAAATTCGGCACGCTGATTAACACTGGTTCCATCGATAGCGAGGTGCCCCTGGCTTACCAAAGCTCGTATTCCGCTTCGAAAGCAGGCGTGCGTAGCCTCGGACAGGCCATTCACCAGGAGTTGCGCCTGAACAATGAAAGGTATATTCGTGTCGTAACAATTATGCCTTGGGCTGCGGACACGCCGTGGTGGCGACATGCAGGGAATCACAGTGGCGGTACGCCACGCATGGCCGCCCCCGATAAGCCAGATAAGGTGGTGAACGCGATCATTTATGCTTCGCTGCATCGCCGTAAGGAGCTGGCTGTGGGCTGGAAAGCACGCATGTCTTATCATTCCCATCACATGGCGCCTCATTTCACCGAGTGGTTATCGGCTAATATTGCACATAAATATCAGATAAAAGATGCGCCGCCTGCACCGGATACCTCGGGCGCTTTATTCAAGCCTATGGAGGCTGGCAGGGGGATTGACGATGGTGTGAAGAAAAGGATTAAGCAAGAGAACCGGGAGCGTAAACGCAATAAGCGGAAATAGTCGCCTATTCAAAAGCGACTCTTACAGTTTGATAGTAGGCGAGCTGTTGATAGGTGGCACTCTGTACGAGTTGCTCACGACTGAAGCCCTGCAGACCAAAGAGGCCGGCAGCATTACCTTTGTTCACCGCAATTTCGAGGTAGCCGGCGGAGTTAAACATGGCGACTTTCTGTCCTTCCGGTACATCCGCATAAGTTTCGCTGATGGTCGTAATCATTTCATTCCTGCGGAACATGATCGCGAAACGGCGGCCTGCACGGTGCGTTTCAAACTGTTCCCGGGTGATGTTGACGATCACGTTTTCGAAATTGTCGATGTGAATGATTTGTCCTTCGAGATAATCTGCACCGGTAAGTGGTTGCAGGTTGTTCTTTACGATGATGTCTTCCGCTGTCGGCCCCAGTTGCGACAATGCAGCGCCATTACACATGCTTTTGATCGCTTCTGCAAAAGCAGCGCTCACATTGAGTGTAGTCTTCGAAAGCGTCGGATCAAGATTCAATCGGATAATTTCCTGCGCCTGGTTGCCTGCGATCATTGTGATAAAACCATTATCAGCACAACAGATGTATTGATCTTTAAACCGCGCAATCAGCATGTGGTCGTGCTTCTTATCGAACAGGTTAATAAGTACGATGTGAAAGGTACCAGCCGGATAGTAGTCGAATGCACCTTTGAAAATGTACACGGCTTGCGGCAGGTTGAAAGGGGAGATGCGGTGTGAAATGTCCATCACACGTGTATCCGGACAGGTTTGCAGCAGCTGGCCTTTCATGGCTGCTACCAGATAATCTTGTAAACCTATATCGGATGTGAGTGTGACTACAGACATTTTCGAGCGTTACTTTCCTTTTTTCCTGCTTAAAAAACCAATTCGGGATTCGAATGCAAAGAACGTGCAAATCTTGCAATGGCGTGCATTTGAGCCGTGTTTTTTTTATTCAGATTTCAACGATGTGGATTAAACGATTTGGAAATTCTTAAAAAATTATTTGGAGTGATTCATATAATCCCTACTTTTGCACTCCGCATCTGAGAAAGAGCGGTGCGAAAGTGAAAGATTTCGTAGCTCAGTTGGTAGAGCAATACACTTTTAATGTATGGGCCCTGGGTTCGAGTCCCAGCGAAATCACATAAAGCCGTATATATCGCAAGATGTATGCGGCTTTTCTCTTACTGTGTATCCCTTTCCTGTAGCGCTTCTACAGGTTTACCAACGCTCTCATTTCTTCTATTCTTGCCGCTGATACTTTGCTCTTGTCGTACGATAAGTATAACGTATCGCAGGCATCTGCTATCCCTTCCCACACAATTGTGATCTTACCCTGCTTTGCAAAGTCTTTCGCCAGGAAGTCCGGCACTACGCTAAAACCCTTGCCCTCACTGATCGATTTTAATATCACACTCAAATTAGGAATGATACATTTCGGTGTAATAACCGGCCGTTTATTAAAGTTCGTTAACCAGAAACGCCTGATCAACGCCAGGTCGTTGCTGTATGCAAACCAATCCTGCGCCAATAACCATTGCTCCATCGCTTCGTAGTCCTCATTCCGCACCTGCTGCCGAAAAGCCTTCAGGTCTGTCTTCTTATTGGCTACGATCACCAGCTTCTCTGTAAGCACCGGTTCGTATACCAGGTGTTTCTTGTCGGTGGCTTTGCGACTGGCTATCACGAAGTCCAGTCCTCCTTCTGATAACTGTTGCAGCAACTCTTTTCCTACACCGAAAGATACGTCCAGTCTCGAGGGGACTTTTTTCATACGGGTGCTAAGCCTTACATCAAAGAATTCTAACGGAGCGCCTAAACGAATAGTCGGCCGCTTGCTGCGTGTTGGTTTTTGAAAAGATCTCTCTACAGCGCCCAAATTTTCTACAGACCGTACCACCTGGGTATACAATTGTTTCCCCATTTCGGTGGGCAACATCTGCCGGGGCAGTCGCTCGAACAACTTCCCACCCACGTATTGCTCAAGTGCTGCGAGATGCACACTCACATTCGGCTGCGAAATCACCAGTTCCTCAGCGGCTCTCGTCAGATTGCCCTGCTGATAGATCGCAATAAAAGTTCTATACCATTCCAGATTTATCACCTTACAAAACTATTAAAATTTTAATAGTTATCCACATTATTTATTAAGATACTGATTGTTAATAACCGATGGTTGATTATGATGAGTAGAATGACAGTAGTATATATAATATGGAGTGTCGGGTGAGGGTATATATAATATGGAGCGTTGCTATTAAATATTTAATAGGAGGTGGGATATATAAGGCGGGTAAAGTATGGAAGATGCTCGCCGCATACTGCGGCTCGAAGCCAATGCCATTATCACTTAAAGTAATCTTCGCCATTCAGGTTAACGAGGCTGGTCGGTACCTCAGTGGAAGTGGTGGAGGAGTAAGATAATACGCCCTCTATCATCGATGACATCCGCTGTGCCGATGCGATAACTTTGTCAAGAAACACATTTCCGTTATCGGAAAGGTGTGTCTCCGCGTCATTCTGTAAACGATTGATGAAGAACTTGATCTTCCGCAGCGGTTCTTTCAGGTCGTGCGAGGCCACATGTGCGAATTGCTGCAGGTCTTCGTTGGAGCGCATATACCAGGGAGGGCCGGACTTCTGAGGCGGATTGCTACAATATGCCGTAAGCGCTGCGGCCATTGCTCCATTGCGCCCAGGGGAGGAGCCTGCCAGTCGTGTGCGTCAAGTATTTCGGACATCACTTTGTCGCCTGAAAAAAAGTGTACGTTTCCGTGTTGCTGTGAGAAGTGAAAGTTCATACGTGTGGGAAAGTACTAATTAATTTCAACACGTATGTTATCTATCTGGGCATCAACCGAGAGTGTGGATACTTGACCGCAATTAGGCTGGTAAAGGGTTTGGGGCGTAACGTTTAGTGTACATCTGGCATCCGCTATTGCGGCAAATGAAAAAAGTTTCTTAAATATTTGGAAGTGATCTCTATTTTCCTACCTTTGCAATCCCAATTTTAGGAAAGGGAATGATTTCGTAGCTCAGTTGGTAGAGCAATACACTTTTAATGTATGGGCCCTGGGTTCGAGTCCCAGCGAAATCACGAAAGCCGCATAAGTCGTAAGATTGGTGCGGCTTTTCTGCTTTCAGCAAACGACGGCAGACTAGTTTCGTTTCAACCTGAATGTGGATCAAGTTGAAAAGTTGAGGGATTGAATGTCTACGCATACAATTTATTCAGCCTGAAGAGAAAGAATTCTACGTCTCTGACACCTCTCATCGCATTCCTGAACGATTTTATTTATCAGCTCTGAGATCTGCCAATGATAGGCTTCCTATGCGTTTATGTCAGTTTTGGTCATTTCAATTGCACCGTTTACATTAACATTTTACCTTTACCTTTCACTTTTTTTTCGCAACTTGCAATTGCCTATTAAAATTGTAGGAAATATTGACCACCAACCATCTAAATAGTGAAAGTGAACTCCTGCAGCGCATCGCTGGAGGAGATGAAGCCGCTTTCGCCACCCTTTTTAACACCTGGTATCCCTTGCTGTCCACTCTGGTACTTCGGGTTACCCGGTCCGAGATGCTGGCGGAGGAAGTGGTGCAGGAGGTATTTCTGAAAATATGGATGGGCCGCGAATCGCTGGCCTACGTCACTCGGTTTAAACCATTCCTCTGGGTAATGGCCAAACATATGGCGGTAGATGCGTTACGGAAAGCAGCCTCGCGCGTAGCGCGGGAACAGGCGTTCGGTCAGGGCTTAGCGCAAACGGAAGCCGACCAGGAGCCAGATTACCATACATTAATAGACGAGGCCGTTAACCGCCTGCCGCCACAACAGCAAAAGGTTTACCTGCTTGCACGGCGCGATCGGCTCAAACAAGCCGAAATAGCGGAATTATTAGGAATTTCCATATCCACGGTAAAATCATATATGCAGCTGTCCGTAAACGCTATTACGCTGTATATCAAGCAAAAAGCCGGCTTAGGCGTTGCTATTTTGAGCATCCTCAAAATTTTCTCGTAATATTTTTGAATACACTACCTACTTTCTCCTTTTCAGCTTCGTCCTTAATAAAACAATTATTGTAAAATGGCCGAAACCAGCTTTCGTGAACTATTCGCGCGCTAGTCGCCGCTATAAGTGCCGAAGAAAAGGCGGTAGCCGAAGCAAAAAGCGCCCTGAAGGAAGGGAAATACCTGGGCACCATCCTCAGCACCACAGTAACAGAATATGAGAGGGCGTTGGAGAAATACCGGGCCGCTGCTAAAAAATAAACACGCATCACATGAAGTATATCATATCGATATGCCTGCTGTTGCTCTCGGCTTTTGCCCGAGGGCAGCAGCAGGATACTGTAGTGGCCGCGTTATTGGCGGAAAAGAACCCGCAGCGGCTACAGCAGCAATTGCAGCAACTTAGTAAGGGCACGGAGCAGCAGTTTGACCAGTTAATCGGTTACCATTGGCAAGCGCACCCGGAGAAGGTGGATAGTCTGTTTAAGGTTGCTGCTTCGCGTTTCCCGCGCGGGCGTTGGGCGGCAGAAGCACGTAAGGATGTGGTTTCGCGCGAGGAAGATCCACTTAAACAACAGCAGCTCCTCGCTACGTATAAACACGATTTTCCGGCTGCAGACTATGACGATATTCATCACTGGATCGCCTATCAGTTAGCTTCGAAGAAAAAGGGGGATTTAGCGTTGCAATACGCCGATAGTCTTCATACTCCTGAATATTTTCCAAAGCTTTTCAGCGCTATTTATAAGATGGTAACGGAGTTTGATTATAATGGGGCTCGCACCGCACTGCAATCCAAACTGTCCCGATCCGGCGCCCTGTTGGATAATGGGGGCAAAACGGATGAAGCCTCTCTGAAATTATACGAGCTGTATGCTCAGTTATTGGAAAAGTCCGGCGATAACAAAGAGGCGATAAAGTACCTGCGTGCTGCCTATAAAAATGGTCGTAAGCCGGGCGATGACCTCACCAGATCCTATGCTAATGCGCTCATTAGCGCAGGGTTGCTGGAGGAAGCATACCCTGTACTGGATACGCTGGTGAAGCGCGGTCTTGGTAATCCGGTTTTCCGGTCAGCCCTGGCTTCGGCTTATACGAAAGTATATCCCGGAAAAGATGGTCAGGCGTATGTGACAGCCATTCAACATGAACTGAATGCAGATATCCGAAAGGACATCGAAAAGCTGGCCATAAAGGAGGCTGCACCAGCTTTCACATTGCTGGACGAATCGGGTAAGCAGGTTGTCCTTTCCGATTTTCGTGGAAAGATCATCGTATTGGACTTCTGGGCCACCTGGTGCGGCCCCTGCAAAGCGTCTTTTCCTGCGATGAAGTTGGCGGTAGAAAAGTATCAGCAGGACCCGGCAGTGAAATTCCTTTTTATCCATACTATGGAACGGGTAAAAGACCCACAGAAGGACGCAAAAACATACCTGACGGCCAATAACTATCCTTTTCCATTGTACATGGATCTTGCGCCGGTGGACCGTAGCAAAAAGAGGGCAGTAGAGGCGTTCGGTGTGAGAGGCATTCCCGCCAAGTTCGTAATTGATGCCGCAGGGAATATCCGTTTTAAAGTGACGGGCTTTTCCGGCGGAGATGACGCATCATCGGAAGAGGTTGCGGCTATGATTGATTTCGCCAAAATGCATCCATCGTGATAAATTAGAAAAATGCGGCTGATAGTTTAAACTCATGGTTGATATGAATCAGAAGAAGAGGTCCTGGCATTTTTTGCCGGGACTTTCTATGTGATGCACTATCGCCGACTAGTCACTATCGAATGATTGTCAGTAAATTGTGGAGAAAGGGGGCCAGGTGAAAATCACGATTGCAATTGACGACCGGCGCTTTCGATAATGCCGGTCGTATAATGTTAAGCGTTATAGTCCAATTTATCCGCACAGATAATCAGCAAAAAATCCGGCTTTGATCATCTGGCAGGATAATACCATATACTGGCTATATTTTAGCCTTAAGGAGTATTCTCCTTTTTTTATATTTTTAAGGTTAATTAGGATTGAATATCAGGGAATGGAGGAAATGAGTGATATAGCCTTGCTGCACCTGCTGGAGAGGGATGATGAACATGCCTTCACCAGCCTTTTTCACCGTTACCGCAACAAAATCTACTCCATTGGCCTGGAACTAACCGACTCCGCTTTTCTGGCGGAAGAAATCGTACAGGACGTTTTTCTCAATATTTGGTTGAAAAGAAAGCAGCTGGGCGAAGTGGCGCATTTTCGTGCGTATCTCTTTACCACGGCACGAAACGTTGTTATTAATGCGCTGAAGAAGAAGGCAACCGAAGAGCGCATTGCCCGGGAACTAGCCTTGCCCGTTGATTACGACACCACAAATTACGAGGCACTGCTAAGCAAGGAATATGAAACGGTGATGCGGGAGGCTATTACGCGGCTTCCTGCCAGGCAGCAACAGGTTTACCGCCTGGTGCGTGAAGATGGCCTTAAACGTGAAGAAGTGGCCGCCTTGCTGAATATATCGCCTGAAACCGTTAAATCCTCCCTCGCCGACGCTATGCGCAGCATACGCGCCTACTGCAAAGCAAACCTCGACTTGTTGGGTTTCCTGCTGATCAGCATTCTGCTTGATTAGATTTTTTTTCATCCCGCACACCCCCAACGGCTTTTTGAGATTGTCTCTATTAACGGGAGTTTTTTCCCATTTAATTTTTGCTGATGGACCGAGCCAGCGGAGAACAGTTATTTCGCAAGTACGCGCAAAAGGATATTACGGAAGCTGAAAAGGCCGCTTTTTACGAGTGGCTGGAAACTGCACAGGACACCTCGCAGCTGGGTGACCTGGTGGACGAATACATTGTTTCGTTCGCCGATACTTCTGTGGTGGAAATGAATGAACAGGCTGCCGGTTCTATTCTAAATGCCATCCTTTCCTCCGGTAAAAAACCGGTACGCCGCCGTCGCACATACCTGCTGGCCGCAGCAGTAGCTGCACTGGTGGCCACTTCGTCAGGAATTTTCTGGGCACTACAACTACCGCCGGCTCCCCCAAAGGTGCTGGCCCCTATAGCCGATAATGCACCGGTGATGTCGGGCGGGGCCAAAGCAGTGCTCACGTTGGGCGACGGCTCGAAGGTGGTGCTGGATAGTGCCGCGCAAAGGCAGATCGTTAGCGGCCCGGTAACGGCACAACAATCGGGCGGTAGCCTGCACTACGACGCTTCCGGCGCCGCACAGCAGCATACGTTGTTTACGCCGCGCGGCGGGCAGTTCAGGCTGCAGTTGCCAGATGGTACAAAGGTTTGGCTGAATGCCGCCAGCTCCATTACTTTCCCCACCGCCTTTGAAGGTAACGAGCGGCTGGTGCAAGTGAGCGGTGAAGTTTATATGGAGGTTGCTGAAAACGTACGGCAGCCTTTTCGCGTGCAGGTAACGAACGGCCCCCGGCTGGAAGTGCTGGGCACCAGTTTTAACATTAATGCTTATGCAGATGAGCCCATACAAAGAACTACCCTGGTGCAGGGCAGCATCCGCTACATATCCGGTACCACCTCGCAGGTGTTGAAGCCCGGGCAGCAGGCTTTGCTGGAAAATGGTAAAGTAACTTTCGGAACAGCTGATGTAAGCGAAGTGCTGGCCTGGAAAAATGGGCTGTTCCATTTCTCCGGTGCCAGTCTGCAGGAAGTAATGCGGGAACTCTCCCGCTGGTACGATGTGGATGTCGCGTATGAAGGCCTGGTACGGCCAAGGAGCTTTGAAGGCAAAATAGGCCGCGACCTGTCACTGCAAGACGTATTATCTAATCTCGGGAAAAATAGCGTGCATTATAAAATCGAAGGTGGAAAAGTAATTGTGCTGCCTTAAAAACCAACTATTTAAATAACTAGAATTTATCACTAAAAATCAACCAGTAACAGAAAGCTTGTAAAATAACACACGTAACAAAGAAAAACGGTGATGCGCTAACATCACCGCATAAGAGAAAAATCGTCGGAAAACGGATTTATTCACTATCAATCAAAATTATGTATTTCACCGCTTTGTGCCAAATGCGAAGGGGACAGCCCTGCCTATCAACCAAAATCATCAGGACCATGAAACTACTGACACTACTGCTTACAACTGCTATACTACAGGTATCGGCCAGCAGTCATGCCCAGAACGTCCGCTTTACCGGTAAAAACGTACCCTTAAAGAGCGTATTTTCAGCCGTGGAACAGCAAACCGGTTACGTGTTCTTTTATGATGCCGACTTGTTAAAACTCTCCAAACCGGTAACCACCTCGGCCGCCACTATGCCGCTGCCGGCCTTCCTTAGCAGTGTGCTGGCCGATCAGCCGCTGGAGTATGAGATCAGGAACAAAACCATTTTTATCAACAAAAAAGAGCAGCTGCCTGCCGCTCCTGCTGCTGCGTCACCCCCTCCGCCATTTGTGCTGAAGGGAGATGTAACAGGCCCCGAAGGTCCGCTTGTTGGCGCATCTGTAAAGGTGAAAGGCACCTCCCGTGGCGCTACTGTAGGCATCGATGGTAAATTCAGCCTGGATGTAAACGTTGGCGAAGTGCTGGTGATTACGTTCCTCGGTTACCAGCCACGCGAAATCAGGGTGGCAGACACTCGTCCGCTGAGCATCCGCATGGCAGTATCGGAAACGGCCATTAAAGATGTCGTGGTAACGGGGATGTTTACCCGTAAAGCCGATACTTACACCGGCGCCACCACAACATTCAGTAAAGACGACCTGATGAAGGTGGGCTCGGTAAACGTACTGCAAAGCCTGCGTAACCTCGAGCCTTCCATGCTGGTGATCGATAACAATGACCTGGGTTCTAACCCTAACGCACTGCCCGACATCCAGATTCGCGGACAAAGCGGCCTGCCGGACATTAAAGGCGAATACCAGAGCAATCCCAACCTGCCGCTGTTTATTCTGGATGGTTTCGAAACTACCCTGCAGAAGGTGGTAGACCTGGACATCAACCGTGTAAAAAGCATCACCATGCTTAAAGATGCCGCTTCTAAAGCGATCTATGGATCACGCGCGGCTAACGGTGTGGTGGTGATAGAAACGGAAAGGCCTAAACCAGGGAAAGTGCGTCTTACCTATAACAGCAACGTTAATATACAAACACCCGACCTCACCAGCTACAACCTTACCAATGCCCGCGAAAAGCTGGAAGTAGAACTGGCAGGCGGTGTGTACACCGGTACCACACCTCAGTCTAATTACCTGATGATGCAGGATTATAACGCTAAACTGGCGATGGTGGAAAGTGGTATCAATACCGACTGGTTGTCTAAACCGCTCCGTAACAGCGTCGGTCAGCGCCACTCACTGCGGCTCGAAGGTGGCGACCTTGGCTTCCGCTATGGCATCGACCTTATGTACAATAACGTGAAGGGGGTGATGAAAGGGTCGGACAGGAATACGCTCTCCGGCGCCATCGATCTGTCGTACCGCGTCAGGACTTTCTCCTTCAATAACATTCTTACCATCACCGATAACAAGGGATATAATTCAAATTGGGGCGCATTCAGCCAGTACGCTTATATGAACCCTTACCTGCCTTTTTACGACGATAACGGCCGTATCCTGAAAGAGATCAGCAATTTTCGTGTGCTGCAGGGCGGCGGCGGGGCCGGCGCCACAACGGTAACAGCGGTATATAATCCTGCTTATAATGCTACACTGAAAATGCGCGACGATAATGCGTATACGGACATCACGAATAACTTTAGTGTAGACTGGACGATCGTACCGGGGTTGCGTGCCACCGGCCGTTTTAACCTCACGAAACAGCTTACACAGGCAGATGTGTTTAAGCCCGCAGATCATACTGATTTTACCTCGTCGGTTTATGCAGGAGATGAAGCTTTCCGCAAGGGCAGCTATTCCCGCAGTAATGGTAAGCAGTTTTACTACACGGCTAACGTGCTGCTGGCCTATACCAAATCGCTGGGTAAACATCTGCTGAACCTAAACGGTGGCGGTGAGTTGAATAATCGCCAGAACGATGCGGCTACTTATATCGTGGAAGGTTTTCCAAACGATCGGCTCGATGAGGTGACCATGGCGCTGCAGTACATGAAAGACTCGCGTCCTACAGGTTTTGAAAACACCGTGCGCGATCTGAGTGCTATCGTGTCGGGTAACTACTCGTACGACGAGCGTTACCTCGCCGACTTCAGCTACCGTGCCACCCGGTCGTCTCAACTGGGCACCAACAATCCCTGGGGTAACCTTTGGTCTGTGGGGGTGGGTTGGAACCTGCATCACGAAGCGTTCATCAAATCGCTGGGCGCTATCAACCAGTTCCGTCTGAGAGGCTCTACAGGTTACACCGGTACGCAGTCATTCAGTTCTTACATCAGCATGGCTACCTATGTGTATTACCTCGATAAATCTTATAACGGTGCCAATGGCGCTTATTTAATGGGGCTCGATAATCCCGATCTGGGCTGGCAGCGCCGGCAGGATAATAACATCGGAATAGACCTGGGCCTGTTTAAAAGTTTGAACATGCGGTTAGATTACTATGTAAGTAATACCGACGGGTTTATTACGGATATTACCATGCCCTTGTCCAGCGGTTTTTATACCTACAAAGCCAACCTGGGTAAACTGCAGAACAAAGGTTTCGATGTCCGTTTCGACTACCGGTTGTACTACAATACGCAAACGCGCAACGCATTCAACGTGTTCTTTAACGTATCGCATAACAAAAACATCCTCAAACAACTTTCCAACTCACTGCGTTCGTTTAATGACGAGCAGGATAGTAAGGGCTATAACACTAATCTGAAAGATGCGACCATTCCCCGCGTTCGTTTTGTAGAGGGGCAGTCTGTAAACACTATATGGGCGGTGCAGTCATTGGGTATTGATCCTGCAACGGGGCGCGAGTTGTACCTCTCCCGCGATGGCAAACCGGTATTTGACTGGAATGCGGCCGACCAGATCGCAGCCGGCGATGCACTGCCAAAGCTGAATGGCAACTTTGGGTTTAACGCAGCTTGGGCTGGTTTCAACTTTACCACGAGCTTCCGTTTCCAGACAGGTGGACAGATCTACAATCAGACACTGGTAGATAAGGTGGAGAACGCAGACATCCGCAGAAATGTGGACAAACGCGTATCTACAGACCGATGGCGTAATCCGGGTGATGTCAGCTTCTTTAAAAACATTGCCAATACAGTGTATACACAGGTAAGCACCCGTTTTGTGGAAGATGACAATAAACTCACGTTGGGTGTAGTGAACCTTACTTATGACCTGGACAGGCTGCGTGCCGTGAAGGCGGCTGGTTTCAGCAGGCTGAGGGTAGGTTTTAATACTGCGGAAGTATTTACTTCCTCTACTGTAAGAGTAGAACGCGGTATTTCTTATCCCTTCGCACGTTCATACAACTTTACTTTATCCGCATCACTTTAAGATATGAAAACATTCAGCAATTACATATGGTTAGGCGTACTGCTCCTGTTCGCGGCTTCCTGTTCTAAATGGATCGATGTGAAACCTAAAACACAGGTGGAAGCCGGCGAATTTTTTAAGAACCAGCTGGGCTTCCAGGAAGGGCTTAACGGCGTATACCTGCAAATGAACGATCGTAGTTTATACGGCCGCGAAATGACTTTTGGACTCGCTGACGCGCTGGGCGGGCAATACGTATTGGGTATCACCACTAATGTGGCTTACCAGGATGCACAAAAAGGTATTTATGATGGTTACATGCGTACCCTCACCGACAGCATCTGGGGCCGATCGTACACAGCCATTGCTAACCTGAACAAGTTGATCACGGCGATAGACATGGCAGACAGTGCTATCTTTTCCGGCAATAACTACCGCGTGATAAAAGGGGAAGCTTACGGCCTGAGAGCATTTTTACATTTCGACCTTCTACGCTGGTTCGGTAAAAGTTATGCGGTAGGGCAGGGGAAGGATACGGCTATTGTTTACAAAAAGCTGTTCAACACCCAGATTCCCCCACGTGAAAGTGTGGCCAGCACTATCGCGAATGTACTGGCAGACCTCGGCGTGGCAGAGGAAGCATTGAAAGCAGATATTGCCTACACAGGAGCGATGACGGCCGACAGGCGCTTGCGGTTTAATTACTATGCCGTAAAAGCCCTGCAGGCCAGGGTATACCTTTGGGCGGATGATAATACCAACGCGCTCAAGGCCGCAGAAGAAGTAATAGCAGCACAGGGCAAATTTCCCTGGGTCACTTCTTCTGCCATCTCCATCGGTAACGACCTGCAAAAGGACCGTGTGTTTACAACCGAACATATTTTCGGTTTGTTCACCAATGATATGAACCGCAATACGGAAAGCCTGCTGGATACATCGAAGTTTACCAATCAGTTAACGATCGATGCCAACCGTGTGGCCGAACAATTCGAAACATCCAGCGGTGGTAATGTGGACTGGCGGAATATCTACCTTATCCGGAACGTGGCTACCGGTACCGGGCCTAAGCTGTTCTTCGGCAAGTTGTACCAACCTTCAGGTTATACGGTGGCGCTGGCAAAACGGATGCCCCTGATCCGCATTCCTGAAATGTATTATATCGCTGCGGAAGCGCTTATTGCTACAAATCCGGGTAAAGCAATAGGCTACCTCAATACCGTACGTAAGAACCGAGGTTTGGCCACAGAACTGTCTGCCACGCTGACAGCCGACCAGATCCATAATGAAATTCGTAAAGAGTACAGGAAAGAGTTTCCGCTTGAAGGTCAGGTGTACTTCTATTACAAACGCAGGAACGCCACGACTATTCCGGGTGCTACCGGCACATTCAGTGCTGCACGCTACCTGCCATTGCTGCCCCTGCGTGAACTGGAATATGGCCGTTAATCATTAAACCGAACAACATGAAGAGAAATCATTTGATATACATCTTGTTGGCCGCCTTTAACTTCCTGGCTGCCTGCGAAAAGAACGAACAGGATCCTGCCTACAAAGGCGAGCCCGGACTGGTGATCGGTGGCCTGGAGGCCGAAGGCGCCAGCGGTTCAGCGCTCAGTTATTCTTTTGCCATCAGTCCGTCCGCCGTTACTAAAGATACCCTCAGCCTGATGGTGCAAACGATTGGCAACGTATCGGACGTAGACCGCAGCTTCAGCATTGCGATAGACACGAACAGGACTAACGCACTTGCCGGCGAGTACCAGTTGCCGAAAACCTTTGTAATGCCTGCCGGGCAGTTCAAACAAACGTTACCACTGGTGCTGAACAGGGCGTCCCGCCTGAAGGATACCAGCACTACGCTCTCGCTCGTGGTAGTAGAGAACGAAAACTTTAAACCCGGGCCTTACCTGGGCGGCGTGGCCAATATGGGCCCGCAGTTTACAGTTACCTGGTCTGACCGCCTTACCAAACCTTCGTACTGGGACAATGCCGGTACCGGGATGATATACACGGCAGGCAAGTGGAGCCGTGTAAAACACCAGTTACTGATCGATGCAAGCGGTTATGCCGAATACAGCACGCTGGACTTCACCGTGAAGTATTACATCGCCGGCGTAGCCGCAGAGTATCTCCAGAAGCTGAATGCAGCCAGCGGCACGCCGTTGAAAAATGAAACGGATGTAGTGATCAGCATCTGCAGCCAGTGTAACTGATTGTTTACTTAAAACAAGAAACGAAGTATGAAACTCAGACAATATGCTTTCCTTTTACTTTGTGCACTGCCGTTCGCGGCTTGCCTGAAAGACAAGGGTAACAATGATATCAAGGAACTGAACACTTTTTATGTAGATACTGCAGGCCTCCAAACCAGCTTTGAAGCACGTCAGAGCCTGGCCAACCTGAAAGTGGAACCGAAAGTTGTATACAGCGGCGATACGGCTAATCTTACTTACCTGTGGCGTTTGTATGCGACCACTTCTA
The DNA here is from genome assembly GCF_022867795.2 of Chitinophaga horti. Taxonomy (NCBI): domain Bacteria; kingdom Pseudomonadati; phylum Bacteroidota; class Chitinophagia; order Chitinophagales; family Chitinophagaceae; genus Chitinophaga; species Chitinophaga horti. Next base: position 2,937,588 of record NZ_CP107006.1, on the reverse strand, counting down.
CATATGATACGCTTTCCAACGCCCGCAACCTGGATGCACCGGTATCGCTCAAATCCGGTACTTATCCGCTGGAACTGATCGTCACAGAAAAAACAACGGGACTGCGTGCGTTCATGCAGTATTCTGTACAGGTATTGGCGGCAATTCCTTCCGGCTGGATGGTGGCATATGAAAAAGATGGCAATACAGATGTCGATCTTATCCGCGCTACCGACTTTATTGCCAATCTTGTAAAAGATACCATGATAAATCAGGCCTATTCACGCTCTAACGAAGGCCCGATGCCTGGCACGCCATTGAATATCACTTATCTAAGTACCAGTGCATCCTACCTGTTTACGACTAAAGATGCAGGTGGTTTACAGAACACTGACTTCAGAAAGGTGATGACTTATCCTCAGTTATTCGTGGGTGAAACGGACCCTCCGTACCAATTCACGTCTTTCCATACCGGTACCTACAGCCAGGGGATGTATATCAATGGTAAACATGCATACTGGGGAAGCGGTGGTGTGATGCTGGGCAAACTGCTGACGCCGGATAATACGGATAACTACGAGGCAGCCCCATTCATGGTGTTTATGTATGCCCGCAATGGTTTGTTCTACGATCAGCAAGGCATGCGTTTCCTTTTCGCCAACCAGTGGTCTGGTACTTCCTCAGCATTTACCAATGCCAACGCAGGAGCAAGGTTTAATCTGAACAATATGGGTAAGAAGCTGCTGCATCTGGAGCGGGGATTTATGCAGGGGCTCAATAACGACCCTTATAAGTATGCGTTCTTTAAAGATGTTTCAGGCAACGGCCGTTATCTATACGTGTTCAATTCACAAGCCCCCGCTACACCTGATGTTGCAGCTTTAGACATCAGCAACGTTCCGGACATCCTGGATGCAAAGTTCTATGCGATCAGCAATAAAGGGCCTGCGATTTTTTATACTACAGCTTCGAAAGTGTATTCTTTCACATACGATTACATCACCAATACTTACGCTACACCGGTAGCTGGGTTTACTGCCCCGGCGGGAGAAGTTATCACCGCATGCACGATGTTCAAATCGCATCTGGGTAATTCTGCGCAGACGGTATACGACAGCAAATTGCTCTTTGTAGCGACCTGGAATGAGGCGACCAAAACAGGCAAAGTACACCTGTTCGCCATCAATGAAGTAAGTGGTGCGGTAACGCCCCAGCCGCTCAAAACCTGGAATGTAGGTGGTAAGGTAGGCAGTATGGGATATAAAAATGCTTAACGGCTGCCACAATTACGACAGTGCCGCCGGAGTAGCTTATCGGCTATGATCGACATGGGCCGTAACGATTGATAAGTTTTGAATATTAAACGATAAGGCCCTGGTTTTCGTGCCGGGGCTATTTACAACCTGCTGTCACCAGCTTTTTAAAATACTCATTATATGAAAAATGCGAAATGCCGACCTCTTTCAAAAATATTGGGTATGATATGCTGTCTTGGGGTTTGGCATGCTGCCGCGGTAGCGCAGACTGATGCGCCTGTCATCCGCAATAAGATCGGCGATGTTGCCCCTTCCTTGTTCATCACCAAATGGCTGAAGGGAACTCCAATAACAAAGTTGGAGAAGAACAAAGTATATGTAGTTGAATTCTGGGCCACCTGGTGTACGCCCTGCATCCTCGGTATGCCGCATATGTCAGATATGGCAAAAAGGTATAAGGACGTCACCTTTATTGGCATCACATCAATGGAAAAGACATTAGCCGATTCTGCAAAAGCACAGGCTTTCGCGGACAGGTCAAATGGCATGATGGCTTACAATGTAGCTTTTTCAGACCCTAAAGGTGAAATGAGCAAATACTGGATAAGTGCCTTCGGACAATCCGGTATTCCCGTTGCTTATGTGATCGATAGAATGGGCAATGTCGCCTGGATTGGTCACCCGCTTATGGGTTTACAGGAGGCCGTTGAACTGGCAAGACAGGATAAACTAACTGCCAGTGCAGCCCAAAAGGTGAATGAAGATTGGAATGCAAAAAGAATTCATGGCAAGTTGAAAGATTCGGCGTTGAAGGTAGCCCTCAAAGAAAACAGGACGCGTGATGCCATCGCGCTCAATGACGAGGTGCTGGAGGGCCTGCCGTTCAATGTGGCTATCGCAGCAGGCAAGAGATATGCACTGCTTACCGCCATAGATTCTGTTGCTGCAAGAGCTTATGGCGAGCGGCTGATAAAGAAACATGGTAATGCCCCGCTCGTGCTTAAAAGTGTAGCCTTTACAATCTTTGAAGGCTGTGACGCCCGCGTCATCCACGAGGTGAAAGTTAAAGTAACCGGCGTTCCCGACTACAAGTTAGCCCGCGCCTTGCTGCTGAAGTCTTTGGAATGCAGCGAGAAAGACAGTAAAACTGCTATGTATCTGGATCGTATCGAACAAATGAAGTAACGTCATTAAAAAAAACAACCAATAAAACAATGAAAAAGTTCATAGTGCTTACCGCCTGCCTGCTCGTGGCAGCGGGTACTCTACTCGCCCAGCGCGGCCCGCGTAACCCAAGATTAACCGCATTGATGGCTGTGAAAGATTCCGTCGTGCTTCGGGATAGCCTTCAACTGTTGTATAAAAGCAGCCAGGAATCTGACTTGCAACTGTTGGAAAGTTATTACGAAGCTACAGGTGACAAAAACAAAAACAGCGAAGTATCCCAGCAGATAAGAAAGCGTTTCCCTGACGGAAATGCAGCGTTCAGGGAATTGGGAGGCCGGATATATGAGGAAGTAGATCCCAAACAGAACGAGAAGTACTATCAGGAGATGGTCAGACGTTTCGGTAACAATAAAGCGTTCAACCTGGATGGCTCACGGTACTTCATCGCAAAATCGTTTCTCGGTAAGAATCAACCGGATAAAGTATGGGAATATCTGAACAAGATCGAAAATAGCGCTTACAAGCTGTATGCATATTCTTATGCAGCGCGCGAATCAATGCCGGTCAACGATACTAAACTGGGCGAAACGCTTATCCGCAAAACATTTGCTGATCTAAAAGGCGATACCACCCATAAAGGGTATGACGAATTTTGCAGGATAATGAGCGAATTGCTCTACCTGAATGGAAAGTACGAGGAGGGAGAGCCATATGCAAAAAGAATTTACGTTAAACAATCCCATGTGACATCCGTTTCTACCAGAGAACTGGCCAGCACATATTTTGATTATCAGATCCAATTAGGTCGCTACCAGGATGTATATGCCGAAATGGCTGATCGTATCAAAAAAGGTAGCGCAAGCCAGTTAGTAAAGGATAAATTCAAGGCCGCTTATGTGAAAGTGAACGGTTCAGATAAGGGATACGACGCATTTATCGCTGATGCGAAGACCGCCCTTAACAAAAACGCAACGGAGGAATTAGAGAAGCAGATGCTCAATGTCACGGCTTTTAATTTTGAAGTGCAGGACCTTAACGGCAAAAAAGTTCGGCTAAGTGATTACCAGGGCAAGGTAGTGATATTGGACTTCTGGGCTACCTGGTGCGGCCCGTGTAAAGCGTCATTCCCGATGATGCAGACGGCCGTAGATCGGTATCAGCATGATAAAGACGTTGTTTTCCTCTTTATCCATACACTGGAAAACTCGGCCAACCCAACAAAGGCAGCTGCAGATTACATCACGGACAAAAAGTTCAGATTTAACGTTCTGATGGATCTTAAAAGTCCGGAAACCGGAAAAAACGCCGCAGCCAGAGGATTTGAAGTAAACGCAATACCCGCAAAGTTTGTCGTCGATAAAAAAGGCATTATCCGCTTTAAGAAAGTGGGTAACGCAGCCGTGGGCTCAGACGCGTTCCTGGCCGAAATGGATGCGATGATTAAGATTGCTAAAGGGTAGATAATGTTGCAGTATTACGGAAAATAATATAATGTTTATTGAGTGTAAACTCATGGTTGATACAAAGCAGAAGGAAAGAGCCTCCCGTATTCTTACAGGGGGCTTTTTATGTTGAATAGTCCTTGAGAAAGGAAAAGCATCGTCCCTATGCTTTTAAAAGTTATTACGACGACTATACACTCGGAGGCATCGTAGAATATGGTAAGATCATTTCATTCCGCGATAATATCAAGGCTACACTTCAATATAAACAGGATGTACACCGCGAACATAACGAAGGCGAGCCGGAACGCACCATGTCTGACCGCATGTTAACGGCCGGTGTCGAGAACGAGCTGTTGATCACCCGTGGACTGGCGGCGTGAAAGAAACACCATTGCTAAGCCCCTTCCTGCAAAATAATTCCAATAGCAGGAATGGCAGGCAGCTTAACCTGACGGCAGCCGAGAAGGCGGACTTGCTGGCCTTCCTGCACATGCTCACCGACTCTTCTTTTATTACAGATACCCGATTTTCAAATCCTTTTACGAATTAGCTATGATGTGTACGACCCGCTTGTTTATTACATGGATGTTCATGTTCGTTGGCACGTTGCCGGTAGCCGCGCAGGTGGCAAAGCAGCCATCTCTTAAGATTTCCGGTGAGGTGGCGAAGCCGGTGGAATTAACCGCTTCACAATTCGACACCATGAAAAAGACCACCGCCATACTGGAAGATCGTGACGGGAAAAATCATGCCTATAAGGGCGTATCTGTGCAGGAAATACTCGGTCTGGCAGGTGTAACGACCGGCGACCAGTTAAGAGGCGAACATCTGACGAAATACGTTTTGGCAAAGTGCGCAGATGGATATGAAGTATTGTTTTCACTTGCGGAACTCGATAGTGCCTTCACCAAACGTGTCACCATTCTGGCAGATGAGGTGGATGGCACGCAGTTGCCCGTCGGTAAAGGACCTTTCCGGCTGATCGTGCCAGGGGAAAGGCGGCCCGCACGCAGCTGCTTTCAGGTAACGGAGTTCGTGGTGAAATACGCAAAATAAGCACGGGTGTCGTTTAATTCATCACCGGCTCCGCCACCTGCTCCAAAATATCGAACGCAACCTCCGCCATCCTATTCCCCCCATGGTCCAGCAACGGGTTCACTTCCACGATTTCATAACACACCACTTTGCCGCAGGCAAATATCTCCCGCGTCATGCGCACGATCTCGTCCGGGTTAAACCCTTCCGGCACCGGCGTGCCCGTGCCGTCTGATATCTGCTCGCAGTCCATACTGTCTACATCAAAAGAAACATAAATGATATCGCAGCCCGCCAGCTGTTGCAGCGCCGCCTGTACACAGCTTTCGATGCCGTGGTCGCGAACCTGGGACACGGTATAGTTGGTGATGTTTAAAGATTCTATCAGCCGGTCTTCCGCCGCTTCTGTATCGCGTACACCGAAATAAACAAGGTGGCAGGGATCGAATTTCGCACCCGCACCACCCAAGGCTTTCAACTGCTCCCAGCAAGCGGAGGTGTATTCCGATACGTTATTGATTTTATGAGAGAGATTGTCGTTACCCAGCGTTGCCGCCAGCGGCATGCCATGCAGGTTGCCCGATGGGGTAGTGTAGGGGGAGTGAAGATCTGCATGCGCGTCTATCCATATCACGCCCAGGCTTTTACCGGGGAAAGCAGCCTTAATGCCGCCAATCGTTCCGATAGCCGAGGAGTGGTCGCCCGACATGACGATCGGGAATTGGGAAGCCAGTAATGTTTGGCTGACTGCCGTGGCGAGCAGCTCACACTGTTCCTTTACTTCGCCGATGCGGCGTCCATTGGTGTCGCTATCTTCGTGGTAGATGGATTCGTTGCGTGTTGGTATGTCGATGTAAGGCAACTGGTGAAAGAAGTGGCTGCCCTTGTTGATGGCGGCAATTTCCATGGCGTCGATCCCCATATCCGATCCGCGTGTGCCTGCGCCAATGTCCGACCTGTTTTTGATGAGTTTTACAGCAGTTTTCATAAACAGCGGGATTTGATAGCGTTTTCGATGATGGATAAGCTTTCCATGATTTGCTTCGCATCAATGATCAACGGAGGGGCAAAACGGATCTTATTGCCATGTGTCGGTTTCGCTAACAGGCCGCGTTGTTTGAACTCCAGGCACAACTCCCAGGCCAGGTCAGCCTCCAGGCTGTTGTCTATCACAATTGCATTCAGCAATCCCTTGCCGCGCACGGTACGGATCACGCCCAGTCTTTTTGAAATATCGAGGAGGCCTTCCCGGAATAGTTTGCCCATTTTGTGTGCGTTCAATGACAGGTCTTCGTCCAGCACCACCTGTATCGCTTCTTTAGCGACCGCGCACGCCAGCGGATTGCCGCCGTAGGTGGAGCCATGTTCGCCGGGACGAATGCATAGCATGATATCATCATCGGCCAGCACCACGGAAACAGGCACGGTGCCGCCCGAAACGGCTTTGCCAAGAATCAATACGTCAGGTTTGCCCAGTTTTGTAGCGGTATCGTAAGAGGCTAGCATGCTGCCCGTTCTGCCAATGCCAGTCTGTATTTCATCGGCAATAAACAGTACGTTGTATTTGTTGCACAATTGGCTCACGCGTTCCAGGTAATCTTCATCCGGAACAATCACGCCAGCCTCTCCTTGTATGGGTTCCAGGATAACACCAGCGATGGTTTTGTCGGTGCTGAGTAATATCTCCAGTGCATCGGCATCGTTGTATGGCACCTTCATAATGCCGTCCAGGAAGGGGCCGAAGCCACTGCGGGCGGATTCGTCGTCGGAGGCGGATACTACGGATATTGTACGGCCATGAAAGTTACCATCGGCGAAAACGAGCTTCGCCTGGTCCTGCGGAATGCCTTTGACCAGGTATCCCCACTTCCGGCATAACTTCATCGCCGTTTCCACCGCCTCAACACCGGTGTTCATCACCAGCGCTTTGTCATAGCCGAACAACCGGCATACATATTCTTCGAAGTCACCGAGTTTATCGTTGTAAAAGGCTCTCGACGTAAGGGTGAGTTTTTCCGCCTGCGCTTTCAGCGCCGCTATAATGCGCGGGTGGCAATGCCCCTGGTTAACCGCCGAGTAAGCAGACAGGAAATCGTAATAACGTTTGCCTTCCACGTCCCAAAGAAAAACACCTTCTCCACGCTCCAGCACAACAGGGAGGGGATGATAATTATGTGCCCCATAATGATGTTCCCTATCGATAAACGCCGCAGTTTTTGATAAATTCGCAACAGATTCCATTTGGTTGGTTTTTTGTATCAGGTATACCAAAAGTACAATTTTAACCTAAAATGGACAATTAAAAGTAAATTTGATTCTAAGTCAGCTTATTTAAAGTTATTTTATACATAATGGAGCATGTAGACGATTTCGATAAACAGATATTAAAAGAGTTGGAAAAGGACGGCCGTATGGCATTTTCCGCCATAGCCTCTACGTTGGGGGTGTCAAATACCATGGTGCACCAGCGTGTCAATCGTCTCACAGAGCTGGGTATTCTCACCGGCATCAAACCTGTACTGAACGAAAAGCGGCTGGGCTATGACTGGGGAGCCTTTACGGGCCTCACGCTCGAAAAGGACCATGACTCCAACCGCATTATCGAAGCGCTCAAAAACATCCCGGAAATAACGGAGTGCTATTATATTTCCGGAAGTTATACCCTGTACATCAAAATTATCGCCCGCGATCATGAGCACATGCGTAAGGTGCTGTATGAGCAGATCGACAGTATTCCGGGAATAGCCAAAACGGATTCTATTATGGAGCTGGGGTGTGCGTTTAAGCGGAATGTGACGTTATAGTTAAGAAGAAACGACATAAAAAAAAGCCGCTCACCAGCGGATGAAGGGTATCCGCGCCCGTATATTCGTTGTAGTGACGAACGGTCTCTATCTTTTTTACTGTTCCCATGATACTAAATTAGGCAATCCTTCACAGCTTGAAAACGAATCAGTAAAAGTGGTAAATAAACCCGTGTTCTGTATACGTCCCTCGGCTTTAATCCCTCTTCAACACCACTACCGGATTACTTCCCGCTGCCTTCCAGGTTTGCGACCCGATCATTACCACGGCAATCAGCACGACCGTAAGCAAACCTGCCAATAACTCGGTCGCCTGCACCGGCGTATGATAAGGGAAATTAGGCAGCACCATCATCCGGAAAAACACATAAGTCACCGGCAATGCAATCATCGCTGATACGGACAACAGCACTAAAAATCCACGGCTCAGTAAATACACGAGGCTTCCCATACTTGCGCCCATTACCTTACGGATGCCAATTTCCTTCACCCTCGTTTCAGTCGTAAACACGACCATGCCGAACAGGCCCATCGAGGCGATAGTGATGGCCAGGAAGGAAAGGAACCCGATGATCCTGATCATTGCAGCAAACTCACTGTATGCTTCTTCAATTTCCTCGTTATAAAATTCAGCCGTCAGCGGGTGTACGGGATCGGTCTTTTTCCAGGCCGACTGGATCTTTGCCATGGTAGCTGGCATGTTCGTGCTGGCTATTTTTGCGCTGATGATGGCCCGGTCTTCGGGCGTCCAGGAGGTGTATGCTACAGGTCCGATGATGTTGTCGACCTTGCCGTAGTGAAAGTCCTGCATTACGCCAACGATGGTGAGTTTACGGCCATTTAAAGTTACCTGTTCGCCGATTGCGTTGGCAGAAATGTTAAACCGTTTCAACACTTGCTCGTTTACGATCACTTCCCGCACGGCCGATGCTGTGGCGGGGCGGCCGATGAAGTTGCTGCCGGCGATAAGTTTGTAATCGTGCAGTGGCAGGTAGTTTTCGTCCACGTGATTTGTTAGCACCAATGCCGAGTCGCGCCAGTCTTTGTACTTCATTTGGCCGCCCCAGGCATTACCTACGCCTGTGGTGATCAGCGAGCGCGATAACGCTGTTATTTCAGGGATCTCGCTTAGCTCTTTCATCATCGCATCCGGCTGATGGTGCTGCATGTTGATGTTCAGGATGTTCTTCGTATTAAAGCCCAGGTCAAACGCCAGGATGTTTTTATACTGCACATAGCCAATGGCAGTAGTGGTAATAAAGATCAGTGTCACCGTGTATTGGATTACGATCAGCGTACGCCGGAGCGTAAGATGTTTGAACACTTTCGCTGTTGAAAATCTCCCGAATGCATGCATCGGACTCACTTTCGAGAAGAACAATGCAGGTGCGAAACCCGCCAGCACGCCGATGATAATGGAAAAGAGCAGGAAGGCGATCACCGTGGTGACTGAAAGCTCTAATCTCACCGTACGCTGCATCTCCGGCGCGATGTTGATCAGCATCGGGCGTAATACCAAAAATAGTAAAAAGGAGAGGAGTAGGGCCGCCAGTGATATCAGTACAGCCTCCACAAGGAACTGCATCCGCACCTGGCGGGTTCCCGCGCCAATAGTCTTACGAAGCCCGATCTCTTTTATACGGCGCGTTGCCCGCGCGATGGAAAGATTGGTATAGTTGAAACAGGCAGACAGGATCACGAGAAACGCTAACCCGCTTAATATCCACAGTACCACCGGCGGCATATGCGGGCCCGTAAATCCCGGCCCGCCTTCTGACTGGCGAAGACGTTCGCCCACCACGATGTGACGCAAAGGCTGCATGGTCAATTCTATCTTCATGTTGCGATCCGCCAGGTTCTCTTCCCTTGCCAGTTCACCCAGTTGCGACCGGATCGCGTTCATGTCAGCATGTTTATCCGGCATTACATACACCGAGTGCGCCCACATGTTTGTCCACGCTTCGTTATCCCCCCGTACAACCGACGACAATGACACCAGTGCTTCAAACCGGAGGTGAGAAAAGAAAGGAACATCCTTCATGATGCCCGTTACCTGGTAAACGTTCGTATCGATGCTGACCGCCTTGCCCACGGCGGCTTGTCTACCAAACAACTTCACCGCCGCCGTTTGCGTAAGCACCAGCGAGTAGGGATCTTTTAGCGCCGTAGCAGGATCGCCTTCGATCATCTGGAACGAGAATATCTTAAACAAAGAAGGCTCCGCCCACAGGCCGCTGACCGGCAATGTGTGGTCTCCCACCTTTGCATCCCCCGAAAAGTTATTACGGATAATGGCTACCTGCTCAATACCTGCCACCTTCTCCCGGATAAGTGTTGCCGCCTTTACAGAACTCGTCGCAAACTTTCCGCTTTGCCCATTGCCGGAAGTCATCACGTTAGAGATGCGGAAGATCCGGTCACTGTTGGCGTGGAAGCGGTCGTACGAACGCAGGTCGAGTACAAGAGCGATGAGCAGCAGTCCGACCGACATACTGATAGCGAGGCCAATGATGTTGATGGCAGAGAAAAGCTTGTTACGCAGGATGTTGCGGATAGATGTTTTCAGGTAACTGGTAATCATAAACGGGGCGTTTCCTTCTGAAGATAATTTACTTGCTGATGCCGTTAATTGAAATGTGACGAAATACCCGTTTCCCGGTTTGAAAAGAAAATTTGGTGATTCATCCTTATATCGTAATATTGCAATTAATCGATTATATCATGGGTATCACTAAATCAGGCCTCTTTACCAAAAAGCAGAACGACATGGCGAACATGCTTAAAGCAATCGCCCATCCTGCCCGTATTGCTATTCTGCAATACCTGGTGAAGAAGAACGCCTGCGTTTGCGGTGATCTCGTAGAAGAACTCGGCCTGGCACAAGCGACCACCTCGCAACACCTGAAGGAGCTGAAGAACACGGGTCTCATCCAGGGAACGATAGAAGGCGTGTCTGTATGTTACTGCATCAACCCGAAAGTCTGGAAACAATACCAGGTAATGTTTTCGGAGTTCTTTAAAGATGTGAATTTGGAAGGCTCCTGCTGTTAGGGGCTATTTTTTTACTTGTATCTATCGCAATATTGCAATAATAAGATAAACTGATACGATGTCTACTAACCAGCAACTCAAAGAATTTGTCAAACAGAAGTACAGCGAAATCGCCACACAGGATAAAGCCGGCAACCAGGCTTCCTGTTGCGGGTCCGGCTGTTGCTCCACGGAAGTCTATAACATTATGAGCGACGATTATTCCAGCCTTGAAGGATATAATCCTGATGCCGATCTAGGTCTGGGTTGTGGCCTGCCGACTCAGTTTGCGCAGATCAAGCCCGGCAACATCGTGATCGACCTGGGCTCGGGGGCAGGTAACGACTGCTTCATTGCCCGGAAAGAAGTGGGCGAAACCGGCAAAGTAATCGGCATCGACTTTACACCGGCAATGATCGATAAGGCGCGCATGAATGCGGATAAGCTGGGATTCAATAACGTCGAGTTCCGCCAGGGAGATATTGAGCATATGCCTGTTGCCGCAGGCGTAGCAGACGTGGTCGTGAGCAACTGCGTACTAAACCTTGTACCGGATAAGGCGGCCGTTATCAAGGAGATTTACCGCGTGTTAAAACCCGGTGGTCACTTCTCCATCTCCGATATCGTACTGGAAGGCGCACTGCCCGCCAAGATTCAGCAGGCGGCGGAAATGTATGCGGGTTGTGTATCTGGTGCTATCCAGAAGTCCGTTTACCTGTTACTTATTGAGCAAAGTGGTTTTAAAGCAATATCTGTTCAGAAAGAAAAAGTGATTTATGTGCCGGATGATATCCTGTCGGGGTACTTATCTCCGGAAGAAATAAACCAATTCAGGAACGGAAGCACCGGCATTTACAGCGTCACGGTGTATGCGGAGAAGCCTTGTTGTGAGCCGGGGTGCTGTTAAATAAGCGTTTGATATCCTTCTGGTTAAAGAAAAAATACCTTATGAAAATTGCACTCTTCTCCGACATTCATGCCAACCTCCCCGCACTGGAGGCTTTCTTCCAAAACCTGGAAAAACAACAACCCGACGCAGTGTACTGCCTGGGCGACCTGGTCGGCTATAACATCTGGCCCAATGAAGTGATCAATGAAATCCGTAAACGCGGTATTGCGACGATTACCGGGAACTATGATTTCGGCATTGGCCGCAGCAGCGACGATTGTGGCTGTGCTTACAAAAGCGACGAGGAGAAAGCTAACGGCGCGGTGTCTATACGCGTTACTAATGAGCTTGTAGGAGACGAGGAGCGTCGTTACCTGCGTAGCCTGCCGCAACATATCCGGCTGGAGTTTGAGCAGTATCATGTGCTATTAGTACATGGCAGCCCGCGTAAGGTGAATGAGTATCTTTTCGAGGACAGGGAGGAAGCGAGTATGCTGCGCATTATGGGAGATGCGGATATTCTGTGCTTTGGGCATACCCATAAGCCCTATCACCGGTTGTTGCCGGGTGATAAACATGCGATTAATATCGGGTCGGTAGGTAAACCAAAGGATGGCGATCCCAGGGGTGGTTATGTCATGTTGCATCTTGATGCGGATGTACGAGCCGAGTTCATCCGGTTTGCGTATGATGTAGAACAGGCAGCGAGGGCGGTGGAGGAGAGTGAGTTGCCGGATGCTTATGCGGAGAGTTTGCGGAGGGGAGTGTAGGTAAGTGCGGTCAATCCTTTAATATTTCGGTTTTCGTTGAGATCGATTTAAGGTATAAGCGTAGAAGCCCCGTATATCGGGGCTTTTTTATGCGTTGTGCTGTAAATATCGTTATAGCGCACGTGATAATTTTACGGCAGGTGGCGGGATAAAATGAACAGAAATGAACAGGTAAATGAATAGAAAAAAATCGACCTTGGGGTGCAAGACAGGTGCATGATGGTTTTTACAAAGTACTCGATAAGAACAGGAGTAACTGCAAAACGTAGGAAGAAATTGAGCATTGTTCGGAAGAAGTTTTGCCTCACTTATGGGCAAAAAAAAACCCAGAAGTTTGGCCGAAGCCAGGGACAACCGGGAACTATAATTCAAAGTTAACCAAATAATTTATATAGAAAAAAATATTTCAACAATAAGCCAGTCATCTTATAATGGATGAGAATGTAACTAATTGATTGTTAGTTTTTAATATGCCATCTACATTTTAGAAAACCAACCTGGGAAACACAATGAACTATGCTGATTTTGAGGCCGTGATATCGCCATCACGGATGAACAGGTATTTAGCAGCTGCCGGAAATAATACACGCAAGGCAATGACACTTTATAGGCTTAATCTAAAGGCATCACAAGAGATGTTTACAGTGATTTCCGTTTTTGAAGTGGCGCTGCGTAATGCAATTGACGGACACTTCAATCTACTTTGGGAAACGATTGGTTGCAAATCTCCGGACAACCAGGTGGCTTGCTAGACAATCCAAGATGCCACAAAACGCGTGACATAATAAATAATGCGGTGACAGCTTTTGGTAGTAATTACAGCCATGTCAAGTTAGTAGCAAAAATGGATTTCGGCTTTTGGCGATACATGTTTGCAAGGCATCAGTTCAATGCCTTCAACCGAACCGTTCTTTCTGTGTTTCCGGCTAAACCAAGAAGTACACCAACCCGCAATTACGATAATACCTTTGTTTTTGGGCAGTTGGAAAAGGTGAATGGCATACGAAATCGGATTGCCCATCACGAACCAGTATGCTTCATAAACAGCGGAATGAGTATTTGCAGTACTGCTTATGCGCGGCAACATTACCGGTTAATTATGGAACTATTCAATTGGATGGGAATTGACGAAGGGGCACTCCTGTATGGCCTGGACCATATCGATATGGTTTTAGCCAAAATTGATAGACTATAGGATTACCGGATGCTCACTATTGGGCTTCGAATTCCTATACCCAACCCTCACCCAACCGTCACTGAACCATCCGATGCCCAAAAAGTCGCAGTTCAGGATCATCATTTCTCACTTCCCGATCATGATGTCTCCCGCAATTCCCCCGACCTTTGCTCCCAAAAAACTTCATATGATACAAAAACATTTTAACGCCATTTCCTCCGGAGCCACGGGGATGTTTGGCAAACAGGTAGTGCGATACTTTCGCCACGGCCGGGAGATCATCGCTAAAGCACCATGTAAACGGCCAGGCAGAGGAACGCCAGGGCAGGAGCGCACCCGCGCCAACTTTCAGCAGGCAACCGACTGGTCTAAAAAGGTGCGGTCTGCGCGGGGATTGACCACCATTTACGAAGCGTTCGTCGGTGGCGGTAAGAACATACACAACCTGGCGATTGCCGATTACCTGATGGCCCCTGAAGTACACGATCTGTTCGTGAAGGATGGGATTATCAGGGTAAAGGCAACGGATAATCTCCAGGTAGCGTCTGTATGTGTATGCGTGTACGACGCTAACGGATACCTGTTAGAGGAAGGCATGGCTGTTAATGAGGGAGGTGACGAATGGGTATACAAACCCGTCCTGGCATTACAGCCAGGGTGCGACATTGTAGTGATAGCGCGTGATTTGCCGGGCAACGAATGCCGTTACGAGATCGCGTTGCCGGCGCGCGGAGAACAGCCAGTATTCGTAAAAGTGACGGTCAGTCTGCTTTCTTCTGCCTGCGGTATTCCTCTGGCGAGCAGCCTATTTCCTCCCGGAAGGCCCGGCCGAAATTAGGCGGGTCCAGGTACTGCACTTCGTAACAGATTTCCGCAGCTGTCATATCAGTAGTGATCAGCAGTTCACATGCCTGCCGGATTTTCAGCATCTTTCTGTAGCCAGACCATTTCCTGCTTTTCAACTCCTTGCACGCGCGGGAGAGTTGCCGGGCCGTCATGCCCAATCGTTGGGCGGCATTTTCGAGGCTTAGGCTGGACAAAACTTTGTTGCCGATCTTTTGTTCGGCGTGCCGTAGTATGTCCAGGTGTTTCTTCGGTACCTTGAATTGCCGGCCTTTACGTTGTTGTTTTTTATCTGCCTCAATGTAGATGTCGAGCAGGTCTTCAATACACCGGTCAATGGTCGATTTTCGCTTGCCGGCGGTTTTCAGGCAGGCAGTAATCATGTTCAGTATAATGGCGCTGTTTTTTAGTGTTTTTACCAGCGGCATCACCCAGCCCTGCGGACAATTTTCGTGAACACGCGCTAACAATTCGGTCATTTCCGGCTTGCCGTGGCAGGCAGTATTCAGTAACTCCCGGTTGATATACAATTTAAGAGTAGTACAAGCGCCCGCTGGTACCTGCAGCGTATGTTCGCCAGCTGGTAGATAGTACAGGAATCCGCTGTTAACAACGTGTTCCAGCTTCCCAAGCAGACTGTGTTCCATAGTCATCATCCCTTCCTGCGTATAACATAATACAAGCATGGGCTCCGCGGCGCTCATATGCCAGGTATATGCATCGTCCATCAGAAAACAATGCTTCGTCAGCGCATATTGTTTACCCTCTTCAACTTGTTGCAAAATTTTTCCAAATGCACCGGTCGTGACGGTTACATCTGCCAGGGCAATGAGCTTGTCGAAGCTGTGCGGACTTGGAATAACGGATGTATCAATGGTATCGGAGGCTTGGGCTGGCCTGAATTGCATAGCAATATGGTTTAAGGTGTTAACAATACCCGCTTGATGTTTTTGCTAAATAGGAGAGCGCTAAAATAAAGAATCACTTTCAGCCAGCAAAAAAAAGACGCAGTTCAGGATCAGATTTAAACAGATAATGATCATTGAAGCGAGCGTCGAATATGCACCTTTGCATCCCCGGAAAAGTGCCTGATATGCACCGTCGTAAGATGCGCTAAAGGTCACGCGGGAACGGTGTTAAAAGTAACATCGTGTAGTTCTTTGACATATTGGGAATAAACATAAGGCAGGAGGCTTCTCTATATATACATAGGGTAAGGGGGCTTGCCGTCCCCTTACTTTTTTTTGACAGGTATTCCCTGCAACAGGAAAAAGGATGACATAGTGTGGCAGATAACGTTTCAACAGGTATTCTCCTCATTCCGATGGTGCGTATGCGCACTCGTCCTGTTTATCCCTTAAATTGCATCCCCAAATTATTAACAAACATGACCATTCGCCTCGAAGCATCAAACCCCATTGCCTCCGTCCTTTTCGCCGCCGGTGCCGGCGGTAACCCAGAACGCCATGCGCCCCTGCTCCGTCATCTTCACGGCAACGGTATCAATGTGATCGCCCCTGTGTTCGAACGTTTTGCCAGCCCATCGCCTTCGCCGGACGTACTGCTTGGCCGCGCCGCTACACTCAATGCCGCGCTGCAGGAACTCGCCGCATATGGCCTGCCCGTCACCGGCATTGGGCATTCCATAGGGGCTACGCTGTTGCTGGCCATAGCAGGCGGACAGCTGTATACAGGCCCGGGCAACGCGCTGCCGATAGCCGTTGACCAGCAGTTAAAGAAGTTGGTCTTATTCGCCCCGCCAACAGGCTATTTCAATGCTCCTGGCGCGCTGGTGCAGGTAACAGGTGAGATCCAGGCCTGGGGTGGAAGGAGAGACGTGATCACGCCGGCAGCGCAGTTGGATTTACTTGCGGGTGCCAATGTGCGCATTGTGGAAGACGGCGGCCATTTCAGTTTCATGAATGAATTGCCTCCGGGGATAACAGACACCATAACTGACAGGCCGAAGTTCCTGGATGAGCTGGCACAGGAGGTGACTGCTTTTGTGCTGCGATAAAAATGTGTTAAATTGAAGTATGGGATACATCCGGGAATATTACGAGCGCATCATCCGGTTACAGGAAAAGGAATGGCAGTTCATTGCTTCCCATTTCGCCAGGAGGGTCTTTGCCAAAAACGAGATCATTACCCAGGTGGGAGAAACGGAACAATTCCTGTCGTTTGTGGAAACGGGTATTGTGCGTTTTTATATCCCCGGCGATGAGCAGGAGCTCACGTTCGATTTTTGTTTTGACAAAGAATTTACCTGTGCTTACCCATCCTTCCTGACGCGAACACCGTCCGAATGTGCATTGCAGGCACTGACTGAAACAGTGGCATGGCGAATTTCTTATGAAGATCTTCAACGTGTGTACGCGGAAACGCAGGCGGGCAACTACCTGGGCAGATTTGTGTCGGAAAAGCTGTTTCTTGCCAAAAGTGAAAGGGAGCTTTCGCTCTTGAAATATACGGCCAGGGAGCGCTATTTACGGCTCTTTTCCGAACGCCCGGACATACTTAAATTTATTCCGCTCAAATATGTGGCTTCCTATATCGGCATTACGCCCCAGGGTCTAAGCCGCATCCGACGCCAGATTAGTTAACATAGATTCATTGCCTCCATCTGTTATTCTTTGGAACTTTGTATAAAATCCAGGGAATGAAACGCGCTATTTTCGCTTACGGGCACAGCATTTTAAAACAATCCTGCAACGATATTGATCCATCCTATCCCGGCTTGAATACGCTGATCGCTGATATGTGGGAGACGATGAAGAATGCCAATGGCTGCGGACTGGCGGCGTCACAGATCGGTGTGCCCATCCGGTTGTTTGTTGTCAGTAACCAGGAAGAAGAATTTCGAGAAACGTTCATCAATGCCCGTATCATCGCACGGTCGCCGGAACTGTGGGACGAGGAGGAGGGATGTTTAAGTATTCCGGGTTTGTCGCAGATGATAACAAGAAATTGGGCGATCACCATTGCGTATTTCAACGAACGATTTGAACGGCAAACGCGCACGTTCAGCGGTGCCACCGCCAGGATGATACAGCACGAATATGACCACACAGCGGGTGTGCTGTTCCTCGATTATCTGAAGCCGTTGACGAAGAAGTTGATAGCGGCTAAGTTGAAACGGATTATGGAAGGCAAGGTGCGCCCGGGATATTTGATGAGGTTTGTATAACCGGGCATACTGGAGCGCCCCCCCCATGTCGGTTTTATCCTATTTTTTCATCGTCATTTGCTGTTATTTGCGCAGAATTGCCGATATTTTGATAGTATAAACGGTCACGCGCAACCATGGACTTTAATATCATCCAGCCTCCCCAATGCCTCGAAAAATATATCCGTTTTTTCTGGACCATGGACTCCAGGTCATTGTCTCCCGAAGACAATACCTTCAGGATGTTCGCCAGAAGATTTCCCCGGTTGGTTTTTCAGCATAATGACGGTCACTCTGCCATCTATCACGGGACAAACTTTTTGCCGCTGTCCTATCTCAGCGGGTTAAATACACTGCCGTATGAATGCGGCATACAGCCCTCATTTACCACCACGGGCGTCAGCTTTTATCCGCATGCGGTAAAACTGTTCTTTAAGGTAGATGCCTGCCACCTCGTCAATGAGCTGCCCGACCTGGTCAACTTCGTTCCGCAGTGGCTTACCGACGCCTTGCTGGACGAGCCTTTGCAAACGCGGCGGATCAGTATCCTCATCAGGTTCTTCAGCAAAAAGCTGACGGAAAATGCCAGTACGGACCCTATCGCAGAAGCCGGCTGGCGTATGATTCACCAGGTTAACCAGAAAACGGTCATCCGCCACCTGCTCACGATGTATAATATCTCCGAGCGGCAACTGGAAAGGCGCTTTAAATCGACGGTGGGTTTTTCGCCCAAACAGTTCCTGAAAATCGCGCGGTTTGAAAGGTCGATCGAAGCATTGCGGCGGAAGGGGGACATGAGGTTGTCGGATATCGCATACGACCTGAATTACTGTGATCAGTCGCACTTTATCCGGGAGTTTCGCGAGTTCTCTAACCAAACGCCGCTCGAGTACCTGAACCAGCAGATCTTATTCCAGGAAAATTCGGCCATGATCGTAAAGAAATAAAAAAGCTCCGGCCAGCGCCGGAGCTTTTTGTTCCATAGAACTGCCTTTTAGAATGCAGCGCCTTTACTTAATGTTCCATCCATAAATGGTTCATAAGTTTTGCCATCGGCGGTGATGTCATGTTTCACGGAAAAGGTGTTGCTGTCGTTGCTAAACCTGCCTGTGGAGCGCACTTTCTTTCCGGTCCATACCCAAACATCGTTTTCGATAGTGAGCGGGTCGATGTTAAAGCTGCCGTCGGGGTTAAAGTTGTAGCTGTTGAATGCGCCGGTCTCTGTGTTGTAGCCGATGATTTCGATGGCGCCGAACCCGGATTTGTCGCGGATGCCGTAGGCGGTGTGCACGACGAAGTTGCCATCGGGCGACCACTGGTACACATCACTTCCGAGCGTTTTAAATCTGGGTTGGCCGTCCTTTGGCAGTACTGTCGTTTGCGTGATCCACCGGCCAATAATTTTGCCCAGCAGTTCCTTTTTGGCGGAAGGAAAGTAATGAACTGTTGGTGATTCCGCAGCCGGGGCGGCCTGCGGTTGAAAGGCTGATAACAATACTATGGCCAGCAGCGCAAGCGCAGCACATTTTTTTGCATGAATAAGCATGGTTCCCTGTTTACTTATTTCTGATTTCGTACCTGATGTGTGTAGTGAGGGTGGAGTGGATCACCTCTTTAATGGATAAGGAGAAGCGGTCTGCATCGATACCTTCGAACAACCGGATGCCACTGCCTAAAATCAACGGGGCGATGTGAATAAGGCATTCATCTACCAGCCCCGCGTTGAGAAACTGCTGGATCATCATTGCGCCGCCCTGTATCCGGATGTCTTTGCCACCGGCCGATTGACGGGCGCGGGCTACGGCACTTTCTATTCCATCATTGACGAAATAGAAAGTCGTATTTCCCTTTTGCTTCCATGGTTCACGTTTTTCATGCGTCAGGACGAATACGTCCGTTTTATAAAGGTTTTCGGGCCAGTTCACTTCACCCTCTTCGAACATGCGTTTGCCCATGATGTAGGCGCCTGTTCTCGATAATGTTTCGCTTACCAGCCGGTTGTCGGCGCCTTCACTGTCGCCGTCGTCTATGCCCAGGTTTTTCAGGAAGGCGCGCTGATGATACATCCACGTATGTATCGTGGTGCCTCCGTCGCCAAGCGGGTTGTCGGGCCCCCGGTTTTCGCCGGCGAAGTAACCGTCGAGGGAGATCCCATTGTCAAAGAAAATTTTACTCATCGTAGCGGTGTGTTTTTTCGATGGCGTAAAATTACGGGGCGTGTTGTTGCAGAAATAGAACAAAAACGACAATCCGGAATTACCGTCCACCTGCTGCATCCACGATCGCACCGGTTACATAAGTAGACTGTGCTGAACACAGCCACCATATGATGTCTGCGATCTCTTCCGCGGTACCGCCACGCTGCATGGGAATACTCGTCCGCAATCGTTCCACGCGTCCCGGCTCGCCGCCATCGGCATGAATATCTGTATGTATAAAACCGGGCCGCACACCATTCACACGAATCCCTTCTGCCGCTACTTCTTTCGATAGCCCGATGGTAAACGCATCGATCGCTCCCTTGGAAGCCGCGTAGTCAATGTATTCGCCCGGCGCTCCTGTACGGGCTGCCACAGAAGATACGTTCACGATCGCACCGCCTTCGCCGCCATAGCGTGTCGACATGCGTTTAATGGCCTCCCGGGCACAGAGCAGTGATCCGGTTACGTTGGCCGTAAGTATGCGTTGTATCCTTGCAGTATCCATCTGGTCCAGGCGCATCTGTGTTTCAAGAATGCCGGCGTTGTTGACGAGCGCGCTGAGCGTACCGGGCAAACGATCGCAGGCTTCGAAGAGGCGGAGTATATCAGCTTCTGCAGACACGTCTGCCTGCACGGCGAGCGCCTTGCCGCCACTGTCCATAATGGTTTGCACGACTTTATCAGCAGCCGCCTGGTTACGATGATAGTTAACGATGACGGTGAGGCCGTGTCGTGCCGCCAGCAGGGCAGTGGCCGCACCAATGCCGCGGCTGGCGCCGGTGATCAGTATCTTGTTCATATGGCTTGTCTGGCTTGTAATGATTTTAGTTTGGTGAGTTCCCCGAGCAGGCTGGTAGCCTTTACCAGCGCTTCCGCACCTTGTTCAGCGGCTATACGCGCGATGGCTATATTTAACGTATCGATCTCCGTGTCACGCTGCCGGCGAATGTCCTGTAAAGTGGAAATAAGCTGGCCGTCCGACAGGCGGCTGATCTGCAGCAGGTTTTCTTCTATGGCTGCCGGTGATAAGGTCACACCCTGCAAAGCCGCTACGGCCAGGCATTCGGTGATGATTCCGCGTGCAATGTTGAGCGCTTCGGCGTTGCGGTGAAAAATGCCATTGTCTACCTCCAGTAATGGACATACGGAATTGAATACACTGTTGATGATCGCTTTCTTCCAGATGACAGGCTGGATGTTTTTCTCACCCCTGAAACGGAAATGCGGCGTGTCCAATAGTGCTGCAATGTCATCTTCGAGTCCGGGTGTGCCGTCGATATGGCCTATGGGACAGGGTGCAACTGGTTTGAAGCGTATCGTGTTCTCCACCTGGCTGGTAACGAATAATACGCAACGATAAACGGCCGTAAAGTGTTCACGGATGAATGGTTGCTCAACACCCAGTCCATTCTGTAATATAACTAAGGGAGCGTTACCCGTTTTCGGCCGTAAAAGGTGCGCCAGTCGCTCATTCCCGAACGATTTGCTGGTCAGTACGATCAGCCCGTTCAAATGTGTAAAGTGATCCAGTGATTGCGTACGTATCTCCGCAGTGATGGTTTGGCCGTCGGCTAATGTCACCTGCAGCTGTTGGGTATGCGCCGGCACGTCGTTGGTGCTTCCTCGTAACAGTGTTACCGCTTTGCCTGCCTGCTGCAATAGTACGGCCAGCGCTTTACCAATGGCGCCCGCGCCGATGATGAAGATATGCATAACGTGTATTTACTTTCGATAAAGGTCAGAAAAACAGGGCATCGAAAACAGATCCAGTTTTGGAAAGTTTGACCATATCAGTTCCTAAAAAAAATACGCACGCCGTATTTGGAAAAAAAATCAACCTGCTTATTTTTGGCCTGCCTTTTTAGAGGCGCTTTGTTTTTTAATGAATACTTAAAATCTATTTGTTAATTTATGTCAGCGCTTATTCGTCATCACCGGCGTACCGAAGGCCGGAGATGCTATCATGTTTTGCCGTTACTGGCCACTGTATCTTTTCTTCTTTCACATTCACCCACTTCTTTTGCGCAACGGGGGCATAGTATGCCCGGTAGTTTCACGGCCAGGCTGATGAACCTGGAGGCTACCTCCAAAGAAACGTTTCGTTTCAGTGCCACGCTGCACAATGCTGCGCCCAGGCCTGTTATCTACAATTTCAGCGCGGCTGCGCCGAGTGGCTGGAATCTCATGTTCCGGGTGGATGGTATGCAGGTAACTTCGTTCCGCGCCGATTCGGGTCGTACGCAGGAGGTGTCGATTGAACTAACGCCGGCGCCTGAAGCAAAACCGGGCAAGTACACGGTCCCGGTACATGCTGTCAGCAATACCGATACGCTCTTACTGCAGCTGGAAGCGGTGGTGAAAGGTGCCTATGCCATGGAATTGACAACGCCCAACGGTTTGCTTAGTGGCGAGATCACGGAAGGCAGCCGTAAAGCGATTCACCTGACTGTAAAGAACACCGGTACGCTGCCGCTGGATGCGGTAGAAGTTTCCGCCCAGGCACCATCCAAATGGGACGCCACGTTCGAGCCGGCTAAGATCGAACGCATCGAACCCGGTAAGAGTGTGGACGTGGTAGCGAATCTTAACGTGCCCGATAAAACGATTGCAGGCGATTACGTCACCACGTTTACGGCGCGTAATAACAGCGTGAATGCCAGTGCCATGTTCCGCATGACCGTAACTACTTCGCTGCTGGCCGGTTGGATAGGGGTGGTCATCATCCTGGCCGCCATCGCCATCATCTATCTCCTGATCAAAAAATACGGGCGAAGATAGCCTGCTCATTATGCAAAACGCAATCATTGAACTGGAAGGACTCACCAAAAACTACGGTTCACTGAAGGCTGTTGACGATCTCCACCTGCGCATCAACAAAGGTGAGATCTATGGCCTGCTTGGACCAAACGGTGCGGGTAAAACGACCACGATCCTCATGATGCTGGGACTTACGGAACCTACTGCAGGCCGGGCGAAGGTGTGCGGTATTGACGCTACCACGCGGCCTATCGAGGTGAAACGTAAGGTAGGGTACATGCCGGATAATCTGGGCTTTTACGACAGCATGAGTGCCCTCGATAACCTGGTGTATATCGGCCGCCTGAACGGTTTGCCCGAGAACTTCGTGCGCGAGCGGGCGCTGGAAATGATGGAGCTGGTCGGCCTCGCGCATGCTACCGGGAAAAAGGCCGGCACTTACTCCCGCGGGATGAAGCAGCGTTTAGGCCTGGCCGATGTATTGATAAGACAACCAGAGGTCATTATACTGGATGAGCCTACATTGGGCATCGACCCGAGTGGTGTGCGGGAGTTTCTTGCGCTCATCAGCCGCCTGAGCCGCGAACAGGGCATCACGGTGCTGTTATCATCTCACCACCTGCACCAGGTACAACAGGTGTGCGACCGCGTAGGTATTTTCGTAGGTGGAAAACTGCTTGCAGACGGCGACGTAGCCACACTTTCCCGGCAGATGTTCGGCGGCGAAAAACTCGTCGTAGAGATTGAGGTAGAAAAGCCGCTGCTGCCGGATGGTACGGAAATCAGCGAGCTGCGCGCGATGCAACAGGTGCAACGGGTAACAACAGCCGGCAACGTCATAGAGGTGTCCTCCAACGATAACATCACGGCCGACCTGGTACGTTTCGCCGTAAGTAAAGGCCTGAACGTAGTGGGCGTGCGGAAGAAGGAATATGGCCTGGAAGAAATTTATCAACGTTATTTCGAAAACACTGTAAACGCTGATGAAACGAATAGGAAATCCAACAATCTATTTAAGCGGGCTTTTATCCGCAAAACAGACAGGTAGCCGGCCGCAGGCGAGCCCGCTGGCAGTCATGGTGCGCAAAGAGATTGCAGACCACATCCGAAGCCTGCGCTTCATCATCCTGTTATCGCTTATTGTGTTCACCTTCGCTGCTGCCATGTATGTGTCTGTCAGCAATCTGAAAGCTGCCGTGGCCAATGAGAGTGATCCGGACAGGCTATTCCTGTACCTCAAACTACTGACAACATCCGACGGCACACTGCCTACGTTCCATATCTTTATCAGCTTCCTGGGAGCGCTGCTGGGCATTGGTCTGGGCTTCGATGCCATCAACACAGAAAAGAACAATGGCACGCTCACCCGTTTGCTCGCGCAGCCTGTTTACCGCGACACGCTGCTCCTGGCGAAATTTCTCAGCGCGCTGGTCATCGTTTCTGTATTATTTTTATCGCTCACGTTGCTGATGGTCGGCGGAGGTTTATTGATTACAGGTGTGCCAATGGAAGCCCCGGAATTTGTGCGCATATTGGCTTTCGTCATACTGACGATCATCTACGTCGGCTTCTGGCTGGCACTGGCGATGTTGCTGTCGGTAAAGTGCAGGCAGGCCGCTACGTCGGCGTTGACGGCGATCGGTATTTGGTTGTTCTTCACGATTTTCTACCGCGTCGTCATCAGCATGGTGGTCAGCACGTTCTTCCCGGATCCGACGTATTTGTCGCAAAACGAAATCCTGTCGTACAATCAGTTGCTGTTAAACTTGCTTCGACTGGCGCCCAGTCAGCTTTATACGGATGCGACAACCACTTTGCTCATGCCCTCCGTGCGCAGCCTGGGGCCACTTACTATGGAACAAATGGCCGGCGCTATTCCAGCTCCCTTACCTGTGCGCGAAAGTTTACTGATCGTATGGCCGCAGGTAAGCGGGCTGCTGGCCGCAACGGCAGTATGTTTCGCCTGGACTTACTACGCATTCATGCGGCGGGAGATACGGACCTGATATGTACACGCCTGCTGTAAGCGCATTGCTGACAGGCCGCGCATCAGCGATGCGCGAAGCGATGCATCAACGAAAGCTGTGTTAACTGGTATTAAAACGAAAAGGGGCCGTCTCAAAAGTAGTTTGATGGTCATGAGAATCGCGTAAACGAAAAATCTTTCCATCAGGTACCCGGATTAAAACGGGTGCAAATTACTTTTGAGACAGCCCCTTCGTTATTCTTCTATGACATGGATACCTACTTGTTATACTTGATCGACACATGCCCCAGCCGACTGTTCGTCGTCGCGCCCAGCGTGCCGCCGGTGGCACTGGTGCTGGTGCCTACATTCTTATTCGCTACTCTTACACGGATGTAAAGGTTTGCCAATCCGGAGGCCTCTACCGGGAACTGGAAGTTCACTGCCTTGTAGCCCGGTATCTGCGTCAACAGGGTGTTCGACCAGTTAGCCACGTCCTCGAAGGTGAACGTACCCACGGAGCGCCACGTGGCGTTGTCGCCGGACCATTCCACAACAAAGTTGCGCGGGCCGCCGATATCGGTGTTGCCTTCGATTTGCAGGGAGATAGGTTTGGTAATGCCGGTCGTTGATGTCTCGATGCTCCAGTACGCGCCGGTAGTAGCGCCGGCAGGCCACCAGTTACGGCTACCCCAGCCCCCGTTGGTCACGGAGCCTTTCAGCGTAGTCGGGTCTTGTGCCAGCCCGTTGTAATCGGTGGTAGCATAGTTGCCGTTGGAGGTGAAGTCCAGCGGTTGACGGGTGCTGTGGTAAATACGACCCTTGCCGATTTCAGGCGTCAGCGGATTGGCTTCGGCGGTGGGAGTGGCATTGAATTCGTTACGGAAGCGGCTCCATTCTACCAGTACGTTCGAGAAGCCTGCGCTCCGGTCTTCCTGCAGGGCGATGTCTTCCCGCTTCATGTGACGAATGCTGTAGCGGCCGATGTTGCCACCGAAGCGGTCCATCTTTTCATGCACCAGAACGCCTGAAATGCTGCCGGAACCTTGCGGTACCTGTTTGCCATCGCGGCGGTATGGAACATCGAGGTTGGTGAGCATGTACATGCTGCCACCCTGGATGTCACGGATGCTGGTAGGGTAGCAGTCCATACGGGCGGTGTAGCCTTCGTTGATGTTGGTGAAGGAACCGGATGGGATGGAGATCTCTACATCCTTCAGTTTAATGAGGGTGTAAAGGTCGTTGTCTGTCAGCTCGCTCATGTACTTTTCGCGCGGTGTTACCGGTGTGCCTTCGTCTTTGGCCATGATGTGCATAGTTTCGATGCCGGTCACAATGGTGCGGTTCGGATCATTGTAGCGTTCCACGGTGGCACCTTTCAGCCAGATCTTCACGCGGTCGTTGATGTTGAATATATTGTCGCCGGGTGTTTTTGTTTTGAAGTAGATGCCACGCGTGCCATCCATGCTTTGTACGTATACGGCAATGGCATTCTCGTTTTTCGTGAGTACGTGTTTGTTAGCAGGCGTGTTCTGGTTCTGGGCCATGTTGGGATGACCTTTATCGCTGATCACGACGCCTTCTATAAAGATGCTCTCGTTTACCACACCGGCGGCCAGGGTTTGTTTCACATAATCGAAGTCGCGAACGGTGGCGCCTTCGTAGTCGCGGCCGGGCAGCTGACTGAT
The DNA here is from genome assembly GCF_022867795.2 of Chitinophaga horti. Classification (NCBI taxonomy): domain Bacteria; kingdom Pseudomonadati; phylum Bacteroidota; class Chitinophagia; order Chitinophagales; family Chitinophagaceae; genus Chitinophaga; species Chitinophaga horti. Next base: position 2,911,415 of record NZ_CP107006.1, on the reverse strand, counting down.
AGCGATGGTATCCGTGACGGTCACGTTCAACGCGTCGAGGTAGCTGAGCCGCACCATTGTGGTGCGTGGCGTGGCGGCGCGGTTGGTGTCGGCTTTAAAGTAGAGGTAACCTTTGTCGATGCGCAGGTTGCTGATCCAGTTGGCCTGTCCTTCGGTACGCGCCGTTTGGACGACGGTCATCAGTTCCATCGGAATGTTGGTATTGATGGGCGTTTTGAATGTGCCGCCGTTCGCAATGCTTTGTGCGGTAAGGTCGGCGATGGCCAGCGTGGGCACGAGGCCGCGTTGTTGCAGGCGGATGGTGTCGGTTTTGCCGTCGGCTTTTACTACGAGCCTCACAAAACGGGGCAGGTTGGCACTGTTGTCGGTTAGTTCGGCTACTGCCTGGCCTTTACCGCTGCCGCTGCTGGTAGTCAGTTTCATCCAGTTCACTTCTTCCACGGGCGCCATGCTCCAGTCACCATCGGCGTATACAATAAACTTGGTGGTGTCTGCTCCGGCGTTAATCGAAACGATCCGGGAGTCGATCGCCAGTTTGGTACTGAACTTATAATATTCTGTTTTGCGGCAGGCAGCAATAACAGCTACGAGTGCGCAAAGAACGAAGAGTAATTTGTTCCGCTTCATCATCCTTAATTTTTAAGCTCCATCATGATGGGGCGGTGATCGGAATACTTTTTAGTGAAATCGTCATAGATAAAAGCGCAGCGCTGGAGTTTTTTGTCCAGGTCTTTGCTCACGTAGATGTAATCGATACGGCTGTCGGTCACGATTACACCTTTGCCGGTGGCGGCTTTTGTTTTATCATGGTGATACAGGCCCGCGTCGGTGAATCCGGCGTCCAGCATGGCTTGCTGTATAGTGAAGTCGATGGTTTCACCATTGACGAGGTTCGCGATCTTAGGGTTCTTTGTCTCTGCATTCTTCAGTACGCCTACGATGCGGTTATTCGTCATACGCTCCTTGTCTTTCGGCGAGTGCGAGTTGAAATCGCCCATGATCACCCAGTTTTTCTTATCTGCCTGAAGAGAAATATTTTTGATCACCTGCGCGATTTCGGCTCTTCTCTTTTTGTAGAGGTGCGGATTTAAATGCAGCACCAGGATGTTGAACTGTTCGATCTTTGCCATGATAAAACCATGTGTCATGTTCTCGTTCACTTTCTGGATGGCGGCGATCGGGTATTTGGAGGTAAGGCCGGTCGGGTAGCCATTCTCCTTAACGATTACCGCATAGGGATGACCGTAGCTGGCCGCCAGTTCTTCCAGCGTTTTCTGCGTAAAACCGTTGCATTCCTGCAAGGCGAGGATGTCCGGGTCTTTGTCCTTTACCCAGGCGACAAACTCCTGTTTACCTTTGGTGGTGTCGGTTTTCATCCCTTCGAGAATGTTGTAGCTCAGTATCTTGAAAGGCGCCTGCGCTACCGCGCCAAAAGCCGGCAGCAGGAACAGGAATAAGAGTCTATATAACTTGCTCATGTATCTTAGTTGTTGTATGCGTCATTGGTTAATAGTCCGCGGGTGCGCACCACTTCTTTATCCGGAATAGGGTAGTACTCATGATAAGGTTGCAGGTTGGCCTTGATCACTTCATACTCTTCGCCTACGGTTTCCATCACCCGGGTATAGAAGGTGCCCCAACGTACCAGGTCCCATTTGCGGCCGTATTCGCCCATCAGTTCGCGGGCACGTTCGCGTTTGAGCTCTTCGAGAAACTCCGTTTTACCAGGATAGGTATCCAGTACGAAATCGGCGTTGGCGCGGTTTTTTACTTCGTTGATGCATTGCATGGCCAGACCGTCGTCGCCCAGTTCATTCGCAGCCTCCGCCGCCATCAGCAGCGCATCCGCGTAGCGAAATACTTTCTGGTTGTTGCCATCCGCGATGTTGTCCATACCCGGGCACCAGAATTTAGGTCCCATCCAGGGCTTGCCGGTACCGTTGTTCGCCATCGGGCGGCTGAACCAGGTGCCGTTGTAGCTGTAGCCGAGGATCATGTCTTTACGGGGATCGGTGAGTTCGTACAGCGACATGAAATATTCAGACGGAGTGATACAGTTGAACGGGTTGGCGGTAGTGCCCAGTTCCGGTACGTTTACGCCATTGTAAGTACTGGTACCGGATGTTTTCGAAGGTGTAAAGAAGGCCGCAACGGTAGTCGTCTTCTTCAACCCCGTGGCAGACCAGGTATACTGCACCTCAAAGATCGATTCAGGTGTGTTCTTATTACGGAAGTAGGTGTCCGTAAGCGGGTATTGCAGCAGCTGTCCGTACATGTTGCGGATCTCCTGCATCGCGTTCAGACAGGTTTGATAGTCTTTGTTCCAGAGGGCCAGTTTACCGATCAGCATGTACGCCATCGGCGCGCTGATCCTGTTCAACGGAACTTCGGAAGTACGCATCTGCGGCAGGTGCGGCACATAGGTCTGTAGTTCGCGGATGAGCGTATCGCGGGTAGCGTCAGCATCCATGCGACCGATCTTGTTTACTTTTTCCAGCGCTTCGAGGCTGCTGACGTCATCACGGTAAAAGGGCACATCTTTGAAGGTGGAGGTGAGCACGTAGTAATACAACGCGCGCAGGGTAACGGCTTCCGCTACATACTTAGGCTTTGATGTTTCCGGGATGGTAGCGCCTTCGATGCCACGGATGGCGGCGTTACAATACATAATGCCCTGGTAGCAGGCCGTCCAGATGTTGTCGCCCATGCCCGGGTTAGCGGGGGAGATCTCGAACTTCACGTCCAGCTGGGCGGAGTTCAGGAAGGCCAGGTCGGTAGCAGCTTCCAGTGGCAGCATCAGGTCCTGGTAATAGATGCTGGTGAGCGGATTGTAGCAGCCATTCAGCGCAGCCACACATTGGTTCTCCGTTTTATAAAAGCCACCCGGGCTCACAAAGCTTTCTGCATCTTCTTCCAGCAGCTTCTTACAGCCGCCCAGTGCCAGGGAGGCCAGGAGCAGCGCCGGCAGCAGGTAAAGTTTAATTCCTTTCATATCTCAAATCAGTTTGTAATTAGAATTTAAGTTCGGCCGAGAAGGTGATCGTACGACTGCTCGGGTACGCGCCATTGTCCATACGACGAATGGTAGAACCTTCGCTTTGCGTGCTTACTTCCGGATCGTAACCGTTGTAGTATTTCCAGAGTACCAGGTTGTTGCCGCTTACGCTCAGGTTCAACGACTGCAGTTTGTTGCCGGTCAGTTTACCTAACTGTACAGGATAACCCAACGCGAAGTTTTTGAACCGCAGGAAGCTGGCGCTATGCACGAAACGATCGTTCGGAATATCGTCCTTCGAATCGGCACGTGGGTAGTCGGAAGTCGGGTTACGCACCGGGTGCCAGGCGTTCACCATGTAACGGAACTGGTTGGCCAGGTATACGCCCGTACCCATAAAGGTTTCTACCGGGTTGTAAATGTCGCCGCCAAGGGAGAAGTTGAAGTAGAATGACACATTCACTTTGTAGATGGAAAAGGTGTTCTGCAAACCACCATATACTTTAGGATCGGCATTGCCGAGGTAAACCAGGTCGTTGTTGTCGAGTACACCATCGTGGTTCTGATCGATGTACCGCTGGCGGCCGGGAGAGTAGTAGCTCACCGCGGCAGAGGCATATTTCTTGTCAACCTTATCCTGCGCGATTTCTTCCGCATTCTTCCAGGTGCCGGCGTATTGCATGCCCCAGAGTGCATTCAGTGGCTGCCCTTTCACGTAACCATACATCATGTAGAACGCGCCGTATGGGTTGTCGTACACCGAGATGCGATCGAGTCCGCCGATATCGTCTACCATTTGTTTATTGTGAGCGGCCGTGAGGGTAGTACTCCAGGTAAAGTTTTTCTTACGGATGTTGTCATAAGTAACCGTCATCTCAATACCCTTATTCGATGTTTTGCCGATGTTGGCCAGCCTGCTGTTAAAGCCAGATTGCGTCGGCAGTTGCACCGTCAGCAACAGGTCGGAGGTCTGACTTTTATACGCATCGATCGTTACTTCCAGGCGTTTGTTGAAGAACGACAGGTCGAGGCCGGCGTTGTAAGAAGTGGTCTTCTCCCAGGTGAGGCCTTCGTTGGCAATACGTGAAGGGAAGTAAGACACCGGGGAGGCGCCGCCGAACAGGTAGCCGGTAGAGCTGGAGTTCAGGCGGGCGAGTGACTGGTAACGGGAGATAGCATCGTTGCCGGATGTACCACCGCTCAGTCGCAGTGCCAGGTCGCTGATCACGGGTACGTTGGCCATGAAGGCTTCGCGCGCCACGTTCCATTTAACGGCTGCAGAAGGGAACATTGCCCATTTATTATTCGCGGCGAAGTTAGAGGCGCCGTCTGCACGGCCCGTTACTGTCAGGTAGTATTTACTGCGATAGTTATAGTTGATCCTTGCCAGCTGTGATACACGCACCAGGTTCTCGAGGTAAGAACCTACGGTCAGTGTTTCTTTCGAAGGAATGGCCCCCATGTCGTTATTCTCCACATCGTCTACAAAGTAACCGCTGCCGCTGGTTTGCATGTTGGTGTATTGCTGTTGCTGGATCGTGAAGCCGTATACCGCATCGAACGTATGTGCTTTGTTCCAGGTCTTTTTGTAGGAGATCGTGTTTTCGTTCAGCAGGTTGCTGACTGCATAACTTCTTTTTAAGGCATAGGCGCCGGAATTGGCTTTTACGCGGCTCGGCATGGTGCCTGGCGTGAACTGGTCGGCCAGCATGCTGTAATCGGAATAAGAAATGGTAGACTTCAGCAGGAAATCCTTAAACACGCGCGCTTCAATGTACGCCATGGTGCTGAGGCTTTTCTCCACCTGGTTGTTCTTTCTCAGCTTCACGTTGGCGATAGGAGAGTCGAACAGTGTACCACTGTACCATTGCGTATTCCAGTCGTTGAAGCTGCCGTCGGGCTTGTAGGCCGCGATGGTAGGCGCCAGGAAGATCGTAGAACGGTACCACAGTGTATTCGTGCCCACGTCCGCATTATTAATCGCGCGGCGGATGTTGGAGTAGTTGAAACGTACGCCCGCTTTCACCGCTTTACTGATCTGGCGGTCGAGGTTCAGGCGTACCTGGTAGCGTTTTAAACCGCTGTTATCGATGATGCCCTGGTTGTTGTTATGGTTCACCGAGAAGAAGTACTGCGTCGCTTTGTCGCCACCGCTGCCACTCAGCGTGAGGTTGGCATACGGTGCGGTGCGGGTAATTTCTTCTGTCCAGTTAGTGCCTTCACCCAATGATAATGGATCTGGGTAAGGATAATCTTCCAGCGGCTTCGTTTGGTTAGCCGTGGCGGAGAAGTAATAACGGTCGTTCTGCAGTTGTGCGAACTCTGTTGCGTTCATCAGGTCGAGGTAACGCGGCAGTTTGCTTTGTCCCACATCAGTCCGGAAAGTAAAGTTTGTTTTACCTGATTTGTCGGAGCCGGCTTTCGTGGTAATAATGATTACCCCATTGCTGCCCCGGGAGCCATAGATTGCCGTAGATGATGCATCTTTCAATACCTCGATAGAAGCAATATCGGAAGGGTTGATCTCGTTCAGGCTGCGGATCGCATCCATCAATCCGTCTACAATGAATAAAGGTTCATTGCTGGCGGAAATGGAGCGCGTGCCGCGAATGCGGATCGAAGTAGCTGCACCGGGTTCGCCATCGGTAGATACGATTTCAGCGCCTGCGATGCGGCCCTGTAACATCTGGTCTACACGGGTTACCGGCACATCTTTAATGTCGGCCGTCTTTACGCTGGACACGGCACCGGTAAGGTCGCGTTTTGCCACCGTACCGTAACCGATCACCACCACTTCTTCCATGCTTTCTTTGGAAAGCGCCATACCCACTTCGAGCGGCAGTTTGGCACCGGAGAGCGATACCATCTTACGGTCGTACCCGAGGTAAGAAAAGATCAATACATCTGTCTTAGCGGCTTTGATGGAAAAGTTGCCATCGCCATCCGTTTGCACACCGCGATTGGTGCCAGCAACGGAGACAGTGGCGCCCGGGAGCGGACCGCCGTGCTCGTCCAACACCCGCCCCTTTACCGGCGGATCTTCGGCGATGATGGCAGATGTTGCCTTTTCTTTGATCGTGATGGTTTTAGCCGAGATTTCATAATCCACTGGCTGACCCTGCATCACCGTACGAAGAAAATCTTCTACTGGCATGTTTTTAACGGCTACGTTTACCGGTTTGGTGTTGGACAGTAAGGCGGCATTGTAAAACACCACATAGCCCGTTTGTTTCTCAAGTTGTGTAAATACTTCCTTGAGCGGAAGGTCCTTTGCCGACAACGTGATGGTCTGCGACAAAGCAGTGCCCCGCACCTGCAGGAACAGGAGGGTAAGTACCAGGGTGGCTAATTTCATCACCAGGAATTTGCTACTTGCATCTGGCGGATGTGCCGGTTTGCGGAATGTAATGAGTTGCATGACGTTAATGCTGGTTTGATATTAATTTTGATGGCATTCTCTTTTCTATTGCGGCGCCTGCGTTAGAAAAAATACAAGCCCTGTCCGCGCCCACGGAGGGCACAGCGATGATATACTGTCTGTTTGTTGCTGTTACTTCGTTACAATTAATCTGCGTTGTTCCAATCTCAGTTTTACTTTCGAGATTTCTAAAATTCTCATAACGTGTGAGAGGCTCAGGCCTCGTTCCATTTTTCCACCGAACGTAATGTCGGGCACTCCATTCTCGTACACTACTTCTATATCGTACCAGCGTTCGAGCTGGTTCATAACGTCTTTTACGGTGGCGTTCTCGAAGTTGAACAGGCCATTCTTCCAGGCCATTACCTGGCTTACATCCGCCTGCTGCACCATGATGCCATTGGTCGTTACGCTGGCCTGCTGCCCCGGCTTCAATATCCTCGAACTGCTTCCGGCCGCTACGGCGATGCTGCCGTGTACCAGCGTGGTTTTCACCGCCGCTTCATTTTCGTAAGCCATGATGTTGAAGCCGGTACCCAGCACCTGTACTTCGGATGCACCTGCCTGCACCTTAAAAGGCTGGCTGGCACTTTCCGCGATCTCAAAGTAGGCTTCTCCTTTGAGGGACACGCGCCTTTCATTACCCGAAAAGCTGGTAGGGAACGTAATTGCGCTGCCGGCGTTCAGCCACACCTCCGACCCGTCGGGCAGTACCAGGTGGTACAGGCGGCCGTTGGGGGTGGAGAGGGTGTTCATGGCAATGTCGGTCGACTGGCCGCTGTAACTTACCGTTCCTTTATCAAGGGAGATGCTGGCGCCGTGCTGGCTGGCGATTACGCCTTGTTTGAGGCTGTCCAGCGGTACGGTGGTGCCATCGGCTAAGGTGAGCAGCGCGCCTTTGGAGGCGGGTGCAATATCATTTTGCTGCGGTTGTTGTGTGGCCAGCTGCGGCGGTGTTGTTGGCTGTTTGGTATACATCCATGCCCCGACGCCGATGGCCCCTGCAACCAATGCGGCTGCCGCCCATTTCATGTACGTGAATACTTTCACCCGTTTGGCTGGCCGTGCTTCCAGTATCAGTGAGAGGATCTCGTCGGCTTTGTTAGCCTGGTGCTCGTCGCCGCTGCCCGCAATGGCTTGGTCGATTAGCTGCAGCAGCCGGTCGTTATTTTCCGGTTGCGCGATCTGGTCGAACAGCTCCTGTTCTTCCTGTGCCGATGTTTCACCTTTGAGATATTTAGAGAACAGTTGCTCGAAAACGGGCATAGACGATATACCGGAGGCTTTTTATACCCGCAGCATTAATAGAAACTCCTGGAAAAAGAAAATGGGTCAGTGGGAAAGTGAAAAAAAGCGCGGCTTAACAATTCGGTAATACGAGCACGACGAGTGTACCATAAACACCCAGGTGGGAGAGGCAATAGGCCCGTATGAACTGCATGGCTTCGGAGAGGTGGCGTTTCACCGTTTCGGGGGAGAGGTTCAGTTGTTGCGCCGCTTCCTCCCGTTTCAGGCCGCCTTCGCGGATGAGGTGGTAAACTTTCTTTTGCTGGGGAGATAAACCGGCTACCGCTTGTTGCAGTACTTTCTGGTATTCTTTGTCCAGCAGGCGTGAGTTTGGGTTTTCATGATCGGTGAGCAGTTCTTCGTCTACCAACGTAGCCCGTTTATCCTGCGCCATTTGTTTAAGCGTGGAGAACACCCGGTTGCGGGTGATGGTAAACAGCCAGGCGGAGAAATGTTCGAGCCCGTACAGTTGTTCGCGTTTGAGCCAGACCTTCAGGAACACATCCAGCAGAATTTCTTCCGCTACCGGTTCGGAGCGGGTGATGTTTAACGCGATCGTGTACACCTTGTTGCGATAACGATGAAACACCTCGGCAAAGGCAACTTCGTCGCCTTGCGCCACCGCCTGCAGGTATTCTTTTTCGTTATAGTCGTGTCGGCTGGTCATTCTCCGGGAGTAATTGTAGTACAAATATAGGTAACGGGTTTAAATATTGGGAGTGGGGTGTTTGGACGGCGAAAAGGGGAATGTTAGTGGGACCGTGTACCGGCAAGGGTTTCGCCAGCATCTGTGAGAAGAGGAGTTTACGATTTGATAATATGATAAGTGTCGTGTGTACGTCAGCGTTTGCTTACGTATCTAAATAAAAAACAATTAGTAAATACGTTTTATTTATTAATTTGCGGCCTGTTTTAGCGTATTTATCATTTTAAAATTCCTATATGTAGCTCTATTTTCTTTCGCAGCAATCATTACTATTAAAGGACCAGTACCTATAGACACAACACTCAGCAAATCGTGTGACTATTGCGGATGCCAGCTCCGCTAAATCTATTACTATGAAATTGAACTTCTATTCCGCACTGCTCGGAGTGGCACTTTTCGTATTGCCATCAATTGCCTATGCTCAAATGCCGTTCAGCCCATGTAGTCCATTTGGCGGAAAACGCGCCGACGTAATCGGGGCGGAGGGTAAGTACCGCGCACCAAATGGCGCCGCACCCACGTTTACGATACCGGCGGGCACCAAATCGATCTCTGTATATATATCGTCCGAAACCGGACTAACGTCTTCCACCGACTACCAGAGGGGCGATGAGGATTTCCTGACCATCAATGCGATCATCGACATTGCGGCCAACACGTCTTCGGGTTATGTGAACGTGGCGAAGAACACGAACACGAACGGGTCAGGTACCAATGTGTACGGTTGGAAAAATGCGCCGCTGGGCACTTTTATTTCTCCCGCCAGGAAGATTGGAGATGCCACTCCCGATCTGAATAATGTGAACTTTACGATTGCCGGCAATACACTTACTATTGTGGAAGCGGCTGTGAATACGCATTCATCATTTTATGTAGAGTACCTGTCTCCTTACAATAATTCCTTAAATCCGCTTGATCCGCAGGTGCGGTCGTTGCTTCATGGTACCGGCACAGCGGCTACGGACCTCACCATACCGATCCCGACGGGCACACAGATTATATCCATTTCCGCGAAGGGTACCAACTCCAGCGCGGTGGATCTCAATTCAGCCAGCGGTACGGAGGAAGGCTATTCGAACATGCGTTTCCTGCTGGACCTTAACAATGGTATGGCCGACGGTTTCATCACCCTGGCAAATGGTGGTTCTGCGGATCGCCGCTCGACCTACGTCATTAATAATAAACCGGTAACGGCTGCGGGGAGCATGACCACATCTGGTGTGATTACCGGTGATTATAGTGGTAAACTTACTTCCGAAGGCGCTGTAGGGTTGTTCAACCCGGAAATCTATGTATCCGGCGGTGAACTGCTGATCAGGCGGGATGTAAACTACGCCCGTGACTTTGACGATGCGTATGTAATCGAATTTTACAGCCGCGTAGGACTGGGCATGAGTGCGGAGTTTATTGATTCTGATGTGAGGGATATCCCGAAGGGCTTTAGTAGTTCTACCGGTGTTTCCCGCACGTTTAAGATACCTTCCGGCACCAATGCGATATATTTTAACCAGACGGGTAACGCCGTTAATACAGACAGAGAAGAAAACGAAAATGGCTTGTCGGCCTACGCTTACATCGATCTGAATACAGAAACCGCTACCGGTTACTTCTACCAGCAGGTGGGACTGTCGCAGACTGTTCGCCGTGACGATAACTATGCTTTTAAAAATGTGCCGCTGAATAATGCGAGTACACGTGGTCATACAAGTGCTACGGGTTTCAAAGGCCCGAATCCATACGATATTTCGTTCCAGCTTTCGGCAGATAAAAGTGAGCTGACGGTCACCAATAAAACCGGTCTGGCCGGCTCAGACTACCAGTTTTTGCTGTCTGCCGACTTCTTCGGCGCACGGCCGGATGTGGCTTTCAGTGCGACGAACGTCAGCTTTTCCAAGGGAAGCTCCTGTAAAGTAGTAAGGGCGAGTGTGAATGTGTGTAACCCCGGCGCCGGCAACAGTAACGGTGGTATGCCCGTTTCGTTTTACGCCGGTAACCCTACCGTCGATCCTGCAGCGCGCTTGTTACACGTGGGGGCTTTCAATGAAGACCTGGCCGTTGGCGAGTGTAAGACCTTCAATTTTGATATTGACCTGAGTGCCTTCAGCAACCTGAACATCGACCTCACTATTATTATTAACGATAATGGCAGTTTCGTGTCGGGCGGCGTGGGTAATGCAGTGGGTACGCCGTTCACCCTCAGTTCATTGGTGAATCAGGGTTCGTTGTATCGTGAGTGTTACTTTGAAAACAACCTGCTCACCAAAACGATCAACGTGAATAACTGTCCGGTCGTTGATCTCGATCCGGACAGGAGTGGAGGCGCGGGCACCCCGTTTAACTACCTGGATTACTTTACGGCAGGCAGCGCAACCGGTACGCCGATTGCTGACGCCGACGCAACGATCATTGATCTCGACGCATCCAATATCCATTCGGCGACGATCACGCTGACGAACCGCCTGAACGGTGCTGGTGAACGGTTGACTTACTTAGGCTCTTTCCCCCGGGCATCACAGTTATCGGGAACAATACAGACGTAATCACGTTTACCGGTGTGGCCAGCCAGGCAGAATATATAGAAGCGATCAGAAAGATCTCCTACAATAATAGCCTGGGCAGTCCGAACACGACCAACCGTATCATCACCACGGTATTGAATGATGGCGCGGAGACCGGACCGGCTTCTACGACTACGATCGTGATTGTGGCTACGCCGAGAATCAATGTTACCGGCAATGGGAATAGTATTGCCGACGGCACCACCACAACAGATGCTGCCAATGGTACGGGCTTCGGTACGTTTACCAATGCCTCGGCGCCTGTTACGCATAGTTTTGTGATTGAGAATGTCGGTACCGGCATTATTAACCTGCTGGGCACGCCGCGCGTTTCGATAACAGGCGCTGCCGGGTTTTCTGTATCGGCACAACCGTCGGCCGCATCTTTAAATGCCGGTGCTAATACAGCTTTTGAAGTGAGCTTTAATCCTGCGTTGCATACGGTGGGGAACTTTACGGCGACCGTAGTGATCACGAACGATGATCCGAACGCCCAGCGATCTGTTTATACTTTCGCTGTATCGGCATCCCTCAATAACCTGCCGGTAATCACAAATAGTACGTTAACATCTGCGGAAGACGCTAATCTGAATATATATGCGGCCGATTTCTCCAGCCAGTTTACTGACATAGACGGGGCGTCGCTTGCAAGGATCAGGATTGATCGTTTGCCGCTGAATGGCAGCTTCCGTTATAACGGTACACCCGTAACCGTTGGTCAGATGTTTTACACATCGCTCTTCGGTAACTTCGTGTTCACGCCGACAGCTGACTGGAACGGTAGCACCAGCTTCGATTGGAGCGGGCATGACGGCACTTCTTTTTCTACCGCCTCTGCCACAATAACCATTGATGTTACACCGGAAAACGATGCGCCGACCGTAACGGGCCCGGTAAGTCTCTCTGCCAATGAGAATACCCCCGTGTCGTTGTCGACTGTGTCATTTGGTGATGTGGATGCATTGACTGGCGTTGTAACGGCAACGTTTAGCGCCACCGAGGGCGGATTCACTGCCACCTCCAATGCCAGCGTTACAGTAGGAGGAACGGCCGGTGCATGTACACTGACCGGTACATTGAGCGACATCAACACGTTTATCGCCGGTAATAATATTACCTATAGCGCGACGGACAGGCCATCAGCTGCTGTAGTACTGTCGATCAGTATAAATGATAACGGCAACACCGGTGCCGGTGGCTCTTTGCAGTCGACATACAACCTGCCGCTAAGCATCACTGCGCAAAACGATTTGCCGGTCGGTACGAATGGAAGTGAAACGACCAATGAGGATACGCCTTTAGACGGCAGCGTCACTGCTACTGATCCGGACGGAGATGCGCTTACTTTTACGAAGGCCACTGATCCTTCTCACGGTACCGTGGTGGTGAACAGCGATGGTACTTACACCTATACGCCTTCAGGTAACTATCATGGTGCAGACCAGTTTACGGTGACAGTGAGCGATGGCACTGGCGGAACTGCTACTATTACGGTGGATGTAACTGTTACTTCTGTGAACGATGTTCCAGTTGGTACTAATGATGCTAAGACTACGAATGAAGACACCCCTGTAAACGGCACGATGACTGCGACTGATGCGGACGGGGATGCGCTGACTTACGTGAAGGCTACTGATCCTTCGCATGGCACTGTCGTGGTGAATAGTGACGGAACCTATACTTACACGCCTTCAAACAATTATCATGGGGCAGATCAGTTTACAGTGACGGTAAGCGATGGTAATGGCGGAACGGCTACTATTACGGTAGATGTGACCGTCACCGCTGTGAACGATGTTCCGGTAGGTACTACCGATACTAAAACCACTAATGAGGATACGCCTGTGGATGGCGCCCTCACCGCCACCGATGCGGACGGGGATGCGCTGACTTACGTGAAGGCTAGTGATCCTTCACATGGCACTGTGGTTGTGAATACTGACGGTACCTATACTTATACGCCTTCAGGAAATTACCATGGGGCAGATCAGTTTACCGTTACGGTGAGCGATGGTAATGGTGGTACGGCTACTATTACGGTAGATATAACCGTTACGTCGGTGAACGACGTGCCTGTCGGTACGAACGGTAGCGAAACCACGAATGAAGATACGCCTGTAAACGGCGCTGTTGCTGCCACCGATGTAGACGGGGATGCGCTGACGTATGCGAAAGCCACCGACCCTTCGCATGGCACCGTAACCGTGAACAGCGACGGCACTTACACTTATACGCCTTCAGCGAATTATCATGGGGCAGACCAGTTTACCGTAACGGTGAGCGATGGCAATGGTGGTACGGCTACTATCACGGTAGATGTAACCGTTACGTCGGTGAACGACGTGCCTGTAGGTACGAACGATAGCCAAACCACGAATGAAGATACGCCTGTAAACGGCGCTGTTGCTGCCACCGATGTAGACGGGGATGCGCTGACGTACGCGAAAGCCACCGATCCTTCGCATGGCACCGTAACCGTGAACAGCGACGGTACTTACACTTATACGCCTTCAGCGAATTATCATGGGGCAGACCAGTTTACCGTAACGGTGAGCGATGGTAATGGCGGAACGGCTACTATCACGGTAGATGTAACCGTTACGTCGGTGAACGACGTGCCTGTAGGTACGAACGATAGCGAAACCACCAACGAAGACACGCCTGTAAACGGCAAGCTAACAGCCACCGACGCGGACGGGGATGCGCTGACTTACGTGAAGGCTAGTGATCCTTCACATGGCACTGTGGTTGTGAATACTGACGGTACCTATACTTATACGCCTTCAGGAAATTACCATGGGGCAGATCAGTTTACCGTAACAGTGAACGATGGCAATGGCGGTACGGCCACTATTACGGTAGATATAACCGTTACGTCGGTGAACGACGTGCCTGTCGGTACAAACGATAGCGAAACCACGAATGAAGATACGCCTGTAAACGGCGCTGTTGCTGCCACCGATGTAGACGGGGATGCGCTGACGTACGCGAAAGCCACCGATCCTTCGCATGGCACCGTAACCGTGAACAGCGACGGCACTTACACGTATACGCCTTCAGCGAATTATCATGGGGCAGACCAGTTTACCGTAACGGTGAGCGATGGCAATGGTGGTACGGCCACTATCACGGTAGATGTAACCGTTACGTCGGTGAACGACGCGCCTGTAGGTACGAACGGCAGTGAAACGACCAACGAAGACACGCCTGTAAACGGCGCTGTTACTGCCACCGATGTAGACGGAGACGCGCTGACGTATACGAAAGCCACCGATCCATCTCATGGCACCGTAACCGTGAACAGCAATGGTACTTACACTTATACGCCGAACGCTGACTACCATGGAGCGGACCAGTTTACCGTAACGGTGAGCGATGGAAACGGCGGTACGGCTACGATTACGGTCGCCATCTCCGTGACAGCTGTCAACGATGTGCCCGTTGTTACCAACGACCAGCGTACTACCGCACAGGATGTAGCTGTTAACGGCACTGTAACAGCTACGGACCGCGATAATGACCCGCTTACCTTTACTAAAGGAAGCGATCCTTCACATGGTACCGTAACTGTCAATACAGACGGTACGTATCGTTACACTCCTGCCAGCGGCTATTCCGGCAGCGACCAGTTTACCATCAACGTAAGCGACGGACAAGGCGGTACCGCAGTGGCTACCGTTTCGCTGACTGTAACGGCGGGTGCGCCTGGGGTTACAATGGTGAAGACGGCTGTGCGGACAGGCAACCAGGTCACCTATAGCTTTACGATCAGCAATACCGGCGCTGTAACGCTTATTACGGTTTCCTTTACAGATGCGAAACTCGGTATCAGCAATAAAGTCGTCGATGTAAATGGCGGCCTGGCACCGGGTGCTTCTGTGGTGATAACGGAAGTGTACACAATCACTGACGCAGATCGCCTGCAAGGAAAAGTGAGCAACACGGCCTCCGTAAACGCTACCAGTGCCGCAGGTGCCGCAGCCAGCGATATTTCCGGTACGGCTGCAGGTAACGATCAGCCAACAGTGATCACCTTGCCACCGCCGCCTGTGGCGAACGACGACCAGGCGAACGTGCGTACGAATCAATCCATAACCATTAACCTGCTCGGTAACGACCGCGGAGAAGGCGTGACGCTCGATCCGCTGAGTATTGAGATTGTCACCACACCACAACACGGCACCGTAACGATCAATACGGATGGTACGATTACTTATCGTCCGAACGCAGGATTCAATGGGGAAGAAGCGTTTTCCTACCGCGTGCGGAACGTCGATGGGGTGTATTCGAACACGGCTAGTGTGCGCGTATCCGTATCCTTCCTGAATATAACTGTACCTAACGTGTTCACGCCAAACGGCGACGGTACCAACGACCGGCTGGAAATCCGCGGCATCGAACAGTTTGCGGATAATGAACTGGTGATCGTGAACCGCTGGGGCAACGAGGTGTTCCGCCAGCGCCGGTACAATAACGCCTGGAACGGGGACGGACTCAACGAGGGTACTTATTACTACCTGCTGCGGGTGAAACGCACGGCCAGCTCCGAGTGGGAAATAATGAAAGGGTACATCACACTGATCAGGGCTTTTAAACATTAATACGCTGTTTATGAAAAAGATAATCATCACGGGGCTTTTCCTGGTACTGGCTTTCGGCGCGTTTGCGCAACAGGGCGTGCAGTACAGTCAATATATGTTCAACGGACTTTACATCAACCCGGCTTATGCTGGCTATAAAGAACAATTGCACCTGCATTCCTTCTACAGGAGCCAGTGGACGGATATTCCCGGTGCGCCGCGCAGCTTTTCGCTGGCAGCGGATGCGAGTGCCAATAATGGGAACGTGGGATTGGGTTTACAGGTATCTGCCGACAAGCTGGGCGCACAAAGTACGCTGGCGGCTTATGGCAGCTATGCCTATCGCATCCGCCTCAATGAAGACGGTTCTTCACGCCTGGCTATTGGCCTTAGCGCCGGTCTGATGCAGTTGGGCATAGATGGATCCGTACTCAACCCGAACGATCCTGAACAACAAATGCCCGCCGGCCGCCAGAACCGTATCGTGCCCGACGGCAGGGCAGGGGTGTACTTCTCGAACAAACGTTTTTATGCAGGCTTATCGTTCGATAACCTCGTAGCGCAATACATTGATATGGACAAGGATGGCTTCATCCCTCAAACCAAATTGCACTATTACCTCACCGCCGGCGTACTGCTGCCGGTGAGCGAGGACGTGCAGTTGAAACCGTCGTTCCTGTTAAAAGACGATCTCGGCGGCCCTACCAGCATCGACCTGAATGCCTTCCTGCTGTATAAGGACATCATCTGGCTGGGCGGCTCTTATCGTAATGGGGTGAAGCTCTACGAGAAAGATTACCTGCAAAAGAACCTGAACTACCGCAATGCCGTAGTAGCTGCCGTGGAACTTTTCCCGGTGGATGGGCTGCGCATCGGTTACGCCTATGATTTTAGCGTAGGCCCTTTGAGCGGACAAGCCAGCGGCACGCATGAAGTATCAATCGGCTTCACTTTCCGGAAGCGCGATGTGAGAATGGTTACACCACGTTTGTTTTAATGTTAGCAAGAGTCATGAAAAGAGTTTTATACACGGGATTTTTCCTGGTCGCTTTCTGTTCCGGCCTCAAAGCGCAGTATATTTTGCGGGAGGCTGATGAAGCGTTCGGACAGTTTAAATACGTAAAGGCCGCGCAGTTATACGAGCGCGCCTACAGTAAAAAGAAAACGTTGTACGCAGCCGGCCGTGCGGCCGATTGTCACCGACTGACGAACAACTATCGTGAAGCGCAAGCATGGTATGCAATAGCAAGTGGCCGGGGCGCCACGCCTATACATATTTTGCAGCACGCGCAATCACTGCAGCAAAATGCCCGGTATCCGGAAGCCCAACTCGAGTACCAACGTTACGCGGCTGCGGATAACGGTGTTACGGAGAAACAATTGAAACGCTGGACACTGTCCTGCGACTCCGCCATGCTTTGGATGCAGTCGCCGGCCAACATCCGGGTAACGAACTTAGCATCGCTGAATAGTCCGCAATCCGACTGGGCGCCAGTGCCATTCGCGGGCGGCATCGCTTTCGCCTCCGACCGTAGCGGCGAAACAAGGATCAATGAAAATGGCAACGCCCTGTTACGGTTCGATCGTGGGCAAAGCCCGGATACGAGGCGTTATGCATGGACGGGCAACGAGTATCTTAATCTCCTGTTTAAGTCATCCACCGATAGCAGCATACGTGTATTTCCTTTGCAGGCAGATACCCGTTATCATGTTGGTCCGGCCAGCTTTACCGCAGACGGAAAGGAGATATTTTTTGCGCGCACGAAAGTGCAGGGTAACGGCAGCGGGGCGATGAACACCGTGCATGTAGCTATCTTCAGCAGTAAGAAAGATGATGCGGGTAACTGGTCTTCGCCGGTTGCATTTTTCTTCAATAAAGCGGACGCTTATTCTGTGGGAGATCCGTTTATCAGTGCGGACGGGCAGCAACTGTACTTCTCATCCAACATGCCCGGCGGAAAAGGCGGTGCCGACATCTATACATGTCGCCGCCAGGCAGATGGCAGCTGGTCGGCCCCGGAAAACCTCGCTCATGTGAACACCGACGGCGACGAGCGTACGCCTGCTGTGGTGAACGGGTGGCTGTACTTTGCGAGCAACGGTCATATCGGCATGGGTGGTCTCGATATCTTTTATGTGTCCGCAAACGGCGGTACACCGGTTAACATGCGTTACCCCGTGAACTCCCCGCAGGATGATTTTGCCTTTAGCCTCGATGCATCCGGTCAGCTAGCCTACCTGTCATCCAACCGGGAAGGTGGCATTGGCAGCGATGACGTGTACCGTGTAGCCTATATCACTCCGCCAACTTATACCCTGCAAGGCATCGCAAGCGGTACCGGCAAAGCGCCGTTGCCAGACGCTAACATATCCCTGTTACAGTCCGGCACCATCATCGCCCGTACCCGTACAGACGCTACCGGTAAGTTTGAACTGAAACTCAACACCGGCGAGCCCTACCAGGTCGCTATCCAGAAAGACGGTTTCAAGTCCGACACCATCGATATCGCTCCCAAACGCGATACCACCGTGGCTATCATCAAAAATGAATTTAACATCGGGGAGCTGGAGGTGGGCAAAACCATTGCCCTTACGAACATCTATTTCGATTACAATAAGGCAGACATCCGTGCGGACGCAAAGCCCGAGCTGGACAAACTCGTACGCCTCCTGAAAACCCACCCTGCCATGTCGATCGAACTAGGCACGCACACCGATAGTCGCGGCAACGACGCCTATAACGAGAAGCTGTCCCAACGCAGGGCCGAATCCGTAGTAGCCTACCTGGTAAAAAGCGGCATTGCGGACGAGCGGCTGAAGGCAAGGGGGTATGGTGAAAGCCAGTTGTTGAATAGCTGCGCGAACGGGGTGGTATGTTCGGAAGCGGAGCATCAGTTGAACAGGAGGACGGAGTTTAAGATTACGGGGTTATAGGGAATAAGCTAGACTTCCCCACCAGGCAACACAATCGTAAACACCGTCCCCACACCCGGTGTCGAACTAACCGTAATGTCGCCCTTGTGCAGCTTAATGATCCGCGTTGCCAGCGACAGGCCAAGGCCGAATCCCTTGGAGTTATGTTCCTGTTCTATCCGGTAAAAGGGTTGAAAAATGTTGTTGATTTCCTGCTCGTCGATGCCAATGCCTTGGTCTTTCACCCGGATGATAAAGTGGTGATCTTCTACCAGTAACGACACGTCGGCATGATGGTCCCCGGAGTATTTGCAGGCGTTGGACACGATGTTCATGATCGCGGTGAAAATGAGGGTCTCGTTGCCTAAGACGAGCAGCTTGTCGTCTTCTTCCGGCAGGGTACCGAAATCCAGGGATACGCTGTGCTGCGTGTCGCGGGCATGTACTTCGCCTGGCAGCTGCATCAGTACTTCGTCAATACGCACAGGGCCGATTTGTAATCCACCAGGATTGCGGGAGGCGGTGGCGAATTGCAGCAGGGCCTGTACCAGGGAGTTCATATGCTGCACGTCCTTCAGGATCTGTGTCATAGCCTCACGATAGGCGGCTTCTGAGCGATCGCGCTGGAGGTAGATTTCCAGCTGGCTGGAGATCAGGGTCAGCGGGGTAGATAGTTCATGGGAGGCGTTAGAGATGAAGCGGCGTTGCAGCTCAAAGCTGTCTTTGAGGCGGTCCAGCAGCTGGTTAAGGGTCGATGCCAGCAGGTGCCATTCATCGTGGGTGTCACCGGCGGGAATGCGGCGCTCGAGGTTATGGGCAGATATTTCCTTCACTTCGTTGGCGATTCGCCTCACGGGTTTCAGCAATCCGGCAGAAAAGATGTATCCGCCAATAAATGCCAGTAGTATGCCGCCGATGAAGCTGGAAATGAGAATGGATCGTAATTGGTCGATGTTCTCGCGGCCGTCTTCATCCACACCTACCGATACGATTACAATGCCGTTCTTCAATGTGCGGTCGGAGTAAGCGATGGCTTCCCGTGTTCCCTGGTTAAAATAAAAGGTGCCGCTTCGCCTGGCGGCGGCTAATACAGCGGGCGATACGGGCATACTGTCGCCGCTGGCATCCGCATAAAAATAGTCAAGCTGCCCGTCCGCATTATACACCTGTACCGCCTTACGTTTTAATGCCATCGCCGTGAGCGAGTCGATGCGGTACATCATTTCCTTGTTGATCGTCGTATCATGCGTAAGCATACGATCGGTAGTGATGGCCCGGTTGGTAAGCCTTGTCTTCACGTTCTGTAACCGCGATAACGACGAAAAGTAGTAGATCGACAGGCAAACGATGCCCAGCAGCAATATAAACAGGCCGGTAAAGAAGGTGGTGATGCGTAAACGTATCGGCATGACAGCAGTTGATTAATGGTCTTTCAGTACATAACCCAGGCCTACCTGGGTATGGATCATCTTTTGGTCGAAGGGTTTATCTACTTTGTTCCGCACGTAATTGATGTATACGTCGATTATATTGGTGCTGGTATCGAAATTAATACTCCACACATTCACGGCAATATCGGCCCGCGACACCACGCGGTTCTTGTTCCGCATCAGGTATTCGAGCAATTGCAGTTCCTTGGCGGTAAGATATATGTCTTTCCCATCCCGCTTCACTTCACGGGTATCGAGGTTCATCACCAGGTCGCCTGCCCTTAACAGGTTGCCCGCCGGTGCGGCCACGTTCCCGCTGCGGCGCAGTAAGGCCCGTATTTTCATCAGCAGCTCGCGAAATTCAAACGGTTTGGAAATGTAATCGTCGGCACCGGCGTCGTAACCTTCTATCTTATCGTCCAGCGCGCCCAGGGCGGTTAACATGATGATAGGCGTTTTTTCATCCCCGGCGCGTACCCGTTTGCAGAATTCGAATCCATTCATGCCGGGCAGGTTGATGTCGAGTACCAGCAGGTCAAATCCGCCACCATCATACATCCTGTAGCCCAGGCTGCCGTCGTAGGCCACGTCCACGTCGTATCCGTTTTCCCGCAGGCCGAAACTCAGCATGTCGGCGATCCTTGCCTCATCCTCTACCAGTAAGATGCGATTTGTTTCCATGTCCGTCGGTATTTCGATCTTTTGCAAGGTACGACTCTGTCTCCGTTCCGGGATTCTAATGTTATTCTAATGTGTGCTTAATGTGGTTCTAAGTTCGTTGTGGGACTTTTGCATATGGCTAAACAGTTTCGCACGATATTGGTCCCGGTGGATTTTTCGGTGAATACCGGAACAGCCATTGCACGTGCCCTGTTGATGGTACCGCCCGATGGCGCTACGATTCACCTGTTACACGTACAGCGGATCGGGGCCGGTGGTTACTGGCGTAAGATCACCCAGTTTTTCCGCGGACTGTCGTGGAAGCAGGTAAGGGCCGCCATTAAACGTTCGGAGCTGAAGCTGCTGGAATTGAAAGATGCTATTGAAGCCACCACGGAACATGCGAAGGTAGAGGTAGCTGTTTGTCACGGGCAGTCTGTGGAAGATACGATTATCAGGAAGGCGATCGACCTGCGGGCAGACCTGCTGGTACTTGGTAAACGTTCGCAACATACTACGTTCCCACAACTCAATACCGTAGTGCCGAGCCGCATTGCGCAGGCTTCCGGCGTGCCGGTACTCACCGCTAAACCGGGCGCGCTTCATAGCAGCCTGCAAAAGGTGGTGATGCCCGTTAGTACCCGTTTCCCTGCCAACAAGCTGGCATTGATCGCCGCGATACGTCGCCAGCGGGATTTGCAGGTGCAGCTGGTGATCTTTGCAGATCATGATACCGACAAACCTTTTCCCCGGCAATCACTGCTGGCGATCTTCAAAATATTGAAAGGTCAGGCAGGAGGGAAGGTGAATTACGTCGTACTGCATGGCCGTGATAAAGTCAAAGCCCTGCTGGAATATACACGCAGTATAGATGCGGATATGGTCGTGGTAGATCCGGGTGCGGAAACGAAACTGACAGGATGGTCAAACCGGCATTTGTCGGATATGCTGCCTCCCCATTCCAAAACGATGGTGCTCGCAGTGCGTTGAAAATAACCTGGCCTTTCACCGGCGGTGTAGTTGCCGGAATTATCTCATCTCAGCCTTAACCGGCTACAAAGAACTATGAATGATGTTATTAGCAACTGACCTGGATGGAACGTTTTTAGGAGGAAGTACGGTAGCACGCCAGCAATTGTACATGTTACTGCGCAAACGCCGAGATATACAACTGGTGTATGTTACCGGTCGCGGATTGTCATCCGTAGAGCCTTTGATAGCAGAAGAGGGCATTCCGACCCCGGCTTATATTATCGGGGATGTGGGAGCAACCATCGTAAACGGCTGGACGTTACAACCTGTTATGCCCCTGCAGGCTCCGATTGCGGCCGTGTGGCCCGGGTGCGATGTGGTTCGTAACCAGTTACGGGGTATACCCGGACTGCTTTACCAGGATGTACCGCAGGAGCGCCGCTGTTCCTTCTACCTGAAGGAAGCGTCGCTGCTGCCCACTATCCGCGAACAGCTTGCCGGACTTAACTGCGACGTGATTTACTCTGCCGGCAAATACCTGGATGTGCTGCCGGCCGGCGTCAATAAAGGCACTTCGTTAATGGCGCTGGTGGACTTATTAGATGTAGATCCGGTCACGGTATTAGTAGCAGGCGATAGTTTAAACGACCTGGCCATGTATCATTGTGGTTATAAAGGCGTTGTAGTGGGTAACTGCGAACAGGCACTGGCAGTGGCTACCCACGCCTTGCCCGATGTAATTTGTGCGCAGGCAGATGGTGCAGGTGCGATATTAGAAGCGATGGGGCATTTCGCACTGCCTGATCGAAAACCGGAACTTGTTAATTGTTAGATGTGGAAGATTTGAAGAATGCGTCCCTGGGGACGCTGGTAGATTTGCTGGCCAAGTATACAGAAGATGTGATGCGTATGCTGCGCGATGGCGGATATGGCGATGACTACGAGGTTGCCAAAGCCAAGGTGAAACTGATATCTGCCGAAATAGAGCGACGGAAAAGGTCGTAAGAAAACGTTTATGAGAAAAAGGAAACCGAATCGCCGCTGGCGAATGCTCCGGTTGGTCATCAGCCGCCGTTTCAACCTGCACATCGATAAAGCGGATGAGCAGAGTGTGATACGATCTATTGCGCTGAATACGGAGTTTAAGGGCGCGAACCTGTGGGCATTGATCTTCGCGATCCTGATCGCCTCGATCGGTTTAAATGTAAATTCCCCGGCCTTCATTATCGGCGCTATGCTGATATCCCCGCTGATGGGGCCCATCACTGGGGTAGGTCTTGGAATTGGCATCAATGACTTCGAACTTGTAAAGAAGGGTTTTCGAAACCTGTTTTTCGCAACGATTATCAGTATCGCTACTTCCACTGTATATTTCCTGTTAACGCCGCTGCACGAAGCGCAGAGTGAACTGCTGGCACGTACCACCCCGTCTGTATGGGATGTATTTATCGCCTTCTTCGGCGGATTAGCGGGGATGGTAGCAGCTACACGTAAGGAGAAAAGTAACGTGATCCCGGGCGTGGCCATCGCCACTACATTGATGCCGCCTTTATGCACCGCGGGTTTCGGTATAGCCAACGGCAATTGGTATTATCTTGTTGGAGCCCTGTATCTTTATTTTATCAACACTGTTTTTATCTGCTTCAGTACAATTCTGATCGTTCGTTTTCTCCGCTTCAGGAAGAAGTATTTCGAAGACAAACGATATGAAAAGAAGGTGTCCCGTTACATCTTTTTTATCCTGTTGATAACTTTGTTGCCCAGTATTTACATGGCTTACCGCATTGTGAACAAAAGCATCTTTACCAGCAATGCACAAAAGTTTGTGAAGGAACAATTTGCCTTCCGTAATACCCAGGTCGTGAACCGGAACTTTGTGTTTGATGGGCGCGAGGGGGATATCGAGTTGCTGCTCATCGGTCATGAAATACCTGCTGTGGTGCTGGATTCTATCCGGGCGCAATTGCCACGGTACAAACTTCCTGATGCGCGGCTCGTTGTGCGGCAGGGCCTCAATGCCAAACAGGAAATAGATCTCATGCAGGTAAAGGCCAGCATCCTGGAAGATGTGTTTAGCCGCGATTCCACTTTACGTCCTGCCGCAGCAGATTCAG
The DNA here is from genome assembly GCF_022867795.2 of Chitinophaga horti. Lineage (NCBI taxonomy): Bacteria > Pseudomonadati > Bacteroidota > Chitinophagia > Chitinophagales > Chitinophagaceae > Chitinophaga > Chitinophaga horti. Next base: position 2,887,782 of record NZ_CP107006.1, on the reverse strand, counting down.
TAAGGTCGCTGCCCGATCTGCGGCTGGAGCTTAAAGCGCTGTTCCCCGGCATGAAATCCTACGCGATCAACGGAATGGAAGTGAAGTCGATCGATTCTGTGCGTACGGATAAGGTAACGATGGTGGTCGCCAGCTTCGAAAAGCGCCCGTCGGCTAATGAGCGCCTGCGGTTGGAACGATGGCTGAAACAGCGGCTGAGGGCAGATACGTTGAGTGTAGTACTGCAATGATTGTTTTAATCTGTGGCCAATCAGGCGGCGCAGGTACTTTGACCGTAATGTTACGACAACCGTTTAATCATCTGCCGAAAACTCCTGCATCAACTGCCGGTATGCCATCAGTATATCCGATTTTGAAAGGAAGCCGATCATCTTACCTTCGTTGATCACGGGCAGGTGCCAGGCCTGGGTTTCATCGAACTTACGCGCTGCATCGGTAATACTGTCGCTCAGGTTGATCTCGGAGATAGGCGCACGCATAATATCTTTGGCAGTCAGCTGATCGTATAAATTCGGGTCGAACATCACCGGGCGCAGTTCATCCAGTGTGATGATGCCCTTTAAATATCCTTCGTCGGATAGCACCGCCAGGCGGTCGAACGGGGTAGACCGCACCCGTTCTATCAGTTCTCGCAAGAGTATGCGGGGAGATACGTACTGGAAGTTCACATCCACGAGCTTCTGCAGCTGTACGCCAGACAATACATTCTTATCCATCTCGCGGGTGAATATCTTGCCCGAGTCTGCAAAATGTTTGATTTCGGGCCAGATGGGAGAGAACCATTTCACCATCAGGAACGACGAAACGGATACGATCATCAAAGGTATGAACAGGTCATAGCCAGATGTCGATTCTGCGATCAGGAAGATGGCTGTGAGCGGCGCATACATCACCCCACTCATGACACCTGCCATACTCACGATTACGAAATTAGTAACGGGTACGTTTAGCCCCATTGCATTACAGATACTTGCCACGAAATACCCGAGAAACGCACCCGCAAACAGCGAAGGCGCAAAGTTGCCGCCATTTCCACCACTCTGGATGGTTACCGAGGTGGCGATTGCCTTCAGTAATAGCACAGCTCCCAGGAATACCATTACCATCCATTCTTCCATGCGGAAGTAGGCGAGGAAGCTGTTCTGCATCATGCGTTCAACATGTCCTGCAGCAAGGTCTTTCACGCTCGTGTAACCCTCGCCGAAGAGCGGTGGCATCAACATACATAATACGGCTACGGTAGCGCCGCCGAGTAAGGCTTTACGTAATTGCGACCAGCCCAGTTTCTTAAAAAAGTGTTCGATACGGCCTGATAGCACCACGAAGTAACGGGCATACAGTCCGCTGCAAATGCCCAACAGGATATAAAACGGAACGTTCCGGTAATTGAACGCTGTTTGCGATTCGAAGTGAAACAATACATCTTCCTGCAGAATGATCTTGGAGATCAGGCTACCACATACCGCGGCGATGATCAGCGGAAGGAAGTCGGAGAAAATGACGCCCGTGAGCAGTACCTCAAAGGCGAACATCATACCCGCAATGGGTGCATTAAAGGCAGATGCAATGCCCGCAGTTGCGCCGGCCGCCAGTAACAGGGTGCGTTCCTTATAGTGCAGTTTATACACCTGGGCATAGTTGGAGCCGATAGCAGCCCCGGTCACAGCGATCGGGCTTTCCAGTCCGGCCGAACCACCTAAACCCACGGTAATCGCGCTCTGGATGATCTGTGAATACATCTTCACCTTGGGAATCAGGCTGCTGTTCTGCGCAATTTCGTATAGTATGGCCGGGATGCCTTTACGTGCCTGTCCCCGGAAAAAGGTAATGACGATAATGGTGGTAAGTACAATGCCGAGGAAGGGGAAGAGCGCATAAAAAACCAGCTGGGTGCTGAAATGGACTTTATACGTGATGAAGTAGTGGATGTAGTGGACAAGCATTTTCAGCAGTACGCCCGTTAACCCCGCAGCACAGCCCACCAATATGCCGGACAGCATCAGGAACTGCATACGGGAGAGCTTACTATGCAGCCAGTGAATTACCAGTTCATACATACGCACTTTCCTGAAGCTCAGCTGTTGAAAGGCCCTGCTGAATTTGTAGAATGCCAGTTGCTTCCTGATCTTTTTGAAATCGCCCATCCGGTAAAATTAAGACATCGGGGCTGCTACACAAAAAAGAAAGCCTGCACTTTCGTGCAGGCCCCCCTGGTTAGTCATAGTGCTATGGGTTAATCGTTGCGATATTCTTCCCCAGCAAATGCAGATCCTCGCCGCGGCTCACTTCCGTAGAGGCCTCTCCCAGCCAGCCATTTTCCTGGTCGATGCCGTTGTATACTTTCACGAAGTCGATGCCCGGCAGGTTCGCTTTGTTGCCATTTTTATCAATGGCCCAGTCTATATCGATGCCGGAGTTGTCGTGCGCATTCGGGTAGTTGTCTACATAACCGTAACGGAAACCGTACAGCACGTAGTAGTTGCCTTTGCCGCTTTCGTCCAGCCCATTGCTGGCGAGGCGAATGCCTTTATAAGTGATCTTGTCTTCTTTCACCCAACCCGGGTAGTAGCTCTGGGCATGAAAGGTGTTTTTGATTTTAAAGCCTTGCTGGCCCTGGTTGTCGGACCACTGTATGTAATCTTTGATGCTGATATGACCTTCCGGTGTTCCGGCAGGCGTTTCTGTAACCGGACGGCTGTACGTCATTTCATAGGCGCGGAAGGTGCGAACGTCATTTTTCGCAGCTACTGCGGCGGCGTACCAGGGCTCTCCCTCGGCGGAGAAATTGCCGCTGCCTTTGATCTCGTACCACTCGTCCTCATCGGGTTTGCCGTTTTTGTTTTTATCATAGGCGACCATCACCACACCAGGTTCGCAGCTGCCGCCGAAGGGAGCATTGGGGCGCGGATTGGCGCTGGCGCCAAAGGCATTGCCATGTACGCGGAAGTCACGTCTGCCGGAAATGTTTACAATGGTATGGTCAAAGCCGAACACGACGTATCCGCCCCAGCCGCCTAAGGTAACGGTACTCGCATCTTCACCAACTAATTCTTTTTCTGCTTTCGCTATCATCGTTTCGTAGGTGTCACCGGCCTTGTAGGCAGGTATTTCATTTACGAACTGGCCGGGAGCGGGCAGGTAATCATACACTTTCCAGATGTAAGGAGAAGGCGATGCATCTGGTTGTCGTACGGTGATGAGCAGCGTATCTACCAAACTGCCGGAACTCACCGTCAGTTTAAAGCTACCACGGTCCACGCTGGCAAACATCGCGGTATCGGATGTAGAAGCGGACAGGCGGTACTTTTCGGTCGGGGCTGATACGACTTCCCATTTCACATCCGTTTTACCGGCAAACTTGGAGGACGCCTGCAATTTCAGGATCGAGTTGGACACCACGCTCCAGTTAATGTATTTGCCGGTGGTGATCTGAACTGCTTTTTGCGCAATGTTGCCTTTGTTATAGGCGCTCACGATCAGGCTATAGGATGCAGGATCTGCCGGCGCCTGAAAGGTGTATTCCAGGGCGTTGGCCACGCGTTTACCATCTAATAACCAAACGAGGGAGTCAATCCTGTTTTCGATGGTAGGTTTGAGTTGTACGGTTTCTTTTACCACTACGTAATATTCCGTTTCAAGTCCGGCAATAGCTGGCGCAGGTTCCGGAAGTTCGGCGTCTTTTTTCCGCAGGAAGCGACGAACAGTGAAATACCAGTTAAATATGCAAGTAGTTTGTATGAAGTATTCATTTTATCAGATTGATGAGTGTTTTAAAAGCGGGGCAGTACGTACTATAAGTTTACTGCCACGTCTTCAGTATTGCCAGGCTTTTAGTTTTTAAGATGTTTGTCCAGTATGCCGAATAATTGTGTAAGCCTGCCTTCCTCCATGTTCCAGTCTTTCACGATGCCTAAGCCAGTATCCAGCTGAAATGGATATACTACTTTCTGCACTTTGATAAAGTCGATGCCCGGTAAGGTCACGAATTCGCCTTTGGCATTTACGGCCATATCAATGTCAATGTTTAATTTCTGCTGGAACTGCACTGCACCCGATACGTTCCTGCTGATACGTTTGCCTTTACGGGTGAAAGAACTGGCCCATCCGTCCATCACGACCATTTTCTTCGTCGCGGTGTCCGGCATGTAATAGCCGGGGAAGAAGCCTTTGGTAGACATCACATTGCCTGTAGTCATGGAAGAGGTAATGACCTTTGCATATTGTACCTCGCCCTCTACCACGGTTTCCTGGTTGTCTTTCCAGTCGAAGTAGTGATAGATTCTTCTGCCATCTGTTTCGAGCCTGTCGTAAGTATAGGTAATCTGGTAGTCCGGAAGGTCATCGATGCCGTAATCATCATTTTTGATTTCGTACCATTCGTCTGCATCCGGCTTGCCGTTTTTGTTGCGGTCGTAAGCAACATATACACCCGGAACGTCCAGGCGGGAATAGATGGCCGTTACTTCGATGTCTGGTTTACCGGCAGCATTTACTACCGTATGATCAAACTTAAACGTGGCGGAACCGCCCCAGGACCCAAGCACCAGGCCGGCGCTGAAGGTTGTTTTACGCAGCTCGCTGGATTTAGCCAGGTAGTCGTTGTAAGCCAGCGGAAATTCTACACCATACTTCCAGGAGTCCGGGTACCCGATCACCGACCAGTTTTGTCCTTTTGCGGGTGCAGGCAGGTACTCGAGCAGCGTGTAAGCATTCTTCACATACGTTTCCGCTTTCACGGTGATAGGGCGGCTGATCGTGGTCGATTGTTTACCGGCGGTAGCACTCAATGTGAGCGTGTACGTGCCCGGATCAGGCGCTATAAAGTTCAGGTCGCGGGTTTTGCTGATAACAGAGTCGCCGACTTTCCATACATAACTGTAGTCGTCGCGGTCCGGACCGGCGATCGTTGGTTTAATTTCGAGCACATTACACATCGATACCGCCAGTTGATCAGCCAAAGTAATGCTGATGGGCTTTTCTACATAAACAGGAAAAACCTGTTCATCATTACCGCCTTTGTTGTTGATGCGGAACGTCACCGCGAAATGGCCGGAGTCGGTAGCTTCGAACGTATAAAAGGTTTGACCGGATGCTACTTCTTTGCCGTTCACCAGCCAGGCGTACTTGTTGCCTTTCAGGTTGGTGATGTCGGGCGCCAGTACGATCTTATCACCGATGTTCAGGATGGTCGTATCGGCTTCGACCCCGATAATGGTGGGCGGCAGGTACTGTTCTTTCCTACAGGCGGAAGCAAGAAAGATGGCGCCCGCGAGCAGCACAAGAATGAAATGTTTCATTAATTTTTATTTGGTTTATGATTTAGGCAATAACACAAAATGGGCTGGTATATCACCGGTGCGAACGCTCCATTTCTTTTTACCATCCTTCGAAAAACAATACAGTATGCCCGGCGACACATAGTTGCCTGCGTCTGTTACATAAATATCTTTGGTAACGGGGTGTACCATAATGCCGTAGGGTACTTCAATTTCGTCGACAGTTCCATCGGTAATAAAGGAACGGCTCACTACCTCGCGGGTTTGGGTATTAACGATGGCGTAGCTGATCACGTTGGAGTAAGTGATGTAACTCCACTCGGTGCTGTAGATGTACAGCGAATCGCCGTCCAGGTAATAATTACTCGCCGCTATAGGTAAAGTGTCGGTCACTTTTTGCTGCACTTTGTCAATGAAGTACAAACGGGAGGGGAGTTGTTTATAATCGCCCCGCGATGTAACCCAAAGGTCACCACGTTTATCTGCTTTAATGTGATGCAGGTTATACGCTACATCGATGCGTTTCTCTTCTTTGAACGTGGCCAGATCGATTACAGATACCGTACGTTCATACTTTTCGGTGCTGCCCGCGCCCATGTAGCCGCCGGAGTTGGCGACGTAAATCTTACCGCCTGTAATCTCCAGGTTGTCGGGCTGGTAGCCTACCATACATTCATCTGCAATGGCCAGGGTGGCGGTATCTACCTTCGCTACATAGCCCTTCTGCGTATAGTTGGGGTTGATCTCGATAGGCCCGGCGTAAGACGTTACATACGCGAAGCCTTTATCGAACTTAATGTAACGGCAGTTGGGAATCTCTATCTGCCCGATGCGTTTGGCCGTACGGGCATCCATCACTTCTACTTTGTTGGAGGCGTTGATTACGGCATACAGGCGGCCGCCGTAAATAGCGATGTCGTTGCCCACATCGCCCAGTTCTTTGGGTACGGTGGGATTGTATACCGCGTAGATGTTGCGCTGGTATTTGCCGGTGGTGTAATCGAAGTAATCGAGGGTGCTTTTGTTGCTGCCCATGTTGCCCTCGTTCAGCAGGTAGAAGCCCGCGAAACCGTTGTTGGCGGTAGAATCCAGGTTAGTGTCCTCATTGATGAATACTTCCACGTCCTTCCTGCAGCAGGTAAGCGATACCAGGAGGAGGAATAGTATCGGGTATATTCTCATAACTCAACGGATAAAATGATTTTGTAATTGCGTTTCGGCATCGGGTAGTTCAGTACGACTTCGTAATCCTGGTTAAACACATTATTCAATTCCCCCGATACTTTCAAGCGAAACTTTTTTAGCTTGATTTCTTTTGAGGCGGACAGGTCGCTCGTATACCACGGCTGCTCGTAGTTCTCGGGTATATTCGCCGAGTTGTGATAGCGTTCGCCCACATAGATGTAGCTGTAGTTTAGTCGCCAGTCGCGGAACAGGATGCTGGTTATCACCGAGCCGCTATGCCAGGGAATGTAGGGGATCTGGCCGCCGTAGGTGATCTTTTCCAGCTCCGGGTTTTTACGCCGGGTAAAGTCCTGCGCTACCTGGTACGTGTAGGCCAGTCTTACATTCAGTACCAGGTCGGTCCCCAGCGCGAAGGCCTGATCCGATACCACGTCCGCACCTTTGATCTCCACGGTGCCGATGTTCATCATCATCCAACGGTACATGCCGCTGCCCTTTGGTACGGCGACGATCTTGTTGGTCACTTTATTGAAGTAGCCGTCGGCCTGCAGTTTCCATTCGCGCAGCAGGCCGTTTTTAAGACTCTTTTGGTAGGTGGCCCCAAGGTTGTATTGATGTGTGTACTCCGGTTCCAGCGCGATGTTGCCTATGTCGGTGTAATAGAGGTCATTGAAAGTCGGCATCCGGAAGATGTTTTTATAAAAGGCCCGGATGTTGAAGTCAGCTTTCGTAAACGGCTTGTAGGAGAAGAACACCGCAGGCGTCAGTTCTCTTTTGGCGGGCGCTGCTACCGCTCCATCACCGGCGGAGGTGTTGCCACGGTTAATTCGTTCATGTATAAAGGTGCCTAACACACTGGCCTGCATCTTTACTTTACCCAGTTCCGCCGCACCGGCCAGTGCGACCAGGGACGTAAACCGCTCGGGAAATACGAAGCCGTCTAGGTTAGAGCTAAGGGTGTTATACTGGAAATCGGTAGAAAGGTTGATGTCGATCTTTTTCGTGATGCTGTATTTGTTCGCCACGGATGCGTACCATTCCTGCTGCCGGAAGTTGTTGTCCAGGTACATCAAAGTCGTATCGGGGTTCAGGTAACGCATGTAATCGTTGGCGTACTTGGCGTTGACCTGGATGTCGTACTTCGGCAGCACATTCTTCTGAAAAGATCCCTGCAGGAAGAGGTTGCGGTCCCACTGGCGCTGCGAGCGTTTCCAGACGTTGTTCACGATGGCGCCGGGTATACCTCTTTCAGCGTTATAGAAGTATGCTTTAGCACTCCAGAAGCCGCGGCTAATGTTGCCATACAGGCCGCTCTCGAGGCGCAAGCCTTCAATATCGCCGTTCTGCCGGATGGCAGTGGTGTCCCAGGCTACGTCTTTGGAATCATGAAATACGCGTTTGTAGCGGAAGGGGTACCGCCCCGATGACTTTATATACTCCCCGCTGAACGAAGCGTTCACGTTGCTGGTGATCTTTTGCTCGAATAACAGCGAAGGGTTTACCAGGTCGAACGAGCCGGTTTTATACACGCCTTTAATGTGCGTGCTTTGTGCAGAATCGAATACTGGCTTGCGGCTGCGAAGATAGATGGTACCCGACGATCCATAATCCCTGGCGGGTTGAAAGATCTCACTCTTCTGGCCATTATACACGGAGATCGATTCGATATTGTCCATCGAGAACTTGCCCAGGTCGATCTGCCCGTTTTGCGCATTGCCTAATTGTATGCCATCGTAAAACACGCCCATATGGTTGGTGCCCATACTGCGCATATCTACGGTTTTAAGGCCGCCAATACCGCCGTAATCCTTTACCTGCACACCGGCAAAGTACCGGATGGCATCGGCAACGGAGAAGCTGTTCAGGCTTTTAAGCTGTTCGCCATGCAGTTGTTGCGCGGGAATAATTTCTTTATAGGAAGATGTGTAGATCGTAACTCCACGAAGCGTTTTTACGGCAGCAGTATCCTTCGGGACAGACTGCCCGTACAGGTTGATACAAATAGATGTCAAAAGCGCTAATAGCAACGCTTTTGATGTAACTGATATATACATCAATAGTTAATTTCCCAGCAGGTGGCTGGATGGGATACGACAATAAACAGCTGAAATCATTTCAGTTTCATGTATTAAAGCCTCATCCGCGAAGGCTTTAATCTATCTGCAGTGGCAGGTCTCCTGGCTTGTTCTCACTTTCGACGGCCTTCCCGTTCTTAGTATACCAAAAACAGTGGCAATGAGGATGTCGAAGTGTTCAACAGAACTTACAGTAGCGGGTCTGCTCAGGATTTGCACCTGATTCCCTATTAATTTTAACGGGCTGAACGCACCGTTAAAAACCAATTGCGGCGTGAAAGTAGGTAAAAATATTGAGTTTTCTCCCGCATTATTTATAGCTTGCCAGCCAAAGTAATCCAGCGCACGTTTTGCAGACCAATCAACCGTATAGTGAAATCGAATTGATCCGGCTTTTCAGGGAAGGTACCGGGGCCGGCACGGCTGCATTGTATGAGAAGTACTATCGTGGCCTGGTATACTTCGCCCGGCAGATCATTGAACACGAGGGAGAGGCGGAAGATATCGCACAGGAAAGCATGATCAAACTGTTTAACAAACGGACCGACTTCGATAACTTATCAGATATCAAGTCATTTCTGTATGTAAGCGTGCGTAACAGCTGCTTCAACTACCTGAAAGCACGCGACCGGCACGAGCTTTCTCACCAGGAACTGTTGTACCTGTCTCCCGAAGGGGAAGAAAAGGCCGACTTGGAAATGCTGAAATCCAGGGTGCTGGCAGAGGTGTTTAATGAGATCGACCGGCTGCCGGAACAGTGTGGGAACGTTTTTAAACTACTATTTATAAAGAAGATGTCTACCGCGGCAGTGGCCGAACAGTTAGGCATTTCTCCTCAAACGGTGCTGAACCAGAAGTCCCGCGCCCTGAAGCTGTTGCGCTTCCGCCTGTCGGATAAAGGGTTCTTCGCATTATTACTCCTGCTTAAGACTTTCTAAAATTATTTTTCAGATCCTTTGGTTAAAACGCCAGCTTCCTTGTGGTATACATGGAGGCTCGTCATTTTGGCCGGCATCTTTACCTGTATGGACCAACATCGCATAGATAGGCTGGAGCGGTGGCTCCTGAAGAAGCTGGATGGCAGCATTACGCCCGAAGAGGAGCAACAGCTGTCGTTGTGGATGGACGAACATCCCGCGAACCGGCAGTTGGCGGATGCTTTTGCCGATAACGACTGGCTGTCGGCACAGCTCAGTGAACTGGAGCGTATACCTGTGCCACGGCCGGTAGCACCGGTACACCGGGTGCATTTTATGCGGCGATGGGGCTGGGCTGCGGCAGCTATATTGTTGCTTGGTGGCACTGCTACCTATATCTGGTTAAAGCCCGCGCAAAAAGCCGCCCCTGATTTGGCCGTCACTACCATACAAGACGTGTTGCCCGGCAGGGAAGGCGCCATACTCACCCTCGATAACGGCGAACAAGTGTTGCTCGACAGTTTGCCCGACGGAGAAGTGGCGCGACAGGGTGGTAGCCGTATTCGTTTACTGAAAGGGCAGCTGGCCTACGATGAGCAATCTGGTAAAGCGGATGCAGTCCGTTTCAATACCGTTAACACCCCGCGCGGCCGCCAGTTTTCGCTACTGCTGCCAGACGGTACCAGGGTTTGGCTCAACTCAGCAACTATGATCAAATTCCCCGTTGCTTTTACAGGCGCAGAACGCCGCGTGGAAGTTTCAGGCGAGGCCTATTTCGAAGTGGCGAAGAATGATGCGCAACCATTTACCGTGCAGGTAAATCAATCCTCGGAAATAAAAGTATTAGGCACCCGCTTTAACATAAAAGCCTACCTGGATGAGAAGATCGCCAGCACCACTTTGCTGGATGGCAAGGTAAGCGTTACAGGCAATGACGAACCGGTCGTGCTGCGGCCCGGCCAGCAGGCGAACCTGGGTAATGGGCAGTTGCAGGTGGTGCAAAACGCGCACGTAGACGCTGTGATGGCCTGGAAGAACGGCTTGTTCAATTTTGAGGACAGGAAATTAGAGGATGTGATGCGCGAATTGGCGCGCTGGTACGACCTCGATATCGTATATGAAGGAAAAGTGCCTGACATTACCCTCGGCGGTGAAATGAGCCGCAATGAACCTTTGTCGGGCGTACTTATCGGATTGGAAGAATTAAAGATCAAATTCAGGATGGAAGCTGGCAGGAGGCTGGTGATATTACCGTAATAACACAACTTTAGACGTAAACCGGCCTGTAAAAGCCGGAAGTGATTGGCGTCACTTCCGGTGTAATAAGGGTCAGGTATAAAATTGTATCTCACAACATTTTTCAACCAAAACCACTGCAATTTATGCAAAAATGTGTTATTGGAGGGCGGTGGCGTACGCACGCTCCTGGCCGGGCATTGTACCTGTTACCTGGGGCAGGCAGCAATACCGGCGCATCTGCCGGAACGCAGCGCCCTCTCCATCAAATGCTGCGGATCATGAGATTAACCAGTTTTCTTTTACTCGTGCTGTGCATGCACGTATCAGCCAAAGTCGCCTCACAACGTATTACCTTCTCAGGAAAGGAGGTGCCGCTCGAAAAGGTGTTTTCTGCCATAAAAAAACAGGCCGGCTTCGTAGTGATGTATAACAAAAGTCTGTTGAAAAACAGGCCGCCTGTAACCATTGATGCCCGCGATATGCCGTTGCCGGCGTTCCTCGACGAAGTGCTCAAAAACCAACCATTAAAGTACCGCATATCGGTACAAACCATTTTTCTTTCAGAGAAGCCTGTGGAAGCAATTACTGCGCCACAGCAACCCCGCGAACTGAAGGTGTCGGGTATTGTTTTTACGAACGATCGTGAACCTTTACCCGGCGCCTCGGTGCGCCTGCGCGGACTCACCACCGGCGCCTCCACCAATGCCAATGGCATGTTTACGCTGGAGCGGGTGAGTGAGAACGCGGTGTTACAGGTATCCTCGCTGGGATTCAAGTCGAGAGAGATCAGTTTGTCGCGCTTGTTGAACGGGAGTGCGGTTGCGGGCGTTAAAACATTGACTAACGAACCGGCTGCCATCAGTTTTGAAGTAGTGATGGAACAGCTTACCGATTCGCTGGAAGCGGTGGTGATCAACAGTTACGCCACCGGGTATCAAACGCTAAGTAAGGAGCGTGCTACGGGTGCATTCGCTACGGTTACTGCGGGAGTACTGCAACAGCAGCGGCTCAGCAATCTCAACTCCCTGCTGGAAGGGCGTGTGGCCGGTTACAACAATGGTCTCATCCGCGGCACTACTTCCATGAACGGGGTCACGTCGCCTTTATACGTGGTAGACGGTTTGCCCGTGGAAAACACTTCGCTCAATTCGTTTGGTGATATTACAGAAGCCTTGCCAGGCCTTAACCTGGAGGATATAGAAAAAATAACAGTGCTGAAAGATGCCGCTGCTGCGTCGATTTACGGTGCCCGCGCGGCTAACGGTGTGATCGTGATCGTTACCAAAAAAGCAAAGAAGGGACGTCCGCAGGTAAATGCTTCGAGTACGTTCACGTTTCAGCCGTATAATTTTTACACCGGTAACAGGGCAAATGCGGCCGACCTGGTGGAGCTGGAAAAAGAATGGGCCGCAGGTAATCCTGGCTTACAGGGGCCGGATGCCGCGTCGTACGCACAATCGATGCTGGACAATAAAGCATACATCAACCAGGGCGCCAATGCATACTTCGATTTTTATGCAGGCAACATCACGCAACAACAGCTGGATGCGAAACTGGCGTCACTGGCCGCCGGTGGTTACAATTACTATGATGATATGGCGCGTTATGCCAAACGTAACACTTTCCTGCAGCAACATAACGTAAGTATTGCCAGCGCGGGGGAAAAAAACGCATTCTACGCCTCGGCTACTTACCGCGACGATGCGCTGGAAGATCGTTATGCCAGCGACCGGAACCTCGGCATCAATATCCGCAACACCGCCCACCTTACCAAATGGCTCGATCTCGAAGTGGGCACCTACCTGCTTGCCGGTGATAGCCGTGAACAAGCATTTAATGCGCTGTCGCCGGGATATACGGTGATGCCATATGACAGATTGGTGAATGCCGATGGCTCACATTTCACCTCCCTGGCCAGCTCGCGCTTAAGCGTAAATGATCTGTCGATCATCGACCAGTATGGTTTGTACAGTGCCAATGTAACACCGCTGGATGAGATCAGTCGTAATATCGGGCATAATAAGTCGTTTAACAGTCGCAGTGTTGCGCGGCTGGAAGTTCGGTTTGCAGATTGGATCAGTTACCAGTCATCTTTTCAGTATGAAAATAATAACCAGCGCTTTAGTCGCCTCTACGATAAAAACAGCTACTACGTGCGCAATCGCGTAAACAGTTTTGCAGGTTATACGGCCGCTGAAGGGTTCTTTTATAAACTGCCCTATGGCCACATTTACAACCGTAATTCAAGGCAAAGCAGCGCATATACTTTCCGCCAGCAATTGAACATCGACCGTAGTTTCGGTAAACATAACCTGACTGCCATCTTTGGTTCGGAAACTCGCCACGCTAAGCTGGAATTTAACGAGCAAACACAATACAACTATGATCCGGACGTGCTGAGTTACGATCTCGTGAATGCCGCTGACCTCGCGAGAGCGCAAGGCCTGTTCTTTAATGGCAGTTTCTCTGCCCGGGACCTTGGCTACGACCAGGAAACAATCAACCGTTTTGTGTCGTTTTACGGTAATGCAGGTTATTCGTACGACGATAAGTACCTGGTGAGCGGTAGTCTTCGCTGGGATCGGTCGAACCTCTGGGGTACCGACGCCCGTTATCAACGCAAACCGTTATGGTCGGTGGGGCTTGGCTGGAACATCTACCGGGAAAACTTCTTTACACCCGGTTTCGTTTCCTTCCTGAAACTGCGCGGCTCGTATGGTTTGGGCGGAAATATCGCTAAAAACTCAGCCCCATACATGACTGCTTTCTATTACAGCAACAACCAGCTGGGGGGCCTGGAGGGATCAATTGCCAGTCGGCCCAACCCGCTGCTGTCGTGGGAACGTACCTTTACAGGCAACGTGGGGGTAGATTTCGCGATGTACAATAACCGTATTACCGGTTCGGTGGATTACTATAACAAGAAAGGCAAAGACCTGCTGGCGAATACCATGGGCGTACCTACGGAAGGTTTTGGTTTTGCCACCTACCAGATCAATAACGGAGAAATGACCAACCATGGCGTAGAAGTAACCGTATCCGCAGATATAATAAAAAGCAAAGACTGGAACTGGAACGTGACAGGCCTTTTTGCCTTCAACCGCAATAAAGTGACTCACGTAAAGGTGGAAGCGCCGATGTACATCTACCAGATGGATTACCCGGAGGCGTATCCGCGCGTAGGTAACCCGTTTAATGCTATTTACAGCTATGAGTGGGCCGGCTTAAATGAAGAGGGCCTGCCGCAGGTGTACGACGAAACGAAGAATAAAGCATTGGTATCGCCGCCCAACCTGGCTGCGGTGAAGTACAGTGGTACCACGGTGCCCATTTACAGCGGCTCGTTTAACAGCGCCCTCAGTTACAAAGGGCTTACACTGGCTTTCCTGCTTACTTATGAAGGCGGGCATAAAATGCGTAATAGCAACCTGCCGATGTTGAATAACGAATACAATTACAATGTATTCAGTTACATGACACAGTTCGGCTCCGTGCACAAGCGTATCACAGACCGTTGGCGGGAACCGGGCGACGAGCTGCGGACGAATGTGCCGAAGGCCTTATTTGCAGAAGATCCCGACTTCAACTCAGATACTTATACACTGTACGCTAATTCCTCCATCAATGTGCTGAACGCCCGCAATATTCGCCTGAGTAATATTTCGCTCGCATGGAATGTGCCGCAGGCGATAATAGCGAAGGCTTTCATGCAAAGTGCGCGCCTGCAGTTTAACGTCGAAAACTTATTTACGCTGGCGGCGGATAAGGATGCCAAATTTCTGATGGGCGGCTATAGAAGGCCAAACTATGTATGGGGCCTGTATCTCGGATTTTAGTTATGAACGAAAAGAAATGATCATGAAGTGTAAATTCACTGTTTTTATACCATTCGTGCTGCTGTTCGCCACCGTGTTAAGCAGTTGTAACGATTACCTCGACGTGGTGCCGAAGGGGCGTAAAATCCCTAAAACACTGGCCGATTTCGAGGCACTGATGCGCGATGAATATACCAATCAGCGTTTCCCGATTGCGCAGGCTACGTTGTTACTGAACGATTATTACGAACGCCAGGAAAACCTGAACTACTCGCAATTGTCGCGTATCAATTACATGTGGGAAGAAGGTACCAGCCGCATCAACTTCAACAATACTTCAGAAGGTACTTACTACACCGGTTACGCAGCTATCTCCACCTTTAATTTGCTGGTGCAATACGTGCCTACCGCTACCGAAGCCACGGAGCAGCAACGAAAAACGCTGGTGGCACAGGCTAAGCTGGCGCGCGCTATGCACTATTTCGTGCTGGTAAACTATTATGCAGATACGTATGAAGCCGCCAATGCCGGCAGCAAATTATCTGTACCGCTGATCGAAAGTGCTGATATCAGCGCGCCGCATAAACAGGTAACCATCCAGGAAATGTATGATTACATCCTGCTCAACATTACGGAAGCTTTGCCCGATCTGCCTGCTGACGGCGCTACGGTGGTGCATGCTACGGTTGCTGCTGCACATGCCTTCCGGGCGAGGGTGTACCTGCAAATGGGCAACTATCCCGAAGCGTTACAGGCCGCCGATATGGCACTGGCGGAAAACGACCAGTTGTTCGACTGGACCGCCTATTACGAGTCCTACAAAGACCTCATTGAACAGCCGGGATTATACCCTTCGCTGCCTTCGCCAAAAGGGTATGACTATGTCGAGAACTATATTTTCGGGCATGGCGAAGTGGCATTTGCAAGCTCGGAGAACGACGTGCGGGTAGATCGTGCCGGCCGCTTTGAACCCGGCGACGCCAGTTTCGCCGCCCGTTGGAAGCTTCGGACGCTGGGCAATGAAACCTATTACCAGTCAATTACAGCCGGCCGCTACAACCAGGGCGGCATCACCACTGCAGAAGTGTATCTCATCAAAGCAGAATGCCTGGCCCGCAATAATGATCTGACCGGCGCCATGCAGGCATTGAACGCGGTGCGTGCAAAACGTATACTGCCGCAGTCGTACACGGCGCTAAGCGCGGCCAATACCAGGGATGCCATCAACCTCATCCGCCGCACGAAAGAAAATGAGATGCTGTTTACGATCGTCGCCTTCGCCGACATGCGTCGCTTCAATAAAGACCCGCAATACGCCCGTACGTTAACGAAAAAAGCGGATAACGTAACCCTTAGCCTGAAGCCGGAATCGCATTTGTGGACGATGCCTTTCCCGCTGGGAGCCATCAATAATCCAGGTAACGGTACTATTAAACAAAACGTAAATCAATAATAATGAAGAAATGGATTGTAAGCGCCTGCATGGTGTCAGGTGCGTTCGCCGCCACACCAGCCCTGGCGCAAAACGGAAAATATTCGGTTAAAGGACAAATCACCGGCCTGGAAGATGGGGTGAAAATATATATGTTGCCCGCCGCGACCCACAGCGATGAGAAACCCGTAGACTCCGCCGTGGTGAAAAACGGGAAGTTTGTGTTTACAGGCAGCGTATCCACTCCACGACTGTTCTACGTGCAACTGGCAGGGGAGTACAGCGGTTTCGAGCTGATGGCGGAGAATGCAGCCATTAATGTTACTGGTAACGCGCAGTTAACCGAGCAACAGGGTAAGCCGATACACGCACTGTCAAACGTAAAGATCACCGGCAGCAAATCCCACGACCTGTTTGTAAAGAAAACCGCCGGGCGCGACGAGCTGGAGCGTTTGTACACAAAGTACCAGGACGATAATAAAGAAATCATGCAGCAAACCTCGGAGGCTTCTCAAAAAAACGATACCGTGCTGCTGAAGCAGTTACATGCCAGCGCTGCTTACGACAAGCTGAACCGCGATGAAAAAGCTTTTTTCGACACGGTAGGCGCTCGCACGAACCGCATGATCCTTGCCGATAAGAATAATTGGTGGGGACCTTTCCTGTTGATGCACCAGCTGTCTTACCTCACCCCGGAGCAAAAGGAGATTTTCGACCAGTTCTCGCCAGAGGCTAAAAGGAGTTACTACGGCAAACTGGCGTCGGCAGAGCTGTACCCACGCAGTTACCTCGGTAAAAAAGCACCATCACTGGCCTTTGCGGACGAGCAGCAGAAACCTGTGGCTTTCAGCAAAATCGCCCAGGGCAAAAAATATGTACTGGTCGACTTCTGGGCGTCGTGGTGTATGCCTTGCCGCAAGTCTATACCCGGTCTTAAAGCTTTCTACGACGAAATGAAATCGAAAGGAGTGGAGATTGTGAGCGTTTCTATCGATAAAGACCAGAAAGCCTGGGAAAAGGCAGCGGCGGAAGAGCAATTACCCTGGTTCAGTTTCCTCGACAGGCAGGATATTTCTAAAGCTTACGGCGTGAAAGCAATTCCCGCCATGTTCCTGCTGGACGGCAACGGCGTCGTATTAGCGGAGAATGTGTCGCTGGAGCAGGTGAAAGAGAAGGTAAGCCAGTAGTTTTTAAGTTGATAAATGGAGAGTACGGCCCTGGCATTTGCCGGGGCTGTTTATTTTTGCATGCTGATATACTGCTGCAACTCTTCCACCAACTGGGTTAACTCCGCGTGGGAATAGGGCTTCGTGTAATAAGCTACTACGCCTCTCTCAGCAGCCAGCCGCCGATGCTCAGGGCTCATGGAACTCGTCCACATGGCGATAGGTACACCTGCCATATGTGGCATCAGCCGGATGTTTTCCATGACTTCTATGCCGGTAAGTTTTGGCATGTTAAAGTCAAGCAGTATCAGTCGGGGCAGGCAGTCTGTTTTGCATGTAGACAGATATACCAATGCATCCGGACCATCATAAAAACTTTTGATAGCGTTCCCGGGCGAGGATTGGGCAAAACACTCCCGTATTGCCTTGTGATCATCCTCATCATTATCAATTACAATCAGGTACGGTTGCTCACTATGTTTCATATGCGCGCTACGGGGCCGATGCTGACCAGCCAGATTAAATGGTGGATAGTTTTTGTCTCTTAACAGGGCGCAAAATTAGGGGATGGGGTTGCGATAATCAAAATAATTTTTCCACTTGTATTACGGCTGAGCTTTGCTGGTGGCCGATCTTCCTGTGCTAACCATGCAATGTTCAGTATTCGTTCGGCGTTTGTCCCACACGCTGCTTAAAAAGCCGGGTGAAGTGTTGCGGGTACTTAAATCCGAGTTCGTAAGCTATTTCACCGATCGAATTTTGTTCTCCCAGCACGCGTTCCTTAGCGATGTCGATCACTTTCGATTGAATGTAGTCCTGCGCCGAGCGGCCGGTTTCTTTTTTGATCAGGTCTCCGAAATAGTTGGGGGAGAGGTGTAGTTCTCCTGCACACCAGGCCACTGTTGGTAAGCCGCTATGAATACGAGGGTGCCCCGCTACCAACCTACAGCCATCGTTGCTAACTGGCCGCTGATCGACATCCTGAAGGAATTTGGCGATCAGCGCGGACTTACAGTGGCGCAGGTGGCGTTAGCCTGGTTACTCGCGCAGAAGCCGTTCATCGTGCCTATTCCCGGTACGACCAAACTGGCGCATTTGCAGGAGAATATGTGGTCGGCAGATGTGGCGTTCGCGGCAGACGAGTTGCGGCAGCTGACGGAAGCATTGTCGAAAGTAAAGATCGTGGGAGAACGCTATACCGGCGCGCAGGCGCAGCAGACGAATAATTAACCCTTACTGCGCAACATGCGCTTTTACCCGTTCGATAATGTCTGCATCTACCAACATGTCGAACTTCCTGGCGAACCAGGCGTCCTGCGCAATCAGCATATCGAAATCGGCACTGGTAAATGTCTTTGGAGAACTTCCGCCCGCGCTCCAGTCGATGTGCCGCAGGTTGCCCTGGTAAATAGCTGCTGAAAAGGGGGAATTGTGAAGGATGGTGTTGAAAAATATCTCATCAGGTACGTAGCTGTGCTTGAAGAAACGGACCACCTCCGGATGGTTGTTAACGTACTCAATCATATATTCGGCGCTGGCGTGCGACATGGTCCACCATTGGGAGCCGCCATACATCTGGTGCAGGCTGGCAGGCATGTTCCTGCGCGCACCGGCCTGCTTTTGGCTGGCTACAAGACTATGTACTTCCGGGCGGCTCAGTTCATCGGTAAACCAATAATAGTGCAGCCGGTCGAGGCCACCACTGCCGCCCCAGCGGCTACTGTCGGGCAATGTAAATGTTTCCATATACGCTGGGTGTTGATGTTTGCCCAGATAGGCGACAAATTGTTCGGTGCTTTTCAGTGGTAAGTCCATTCCACTTATCAGCGAAAGGTATGCAAACTTTTCGTGCCGGTAATTGAGGCATTGGTCTATCAGCCGCAAACTCGCCAATACTATCGAAAAGCCTCCCCAGTTAATGACATTCGGGCCTGGCAGCAGGTGATAACTTCCCGGCCGGCAATGCTTGCGCAGGTAAGCCGCGTGGCGTCGGTGATACAATCGTTTGTCGAGATGTACAAAACAACAGGCATGACCGTCCCTGGTTAACAGTTCGATAAGGGTAGCAAGTTGCGGGATGTTTGTATGGGCTAAAATGAGATAGGCAATGCGCATGAAAATGGGTTTAGGTATCAGCGGCTGCATCGCGGCAGCATCGGGTTAAACGTTGTTAAGATAGCATAAATTCTGTATTGGTTAAAGTTTTCCTAAAACCAGTGGTTGACCTTGTTAATTTCGGGTGTCCCTTTACATTTGCTCCTGAAAACGGCCCAGTGTCGGCCTTTAGAGGAAACATATTTTATAACCCCAGAATATTGCCTACAGGTTAATCCCAAAATTAGTCTGCACCAACAGCTACCGGTGGGCAATATCTACGTAAACAATTGGTCATGAATCCAAACAAAACATTGTGGGAAAAGGGCGACTTTACTAAACTCGCCGAAACTATGCGTACCAGCGGTACTGCACTCGTATCTAAATTAGGCGTCACCAAAGGCCTGAAAGTATTGGACCTCGGTTGCGGCGACGGTACCACGGCGCTTCCTGCCGCACGTCTTGGCGCCGATGTATTGGGCGTTGATATTGCGCGCAACCTCGTAGAAGCGGGCAACCGCCGTGTGAAGGAAGAGGGCCTCACTAACATCGCCTTCCAGGAAGGAGATGCGACCGACCTGCAGGGGTTGGAAGATCAGCAGTTCGACATGGCGGTAACTATTTTCGGTGCTATGTTCGCCCCCAAACCACAGGAGGTAGCAAATGAACTGGTGCGTGTTACGCGCCCCGGTGGTAAAATCGTGATGGGCAACTGGATACCCGGCGATGCTACGCTGGTGGCCCAGATCCTCAAAACCTGCTCCGCCTACACACCACCGCCACCAGAAGGCTTTATCAGCCCGATGTTGTGGGGCGTGGAAAGCCACGTGACGGAGCGCTTCGGTAATGCCGGTGTCGCGAAAGAAGACATCTCTTTCGAAAAGGCCACATTCGAATTTGAGATCGATGAAAGCCCGTCCGACTTCCTCGACAGGTTTAAAAACTACTATGGCCCTACTATGAACGCTTTTGAAGCGGCCGAAAAGAACGGAAAGGCAGAAGAATTAAGACAGGAGCTGGATGCCCTGTTCACCAGTCAGAATAAGAGCGGTAGCAATGATAAAACATTGATACCCGCTACCTTCCTGAAGGTGACTGTGGAACGCAGATAATACCGATTCCGCTCCGGCTGCTAAACCGGGGCGGATTATTTATCTATCGAGGTAGTTTTTATAACGGAGTAATACAGGCGCTCCAGCAACCGCATATCCCGCGTTATGATCAGCGCATCCGCCTTTAATCCGTTTTTATAAGGAATCGTTTTCGCCTGGTTGGTCAGCAAACCCTGGTCGAGCCGCACCGTGCCGATAAATCCACTATCCACCGCCACTTCCGATACATAATTCAAGGTTCCCTGCAGAAAACCTGTTTCCTGATAAGGGTAAGCTACGAAGCGCAATTGTACTTTCATACCCGTATCTACTTTGCCGAAATTATATTGCGCCAGTTTAATTTCTGCGTAGTATTGGCTGTTCGCCGGGTTTACGTAGCCGATCAGTTTTCCCTGCTCTAAAAACTGGTGTTGTTGTAAGGGCAGTGCTAATACTACTTTTCCATCGGCGGGCGCCTGTATCGTATAGTTGCGCAGCCATTGGTCTACCTCGCTTTTTAAGGTGTACAACGCCTGTTCAAACGTTTGTTGCTGCTGCAAAATGTCGTGCGCTACCTGGTCTATTTCCTTTTGTTTCTCCCGGATCTGGTTTTGTTGGGAAATGATGTTTGCATCTACCTGCGGAAGCGATAGCTGCTTGCTTAACAGTACACTTTGTGCCTTACGAAACTCTTCAGCGGATATCACTTTCTCCTCGTATAACTGCTTATACATGTCGAAAGTAGTGCTGGCAATACTGTTATCCTCTGTGGTGAGCCGTTTTTGTGTACTTACCTGTTGTTCGATGGTTTGTAAAGCAGCGATGTCACGATGCAACATCTTTTTTCGTTTTGCATAAAAACCGTTGACCAGGTAATCGTTATACTGTTGCCACGCCGAAATAAACGTTTGATACGAAGTTTGTAACTCTCCGAGTCGTGTGAAACGTTTATTCACGAGGGTAGCAATGTTTTCAGGCGCTCCTTTCTCCAGCAGCAGCACCGTAGCGTTCAGTCGGTCGCTCACGTCGATGACTTCGCGGGTGTCGGCATTAGATTCTATCCAGCCTAAAATATCGCCTTGCTTCACGCTATCGTTATTGCTGACAAAGATGGCCGTCAGTTTCCCAGCCTGCCGGGTAACGATCTCTTTCGGGGCGTTGTTACCGGTGAGTGTGGCGCTGGCCGGAACAATATCTGGGTATTTAATGAACCAGGTGCCGGCAGCGAGCAATAATAATAGCGCCAGGAACATAGGCAGCGCCCATCTTTCATAAAAATCCGGCTTACGGCTGATGATTTCCTGCGCCAGTTCTGAACGCTCCCGGAAGGCACTGTCAGGTTTTATTTCATCCAGCGTTTCATTGGTAAGCAGCTGAATGGCAGATTGGTAGTTGTGCATCGTGATAGTGGGTTAAGGGTTTACGATCCAAGCTCCAGTTGGTTTTTTACCAGCTGGTAGTATTTGCCGCGGAGGCTGGTGAGTTCGTCGTGCGTGCCTTCTTCCACGATCTTTCCTTTGTCCAGCACCACGATCTTATCCGCGTTGCGCACGGTACTCAGCCGATGTGCGACGATCACAACCGTTTTTCCCCGGAAGAAGCGTTCGAGGTTCGTGGTGATTTCCTTTTCGTTATTGGCATCGAGCGCATTGGTAGCCTCGTCGAAAAACAGGTAATCCGGATTTTTGTACACGGCGCGGGCAATAAGTATTCTTTGTTTTTGTCCCTGGCTTAATCCTGTGCCGTCGGCGCCCAACGTGGTGTAGTAGCCATTGGGCAGCGATTCTATAAAGGAATGTATGTTTGCAATTCGTGCACTTTGCAGCAGGCGGGCGTGATCAATGATTTCATCGGCCACGGTGATGTTACGGGCAATGCTGTCGTTAAAAATGTATCCATCCTGTAATACCGCACCACAAATGCTTCGCCAGTAGGGATGACTGATAAAGCCAAACTTCATGCCGGTGGATGCATCTATGTCCATGCCCGGCAGCGGTATTTGAGGCGTTGCACCGATCCTTATTTCTCCGGTGTATTGCTGGTATATTTTAAGTAGTATTTTGACCAGCGTTGTTTTTCCGCTGCCACTCGCGCCCACAATAGCCGTCACCTTTTTTTCGGGTATTGTCAGGTTGATGTGTTCCAATACAGGATCGTTGCCTGCACCGGGATAAGTAAATGAAAGATCGGCGATCGTGATGGTTTTGTGATCGGGTAGTTGGGCTATGTAGTGTTTGGTGCTGTCTTCTTCATTATCCAGCTGGTGGATTTCGTTCAGGCGCTCCATACTGATTTTCGCATCCTGCAGGCTCTGTACAAATCCTACCCATTGTTGTATAGGGCCGCTAAGTTGCCCGATCACATATTGCACGGCCAGCATAGCGCCTAACGTCAGTTTGCCATCTATCACCAGCTTTGCTACGATAAAACTGATCACGATGCCCTGTATGCTATGAATGAACGTGGCACCCGCGCTTTGTACCTGGCTATAGTTCAGGCTTTTAAAATTGAGTTTGAACAGATGCGCCTGGATATTCTCCCAGTTCCACCGTTTTTGTTTTTCTGCGTTGTTGATGCGTATTTCCTGCATGCCTTGTATGAGTTCCAGCGTGGCGTTGTTTTCTTTGGCGGACAGGTGAAAGGTTTCGTAATTCAACTTCCTGCGGATGCGTAAAAATAGTTGCACCCAGGCGAAGTAGATGATGCTGCCCAGGCCAAACACAAAAAATAGTTCCACACTGTAGATCATCAGTACAACAGCATACACAATAAAATTCAGGAAGGAGAATACGGTATTCAGCGCCGTTCCGGTTAGAAAGCCTTGTATGGTGCGGTGATCGTTGATGCGCTGCAAGGTGTCGCCTGTATGGTGAATATCGAAGTAGGAGACGGGCAGCCGGGTAAGTTTGATCCAGAAGTCGGACAAAATCTGCAAATTCAGAATGTTCGATATCCGAAGTAATAATCTGCTTCGGATGAAGCCCACGATCGTCTGGCTGAATGTCAGCATCACCTGCGCGATCAGCACGACGGTCACGTAGTTCATATTCTGTGTACTGATGCCTGTATCTACAATGCCTTGCGTAAGGAACGGGAAAATAAGGGCGATGAGAGAGGTGATCAGCAATGCGGTAAACACCTGGAATATCTGCCACTGCGCGGTAAGCAGGTATTTTGTGACGCGCTCCCAGCTTAGTTTCTGTTCTTTTTCACTTTCCTGCTCTTCGAACATTGGCGTGGGCTCCAGCAACAAGGCAATACCCATATCTTCTCCATGATCATTTTTAGCAGATGCCCAATGTTGCAGGAACTCCTGGTAACTGTAACGAATAATTCCCTTGCCTGGATCGGCGATGGTGACGGAATCTTCTTTCTTAAACCAATTACGTATCGATCTTTCACCGGGAAAGGAGTCGGGGTGCGCGACGACGAAATGATTTTGGTCCCAATGCAGTATAGCCGGCAGCGTAACGTCCTGCAGTTGTTTCGCAGTGAGTTTAACACCCCTGGTGCGAAAGCCGAGATTTTCCGCAGCATCGCTGATGCCGAGCATCGACACGCCTCCTTTACTAAAGCCGGCTTGTTGACGTAAAGTGTCGGCAGTAAAATGTTTGCCATAGGATTTCGCTACCATTCTCAGGCAGGTAGGGCCGCAGTCCATTGCGTTCAGTTGTTTGTAAAACGTGAATTGTGTTTTCAAGCGAGGGGGTTTGGGTTAATGTCTTCCAAATAAAAATATTTTTTCTGGAAATAAAAAGTGTTTGTTACTTTTAGATACGATTAAGAGAGAATGTTTTTTTGTGCCCAAGTTAGTGACCCAACTGCTGTTAAAATGATGTAAACCCGTTTATAACCCAAATGTACCCGTCTAATGTCTTTTTTCTCACGTTTATTACTGCCTATGCAACATTGCGAGGATGCTACTGCGTATTTGTTATCGAGTATCCAGGTGCCTTACACGAGGACCTACCTAAGGGATGAGTTGTTGCAGCATCCCGAATATCCTAACCTGCAGGCCGTTGCCGATGTGATAGGAGCGTCTTATAACGTGGCATGTTTGCCTTATAAGATTCCATGGTCGATGATCGCGCTGGAGCCGGAGATCAAACCGCCCTTTATGGCGCGGATCAATACAAGCCAGGTGGGGCCGGCGTTTGCCACGGTTACCAATTTCTCTGCAAACGAGGTCGCGTTGTATAACCCCGGATCAAAAAAGAAGGAAACGCTTTCTGCGGAGGCATTTGAAAAGATATACACGGGCACGGTGCTGCTCGTAGGCAAAGAGGATAATGCAGGCGAGAAAAACTTTGCAGGGAATCAACATAAAGAAAAACAAAAGCAAACGCTTAACCGCGCACTCATTTTTGTATTGCCTATACTTACTTTACTTGCTTGCCTGATCACCGCTTTTCTTCAGCCGGTAACGGCATCCGTATTTCCTATCATTTTCACCCTGGTCACGCTGATGGGTTGCGTCGTAGGGGCGATGCTGTTATGGCATGAGATTGATCAACATAACCCGGCGCTCAAACAAGTTTGCCAGGCTGGTGTAAAGGTAAATTGCGCCGCCATCTTAAATTCAAAAGCAGCTAAAATATTTGGACAAAGCTGGAGCAGCATCGGCTTTTCATACTTTATGGGAACGCTGATGGCATTGTTCGTCAGCGGGGTGGCCAATACATCGGTGCTGCAACTCGTAGCATGGATGAATGTATTGGCATTGCCTTACACGGTGTATTCCGTTTACTTCCAGTATAAAGTGGCCAAACAATGGTGTGTGCTGTGCCTGGCGGTGCAGGGCCTGCTGGTGTTACAATTCGTTGCGGCATTGGCAGGCGGATTTCACCTCGCACTTCCATTAGGCGAAATTCCTGGCAACAGCTACTTGTTGCTGCTTTCCTGCCTTGTATTTACAGCGCTGGCAGTGATGACCGCCATGCCTGCCTTTGAAAAAGCCAAGGAAAGCCGGCAGCGTAAGATCGAATTACAACGGCTGAAACAGAATCCGCAAATGTTCGAAGCCCTGCTATCGAAACAAAAAAGGCTCGAACACCCCAGCAATGGATTAGGTATCACGTTAGGGAAGGCCGATGCACCGTTCAGAATACTAAAAGTTTGCAACCCCTACTGCGGCCCCTGCGCCCAGGCACACCCGATGATGGAGGAGTTGCTGGAACATAATAAGGAGGTACAGTTGCAGATTATTTTCACTGCTACGGGCGATGATACAGATATGAAAACGCCACCAGTGAAACATTTATTGGCGATTGCAGCCAAGGATAATGAACAGCTGACCCGCAACGCCCTCGACGAATGGTACCTGTCCGATAAAAAGGATTACGTAGCCTTTGCACAAAAGTTCCCGTTAAACGGCGAACTGCAGCAGCAAACCGAAAAGGTAAAGGAAATGTGGGACTGGAGCAACCTGGCGTCCATCGCGTTCACGCCTACTTTCTACATATCCATGCCCGTGGCCGACGAGTCGGAAAGAGCCTACTTTCAACTGCCCGATATGTATACAGTTAACGACCTTAAGTACTTCCTGATCGATTAATTCACTTCCGTAAATTTTGAAGACATGGCGATATCGAAGCATTTCAAACGGTTACAGTATATCAATCAGATGATAAAAAACAAGGCTACCGGCGATCTTGCCGCATTTGCCTGTAAGAACCGGCTGAGTAAAACGACGCTTTGCGAAATTCTCACCGAAATGAAAGAGATGGGTTTTCCGATTAAGTACGACCGGTTGCGGCGCACTTATTACTATACAGAAGAAGGGCAGATGGTGTCCGGCATGTTTTTCCGGTACGGAGAGCCGCTCACGCGGGAAGCGTCTATGGCAGGGGAGGAGATGAAGAATATGTGTTTTTCACCGCAGGCCGTGTTTGTACCTTGTGTGAAGGATTGACCGGGCATGTTAATACCGGATATAACCGAATGAGCATAGTTAGTTTCGTTCCTGAAACGCTCCTGTGTTGGATGAACCCTGTTGAGTCCTCAACCGGAGCATATTATACACAATTTAAAGTTTTGGGAAATGAAAAGATTAAAGTTGAATCTTCAGCAAATGGGAGGCGCGGAAGTGCTGACCCGGGCGCAGCTAAAGAATGTAACCGGGGGAGCGGGCCTATAGGTCCTGGTACGCCGGGGGGAGTAATGGGAATCCTTGTCCCTCTCACTGCACACGGTATTGCCACGTGATGGATGGTTACTTCCCTGCCTGGGGCGTTTGTCCGCCGAGCGCTCCTCCGGGTTGTCATAATTATTGTTGTGAGACAGATCACGTTTACTGGTGCTAGCAATAGCACGTAATTATTTTCGTTCCGGATATAGCCGAACGACGACAGGTAATTTTGGTTTTGAAAGTACTTCATAACCTGTTAGCCTGCAGTAATAACGCGTTTGAAGTCATTGTTAACTTATTAAGAAACCCAGAAATGAAAAAGTTAAAATTGAATCTCCAGCAACTGGAAGGCGCGGAAGTGCTGACAAGAATCCAGCTGAAAAACGTAACGGGTGGAAGTGGTCCCGGCACACCAGGTGGAAGCAATGGTAATCCCTGCCCACAGAACTGTACCAGGTACTGCCACGTAGAATCTGGTTACATGCCCGCTTATGGTACCTGCCCTCCAAGTGTAGGTGGTACCAGCTGTCATAACTATTGCTGTGAAGGTAGCAATCAGGGTAATTACTACTGGTGCTAATCTAATTCTATCGGAAAACTGTATTACATATTCCTGGGCCTGGGGCCGGAAGGTAATACAGTTTTCCTTCACTGGCTGCAAGAAACCTTATGAATTTGAAAGGAATTAAAATGATTGTCATCGCATTGCTATCTTCCGGCATATTCTCCTGTCATACCGGAGACGGTAAGGCCCAGCAGGCAGATGTGAAAGATAGCGATAGCACAACGATCATCATCAATCTAAAAAAAGCGGAAGATAGACAGTACACGCTTCCGCTAACGCAGTTAAATCCATTATACTTTGAGCCGGTATTTGTTGCGCCACCACCAAATCACGTGGACACATCCAATCCTTTAAAGGTTGCTGTAAAACTGGCTATTTCAGAGCCGGCGTACATGGCTATCGGCTTGAACGTATGTTACGTTGAGCCGGGAGATAGTGTGAATATAGACTTCAAAACCATCGTTGCCAACAAAACACAGTATATGGACACAATGGCGATTCTTCACGGAAATGTGTTCTTTCTCTCTATGCCGCAACGAAGCAAGTTGTTTGACGGCTATGTGAGAAGCTGTTTCGGTATGATAAGGGTACTAAAGGATGCAAAAAGCTTAAGTAATTACTTTACCGGTGAAAAGCTTTTAGTGATGCTGGACAGCTGCTACCGTCTGGTGTATAAAGATTTCCCGAATCTTAAGAGCGACGAAGCTACAAGGGAAAGAGTACGGGTCAGTAGCGGGAATCGATTTTACATCCATATGCTTGGTGTAATGGAGTACTACTACCACGATATAAACGACACTGCGTTAAAGGTTGCCATGGAAGCAGTAGCTGATAGCATGATGATACTTGCATTAAAGAATGTCGATCCATTTTTTGACCCGACCACGTGGGGAAAATACCTGGCACTTTTCAGGTTTTATAAGGGTGCGAAGCCAGACGCTACATATATCGAATCTAAATTTGATAAGTTTGGTGATACCGTAAAGCAATACATCGCGCTCAATTTACTTAAAGACGGACTTTTAAAGGAGCCTGCTGACGAAGAGGCAGTAGTAAGTCGACTTACCTATCCTCCTTTCAGGCAGGTAGCAAAGACCGTTCTTGCTACGTCAAACCGCGGTATTGAAAAGTCAGGGTATATAAATAATGTCATCCGGAATGTTGAGATTTTTGATGCGAACGATAAGAAGATGGTGTTAAGCGACTTGTTTAAGACTTCCACGCAGCCCTACCTGATCTTCGATTTTTGCGGCACCTGGTGTGCGCCCTGTATGGAGGCGATTGCCGTCTACTCGAAGGTCAAGCCACTTGATAATTCTAAGAAGATCAGGCCGATCTGGCTATTCTTCGAAAATGATAAAAGTAAATGGCTTAGTGCTGTCGAAAAATATGGGCTCAAAAGAGAGAACTGTTTCGTAATCCTTCGTGAGTCCGGCGCAACGCTGACAAAAGAGTTTGAAACGTTGTTCGACTGGGAAGGCGAGTTTCCCCACCACTTCGTGTTTTCTTCAGATGGCAGGATCGTAGATAAACGGGCTGTGAACCTGGCAGTATACCAGGAAAATCGTTTGGCCGATACCGCCCCTGCACAAGGAGTGCCGCCGGTAGCCCCACCTCCGCCTGTTGGTGCTAAATAGTTGTCACAAATTTATTGAAGTAAAATTTTTTTATGCCTATCCCAACGTTTGTTATCAATCTTCTGTCAAGAACTGACCGTAAAGCTCATATTATTACTGAATTTGCAGGCAGAGATGAGTATGATATGTCTATCGTCGAAGCTTGTATACATGAGCATGGCTCCATCGGTTTATGGGAAACCATGCTGAAAATAGTTCGGCATGCAGTGGACAATGACCTTGAATATGTCTTGATCTGCGAAGACGATCACCAGTTTACCGAGGCTTATTCTTATGAAGGGCTGTCGGTGGCTATTGAACAGGCGAGGGCAATGAAGGCCGACGTATTGTGCGGGGGTATTAGCTGGATGCAAACAGGCGTAGCCGTTACGGAGGAACTGTTTTGGGTGGAGAAATTTACTGGAACACAATTCATGTTTGTCTTCAAGCAGTTTTACCACAGTATGCTTTCGGTAATATTTACCGTTATGGACTCGGCAGACTATAAGATATCGAGTATGACTAACAGGAAGTTTGTAGTTTATCCTTTTATGTCTATTCAAAAGGAATTTGGTTATTCCGACGCCACGCCCCAAAATATACAGATTGGCAGAGTAGATGAGCTTTTTGAGTCTACTTCGCAAAATTTCTATACGCTTAATGACGTGGCCAGATACTTTTCAGGACTGAGAAGCCAGGTGGCATTGCCGATAGCACCGTATGAACTGGCTACCGCAACGGTGTCAACTTTCGTTATCAATCTTCCCGAACGGGAGGAGCGAAGGGCACATATCATCGAACAATTCGCTGGTCGCCCCGAATTTGACGTGACGATCATAGACGCGATTAAACATGAGGTAGGAGCACTCGGGCTTTGGCTAAGTATCCGTAAGATTGTCGAAACCGCCCTTGCGAACGATGATGATGTAATCATCATTGCGGAAGATGATCACGAATTTACGCCCGCCTACTCCCGCTATACGTTTATGAGAAATATCATAGAGACAGCGCAACTCGGAATCGAGTATCTGTCGGGTGGCTGCAGTCATTTTGAGCATGCTGTACCAGTTACTTCCGGATTGTACTGGGTGTCATTTTTCCAGGCAACCCAGTTTATTGTCTTATACCGGCCCGCATTTCAGAAAATACTGGATGCTCCGTTCGATGATAGCGTCGTGGCCGACTTGCAACTGTCCCACATGTTTGCGAATAAAATGATCGTATATCCTGCAATATCTACCCAAAAGAATTTTGGTTACTCTGATGTCACCTCATCGCATAATCAGAATAAAAACCTCGTGTTCTCGATGTTTCAGCACACAAAGATGAGGTTAGAACGAATTAATGAGATGATGACAGAACAGGAGGCCTTTTGCCTGCCATAATCGATCCTCCTACATCGCCAGCAACACCGCCACATAATGGCACATCGCCCCAGCCAGCACAAACGCATGCCATACCGCGTGCGAATACGTCCGTTTATCGCGCAGGTAAAAATACACACCCATAGAATACAGTAAGCCGCCAATCGCAATCATGATCATGACAGATAAAGGAACATGGTCAATAAACCGCCGTCCGCCCACTACCATGATCCAACCCATGACCAGGTAAACGATCGTCGACAACACGTTAAACCTCCCCGTGAACCACGACTTCACAATCGTACCCAGGAGCGCAAGTCCCCACAAGACCGACAGCAGCGTAATGCCGAAAGCATTATTAAAATACACCAGCAGGAACGGCGTATAGGTGCCCGCAATCAGGAAATAGATACTGATGTGGTCGAGGATCTCAAAAGTTCGTTTTACCACCGGATCGCGCAGCAAGTGAAAAACCGTAGAACAGGTGAACAGGAAAAGGAAACAGAAGCCATAAATGCCCGCCCCGATAATGCCCGGCGTATTATGATGCGCCGTCGCGATGCCGGTAAGTACAGGCAGGCCGCTAAGGCCGAACAGGATACCCAGCCCATGGATAAGTCCATTCACTGATTCCTGCTTATGAGAGTAGGTGTAAACTTTTAACGGTTGCAATGTATTGGGTTTTGTGCGTCGAAGGTATTAATTATTACACCTCGGCGGCCTGATGTTGGTCAGATTTAACAAAATGTAAAATAGCCTTCACACTGGCGGCATACTTGCCAGAATTTTTTCCCTATCTTAGCCAGATTGGATAACCCGGTAAACCATATAACGGAAATGGATGCACTATTGAACGCTTTAAAGACCAGGAACCTCGAAGAAGCCGCCACTCTTGTCGCTCAGGGTGAGAAAATGCCCCGCGGCCTGCAACGCCACGAAACGGATCAGATATTCAGAAGCCTGCTGCCGGCAAAGGCTTACCGCCTGATCATCGACCTGCTGGGTGCCGGCCTTATCGAAACTGACATTTATGAGTACGACCGGCTCGATAACAGTGTATTCGAAACGCTGTTCCGGAACGTTACCAACGAAGAGGATAGTTTGCAATTCCTGCGCGACTTTGTGTCCAAACTCGATAATGTAGGCGACGCCGTGCAGGATAAAACGTTGCTCGATATCGCCCTGTCGTTGCAGGTGCCGCTGGGTGCGGTGCGAATACTGGCAGATGCAGGTTGTAATGTGCGCCGCCGCAACAATGCAGATGCGAACTACCTATATAAGGTGGTGCAGGAGTACGGCATCAAGGAAGAGCGTGGCCTGGAATACCTGGCCTACCTGCTGGAACAGGGACTGGACGCGAATGACGGTAATGTGGTCGGCGAAACACCATTGCACCTCGCGATCAGTAAAAATAAGAAACAATATATCACCTTCCTGCTCGAAAACGGTGCGGACCTCAACCAGCAGGATAAAAAAGGGGAATCGCCTTTTTATTGCGCGCTGGTACACCAGGTGTGCGATGCGGACACTTATAAATTACTGGCAGCACATACACCGCTGGACTTCGAACAGACGAATAAGGACGGCGAAACGGCATTGCTGGGCGCGATGCGGATGCGTCGTGGCGGCTCGTTGCGGGACGCTGAGCTGTTAAAGGCGTTGATAGACGATGGCGCGGATGTTTACCAGACGTCTCCATACTACCATGTACCTAAATCGGCACTGGACTGGATGTGTGAACAACCGTCGCTGATGCTGGAGACGGCCCTGGAAGCAGGTGTGGTAGATGTGGACAGGCGGGACGATGCTGGCAATACGCTGCTGCACAAGGTTTGCGCTTATAACGTGAACTATGACCAGGAAGTGGCGCGTCAGTTATACCAGAAGGTGAAACTGCTGCTGGCACACGGGGCTGATCCGAATGCGACGAACGATAAGGATGAAACGCCGATGATGCTGGCGGCAACGGACAACCTGAAATCAAAAACAGTAGAACTTTTATTAAAGCAAAAAGTATAGCACATGTCCATGTCTTTTATCATTGCCTGCGAAAGTGGCAAACGTAAGATCGCCGAAATATTGCTGGCTAATAACGAAGTGGATGTGACTTATACCGATGAAAAGGGCCGCACGGCCATCCACTACGCGGCTCACCAGGGTTACCTCGACCTGGTCAAGCTTTTACAGGAAGCGGGATCGGACATCGATTATGAAGATCATAACGGTGAAACACCCTTCTATTTTGCCTGCCTGCAAAAGCAGAAACAAACGGCCCTCTATCTCCTGGAAAAGGGTGCGCGTACCAACATTAACGACTACCAGGGCAACAGTCTGCTGCATCTCACGGCCCGTACGGGTCAAAAGGAGCTGGTAGAGAAGTTGCTTGAGCAGGGCATGGATGTAAACCTGGAAAACAATAATGCAGAAACACCTTTGATGATTGCCGTGGCGTCGCGTTTTAAAGATGTGGCCGACCTTCTTCTTCGGCAAGGGGCAAATGTAAACGCTACCAATAAACTGGGTGATTCGCCGCTGCTGATGGCGATACGCACGAAGAACCAGCCGATGGTCAGCTTCCTGCTGGAGAACGGTGCCGATATTAACCACGCGAATCACGCAGGCGAAACGGCATTGCTGATTGCCTGTTACGATACAAACCGTGCCTTGACGACCCTTTTAGTGCAGCAGGGGGCAGATGTGATGGTCACTTCCAAAGAAGGTTTGTCGCCCATCTGGTATGCCTGCGCCAAAAACCAAAAAGAGATCGTCGCCCTGTTCCTCGATAATGGCGTAAACGCGAATTTCAGCCAGCCGGTAAGCGGCAGTACCGAAAGTATGAACAGCTATCTTTCCTGGGTAGAGCAATCCAACAACTTGTCTATGGAGGCCAGTTTCAGTTTCAGCCACAGCTATAGCTATGGTGGCGAAAGCCTGTTGCACGTGGCGGCTAAAAACGGGCACCTCAGCATGGTCAAGCTGCTGCTCGGGCGTGGGGCCGAAATCAACATCCAGGACGAATCTGGTAACACGGCCCTCCATTATGCCGCATCTGCCGGTAAAAAGGATGTGGTAAAATACCTGCTCGAAGCTGGTGCAGACGTTACGGTCGTTAATGCGCGGGAGCAAAGGGCGGTCGACTATTCGATTATTAAAGGCTTTAATGAGATTACAGCGCTTTTGATGGCCTCTGGTGGTCAGCCAGCCCAGGCACCGGCAAATGATCTCAAAAAGCAGCTATTGGACCTTAAAGAACTGCTGGACGCTGGTGTACTCACCGCCGAAGAATTTGCGGCGCAAAAAGCGAAGATTTTGGCGGGAGGGTAACGTTTAAAATATATTTTATAGCGGAAGTCGTATCTATTGATAGATACGACTTCTTTTTTAAGGCAAATGTCCCTGCATCCTTATCGTCACATTGCTGTAGAGTGCCTGTGACAGCGGGTTTAAAGCAGCAAACTGTAAGGATGCTCGAAGGGTTCTCCGGGATACGCTACTGTGGCGGGTTTTATTTCTACGAAATTTTACTGAATTAAGTATTATTTAATACTAAAAATAAACTAACTTAGTATTATAATATACTATTAGGATGAGTTACCAACTAGTCCGGGAAGTGCTTTCCCTTATCCAAAACTTCGAATCCAACCTTGAAAACGGTGGGTATGCGCACGATGTGGAAGGTTTTAAACGATGGATAGCGGCAGAGGCCGGGCAGCCGGGGCATGCGGCTCCTGAACCGGGATGGGAAGGCAAGGAGCAGGGACGTAGTGCTGAGAGTGTGATCAATACGCTCATCCTTCACATGAATCGGTATGCGAAAACGTACTCAAAATCAGCTATTTACGATTCTCCTTTTTCCACGCAGGAGGAATTTATCTATCTCATTAACCTGAAGGCTTTCGGGGAGATGACGAAGATGGAGTTGGTGAAGCGCAACCTGCACGAAAAGCCGACAGGCATGCAGATCATCAACCGGCTTATCGAGCAGGGGTGGGTGTCGCAGGCAGGTTCGGAAACGGACCGGCGCAGTAAACTGATCCGCGTAACGGACCTGGGGCTTCAGGTGCTCGGCAACCAGATGGAGAAAATCCGTCAGGCCACACGGATCGTCACCGGCGATCTATCGCATCCCGAAAAGATGGAACTGATCCGGCTATTAACGAGACTGAACGATTTCCATTATCCTATATTCCATAGCAATCACGATCCGGCGAACCTACTGGATGCCGCATTGCAGTCTTATTTATCGCCTAATACCCCAAAATGATGCAAAAGAAGATCGCCATTATCGGAGCGGGCTTTTCGGGACTGTCGGCTGCCGCTTATTCGGCGCAGGCGGGCCATGAAGTGCATGTGTTCGAGAAGCATGATGGTCCGGGCGGCCGTGCCAGGCAGTTGAAGACGGACAATGGCTATACCTTCGATATGGGGCCTAGCTGGTATTGGATGCCGGATATTATTGAACAGTTTTTCCAGGACTTCGGCTACAGTGCGAGTAACTTCTATGAACTGGTGTCGCTCAATCCTCAATTCGATATCATTTTTGCGGATGGCAGTCTCGAAGTGCCATCCGATTACCAGGCACTCAAAGCGGTCTGCGAACAGCTGGAGCCGGGTGCGGGGAAAAAGCTGGATGCGTTTATGGTAGCGGCGAAATACAAATACCAGACGGGCATGCTGCAATTCGTACAAAAGCCTTGTCATTCCTGGTGGGAATTTGTTTCACCTTCTATTGCGGCCAGCGCACTGAAACTTGATCTGTTGTCCAACTTCCGCAGGTATGTGAAGCGCTACTTTTCGCATCCCTGGCTGGTGTCGTTGATGGAGTTCCCGGTGATATTCCTGGGTGCGTCGCCCCAAAAAATTCCGGCAATGTACAGCCTGATGAATTATGGCGGGTATGTGCTGGGTACCTGGTACCCGATGGGCGGCATGTTCGAACTGGTACGCGCTATGCAGGAAGTGGGCGAACGCCAGGGCGTAAAGTATCACTACAATCAACCGGTCACCAACATCAGCACGGCAGACGGAATGGTAAAAGGATTGGTGATCAATGGAGAGATGCATCACTTCGATGCGGTGATTGCCTCTTCCGACTATCATCATACGGAAACGATGCTGAAGCCCGAACTGCGTAATTATGACGAGAAATATTGGGCTGGTCGTACGTTTGCGCCATCCTGCCTCATTTACTATCTCGGTTTCCGGCAGCGGCTTCCGCGCTTAAAACATCATACCTTGTTTTTTGAGGAGGAGCTGGATGCGCACATCGATGATATTTATGAGCATAAAACCTGGCCTCGTAAGCCGCTTTTCTATGCCTGTTGCCCTTCTAAAACCGATCCATCGGTGGCGCCGGAAGGTCATGAGAACTTATTCCTGCTAATGCCGCTGGCTACAGGTCTGAAGGATGATGAAGCTACCCGCGAGCAATACTTTCAGCATATGATCGCATCCCTCGAAAGATATACCGGTGTTAGCCACCTGGCAAAC
The DNA here is from genome assembly GCF_022867795.2 of Chitinophaga horti. Taxonomy (NCBI): domain Bacteria; kingdom Pseudomonadati; phylum Bacteroidota; class Chitinophagia; order Chitinophagales; family Chitinophagaceae; genus Chitinophaga; species Chitinophaga horti. Next base: position 2,852,330 of record NZ_CP107006.1, on the reverse strand, counting down.
CTGATCGATTACAAGCAGGCCTATTGTGTGCAGGATTTTATACAGGATTATAATGCTTATGCGGGCAATGCCTACGGACTGGCCAATACCTTGTCGCAAACAGCGGTAGGCAAGCCGGCTATGCGAAACAAACGACTCTCCAATTTATTCTATACAGGACAACTGACCGTGCCCGGTCCGGGTGTGCCGCCTTCTATTATCTCGGGTAAAATCGCGGCTGCCGAAGTTAATAAGCTCAAAATCATCCGTTATGAAAACGCTTTATGATGAATTTTCCCGCCAGGTAAGTAAGGCGGTTACCAAAAAATACAGCACCAGTTTTTCATGGGCAGTACTGGCGCTTTACCCGTCTATACGTCCTGCTATTCACGCCATTTATGGATATGTGAGACTGGCAGACGAGATCGTGGACAGTTTTCATGGTTACAACAAACAACAGCTGCTGGAGCGCTTTCGTGAGCAAACCTGGCAGGCCCTGGAAGATGGCATTTCACTCAACCCGGTATTACAATCGTTCCAGGAAACGGTGAACAAATACGGCATCGACCGGATACTGATCGTGCAGTTCCTGCAAAGTATGGAGATGGACCTGGCGCCGGTAACGTATGACCAGGAACGTTATAACGCGTATATTCTGGGGTCGGCGGAAGTAGTGGGATTGATGTGCCTGCAGGTATTCGTAAACGGTGATGCGGAAGCTTACGAAAGGTTGAAGCCTTTTGCTATGAAGCTGGGATCGGCCTTTCAGAAGGTAAACTTTTTGCGTGACCTGAAGGACGATTACCAGGTGCTCGGCCGCACGTACTTCCCGAACATCGATATGAAGGGATTCAACAATGCTACAAAGACCTGTATAGAGGAAGATATTGCGGCAGAGTTTCAGGCGGCGCTGGCGGGCATCCGCAAGTTGCCGGCCTCTTCGCGGTTTGGCGTGTACCTGGCCTACAAATATTACCTATCTTTATTTAACAAGATCAAACAAACGCCAGCGCAGCGCATATTGCAGGAGCGGATACGCATTCCTAACCGGCAAAAAATATCGCTGATGATGAGCAGTTACATCCAGTATAAAATGGCGTATATATAATCTTTAGCAAATGAATATTCTTATAGTGGTCCTCACCTTCTTTATTATGGAAGGGCTTACCTGGATCATTCACAAATATGTGATGCATGGCTTCCTGTGGGTGTTGCATAAAGATCATCACGACCACAGCCATAGCGGCGATTTCGAACGGAACGACCTGTTCTTCGTCATCTTCGCCACGCCAACCATTGTATTGCTGTACCTGGGCGTGCAGCAGTCTATGAGCTATCTTTTCTTCATCGGCCTGGGCATTTTCCTGTATGGGATGGCGTACTTCTTCGTGCATGACATCTTCATTCACCAGCGGATAAGTTTGTTGCGCGATACAAAAAATCCGTACCTGCTGGCGATCCGCCGGGCGCATAAGCAGCACCATAAACATACGGGGCGGGAAGAAGGGGAGTGTTTCGGTTTTCTTTGGGTGCCTGTCAAATATTTCAAAATGTATTTCTCAAAACGATAGATGCTCACCTCGTATACATACCTGCTCGTTAACTTCTTCGCCGTCGTTATCTGTTTTATTTTTTCTTTTGATAAGCGGATACAGTTTCATCATCACTTCGGGGCTTTCCTGAAAGCGGCGATCATCGTGGGTATCCCGTTCATCGCCTGGGACGTTTGGTTCACGCATCACGGTATATGGTGGTTCAATGATACTTACCTCACCGGCTTTCGAATAGCGGGTCTACCGGTGGAAGAGTGGCTGTTTTTCGTCTGTATTCCCTTTGCCTGTTTGTTTACCTACCACTGCCTGAACAAATTCTTCGATTTGACCTGGGCCAACGCTTTTAATAACATCATCGTATTTGCCACTTGCATCATATGCATCGTAGCCGCGCTATTGTACCGGGACAGGATGTACACGCTGGTAACTGCAGTGGCCACCGTGGTTGCAGTATTATACCTGCACTTCGTTGCACGTGTAGCCTGGGTGGGCCAGGCCTCGCTGGTTTATCTCTTACTGATGCCCGGTTTCTTCGCCGTAAATGGTGTGCTGACCGGCACCGGTCTTGAGGGGGCGGTGGTGAACTATAACCCGGCTGGTTTCCTGGGCATCCGCATGGGTACTATTCCTGTTGAAGACGCCGTGTATGGTTACACGCAGTTCCTGTTAAATGTATACTTCTATAAGATGTTCACCCGGACCGTTAGTAGCGCCCATCCGCCGGTGCAGCAAATGGGCGCTTAGATTTAGTGGTTGCGGGCTTTTATTTTGTAGTAGTTCATGGCTACGATCGCAGCCAGCATTATCACAATCCCTATCAGCTGTAAATAGTCGATACTTTCCCCGAGTACGAGGCCCGCGCATACAATGGCCACCGGTAGTTCAATCGTCATCAGGATGGCGCTTACGCCCGCACCCACTTTCGGAATACCCGCGGCAAACAACGCCGTGGGAATCGTAGTGCCGACTACTGCCATAAATAACACGGCGAGCATAAACTGCTGGTCCGGGTGAATGGTAGATACAACGGTGTTTGCATTGACCATAAAAATGGTGATCGCTGATCCGGTCATAATCATCGTGCTTTTTGGCAGCCAGTCTACCCCGGAACTTATCCTGCTGTTGGCCACTATGTAAGTGGCGTAGGTCAGCGCTGAACAAAGCACCAGTATCAGGCCCTTTACAGAAAAGGCCAAGCCCTGCTCGCGGAATATGCCGCCTGCCAGCGCTGTGCCGGTCAGGATAAAAGCGATGGTTCTCATAGTGAGCTATGCAGACAAGTAAATTGAGCCGTGGGGGAAAGTAGGCTTCTCTTTTTTCGGCTGACCTTTGTGTTATCAATTCCAAAAACAAAGAAGATGACAACAGTAAAAAAGATAAGCCTTGGCAAAAAAGGACCACTGGTATCGAAACTCGGATTAGGTTGTATGCGTATGTCGCCCGTTTGGGGCGGTCCCTCCCGCGACGAAGCCGAAAGTATCGCCACGATTCAGCAGGCCTTAGATAATGGGATCAATTTCCTGAACACCGGTGATTTTTATGGCGCTGGTCATAACGAGTTGCTCGTAGGCAAAGCCGTCAAGGGCAGGAGAGACGACGCTTTCATCAGTGTAAAATTCGGTGCCATTTTTTATGGCAGCCAGATGCTCGGACTCGACCTGCGGCCGATCGCGATCAAAAACTTCGTTAATTATTCCCTGGTGCGTCTCGGCATCGATACGATCGATTTGTACCAGCCTTGCCGGCTGGATAACAGCGTGCCGATGGAAGATGTAATCGGTACAGTAGCAGATCTGATTAAAGAGGGAAAAGTGCGCCACCTGGGCGTTTCCGAAGTAACGGCCAACCAGTTGCGCAAAGCCCACAGCATTCACCCCGTAACAGCGCTCGAAATCGGGTATTCCCTGGCCGATCGCCAGATAGAAAGCGATCTGTTGCCGACGGCCAGGGAGCTGGGTATTGGCGTTGTGGCTTTTGCCAACACGGCGGAAGGACTGTTAACCGGCGATCTGAAAGCGCCATTACCTGCGAATGCTTACCAGTTACATTTCTCCCGTTTCCAGGGCGATAACCTGGTAAAGAACCTGGAGAAAGTAGAAGTGTTGAAAAAAATAGCGGCCGATAAGGGATGTACGCCGACACAACTGGCCATCGCCTGGGTAAATACACAGGACGAACACATGATGCCGCTGGTAAGTATGAGCAGCCGGTCGCGCCTGCCGGAAAACATGAAGGCGATGGAGCTTACTTTTTCTCAGGCGGAACTGGATACGCTGAATACGAATTTTGCACCGGGCGCTATCCTTGGCGGTACTTATCTTCACCGATAGGCGTTTATTGAATATCTTTAGGTTATGACGAATCCCACTGAAATTATTCCCGGCGTACTTTTTTACTCGTACTATTCCTCCTCGAGGAAAGAAAAAGTGGCGTTCATGGAGCATAATACACTGGTGTTGCAGGTTTCCGGCAAATTTTCGCTGGTAACTGCAGGGCAGGAGTGGTCTATGAGCGGTGGACAGATGATGCTCGTACACAAAAATCAACTGGCCGAAATCACGAAAACACCGGCGGACGATGGGGATTATCAAACGATCGTGATCATTCTGAAAGAAGACTTGTTAAGGCAGATTGCGCTGGATGAGCATATTGACGTTACCCGCAAGTATAACGGGCCAACAAACGTACTCATTCCCGGTAACGACTTCCTGCAGGCCTTCTTTCAGTCTTTGTTGCCGTATGTGAAGCATCCGGACGAGCAGATCACGCATGCAGTGGGCATGCTCAAGGTAAAGGAGGCCGTTTACCTGCTGATGAACACCAAACCTGAACTGCGCGAGTTCCTGTTCGACTTTTCAGAACCGCATAAAATAGACCTTGAGAAGTTTATGCGTGCCAACTTTCACTACAACATCCCGGTGGAAAAGTTTGCACAACTAACGGGTAGAAGCCTGGCTGGCTTTAAGCGTGATTTTCAGAAGATCTTCGACATGGCGCCCCGGCAGTGGTTGCTGGACAGGCGGCTGGAGGAGGCACGCCATCTCATCACCAACAAAAACAGGAAACCTTCGGCCATTTACCTGGACCTTGGATTCGAGAGTCTGAGCCACTTCTCGCATGCATACAAGAAGAAATATGGGGTAGCGCCCAGTGATACGCTGCCGGTCGGCGAGCATTTATAACCCGATCATCAAGAGGAATTTGTATTTTAGGCATTCTAAAGTATGCCAACCGATGAATCGACAGCTGAGATTTGGTCTCCCGTTCTTGTTACTCACTGCAAGCCTATACACGAAAGCGCAAACCATCCGCCCGCAACAGATCGATAGTTTGTTACATACGATCGTTCAACCGAACGAACCCGGTGTTTCGCTGGCCATCTGGCAAAAGAATAAGCTGGTGTACGCGCGCGGTTATGGGCTGGCAGACTTATCCGCCAGAAGAAAAATAACTCCCGCTACGCCGTTTAATATCGCCTCAATGAGCAAGCAGTTTACGGCTGCGAGCATTTATTTGCTCGAAAGCCGGGGTAAACTGAGTAGCAGCGATAAGTTGTCGAAGTTCTTCCCGGATTTCCCGGCTTATGCAGACAGCATTACACTGGCGCATCTTATTCATCACCAAAGCGGCCTGCGTGATCACTCCGCGCTGATATGGCTGCGGGATATGAATGAGAATGGCAATTACAATGACAGTGTCGTTTACAATATACTTTCCCGGCAACGGTCGCTGAACTTTACGCCGGGTAGCCGCTGGAGTTATTCCAATTCCGGCTATTTCCTGCTGGGGCGGATTGTGCAACAGGTGAGTGGTCAGGATCTGGATGCATTCGTAGCGGCCAACATCTTCAAGCCATTAAGAATGAAACATACGCAATTGTCGCGCACGCACAAGGTGCCCGGTAAAGCGAATGGGTATATCCAAACAGATAAAGGGTTTAAAGAGAATAATCCAACGACCGGCGTCATTGGTCAGGGTAACGGCTATAGCGTGGTGACCGACTTTGGGCCCTGGTTTAAAGAGATGAAGGAACACCGCCTGTTAGGCGACGCTGCCTGGAAGAAGATGCTGACGCCCTCCGTGACGGACAGTGGCGAGGATACGAAATATGGGGGCGGATTACATATTCAACAATACAAAGGGCAATTGCTGGTGAGCCATGGCGGCGATATTTCCGGTTATCACAGCAGGATGTATCATTTTCCCGCATCTGGGCTTGATATCCTGATGTTCAGTAATAACGATCGTATTACGGGATCGCCCGAATTCCGGGCGATTTATAGTTTGCTTTACCCGGAACCCAAGGCGGCGGCAACTGTAAACCAGGCGTCGATCGCGATCGATACGGCAAGTTTGACCGGCATTTACGTAGCTGCAGAAGATAGTGCGTTGAATATAAGCGTGAACATCACGGAAGATAAAATCATGGCACGGCAGCATTGGAATGATGAGTCGTATGCGTTGGTGCCGGAGAATGATTCGACATTGGCCGTGGAGGGCGCACCAGCCGTGAAGCTCGTGTTCGCCCATTTAGCGGAAGGTAAAGCAAAGGAAATGTACATTTTGCAGGACGGGCAGCGCATTGCTTTCAAACGTACCGATAGGGTAGCAGGGCTGGATGCTCAAGCGGCGATACAATATGCTGGCGATTACTACAACTCCGAAATAGATGCCCGTTACCGGGTGATTTTTAGTAACGGGCAGTTGGTCGTACACATCGGCCAGGCATCGTACAATATGACGCGCGTAGGACTGCAACAAGGTGTGTTCGGTCTGGATAACGGTCTGGTGCTGGAATTTCATGTCGATGAGGCCGGCAAAGCGACGGGCTTTACACTGGTGCACGCGCGCGTGAGTGATTTGAGGTTTGTGCGGGAATAGGCATTACTTCGAACGCACCACACATGCCAACACCATCAACACAAAACACACCACCGATAGCACCGTTCTGATTTGGTGCAGCATCAGCCAGCGCGCTTCAAATTGCCGGCGGGCGTTGCTGATCGCTTCCTCGCTGGCGCCATTGATCGTAAACCTGTCCAGCGCTTCGTTCAGCGGAACGTTGCCGCCGGCGGTAATTCCAAAAACGCCGAAGATATACAGCAGCGCGGCACCTGCAATCAGCCAGAAACGAAGGGGCAGGGGCCGCTCGTATACCAGGAACGCCGATGCCGGTAACACTAACACACATCCCATAAACGAAATAAAGAATAACGGGTTTAAGATGGCCCGGTTCATGGCCTGCATGGCTTCCATAAAACCACGATCGCTGAGCCGGCCAATGCCTGGCATAACGGAAACGGACCAGGCATAGAAAAGTCCGGCGACAAGGCCGCATAAAACGGTGGCAACCACCAGTACAAGTTGAGAGAAGTTAGTCATACGGTAGCGGATTAGCGGGTGCGTAATGTTTTGATATAGTCAGCCAATTGCGTCATTTCTTCGGGTTTTAACCGGCGTGCGAAAGCGGGCATAATACCTTTCCCTTTACTTATTTGCCGGATGATGGAGGAATCGCTCAGCGAACTGGCTTTCAGGTTGCGTGCGCCGAAGCGGCCACGATCGCCGGCATCGCCATGGCAGGTTGCGCAATGTTTGCTATAGAGGACTTTCGCCGGGCCTTCGTAGGCTTGCGCTTTGGCCGAGAGGAGAAAGGCGATGAGGAACAGGTACTTTGTCATTACTTCAATTTTATACAAAGTAACAGCGCCCCGCAGCGGGAGAATAGAACGAAACCGACAAAGTGGTTATATCAACCCGTTTTTAACGGCCAGTTTAATAAGGCTCGCGGTGTTGCTGACGCCAAACTTGGCCAGCAGGTTTTTGCGATGGGTTTCAATGGTGCTGAGGCTAACAAACAGTTTTTGAGATATTTCAGGATTGGTAAGCCCGTCCGCGATCAGTTCCAGTACTTCCTTCTCGCGGCGGGTGAGCATCACAGTATTCGTATCATTTTTACGAAGCGCTTGCGCGGCTTCCATACTCAGATAGTCTTTGCCGCTTACGACAGTCTTAATGGCCTCCATTAATTCGGGCTGGGTGGCGTTTTTCAGCACATATCCCGAAGCGCCGTTATCGATCATTTTTTCGATATAAGTCTGTTGACTAAAGGTGCTCAGCCCGATCACAAATACGGAAGGGTACAGCGTTTTCACTTCTTTACACAGATCGATGCCGCTTTTATCGGGCAGGTTAATGTCCATCAGCAACACATCCGGCTGCCTGTTTTTCAGAAACGCCAGGCAGGAAGCGGCGTTCGTCGCATGCCCCGCCCATTCGATTTCCTGTTCGTCCTGCAGCAGCGAACGAATGCCTTCTATGATCATATAATGATCGTCTACGATAAAAACGCTGATGCTCATAATGGTATTTCAATTAAGACGGATGTACCGGAGTTGGGGACAGACTGTATATCCACCGTGCCTCGCAGGAACTCCACGCGGTTGCGGATGTTGCTCCACCCGATGCCGCCGCTGCGATCGAGGGTAGCGGTATCAAAGCCTTTCCCATCATCTTCTACGGTAACGGATAAGGTATTGTCGTTTTTGGCGACCTGCAGCATTACGGTTTTGGCGGAAGCATGTTTTAAGACGTTGTTCAGCAGTTCCTGTACGATGCGGAAGACCGTAATGGCGGTAGTGTCGCTGATCTTTTCTTTATCCAGGCCAATAAACTGGTGGCTCACCTGAATGGCGCCGGACTGGCTGATATCGTTGCAGAAGTCATTCAATGCCGCTCCCAAACCATAGTTGACGAGTGCTTCCGGCATCATGTTATGGGCCACGCGGCGCATCTCTTTAATGGAGCTGTCCAGCATATCCATACTGCGCTCGAAGGCCTGTAAATTTTCAGGCGTCATCACAAGGTTACCTTTCATATGTTGAAACGAGTATTTGATACCACTAAGCATGCCGCCCAGGCCGTCGTGCAGGTCTTTGGCCAGGCGCGTACGTTCCTGTTCCTCGCCTTTTAATACGGCTTCCGTGGCGGTGAGTTGTTTCTCGGTTTCCAGCTCTGAAATGCGTTGCTGCTGCAACTTCTGGCGGTTCCTGTATACCCGGTAGCCGAGCAGGAGAATGATGAGCAAAGCCGCTGCGCCGCCGATCAGGATATAATTTAACGTGTTTTTCTGGCGGATCGAAAGGCGTTGTATCTCACGCTCGTCCTGCAGCATTTTGATCTCATTGTCTTTACCGCGCACTTTAAACCGTACTTCCGTCATCGCCAGTTTGTCGCGTACATCCTGCGAGGCAATGCTGTCGTTGAGTACGAGTTGTTTATGCAGCCATTCATTCGCCGTTTGGTGATCGCCATTTTTTTCGTGCCAGGCTGCCAGTCCTTTATAGGCGCTCTGTTCCCCAAACTTCATGTCGGATGCTACTGACTTTTTCAGCAGGGTGTCCAGGTATTGTTTCGCTTCGGGCATTTTGCCGCCGGCGATAGCACTTTCTGCCAATTGGTATAGTACCATCACCTGTAAATACATATCGTCATTGGCCAGGGCTTTTTCATACGCCGCCTGAAAATATTGGTATGCTTTGCTGAAGTTTTTTCGCTCGTATAAAACAGATCCCATGTTCTGGTAGTACTGGTACAGCAACAGGCTCTCGTCCAGCTTCAACACCGTGGGTTCCACTTCTTTCAGGTATTGTTCCGCTTTGTCAAGTTTTTTCGCGTTGATCAGCCTGGAAATACGATTCAGGTAACGTTGCGCAATGGCCGACGAGTCACCGGTCCGTTCTGCTGCCTCGATCGTTTTTTGTTCGTATTCCTGCACCTTTTCACGCATATTCATATGGTCGTACACTTCTGTTATCCCGGAGTAGGGCCGGTATATATACTGGGGCTGGTATTTGCCGAGCAGCTCCGCAGCCTCGCTGTAGTGGTAAAGCGCCATTTCGTAATCGCGCATCTTGTTATAATCGCTGGCTACATTGTGGTGCAGGTAGGCCTTTTGTATCATGTTTTCCTTGCTCGTATCGCCTTCCATCAACAGGAAAGAGGAATCGGCATAAGCCATTCCCTTCGCCAGGTCGCCGCGATCCGTATAAAAAAGATGTGCGGTGCCGTAACCAGCCCGCACGCCTTTCCGATAGTTTTTAGCTTTGCTGATGGCGATCATTTCGAGCAGATAGGGTTCCAGGCGTGTTGTGTTCTCGTTTACAGCTGCTTTTACATATTTGAGGATGAGTCCTACTTTCACCGTATCCTTTTGCGGATAGCGATCGATGGCCGCCTGCAAACTATCCAGCAATTTCGTTTGCCCCATGGACGTGTGAATGCAAAGCAGCAGCAACAGGCAAGTAAGGGCCGTGCCGAAGAAAGAATAACGTATAGGATTCATTTTACAAAGAAGTGTTTTTTTATTTGAGGCCAATCTCCCCTGTTAACAGGATTTTACAATCGTATGCATAAATATAGCAATAAAGCCGTCTCAACTTGTAAAAATCCTGTTTTCAGGGGAGTATAGGCAGGGCTGTTGCATTGCATCTTTACGATCGGAAAGTCCCGTTACAACATGAATAGCATGTAATCCACCCTGTTACTGGAATGGTAATATAATCAACTTTTCAACCTACCAATATGAAACGAATCATCAGCGCAATGTCTCTTAGCCTGTTTTTGCTGCCTGCATGGGCGCAGCCTACCAACGAACGAGGATGGTATCAAAGCAAAGATATTGGGAACGTCGACATTGGCTGGATCAACGTCGTGCAATTTAAAGAACCGGCCAAACCTTTTTCAAAGGACGGTTGGAATTACACGGCCAAACAGCTGGAATTTGGGCGGAATATGGTGCAATGGACCCAGCAAACGTACGTCCCGAAAGGTATGCTCGGGGAAATGAAGTTATCCGTTTATGCCCAGGACGCCTCGGCCCCGATAAACAGCAGTTCGTATAATTACAACGAGGCCGAAAAGAATAACCGGAATGCGCTGCCTAATACCTACGGTTGCTACGCCAAAATGTATATGCATCTGCAAAAGACTGCTACCAAAAAGTTCTGGCCCATCGATGGTATGGCAGATACATACGGCTGGAACATCATGGCAAACAGCATCGAACATATTACTTACCAGGTGGTGGCCCTTTCGTCACCGGATGAATTTTGGTTTACCCAGCCAAAGTATGAGATTGGCATGAAAGGCGAATGGGATAAGGAGTGGCTTACCGCTTACGCCAACTACCGCAACTTTACCAACAGTCCTAACCTGAAAAAGTACGAGCATTACCTGATCCCTTCCAACGCGGTAGATTACACAAAGCAAACGTATTACGCGATCGTGATGACGAAAGATGGCAAACCGCTTCCCTTTGAGCAGGTAACCGTCGGGGAAATGATCGTCCGGCTCGAGAAGCAGCTGCCAATGATGCATAAGATCGCCATCAACAACGGTACACGCCTGGATAACCTGATGGGCAGGGCAGAACAGGGATTACGTGTCATCAAAGAACAGTTTAGCAACCGGAAGAATGAATACGTTTACTTCCACGATCCCTCCCCGCAAATCGATATCGTGGATCTTGCCAATATTGAGCGCGGCAAGGAAGTAAACTGGATATATACCCAGGCCACGGTGACCAGTAAACAAGGTGCTACGGCTACTCACTTCCCGCTACTTCGTTTGAAAAAGGGCGTAAAAGAAGCGCTGACTGCCGCCGGTCCGCAATGGATCGTTTTCAGGCTGGCAAGGGGAATAAACCCTGATGATGCGGGTGAAGTACATATGATGGAGACATTCGTGAACCGGTTCAATTACGATTATGTGTACGATTATTACTTTGGAAAAGATAAAATGGTCACGCCTTACAAACCGCTGAACTTTGCAAGCGCCGACGAAAGTAAAAGCGCCGCAGCCCCTTCTGCGGCTTCAGAAACGGCAAAAAAGATGGCGGCGGATAAGTCTGTTTTGTTCTACGAAGACTTCTCGACCGTTGCTACCGGCGCCTCTCCGGCGAAATGGTACACAGAACGGAGCAGCACTACAGGCGATAAAGTAGTGGTGACTGAGGTAAACGGTGCCAGCGGAAAATGGCTGAAGCTGAAGAAGACTGCCTATCCAACCACCTTCACAGGCCCGGCTGGTGGCGATTTTACCATTAGTTTTGATGTACTGGTGCAAAAAGGCGACGTAGCCTGGGGCACCCCGGGCATGCGGTTCGAGTTCAGCGATGCACCCGACACCGGGAATAAAAACTTCTTTAATATCGACGTGTCGCCTGGCGATATGAATAGAAAAGACGCGGCCGGCTGGGTCATGGTATCGCGGAATATGCCGGATGGCTACGAGACTTGTCCGATCGAAAGCTATTACTCGCTGCCATCGTTCACAGGCAGTAAGCTGGTGAACCAGGTGAATATGGCCATCCGCAAGAAAGGGGAAACTATCACGGTGTTGTGTAACGATCAGAAAGTATTTGAGTGCCCGAAAGGAATGCCGGCAGGATTGGGCCTTAAAGCCATTCGTTTCGTGGTGAATGAAAAGAATGTGTATTACGTCAGTAACATCCTCGTAACGAAATAAAGAAAAAGATACTACTGTTGCTCGGTCTTTTCGCCGGGACGCACCAATCGATTATTGTACTGCCTGGGAAATAGCCGTTACGCCGCCCGCCCCTCTTTCTATTTTACCAGGTGAATTGTAAAAGCGATACCCCCTGTCGCGGTAACATCATCCGCACGGTGGTGGTTCCCTTCGCCACGTGTACCCATTCCGGTGAGCCCAGCATTTGCAGCTGACCGGCTCTTTCCAGCATCGTTACCTGTTCTGGCGTTGGTTGTTGTGGTGATCCTATTTTCTTCCAGGCTTCATAGGCGTTACTGTGATCTGCATCCACCCGATAGTGGTGCAACAGCACTGCGCCTGCAGGCAGGCCTCTGATAGCCACGTTTACCGGTGATGCAGGCACCATTTTATTATCATCGTGGTAGTTCCATACCATTACCGTAGCGCTGTTCTTCGCGATGGCTGCCAGGGCGTTGATGTCCGCCTTGCGCCGCACGCTGCTGTCGCGTACGCGGCGATAATCATATTCCAGTTGACCGCTTACTTTGGCCAGGTCGCCCTCCATTAGCCCGAACATGCGGAATACATTCAGCACGGGTTTATCCACCCCATTGCTGGCCAGGTCGCGGAAGCCGCGGAACCAGGGTTGATCTTCGAACTCAAACGCCCAGGTAACCGCGCCGGCCAGGTTTACGCCATGCGCCGCCACCAGGTCGTACTTGCGGGCGAAAGAGGCCGCCGTGTAGCTGGAGTACATGGTGCCATTGCGGTATGCATTGCTCGGGTAAACATCTTCGGAACAGGCGGCGCATCCCTCCGGATCTGATTCGCCAATGATAATAGGCAGGTGTTTCAGGGTGGGATAGGAGGCTACGATGGCAAATCCACTGTCGATGTCGCGCAGCTGTGTGCCCATGTTCATACGGATCACACTATCAACTAACCTGGGGTAACCTTTCGCATGAAACGTGATCAGGTCGAGCGGTGCGCCCTTCTTGCCGGTAACGGCGTTGGTGCCGTTCACGATATGGTCCAGGAATTTCCGCAGGAATTTGGCCGCCCGGGGCGATTGTGGTCCGGTTACTTCCGGTCCGCCGATCTTTGCGGTGGGTAATGCCCGTTTAACCGCATCGGCCGCATAGTCATACATCTTGATATACTCTTCCACCGTACCTTTCCAGTAATCGATATCCGGCTCGTTCCACAGTTCCCAATACCAGCTTTCCACTTCCTTTTTGCCGTAACGCGCCACGGAATGTTTTACCCATTCGTATACAAGCGCGGCGAATTTTTTGTAATCATTCGGCGGATAAGCCCATCCACCTTCAATGGAAAAATATTTATCGCCGGGCTTCCAGTTATGTTGGTAAGGCTCCGGTTTGGTAGACAATGCCTTTGGCATAAACCCGATCTGCGCGATGGGTTTCATACCCCGTTCTATGTAAGTATCGAATATCTTGTCGATGATCGTCCAGTCGTATACCGGGTTGCCCTTTGCATCTTCCGTATAGGCGTTGGTGGAACCCCATTTTAGGGCCGCTTTGCCGTCGCCGGTCACCAGTAAACTGTGGGCGCGTACGTATACCGGCACCTTGCTCAGTTTCGAAATTTCGGTGAGCAGTTTTTTACCGTCTTTCATGTACGTATAATTCGGCTCATCGTACCCGAACATCGCCCATATAGGACGCATAGGGCCTTTGGTGGTGGATAGGTCTACCTGTATGGCGACAGTGTCCTGCTGGGCGAGGGCGTTGTTGCTCTGCGTGGTTGCACCCAGTAACAGCAGCGCGCCCAGTCTTAAGGTGTTCATCTGATTCATAAAGTGGATCTAATTTATTGGAGTGTAATGACCATCTGCACGTTTAAATATAATACGTTAAGTGTCATTATTACAGTTTATTTTATCAATGGTAAAACCGGGTATTTGTAACATAAGAGCCGATACACTTATCTTTGCCTGATAAACACCATGCATGCTGCCAGATAAATACCTCCTGCAAAGCCTCGCTAAACGCCTGATGGCGCAGGGATACATGATCGATATTTCAGAGACGGCGAATGAGCTGACCGTATCCGGTGCGCTTACGATTGCCACGTCCATTATAGAATCGGCGGACTATCATCCCAACCTGATCCATTTGCTGATTATCACCAAAAACAAGGATTATTTTCCGGAAGGTATCACGGAGAACATCGTAGGTGTGGGTACGACCATCGAAGCGAAGGTGGAAACGGTGCTGGACAATTACCTGGCCACCACCTTCCCGGCTATTGCCGATAGCTTCCTGGATGGTCATGACCCCGAGATCGACTTCAACGACGGTCGCGGTATACTCTGGCACCCGAGGCTAGGTGCCTTATCGTTACAAGGCCAATGGGCCGCAGAACCAGAGGGAGAACCTATCTTCGACCTGCTGAAAAATAAACTGGCGGAAACGATCCCTAACCGGAAGATCAACTGGTTAAAGGTTTACGTGGCGCGGTACCAGGATGATGAGGTGATTGCGGAATGCCTGTTAAACAACAAGGTGTGGGAGGAAGGAACGGTCGCAGTGCGGAAATATGCGGCTAACTTTCCGCAACAGGGCACATTCCTGGGGCAGAAACAGTTCATGGCGTTCCGCCGTTGCGATGTGTTCGATAATAAAGAAAACTAAAGCCGGAAGAATCTCCGGCTTTATGATCAATGCGGCGAAACCGCTTTAAGTCCTATAATAGAGCCGATGAGCGTGGCGATAAATACCAGTCTCAGTACGGTCGCTGGTTCTTTAAACACCAGGATGCCGAGCAGCGCTGTGCCAGCGGCACCGATGCCTGTCCACACCGCATACGCCGTACCCAAAGGCAATGTTTGCGTGGCCTTCATCAGCAGGTACATGCTGGCGACCAGGCAAAATACGAAACCGGCGTACCAGCCGTAGCTTTGCGGCCCAACGGTATCCCGACCTTTGCCTAAACAAAAGGTAAAGCCTACCTCAAATAATCCCCCCAGGATAAGAATGATCCAGTTCATATGTCCTATATTTTACTGGCGCAAAGTTAGGCTGAAAGACAGCAGGTGGATTTTACAAATGTTAAATAATGGATTACCGCAGTTCCGCGCGGATACGGCTGAGACTAACCGCCGAAATGCCCAGGTAAGAGGCGATATACCCAACGGGTACACGCTGCACCAGTGTCGGATTTTCTGCGAGCAGCTCCTCGTAACGTTGTTTGGCCGTTCCGATCTGTAAGTTGATCAGCCGTCGCTCGGTTTTTATGAGTTCCCGCTCGGCGAATTTACGCCCCCAGTTGGCAATGTCGATGTCCGTCTTGTACAACTGCATCAGGTCGGGCGTATGCAACTCGAAGAGAAAACAGTCTTCTATCAGGGTGATATTTTCATAGCCCGGTTGCTGGTCCACATAACTACGCATGCTCAGCAACACATCTCCTTCCTTACCAAACCAGAAGGTAACATCGCGCTCCTGCCGGGTGGCAAAGGCCCTGGCAATACCTTTCTTGATGAAATAGATGCGATCTTCCACCTTGTTGGCCCTTATCAGCAGGGTGCATTTAGGATATTCCGTTTCGCGGATGATGCCTTTGAGCGCCTGCAGGGCGGGCGCTGGCAACCGGTAAACGTTGTTGAGGATCGCATCGAGTATCATGAAAGGCCTTTTCGGGCAAATTTAGCGAATCGCGTTTATCCCCGCTTCAACGTCAGCACCGTAATCTCCGGCCATATGCCGATCCTGCCTTTCAATCCATGAAATCCGAAGCCGCGGTTGACGTAAAGGTATTTGCCGTCGCGGTCGTACAGTCCTGCCCATTGTTTGTACATATATTTAACCGGGCTCCATTTAAAGCCGAACAACTCGATGCCGAACTGCATGCCATGGGTGTGGCCGGCCAGCGTGAGGTGGATGTGCTGATGATGGTCCAGGGTCACTTCATCCCAATGTGAAGGGTCGTGCGACATGAGTATTTTAAATGCTTTATCGGGTACTTGCGCCGTGGCTTGTTGCAGGTCGCCATACTTCTGGAAGCCGCCTTTGCCCCAGTTCTCCACGCCAATGAGCGCCAGGCTCTGGCCCTGTTTGGAGATCGTAACGGCTTCGTTAAGTAATAGTCTGAAGCCTGTTTCCGCATGCACTTCTTTCAGGCGTTCGAGATTAGCTGCCTTGTCGGACTTTTTTTCCCATCGGATGTAGTCGCCATAGTCGTGGTTACCCAGCACAGAATACTTGCCATAGGGCGCCTTTAGCTTCGAAAATGCCGGTATCCACGGATCCATTTCGGAGGCCATGTTGTTGACAAGGTCACCGGTGAAGAGCAGCAGGTCACTGTTTTGTGCATTGGCCAGGTCGAGACCTTTTTGCACACCTGCAGCATCGCTGAAGCTGCCGGAGTGTACGTCCGAAATTTGTGTGATGGTGAAACCGTCAAAAGCCTCGGGCAGGTCCGGGAAATGTAATGTTTCCCGTTTAACCTGGTAAAAGTGCCGGCCGCGCGTCAATCCAAAAAGGATCACCAGGAAGAAGACGGCCGCGAGCGCCATGGCGGCTTCGCTTACATATATATTGCGTGCAGGAAAGCCACGGAAGAGACGTACGATGTCTTCGGCGAGCAGTATCGAAGACGAAAACAGTTTGGGTACGAAACTTAATATCATGGCCGCCATAAGTACGGTCGCAAAGCGTTGTACATGTTTGCCCACCCTAAGCAGCCTGATCATACTGATAAGACCGATGATGAGCAGTATGTCGACCAGCCAGTAACCCAGGTGTGCCAGGGGATGGTGGAAAAGGGTAGCGAAAGCCTGGTAAAAATAAAAATCGCCCACCAGGAAGAGCACCAACGCCAGGAAAAGCCTTCTTGCCATTTCTTAAAATATCTCTTTATATAGGTAGACGAACACCTAAACGGGATATTTTAATCCGGCAAAAATTACTGGTATTGCGGGCCGGTGAGTGCCTACAGGCGGATGGTAAACACGTAGCGGAAGGTAGTCCTGTCCAACGTAAACTCGTGATCGGTTACCTGCATGTCTTTGATCCGGATTACAAATGGTCTGCACGGACTGTCGCCCGCTTCGCGTTTGTTGTTGTAGGATACATTGGTGGCGCCGATGCCCTCGATATCGATTTTGTAGTTCACCGGGCCTTCCACAGCTTCGGAAACCGTGAACACCAGGCAACCTTCCATCGGGTGATTAGCCTGCTTTACGATTACTCCTCTTTTAGCTCCTGCGTCAATCGGCAGCGGTGAAATGGTAACGCCGGCTGTATCGATGTTACGCGTCAGCAACAGGTTTTCGCCCGTTTGTTTGTCCAGGAATTTGAAAGCTACCTGTGTAGGCATCCCTTCATTTAATAAGTCCCTGCAAGGGTCCTTGTCCTCTTTATCGCAGCCGGTAGCCAGACTGATGGCTAATAAGAGGAGCATTGGCAACTGCATAAGTTTCCTGGTACGGGAATGGGCCAACCGTGTTCTTTTCATAACTATTTCGTTGATTTAGTGTGGGTTATTACTCCAGCATGATTTCCTAAGGCGTAAATCTACAAAAAAGCGCGGTTCAGGCAAGTAAAATGCGGTACTCGATTATTTGACGTCGGGCTTCGTCTCCCGGCAACGCATCTTCGTAGAAAATCGGCCTATGCTGGTCGGATTGATTCGTGCGGCGGTTTCGGTGTGGCTAGTTTCGTATCAAATCAAACAGATGAAATCAATTCCTGTAGCCGCCCGCGTCGGCATTTATTTTCTTGTACTGTTATTATCCAGTTGCGTCGCTCTACCTGGAAATTCGGCAAACGGGTTGTTGTATTACTTCTTTTTATCACTGGGGAATCCGGCACAATATTTCTACAGAGGTACCAAACACCTCGTTATGAAACCATTGTCCTTTACCGTCAACCAGGCGCTGCTATTCCCCATATTGGCAACTGTGTTGCTCTACTTCGGCAAACCCTTCCTGGCGCCGCTTGCTTTCGCCATCATGCTGGCTATGCTTACAGCACCAATGTGTCGCTGGCTGGACGGGCATCGTAGTCCGCGCTGGTTATCCTGCCTCGCCTGTGTATTCCTTATCGCCCTGGCAGTAGGTGTTTTGGCAGCTATCATATTCGCCCAGGCAGCGGGTCTGGCAGAAGATACCGAAGCGCTGAAAGAAAAGTGGACCGAGTTTTACAGCGGCCTGCAGGCGCAGGTGGAAGAGCGATGGGGCATCAGCTCTGAGGAGCAAAAGCAGATCATCGATAAGCAGATGGACAAAGGCGGCACGCCTGTGATGGGCATGATCATGAAAGCCGTGGGTGGCATTACGGGCCTGTTCGGACAGTTGGTGATCGTATTAGTTGTTACGTTCCTGTTATTGTTTCATAAAGAAAAATACGAACAGTTTTTCTTGAAATTGTTTACCCGCGAAAAGCGTCCCGGTGTAGCGAAGGTGCTACAGGATATTACCCATGTTTCGCAACAGTACCTCGTCGGCAGGCTGATGTCAATTGTTTTCCTTTTTGTGTTATATGCACCAGCCCTCTTGATCATTGGCGTACGGAACGGGTTATTGCTAGCTGCTATTGCATCCATACTTACGATCGTGCCTTACGTTGGCTCCATCCTGGGAGGGCTATTCCCTGTAGCCATGGCCGCCGTTACCAGCGATAGCATGAGTCCCGCGCTCTGGGCGCTGGCGGCAATTGTCGTGATACAGGCGGTGGACAACTACTTTGTAGAGCCTTACGTGATAGGTGGGGAGGTAAAACTTACGGCGCTTAGTACCATCCTCGCAATACTGGCCGGCGGCCTGGTATGGGGCGTAGCGGGCATGGTATTGTTTATCCCGATGTTAGGTATTGCGCGGATTGTGTTGCTGAAGGTGGATGGCTTACAGCCGTTTGGGGAGGTCATTGGGGATGAGGGGAAGCAGCCGAGTAGTTTCTTTAAGGGGTGGTTTAAGGGGAAAAGCTAGTTCCCGCTTGTATTACCCCTTCCTATTAGACAACACCGTCCTGCAATAACTCACTCATTGCAGGACGATGTATTAAATTATCACTCCCCCGTATTCTTCAACTGCATCAACAACGAATACGCCCCTTCCGTCACAATCCTCCGTCCGGTCAACCCCGCTGCGGGAACGACAGTAACCCCATTATCCGTCTGCCCTTTCTGCACGGCCACCATCCGGTAGGTACGTTCCGCTTCTTCCACAAACACGTAATCTTTACTTTCAAAATTCACGATGGCCACCTCCGGTAGCACGGTTTCCTGATTGTCCTGTAACCGTACTTCAGCATTCATATACATGCCGGGTACAAGGCTTTTATCATACTGCTCGAAATGGCAGTGTACTTCTGCGCTACGGTTCTCGTTTAAAGAGTGGCTGATGAGGATGATCTTCGTGTCGTAACGCTGATCGGGCTTAGCATTGGTGTAAACGCTTACCTGCTGGCCGATCGACAGTTTGTCAAGGTCTTTCTCGTACACGGTCAGGTTTAGGTGAATATCCACCGGGTTCACGAGCTCGAAGATCACGTCGGATGGTGTTACGTATTTGCCGATGTTCACATTCACTTTGTTGATGTACCCTGTGATGGGAGAGTGAATGTTGATGGTGCGGGAAATGTTGTTTTCGGTCAGGCGGTCGGCGTTGATGCCGAGCAGGCTGAGTTTAGCGGCGAGTGCTTTGCTTTCGATGCTGAGGTTGCGATATTCGCTTTCTGCTTGTTGCATCACCTTGTCGCTGGCGGCTTTGCTGCTGTTCAATTCTTTCTGGCGTTCGTATTCCCTGCCTGCGTAATTTAGTTTGTTGCGGGTGGTGAGGTAGTCTTGCTGCAGCTGGATGTATTGCGGGTCTTCCATGACGGCCAGCAGCTGGCCTTTGCGCACATGGGTTCCGGGTAACATGTCGGTGCTTTTCAGGTAACCGCCCAACGGTATGCTGACGGATACGAGGTTTTGCGGGGGCACGTCTACCTGTCCGCTCAGCCGCAATATGCCGCTTATATTCTGCCGGCGTAAAGTGTCGGTTTTTAGATGGATGTTCTTCAACTGCCCGGCGCTCAAAGTCACCACGTCCGCACTGGCCGCTACGGGCGTTTCTGCCACCGGCTCCTGCACCGGGTTGCCGCAGCCAAAGAGGAAAATGCTTGCTATGTAGAATAGATTCCTGCTGTTCATATTATTTCGCTAATAGGTAATTCAGATGATTGATGCTGTTATTCAGGTTGCGCACGGCTTCGAGATAGTCGAGCTGTGTGCTGAGGGATTGCTGGTTGAGTATCGTCCACTCCAGGTAGTTGATTTCGCCGCCTTCCAGTTGTTTGTTTAACGTGGCGGTGATATCCTGTGCGTTGCGTAAGGCCTCGCGTTCGAAGTCGTTCACGATGCTGTTGTACTGCGTTACCTGGCTCCTGGCGGCGATGTACTCAGCTTCCAGGGCCTTTGTGCGGTATTCGGTTTCATTACGGGCTACGCTCAGCGCCGCTTCGGCAGATCGTATCTTCGCCTTCTGCCAGCCGGTGAATATCGGGATGTCAACACCCAATTGAAAGGACTGAAACCGGTCGCCCCGCCCGTAATTAACGCCATCGCGAATGCTCAGGTTATTATAACCTGCACTGAACTCCGGCAAAAGGCGTGAACGCTCAACGCGAACCGCTGCATCAGCCGCTTTTTCTAATTGTTGCTGCCACTTGACGGATGGATGTGCTGCGAGCTGCGTGCTATCCGGCAGGGGCGCTTCCAGTTTAATTGAAGCTGCCTCGGGTTCCCGCAGCTGTTTTGTGTTCAGCAGCAGCATAAATTGCTGGCGCAGCAGGCTCTTCTCCTGTTGCAGACTTTTCAGCAGTACCCTCAGCTGGATGAGTTGATTTTGCGCACTTGCTTTTTCGAGCATGTTACTTTCTCCGGCTTTTAATCGCAGCGCAGCTGTCCGCAGAAAAGCGCTGTAGCTCGAATCCATGCGGGACAAGAGGTTTTCCTTTTCCCGCACCAGGATCAATTCATAAAAAACACCCGTTGTTAACTTGCGTACTTCCGCTTCTTTGATGTCAATTTCCAGCAACGCCGACTTCCATATCTCGCTTAATTGCCTGCTTTGTCGCATGTATACGCCGGGCATGCTAAAGCTTTGCGTCACGGTAAGCCGATCGTCTGTAAACGGACTGTTGAACATCCCGTATTCTGCGCCTACGGTTGTTTTGGGCAGATCAGTACCTGACTTGATCAGCTCCCGCGCTTGCTGGGCGCGCAGTCTGCGGTTTTGTACCAGCAGGTTGTTTGCCACTGCGCTGTCCAACGCATCGTGCATACTGATGCGTTCCTGCGCCATGGATGGCAGGCAGGTGAGGAGGAGCAGGCAGCCAAGGATCACCTGCTTCGGCGCTTTAATGCCCCGTTTTTCGAAGGTCATATAAAGTACAGGCAACACGAATAATGTAAGTAATGTAGCGATCATCAATCCGCCTATTACCACGGTCGCCAGCGGTCGTTGCACAGCGGCTCCCGCACCATTACTGAGGGCCATCGGTAAAAAGCCAAGTGAAGCCACAAATGCGGTCATCAATACGGGACGGAGCCGCGTAATGGTACCTTGTGTCACAATTTTCTTCATATCTGTTTCTCCTGATTTTTTAATACTGTTAAATTCTGCCACGAGCACAATGCCGTTCAATACAGCAATTCCGAAGAGGGCGATGAAACCCACGCCAGCGCTGATGCTGAAAGGCATGCCGCGAAGGGCGAGCAAAAATATCCCGCCAATGGCGGAAAGGGGAATGGCGGTATAAATGAGCAGGCCGTATTTCACCGAATTAAATGCGAAATACAGCAGCAGGAAGATCATGACAAGCGATACTGGTACGGCGACGGATAGTCTTGCTTTCGCTTCATTCAGGTTCTCGAAGGAACCGCCGTAGCTGATGGCGTAACCCGCCGGCAATTTGATGGAGGCCGCTACTTTTTGCTGTAACTCTTTTACGATGCTCTCCACATCGCGGCCGCTTACGTTAAAGCCCACCAATATGCGCCTGCGGGTGTCTTCACGTTGTATCTGGCTGGGACTGTCCACCAGTTCTACTGCAGCCACCTGCTGCAGTGGTATCTGTGTGCCTGCCGGTGTGGGGATCAGCAGGTTTTGTACGTCGCGTATGTCGGTACGCTGCTCGTTCTGCAAGCGCACCACCAGGTCGAAACGTTTCTCGCCCTCAAACACCAACCCGGTGCTTTGTCCGGCAAAAGCGGCGTTCACATTACGGTTGATATCGGATATATTGAGGCCATATTGCGCGAGGGCCGCACGATCGTATTTGATGACGATCTGTTGGGTACCGGTGATCTGTTCCACGTACAGCTCCGTAGCACCCGGAACGGCCTTCACGATGTTGCCGAGTTGTTTGGCGTAAACGCCCAGTGTATCGAAGTCTTCCCCGAATATCTTACACACCACATCCTGCCGCGCACCGGTCATCAACTCATTGAAACGCATCTGCACCGGGAACTGGAAGCTGGTCGTAACGCCCGGTACTTCCGACGCCGCTTCGCTCATCTTGTCCGCCAGCTCGTCGAACGATGTTGCAGATACCCACTCCGATTTCGGTTTCAGGTTGATGATCATATCGCCCATGTCCATTGGCAGCGGCTCTGTCGGCACTTCACTGCTACCGATCTTGGTGACGATATTGATCACCTCCGGGAAGCGTTGCTTCAGGATGCCGGCTACTTTCTGCACGTGTTCGATCGTGGTATTCAGGTTGCTGCCGGATAACACCCGCGTTTCTACGGCAAAGTCGCCTTCTTCAATGGAAGGAATAAACTCGCCGCCCATACGGGTCAATATAAATACCGAAACGGCAAATAGCAGTATAACAGATGCGATGATTGTTTTAGGGATACGCAGCACATGCGCCAGCAACCACTGGTATCGTACCTCTATCCGCGACATGATGCGGTCAGACAGGTTGGCCGTGGTTTTAACCTTGCGGCTCAATACCACAGCACTCATCATCGGGATGTACGTCAACGACAATATAAACGCCCCCAGCAGCGCGAATGCGACGGTCTGCGCCATCGGGCGGAACATCCTGCCCTCAATACCCTGGAGGCTGAAAATGGGCAGGTAAACCATCAGGATGATGATTTGCCCGAATACCGCGCTGTTCATCATTTTAGTGGAAGCGGCTTTCACTTCGCGGTCCATGTCGGGCCGGCTGAGTGCGAGTTGCTTATGGTGGCTTAGCTGATGCATTACCGCCTCAACAATAATCACCGCTCCATCCACGATCAGCCCGAAGTCCAGCGCGCCAAGGCTCATCAGGTTGCCACTCACGCCAAACAGGTTCATCATGATTACCGCAAACAGCATCGACAGCGGAATAACGGAGGCCACGAGCAAGCCCGCGCGCAGGTTGCCGAGGAATATCACCAGCACAAATACCACGATGAGCGCACCTTCCATCAGGTTTGTTTCCACGGTATGAATGGCGTTGGTTACCATGTTCGTTCGGTCGAGGAAGGGCTCTATGACAACACCTTCCGGTAATGTTCGCTGTATGTCGGCAATCTTTTGTTTGATGTTTTCGATCACCACGTTACTATTTGCGCCTTTCAGCATCATTACGATCGCGCCCGACACTTCGCCCTGGCTGTTGTAAGTAAGTGCCCCGTAGCGTGTAGCGGCTCCGATGGTTACATCGGCCACATCGCGGATGAGCAGGGGAGCGCCGTTACTGCTGTTTTTCAGCACGATGTTCTCAATATCTTCCTTGTTACCGATCAATCCTTCACTGCGGATATATAGTACGGTGGCCTGCTTCTCTATATAAGAACCGCCGGTATTCTCATTGTTCGCCTCCAATGCATGAAACACATCGGTGATGGTAACGCCCTGTGATTGTAGTTTACCAGGATGAATGGCCACATGGTACTGTTTCAGCTTGCCGCCAAAACTGCTCACTTCCGCCACGCCCCGTACGCCCAGTAATTGCCTGCGCACGATCCAGTCCTGGATAGTACGCAGCTCCGTAATATCGTAATTGCTTTCGTAGCCTGGTTTGGCCTTTACGACATACTGATAAATTTCGCCGAGCCCGGTGGAAATAGGTCCCATTTCAGGTTTGCCGATGCCGTTGGGGATCGACTCCTGTATGACGGCGAGGCGTTCGGAAACTTGTTGCCGTGCCCAGTAAATGTCCACCGCATCGTCGAATACGAGGGTCACGAGCGATAAACCAAACCTGCTGTAACTGCGTATTTCCGTAATGCCGGAAATGTTGCTGCTGGCCTGTTCTATCGGAAAGGTCACTAGTCGCTCAATATCCGTAGCGCCGTAGGAGGAAGCAACAGTAATGATCTGCACCTGGTTGTTGGTAATATCCGGTACGGCATCGACCGGTAGCTTAAATAATTCGAAAACGCCATAGATGATTAAGGCGATAGTAAATAACGCCACGACGAGTTTATTCCTTACGGAAAACCCGATAATTCGATTCAACATGAAACTTGATTTAAAATCAATCCGGAAATGGTGTAAGGACACACCAAATGTTTGGCTATGCCCTAAGCAATAAGGATAACGCCGGATTTCGGAGGCTGCCAGATCTTGCTGACATTATCATTCGGTAGCAGGTGGTCATTGTGCGGAAACTGTTCGTCAACAGCGAGGGGGGCTACCGGTTTCTTCAGTGCCTGCATACCGGAGGCGGGCAGTACCGGGCTAAACATTACGTTTGTGTTAACCCGCTTAAAAGGCAGCTGGTTGTCACGATCCTCGTCGTTGTCGGTGTGTGGGATGCAATTATAGTGATCTACGATGAATTGCGAAAAGGTAAGCTGCTGGTTGAGCTGCAGGTGTTCGTTATAGTGTTGCACCAGCACAGGCACTTTCACGAGCTCCCGCAAACCTGTACCGGAGATCGTGTACACCAGAAGTAATATCAGTGACAGCCACTTTTTCACGTGGGCGAAGATAGGTAATATTCAATTAAAATAGCTTGCATCAAATTATGGTTAATGGTATCGGGTTGATGGGCGGCGCGCCCAGTACAGCACCGGGCGGAACAGGTCATACACACCGTCAGGAATCGGAGAAGAATTTGATTTGCGCGGCGTTGGCCGCAAACATCGGAGCCGCTTCTTGTCGCATGGCTAATGTTTCATCGGGGAGGCCGCGAGCGCTGCTTCCATTTGCTCCACAAAAAACCGGGTGTCCTGTATCAGATGAAGGTACACTTGTCCTGACGACCAGCTACCCGGGTGTGGCCGCTGGCAAAGCTGCTCCAGGCTATAACCCGGCAAAAAACCGGTCCATCGGTCGATGGTATGGCAAAATTGCTGTAGATAATGTAGGCTCATCTTACTCAATATACTTCATTAACGGCCGCTTAACAAAAGAAAGGCTGTCGTAAAACAGCCATAGTCGGGGGTGTTACGTAAATATGTTCTTTTCTAATGCCAGAGTATGCTACGTAGAACGCAAATCCCTTTCTATATTCGATCACCGTTAAAACCCCCGTCATATGAAAACTAAGTTAACTAAGCACAATCCTGTAGTCCTGTACGTCGAGGACGATGAAGATGATTTATACCTGCTGCGGCAGGCGGTCGGACAATTGGAATTACCTTACGAAGTAGTACATGCCAGGAACAGCGAAATCGCCATGGCCTGGCTGGTGAGTTCTGCCATGTCAGGATTGTCGCCCTGCCTCATCCTGATGGACTTCAACCTTCCCACTATGAACGGGATGGAGGCCACGCGACTGATCCGGAATATTGAAAGCTTCGGTAAAACGCCTGTTGTGATTTATACCACTGCAGAACCACAGTTGTTATCCAGCGCCATGGTGCCCGTTCTTAAAAAAGGTGGTACGCCCAGGGAAATCAGGAATGATGTGAGGCAACTGGCGCGCATGATCGCGTCGGGGAGCTGTGAAATGTAATAGGTTACTTGCCAACTGAAAGAGAGAAGCCGGCAGCTTAAGACCACCGGCTTCTCTCCTAATAATATCCAAACGTATAACTGCCCCAGTAGCTTTGCCAGTCAGCTTCGGTGCTCGCTGTGTAAGGCGTCATGTGCACACTGCTGATCATCCAGCGACCTTTTAGTGTAACCGGGAACATAACCTCGCCGGCTTCGTTGGTCGTATGCCTGGTCACCGACGTTTTTTCATCTACCACGTTCCATGCTAACACCAGTGCGCCTTTCACTGGCTGATTGTCGAACAGTACCTGCATGGTCATCTGGTCGCCGTTCTTCATGGTGTAAGGGTTCTGACGCGGAATCAGTTCCAGTCGCATGCCGGTGTTGACAGCAAAGGTGCTATCGTTTTTGCCACCTACTTTAAACAAGGTTTTTACGCAACGCTGGTAAAACTCGCGGCCCGGCTTGTCAGCGTTCTGCTGCGATTTACGCAGTTCGGCAATGTAGCCCAAACCTTCTGTTTCCAGGTATTCGTTAAACTTCTCCGCTTCCAGCTCGATAAACTTGTTGGAGTTGTTGAAGGCGATAAGGTGGTTGCCTGCTTTGGCAAATTTCGCTTCGATAATGGATTTATCGGCGGCTGACAGATGCGCCGTATAATCTTCGGCACCCTCCGCGGAGTAATGTTTCAGTTGCTGGATCTTGTATTTGGACCAGTCCGATTTCTCTCCTTTATAATCTTCTCCTACCAGGATGCTGATGTTCGTAGCCTCGTTTTTCTTCAGCCAGAATTTTAAAGGCTGTAGCCAGAACTCGTGGGCCAGCGCCGCCAGGCTCACACAGATCACCGCAGTGAGCAGGAATAGTTTCTTTATCATATACGTTTAGTTAATTGTATAGTTAATACCCGCCCTGAAATTGATCGGGTTACCCAGTGATGCAATGGTTACGCGTGATACGCCGCCGTTGAAATAACGCGCGTTCGTGAGGTTGTTCACGTTACATTGAATATTAAAACGCCCGATGCGATAGTTCGCTGCAGCATCCAATACAAACGATTCGGGAATGACGAAATTTTGCGTAGCCAGGTTGCCCACCTGGTCGCTCACGTAACGTCCGCCAACGCCAATGCCCAGGCCTTTCAGACGGGTGGTGGAGAAGTTGTATTTCACCCACGCGTTGGCAATATGTTTAGGCGCATTCGCATAACGGAAGCCTTTTTTACCAATCGTATTGTCCGACAGCAACCGGTGGTCGTTATACGCATAACCTGTAATGATGCACAGGTCTTTGATGTTACCCTGTACGGTCAGCTCAAAGCCCTTACTGCGCGTACCGTCCACTACGGTTTGTTTATTAGGGTTCTCCGGTGTAGGGTCGGCGGCCAGGATGTTGCTATACTCGATGGTGTATACTGATACCATGGTTGATAAAGCATCTTTAAAAAAATCCCCTTTATAACCTACCTCGAACTGAGTAGCCGTACGTGGCGGGAAAGGGCCACCGGAGCCTGCAGAATTGGAGCGCTGGGGGTTGAACGACTTATTGTAGTTTCCATAGAATGCAATGTTCGGTTTTGCCATATATACCACGCCTACACGCGGCATCCAGGCATGTGCGTCGGAAGTATCACCCTGCAGATCGTCACGGTCGGAGAGGGGCGTTTGGCGAAGTGAATAGTCGTCGTATCGCAATGATAACAGCACTTTCAGTCGCTCGCCGATGCTCAGCTGGTCCTGGATGTAGCCACCTGACAACTGGTTCGTTTGTTCGTTGTCGTCATAATAATCCACGGCTGGATTAGCCGCCGGTATATCATTGCTGTAATCCGGGTTCAGGATGGAGATGCGCGTACTCGGCGAATTGCGGTAATCGTTTTTCGTCCAGCCGAAATTATTATAATCAATGCCCGCCAGGAAGTGGTGTTTCACCGGACCGGTACTGAGTTTATAGCCGACGAAAGCGGTGGTTTGCCAGCTGAACTGCGCGTAATCCCATATTTGATAAGTGCGGTTGATCGAATCGTTACGGATAGCGCCGCTCACACCATGATCTGCAAAGTGCAGGCGGTTGTCGATGTAACGCTCTACTACCGTGAACGATAGGCGATCATTCACTTTATGATTAAAGGTAAGGGTAGCGGAGGTATTGTCAACATCCCCGAAGTCGGTCGGACTTTGCACCGTTAAATGATCAGGGTAGTAATCGAAGTCGTACGTACCATCGGCCAATGGTTTAATAAATGTGCCACGGTCATACTGGTGCACGGATTTTTGCTTCGCGTAGTTCACCTCCAGGTTCAGGTCTGTTTTAGGAGAGAAGCTATAGGCGAGGGAAGGAGCGATAAAGAAGTTCTCCTGCTCCTGCTGGTCGCGAAAACTGTTGCTGCGATCGTAGCCCGCGATGAGTCGGTACATCAGTTTTTTCTTTTTACTGATTGCACCCGTCGCATCTGCAGAAAATCGCATAAAGTTCCAGCTGCCGTAACTGGCGTCAAACTCGAAGCGTCTGGCCGCCTGTGGTTTGAGCGTGACGAAGTTGATAAGCCCACCCGGCACGCCTTCGCTGTACATGGCAGACGCCGGCCCACGCAGCACTTCTATCTTCTCAATGTTATATAATAAGGGCTGCTGGCTCCACTGGTACAGGTTACCACGAATCCCATTATAAGTGATAAAGCTGCCATCGAAATGATTATAACCCGTAAAGCCACGCAGGGTAAAGGCCCCCATGCCGTTGTTAGCCTTCACGCCCGTCATCATTGGTGCCATGTCGTTCAGCGTAAATGCCTGCCTGTCCCTGATCAGTTGTTGTGTTAACACCTGCGCCGATTGCGGTACTTCAATTAAAGGGGCGTCGGTACGGGTGCCTACGGACGAAACAGGCTGCCGGTAACCATTGGCTTTACCGGTTACTTCCACTTCACTCAGGGTGTCGGTCACCTGTTGGGAAAACGCAGTCGAAGGGGCCAGCATAAGCCCTCCTGCTAATAAAAATGAACGCATAATAATCAGGCAGATATGTTGCTTTAGATATTGGATTGCCGCAAATATAGGGTGAGGGCGCTGAATTTTATGATTTATTGGGTGAGCGTGCGGCCGGGCTGACTATCGGCGCCGTTATGTTGTTTATGATTTTCGGCCCAATATATGCCCTCAGGTCGGTATGGCAAAAGCACGAACTCCTTCTTACCTTCATTTTAAAGCAGATAAATACCACTGGAAGCCGGATGTCGACTATCGCCAGCATCCGGAACGATACCATGTAGGCAAAGGCGAACAAGGTGTGCTGATTTGCGAGCCGTACAAAAGCGAGATTCTCCCGCACTGGCGATTCAAAACGGAGGCAGTAGCCGTGGAAAGCAGTGAGCATATCTATGCCCTGTTCCTCGCATATTTAGGGAAAGGCGAATTTGTAGGGGCCGATATGGCCCGGAAGTTTTTGCAGATGGGGTTTACGCGTGCAAGGCGCTACGCCAATTACAAAGGCGGCCGTAAATACGATGCTGAGAATGATTATCAACAACTAGCGCGCGGTACCGGCGATCCGGAGAAAGCGAGAGCTGCTGCTGTATTTTATGATAAGTGGAAACAGGCGGAAGCCGTAAAGGCTTATGCCAACCAGAAGAAGGCCTGGAAACAAACCATCGGATAGTTGTTACGAAGCGAACTTTAATGCTACCAGGCAACTGTCGATGCTGATTACGACTTCCTTATGAAAGGAACGAACGACATCGGCCGAAGCGTTATGTTGAAGCGTAGTGAAGATGTTTCTCAGTTTAGCGAACTGTCTGCGAAGTTCACCAGCAATCCTGGGATTAGTTGTGTTTCTCGTATGCCTCGCCAGCAGGGAGCCGGTTTGGGCAATTTTAGTCAGCAGAAAGTGTTGATCGGCATCGCAGTATTTGTCGATCAGCTCACAACGGAACTTTTCCAACATATGCAGTTTATCGTCCTGCAGCAACCTGGTGCTGGTCTGTACATTCTCTTCTCTCCCGTAAAAGGTATGGCTTGTGGGGGCGAAGGGTTTGCTGGTCACTTTCGCCAGCATAACGTCCACAGGCAAAGTATTATAATTATCAGGGTTGGATGTTCCGGATTGAGCAGCGCTATACAACATCTGGTTCTTAAGTTTACAGTTCGTTAATCACGACTGAAATATATCAAACCCAATGCCTGTTGGGTACTCTTCGGTAAAATGATCTGGCATTTGGATATAAATCCACAATTTGCCCATTGTTCCCCCAATAAAAAAGGGGCCGAAGCCCCTTCCATATCTTCATTAGTAACAATCCATAAGCACCTGTCCGTGCGATTCATAGTGACTGAGGCTTTTACCGTACCGTTCCATACAAAGCGCGTCCAGGAACTGAACAACGTCATGCTGCATGGCCAGTGAGCCACAAATCATGATCGTTCCTTCTTCGTGTAACGTGGTAGCGATCAGGTCCGCATCGCGTGCCAGCAGGTCTTTTACGTATTGTTTGTCCCCCTCGCGGGAGTAGGCGATATTGGCGGTGGAGAGTTGTCCGCCGGCCAGTTGTTGCTTTACGAAATCGTCGTACAGCGCAAAAGAGGAGGCGCCGCGGAATCCGCAGTAGAGGTGACATTCGGTTTTCCGCTTATTCTGGTCCATCATACCCAGGAAAGGCGCAATGCCCGTTCCGTTCGCGATCATGATCACCCGCGGTGCGCCGGAAGGGAAGCGGAAGTCGTAGTTCGCGATCACCCTGGCATGGATCACATCCCCCGGGTTCAGGGCGTACAGGTAGCCCGAGCCGAAGCCGTTCGGGTGCAGCTTTACGCTCAGTTGTATCTCCTTATCTACCTTACCAATTGAATATTGCCGCTCCCGGTAATCGCCGCCCGGATAAATCGCCAGGAGGTCGCCGGAAGTGAAGCTGGAGCTGGTCTTGATCCGGATGCTAAATGCGCCGTCTGTATGCGCCGGCTCTGTGCGGGAGATGATCGTCATGGGCTTCAGGCCGAGCGGAGCCCGGGTCAGGTACTCTGGCAGGGCCATTTTAGGCAGGCCAATCTGCTGGAACCAGGTGGCCATCCACAGGTCGGACTGCTCCGGCGACTTATCATCAATCGTATGTATATCCAGGAAGGGAACTGCCCATTCCTGGTTGGTAAGGGCAAGGTGTACGTCGTAACCGAAGCGACAGAAGTCAGGATAGTTACGGGAGCCGAAGGCCATTACCGAAAAGTGTATTTTTTGCGATTGTGTTACCGTGGGGAGGATCTCCATAAACCGTTTCGCGCTGCCAGGGGCCTCGCCGGAGCCGTAAGTGGAAGTCATCACGATCAGTTGCTCCGCCTGCGGAAAGCTTTGATAGTTGTTGAGTGTTGTGAGGAACACGCTTTGTCCGCCTGCCAGCAGATGTTCATACACCGAAGTGGCCAGCCGGGTAGTGGTGCCATTCTCAGAACCAACGAGAATGATAAAGCGGGCATTCTCCGCGGTGAATTTGGATGTTTTGCTACCGGTCTTCCGTTTCCTGGTGGCGACAAAGATTGCAATGGCCGCGACCGCCAATATCCCCGCTCCGAGCAGGTATGTCCATAAAGAAATTGTCATAGTTGTACTTGGTCAATCAATTGGGGCCGAAGGTAAGTCGCTCCTGAGTGATTTTCAAGACGTATCGGGAAAAAATTTCATGCCAGGCCCCGGTTATTGTTATTTCAGCGGTAGCATAAGTGTTTGATTTAAAATAAGTAGTAATCTTGCGTATGGAAACGAATGAGATTTTGGTAAGACAGGCGTCGATGGCCGATTGGGAAACAATACAGCGCATCGGCAGGCAAACGTTTTCGGAAACCTTCGCGAAAGATAACGCCGATGCAGATATGGAAGAATACCTTGCCGAGAGCTTCAGTGAGGAAAAACTACGGGCGGAATTCTCCAATCCCGATTCCCTCTTCTACATTGCCTGGCAGCAGGATCAGCCGATCGGCTATCTCAAAGTGAACACCGGTAACGCACAAACCGAGGCGCAGGCGCCGCAGGCGATGGAGATAGAGCGCATCTATGTACTGGCCGCCTATCACGGTAAAAAAGTAGGACAGATATTATATGATAAGGCCCTGGAAGTAGCAATGGCCCGCAGAAGCAGCTATCTCTGGCTCGGTGTGTGGGAAGAGAACGCGCGGGCTATCCGGTTCTATGAGAAGAACGGGTTTGTGGCGTTTGATAAACATATCTTCAAAATTGGCTCCGATGAGCAGACTGATATTATGATGAAGAAGACCTTGCTGTAGTCGCCGTGGGCATGCTTCTTGAGCGATTCCCGTTTGATCAATTCAGCTTATATGAAACCCGTCAAACACGCAGCAGCCGCGGCTTTGCTAACCCTTTTTATTTCCTGCGGAGGAAATAATACCGCTTCAAATGTAGAATCGCCTGGTGGCGACAAAACAGCGAAAGACAAGCTGCTGAACACCGGTGCCGATGTGTTACAAAACAAAAGTCCGCTCCGGCAATTTGATGCTTACCTCGACGGCTTTCATTTCTACAACGGCAACATCAACGCCCAAATGGAAGCGCATCACTACGTACACCAGGTGAATGAAGACCTTTACCAGGCCATCATTTTTGACGGTAACGAAGCCGGCGCGAAGATCATGGGCGTGGAGTATATTATTACGGAGAAGCTGTTCTCCACTTTGCCAGACGAGGAAAAGAAACTCTGGCACTCCCATCACCACGAAGTAAAATCCGGCTCGCTGATCGCGCCCGGCATCCCGGAAGTAGCAGAACACGAGCTGATGGAAAAGCTGGTCTCCACCTATGGTAAAACCATCCACACCTGGCATACCGATCAGCAGAGGACCTTGCCCATTGGCGCTCCTATGATCATGATGGGCTTTACAAAGGACGGGCAGCTGCATCCCGACCTGCTCGCTGCGCGCGATAAACGGTTCAATATATCCACAGCTAAAAAGAAAGAACAGCGGAAAGATATACCCACTCCACATGTCCACCCGATGGCTAACGCCTGGGAGAAGGGCGAAGTGCGCCAGTTTATCGTCACCAACGAGGCCGATAGCGCGCTACATAAACACCAGGGGCGGCCACGGTAGCCGGTCAGGCACACTTTATGAATGCGGAGAAATATGACCAGGATACTACTTACTACACTCATGATGTTGACGGGCAGTCTGTCGTTATTCGCACAGGAAATGAATACCGATATTTCCGATGAAACCGAGGAAGTGCATACAGTCGGGAAAGGAAGCCTGCAACTTGAAGGTGCGATGCTGCACAACAACTATAGCGGCCACCGGCACACTTACATCGCTGAAGGACTACTCCGGTACGGACTTACAAAACGTTTGGAAGTGCGTGTGATGGCGGAGCAGGGAGAACATAAAGAGCACTTTATCGATGAAACTACGCAGAGTATGTACGCCATGGCAGCAGGTTTCAAACTAAATATATTGGAAGAAAGTAAAGGCCTGCTGCCGGCCGCTACACTGGTAACTTACCTGCAGGTGCCCGTAACTTACAGCAGCGCTGTTACTGCGTACTGGTCGCCCAGCATCCTGCTCACTTTTCAGAATGAGCTGGCCGAACATTGGAAGCTGGACTACCATGGCGGCATACAGCAGGAGGCCTTCAGCCATGAATGGAACGTACCTGTCAGCGCATCACTGCACTATGAAGCGTCAGAGAAAGTAGATCTTTTCGGAGAATATTACGCCCAGTTCAAGCCTGGCGACAATCCCTTTCACAATGCCGGCGCAGGTGTAGCATGGCAAGCCGTGCCCCGGCGGTTGCAGTTGTTTTTCTCCGGTGGATCGAGCATTCATCATCACCCCGAAAACTATTTTTTGAAGTTAGGCGCAGGTTGGAAGATCTTGTAACCACGCGCTCATGTATAACTATTAAAAGCAAGTGTATGAAGCTAAGTGAAGACTTATTGAAGAAATTGGCGAAACACTACGAACCCTCGTCCATGGTCGACCTCACGTTCAAAGGGAATGATGTATCCTTCAAGACCGACGAGGTAGGTAACCCGGTCTTGTTATTTATTGGTAAACGAACTGATGACGGAAATATTCGTGGGGAGCGTTACGCGCGCCGGCTGAAGTTTGCAGACGATGGTACGCTGGTAAAAGATCACTGGGAATTGAAGGGGAAAGCAACCTGAGTGACGGGCCTGGCGGATTCGTCCGCCAGGCCTTTTTCGTTTAGTTGATGCCTACCATCTGCTGTTTTTCAACATTCCAGACTTTCAGTTTAAAGCAGGCATAAATATCTTTAGGATGCAGCGACGTTTTAGTGGCCGCCTGTAGTTCCTTGATTTCCGCCATAGCCTCTGGTAAACGGTAAAAAGGGATGCGTGCGTTCAGGTGATGAATATGGTGCAGCCCGATATTACCCGTAAACCAGGCCATCACCGGGTTCATTTCCATATGGCTGGAGGAGAGCAATGCCGCCTTGTCATAACACCAATCCTCATTGATATTAAACACCACTCCCGGGAAGTTATGCTGGGCATAAAACAGGTAGGAGCCAAGCGCACAGGCAATGGTGAAAGGAACGAGCATGAACAATATCCAGGCCGTCCATCCTGCAAAGAAAACCACTGCCGCCGCCGCCGCTACGTGCAATACCAATGCAATCAGCGCATCGTAGTGCCTGCGTGGACTCGAGATGAAAGAGTTCACACACATACCGATAATGAACATAAACAGGTAACCGAACGTAATCGTGAGTGGGTGCCTGGTGAACAGGTAAAGTCTGCGCTCGCCGGGCGACATGGCTTTAAAGCGTTGTATAGTCGCTACTGGGTACGAGCCGATGCTGGCGCTGAATAATTTTGAATTATGTTGATGGTGATAGTCGTGTGAGCGCTTCCAGATGCTGGCAGGGGCCAGGATGTAGATGCCGAAAACCGTCATGATGGCGTCCGCCAGCTTACTGTTCTTCAGGATCGTGTGGTGTTGAAAGTCGTGGTAAATCACGAACATACGAACGATCAGCAATCCCGACAGGATGCTGAAAGCAATACGTAACGCCAGCCACGGCAATACCAGAGTGGCGGTGAGGGAAGCAATAAGCAGGCACAGCGTGGATAGCGTGTACCACCAGCTGAGTCCGCGTTTTTCGTGGGCGTAAGTCTTTGTCGCGAGGATCAGTTGTTTTCCTGTCAGCATAATCTAATTTTAGGCCGTAGCCGTCGTCGTCAGTTTTTTATGTTTCCACCTGCGGTGCGACCATAGCCAGGTGGAGGGTTGGTTAATAATATCGGCTTCAAGCCTTGCGGTATGTAGTGATGTAATGTTGCCTGGCGCTTCCTTTGCCGGCGCTTCCACCAAAACTTCCGCTGTAACAGTGTAATATCCTCTTTTTTCGCGGGAAACTGAAACGTACACAACCTGGTAGTTCATTTTTGCCGCAATCCTTTCCGTACCAGTAAATACCGCTGTGTCCTGGTTCAAAAACCTTACCCATTGGGCGTTCTCCCGGCGGGGTGACTGATCCGCTATTAATGCAGTAGCGCTAATTTCGTTCCGGTTTTTCACCATATCGCGAAACGTGTCCTGCATGGCGATCAGCTTTGTGCCGAAGCGCGTACGCATATTGTACATCAGTCCGTTGAAATGTTTGTTACGTAGTGGGTGATACACTACGTACAGCTGTTGCGGACATAATATACTGAACGTGTTGCCCGCCCATTCCCAGTTGCCTTTGTGCCCCATCACCAACACCACACTCTTGCCTTCTGCATGCAGCCTTTTAAATAAAGCCACCGTTTCGGGCGTAAATGCGCAGTGTTTTACCATTGCTTCCTTACTGATAGTCAGCGTTTTAAATGTTTCCAGGAACAAATCACAGAAATAGCGGTAAAAGTCGCGGCAAATACGCGCACGTTCTGCGGGCGATTTTTCGGGAAAGGAATTGTTGAGATTTTCCATCACGACACCACGACGGTAGCGTACGACGTAATAAAGCACACCGAAAAACACATCCGAAAGCAGGTATAGCAATGGAAATGGAAGTAAGCTAATAAGATAAACCACTGGCAGGGCCAGGTAATAGAGGAGAGCTGTCAAATACTGTTCAGTTGTTATGGCTGTTATAAAGTATAAATGTACGTTATATGTATCGTAAATTATATTTTAACTTTAAACGGAAGATACAGGTAATTATTTGGCTGAGGATCACAATGTTGTGTTAAAGGGGGGAAATGGCCGGGTTATCAAGCGATTCGCTATTACAAAGAACGCCCGCACTAACAGTGCAGGCGTCCTTTTTAAGATATTACTTTCGCCACAGAGGCCCATTCTTCGTGTCCAGCTTATGCAGCTTGCCCTCGTTCACCAGTCCGGTCAGCATTTTTTCTGAAGTTTCCATCGTTACGTCCATCAAAGTGGCGAACTCCCGGGTGGTGAGCGTAGGGTAGTGGTCGAACAGGTAACTCCACTCGCGCTGGTACGGGTGTTTGGCCACTACAGGCAATAGTTTCTGAATGGCAGTTTCGTACAGCCCGTAAGGTTTGGTACCATAAATGAACTCGGAGCGGCCCTGGCGGTCGGTGACGAAGATGCTCGGGAAACCGCGCACACCCATCTTGCTAGCCAGCTTTAAGTCATCGCGAAACAGCGTATCTGCCTGCCCGTTATAGTCCTGCTGTAACCGGTTGGCATCCAGGCCCACCTTGGTAGCGGCTTCGGAGATGTTTTCCCATTTAGTGATATTCTTTTTACGCAGGAACACCATTTCCCGCAGCTCACGCATAAAGGTGATGGCCTTTTGTTCGTCCTGCATTTGCGCAGCTTTAAACGCGATGGAGGGCGGGTAGGAGGAGGAAAGTGGATCTTCGAGCCACACGTCGCCGTCGATCGGCATCTGGTAGTGATGGCTCACCTCGTCCCAGTGGTGCGCTACGTCAGACGGTTTGCTGATGCCGCCGCTGTTGTAACTCCAGTCTGGCAGCAGGCCGCCCATGTGGTATTCTACTTCCACCGCATTGCCGTATTCGAGTTTCAGTTTACGCAGCTGTGGTTCAATACCCCAGCAGGAAGAGCAGATCGGGTCGGTGAAATAGATAATTTTCAAAGGTTTGCTGGCGGCGGCGCCGGCAAGTTTTGGGTGGGCGCCGCCGAGGGTATCAGGGATTTCACAGGTCCCGGTAATGGGATCGCATAGGAGCGGATTGGTATGTTTTTCCATTTGTTTCGTTTTTTGCGCCTGGCAACTCACTGTTATCAGTAACACCATCAGGCAAGTGGTTAATTTGGTTCTAAGCATAGTAACAACGCATTACTTTTTTCATGATCTTTGACTTCGACTGGATGCTTATGCACTGTTTCTTTACGATGACAAAAGTCGGTCCTATGCAACAACTATACAATAAGTCAGAAAAATATGACCACTAAAAAGACGAACGAACAAGCGGAAACCTGCCCTGCACAAGGGTTATTAAAAATGTTAGCGGGAAAGTGGAAACCAGAGATCTTCCGGCTCGCCGTTGGCGGACCATTACGATTCAGCTCCTTATTACGTGATATCGAAGGAGCTAACAAACAATCCCTGTCCCTGGCGTTGAACGAGTTAGAAGAATCCGGGTTGTTAAACAGGGAAGTAGTCCGGGAGAAACCATTACATGTAGCATACCATCTTACCGATAAAGGCAAATTGCTGGTACCCGTGTTCCAGCAATTAGAAGGTTTGTCGTCCTAACTAAAAAGCGCGGCAAATGATGATCTGCCGCGCCCAAGTTGTTAATTCCAGTGCGTACCGTCGAGACCCAGTACAGTACCTATCCAAAGGCCAAAAATATAAATCAGCAAACTTAAAACGTTTGCCAGGATCTTTCGCCAGCCGCCCTGGTAGCGGAGCGAGTCCAATAGATAGAAACACAATCCACCCATAGCGCCGGCAAATGGCACCACGAGCAGCGGGCGTACCATCCAGAACGTCGGCCACTCCGGTTTAGGCTCCCCGGCCCGGGAGAGGAACAATGCGATTAATACGAGTGCGATAGCGCCGCCCTGTAACATACGTTTCGCCAGCGGTGCGGAATGAATGTTGGGCGTGGTGGCGTTTTGGTTGTTTGCCATGGTTATCTGGTTTTAGAAATGATTTTTTTCTCGTGTTGATGCTAAAGTACTTTGCAGCACAAAGGTAAGTAAAAGTACTTTGTATTTCAAAGTGAATATTGTTAAAGTCCGGGAAATCTAAGGCTGTGGCCGATCTATGCTGCCAGGGGAGTTTTTTTGGGAAAATGCTTGGTTATGAACGTCTTTTTCCTACTTTTGCAGTCCCAAATCATACGGGGATGATTTCGTAGCTCAGTTGGTAGAGCAATACACTTTTAATGTATGGGCCCTGGGTTCGAGTCCCAGCGAAATCACGAAAGCCGCATCAGTCGAAGGATTGGTGCGGCTTTTTGCTTTATTCCTGGGGAGAGCGGCGTCCTCTCCCGGCTACCGGTTTGACATTGCTTATACCCGTTTTACCATACAATTTTCGAGTCCGCACCATTCGCTTCTTCCTCTGAATTCAGCAGCGGCTGATTAATTCGTACCTTGTCCTCACAACCTCACCATCAATCAAAAACATGTTTACAGTAGAACAGATCATGTCAGCACACAGCAAGGTAAAATCCGGCGCTGACTTTCCCGCTTACGTACAGGAGATCAAGAAATTGGGTGTGCGCTACTATCAGACTTTCGTCTCCGACGGTCACACCACATATCACGGGACGGACAACTACCAGGTGACTTCCCCGGGCAAGTATGACACCCTGGATATCGCGGCTCAATACGATCAAACGCAGTTCGAACTTGGACTGAAAGCGCATCAGCAGGGATTAACAGATTATCCCGCTTTTATCACGGCGTGCGCAACCTTCGGGGTAGAAAAGTGGGAGGTGAATATTGATAAGATGACCTGCACTTATTTCGATAGAGAAGGACGGAACGTTTTGACGGAGGTTGTACCGCAAGGATAAACGCGGTACGACGATGCCTCGACAGGGATCACTAACAGGCTGGACGCTATAACTGAATGCCAGCCCCCACTGATCCAAACACGTTGTACATCGCGAAGTCCATTCCTCTGAAGGAAGAGGGGAATACCCTCCGCAATCCCCATTGGAGATCTGCCTTAACAAACCAGTATTTTCCCAATTGCCTTTGGGCGCCAACCTGTAAGCCCATATCGAAAGTTCGTTGTTCGGTACTGAAGTCGAACGTGGCGCTTTGGATATTTACTTTTTCTCCCAGGGAATTGCCTTTCCTGATATAGCCATTACTGACGTCACCTTGGAAGTATGGATGTATGAGCCATGAAAGATAAGCGCCGCCTTTAAAGCGCCAGTTATCGCCAAGGTGATAGATCATTGTAATGGGAAGCGTCAGATAGACGTTCCGGCAATCGGTGAAGTTAGTGCCGGAAAAATTGCCCTCGAACTCTGAGCTATCCACCTTAATTAAGGTATGAAAATACTGCACGCTATCTTTAATCCGCATGGCTTTTACATCCAGCCTTACGCCGGCCGCCAGGCTCCAGTGGCTGGCCACCTTGTATTGCAATTCATAACCCAGTCCGGGCGAGAAGCCCGGTGAGTAGCTATGGATTTTACGAATCGTTGCCGGTAGCGGTATCGGAGATAATCCCCCCACATTGTAATGTATTTCCACGGCGTGTTTTAACGGGGTGGACTGCGGTTGTTGCTGGGCGAACGAATACATCGGCCCGAGCAAGATCAGAAATGTATAGAAAGTAAATTTGAACATAGTCAATCATTTTGGGATAATTGTTAAGCTATCTATTACCAGGCGACTGCCGATCGCGCCTGCGTAATGATCGCCTTCACTGCTGGATGACGCAACAATTGCCATCATCAGATTCTGCGCGTTTGCTTCCCAACCAGGCTTATAAGTAAACGGAATTTCAAACCTTGTGAAGTCTGACTTTCCAGTACCATCAGGCAATATGGCGGTGGCAAGTACGCGGTCTGAAGTCAGAATATTGGTACCATTCAATAGTTCCGGACCTTTATACAACACGGCATATATAGCGCATTTATCCGTTCTGCCGGCTACGGGGTTGGCCGCTTTATCCTGGAATACGGCGCCAGGGGCGTATTTGTAGTATCCGATAAAACGATCGGGTAACCCCACGTATGGTTCGCCAAACTCTGTGGCAGCCAACGGGTTTGCCAGTGCCATGCTGGAATTGAAATCTCCCAGGAAGATAGAACCTGCGATCAGGTAAATGCCAACAAATTCGGATAAAAATGTGCCTTTTATGGTGACAAGTTCAGCAGCCTTTGTACCGCGATAGCCATCTGTTGTAGACTTTGTGGGATAGGCAGACACCTGTTTGGGTAAACCTGACAGTGCAGCCCCGGGATTGCCGGATGTCCACAAGGATATGCCGCTTGCTTCCACGGGCGTTTCGTAATGATCTTCCGGGTGCTCCGTCCAATTTTCGAACTCAAAGCTCCAATCGCCCACGTTCACTATTTCAATCGTATAGGTTTTTTTATTCTCTCCCGAAGCGGAAGTGACTTCATAATTGATTGTCTGATTTTTGGGAAATATAGAATCGCCGGAAGCAGGCGTAATCGTAGCTCCGGAAGATACCCCGATCGAAGGCGCAAAGCCGTTGTCAAAGGCTTCAGCGGTGAGAAATACACGGATTTTACGGTTAGCCTGGTCGATAAACGTATTG
Organism: Chitinophaga horti; assembly: GCF_022867795.2. Taxonomy (NCBI): domain Bacteria; kingdom Pseudomonadati; phylum Bacteroidota; class Chitinophagia; order Chitinophagales; family Chitinophagaceae; genus Chitinophaga; species Chitinophaga horti. Next base: position 2,811,698 of record NZ_CP107006.1, on the reverse strand, counting down.
CCGGTAGTAAGCCCGGGATCAATATCGAACTTTTCGATATCAGCTTCGGGGTTCGGCAGGGCGGGTTTGATACAAGAGAGTATCGGGGATATTACTACAAATAGTAACAGGGCGATCCTTTTCATGAGCACAAATTTGCAGCAGTAAGATAAATCTTTTTTCCCAGCACTGTCAGATACCTGACTATTAAATTGAATCAATCTGGAACCGGGCCGGCAAGGCTACACGAACTTTTTATACGGGCTAACGCTTGACAGTATTAGTTGATCCGAGTTCGCGGGAAATCACAAAAGCCGCATCAATCAAGGGATTGGTGCGGCTTTTAACTTTTAGCCTGATGGTTTGCTACACTATGCAAACCGAATGGCTATAAAAATCTATACATATACGCAACGCTATACCATTCCCACCTCAAACACCTGCCCCGCATGTTGCTCCCTCACTTTTAGCTTGTAGTGGTAAGATAGATAAGCAGCCGCGCCAAGGGCCAAGGGTAAAGCCATTCCTATCCAGTATACCGCGGGAAATCCTGCAGCCATGATACAATACGCAGCGCCCACCAGGTCAATCATCAAACCGGCATAAGCCCATTCTTTCACTCGTGGAAAGCCGGGTATTACAATGGCTACCACACCGAGGATCTTTGCCACCGCCAGGAACGGCAGCAGGTAAGCAGGTAATTGCATGATAGCGAAAGCAGCTACGGATGCTTCTCCCGGAAATACGTCGGGTAAAGCGGTGCCTAACATCAAGGCTGCGAACAGGCCATTGAAAATCCAGTACAAGATTTTTGCTTTTTTCATGATCGTAAGTTTTAAAGGCTAAATATTAGGTTACTCCTGCGAAGGCATTTTTGAGATGTCCATGTATGCAAATTCCCAACGGTGGCCGTCCAGGTCGGCGAAGCTATGTTGGTACATCCAGCCGTAATCCTGCGGCTGTGCATATGATGTAGCACCGAGGGAGAGCGCTTTGGTAATCGTTTGCTCCACTTCCTCTTTGGACGCAGCATCCAGGGCGATCAACACCTCCGTGCTTTTATGTGCATCGCACAGCTCAGTGTTGATAAAGGTTTTGAAGTATGCGTCGGTCAGCAGCATGACGAAGATGCTATCGGTTACTACCAGGCAGCAGGCTTTGTCGTCAGTGAATTGTGGGTTGATAGAAAAACCTAAACTTTGGAAGAAATCCATGGAAGCAGAAAGGTTTTTAACCGGGAGATTGATGAATACTTTAGTCGCCATAACTTTGTGTTTTATTTGTTTTGTTGATGCAAAGTTGGCGCAACGCGTTACCAATTCCCTTTACATTTGTTGAGAAACGAAAAATTATTTGTTAGCGAAGAAAATCCTGCTCATCTGAGTAGGCGTTATGCCCAGGTAGGAAGCGATGTGGTGTTTCTTAACACGTTTAAGCAGTTCGGGGTAGTTTTTAATAAAGTCGTCGTACCGCGATTTGGCGGTGTCGTGGCGGAGCGATATTTCGTAGGGTTCTTTGTCGATAATCCAATGACGCTCCATATAGTGGATGTAAAATGTAGCGATACTCGCATGCAGCGTCACCAATCGTTTAAACTCATGGTAATTATATTCTAACACGGTCGTCGCTTCAAGGGCGGAGATGGAAAACAAACTTTCCGAGCGGGTGAGTGTGGCGGGGATAGAACCTGCTATTCTTCCTTCGGGAAAGAAATACTTGATGACGGCTTCACCACTATCGGCAATATAGCTTTGCGCAAAAAGACCTTTCACAACGAAAGCTACGTTCCTGGGCACGCTGCCCATACGTATGAAGTCTTCGCCCTTATCATAGCTGTTGGGGCGTATGATCGAGCGCCAGTCTGCTTCTGCTTCGGGGCTTAACGTAGTGTAGGTGTTTATTTTTTGGAAGAAGGGAGTTATGTCTGTCATTGCTTTTGTTTATGATGTTTACGTCATGTAGTGGTATCCTAACTCCGCTTTAACACTATTCACTACCGCAACCGCCTCAAAATCCTGACTTTTCCCTAAAATAATAACAAAAGCGCAAGCCATTCCCCCTAATTTTGCACCCACAATCATAAACCGATGGGAGGCAATTCGATAAAGGGCACCGCATTAGCCGTGATGGCCGCCGTATTATGGGGCGTATCAGGCACATTCGGGCAGTTCTTGTTCCAGGAGCGGGGTGTAGACGTAGTATGGCTCCTGAGCATCCGGATGCTCGGAGCAGGCAGCTGCCTGTTGCTATTGGCTAAATTTCGCGAACGGACCAGTATTCTCGGCATCTGGAAAAACAGGAAGGATGCGGTAACGCTGGCCACTTTCACAGTGGCGGGCATGCTGGCCGTTCAGTACACCTATTTTGCGGCCGTACAGGAAACGAACGCCGCCACCGCTACGGTGCTACAATATGCCGGACCAATCTTCATTGCCGGCTACCTGGCGATCATCAACCGGCGCTTACCCGTAGCACGCGAGTTCCTTGCCCTTGTACTGGCCGTTGTCGGGGTGTTCCTGCTGGTTACGCATGGCGATATACAGCGACTCGCCATCTCAGAATGGGGGCTCTTTCTCGGCCTGGCTTCGGCAGTAGCCCTGGCGATATACACGCTGCAGCCTGTAAAATTATTATCCCGCTACCCGGCGGCGCTTATCATCGGTTGGGCCATGATTGGTGGCGGATTGATATGCGGCATCATCAAAGCGCCCTGGCATGCGGCTGGGCGCTGGGATTGGCCAGCGTATCTATCCACCGTCTTTATCGTGATCTTTGGCACCCTCATTCCTTTCTACGCCTACGTAACGGCGGTTAAGCTCATCGGCGGACAAAAAGCAAGTCTGCTCGCCTCCACAGAACCACTGGCAGCAACCATACTGGGTGTTTTATGGCTGCACACGCCGTTTACCGTTATCGATTGGATCGGCAGCATCTGTATTGTTTCGACGGTGTTTTTACTGAGCAGGCGAAAGGCCAGTGACGCCGATCGCCCGACCGCGCAGCGACAAAGGACGCGGGATCATGCGTCTACACGAAATTAAAACGTAATACCAAACTGGAATCCCACACCCACCGCCGCCGCCTGGTCATTGCCAAAGCGAGCCGGTACCGGCACCGCCATGAACATACTGCACTGTTTCCCCTTAATTACGATCTTATTCAATACAGGCGTAAAGCCATATCTGCCCGAAGTCTCGAATGCTGCGCGGGTGGCGAGGGTAAAACCATGGCCTAACCCGAACAATGCCCCGGGATGAAAAAGGAAGTTGCTCATTTTGCTCGTGCCATCTATCGCCCGAATCGTTGGCACAAACTCCATAGAAAAGCCAACACGGGAGCTCTTCCAGATGTTGATGCCCGTAGGCATGCCCACCACGTAAGCGCCATCGAAGTTGTAATGCGGTACATCATTTCCGAAGGTAACTATCGGATGAAGAATGCCTACATACCCGGTGATTTTCGGATAGGTTTGCTGTGCGGATGCACTTGCGTAAAACAAGTAAAGAAAAGTGGTGATGATAAAGCCTTTGAAACGCATAGTCATGTATATCTTTTACAGATGCAATGCTACGCAATGGCCGAACGCAGTAATAGAACGGAACTTACCCCGCTGGTATAGAACTTACTTTTTAAGCAGTTTTCTCCGGTAATCGGATGGACTTTCCCCCATATGCTGACGGAATATCCGGGAGAAATGACTTTGGTCGGAAAAGCCGGTCAGGTAAGCGATTTCGGTAAGTGAGTGGGCCGGATTACGCATCAGTTCCACCGCTTTTTCAATACGCTGCTTACGGAGGTATTCGCCAAAAGACAGGTTGTCGAAGTGTTTGGAAAACTCCCGCGACAGGTAGGAGGGATTGATGTCCAGGTCCTGCGAAAGCTCCTTCAATGTAAGACTAGTATCGATATGATCCTGGATGATGTTTTTCAATTCCTGCACCCAGGCAGGCATGCGGCGTCCACGGCCGGACTTCAGTGCTTCATTCAGCACGGCGAGCAGCTGCTGTTCAAAGGGTTGCTGGGTATGTTTTTCCTGTTGCAGATGCGAGGCCCAGCTATACAGCGCATCGTAAATCACCATGCCCTGCTCCAGCAGCTCGAGGTCGTTCGTGAAGTTATGCGCCAATCCGGCCGAAATAGCCCATAGGCCGGCCGATTGCGGGGCCATGTCGTGCCGGTCGGTGTCGGCGCCCCGTACAATAGGGGCCATGCTAAGTACGGCGGCGTCTGTGATCGCATATTTTTTGATAAGATAGTCGAACGTGCATTCGTCTCCGTAGTGCGTCAGTTCTACCCCGGGAATGTCGAACGGGGTGGCATCCTGCGCAGCTGCCTGGCTTAGTACCTGGTCGAAGGGAACGTAAATAATTTCCGCCGCCGGATCTATAAACCGGCGAATAAGCCAGGGACAGGCGATGCGGTCGATCTTGGGATGTTCACGCGTGATCCATTTCATATTGACGGAAATATAGTGAAAAGAAGGAAACGAATGCACGCCGAATTTAAAGGCCTGTAACTAAAAGCCGCACCCATCAATCGACTGGTGCGGCTTTCTATTGATGTTGATACATTACCCTGCTAATCCATCCTTCTTCGTTTTCTCCATCCTCTCAATGAGAAAACAGCCCTGTAACTTTAACGAACAGGCTGTTCTTTCCTTGGGATGGCCTGTTCCTAAAAGTTAGCACCGATATCTTCACACATGATCTACCCGTTTTGTCTTCCTAAATCCCCACTTTCCTGATGAGTTTTTTGTCGTGCTTGTTTCTGTGAAAGTTAAATTGCTGGCCCGTTACAGTATGCAGCCCAATCGCCGGCGTATGTGGCCTCGTTTTGGCGATAACTAACTAAAATCAGGTTACTATCATGGAAACGAACAAGATGAATCGCCGCAAGGCGCTCGGCACGCTCTCGATATTGGCCGCCGCGCCGGCTGTCGCCGTTACTTCAGCATCCGCCGCATCTCCCGAAAGCAAAACGATGGAAGATCCGCAAACGAAATACCCCAAGCCGCCTTTTCAACGACAACAACAACCCTGGCCCGGACTTGCTGGCAAAATGACGCCCCGGCCAGATCATGGGGAAACCAGTTACAAGGGCAGCGGCAGGCTGGCGGGTAGAAAGGCGCTCATTACCGGTGGCGACTCCGGTATGGGACGAGCTGCTGCGATCGCCTATGCACGCGAAGGGGCAGATGTGGCCATCAACTATCTTCCGGATGAGGAACCGGATGCAAAGGAAGTGGTAGAGCTGATCAGGAAAGCAGGCCGCAAGGCAGTGGCTATTCCCGGGGATATACGCACGGAGGCGTTTTGTAAGGAGCTCGTCGCCAAAGCGGTGCAGGGACTTGGTGGTTTAGACATCCTCGTCTGCAACGCCGCCCGCCAGCAAACGAAGGCCTCTATCCTCGATATCACCACAGAGGATTTCGATGCCACGATGAAAACGAATGTGTATGCCCCTTTCTGGATTATCAAGGCGGCCTTACCTCACCTGAAGCCCGGCGCATCTATTATTGGTACCACGTCTGTACAGGCGGCCGATCCGTCTGCAGAGTTGTATGATTACGCGCAAACGAAAGCGGCTACGACGAACTACGTAAGGTCCTTAGCGAAACAGCTCGCACCTAAAGGCATACGTGTGAATGGCGTGGCGCCCGGCCCTATCTGGACGCCCCTGCAGGTAAGTGGTGGTGCTACAATGGAAAAGCTGGAGAAATTCGGAGGCGATACGCCGATGGGCCGCCCCGGTCAGCCGGCGGAACTGGCGTCGATATATGTGCAGCTGGCAGCTAATGATGCGAGTTACAGCACGGGACAGATATTCGGTGCTGCCGGTGGGGGAGGGTTGCCATAATGATAAAAGGCATTACGTTTTCGCGGTTCGGGAGAGTGGTATCGTGTTACGCACTCCTGAACTGCGAAGGCGTATGGTTTAAGCTGCAGCGAAGGCGCAAAATATCATTGTTGTCGAAAATCAATCAATTCATTTATTGCTATAAAATTTCGTCGAAACGGCGTAACTTACTGGCATCATCCATCCGCCCTTCTTATCAACCAACTAAAGAGCATGAACGGGAATTTGTACACGCAGGAGTATTGGCGCCAGCTCCGGGACGGAAATACGGATGCTTTGTCCGCACTTTACCAACTACACTACGTAGGGCTTATTAACTATGGGGTGAAGCTCACCGGCGATCGTGATCTCGCCAACGACTGTTTTACCGCGGTATTACTGGAGTTATGGGAAAAACGGCACCAGCTGCCGGAGGTGTCCAACGTACGCGCTTACCTCATCACTTGCCTGCATCGCCGTATGCTGCACGAAATCGCATCCGGTAAAAAACGCATCCATAGCCATCAGCAAGTCGCCGAAGGGCAGGAGCGGGAGTGGTCGCACGAAGAATATCTGTCGGCTATAGAAGGTAATGATGAGTTCACCGAGGCCTTTGCCAGGGCCTTCCGCCAGCTGACACAACGCCAGCAACAGCTGCTGCGCATGAAGTTTTTCGACAACCTCGATTACGACCATATCGCCCAAACCTGCGGCATTACCAAACGCACGGCCTATAATATTATACATGACGCCCTCAAACAACTTAAACATGAACTGAAAGGCCACGAACAGGCCACCGGACTGCCTATTGAGACATTGCTTTCCATCTCTTTACTGCTCATCCTGCAGTAACCGAAAAAAAAGTTGACTTTTTCATAGTAAATCGGAAATGTTTTGTCCTCTATAGTATAAAAGGGGAAATGAACTACCTGCGGCACAAGGCGGAAGACCTGGTGATGGACGAATCCTTCCAGCAATATTGCACCGGCACCAACCCGGTAGCAGTAAGGTTTTGGGAGCAGTGGCTGCAGGAGCATCCGGATAAGAGCGATGTGGTGGATACAGCACGCTCTTTATATCTCCGGTTAAACGGAGGGTTGGATGCAGCCACGTTTTCCCGGCATCACCAGCACTTTGCGGATAAACTCGCGGAGAAGGGCATCAGGCCGGGGATGCAGTTGCCTACAGGCGTAGTGCGCCGTGTAAATGGATGGAAGTGGTACGCAGCGGCTGTTGCAGCTATGTCCTGCGGATTACTTTTAACGATGTGGTTCATGCGGCCTGAGAAGGCTGCACAGCGAATGCTGGCCGTCAAAGATAACCGCCCGGTGTATGTGAGTCAGCCCGGGGAACGTAAGTCGTTCCAGCTGCCCGACGGTACCAAAGTAGTACTGAACGCCGGCAGTACCCTGCGGCTGGAAGATAGCTTTTACAACGGCAAACGCAACCTCACGCTGGAAGGAGAAGCCTTTTTCGACGTAGCGCAGGACGCCTCGGCACCCTTCATCCTGCACACCGCAGAAATGAAGATCACCGTACTGGGAACCGCTTTTAACGTGAAAGCTTATAAGGACGACGAAACGAATGAAACCTCGCTGGTAAAAGGCCGCGTGCGGGTCGATCTCCGCGCCGGACAGCAGGTGTATCTTAAACCGGAAGAAAAATTAACTGTAAGCATAAAACAATATCCGACACAGGAAATTAAATCAATATCAACCACGAAAGAACCGAAAGCCAAAGTCTATTATTCTATTGACTCTCTCACACACATTCCACAAGACAGCGCAACTGTTGAATTATCATGGGTAGACAACCGGCTGATTTTTGCCGATGAGTCGCTCGCGGAAATTGCCCGCAAACTGGAACGCTGGTATGGCGTAAAAATTAAGTTTGATGCTGAAGAACTGCGTCAGTACCGCTTTACCGCGCACTTCAATAAAGAAACACTGCAAAGGGTGCTAGAAGTGCTGAAGTTTTCCAGGGGATTCGATTTCCATTTTGAAAATGCCCACACAGTGGTATTAAGCCAGCAAAAGATGGAAGAAAAGGAATAGTGACATATTCCCGACAGCCATCTCTACATAAATGAAAGAGGGAATGGTGACACATTCCCCCTTGAGTTAAAGCTTGGAAACAGGAATCCTGTTGACACGGTCGCCTGTTCCCTATTAGTTCACTTTAAACCTGTACGAAAGTATGCAAAAAAACCAACTTCCGGGCAGGGGAGCGGGCATGTCCCTACTCTCCCTCAAAGTACTTATGTTTATGAAACTGACCGTCATGCTTACGCTGCTGGCCTGCCTCAGCGTAAGCGCCGCCACCTACTCGCAGGATGCCAAAGTGTCGCTTAAGCTGAACGGCGCCTCTGTTCAGCAATTGTTTAACGCGATCGAGAAGAAAACGTCTTATCGTTTCGTGTTCAGCAATGACATTATTCCGCGCAACTTACGGGTGAGCATCGACGTACAGAATACCGCCGTGGCAGAAGTACTAAGCCATGCGCTCGACCGCTCCAACCTCGACTTTCGCATGCTCGAAAACGACATGATCGTCGTAGCCGACCGAAGCTCCATCCGCCAGATGGCGCGCGTCGAAGGTCGCGTATTAGATGCCGCAGGCGATCCGCTTGAAGGTGTGAGTATCACGATCAAAGGTTCTGCAGGCGGTACTTTCAGTGGTGTCAAAGGCACTTTCGCCCTGAACGTGCCCAATCCTCACTCCGAACTCGTATTCAGTTACGTAGGCCTTGAAACACTGATCGTGCCGCTTAACGGTCGTAAAACGCTCGAGGTAATGATGAAAGGGGCACGCCAACTTAGCACCGTTACTGTGGTCAACACCGGCTTTCAACAATTAAATAAAGAAAGAGCGACCGGCTCCTTCGGTTATATTGATAAAGAGCAACTGGGCCGCCCCACCACTAACATCGCCAGCCGTATTATCGGCACCACGGCAGGTGTGCAGGCTAAACTGGATGTTGATGGCAACCCGACCTTCGAGATCCGCGGTAAATCCAGCCTCTATGCTGCTGCTGCCCCATTGGTGGTGGTAGACGGGTTCCCGATCAGTGGCGACTTCAATACCATCAACCCAAATGATGTAGAGAGTGTAACCATTTTGAAAGATGCGGCCGCCGCCTCCATCTGGGGTGCGCGTTCGGCCAATGGCGTAATCGTAGTCGCTACCAAAAAAGGACAGAAGGGCACGCCGCTGCGGGTCGACTTTTCCGCCTTTACCAAAATGGGCAGCAAGTTTGACCTGGATTACGTAAACCCGCTGGCTTCTTCGGCCGAAACGGTGGACTATGAAACCAGGTCTTTTAATAAGTGGAGCGCCCGTACCAACCCGGGTACTATCTCGAACGCCGGCATGGCCTGGTCCTCCGCCACTATCGCCCTGAATGAAGCCTATCTTGGATACATGACGGCAGCAGAAAAAGATGCCGTGCTGGCAAAGTTGTCAACACAAAGTAATAAGGGGCAGATACGCGATCTGTTACTGGCGACGCCCGCTACACAGCAGTATAACCTGAGCTTGTCGGGCTCCAATGGCCGCATGTCTAACATGTTATCGTTCCTGTTTGAAGATAACCAGTCTAACTTTAAAGAGACAGGCTACCAGAAATACCTGCTGAACTTTCGTACCACCGCGAACATCACCCGCTGGCTGGATTTCAACTTCGGCGGTATGATGCATTACAATAAAGCGGAGAACAGCGGCTTGTCCCTGGGCGATATCCAGGGCTTGTCTCCGTATGAGATGCTGAAAAATCCCGACGGATCGCTAACGAATATCCACCAGTATTACACCCCCATCCTCACGCGCCTGGTGCCTACCGCTAGATTTCCTTACAGCGACTGGAGTTATAATCCCGTACAGGAAATCGCCAACCGCGATCTGCGCACGACACAACTGAACGGCCGTATCATGGGTGGGCTTACCCTTAAACTGGTGAAGGGTTTGACATTAGACAGCAAATTCCAGTATGAGCTGTTTAACACCTTCAACCGCGGACTGTACAACGATCGTACATTCTATGTGCGCAACCTGGTAAATACCGCTACGTCGTGGAACCAGGCTACCGGCGTGCTGACACCGAATCTGCCTAAAGGAAGTATTCTCACACAAAGCAGGAGCCGCACGCAGGCCTATAACCTCCGCAACGCTATCAGCTATAACAATTTTTTCGCCCGCAAACATGAAGTGAACTTTATTGCAGGCGCGGAAATCAGCAACCAGGTGACGGAAGTTTTCGGCAACCCGACAACCTATGGGTATAACGATGAAACCCTTACCTCGGGCATCTTCCCGAACGGTCCGGGCGGCACCTTCAGGACTATCCAGAACTGGCAGGGCAGTAACCAGACATTCGCTTACTCTAACAGTTTTGCCTATACGACTAACCGTTACTTCTCCTCCTTCGCCAACCTGGCATATACCTATAACGGCAAGTATACCGCTTCAGGCAGCTTCCGCACGGATGCTTCCAACATCATTGCGGATGATCCTAAATACCGTTATTCGCCGTTCTGGTCCGCAGGTTTAGCCTGGCAGCTGCATCGCGAAGACTTCTTACGTGCCGCTACCTACCTGAACCGCCTGAACCTGCGTATGACCTATGGTTACAACGGTAATGAAGATCGTTCTACCTCCTTTATGCCGCTGATCTCCGTAGGTGCTACGCCAAATGTATACACTAACGATTATACCGCTACCATCGCCAGCTTCGGTAATCCCACCCTTCGCTGGGAGAAAACTGCCACCTGGAACGTGGGGCTGGACTACAGCCTGTTCGGCAACCAGTTATTTGGTAAGGTAGATGTGTATAGCAAATACGGTAAAGACCAGATCGCGCAACTCACCATTCCCGCGGCCAATGGTACCACATCTCAAAAATTAAACAACGCCGAAATCAGCAACCGCGGTGTGGAACTGGAAATCGGTACCCAGCAAAGCATCACCAAAAGGATCAGCTGGCAGGGCAACCTGAACTTCTCGTTCAACCGCAATCGTATCGAGAAACTCTTCGTGGCTAACTATGCCGCGTCTACACTGGTAGGCGGTGGCAGCGGTGCCTATGTGCAGGGGGCTAACGCTAACGACCTGTGGCGCTTCCGGTATGCCGGACTGCAAAACGGTCAGCCCATGCTATATGGTGAAAAAGGGCAGCTGTACAACTTTGGCGCTTTCACACCCGGCGATGGTCGTAACTATTTAGAGAACATGGGTACTACCGTAGCGCCTTATACACTCGGCTTTATGAACACCTTCCGGGTATATGATTTCGATTTGTCTTTTATCCTGACAGGCAAGTTCGGGCACGTGTTTCAACGCAGGGGATTCAACTATCCGCCCACCTGGACCAGCCGCGTGCTGCCTAACAACAAACTGTCCGAAGTGCTGAACGGTGATCCTCAAAAGATCGTGCCGCTGCCGCAGAACGACGTAGAAGACCGCTACTACTTCTGGGACCGTTTTCACCAGTACATGACCTACCTGATCGAAAGCGCGTCGCACGTGCGTATGCAGGAAGTGAACCTCACCTACAACCTGAACAAAGCCACCCTGTCGCGCCTGCACCTGCAGCACGTACAACTCTTTGCACAGGGTAACAACCTGTTTACCATTTACGCGAACGACGCCAAGGAAGATCCGGAATATCCGCTCGGCACTATGCGTCCGCAGCCTACGGTAACACTGGGGCTGAAAGTGAGCCTTTAAGACGAATTGTGAATTTAAAAACAGTACTCATGACGATTTCTTACAAACATATATTCCGTGTCGCCCTCTTAAGCACCGTGTTAGGCTTTTCCGCCTGCGATAAGTTTCTCGAGGAGCGGCCCAGTAAAACCTCCTCCGTACAGGCAACAACCGCCGCGCAACTGGAAGCACTGCTGAATAACACCGCCAGCTTCTACCTCGAAGCGAATCGCTCCGCTATTTATGCAACAGATGATTGCGGCCTGTCTGCCGCGATGTACAAATCATCTGCCAGTCCGTTCAACATGGCCGCCGTTCAATTCGCCACCTGGGATACCCTGTACCTGCAGGACGATACCCAGGAAACCTTCTGGAACAACGAGTTCCGGAAGATATTTCACGCCAACATGGTGTTAAGCCTCGTGGGCGCCGTAAGTGGCACTGCCGAACAGAAAGCCACTCTTACCGCAGATGCTCATTTCATCCGCGCTTACAGCTACTTCCAGCTGGCTACCACCTTTTGTTTGCCCTACAACGAAGCCAGCAAGAACGAATTGGGGCTACCTATTAAAACCAGCACCAGCTTCGAGGAACCGTTGAAACGCGCCCCCTTGCAGGACGTATACAAACAAATCGAATCCGATCTCACCGAGGCATTAAAAATAACACAACCACTCGTACAGGAAGGCCGTGCGCGCCACTGGCGTGCTAACAAAGCCGCAGTGAATGGTTTTGCAGCGCGTTATTACCTTACCCGTAACAATTACGCAGAAGCGCAGAAGTACGCCCAGCTTGCGCTCGACGAGTACAGTGTACTGGTCGATTACAATACCGAAATGCGTTACGGCCGTACCCAAAGCGTAGTCACCGATCCCGGTAAACCCGAGTCTAAAACCGTCGTGTTGCAATACCCGTACACGCACGACAACCAGACCGACCTTACCGACATGATCGGCTGGAAAGAGTTCTTATACTTCCGCATGCTGAACCACGGCAGCTGGTGGTACATTCCCAGCCAGGGACTGTTGAACCTGTACGATAAAGATCATGACCTGCGTTACCGTTATCACATCGTCGAGAACTATTCGTACGACAGGGGCATGATCAACCCCAGCTTCGATTACCCGGGGTACATCTTCTTCTTTAAAGATCGTTTGCCTTCTGGTCCTACCGTACCTGAAATGCTGCTCATTAAAGCTGAAGCCCTGGCCCGCACCAACAAACCTGCGGAAGCCGTTGCAGTGCTGAACCAGCTGCGCGCCAAACGCATGACACCCGGTGCCTGGGTAACCCTTGTAGCCACTACGCCCGACGATGCCATTGCCAAAGTGCTGGAAGAGCGCCGTCGCGAGCTGCCGTTTACCCATCGCTGGAACGACATCCGCCGGTATAACAACAATGACTACGCGCTGGACGACATTACCCTCACCCGCGACTTTTACCCGTACAACGTGGCATCCGTGCAAACCAATGAGCCGGTGAAAACGTACACACTGGCCAAAGGCTCGCGCCGTTTCGCGCAACCTATTCCGCGTACGGAACTCGTGGCCAGTGGTGGTGTGATCGAACAGAACAAATATTAGCTTCCCAATAAGGGATCATATTAACCCAGTCGCGGTGGTGACGCCATCACCGCGGCTATATTCAAACCGTTTATGAAACAATTGATCTGCATCCTGGCGGCGACACTGTTATGTTCATCCTTGTATGCACAGTCTTACCAGGTAAGCGGCCAGCTCCAGGGCCTGAAGAACGACAGCATTTATATCCTCGTGCGTAAAGGTAACGGCCCCGCCGACACCCTGCGCACCCGTGCAACAGACGGGAAATTCCGGTTCAAAGGAAAAACAACCGGCGTATCGCAAGCTTTACTGGTACCGACAAGCCTGCGTTCCCGCAAATCCTTCAACATGTACCTCGAACCTGGTACCGTCACGCTGAAGGGCCACATCGACAGCATTGACTACATCCTCGCTGCCGGAACGCCTAACAACACCCTGCAAACAGAGGGCCGGCTGAAGGAGAAACAACAATACGCCACCCTTAAAACCCTGCGTGACGAAGGCAAAACCGCCGAAGCCGAGGCCTTGTTTAACCAGATTTGGGCAGATAAACATACCGTCATCCGCCAGCACCCCAACAGCATGGTGAGCCTCATGCACCTGTGGGTGTTACAATCCCGCGTGCCCCTGGACACCTCGCTGGCCCTCTACGCCGCTTTGTCGCCCGACCTGCAACGCACCGATATTGGCCGGCAAATCAACGACCGGCTGGCAGCCCTGGAAAAAGTACGCGTAGGCAAACAGGCCCCAGCATTTGATGCCGTAGACCTCGACGGAAAGGCCGTGAACATGAACACCCTCAAAGGCAAATACGTGCTGCTCGATTTTTGGGCCAGCTGGTGCGTGCCTTGCCGCGCCGAGAATCCTTACGTAGTGGCAGCCTACCAGCAATACAAAGACAAAGGCTTTACCGTGATCAGCGTTTCCCTCGACCACGATCGCCAAAAGTGGGTGGATGCCATTGCCAAAGATGGCCTCAACTGGCAACACATCTCCGAGCTGAAAGCCCAGCAGGAGCCAATCGCCAGGCTGTATGGCGTACAGGCCATTCCCGATAACTTTCTGATCTCCCCCGATGGCCGTATCGTAGCCGCCAAACTGAGAGGAGAGGAGTTAAAAAAAACATTAGCAGACATCATAAAATAACTAACCATGCAGAAAATCATCACCATGCTGGCAGCCGCCTGCATCTTACAAATCAGCGCATACGCCCAGGGCCCACGTTCACCAAAGCCCGAAGCCACACCCGCAGAAATTGCCGCCCTTAAAAAAGCCGTAGAAAAAGATTTTAAGGATGCCCAGGCCCACAAAGACTACATCTTCGCCGTGGGTGCCGAGAGCAAAGAACTGCAACAGCAATACGATGCATGGATCAAGGCCAATCCCAAATCGGTTGTCATCCCCTTTGCCTACGCAGAAGCCTTGTACCAAAAAGAGCTGCCCACCGCCAAACCCTATTTGGAGAAAGTCGTAAAACTTGATCCTAAAAACGGTAAAGCCTACCAGATGTTATGGACCGACGCCGAGCGCTGGGGTGACTTCGCCGGTGGCCGCGAGTACCTGAGAAAGGCCACCCAGGCCGATCCCAAGAGCCCGGACCATGCGTTCTATTACGCCAGCTCCTTTGAGGACGTGGACTCCGCCAAACACCACGACCTGATGCTGTCCATGCCCGACCGCTACCCCGGCACCGAACGCGGCGCCCAGGCCCTCTACTGGCTGGCCCAACGCTCGCTGAACCCCGCCGTTAAAATACAGGTATGGGAGCTGGCCCGCCAGAAATACGACCCCGGAAAATCCAACTGGACCTCCGGCTCCATGAGCAATTACTACAACTACCTGCTCACCCGCGACCTGACCAAAGCCAAAGCACTCGCCGACGATATGCTCAATAACGACTCCCTGCGCACCGATAAGTCATGGCTGCAAAACAAAGAGATTGCCGATGTCATTTTAGCCGGTCGCGCGTTAGCGGCTGCTGGTAAGTATGAGGAAGCTGTCCAGAAGTTCAATACCGCTCCTAAGCAGCGTTTCGGCAATGCTGCTACCGTGTTGTTGAAAGACAAAGCCGCCGCCAACGCCGCTGCCGGCAATGTGAAGGCTGCTTACGACAGTTTGCTCCTCAACTATGCAGTTGATCCCACCGACGAGATCTACGCTTTGGTAACCACCTACGGCGGTAAACTTGGTAAAGACAATGCCGCCATTCAGCAGGAAGTGTGGCAACAACGCCAGTCCAAAGCCCAGCCGGCCACTTCGTTTTCACTCGACAACTATCTGACCTCCGGCAAAACCTCGCTGGCCGATCTGAAAGGCAAAGTGGTACTGGTTACCTACTGGTTCCCTGGTTGCGGCCCGTGCCGTGGAGAGTTCCCGCACTTCGAGGCTGTGGTGCGTAAATTTAATAAAGACCAGTTGGCGTATGTTGGGATTAATATCGCCCATGAGCAGGATCCGTATGTTGCGCCGTTTATGAAGCAGAGTGGATATTCATTTACCCCGGTGCGTGATGAGCCGGAGAAGCGTGGGAATCTGAAGGCCATGGGGGCGCCGACGAATTATTTGATCGATAAGGAGGGGAGGATTGTGTTTTCGAATTTCAGGACGGACGAGCATAATCATAGGACGTTGGAGTTGATGATTGGGGAGTTGTTGGCGAGGTAGAGGGTTTGTGAGTTTGGAAGAGAGGATTCTGTGAAGTTAAGGTGTTCGGATCCCGGCGGAATCACAACCGAGAAAACAAATAATTAAAAAGCCGTACAGAATGTAATGTCTGTGCGGCTTTTCTGCTTTTTACACTACAAAGGTTTACTATCTAAAATGAATGTAAAAGGTGGCAAAAAAGGTGACATCTAAAAATTCTACTTTAGGTGTCACCTTTTTCCTCGGAAACGCTTAATGGTATTGAGTTTAAGGAAAGAGAAAATTGAACCAAAACGAACCAATTTCTTAACCACTTCAAACATCATTGGCGATGAAAGTAAGTCAAGAGTTATCAATTTCTTTCCGGTTACGAAAGTCTAAAAGTGAAACAAATGGCAAGCGTACTATTATGTTGCGGCTTGTCATTAGGGGAGAGCGGGATGACGTTTCCCTCGGCTACCAGGTTAACCCAGCCAAGTTTTGCAAAAAGTCCGGCATCATTAACGGCAGCTTCCCCGAAGTAATTGAAATCAACAAAGCCATTGCGAAAACGCGGACGGATATCCTGTATCACTACAACCGGCTCAAAGATGAGGGCGACGACGCTCCGTTCACCTTCTGGTAAAACTCAATCCCAAACGCCAGGAAAAGCGGGTGAGGACTGTTGGCCGGAAGTTGAACCGTCAGGTTCATGGCCGCAGTCTGCAAAGCGTCGAGCGGCATGTCCGCAGACCTGGTTACACCGTTCACGAACGTTTCCACCTCAAAGTCGATTTCAGCACCAGCTGCCGTTAATTTACAGTAGGAGCTGCGATCATATTGATCGGAATAAACGGAGGAAAGCTTACGTCAACAGCGCCTGTAACCCGGTCCGAAGAACGTTCCCTGCAACGTACCGTTGATGTTGAACTCGAATCCCTGTAACAGTTCCGCTTCTCCATCAATTACGTTACGTTTTCCACGTACGCTGGTGGCGTCAGCCTTAATCACCTTGTGAACCGGGCGGTAAGGCGGGCGGTCATGTAACTGTCGCCAGTATTCATGAGCAACGCACGGAAAGAGGTGCGCAGCAATTTGCCGGCTTTACCGGCTTTGCCAAACTCAGCGCCATTCTCACGGGTACGCTCAACGCAGGATCGGTAGCAAATCGGGCGGCGTCAACACCGCCCTTTTCGCGTGCCAGATATCCGGCTGTCGATTTGTAGAAGGTAATATTACCAATGGTACCATCTAAGGGTATTAACCCTTTTTGTCTTGCCAATTAAAAGAATTTCGTAACAAATAGGAGCACTTCACACAGCCCGCTCCGTTAGGCTTTTCCATTCGTGCACGATGTCGTATTTTGTATTACCACGCCAAACTACGCCGGCATTTTTAACTGAAAAAATATCGATGCCGATTTCAAACAAAAAAAGCAGCTTTCGCCTTGCAATTTATGTGTCCGACGTCCAGATAGTAACCGGAAGATCAGAAAGAACCGCACGTTTGCTTTTACAGAGAATTCGTAAAGTTCTTGGAAAGAATAAGGGACAGTTTGTTTCAATTGCGGAGTTTTGTCAATTCACAGGGGTTAATGAACAGGATGTGAGATTGTCTATCGATAATTAATCTACTACTCCAGGTTTACGTCGGGTTTTAAGTATGTTTAGTTGCTATTCTCTAACCAACTACACTCATGCAAGACGGGATATAGGCCCATTATTTAAAGCTGCTTTATGGCATTTTTAATAATGTTATGGCTTTTTGTAATTTGTGAATTAGTATGTTTATCACTTAAATTCGTTAATGCCTCAAAAGTTTTTAATAAATGAATGATTGGTTTAAGATATTTATCCCGACTAGGGTGCTAAAATGGCTTGGAGCTATTGTTGGTTTTTGGTTGAAAGCTCAAGAGAATAAGAGATGGGTAATAACGGTTTTTGTATTCGTGTTAGCCTTTTTAATACTTTCATCTCAGCGGTTGGGTGTATTGGATATCGCTAAGCCGTTTTCGTGGATGAAAGTAAGCATGATAATTATTTTGTCTAGTATACCTTCTATGTGGATGCTCTCCAGATCGTCAGAAAAGATTGTCTCAAATAGTGGGGCGTGGACCGTTGGCGTTTTAGAGTTTTTGACAATATCTGACAAGGATTATTTCGACACAAATTTCGACACTCAACGAGTAAGCGAAGGTCTAAAGGACATAATTGGGCGCCTGCAGTCTCTCGTGGAACCTTTTAAGTCTGGTAAGGTTAGGGTTATAATAGTCAGTAAGCCGCGCATCTACTACCTCGGACATTCACTGTCAAGTTTGAAACTAAACCTGGCTAAACAGGCAGCTAAAGCGAATGTTTCAATGCTGCTTATGCCGCAGAAAGATACGGCATCTGGAAAAATAGACTTTGATTTATTGTTAGTTAGGAATTTCATTGGTGGGGATGAATTTAAACGACGATTTTGTAGCGCATTCGGTATTATTTTGCCTGCGAATGTACCTGCAGATCGCTACGTTGATGCTGTTTCAAGATTGTTTTTTGCTATCGCTGGGCAGTCTGTTTTGGATGTTATTTTGCAGGCGGGAGATTTTGCCTTGGCACACAGGGTGAACGATGATAGTGAAAAGGATTTTAAGCGAGCCGTCATTGACCTTGAGCATTTGATTGGTGCTAATTTAAATTCTTCTTTTTTAGAAATCAAGAATGGATTCGCGTGCCAATTTAATCGCTATAGAGGTCTTTTGTTGATAAATCAGAAACAGTATCTTGCAGGGCTCAAGCACATTTTCGTGGCAATAGCACTAAATCCTTATTTTCCGTATGCAGATTACATGCAGTTTAGAGATGCATTCAACAGACGGTATGGCGCACAGTTATCTGCCCAAACACCTGAAATTCTTGATGAGCTTGATGGTGAACTCGGAGAAACAGAGGGGCCTGAGTGGTACCATGAGAAAGCTGCGGAACTGAATAGTTCAATTGAATACAGTAACACATCCATTTTTTCTGAAATTTTGAAATTTGTTATACGTGACGCTGAAAGTGATGATGTCAACACGTATATAGAAGAGGTGTTCAGTTCCGAATTTTGCGCCGCCCCAGGTAAGTTTCTGATAATAGGTGACGTGGCTAAATATTTACCCAAAGGGGATTTGAAGAGTGATGCAATATACATCGAAAGAATTCCGGAAGTAATTCAGGCCTTAGAAGCTGCTCTCGAAATGGATTCTGAGTTTGTGCTGCTTGACAGTCGAATAGGTATTTTAATGGTTACAGAAGCATTCAGTATCGAGGACGAGAGTTACAGAAATCAACGACTGGAGGAGGGGATGGCGCGACATTTGAAGGGCAGCGAATATATGCATAGATTTGGACTTTATCCGCCTGATAGTTAATATAACTGATTACAAAATTATGAAACATTCTATTTTTATCTAACAATACGAAGTCTACGCTGCTATTGCTGGCAGCGTCATCGGTCGGTCAAGCCTTTTCTCTTCTTCTTATTTTCCAAGTATTCCTGGATATCAGCACTTTCATAAAGAATAATACTACCTGGCTTAATGTAAGCTAATGAACCATTTATCCGCAGATTTTATAGTGTACCAGACGAGATACCCAGCAGTTCCCGTACTTCGTATGATTTAAGGTATTTTCTTCCTGCCATTGAACGCGAGAGTGTTTGGGTGAGATTTCTTATTTCTGTTAGGAGTTCCTTTTTAAAGCTCTCCAGGTCCTCAATCGTTGCCAGTTGAGGACGGTTGAAATTTTGCATAATCTGAATTTTGTGAGGTTTTTATTTGTAGTTTGAAGGGGCCGGATGGGCGGTCTACCAGTCAAACCTATCTATCTTGTAGTAAATGACATACATTAGCTTCTGATTTGGTTATAAGTAGCTGTGGACAAATTATTTAAGCCCGTTTTGTTACGATTTGATCACCGAGTTTTATATTTGCGGCATGCGTTTATAAAGCGCGGAGCATATAAAGCAGTTTAAAATAAGGGTGTATGAGAAAGTCTACACAAAGATTAAATAGGCCTTTTCGATGTGTGCAGCTGGGAGTGTTCGGATCCCAGCGGGATCACAGAACAAATTCAAACGCACTTAAAGCCGTATAAATCGTAGGATTTATGCGGCTTTCTGCTTTTAGCACATTAAGTTAATCCTTATCGTATCAATCTGTAGTGATACATAAAAGGATACAGTAACTTTTTTAAGTTACTGAATCCTTTTCTCGGCGAAATGCTTATCAGTGTTAAGTTTTAGAACCTCAAACCGAAACAATATTTCTTAAACCGCACCATATGCGTTCGCGTTTGTGCGGCGTTCTCTTTGACTAACGACCTTATTATCGAGTGTTTAACATAACTGTTGCTTGGGTAATAACTACGTAGGTCACTTAAACTACCTGTAAACAAAAAGGCCGCAAACCTGCAGCCCTTTCTATCAATATTGAATAATACTAATTCTTTTTCTTCCTGATGGCATCTATCTCTGCCATAAAGATATCCGCATCTTTTTTAGTACGAATAGCCATGGATAAGCTATCCTTCTTCGGCGTAAAAGTTGGACTGGTAGGAAACCTGCCCTCTGCTTTGCATCGCTCAGATTGCCGCTTGATCTCGTCAATTTTGGCTTGTATTTGTGCGTCCATATCCAAATTTACTAATTTTTTAATGATAATAAATAATATGTATAAAGTTCGCTCCTATCTCTTTGATAATCAAATGATTCAGTCTTTGGTTTAAATAACGCCTGGCCTAACTGATCACGTTCCACATCGGAGCGATTCTGCAATAGTTTTACATACCAGTCTACCCCAATGGAAGTGAAAAACTTATTCATAGTAGTTCTGTTTGAAACGAACATGCTGTGGTAAAGTATCGCTCGTAGATCATCCGAGCCATCGAGGCCGATGAGCGAATCAGGATAGTCTGTTAGGAATGATAACGCGAATAAAATAGCAGTCGAAAAAACGCAACTTGAGTCGCGATGTTTTAGTCTTACACGATCATCAACCTTATCGCGTCCTATAGGTGGGCCCATCGAAAGATTGTAAACGCGCGGCAAATACGGGTCAGGATATGGAATGATAGTAAGGCGCATAAGCACATCACATCCGGTAAGTTGTGGCGCAAGGAATTCTGCAGTACTTATTTTGGGATTGATGATGTTGGCGGTCAGCTGATAAGTGTTGTTTAAATCGATCGTAATCATGGATTGGGTGCGTCAAAGGCTGCTTAGGCTGACGCATAGTTTTTACTATTAACAAAAAGATGAGATGAGTCTGCGCAGGATTGGGCATAACGTTTCCTGGCGTGCTAGTGCTAAAATGGAGACGGCGAATTTAGCAACTTCGGTTTGTCTGGTGAAATTAAAAGCAATGTATCTTATCGAGATGTATTGGAATTATCCCCCTAGCCCCACCATCACCCAACCCACACCCAACCCTCACTGAACCATCCGACGGGTAATTTTGCCATAATTTGACTCTTTTTTGCCATAAAATGATACGGCAAAACGCGTTTCACGCCCCGATATTTGTAAAAAAATGCAAACACCATGATACAGGAATCCTTCAACGCAATATCCACCGGTGCCCGCGGCAAGTTTGGCAACCAGGTAGTTATGTACGTGCGCTACGGCCGGCTGATTATAGCCAAGGCTCCGCGTAAACGGCCTGGCAGGGGGACTGACGGACAAGAACGTACGAAGGCGCAGTTCAAGGAGGGAGCAGCCTGGTCGGCCAAGGTGCGTAAGTCAGCGGCATTGCATGCGGTTTATAAAGCCGGGCTTTATGATGCCTTAAACGTGCATAACCTGGCGATCGCCGATTTCCTGCAGGCGCCTGTTATTCACGCCGTGGAGGTAGGCGATCAGGGAATTATGGTGATGGCGACGGATAATTTTAAAGTAGCTGGTGTGACGGTCAAAATTTACAATGGCAAGGGGCAGCTGGTAGAAGGCGGAAAAGCGGTGCAGGAAAAGGATGGCACTTGGTTATATGTACCCTGCAAAGAGCAACTGGATGGATGCCGGATATTGGTGTCCGCCAGGGATTTGCCCGGCAATGAAGCGGTAAAGGAACTGGTGATAGAAGGGGAGAGTGTGGTTTACCCGCCTGCTACAGGTATCAAAACGGCCGAAAAGGCCGTAGCGGGCCACCATGCTTATGACGCAACGGACTTTTTTGATTTCCATATGCTCAATCTCCGTCTATGAATATTGTAAGTTTCTGGCGTTTCAACCGACGCGTCTTTAATGACGTTTATAGAAATAATACATTGATATTCCGAGTAAAACGCCCGCTAGCATCCACTTGAAAATCATTTTTGACGTGAGCTCAGCCGATGCTATAATGTCCAGTGCCAGCGCAACGAGGGTAAACGTACAAGCGGAAAATAGCGCTAATCTTGTTGGCGAATAATTCATTTGGTTCGAATATTTTATCCCTTCGGGAATGAAAGGGAGTGTATCACTTTTATAAATGGGTTCAACTTACAAAAATCCTTTTACCGGATTTATTCAATCTTGGAACGACACCTGTCCAATTCTTGTCACCAAATTAATAAAAATCTGGCTAACGCATTAGTCAACAAGAAAGGTTTGGGGTATTTAAGACTTCAGGAGCGTTTCGCAAACTAAATGACGT
This sequence comes from Chitinophaga horti, assembly GCF_022867795.2. NCBI lineage: Bacteria > Pseudomonadati > Bacteroidota > Chitinophagia > Chitinophagales > Chitinophagaceae > Chitinophaga > Chitinophaga horti. Next base: position 2,789,348 of record NZ_CP107006.1, on the reverse strand, counting down.
CACCTGGCTTACTAGCCTGCTCCCGGCGATGATCCCTCCGAAAAGCAGATGGTGTCTGACCAAAAATCTTCCGGAACATTCTCCTGGTATTCGATGGCTCGCCTAGTTCCATATCGTCAATAATCTGTTCTATACTGGCCTCTGACTCTATGAGCCTTCTTGCTATCTCTTTCGCGATTCTCTCATTTTTTAACGTACGGAGACTCTTCTTAAATAGCCACTTGATGCCCTGCACTGCCTTGTTGTGGGAGAAGCCGAACCTACGCACCACCTGTTCTATTTTGAGTTTTCGGTACTCATCGGTACCTAGCACCTCGGCCATTTCTTTCAGCCTGTTCACTTCCTCTTCGCTGTAAATGTAACGTGGCGCTGCTTCCTCCTCATTGCGCGAGAGGTCATCGATATACAAGGCCAATAGCATCGATACGCTTCTATGCATAAACATGGCGCGTCGGCCATTTTCCAATTTGCTGCTAGTGATGTTGCCCAGCAGCTTCTGGCCTTCTTTACAGGTTTCCATGCGGGGCAGGCGCCACCCGATCAGCGGCGAATTTTGTGCATGTTGATGGAATTGCTCAAGATAGACATGCTGATCTTTCAAAGTAGCCAGCATCTTCATATCAACTTCCACTTTCATAGTAATACAATCGCAAGCGGTTAACTGGATGGGATGCTCACCGGCAGGGAGGTAATACAGGAAATATTGTCCCTCGTCCAGGTTGATGTTGCCCAATTGTTCATGGTACGCCGCGGCTTTTCCCTTTATGGTATAAAACAGGTTGATGAGCGGCGAGGTGCTGCGCATGCATAGATGGGCCTCGTTTTGTAGCTGAAAATGGTGTTTGGTGATGGTGCTGTAAATAGCGTTTTCCTGTTGCTGCAGGAGGCGATTGGTGGCTTGCCGGCTTTCACTTACCGCGTTACGGATAATCATTTGGGGAAAGTCGTGCGGTTCAGGGTGAATGGTCGTGGATGTCACTGCTTCCGGGGCAGCGGAAAACTCAAAAATCATAGTAGTGGTTTCGGGTTATGGAAAAGTTGCCCGGACTTCTAATGGTTGCTGGGGGTGTTGCTAAAATTAGTGAAGCGGAAAGAATCCACCAAAAAATTAACAATCGGCATTTACCTAAACTGATATACTACCACTCCTGCATGTTTATATTACGGTTGTTGGAACCACTTTACGTTTAAAATCGACCCAAAGCGTTTTCCCTTTGATGGCTTGTTTGTGGTAGAAAACCTTGCTGTGGTAGGTACTCGTCGCCGGCTCTACGCCCATGCCGTACGCCTGGTTATCCTTCAGATGCTTGCTCAGCTTGTTCATGAAGGACTTTACCCCCTTGTCCGGCGTCTTGGAAATGATCCTGAGACTCAAATTTTCAATTGCTGCTGCATCAGATCTGCCGCCACGCAGCTCTATCGCATGAATACAAAAAGTTTCGTCGAAAAAGCTCCCGTGCTGCTTCTTCACGAAAGGTTCGGACGAGAAATAAAGAGCGTAGTAATGTTCGTTTATTTCGTTTTCCAAGGCATCGTGGTTTTTAATTTCGACAATGTTCCATGTTTCCTGTTGGAGAGTTTCCATATACAGGCGCATACCACTGTTTTGTATCAGCGGATGTATATCGCGGAGGAAGGTCTCCACTGGGACGTAAATGTTGATCAGGTTAGGCATAATATCGGTTCGTTTGAACAAATCAGAGGAAACCCGCGCTAGCGCCTGCAATTTCTCTGTGACAAATGGTCCTATAGGATTGATGCTGAAAAAGTAGGTCGGTCTTCGCTTCCGGCAATCACGCCCGAAATTTTTTGATAAATCCGTAAGTTGATGCTGTCGGTTCCGTTTATGGCCAGAGCGGCATTAATGGTCCCAAGTGCTTCATGATCCTGCCCGGCGATCAAGAGGTTCATAGCGTGGTTACCCATCAAGGCAGGATCACCCGGTTTACGTTTTACGGATTCTGCGGAATACATAATCGCTTTTTCGATTTGATTCAAATGCATCGCTGCCAGTGCCGCTTCTTGTGGAATATTGTGATTGTCCTGTTCCACGCGCAATGCAGATTCAAAATAGTAAAGCGACTTTTCGTGATCTTTCATTCGCTGATAAATTTTCCCCAAGAAAAACAAGCTTTGCCAGTGGTCAGGATAAATTTGCAAGGCTTTCTGAAACGCTTTAATAGCACCTTTTGCCCTGATCCGTTCCAGGAAATTCATGCTGCGTGGTCTATATTCTTCCATTAATGAAAGTCCCTTCATCTTTCTGCAAGCCAGCTCATACCCTGCATTAAATTCATTCACTTGTTGTTCTGTAAAATTCATAGGTCGTTGTTATGTGCCAAGATATAAAATTCCCACAGAATTGTATCACTTCAACTTTGCCATAAATCGACTCTTTTTTGCCATAAAATGATACGATGATCCGCCCACTTCACCCCGATCTTTGCATACAATTTTCCAGTTACCACCAGGTTTACCGTCGTAAGATGGCGTGAAGGGAGGTGCTGGAGCAGAATGCTCATAAAAAAGGTAGCATAGGCAAAAGGCCATTTCGCTACCCCGGGCATCCTGTGTTAGTTCTTTGACATATTGGTTTAAAAAGCGGTAAGGTGTCTTTTCAAAATATAGAAAGGGAGGCCATTTGTATTGCCCTTAAGTAGCCCGGGCTTCGTTTGGGGCAATGGTGGCTTCCCTCTATTTTAACTTCCCCTCCATCTCCCCATTCCCCGGCCACCCCAACACCATCTCCCTAAACCCTCCGTCCCTACCATACACCAAATAACTCGGCAATCCACCCAACTTAAAATGCCTGTACACATAATCCATCTCGTCCTTCGTGATGTAATAATGCTCCCCGCCAATCCCCTGTACCTGGCTTTGCCAAAGCTTCTTTGGCGACGATGGGCCGGTAACGTATACAAACACCACATCTTTCAGCCGTGCTCTCAGTTCGCGCGACTCGTTGATCGCGTCATGACAAGGTATACACCACGTCGCCCACAAGTCAATCACGACGGTCTTTCCCTTGTACCGGGCAACAATGGCATCCATTAACTTTTCGACAGGAACGGCCGGGGTCTCATTAACGACCAGGTTTTCTTTGAAGCGGGCAGCGTCAATGATCTCCTGGTTCCTGCGCAGGAGCATCTTTTCCAGGTCGTTGCCTTTGAAGTGTTTTTTGATGTTGGCGATCTGTTTCTCCGATAGCGGTTGAACTTCCAGCTCGAACTGCATCGCGTAGGCGTTGCCTACCAGCATGTCGTAGTACATGCCTTTGTCGAAGCCCACTAACGGGGCCAGGATGGCTTTTGTATTGTTGGTCCACTCATCGATAGGAGTGTCCTGGACGCGTGGGATGTTGAGGATGGGGTTGCGTAATATCTCCTGGTTAAGGTCGGGTAGGGCATAGGTGTACAGATTGAGGGGATTGTTCAGGTTCAGGTTTTTCAGGAACGAAAAGTATGCACGATCGGGCTTCCTGATCATCGCACTATCCGGCATCTGCTGCTGGTGGGTGTTCATGTAATTCAGGATCATTTCCCGTTCGTAGTCAAACAGGTGCACCTGGTAAATGCGCAGGGCGAAATCGCGGAAGGTCATCACTTTCATTTTGTTGGATAAAAGTGTAGACTGGTTCAGTACGCCCCATCTGTCCCGCAACACTTTATTGGTATGATCGAAGAAGTCACTGAACGGTTTGTCGTACAAGGTCGGCCTGGGTTTATTGGATTTATGGGCGGATAACGCTGAGAATTTGTTGACGCCGTGTACGAGATCGTTTTCGGTGAGGCCGCCGGCATCGTTGGTTTTCATCTTATCGATATCGCCGTCTTCGTTGTAGTTGATGGCTACGGTGCTTGCACGGCCGTTTGTCAAAAAGGTGGTAACGGTATGCATTTCATTGATGTCGGTCTTGATGGCACAAATGCTCCGGTTGGTCTCGGTATTCACTTTTACGGAGAAACGGCCGTCAGTGCCAACAAGTGTTCTGTATCGTTTGTTTTCGCCGGTAAAAGGCTGCGGAACGGTTACCTGTACCCAGATGCTGTCGCGTTTCAAGCCGGGAGGCAGGGTGATCCGGCCGCTCACGGTAACGGTACCGGCTTGCATGACGGGCAGGTCAGACGGGGCATTGGTCGTAAATTTCGGCAGCAACTCGGATTGTGCGCAAACGAACATCGGCAACAGGAACAGCGCAAGGGCGCAGGTTAACTTCATCAGCATACTTTCTCAGATTGATTCGTGGAATGCATCAATATACACTTTTGATCTGTAAACTCCATGCCGCTAACGAAATTCGTACTATCTTCCACGTCTGAACGAAATGATCACGGAAGTAACCATAAAAAGGACCTTGCTCTTCGCAGCACTGCTGGCCATATCGAGCCTCAGTACAGCGCAAAATGGTTTCACGGGCTATGGAGAGGTGCCTGTTAAAACGCCGGACTCCCTGTTACGGCATATCGCCGGGGCCACCGATATTCGCACGAAGGTAACGTCTGTACAAAACCTGCTCACTTTTCATACGGACCACGGCACGACGGATTCTGTCATCTTTTACACACGGCAATTGCTGGCAGACCTGGATCGCAGCGATATGCCAGGTAAACGTACGCACCAGGCAAGGCTCTACCTCACGCTCGCCGACGCCTACAGGCAGGAAGGCCTGTACGACGAAGCACTCAGGTATTACCTGCAAGGTGTTCCCCTGGCAAATGATCAAACAGGTTATCAACTCGGCATCGCGAACGTGTATGCCGCCCGTAAGGAATACAACAAAGCCATTTCCGCCTGCCAGGAACTATTGAACAAGAACCCGGAGGAGGGCGTGAAACACCAGGTGTACGAGCGGCTGGGCATCATCTATCTCGAACAAAAGGACTTGCCCCAGGCGAAGCAGTATACGGAACAGGCATTGGCTTATTTCCGGCAGCAAGGCCACGCAAAAAGTGCCTTACAGGCGAACCTTACGTTAGGGATCATCGCGGAGTTAAACCAGCAGTCGGACGAGGCATATGTTATTTACAGCTCGGTGAAGGACAGCGCACAAAATCTGCAGTTCTTCGACCTGTACATCGATGCCGGTCAGCGCCTGGGCGATCTGCTGGTTGCCCGGAAGCAATACCAGGACGCAATGGCACTGCTCCCCATGGTGTATGCGAATGCGATTCAATGGAACAACCTGGAGGCGCAGCTGAGGGTGCTGAACAGCCTGCGCAACCTGCACGCTGCCATGGGCGACTACGAGAACGCCTACGCGCTCATGACGCAATACATGGGCATCTCACAACAGCTAATCAGCCGCCAGAACAAAAGGGAAATCAACGAGCTCGAAATAAAATACCAGACGGCCCAAAAGGAGAAAGAGATACTGAACAAGCAGAATGAGCTGGATCACCAGCGAACGGTCCAGTACAGCCTGCTGATCGGCTTCCTGGTGATCCTGCTGCCGGTAATCGCATTGCTGTATGTGTACTACCAGAAGCTGCAGGCGCAAAGTAAGCTGAATGCGACAATGGAGGAAATGAACCGGCAGAAGGTAGCAGCGCTGCTGAAGGATAAGGAACTCGAACTGCTGAAGGCTTCCGTAAACGGTCAGGAAAAGGAGCGTAAACGGATCGCCGGCGAACTGCATGATAGTATCGGCGGTAACCTCGCGGCGATCAAGTTGCAACTGGCGAGTCAGACGGGGCTGGAGGCGCTCATCCGCCAGGTAGACGATACGTACCACCTGGTGCGCGATCTGTCGCACGACCTGGTGCCGCAAAAGTTTACGAACACGGGTTTTGCAGACCTGATCTCGGGCTACATCCGCCAGTTCAATGTGCCGGGTAGCGCGGTGATCACGTTCCATGCTTATCCGGATGAAGATATCGACCGCCTCGGCGCATCGCTGAAGGTGGAGATCTACAAGATCATCCAGGAACTGATCACGAATGCCCAGAAACATAGCCAGGCCTCGAAGGTGGAAATACAACTCACGAAACTGGATGGCTTGCTCAAGCTGCTGTTCGAAGACAATGGCCGTGGCTTCTCCCCGGAAGCGGCGAAGCATGGTCTCGGCTTCCAGCAGATACGGGAGCGGCTGAAGTTGTTCGATGGGGTATTTACCATTGATTCCTTCCCCTCCAAAGGCACCGTCATTGACATTGAAATACCGTTACATGAAGCATAATATTATCCTTGCAGACGATCACCAGCTGTTCCTCGACGGACTCACGCGGCTCATCGCGCAGGAAAAGGATTTACATGTATTGTACTACGCTCACAATGGCCAGCTGATCGTGAATTACCTCGATCAGCACCCGGAGGAGCAGGTGGACCTGGTGATTACGGACATCAGTATGCCAGACATGGATGGCATCAGTCTCAATCATCACATCAAGGAAAAACGCCCGGAAATCAGCACGCTGGTCGTAAGTATGCATACCGATACGAACATGATTGATGCGCTTATTCAGAATAATGTAGACGGCTTCCTCTCTAAAAACGCCGACTCCACCGAACTGCTGGAGGCCATCCGGGTGATCCTGAAAGGAGGGAAGTACTTCTCCGAAGCGATCAAGCAAGAATATATGAAGCGTGTGTTCAACAAGGAAAAGGAAACGCTCGAAATGCTCACTTCCCGCGAAAAGGATGTCCTGAAACTGATCGCCGAAGAATACACCACGGCCGAAATCGCCGACAAACTGTATCTCAGCAAACACACGATCGAAAGTTACCGTAAAACGCTTATCCTTAAACTAAAAGTGCGCAACCTGGCCGGGCTCACCCGTTACGCCGTAAAACTGGGCCTGCTCAACTAACCCCCTGAAAACAGGGGGCTGATTTTCACTGGATACGATGTTGTTGCCCGCATCTCACCGGGCTACCTTTGTTGCATAACAAACAAACACCATTTCTTAAAACCAAAAATGCAACATTATGATTTACGGAATAACACTAATCCTGCTGAGCATCATCGCCGTGCCTTCCCTGATTTTGGCAAAGAAACCTAACGCAAAAGAATTACTGGAAAAAGTAGAACCTTACCAGGGCTGGATAGGCATCGTGTTCTGCTTCTGGGGTATCTGGGGACTGGTAACCGCCGTACTCAACCTCGGCTGGCTTACCTCGGCACCTATCTGGTGGACGACCCTCGCCGCAGGCAGCCTGGTGGAAGCGTGTCTTGGCTTCTTACTCGGTTTCCCGCTCATCAACAAACTGTTCCTGTCCGGCAATGAAAAAGCCCGCGAAAAAGCAGCACGTATCCGCGGGAAGGTAGCGCCCAAACAAGGTAAACTGGGTATTCTCGGTATTATCGTAGGTGCGTGGATGATCGTTGCGTCTTTCCTTTTTACCGTAGCCTAGTTTTGACCCAATAGTAGTGCGATGAATTTTCAACATAGCATAGCCGGCCTTCATCCTGTCTGAATAATAAAAGCCGCAACTACTGCGGCTTTTATCTTATTTTCTCAGCTGACTCAACTTCATCGCCCGCTCTATCCGCGGCCGGTTATACCGTTGCAGGAAAACCGGGTAAAGGTTCAGCAGGATGTTAGTGATGATGAGCCATATGGCTCCGACAATGCCAAACACAAACGAAACATAACCAGTGATTCCCAGTACGATGATAAAGATCACCAGGTGCCCCACCTCACTTTGTTTGGTATGATAATGCAGGCGGGTCAGTGCATCTAAGTCTTTTTTTACCGGTGCTGTTTTTTTGCGGTTTTTTTCCCATCCCACCCAAACCAGCAGCTTTCTGTAGAAGTTGATGCCGAGTGAGGTATATAGTTTGCCGCGGCGCTCCCAGTCTTTCTCTTCGAAATAAGGCGACTCCAATTGTACTTTATATGTTTCCGTAAAAGTAAACGCGCCGATCATCAACAAAAAGTTGGTCGACCACGCAAACCCGAAACCGTTCAACGGCATGTAAAGTGTGATGGCGTAGATAAGGGCTCCCACAACAATTGTTATAAGTACTACTGCGAATGTCTTCTTCATGGGTCCGTCTTTTATTTAACCACCTCACTCACCAGTATCACCGGCGCCACATTGGTATAGTTCGCAAAATCCGCCCTGATCGCATCCCTGTTTGGCGAAATCGCCGCCTGGTATTCACTCAGGCTCTTCACATAAAAGGTGCCGATAGCCATGTAAGGCAAAGGCTGATTAGGCATCCCGCTGCTCAGGCCTTTCTCAATCGTGTATTTCACGAGATTCGTGCCCAGGAATTTTGCGACCATCGGCATATGTTTGGCCTCGTAATATTCCATGTTGAAGGTTTTGCCTTCACTGAACGGGTACATCACCGAAATCTTGATAAGGCCTTTCTCAGCAGCGGGTTTGTCCTGGCTAAAGGCCGCGAAGAACGTGGTTACCAGGAGGAGTGTTAGAAAGAGTTTGCGTTTCATGGTGTTAACTTTGAGTTTAATGTACTCAAAATATTCGGAAATACTGGCAATAAAAAGGAGGGACGCCGGCGTCCCTCCCAGGTGTATTAGCAGTTATCGCGCTAATCATCTATTGTTTCACAAACTTCACCACTTGCTGCGCCCCTTCCTGCGTCACGACCAGGATATAAACGCCTGCCTTATAATGTCCGCCGATGGAAATAGGACTGCCCGTCGGCACCGCCTCTTTCGTCTCGAACAGATGCCCGGATGCGTCGTATACGTGTAAGACTATACGGCCTTTCGCAGGATCTGCTTTGATGACGGCGTTGGTATGCGTCGACGTCGGATTCGGCGCCAGGCTCACGTTGAGGCCTGTGGTATGGTCCGGCTGTGTAACGCCAAGGGTAGCCAGTATCAGCGGGAAGTTGCTGTTGATGCTGATGTTGCCGCCCGCCAGGGCTTGTTCTGCGTTCAGGATGGCGTACCAGTTGCTCGCAAACCACAGGCTGCCGTTGCGGTTCCTTACGGAGATGGCGATGGCGTCGGTGGCGTTGCGGTCGGTCATATCGACGAACATCGTGGCGTTGTCTTCTACCAATATTGGTGCAAAAGGATCGGTGATGTCGTGGATGCTGGCTTTGCCGGTGAAGAAGGCTTTGGCCGGCAGTATGCCGATTGCAGGCGTGGCGGTCAGCAGGGTAGGTGTGTTGCCTTTAACCTGGTACACGCGCTGGTTGCTGCGGATAATGGTATTGTAACTGCCTTCCAGTTTACGGGTACTCCTGTTGTATTGCAGGTGGAAACCGAAGTTTTCCCTGCTGCCCACATCTCCTGGCTTGATGCCGGCAGAGCGGTTTAGTTGCAGGAAGCCGCCACCGGTTACCAGTCCGTTGCTGTTGCGGGCAACGGTAATAATGGTGTTTTCGGTGGATGCGTTACGTTGATAAGCGACACCTGCTACTACGCCGATGGTAAACTCCCGGGCGTTAGCGGCGCCTGGGTCTACGCTCCAGGTGTAGGTGGCAGTGCCGTTCGGCGCCACGGGAACAGTCGCGATGACGGCCTGGGTGCTGCGGTCGATAAAGCTGATCGTTGCCTTAGTTACATCTCCCGCAAACGGATCGGTGGCAGGCGTTTCGGCTGTGATGTCGCGGAGGGTGGCGCTGAGCGTAACGGCGGAGCCATTGCCGGCGAAGGTGCTGCCAGTGTAGGTGATACGGGCGTCTTCTGGCTGAATGATAAATGCACTGCTGTCAGCCGCCGGCTGGAACAGCGCATCGCCCTCGAATACAGGACGCAGGGCATAGCTGCCGGGCAGCTGCGCTATTAGCAGGGCTGCGGTGCCCGTGCCTATGCTGTCTGTAGTCGATTGTACAGATTGTGTACCCAAATCAAAACGGATAGTCTTGCCATTAAGCAGGGTGCCTGTTTCCTGGTCGGTCAGTACGGCGCTCAGTACTTGTTTGTCGGAATACTGTTCGGTGCTGTCGCCGGTGTAGCGAATGATTGCCGCACGTTTCTGCACGGTGACCAAAGCTTTGGCAGTCGCGGTGTTACCGGCAGCGTCGGTGACGGTGAGCGTTACGGTATCAATACCGGCGGTAGCAAACTGCGAAGGAGTCACCTCCATGGTGAACTGGCCGCTGTTGTCGGAGGAGCTGTCGTTTACCTGTGCAGCGGTGATGTTCGCAACGCCGTTCAAACCGAGTGTTACGGCCAGGTCTTTCGTGCGTACGGTCGGTGCTTCGGTGTCTTTCACCGCGCCCGATTGTCCGACTATGAAGCTGCCGAAGGCGGTATGACCCGCAGCGGCAGCGTAGTATGGATTGGTCATTGTACCGGCACCGGAAAGGGTGGCGGCAGATTCGATCCAGGTGTTGTTGTCGTACCGTCCTTGTACGAGTGCGTTAGCGGTGCTGAAGTTGGACGCCTGGCTTACGGGGAGCCAGCCGAAAGCTGCGGTCAGGTTCGCGGTGGCAGGTGCGGTGATGTTGTATTGGCGCTTCACGATCGCAGCGCTGTCGGTTACGGGTAAATCAACGGTGGCTTTCACACCCACGCCGATGACATCCGGGGTGCCGGCGTTGGTCAGTCTTACGGGGCTATACGCGTTGCCTGCGCCTACATAGTAGGTCACCGCGCTGTTGGCTACTCTGGATTTCAGTTGCCCATCTCCCTCGATATTAAAGAAAACGACTTGCCCGAAGTTGTTATTTGTTACGACGATATTGGTGGCCGTATTGCTGGAGCCGATCGTCCGCGCACCGGCATCGGCTACACCATTGTTGCCGATATTCAGTGATACGGAGCCGGTTGGCGCCGTAGTGGCATTAGTAATGAAACGGATCGCGTTACCCATCAGCCACCTGCCGTTTACGTTGATGGTAGTGACACTTGGTAAGGTAGCATGTCCTACTACGCACGATGTACCGGTCGACCGCATATCTAACGTACCATTGATGTTGTAGGTGTAGTTGCCAAATTCACCAATGGTATTCGTCGTCGGGCTGCTACCCGCCTGCAGATAGCCGGAGCTGCCCATGGATACGGTTTTACCTTCATTGATGGTGATGGTAATGTTGTCGTCGTTCTGCGATTCACTGGTCCAGGGCAGGGTAGTGGAGGTGGAATGGTTCGCCCTCATGTAGCTGGATAAATTCAGGTTGGCGTCGATAACGACTTCCACCGTTTTAGCCAAAGCGTTTACGGTAAAGGTATTCAGGTAAAAGGTATTGGTACCTGTGATATAAATCGTACCCTCTGCACGATAACCCTCGAAGTTCACGCGGTTAGCGGAAGCGGAGCTGGAACCCACGCTGCCAAAGTTGTTCACGCTGCTGATGACACGCAGGTTTCTCGCAGATGCGGTACCGCTGCCACCATCGCTGGTGCCGGATTGCAGGGTGCCGCCATTCTCCACCACGAGGTTGTTAACGGCGCTGGTAGCGTTCAGGGCCACGGTATGGCCGGTACGGATAGTCACGGTGGGCACGGCGCCGTTGGGTGGTACGCTGGTGCTGTTCCAGTTACTGCCGTCGAAGCTTTCCCAGATGGCGGTGCTCACGGTGCTGGTGCCCCAGTTGCCGCTCGCGGCAGAGCGATAGTCGCCGGCGACGGTTTTAGGTACGTTAGCGGTCTGGAAGCTCCAGGTGGCACCGACTGTCGTGCCGTTGCCGTTCTTGCCGTCAATGCGCCAGAAATAGCGGGTATTAGGCTCCAGGTTTGTAGGCGTGAAGGTGGTGTTAGCGACGTTGCCGATATTCACGAGATTATTAGTGTCAGTACCCAGGTACACTTCGTATGTGTCCGCATAGTTACTGCTCCAGCCCAGGGTGAGCGGCTGGTTGTTCAGCAGGATGTTGCCCGCACCGGTAGCAGGCAATGGACTAAAGGCGGGTACGGGCAGTGTGCCGGCGGCCGGAGTGGTCACGGCTGCAACGGCGCTGTATACGGATTTATATGCCTTGATGCGATAGTAGTAAGTCACACCGGCTTGTAAACCGCCGTCGCTGTAGACGGTGGTGTTGGCAGTGGGATGTGCGATGTCAATGAAAGTGGTATTATCACTGCTTCTTTCGAGGATAAAATATTCCTCGTTGCCGGAGTTGTCGGTCCAGGTACAGTTCACGGTGTTGGCTTCACCAGGAGCAGCTACCGGCGCGCTCAACGTCAGGTTTGACGGCGCTTCTACGAAGTCCGGGCTTTGCACGGCCAGTTCTCCAATGGCGGGTTTAAATACCCACAAGAGGCCGGGACCCGGCGTGGCGGGAATAAATTGGGTGATGTTACCCTGCACCGCACCGGCGACGTTAAATAGCTTAAACTTATCGCCCGATGCAGGCGTGCCGGTAAAGTGGAGCTGCAGGGTGCCGCCATAAGTCACGTCTTTGGTAACGGTGACTACATCGGAGGTGTTGTTGTTTTTGTTAATGTCGATTACGGTGGTGGCGGTGGACGTCAGCGCCAGGTTGTCTTTCAACGTGAAGGTGCTGATGGAGTTGTCGCCGGGTTCGAGTAATCCGTTTACTTCCACTGCTGCAGACACAGCGCCTTTGCCGGCGAGGGTAGCGCCTTCTGCCACGGTTACTTTACCGGTACCGGTATTATTGCCGTTCAGGATCAGTTTTCCGGCTTCGATTGTCGTAGTGCCGGCGTGGGTGTTGTTGCCGTTCAGGCGCCATAAACCGATGCCGGTTTTAACGAGGGTGGTGGTGCCATTACCCTCTGCTGCATTCCCATACAGGTGATTGTTGATGATGCCGTTAAAGGTTTCATCGGTACCGGCGCCACCCACAATATAAGTGGTGATACCATTGCCGAAGCTCGGCGATTTAGTGCCGCCGCAGGACAACCAGGTACCTGCGTTGCCGGATAGTCCGCCGATAGAAAACACTTGCTCGTTGCTGTAAGCCGCGATCTTGGTGTTACCTGTCAGTACGATCCTGTTGTTCGGAAAACCGCTGTTGTTGTCGATCGCCAGCAGGCTGTAAGCTTCTTCTGTATTAATGCCATGCGCAACGAGCGTACCGGTAAAGTCGCTCCAGTCGCCCTGGATGATCTCTCTCAGGTAAGGAATGGTGTAATTGAGCGTGCCGCCACCATGTACGGTCATCGACAGGTTTGCAAGCCGATACGGCTCGAAACCGTTGACGGTACTGTCTTCCACGTACAAGTGCAGGGGATAGTTCTCATACATGGAGTTACTGCCACCGCTGGTTTTGTATGTGCCGTTCTGCAACCGTAATACCTGCGAAGTGCCGATGCCGCGGTTGTTATCGATGATGTTGCCTTCGAGTGTCGCGCTGCTCAAAGGGTTCACTTCGAGGATGCCGCCTTTCACAATCGTTTCGCCTGCATACGGGTTCGCATTTTTGAGTACGAGTTTGCCTGGACCGGCCTTGATCAATCCGCCGTCGCCGGTAAGCACGCCGTTGAAGGTAACGGTGGTGGCCGCATTGCTTACATTAAATTCGCTGCTGTTGTCCAATACGGCGTTCCGGTCGGTGCTGGTGGTAGGGCCGGTATATAACCAGCTGCCGCCTTTCCAAACCCAGTTAAAACCGTAGTTGGCAGATGCGCCGATCGAACTGGCGACGCCCCCGTTACCCAGGGTATTCAGTTCGAGGGTGCCGTTGTGAAGCACGGTAGCGCCGGTATAATTGTTTTTAGTGAGCAGGGAGAGGATACCGCTGCCGGCCTTATTAACGGACTTTGTACCGCTGATAACACCTGCACCTGCAAAACTATAGTTCGCTGCACTGTTCACCAGCATATCGCCCGCAACCATGGGGGCGATGACATGGATATTGCCGCCTGCTCCGTCGAAAGTGATGCTGCTGCTATCGGTAAACGGTTTCGGCGTAAGGGAACTGTCGCGCCAGTTTTGGGTGATAAGGTCCCAGTCCTGGCTGATGGCGCCCGTCCAGGTTAAAGCAGCGGCAAAGGTGGAGGGGTTTAACACGGGCACTTCCACGGGTTTCGATTTGCCGGTGAATTCATTGGAGTAAGCAGAGGAACCGCCTGCATTAAACGCCTTCACCCGAAAGGTGTCCGACTCCTCCGGCTGTAAACCTGTTACGGCAAAGTAGCTTTCATTTACGCCGGTGGTACCAATCTGTGTCCAGGCACCGTTCACCATTCTCTCTACCGCGTAGCCCTGCTCTTTTTCGGTGTAATCCAGCCAGGAGAGGTAGATCGTCTGCTGTGTCGCCGAATCCTGTTTCAGTTTCAGTGGCGCACGTAAATAAGGCTGCGAATCATCCCCCGAAATACTATTGATATAACGTTCAATATTCGCGTAGCCTGATGCGTGGATCGTCATCGCATCGTCCGCCGAAGCATTGGTGCCATTGGCGTTTTCCCAGGCATCGGGCATGCCGTCGTTATCGTTGTCGATGCGTGTATTGCCTGCCCAGAGGTTCCAGCCGGTAGGTGCACCGAAAGGCAAGGTGTTTTCGTTGGCAATGTGTTCGCCTTTTTTGCCGAAGGATTTTACTTCGTTTACGACGTAGTAATCTGCGTAATCGCGGTAGGGTAGACTGGCGCCGACTACAGGCAGCAGACTGTTCACCAGCTGATCTGCAGGTTCGGTAGGTAAGGTCGGGTACGGATACGGGTTGCCCTGGAAATCAGGCGGCCCTGCATACTCAGCGGGCGGTATCACATAAGGATTAAATACGCCATCGCGGTTGTTATCATGGATGTTGCCGGATGCGTAAATATGGTAGTTCAGGTTGCCGAGATTAAACGGCGCCACGCCTTTTGCCGGCCCCTGTATAAACACGTTGTTGATCGCGTTGGCGTAAGAATGTCCTTCGGACTCGCCGCCCATAATGTACGCGCCATCTTTCCAGTTGTACACGATATTGTTTACATACTGGTTGATGCCTTTGATCTTATTGTTACGCGTGCTGTTGTCTGCATACAAGTTGCGGTAAAGCGTGATGCTGTCTGCCTGCATCAAGCCGCCTGCAGAGTGCGTCAGCAATCCCTGCGACATAATACTGTTCTGTATTGTAATGTTTTTCGCCGTAGCAGCGTTGATCGAAAACGTTTCGTCGCGCCCCCAGGAAATAGAACAGTGGTCGAAAATCATATCGTGCCCCTCGGCCAGACCATTCGCATCTTTCCCATCATCGCCCACAATACCCATACGAATGCGGAGGTAACGGCAGATCGTATTGTCTGCATTCGAAAAGCTCCAGCCATTTCCGTAAACGGTAATGCCTTCGCCGGGCGCTGTTTGCCCCGCAATGTAGATATTGCGCGCCACGACAATACGCGACGTAATACGTATCACGCCCGCCACATCGAATACGACAATCCGGTCCGGCGCACTCACCGCATCCCGCAGCGAGCCCGGCCCGGTATTGTTCAAATTGGTAACGTGATACACCGAGCCGTATCGGCCCCCGGTAGCGTATCTGCCAAACCCTTCCGCCCCGGGAAAGGCAAGCGTTTGCGCCTGGATAGGAATGGCGGCCAACAGGCCAAATACCATGGTGAATAGCGACAGGTATCCCTGCCGTAGTGTGTACAGTTTTTTCATAATAACGTGAAGATTTTTAATCGTGGATTTGCTTAGATTAATATAGCGTACGGGAGGGGCAGGACTGTCATGCACTATCCTGAAATCCGGAGGTTACGGCGTGCTTAATCGATTGTAGCCGGGGATATTTTTTCACGCTCAGCCATAACTTCCCGCCAGCTGGCTATAGCGGGACGTTCGTTAGGTACGGTAATTGAACCTCAACACAAGGAGACACCAAAACTTATTTTATGAGAAAAGAACACATTTCACCTAAACTTCAACAGGAAGAAGGATCTGCCCAGCCTTCTGCAAGCAGCGGCCAGAAACAACGCGTAAAAGACGCAGCATCTAACACCAGTGAGCGCCCTTCGCGCAACCAGGATATAGACAATGCACCTCCTGCGAAAAAGGACGTAGAAAAGAGAAGAGGAATGGGGCGCTAGTCTTGAAACAGCGTACAAAAAAGCGGGCGAAGTTTTACTCCGCCCGCTTTTTTATAACTACTGTATGGTCAATATATCACTGAGCCGCACGTCTGCCGAAGAAGCACCAATCATGATCGTGAAGGTGCCCGGTTCTACGACCCACTTCATGTCTTTGTTCAACAGCTGCAGCATTTCAGGCGTAATACGGAATGTCACCGTCTTACGCTCTCCAGGCGCCAGTTTCACGCGTTGAAAGCCTTTCAGGGACATGATTGGTTGTGCCAGCGATGCCAGGTTGTCGCGAATGTATAATTGCGGGATTTCTTCGCCGGTAACTTTGCCGGTGTTCGTCAGATTAAAACTAACGGAAGCAGGTGCACCCTGTTTAATTTGCAGGTTTTCGTACGCAAAAGTAGTATAACTCAATCCGTACCCAAACGGGAACAGCGGACGGCCACTCAGGTTGTTATAATCGTCGCCGCGGCCTGTCGGTTGGTGATTGTACACCAGCGGCAGTTGTGCTTCATGCACCGGGAAGGTAATCGGTAAACGGCCGGCCGGATTGTATTTGCCAAGCAACACATCTGCCACCGCACTGCCGCCTTCTTCGCCGGGGTACCAGGCCATGAGGATGCTGTTTACACTATCTTTCCAGTTGCTCATCGTGATGGCGCTACCGCCAATCAATACAACGGTAACCGGTTTGCCTAAAGCTGCTACTTCCCTGATCAGTTGCTCCTGCATACCGGGAAGCGAAAGCATCGCCCGGTCACGGAACTCGCCTTCTTCAATGCCCGCGACGATCACCACGGCATCGGCTTTACTGGCAGTGGCTACGGCCTCACGTAACAAGGTTTCGCGTGGATCTTTTTTCTCCAGCACGAGCTGAATTTTACCATTGCCCACGGCTTCGTAAAATTCTATCCTGATCGGGTAACGTTTACCCTTTTCAAATTGATAAGCTGCCAGTTGCGTATGGAACGACGCCTTCGACCAGTTGTCGATCAGCAGCTGATCGTTGAGGTACAGGCGGTAACCATCATTTCCACTAAGGCCGATCTTATAAGTACCGGTACTATCGGGTGTAAATACGCCTTCCCATTTTACGGAATAGAAATCCTGCGTGAGTTTTTCGCTCGGGCGCATGAACGTCCAGTATTTGTCGATGCGCTCATCCACGCCTTGCTGGATGGGTGTACCTTTCAGATTGATATTGTTGTAAAGGCTGTATTGCAAACCTTTCACGTGCGAGCTGCCTTCGTAGTGCGATAACAATGCTGCAGGCAAGGTTTCCCAGGCATGCTCCGCACGGCCGGGGCCAGGAGCGTAGGTAATGCCTTTGTGTTGTGCCTTCAGCGCCTGTAAAATCGATATTTTACGGGTGCCCGGACCGCTATATCCGCCTAATCTTGCTTCTTCCGCATCGATACCTAATAACGCGATGTTACGGGCAGATAAAGGAAGGTTATTGCCTTCGTTCTTGAGTAATACCATCGACTCCAGCGCCGCCTGTTTCGCAATAGGCTTGTGCGGATATTGTTTCGCGGCTTCTTTTTCATCTACATAAGGCTGATCGAACAAACCCAGTTCGAATTTCGCACGCAGCACGCGGGCCACGGCATCGTCAATGCGTTGCTGTGCAAGTTGGCCGTCGTAGAAGTGTGGGTCGAATAGTTTATGATGGGAGTAATCCGTCTGGAAGATAACGTCCAGGCCATTTTCTATCGCGTCTTTAGAAGATTCGGGATAGTCTTTCGTAGTATGATGTAAGACTAATGTACCGCCCGTAGCGCCGGCATCGGAGATGACGAAGCCATTAAAGCCCCATTCCTTTTTTAGTTTGTCCGTCAGCAGCCAGGAATTGGCTGTGGCAGCTTTGCCGTTTACCGAATTGTAAGCGGTCATAACAGACCGGCTGCCGCCTCTTTCAAAGCAGGCTTTAAACGGCAGGAAGTGGGTTTCCTCCAGGTATCGTTCGGTAAAGTTGATGGGGTAGCTGTCGCGGCCACCGTCGCCTACATTCGCAACGAAGTGTTTCGGCGTAGTCACTACGTTCTTATTTTCGAAAGCGCTCACAAATGCGACGCCCATTTCCGAAACCAGGAATGGATCTTCCCCATAAGTTTCTTCCGTCCGTCCCCAGCGCACATCGCTGGCGAGGTTCACCACGGGTGTCAACACCTGGCGGATGCCGCGTTGTTTGGTTTCGTCGGCAATAGCACCGGCTACTTTACGCATCATCGCCGTATCGAAGGTAGCGGCCAGGCCGATAGCCTGGGGGAAGGACGTGGCGCTGTCGCGCAGCAGGCCGTGTAAGGCTTCATCAAAAAACAGGAGGGGAATACCCAGCCTGGTTTGCTCCACGAAGTATTTTTGAATGCTGTTGATCTTCTTTGCGAGTTGCAGGGCGTTCTCGCGGCTGCTGTTGTAGCTTAATAACTGTTGCGCTGCCTCACCGGCGCCCGTACTGGCGGCGCTCACCTGGAAGCCGAACAGGCCGTTTTTGTACTGACCAGGCGTGGCCTTGTCCAGGTCGCCGGGTATCATGAACAGCTGCCAGAACTTCTCTTCCGGCGTCATGCGGGCCAGCAGATCTTTCACACGTTGTTCAACCGGCAGGTTTTTGTTCTTGTACGGGAGTTGTTGTGCTTGTCCCGATTGGCAGATGGCGGTACAGAGTAATGCCCCTAGTAAAATACGTAACATGATGTATGCGAATAATTTACTAAGGTAGAGCATTTTACGATTTCTTCGACTTCCCAAGCCCCACTTTGAAGTCGTCGGGCGTACCGCTCACTTTCACGTTCATGAAGCGCACCTTTTTGTCCTTATCACGGTACTCTATCTCGTCTACCTGCTCCAGGTCCACCTCGGCTTCTTTGCGCCCAAATAACGCCTGGAAGCCTACTTTGGTCACCATCTTCATCGGTATACGCATGTAGTATTCCATTTTGAGGTCGAGCGACTGCCTGCCGGATATTTCCATAAAGCCCAGGGAAGAGTTGATGTTCATTGTAGGGATGTTCAGCTGCCCGTTGGTAAATGTGAGCACGTTCTTCAGCGTGTCGAAGCGTACGTTGCGCAGGTTTTTATCCTTGAAGTAGCCTGCCATGGCCTGCATGGGAGCAAAGTCGACCAGGCTGCCGTTATAGATCGCCACGTCCAGCTCGGCCTTGCTGTCGCTCAACAAGGGTACGAAGTCGGGGTGGAGTTGCACATGGCTCCTGATATTGCCGGTAATGCGGCCTTTGATGTTTTTATTGATTACGAGGTCCTGCCCGAAGTGATCGAGTTTGATCATGAGTTTTTCCAGGTCCACATCGTTTACTTTTATCCGGCTACGGAAGTAGATCTTGTGCGGATCGCTGCCGTTCAGGTAGCCACGCATGCCGATGGCGCCGTCGGCGATCTGCATGCCGAGGGTGTCGAGGTGTACGTAATGGTCTTCCTGCATACGCAGCTTCGTGGTCAGCCCTTTGATCCAGAGTTTATTGTACTTTATCCGTCCAATGTCCGCCTTCACCTCGAATACCGGGAAGGGCATCTCGAAGATGTTATAGGCTTTTGCATGCGCGGAGGAATCCGGTTTCTTCGCCGCGTTTTTGGCCGTAGCGGGCGCTGGCTCATTGCTGGCCGGTACAAAGCTGTAGCCCGTCAGCTGGTCGATGTCCAGGAATCGGGAGCTGAAGTACAGGTAGTTCGTGCGTTTCTTCAGCGTAGTGTCTTTACCGCTATATAACCGCAGGTTCAGGTCGAAGTCGCTGCGGCCTATGATGCCTTTAAGCGTATCTACTTTAATAATTTTGTTAGAACCATACAGGATGTTGCCGCTGACCTTTTCTACGTTGAACTTATGTTGCTTCAGCGCAACGGAAACGTTGGCGATCTTCACTTTCGCGAACCTGAAGGTCGTATCATAACGCAAGTCAGCACGGGCACGGAACCATAGGTTGCTCGCTTCCTCCTCGTGGTAGCCTGCCGGTACATATTTTTTACTGATCGGGCCAAGTAAGTCCGCCATTGCCAGCCGGTTCGATTTGAAGTCGAAAGCTACCTGTGTTTTACCTTTCTTGTGCCCCTGGAACCAAAGCTGGTAGTTGATTACACGGCCACTGAGGTGGAAGTCCGACTGATCTATCATCCCTGCAAAGTCTTTCAGCAACAAAGCCGTATCATTAATGCGCAGCGAAAAGCCCAGGTCATGGAATGCATGTGGGTATTTCTTAAAGGATGCACGTAATTGTTTCAACTGGAACTCGCCACGCGGCAGGGGAGAAGGATGGCGTAATTCCTTTACGGAGGTCGCGAGCGACACGCCGATGTTAAAGCCATTAACTTCTTCGGTGAGTTTGCGGGCCAGGGCGGTATCATAGGCGAATAGTTCTTTCAACACCAGTTTATCGCTGCTCGCATTTAGTGTAACCGTGACCGGTTTATCGTGGCCATGTAACAGCGCCGACAAATCACTGATGGCGCCGTTCATGCGCAGGTCGGAGTTGCCCATTTTTACGCGCATGGTATCAAGCGTGATCTTATTGTCCCTCATTTCCGCGTGCATGTCCAGGTCGCGGATGATGTAGGGTACATTAGGTGCGCTGAAAGACAGATTGGTGACGGTGAGCTCACTCTGCACACCATCTTTCAGCTTATGCAACGCCTGTTCGGGCATACTGAGATCGGTGAATTCGTTGAGATTCATGTCGAGTTTAACCGTACCGCTGATATGCTCCAGGTCGGGAATGCCGAGGAACTCGCCGATGAACTGTAATTCCAGCTGCGAGCGTAATTGCGCGATTACTTTTGGATCGGTAAAGTCCCGTACGATGAAGTTGCCGTCGAAAATGCCCTGTCCGGGCCTTGCCAGTACGTTGGTCATGCGCAGTTCGGACGTACGCAGGGAGTGTTCGGGGCCATTGGTGTAAAAGCCGCTGAAGCCTACCTGGTCTACTTTCCGGTCTGCCCCGGTGTTATGAAAATAAGCGTCTTTACAACCAAAAGTGACTTCTATCAGCGGGAGCTGTGTGTCCGAATAATGGCCTTTTACGATACCGTCGAGGTACAGGGTGGCGTCGTATTTAAAGGGCCTCAACATCGAGTCGAGGTCTTGTGGTATAAAGGCCGATACCAGCTTCATGTCCGGTTCGGCGGCGTGTACTTTGAAGTCTACCAGTTTTTGCAGCAGGTCGGCCGTTCCGGTAATGGTGAATTTGGCCTGCTCCAGTTGGATGCCACCTTCGGGGAGCGCCAGTTGCTGTTTGATCTTGTCGTACCGGGCGGCAATGTCCAGCTCAAATTTCTTGTGGCGGAAGAACGTCGTGTCGGTCGGACTCGTCATGTCCAGCAGCATATCCGTTTCCAGCGAAATGTCGAGCAGGTCGGCCGTGGTGCTGAATCCAGTAGTTAGTTTATTGATATGGGTCGAGAAGCGACGGCCGCTGGCGCGGTCGGTAAACGCGATGTTCAGGTCGCGGATCACCATCTTCTTTAAATGAATTTCCAGGTCGCTCGTATCGGTAGAAGGTGCTGTAGTCGTGTCGGAGGAAAGGTTCTTCGCCTCCGTGATATTCAGTTTCCCGTCGCGCCCGCGCACCAGTTCCACATACCCGCCGCGGAGTACGATGCGGCGTACGTTGTATTTACCTTTGAAGATGTCGGGCAGACTAAACCCTGCGTAGGCATGCTCCAGCTGGTAGATCGGTTTGCCGTTGCGTTGTTTGTTGCCGTAAAACTTTACAGCATGCAGTCCGATCGACACATAAGGAAAGTTCTTGAACAGGTCGATGTTACTCCGTTCGATCGTGAGTTCTCCTTTAAACTGTTTATTCAGCTCTGTGATGGCCAGGTTAGTAAGCCGTTGCTGCTGCGTAAAGAGCAGGATGGCAGCGAGGCCGATGATCGCCGCAAAGCTGATCGCTGCAATAAGAAGTCCCTTTAATACTCGTTTTCTCAGTTTGTTGGCTTTAGGCATGGTCGTCGGGTTCCGTTATATCTCTGCAAATATAGTAATTAATCACTTGTAGATAACAAGATAACGTTATATGAGCTTTGTTTCCTTGTCAAAGTAAACGAATAATCTGCTAAGGTAGTGTTAACATATTTTAGCGCAATTGTTGTATTATAGCGTTGTAAACTGCTGATTTATCCATGAAAAAGTTATCTGCCGACGAGCGTAAAGGACTGCTCAACATCTTACAAACCCGTTTTGAGAAAAATATGCAACGCCACAAGGGTATTAAATGGGCAGATGTGCAGGCCCGCCTGGAAGCGCATCCCGCTAAATTATGGTCGCTGCAGGAAATGGATATTACCGACGGAGAGCCGGATGTGGTAGGATTTGACAAGAAAACCGGTGAATATATCTTTTTCGATTGCGCCGCCGAAAGCCCTAAAGCCCGCCGCAACACTTGTTACGACCGCGCCGCCCTCGACTCCCGCAAGGAACATAAACCGGCGGATAGTGCCATGGATATGGCAAACGCAATGGGCGTCGACATGCTCACGGAAGAACAGTACCGCGAACTGCAGGAGCTTGGCGAGTTCGATCTTAAAACTTCCAGCTGGATACTAACGCCTCCGGCCATCCGCAAGTTAGGTGGCGCGTTGTTCTGCGACCGCCGGTACGATCATGTATTCGTGTATCATAATGGTGCATCTTCCTACTATGGGGTACGCGGATTCCGCGGTTCGCTGAGGGTCTAGCCAATAATCCGTACTTTCGTGCCATAGAACCGATCACCAAAACAATCGAGATGGCACGCTACACTAAATCCACCTTTGATAAAGGGGTTACTATTCCTGGTTTAACCTTTATCATAGGGGTCTGCCTTTGCTCCATGCTTTTCCCTGCAGCAACAGAAGGCGCACTTGACAAAGTAAAACAGTTCATCTTTGTTAAACTGAACTGGGTGTATGTGTGGTCGGTTACGCTGTTCGTGATCTTCATGTTGTACCTGATGTTCAGCCGCTATGGCAAGATCAGGCTGGGCGCCAACGACAGTAAGCCCGAACATTCCTTTTTCTCCTGGATATCCATGCTGTTCGCTGCCGGTATGGGCATTGGGTTGATGTACTTCGCCGTGGCAGAGCCCATGTCGCACTACACGACGGAAGCTTTTGCGGGGAATCACTACATCAACCGGGCGAAGAACGCGCAGTTGTATACGTTCTTTCACTGGGGGATTCATGCCTGGTCGATTTACGGCCTGGTGGGATTGAGCCTTGCTTATTTCGCTTACCGTTACCGTTTGCCCTTATCGTTGCGCAGTTGCCTGTATCCATTATTGAAAAATAAGGTGAACGGGAGATGGGGTAGCGCGATCGATGTATTTGCTTTGTGCAGTACATTCTTCGGGATTACGACTACATTAGGATTTGGCGTGGTGCAGATCAATGCCGGGTTGTCGATCATGAATTTTGTGCCGGGAACATCCTTCCTGTACCAGGTTATTATCGTGGTGTTACTGGTGAGCGTATCCGTTTATTCCTCAGTTTCAGGCGTAGATAAAGGCATTAAGATACTCAGTAACACCAACATCGCCGTGGCCATCGCCCTGCTGTTGTTCGTTTTTGCTGCCGGCCCCACGGTTTACCTGATCGGGAGTTTCACGGAGGGAATTGGCAACTACATCAATAACTTCTTTAACATCACCTTCGATACGCATGTTTATGACGAGGAAACGCTGCCCTGGTTTTATAACTGGAGTATCCTGTACTGGGCGTGGTGGATTTCCTGGGCGCCTTTTGTGGGCCTGTTTATCGCGAGGATTTCGAAGGGTCGTACCATTCGTGAGTTTATCGGCGCGGTACTGATCCTCCCAACGTTATTCAATTTCATCTGGATGACTGTTTTCGGTGTGTCCGCGAGGCCTTCTTTGAGCTGAAGCAGGAGTTTGCAGCTAATGGTATCACTGTCAACATCAATAGCGAACCTGGTCGTATGGAGATAGAGATCCCGCACGATGTGGTCAATAACTTCGTCTACGACATCAAAACGCAGACTAAAGTCGTTTCAGAGTTTGTGATGACGGAAGAGAACCTGCCCGAACTGCCGGACAATATGACCTATTATCCGAAGACTTACTTCGGTGATGCGCGGGAAGGGTATGATGTGCAGTACTTTAAGAAGAACGAGTTAATCAGCGATGTGCTGAAGCACTACGAGCGGTTTTTGGAGATCATTTCGGAAGAGGCGAACGAGATCTTTATTAGTAATAATGCGAACGGGAGATAGTCGCCGCATCAATCTTCCAATCCCTTTCCCGCCAGGATCTGCGGCACGTACTTCTCAATCCTCGACTGCCGCGTTTTAGCCTGCTTTGCGGAGGCGAAATACAACAGGTAGCCGCGCTGCCTGCCTGGGGTCAATGCTTCGAAGGCTTGCTTCAACACAGCATCCTTATCCAGCCGTTGCTGAAACTCTTCAGGCATGGTAAACCCGGCCGTCTTTTTCAGGACAGGCTTCAATCCCGCGCGTTCTATATCGATGGCCTGCGCGATGTATGATTTAATAACAGGGGTGAGTTTCTTTACTTCCTGAGGACTTTTGAAACGCATTTGTCGCGCTGCCTGTACATTCTCCGTCTGCTGTATCAGTACGCCGTTCACATCGTTGATCAAAGCGCCTTTGTGAAACAGGATGGCGCAGTAATCTTTGAACCCATGGATCAATACCACGTTGGTGCCTTCGTAAGTGTAGCAGGGCACGCCCCACTTCAGTTCTTCCGTAAGACCAGTCGCGAGGATGATCATTCTTAATTGTTCATATTCCTCCTGCCATTTTTTGGCTTTGGCGAAAAAGAAATCAACCTTTGGATTCATACCGATGGATTTATGCGTGAACAGGAACGAGTTTTCTTTGCAGCGGACGGAAGTACCACGATAACACGGTTAACGCGAGCAGCAGCAACAAAGGTAAGATGGTAGTGAAAGCATCACCGGCGGCTATATGTGAGAAGATTGCGCCCGTGGTGAGGAAAAAGAAACCGGCATACGCCCATTCCTTCAATAGCGGTAAACGCGGGGCAAGAATAGTGATGACACCCAGTATTTTCCAGATGCCGACGAGGGTGAGCACGTAAGCGGGATAGCCGAGTTTTAACATGTAGGCCGTTTCTTCTTCCATTTGAAGTAACTGCACGACTGCCGTGCTTACCATACCTAATGCCAGCCAAAGCGTCGCTACCCAGTAGATGATCTTTTGCGTTTTTGTCATAACGTATTATTTAAGTTTAGCAACAATTTCCTGCAGTTTATCGTGCGCCATATTAATGCCGTAGGCGAATGGCATTTTGAGCATCGTGTCGCGGTCGGCGCCGGACTTGTATACGATTTGCATCGTGAGTTTGCTCCTGTCTTCGGAGAGCGCTTCGAAGGTTAAGAACTCCAGCTGGGGTGGAAAAGGCGTATTGTTCATTTCGAAAGTGCGAACGATCAGTTGTTCCGGTACAAAGTCATGTATCACGCCATGCATGCTCACCATCACCTTGCCCTGTGGATCGCTGGTTTCGAACTCCCAGCCGCCGTGGCGTTTGTTTTCGAGCTTCAGCACTTTGGTGCCCATCCACTGTTCTACGATCTCTGGTTCCACATAGGCTTTGAAAAGTAGTTCCACCGGCAGTTCAAATTCGCGGGTGATCACCAGGTCATGTTTGCCTTCCTGTGCGTCCAGTTTTGTTTTGCGTTCCATGATGCTGTTATTTTTTAGGTTTGTAGTTTTTCATAATGCTCTCCAGCTTGTTAAAGCGATCGTCCCACAACTGGCGGAAGGGCTCGAGGAAATCGGCGATCTCTTTCATTTTGTGTGGATTTAACTGGTAATGAACTTCCCGCCCGTTCTGCTCCTGCGTCAATAACTCGCACTCCGTCAGTATCTGTAAATGCTTGGATACAGTAGGCCGCGCCGTATCAAAATTAGCCGCAATCGCGCCCGCCGTCATTGACTGTGAGGCGACGAGCAATAGAATTGCCCGGCGCGTGGGATCTGCAATCGCTTGGAATACATCTCTTCTCAGGTTCATTGTGTAGCTATTTGACTACAAATATATGTGTAGTTATTTGACTACGCAAATATTTTTTGTGGAGACTACTTCGTGACTGATGTGGAAGTCCGTTTCCCTTTGCTCGCAATGATGAGGGTTAACGAGTGATCATTCCTTTCTGTCCGTGCGACCGCCGGGAGAATATCGTTTTGGGTAGTCTTCCGGCGAACAACGCGCAAAAGTTAATACAGCGTTAATACGCACTACTCTTTTTTGATCTTAAGTTTGTACGGGGAACAAAGTGTTCAAAGAATCATGCGATCAAGTTTACCGGAACAATCAGATGTATCGTTGTTGAATGAATGCAGAAAAGGCAATACCAGGGCCTTTGATGTGTTGTTCGATCGCTATTCCGGTAAGTTGTATCATTATGGATTAAAGTACATGAAGAACGAGGCGCTGGCCGAGGAAGCCATGATGGACCTCATGTTCTGGCTGTGGGACAAACGCGAACAGTTGCCTGTTGATGTGCAGCTCGCACCGTACTTGTTCCGCGCGATGAAGCACGCCATTATCAAAGCGTTAACCCGTCATCAAACGAATACGGTACCACTCGATTTTGCCAGTGATCCTTATACGGAAGATGCTGATAACCGCATCCGTCACAATGAATTACAGGAGGCTTACCACGAAAAGCTGAACACGCTCAGTTCGCAACGCCAAAAGGTGTTCAGGATGAGCCGTCACAATGATTTGTCGCACGCGGAAATAGCCAGGGAACTGGATTTATCGGTGTTTACGGTGAAGAACCATATCAAAGCGTCCCTTGCTTACTTGCGAGATGAACTGAAGGACTATACAGATATTACAACCCTTGCACTGCTGATCTTCTTTCTTTGAAAAAATATTTTGCGGAAGATTAGCCCCTCGCACTTATTTATGGCCTTTATATAGTAGGTAGGCAATACTACCTGTATAACATGGCAAATACTGTTACCAAAGCATTACTGGAAAAATACCTGGATAACCGCTGCACACCCGAAGAGGTAGTACTGGTGGAAATATACCTGCAACAACCTGGCAGCGACGCTGC
This sequence comes from Chitinophaga horti, assembly GCF_022867795.2. NCBI lineage: Bacteria > Pseudomonadati > Bacteroidota > Chitinophagia > Chitinophagales > Chitinophagaceae > Chitinophaga > Chitinophaga horti. The sequence goes on along the minus strand of NZ_CP107006.1, from coordinate 2,762,445 downwards.
GCTGAATGCCGTGCTGGCCAGTCGGTTGGAGGCCGACATGGAACTAAGCATGCAGGCACCAGAAGATGAGGTGCAAAAAGCGGCCTGGTCGGCACGTATGCGTAGCCGTATGGGCCGCGGCGCTAAAATACGCCCGATGGGCATCTGGAGATACGCGGCCATCGGTGCTGCGGTACTCGCCGGCGTGGGTGGATTTACGTTGTTACGTATGCATAAACCGGCTACACAATCCGTAGCACTGCTATATAAAAACAATCCACAGGGCCAGCGGGCGATCATTCACCTGGCCGACGGCTCGGTGATCCACCTGGGGGCTGGCAGTCGCCTGGATTATCCCGAAGCCTTCACCGGCGAAAAACGCGAAATATCGCTCACGGGAGAGGCTTACTTTGAAGTGGCGGAAGATCCTGCGCACCCTTTCGTTGTACGCACGGGGAGCGTAGCTACGACGGTACTGGGTACCTCTTTTAAGATCAGTGCTTTTGGCGGTAAACCATTATCCGTAGCGGTAGCTACCGGGAAGGTGCGTGTGGACTATGAAGAAAGGGAACTGGCGGTGCTGACACCCGGTAAACAAATGACCTGGAACAGCGGTAACGCCCAACTGGCGGATGTAGCCGTAGCGGATATAGAAGGTTGGCAGAAGGGGAGACTGATGTTTAATAGTCAGTCTTTACAAGAAGTGGCGGCGGATCTCGAACGCTGGTATAATGTGAAGATCAGCTTTGTGTCTTCAGAAAAAGCAACAGCGAAAATTACGGTCACGCTCTTCGGCAGCGCGCCTTTAGATAAAACCTTGCAGACACTTGCCGCGGGAAGCGGTTTCAGTTATAAGATCAATGGCCGGGATGTGCTGATTCAGTAACCTATAAAATATACCAATGAACTAACGTTACAGCCAACAACAAAAAACGTCCCTGCCGGTAAGCAGGAACGTTCGAAAGATTTATTCAGGCCGCTGAGAATTTTCTCAGGATCGACAGCAGCCGAACAGTTAACAGATTGCCCGGTTGTACCGGGTTTAACCTTCAACAATCAAAAGTATGCAAAAAGGATTAAAAAATGATCCTTTCGGATTTATCGTGGAACCTGTGCCCGAACGCTTTTCGCTTGTGTTAAAGCCTGGCGCGGCAGGAAATCCACCCACTGCCAGAAAGCCTTTACACAAAATTTGTTTCCTGATGAAATGCTCGTTCATTTTCCTGGTGGCCCAGCTTACGTTCGTAACGATGCTGTTTGCCGACCATGTTAAGAGCCAGGACTTATCCCTCCGCATTCCCCTGCACCTGGATAATGCCAATGTGCGCGAAAGCCTGCTGCATATCGAAAAGCAGAGTGGCGTGCGCTTTTTACTGCCCGAGGCACTGCTCGCCACGGAAGGTAAAAAGGTGACTGTTCATGCGGATAACATCATGGTGAAAGACGCGCTGACCGGAATTTTCAACGGTACCAGTCTCGATTACCAATTGTTAAACGGATATGTGGTCGTGAATCGCAGGGCCGTACCCATCAAAATCAGCGGCCGGCTGATCGACGGCAAAACGAAAGAGCCGTTGCCCGGCGTATCTATCCGCATCAAAGGCGGTAAAGGTGGCGCGGCGACAGATATGAATGGTAATTTTACCATCGAGATCCCGGAGGAAGGTGCGATACTGATTTTCTCGCTGATGGGTTACGAACATCGCGAGGTGAAAGTGACTAAAGCTTCCTCCGGTATTACCATCCAGCTATCGGCCAGCAGCCGCCAGTTAGGAGAGGTAACAGTACAGGCACGTCGTAAAACGAATACGGAAATAACGGTGCTCCAGGAACGCAAAGCGGCTGCCATCGTGCAGGATGCCATATCTGCCCAACAAATTGAAAGAACAGCTTCTATTACCACCACGCAGGCGCTGCAACGCGTAAGCGGGGTAACGGTAACAGATGATAAATACGTAGCGATCCGCGGTCTGGGCGACCGTAGTGTGATCGGTCAGCTCAATGGCGTGCGGCTCGCTTCTTCCGACCCCGATCGCAGCGCTATTCCTTTGGACCTGGTGCCTGCTTCGCTGCTGGATAACATCACCATCTTTAAAACCGTAACGCCCGATAAACCTGCCGATGCAGCAGCCGGTATCGTGGAACTGAAAACGAAATCAGTACCAGATAAAGCTACGCTCGAAATTATCGCGCAAACAGGTTTCAACTCGAACATCGGCGCGGGAGGCAAGGTGAACAGCTTTTATAATAGTGACCTCGGTTTCTTTGGTGGCAAGGTGAAAGACAAGAACCTCACCAGCGACTTCCTGAACTTGTCAAAGCAATACCCAGGCGGTCTTACGCAGATCCAGCAGCTGATCAACAATAGTAATGGCGATCCCGCTATGCGCCAGGAAGCTGCGCGCATCAACAACATCATGCATTCGTTCGACCCGGTGATGAGCACCCGCTACAAACAGGCACCGCTGAACCAGTTGTACTCACTTACTTTTGGCAATAGCTATAAAGTTTTCCGCGATAAGGTACTGGGTGTGGTGTTGGGTGCTAACTATTACAACCGTACCACGGATGTGACGGGCGGCGACCTTACGCAATACAGCGTTTACCAGGGTGTTATTACCGGTAACCCACAGGTGTATAGTCCGCGTTTTATCCCTAACTATATTACGCCGAACAACCTCTATATGGGTAAACATCAGACCTATAAAGAGAATACAGGTACGCAAACGCTTAACTATGGTACGCTTGCCGGCCTTACGTTCCGCTTTAACCCACGCCACGAGATCAGCGTGCAGTACCTGGGCAGCTGGGGCAGTGAAGCACAGGCCGTGAACATGTACGGACAGTACGAGTACACTGGCCTGTCTGGCCCGGTGTATAACACGATCTATTCATTAAAACAAACCCGTCGTAACCTGAATACTTTTAACCTCCAGGGCGAGCATAAGTTCACTGCCGGCGAGTATTCACCACGACTGAGCTACAACGTGGCCAGCTCCACGTCAAAGCAAAACGATCCGGACTTTCGCTTTATTACGATGACGGATTACCGTCCGCGCGGCGGCTCACATTACTTCCGTCCGTCGATCGGTGCTGCCGGAGGGCAGGGTGACTCTGTATATACAGAACACCTGTATGCGCTGAACTCCGGTTACGTAAACGGGTACGGTACTTACGGCATCATACAGGCAGAGCCGAACGGCCGCCGCTGGCGCCAGCTGAACGAAACCAACTACAACTATAAAGCCGACCTTACCTTCCCCTTCCGCCTGTTAGGGCAGAAGCAGGAGTTTAAAACAGGCGTGAACTACCTGAACCGCGACCGTACCTTCCGCGAGAACTTCGTATTCCTGCCAGGTTCTAACTACGCGACCAATAAATCGCTGACGTTGTACGAGGTACATGGTAACGTAGACAGGCTGGTGAGCCCGGAGATTATCGGCATCCGTATGCCGAATGGCAGCACCGGCGAAGGCGCCGATGCGGTAGGTGGTTTCCTGTACAACAGCCAGAAGTCACCGAACAACTATAACGGCTTCTTCGAAACCAACGCCTTCTACGGTATGTTGGATTTACACATACTGGAGAATGTACGTTTAGCCGGCGGTGTACGCTTCGAGAAAACAAATATCCAGTCTGCGGTAGATACTTCCAACATCTTCCTCGATCCGGCGCTGACGGCGAAAGACGAGAATGGCAACACCATCCCGGTGGTACTCATCAGCCCTAATACGGTGTATAAAACAGGTTACAAGCCTTATTATGCGTTGAACTTTACCTACACTTACCGCAAGGATATGAACTTCCGCCTGGCCTACAACACCACCCTGGCGCGTCCGGAGTTGCGTGAGCTGACCAACGTGTTTGAGTTCGACGCCTTCCAGATGGGGCTTGTCGTAGGTAATCCGAACCTGGTAAACCAGCACACAGAAAATGCTGACTTTCGCTGGGAATGGTTCCCGAACCCAGGAGAAGTAATTTCAGCTTCTGCCTTCGGTAAACGCATCAACAATCAGCTGGTAAAAGTATTTAGTTTGAAGACGGAAGGCCTGGCTGCCAGGTACCCCGAGTATCCCACCATCCAGTTCCAGAACGATCCTAACACCGGTACGGTATGGGGCGCTGAGCTGGAAGTGGTAAAAGATCTCGGACGTTTAACGCCGGTGCTGAAGAACTTCTTCATCGGTACCAACCTGATGCTGGCGCAGAGTAATATTAAAAAGTCTGCCGCCCGTTACAACGCTAACAAATCACTCGATCGTCACACGCCGAAAAACAGTCCGCTGTTCGAACAGGCGCCTTACTCCGTGAACGGCTGGCTGAACTACAAGAACACTAAATGGGGAACGGACCTTACGACCACTTTCAACATGGTGGGTGAGCGCCTGGTGCAGATCAACCTCACTGGTGAGCCTGACTTGTATACCCGCCCGGTACCGATGCTCGACTTCGTGTTCTCCCAACAACTCGGCAAACGCGTGTTGTTCAAAGGTTACGCGAAAAATATCCTGAACCCGGCAATCGAGACGGTATATGCGAATCCTGGTACAGGCGGCCTTTGGTATGGCGAACGTTACGTGAATCGCAGCTTTAAACGTGGTGCGGAAATCATGATGGGCTTTACTTACAAGCTGTTATAATCTCCAACTTTAAAAAGAGAAGATATGCATTATAAACATTTTGCCGCAGGCCTGCTGTTATGCTCAGGAACGTTCCTGTCGTGCAAAAAAAACAAGGCAGACTTTTTTAACGATAATCGCCCGAGTACCGAAGTGACTAATAGCTCCCTGGTGCGCCTGGTGAACATCAATGGCAGCGGCCAGCTGGTCGTGAACGGCGATACGCTTACCACCTGGAAATTTAATATGCCGGTAGTGGGTGGTAATACCCCTGCCGTTGACGGTACAAAATGGTTTCCTGAAACAGGTTCCCTGGGCACTACGTACAGCATACCGCGCCAACTACTGCAAAACGGTAAAGCCTTCATATACACTAATATTTTTGGCTACCAGCTGGCGCCGGATTCTATCGGGTTTAATGTAGAGGAAAAGGCGAACATGCCGATGGACTACTACATGCTGAAAGGCGATATAGCCACTGCTACATTGCAACCGCGCATCATGGAAGTACCGCGTCAGACAACCGCCCCTTCACGCCCCGGTTACTTCAAAATCCGCCTGCTGAACATCGCCGACAGGCTGAAGCCACAGGGCGATCCGGTATTTGAAGACTTGTCTAAACCGCTCACTCTCGCTTATGCAGATGGTACGCCGGTGAGTACGCAAACCACCAGTGTGGGTGTACGCCAGTATTCCGAATATGTAGAAGTGCCTTATGGCACCTACCAGTTTAAAGTATTAACACCGGAAGGTACGGAAGTGGCCGCGCAGGGTGGTACTACCTTTGAATCAACGAATGTACAGGACCAGAGCACTTCAACATTGGTGACGGCTACAACAGGTATTCCGCATACGGTATCCACCGGGCTTACTTATGCGCCCGTGCGGTCATTTAAACCGGGTGGTGTGTACACCATCGTAGTGGCCACACATACGGTGAGAGTGCCTTATTACCCGGCCGACTTTGCGGGAGAAAACGTTCCTGGTTTCCAGAACGTGTTCCGGGTAATTGCGGACATCAGCGAGCCGGAAAACGCGAACTACTTTCGTGTGCAGGGCGTTCATGCGTTACCGGGCGAAGGCGCGGTCACCTTCCGCGTTAACGGCAATAAACTTGGCGACCTCGCTTACAGTGCACATACCGACTACAGCATTTTTGTACAAGGCAGTACCACTATCGACGCGCTAAACGCACAGGGTAGCGTGCTGGCTTCTGTTTCGGTAGATGCAGCGGCTAACCTCAACTATACTGCCTGGTTATACAAACAGCCGGACGGCAAAGCCGCCATCGCACTGGTGAACAATAACCTGAGCGGCGGTATGTACTTCGTAGGTACGGGCACCGATGGGCAGGACGGACAATACCTGCAGGTAAAACAGCATTATCCTTTCGCTAAACGTTTTCTGAACCTGTGTGCCGATCTGCCTTACGCCAGCTTTACACTTGCTAATGGTGCGTCGATGGGCGCATCGGCCAGCAACCTGGCGCCTGGTGAAATCGCGCTGCACCTGCCTTATCACCGGAGTGCCCAGGGTGCAGACGACTACCAGATCATGGTATACCGCTCTTCACCCGGTGTATTCCCGGGTAACTGGATTACGCAGATCCCGGTGCTGAAGAACACCGACTTTATTGCAAAGCCGGAGCACTATATCCGCCCGGTAAAGCCCAAACAGGAACCTGGTGTGTATACCGTGGCTCTGATTGGAGAACTGGCCGGTACAGGCGCTCAGCAGGCTAAAATGATTATTGTAAAACACACGAAGTAATAGCTATGAAGAAATTACAATTGCTGCTGTCTGCCGCTTTCCTGATGGGCGTGAGCGCCTGCAGTAAGGTGGACTACACAGAGATCGAGCGTCCCGCTTATCTCCGCGTGTTTAACGACATGAACTTTAAGATCTACCTGGCGAATAAGGATGAACAAATTCCTTTCCTCACCATGCTGATCGATCCCGTGGTGGATAAAGACGGACTGGTAACAGGTGCTGCCATTACCGGCGACTTTCTTACCCAGCGCGATACATATGCGCCGCCGTACCCTTCCCACGTAGGGGAAAGCGTAACGGTGAACAACCCGGAATACCCGGGTAAAGAAAGCGTACTCGTAGGCCCCGTACTCAACGGTTTCGACCTGTCCAGCTGGGCGCAGATACCTTCCGGCGAGCACCGCATCATGTTCTGTATCCGTCCTACCAACAGCATTCCTTTCTTTCAACTGGAAGATAAGCTGCGGAAGACTATCATGATTGATACCGTACTTACCCTGAACGAAAGGGAAGTATATACCATGCACGTATTCCAGAAGAACTTTGTCACCAAGGAAAATACCGTGCTCCTGAGGGAAGAAAATTTCCACAAGCTGCCTTTGTCGGACTCCCTGGTTTACGTCAACTTTTATAACTACAGCGCGGAAGGATATTGGCAAGCGGATAAATCGCTGAAAGAAGGCGCTGGTTCACACGAACAGGGCGTAATGCGGTATGGCGTACGCGATGATATGAATATCTGGATGTCGCTCAGCAAGCCTTACACATACACCACACTGCCAGGATACCACTTCAACTATTTCGCCAACGTGAAGCGTAGTTATTCGAGCGCCGTAGCGCCGTACCACAGCTTCCCGCTGTTTGCAGATACCACGTCTGATAGAATCTCTACTGATTTCATGACGCTGTTCTCCCTGCTGCAGCCGGGTGTCAGTCCCGAGCAGATGCCTTACGGCAACTATGAAAGCGACGTGGCAGGTACTTATGGTTTCCTTGGTTGCTATGGTAACGGTCAGTTTACGGGCAACCTGGACCTGCGCGGTGTGTTGAAAATGCCCGGACTGAATATCAATATTCACTCCGGCACCTATAACCCACGCACGTTCGCAACGATCAATACGATCGAGATTATCAACGGCCGTGCCTACCTGACTACTGTGCAGCGGAGATATGCGGCACCGATCTACTAATCACATTAACTTAAACAAGATGTTTATAAACATACGTACCTGCTTAACGGCAGCGCTGATCGCCACGACGTTCGCCGCCTGTAAGCACGAAGACCTGGACGTGCCGGACGAAAATAAAACCTTCCGCCTGGCGGGTGATTTTATCCGGAACAACTACGACCTTTCCATGTTTGCGGCCGCCATTGAGCACGCAGGCATGCAGGAAGAGTTGAACACCGTTGGTCCTTACACGATTTTCGCGCCCAACAATACGGCCTTTGCGCAGCTGGGCATTAACCGCCCGTCGGACTTCGCGAACATGAATAAAGACAGCCTGCGTAACCTGCTGCATTACCATATGCTGGACCGCCGCCTGCTTCGTGCCGACCTGCCCACCAACAGTCTCGATACGCGGTATGCCAGCCTTTACGAAGGCCGCGAACCTTACTTCACCTTCGCTACTTATGGCTCCAGCGGCCCGGCTTACTCGTCCAATTTCGTGTTCGTGAATGGGGCTTTCGTGGTAAAAAACGATGTGGCATTGTCCAATGGTGTGCTGCATGTGGTAGATAAAGTGATGAAGTACACACCCGGTACTGTACAGGAATGGCTGGGAAAGCGTGCAGAATACAGCGTATTCGTGGAAGGGTTGAAGAAGTTCGGTTATTGGGAACAACTGGCAGAAGAGGGCACCCGCACCGTGTATGCGCCGGATAATGATGCATTTGAACAGGCAGGTATTACCGCTGAATGGATACAACAGGCAAACGTAAATGAATATGTGGGGGCACGCCTGTTCGGTATCTACATCCTGCCCGGAAGACGCTTCTTCACCGGTGATTTCATTGCTGCAGGCATCATCTTCGGAAATGGGGGCTTTGGTGCCCTGATTCCTGGTGACACCTATAAATTTACGGTGAGAGGCGAGAAGGATACTTACCGCCAGCAGCCCACCTCAATTGCGATCACCTTTACCGATCCCGCCACGGAAGAACGTCCCTGGGACCAACCCGTTCGCGATGTGACAAGTAACATCCCTGGCCGTATCGATAACCTGACAGACAACGGGGTGGTGCATTATATCCCGGATGTACTGGTATTACCTAACGAAGCTGAGAAAAAATAGTTTGTATGAAAAGATTAATCCTCGGTGCCCTCGCCGTAATGCTGCTGGCCGTGGCCTGTAAAAAGGAAGAGTTTCAGCAGGTGCCGTTTGGCGACAAGGTGCCATTCACCGATACCGCGACACACGACCTGAAAACACTGGTGAGTATGTCCAACACGCACAAGCTGTTCCTGGCAGCCTGGGAACGTAGCCATGCCGATTCTGTACTAAAGTCGAAAGGCGCAGAAGCGCAATACACCGTGTTTGCACCGGATGATGCCGCCATGCGCGCCGCCGGTTACGACGAAGCCGCAATTGCAGGCGCAAACGCGGGCGATATGGATTCGCTGGTGTTGTTCCATATGCTGGGGGCTAAAATTGATTCGTCTTCGCTCGCACCTATGAGGATCAGCAATGCATTGCAGACGATGCTGACGCATCAGACACTGAAAGAATATGCGGCGCCGGTGGGTAGCAGCGTGCCTTACTGGGTTACTTACCGTTACAGGCAGTATGCATTAATGAGCAACGGTAGCCTGTTCCTGAATGGTAAAGACGCCGGTAATGCAAAGCCTGTAAAAGCGACCAATGGTACGCTGTGGCCAATCAACATCGTGGCGAACCGCCCTACGCAGCATATGGCCGACTTCCTGGCAAGTGATCCCAGGTTCTCGATGATCTCCAGCCTGATGGCCGATGCAAAGTTGAGATGGGAGGAAATAACGCTGGGCATGTATAGTCGCAACTACTACGACATCCTGGTACCGGGCAATGGGGTAGAGGTTAGCAGGGATGCCTTTTTCGCACCCACTAACGATGCCTTTGCCAAATCAGGCTTCAACACGATAGACGACCTCTGGGAGCTGAATAATCGCAGTTATCCTTACTTCGACTGGGACTGGTTCGAAATGTACAATGAGTTTGTAACCGATTCCCTGCTGGCCTATCACGTATATGGCCGCATGTATGCACCAAAGGGCAGCTGGGGCCCCGGAAGAGCACAGTCTGCGAGCTTCTTCCTGCACGACCTGAAAAATGACCTGGTGGGCGATTATGAAGTGAACGCCATGGCCATGGGTTTGGGTCTTTCGCTCAAAATGCCGCTCGAATTTGGTATGGAAGGCGGACAGGTGACCGTGAAAGTTAAAGGAGCCAACAAGCCCGCCGCCAAAATCATCGAATCGGATATCTACACCTACCAGGGGCCGATACACGTGGTCGATCATTTAATTCTTTCCGATAAAGTTCAATTCTAATGAGAAAGATTCATTTCAATATAAAGACCCTTACTGCCTGTGGCGCTATTGCGATCCTGGCAATGGGATGTGATAAGGAAGACGGCGGCAGCAAACGGGATAATAACCGCATTGCGCAAGTGCTGGCCGATAACTTTAACCTTACGGTGATGAATACTGTGATCACCCGCGGGGGCGTTCGCCCTCTGACTGACGGGCCTAAAACCGTCACGGTGTTTGCACCTTCGGACGAAGCGTTCGCGAAAGCCGGTTATGCCAACAATACAGCCATACTTACGGCTGCCTATGACAGGGTAGTGCGTCTCGCAAACTACCATACGGTGGAAGGTAACTACGAAATCGAGAAAATGCCTTTCCTTTTTAACCAGGAAATCAATTCCCTCGGTGGCAAGTTGTACGTGACCCGCTGGATCAAAAACGGCGATACCGTGCTTACCATTAACGGCAGCCGCCTGTTATCCACCGCGGTAAACGCATCCAATGGTAAAGTGCAGGTAATCGATCGTATGCTCGAGCCCTATGTACACGCAACCCTCACGGATGCTATCGCCTCTAATGCCAGCCTCACCCTGTTTAACCAGGCGTTGCAGCGTGCAGGTATGATCGGCCTGCTGAGCGGTAAAGTGCCGCATACGGTATATGCGCCCAACAACAGCGCCATGGCCGCTATTGGTTACGGAACACTCGAAACCATCGAAGCCGCCGATCCAGCGGTATTGGCCGATATGATCCGCTACCAGGTAGTAGAAGACCGCCGTTTCGTAAACGACTATATCCTCAGCACCGGACCTACCAATGAAGGCAAGCAGGGCATGCTTAACAACAACTCGGTAACCGTAACGCTGATTGCTGATCCCCAGCGGCCTGGTTCCTTTTCCGGCATCAGGCTCAAAGGGATCGGTAATACGAGTGAGACCAACCTCGTTCACCAGGATATTATCACAGGCAACGGCGTGTTGCATATAACTGACCAGGTACTGCGCATTACGCAATAATCATCATCGTTTTTTCTTAAGTACTATTATCATGCAGGTTTATACTTTTTATCACATACGCTTCGTGCTACTGCTGCTATTGCTGCCTTTTGCAGCGCTGGCGCAGGAAACAGGCGGTGGCCTCACCGGTAAGGTGCAGTCTGCCAAAAACGAAGCCCTGCCAGGCGTAACGGTGATTGCCGTACACACGCCGTCGGGCACACGTTATCCGATTATTACAGATGCAGGCGGTCGTTACCGCATTAATGGCATGCGCATCGGCGGACCGTACACCGTTACGGCCACGATGATGGGTATGCAAACAAAAACTTTCGAAGGCATTACCGTGAAGCTGGGAGAGCCGCAATTGCTCAACATCACGCTTGCAGATGAAAGCACGAAGCTGGGCGAGGTGGTCGTGAAAGGCCAGAAGGCTGGACCAAGAGCGAACAACTATGGTGCAGGGCAGAACATCAACAGAACACAACTAAACAACATGCCCACCGTTAGCCGCAGCATCCAGGACATCACCCGCCTAGTGCCGCAAGGGTCGAAAGACAACAGCTTCGGCGGCTCCAGTTTCCGGTACAACAACGTAACGATCGATGGCGCGATCAACAACGACGCGATCGGCTTCAGTCCGTCAATGGGTGGCCAGAGCGGCACCAGCGGCCAGCCAGGCAGCAGCACCCGCACCAATCCTGTTTCGCTGGATGCGATTGAGGACATGCAGGTGTACCTGGCGCCGTATGATGTGAAGATTGGTAACTTTACGGGCGGCTCCATCAACGCGGTAACCCGCTCTGGTACCAACAAGTTCAGCGGTTCCGTGTATGGCTTTGGTCGTAATGCGGCGCTCACCGGTAAAGATAAAGCCGGTACGCTGGGCAAAATGAACAGCGACTTCGAGGATTACCAGGCAGGTGTGCGTTTGGGCTTTCCTATCATCAAGAACAAACTGTTCTTCTTCACGAATGAAGAAATTACGCGTCGTACCGATCCTACGCAGCTGATCGCCGGTAAGGCAGAAACAGCAGGTATCCTGAGCGAGGCCGATGCAGAAGCGATTCGTAATGAAACACTGAGCCGTTATGGTTCGATCTTCGATGCCGGTACGGCGGGTGTTTACAACGCCTCTTCGCGTTCCGTAAAATTCTTTAACCGTATTGACTGGAACATTAACGACCGCCACCAATTGTCGGTGCGTAACAATACCATCCGTTCCAGCGCGGTACATCTCGATCGCGACCAGCAAGACTTCCGTTTCAGCAGCATGGCGTTTGAACAGACGAACAACCAGAGCAGCACGGTAGCCGAATGGAAAGCCCGTTTCAACAACGCGCTTAGCAACAGCTTCGTCGCAGGTTTCAGCACGGTGGAAGATTACCGCGATCCGCTCAGCGATCCAAGCCTGCCGCAGGTGCAGATCCAGGGCCGCACGCCGGGTACTACTATTTACCTGGGTACCGATCGTGAGGCATCTATTTTCAACATGAAGCAACGCACCATCGAGATCACCAATAACCTCACCTGGACGAAAGGTAAACACAGCTTCCTATTGGGTACACACAATGAGATGTATCATATCGATTACGGTTTCGTAAACGCCTGGAATGGCAGGGTAGACTACCTCAGCATCGACGACTACCTGGCGAATAACCCGTATCGCGTACGTGGCAGCTATAACTATAATAACAATACGCGTCCGTACCTGATGGCTAACCCGGGTGCTGTGTTTAACCTCAACCTGTTCTCTGTTTATTTACAAGATGAAATACAAGTGAATGATAAGTTGAAACTGATGCCAGGCCTGCGTGCAGACTATACCCATCTGCCGGAGAAGCCGAAGCTGAGCGATAAAGTGCGCAACGCAGCGGCCGATCCTAACTTTGGTTTCACATACCATAACACGCCGCTGAGCCGCATTCGCAATGACTTCTTCTCCCAGGTGAAAATATCACCACGGATCGGTTTCCGTTACGACTGGAAGGGCGATCAAAGCCTGGTGCTGCGCGGTGGTGCAGGTATGTTTACCGGTCGTATTCCTTTTGCATGGCTGGCTTACGCATATTACAACAACGGTATCAACTACGGTTCATTCGACCAGCGCGCCGACCAGAAGCCTTTCGCAGACGGCTCCGACGCCATCAGGCCAAACCCGAACGGTATTGCTGATTTCATCTCACAGAATGGTGAAGTAACCAATAACCCGAACGCCGGTAAAACACAGGTAGACCTGGTAGATAACGACTTCTCTATGCCTCAGGTGCTGCGAGGTAGCCTGGCCGTGGACTACACTACACCCACCCAATGGAAATTCGGCATCGAAGGTATCGTGACCAAAAGCCTGAAAGACGTATACTTCCAGCAGGTAAATATTTCCGACAACGCCCGTTATTACGGCTACGACATAAACCACCAGCAACCGATTTATTCCGGTACGGTGAATCCAGCCTTCTCTAATGCGTACCTGTTGAGCAATACGAACCAGGGCTTCCGATATAACATTACGGGTACGATCAGCAAAACCTTTAACACCGGTTTTTTCGTATCCGGCGCATATACTTTCGGCGAGAGTAAAGACGTGTTCAATGGCATCCGTAACTCCATGGAAAGTAACTGGCAGCTGAACCAGTCGTTGAACCCGAATAATCCCGGGTTGGCTTATTCCAACTTCGATATCCGTCACCGTATTATGCTGAACCTGAACTATCGCAAGGCCTGGAATAATGTATTGATCAGCACCTTTAGCCTGTTTGGCTCGGCGCAGTCGGGCAGTCCCTTTACCTATGGCATCATGAACAACAGCATCCAGGGCCTGCCTCAACAGGTAAGCCTGGCGTACATTCCGCGTGCAGAAGAAGCGATCGATTTCTTCCAGGATGGCAATGGCGCCACTGCTGCACAACAAGCAGCCGCGTTTAATGCTTACATCGATGGTAACGAATACCTGAGCGAGAGAAGAGGGAAGTTTACCGAAAGGAACATGGGCCGCACGCCCTGGAACATCCAGGCAGATTTCCACTTTGCACAGGAGTTCCATTTTCCGAAGCTGAAAACACACTTTATCACCCTTACTGCCGACATCGTGAACCTCACGAATATGCTGAGCAGCGAGTGGGGACGCCAGTACTTTTCGCCAAACACTTTTAACAGCACGGCATCCGTGGGCCTTACCCCGGTGTTGTTCCCGCCGGCGCAGAGTGGTAAAGGATATCCTGTGTACAGCTTTACGAACCCGGGCAAAGCGTATTCCATCGACTATATGGGATCACGCTACCAGGTGCAGTTAGGCGCACGGTATACATTTTAATTCAATCAGCTTAAAACATCTTAAAGATGAAAAAGATAGCCATTTATCTTGCAGCGGCCGTACTGGTGTTCAGTGTAGTACTGGTACAATCCTGCCGCAAAGAGGACAACAAGCCGAGGCAGGAACTTGCCGTGAAAAGCTTTTACCCGAACAGTGGTAACGGAGGTACGCTGGTAACCATCCTGGGTACTGGTTTTGACGACAACGCTACGGTGTCCTTTGGTACCGTCGCTGCGGATGTACTCAACGTGAACGATACATCCATGGTGGTACGTGCACCGAAGGACGGACAAACTGGTAAGATCAGCTACAAATCTGGTGATAAAACATTGGATGTAGGTACCTATACTTATCAGGCGCTGTCGGTGCAAAGCTTTTTCCCGACCAACGGCCCTGCCGGTATGCACGTGCGTATTAGTGGTGCTGGTTTCAGCAGCTTGAACACGCCAGCTGAAGTATTGGTCAACGGTGTGAGCGCGCTGGTAGTAAGTGCCAACGACACCCTCATCGTGGCTGAGATCCCGGTGGATGCGGGTGCTGGTCCGATTACGGTGAAAGTAAATGGGCAAACCTCTACTGGTGCTAGTTTCCGCTTCCAGGCCATTAGCAGCATTAAGCCAATGACCGGTAACGTGGGTACGAAAGTAACGATCAACGGGTCAGGTTTTGATGCTGTGGCCGCGGGCAACATCGTCGAATTTAACGGTAAATCTGCCGTAGTAGCTGAAGCTTCAGAAGATAAACTGGTGGTAATTGCGCCTGAAGGCGTGGCTACCGGCCCTGTAACTGTGCGTATATCTGGCCAGCTGGTGGCAGGCCCGGCATTTACGCCGGTACCTGCACCGCAGATCAGCGTAGTGAGTCCACTCAGCGGCCCTGCCGGACAGGAAATGACGATCAACGGTATGAACTTTTCTTCTTTTACAGATGAAAACATTGTAAAGATCAACGGTGTACCCGTACCCGTTAAAACAGCCAGCGGTACTAAATTGACGCTCACGCTGCCAGGCGGTACCGGCAATGGCAAAGTGGAAGTTGTGGTGAACGATCAGCCGGTTACCGGCCCGGACTTCCGCGATCAGAACCTGGGCGTTGTATCCGTATCACCAGCTTCCGGCCTGGCGGGTACGAAAGTGACCATTACCGGTGTAGGCTTTAGTACGGTGCCTGCAGAGAACATCGTTACCTTCAATAGTGTAGCTGCTGTAGTGGAAAGCGCTACCGAAACCTCGCTGGTAGTAACTGCACCTGCTGCATTAACGACCGGCGAATTGAAAGTAACACGTGCTGCCTTAAATGCGAATGCACCTTCGGAATTCCGTCGTGCAGGTACGATGACGCTTTACAAAGGCGCCCTTATTTCATTCAGCGCATCTGCCATGGCGATCGACTCTAAAGGTAACGCCTATGTGAGCGACCGTAACAATGCTCATATTGTGAAAGTTACGCCGGACGGTAATGCTACGGTATGGGCGGGTAGCGCAGGTATGGGGTATAAAGATGGTTCCCTGGCAGAAGCGCAATTCGGCGCTATCTACGGATTGGCATTTGATGCGCAGGATAACCTGTATGTGTCAGAAACGGGCAACTTCCGCAATATTCGTAAGATCACTCCCGCCGGTGTGGTAACGACTGTAAAAACGGGTATTAACGGTGCCGTGGGCCGGCTTGCGCTCGATAAAAGTGGTAATATGTACATTACCCAAACCTGGTCGGGTGTATTGAAGATATATCCTACCGGACAAACAGAACCCACACTTCGCAGTAGTGTATCCGATAACTGTACGCCAGCGGTAGATGCTAAAGGTAATGTTTATGCCGGGCAGGATGACTACCAGGGTATCATATCCCGTTATGATGCCACCGCTAAAACATCCACCTTGTATTGGCTGGGTGCCCAGGACGCATTCGGCTTCGTGGACGGTCCACGTGCAACAGCCAGGCTGGGCTACGGCTTTACGGCACTGGTGATCGATAACAATGGCTCCCTGCTCGTGCTTGATAAAAACAACTACGCAATCCGTAAGTTCGATTTTGCTACCAACGAAATGAGTACACTAGCAAGGTTTGCCGGTTTAGGTTATGCGGATGGCAGCTTTGACCAGGCGAAATTCTCGTTTGGTACGATAGATATGAAATTGGGTGCCGACGGTAGCATTTACATCCTGGACCAGGGTAACAGCGCCATCAGGAAAGTCTTTTTGCGATAATTTCATTCAACAATTTACATTTGATAGATGACGCCCTGCCTGTTCCCAGGCGGGGCTTTTATCTGCATAAAAAAGCCCGGCAACAATTGCTGCTGGGCTTTCTGTAAAGATGTAAAACGATTATAAAGTCGCCATATCGATCACGAAACGGTATTTTACATCGTTCTTTTCCATACGTTCATATGCTTCTTCGATGTACGCCATGTCAATCACTTCTACATCAGAAGTAATGTTGTGTTCCGCACAGAAGTCCAGCATCTCCTGCGTTTCCGCAATGCCACCGATCATAGAACCGGCCAGGCTCTTCCTGCCACCGATCAATGCAAAAGCTGGTATTTTAGAAGGCTCGGAAGGTACGCCCACACAAATGTGCGTGCCGTTCGTTTTCAGCAGCGACATATAAGCGGGAATATCGTGCGGTGCGCTCACGGTATCGATAATAAAGTCGAAGGAGTTCACCGCTGACTTAAACTGTTCCTGGTCTTTGGTAACGATGAAATTATGTGCGCCCAGTTTCTTCGCGTCTTCTCTTTTATTTTCGGAAGTGCTTAAGACGGTTACTTCTGCACCGAAAGCTACACCGAACTTTACCGCCATGTGGCCCAGGCCGCCTAAGCCTAATACCGCCAGTTTATGACCTTTGCCTACTTTCCAATGTTTGAGGGGAGAGTAAGTAGTGATACCCGCACACAGCAACGGCGCTACGCCTGGCAGCGACAGGTTTTCCGGCACACGTAATACAAACTCCTCTTTTACCACGATCGTGTTGGAGTAGCCGCCATAGGTAGGCATGTTATCGGTATAATGATTTTTGCCGTTGTACGTCTGGATGTTTCCATTCTCGCAATACTGCTCCTCGTCATGTTTACAGCTTTCACATTTGCCGCAGGAATCTACCATACAACCAGTGCCTACGAGGTCGCCTACTTTGTATTTGGTTACCTTGCTGCCCACACGTGCCACACGTCCTACGATCTCGTGACCAGGCACCATCGGGAAGATGCCTTCAAACCAATCGTTTCTTACCTGGTGTAAATCGGAGTGGCACACCCCGCAATACTGAATGTCGAACTGTACGTCATGCTCGCCTACATCCCGGCGCTCAAAATCCCATGGTGTCAATTTTTCTCCTGCGCTTAAAGCTGCGTAACCTTTTGTTGCTAACATATTGTACTAATTTTTAGATTGAGTTACTGACTACGGAGCAAAAGTAAGGGTATTTGATGGATTGATGGCGTGTGCGGTCAGGAGGGATGTGCTGTCCAGGTTCGTTCAGCGCGGGCGCCCCTTCTGCCTGTTTGGTACGCTACCCGGATTACTTATACCGGTAACCCCTTGCTTCCGTAAATTCATGTTATCTTAGTTTAGTCAAACTTTCAGATCGATGTGGTACAATACCCCCATAACTTCGCTGCTAGGCATTCAATACCCGATTCTCCAAGGCCCGATGGGCGGAGGTTTTTCCAGTTCAAAACTACTGGCTGCTGTTTCAAACGCCGGTGGACTAGGCGGTTACGGCGCTTACACTATGCAGCCGGATGAGATCAGAGCGCTGGCCGCGGAGATCAGGCAGCTGACCGATAAACCTTACAACCTGAACTTGTGGGTGTCCGATGTAGACGACTCGTTGAAAGGCTATACACCGGAACAGTTCCAAAAAGCCAGGGCTTACTTTAAGCCTTATTTTGATGAGTTAGGCATTGCCTTACCGGAGCCTGATATCTATATCGCCAGTAAGTTCGAACGGCAGGTGGAGGCCATGCTGGAGATCCGCCCGGCCGTATTCAGTTTTGTGTTTGGCATACCAGACGACACGATCTTAAAAGAATGCCGCCGCCTCAACATTAAAACGGTAGGCGCCGCCACTACGATCGACGAAGCGCGGATGCTGGAAGATGCTGGTGTGGAAGCGATCGTTGCTGCGGGCTTCGAGGCGGGTGGGCACCGCCCGTCCTTTCTGCGCCCCGCGAAGGACTCGCTAACGGGTACGTTTACACTCGTACAACAGTTGCGCCGTGCGGTGAGAACGCCTATTATCGCCGCAGGCGGTATCGCCAATGGCAGGGGAGTGGCCGCCTCCCTGATGCTGGGTGCAGATGCCGCACAAATCGGCACTGCGTTCATGGCCTGTGATGAGTCGTCGGCCAGCCAGCTTCACCGCGATCGCATCTTTTCGCCTGCTGCAAAATATACGACACTCACGAATGCCTTCACCGGCCGCCTCGGCCGTGGTATGACCAACCGCCTGTCCGATGAGTTTCACGGCTTGCCGGAAGATGTTGCGCCTTTTCCCTTGCAGGGACGGTTTATTGCGCCGTTACGGGCGGCGGCGATGGAGCAGGGCAGGGCGGATATGATCCTGTTCTGGGCCGGACAAATCGCCACAGAAGTGAAGCATCGGAAGGTAGAGGCGTTGATGGAGGAGCTGGTGAGGGAGACGGGAGAACTTTTGGCACGGTAATGCATGCTATTTCTCCGGACTAAAACCGGTTAAAAGATGCATCGTCAAAAGGCTCAGCTTATCGATATGCGCACTTATGCAAACTGGAAAAGTATTGCACCCGGCGTATGGGGACTGCGCGACAAATTCGTGAATGTGTACTTCATTCACAATCCGGAAACGAAAAAGTGGCTGCTCGTAGATGCAGGCCTCAAAACAAGCGTGGGTAAAATCCGCAAGGCGGCAGAACTGCTCTTCTGGCCCCAGGCCGCGCCAGAGGCTATCGTGCTTACACACGGGCACTTTGATCATGTGGGCGCGCTGCCACAACTGCTCGGCGCCTGGAATGTACCGGTGTTCGCCCACGAAATGGAGGCACCTTATCTTACCGGCAAATCGGCTTACCCACCTGCTGATCCTACCGCCGGCGGCGGACTCATGACGCTGATGAGCTGCCTGTATCCCAACAAACCTATCGACATCAGTGGTCACCTCATGACGCTCAACGACAACGACCCGATACCCGGCTTCCCGGAATGGCGCTGCCTGCACACGCCAGGCCATGCGCCGGGACATATGAGCCTGTATCGCGAGCGCGATGGTGTACTCATTGCGGGCGATGCGTTTGTGGCGACCAAGCAGGAGTCGCTGATCGCGGTGATGCAGCAACGTAAGGAGGTAAGCGGCCCGCCAAGGTATTTCACCTGCGACTGGGTGGCCGCGGCGGCGTCTGTACGTAAACTGGCAGCGCTTCAGCCGAAGGTAGCTGCCACGGGGCATGGCAAGCCGCTACGGGGATATATGTTACGTGATCTGAACCAGCTGGCCGAAAACTTTGAAGAAGTGGCCGTGCCCAAACACGGACGTTATACGAAAGAACCCGCACGTACAGACACGGCGGGCGTAGCTTATGTACCGTCACGTACCAATGGTGTCGGTAAGTGGGCGGCGCTTGCAGGCATCGTATTGTTGGGAGGCATAGGATTTTTATTGTCAAGGCAGCTGAATAAATAATCAGCTGCCTTTCCCTATACCTCAAAAATATAATAGCCGCAATTGTAGCCATGCTGCTGCAGGATGGGCCGCGCAACATTGAAGACTTTTACGCCACCAGGTGCTTCCCCTTCGAGAGTACCGGCATGGGCATGGCCGTGGAAGGCGGCCGTTACATTTCTCCGTGATAAAGGTTCTGCCAGCCGCGACGAGCCCAGGAACGGGAAGATCACTTCCGGCTCACCTACCACGGTGGCGGCGATGGGGGCGTAATGCATTACGGCGATCTTCTTCAGGTTTTCGTGCTCCTGTTCCAGGCGCGCCAGGGCTCTGTCTAAACGTAGTGCCTCGTCCACGGCCTCTTGCACAAATGCTTTCATCGCGTCTTCTCCGAACATAGAGAGCATGTGCCGGTCAAATCCCCCGCCGAAACCCTTTATACCGGCGAATCCAACGCCTTTGATCACAACGCTTTCTCCATCGAGGATATGTACGTTGTCGCTCAGCAGCGCGGCGCGTATCAGCTTGTGGCGGCCCTTTTCGTAGTCGTGGTTACCCAATACGGCGACTACTGGTACAGCGCAGCTCCTCAATTCTTCTGCGAGCAAATGGGCTTCGGTTTCATCACCCGTGTCTGTAAGGTCGCCGGCAATCAGCAGCACGTCTGCTTTGGAGGATACTTCTTTGAAGCAAGGTGACCAGACGCCCTTGTCTGTTTCTCTCACGTGTATGTCGGCCATCGCGGCTATTCTTACCTTTTGTGTTCCTTCCATGCTAGGTTGTTTTTATGGTGCTTACTTTATAATTCCAAAGCTTAATGTCAGTTTCATACTGGGTCTGATCTATCACCGGGCCACGGCAAACTTTCTCAACAGCTGGCGGCAGGTCGTATTGTGACTTCGCACGCTCGATCAGTTCATCAAACAGCCATCTTGGAATAATATCGTGGTAGTCGGCCGGATACACGAACTGGAAGCTGAGTAACTGCGCCAGCAACAGGTGCCAGTGCGGGTCCATGCGGAACAGCAGCCGCTTCCAGTCCAGTTTGTGGCCATATTTCAACAACAGGTGATTTACATCCGCGCCGTCATAGCGTTCGCGGTTCTGCACGTATATCTTACACCACATCAGCTCTTCTGCCGGTAGGTACTTGATGGGGATGCCTTCGTAAGTGCCTTCAGATGCATGATCATACCAGCTATCGTCAACCGTACAAATGTTGTTGACGGTATCAAAGATCACATCGATGTAATGATCGTCCTGGTAAATCTTCGCGAGCCAGCGAACGTCCGTTTGCTCGGTCTGAAATCCTTTGTCGTGCAGGTGTTTCAGGATCTTTGGGTACTCAGAGGGTTTACAAAATATATCCAGGTCTTTGGTGTCGCGTTCAATGCCTGTATAGTGGTACAGCGCAAAGCCGCCGCCTAACATGAAGTTCAGTTTTCCTTCGTGGAGTTCCTGCAATACTGCTACGTAGAAGTCTTTGGCTTGGGGCCTTATTCCTTTTGCTACCTTCATTTCGTTGATTGTTTAGATGTATACTGTTCTGTAGTTCCAAAAAGCGTGCAGTTTTGGTTTTGCTGGAACCATTGGCACAAATTGTGAATATATAAGACTTAAAAAAGGAGCAGTTATGAGTGACGATAAAGATTTGAAGGGGGGCCGTGACCGTGAGCAGGTAGCGGCCGGACAAGCATACGAGATTGAATATTTTCAACACAAACTGGGTGTTTCCCGCAATGATGTACTGGAGGCGATAAGTAAAGTGGGGAATGACAGGGAAGCCTTAGAAAAATACTTTCGCGATCATCCTCCTGTTGGTTGACGTTTTTACAGGAGTATGACGGCTAAGATACGGCAGGAGCTTATGCTACCTGCCGTATGTTTTTTGTACGAAGCCATGTAAGAAATCCGCTGGTATCGCTGGGGTAAAAGCGAACGATCTCGCGGTTGTTCAGGCACAATACAAATAAGTCGGTGCCGGCCCAATGGTAAGCAGAAATGTCGTTACAGGAGCAGGGCAATTCCGCATAATGGTTGTCGCTGGTGTATGTTGTCGCTATCATGTTACTAAACGATTAAGTAAGGTATACTAACAAATTTCGTTCCGGACGTAGTGTGGGGAAGGTTTTGCAACGGTGTGTACTATCCGGATGGTCATCAGGCGCTGTAAGCAGCTGGAATGTCTTTTGCAAAACCAATAGTATAAACCGTTTGACTATGAAAGTAACACGAACACTATTAGAAGGAGCAGCGGGAACAACAGCCATGACGATGTTCAGTCATATGCTGTCCCGCAAGATGCAGGAAAACTACAGTGAGCCGGAATTACTTGGGGAATTAGTGCGGCGCGGCGTGCCCGGATTGCGTAAAGAACATGCGCGTAAAGCCGGATGGGCGTTGCATTACGCGATCGGCCTGGGGATGATGGCCGGGTTTCGTGCGGTGGCAAAACGCGGAGGATTAGCCAAACCGCTTGTGTTCGGCATTGTAGGTGGCATAGCCGGTATTGCTGCATGGAGGCAGATGTTCCGCAAACACCCGTCGCCACCGCCGGCCGATCTGGTGGGCTTCTTAACGCAATTGTTGCCCGCACATATGGTGTTTTGCCTGCCATTGTTATTCGAGCATACAGACGAAAAAGAAAAGCGAGGCTAAAAAAGCCTCGCTTCCGTGAGTGGTTATAGGAAATTCCTATTCTTAAGTCCCGCCGTAGCGGGCGTCAGGACGATAACGGCCCTGACACCCAGTCGCGGGCAACGGTCAGTTCTTCATGCGTGTAACTTCTGATTTCTCCGTGTACGAGTGGGCTTAACAGCTCGTATGCCCGCCGTACCCAGGCCTCCTCCGACACAATCGCCATCCGTTCCCATTTAAAGAAATGGCGGAAACTGATCTGCAAATATTCCAGGAATGCCCCCATGCTGTAGTTCGAAAAGCTGGTATCTAACAGTACAAGAAAGTTGATCTTGCCATATTGATCCGCCACTTCGTTCACACGGCGCATCACCAGTTGTTCATATTCTTCCTTACTCACAGCCCCGGAAGCCGCGTAGGCGGCTACATGTGGCGGATAGCCGGTTAGCAGCGTTATCATAAGCAAATGCTGAGGTTAAATGAATACGCGGGTAAGGTTCGATATCCATCCCCGTTTTCCTATGGCTATTACGAAATCAATTTTAAATTGTTTCTTCGCTCGCCTGCGCATTGATCTTGCTTTCGGCAATGATGGTGAGCAGGGCGTCGGTTTCTTTTTCTTCATTTAATACTTTACGCAGTTTTTTGGCGATCTCCGTTTGGCCAATAGTTATGGCCAGCGTGCACAGGCTGCCATAACAGGCAATCTCATAATGTTCCACTTTCTGAGCGGCGATGATAAGCGCTACGTCCCGTTGCGCGGTACCATCTTCGGTTTCGTCGATCACCTTCCAGCCTTCGTCGAACAAGCCCTGCAGGCCTGCGCAGCGTTCCGCTTCGGCCGGCAATCCCATTGCTTCGAATACCTCTTCTACGACTTTTACATGCTTCTCTGTTTGTGCGCGGTGGGTGCCAAATGCCTGTGCCAGCTCCGGATTAGTAGCGGCATTCTGCATGGTGGTTAATACGTTCACAAGGTTTTGTTCGGCCCAGTACACCTCCTTCAGCATGGTAGAGAAGAAGAGCTCAAGCCGGTTGTCTACGACGTTTCCTGTTAGTGTTTCCATGTTATTTCTGTTTTAGAGATGAATTATTTTTCGACTACGGCAGTGGTCCATTCGTCGCGGCCGCATACGGTGCAAACCTGTCCCGGATTGCCGCTGGTGCCGCAGTGGTGGCAGATGTGTTCTTTTGTTTGCGTTACGCGGGAATTGATCATCTCCTCATCCCAGGCGGGTAGCAGGCATAAGCCCGGCGACGCCTTTTCTTTTGGGATAATGGTAAACTGCCCGTTGGGTTCGAGATATACCCGTTTCACCGCGCCGAGTTGTACATATCCTTTAGAACGCAGGTGCGCCCGTAGCCGCTCCCGGGTGGTGAGTGTTTTTTGCATCGCCTTCAGCTGTAGCCGTCCATCTTCTACCAGCATGGCGGTGGACCCATGAACAGCATGCTCGAAACGCTCGTTGATAAAGCTGCGGTGGGCCATCCAGCGACTTATCAGCACCACCGGGATGGCGATGATAATTACCGGGGTGATAGGGGCAGCCGGGTCCAGCAAGGGCACACCAATGGCAGAAGCCAGGGCCACCATGGTCGCCAGCTCCAGCCGGCTGATCTGCGATGACATGCGCGGCCCTATGAGCCGCATGCTCGTCATCAATACAGCGTAGACAATTGCTGCGCGGATCATGATCTCCAGGTAAAAAATGGCGGGCGCCTCGCCGGCGATAATGCGTTTCCAGTCGGTAATATTTACTACTTGCTCTTCCACGGGTTATTGTTTTGAAATAAATGTCGGCTCCCAACTGGCCAGGGTACAAACGGGGCAGTGTTCCTGCGGCTGAGAAACCGGTTGCGTATGCCCGCAGTTGCCGCAGGCTGATTGCTCGTTTTCGCGAAACAGTTCCCCGAGCATGGACTTGT
This sequence comes from Chitinophaga horti, assembly GCF_022867795.2. NCBI lineage: Bacteria > Pseudomonadati > Bacteroidota > Chitinophagia > Chitinophagales > Chitinophagaceae > Chitinophaga > Chitinophaga horti. Next base: position 2,738,054 of record NZ_CP107006.1, on the reverse strand, counting down.
CTGCCGGTGGCATCACTGCTAACCCGGCCTGGGGTTTTTTCATCTTAAAGATGGTAAGTATGCCGCATGCCTCCATATAAGCCCGCTCCACATCGCCCAGTGTATACACCTCTTCGCCGCGTAACAATGCAAACAGCTGTTGCCGCGTTACCCGGCTGCGTTGCAACTCCGGCAGGTTGATCCTGCCGTTTAGTACCAGCATGTGTGTACGACCCTGCGTGAGTGTTTCAATCTTACTGTTTTTGTATGCCCAGAAGTTCAGGCCACGTTGAAACAGTAATGCACATACCAGGGCTACGATGCCGAACACCAGCCCGCGTTGGGAAATTTGCATAACGGGTGATACGATGGCACCCAGGGTAATCATCACCGCCATCTCTGTAACAGTTGACTGGGCCGCCATGCGGCTACCCAACAAACGTACGGTCAACAGTAATAATAAGTAAATCAGTATCGTTCTAAAGAATATCTCTATCAGGAACTCGGGGGAACTGAGGCCAAACAGCCAGCGCTGTATGTCGTCGAAAAAAATCTCGTGCCGTTGCATGTTCAATGTGTCAATTAGTAGTCAGTTGCTTTATACTTGCTTCCAGTGCTTCCATTGGCCGGTATCCTGTGAGCATCAGTTTGCGGGCAGTTGTTGCGCCGCCGATTACCAGGGATGGAAATCTTGTAATGCTTGATGATGCTACTTCTGCGAGATCGGCTTTAAAGGCCGCCAGTGCCTCAGGTCCTTGTAAATCGTTTGCGAATCGTGTTGTGTCGAAGTCGGGTAGCTGCGCCGCAATGGATAACAATACTTCTTTCTTCGCGATGTTTTTTCCGCCCGTCATCACTGCCTGTTGCACTGCCCGAAGGTAGCGCTCACCTGCATCTCCAGATTGCAGTCCGGCAGCTTTTACGGCCACACAGGCAGGGTAGGAGGATGCTGGCGGATCATTAAACCAGATGCGGTCGTCCAGCTGGATGCCCGCCATCTGCCGCGCTTCCAGCCACACCGGTCCCATTTGGATCGGCTTAGTGACTGCCCGCACTTCGTCCTGGTAGCTTTTCCAATCGGCCAGCATGCCGCCCATTACGTAGCGCACGGTTACTTCATGACCACATGATGCGCGCCATTTGTCCAATATCTGCGTGAACGCCCAGCTCCAGCAGCAGAGCGGATCGGTATACAGCACAAGTGCCAGCCGGTCCGCCCCATTGCCTGGAAGGGGATTACTATTTACTTTTCTTCTTTTTTCCTTTAGTTCCATTCTCAATTTGTTTGTCTTTTTCGCTCTGGCTCCAGCATTGTTCACCAATCGGCACTGCTGCATCTATTTCCATTCCGCGCTCTTTACTCATACCTTCGTCGATGGCCTGTACGCCTTCTGGTGTACGTGCGGTGCCCTGTGGTTCTACGTCAAGCAGGCCGTTAGTTTCCAGCACGTAAGCCACCGGATCGTCAATGTACTGCCAGGTTTCACCAAACTGGGAGCTTTCGCCCTGGTTCCACGGGCCGCGTACCGCCGCACCATTCGACATATTGAAGTACAGGTTGCTGTAGCGCGGATCGCTTTGCAGTACGCCAGGAGGGAAGTTTGGCTGAATGGTTTCCAGCGCGGCCTCAAACATCTGGAAGTGCGCTACTTCCCGCGTCATCAGGAAGTTGAGCGTTTCCTTCACATACGGGTCGTCTGTAAACTGTAACAGGTATTCGTAAGTGATCTTCGCCCTGGATTCTGCTGCAATGTTAGAACGCAGGTCAACCGTAAGGTCGCCGTTACAATCACCATTAATGTAGGCCGCCGACCAGGGAACGCCCTGACTGTTGGTGTAGGCGGGTCCGCCGCCGGTAGCGACGAACAGTTGTGGTGCCACGGCTACCGAATGGATATAGTCTTCGCGAGCCTGCTTGCCATTCAGCAAAGACATGATCTCTGATTCTTCCGCCGCCTTTTTCAGGTCGCCGTTAATGCCCTGCAACAACATCTGGATGGTGGCGCCTACGATCTCGAGGTGGCTGAATTCCTCTGTGGCAATGTCCATCAGCATATCGTACTTGTCGGGAAACGGATTACGTGCGCCAAAAGCCTGGCCGAAATAGCGAAGCGCCGCAGCTAACTCGCCATTGGCGCCGCCAAATTGTTCCAGCAATAGGGTCGCGAACTTCGGATCGGGTTTACTCACCCGCGCATTGAACTGTAATTCTTTTACATGGTAAAACATAAATGGAAGCTTTAAGAGGATGCGATTGAGTTTGTCAATAGGTATGAGCGCAAAATATATTCCCATTTGTGCTGAAACGCTGTAGCGGATGGGCTTGCCGGGGAATATGGGGAGCGATGGGCAAAATAGGAAACATGCGTGGGGCAGCGGGGTCTTGTGTACTTCGGCCGTTATGCCTAATTTAGGATCGTTTATTTATTACGCCTTTTTCTATGCTCGATCATTTTCCTTTTTACCTGGCCCTGATCGTACTTATCGTACTGTTGATCATGCTCGGTAACAAAATTAAGGTAGCGTACCCTGTGTTGCTGGTACTGGCGGGATTGCTCGTTTCCTTCATACCCGGTATTCCGATATTGAAGATCGATCCTGAACTCATCTTTATCATCTTTTTGCCGCCGCTGTTGTATGAAGCAGCCTGGGCAAACTCCTGGAAAGAGCTGTGGCACTGGCGCCGTATTATCGGCAGTTTTGCGTTTATCGTGGTTTTTCTTACCGCCATTTCCGTCGCCCTGGTCGCAAATGCCTTTATTCCCGGCTTCTCACTGGCGTTAGGCTTTGTACTGGGTGGCATCGTATCGCCTCCGGATGCCGTGAGTGCCTCGGCTATTCTCAAGTTTGTGAAGGTGCCGAAACGGATGTCTTCTATTTTAGAAGGGGAGAGCCTGTTGAACGATGCATCTTCCCTGATCATTTTTCGTTTTGCCATGATCGCCGTTGCGACCGGGCAGTTCGTTTGGTATAAAGCGGCTTTTACCTTCGGATGGATGGTCTTGGGCGGTGTAGCGGTTGGCTTACTGGTAGGCTTCATTTTTCTAAAAGCACATAAAAAGCTTCCTACGGATGTTAATACAGATACCGTGCTTACACTAGTTACGCCCTACGCCATGTATATGGCCGCAGAAGCGGTGCATAGCTCCGGCGTACTGGCTGTCGTAAGCGGCGGACTGTTTCTTTCTTACCACCGGCATACTTTCCTGAACGGCGCTTCCCGACTGCGTGGCGAAAACGTCTGGCAAAGCCTGGTTTTTCTGTTAAACGGATTGGTGTTCCTGCTCATTGGATTGGATCTCCCGGAAATTGTATCTGGCTTAAGAGAAGAGGGTGTAAGTATCACTGCAGCTACAGGATATGCGTTGCTCATCTCCTTCGTATTGATCATAGGTCGTATGTTGGCCGCTTTCGGAGCTGTTATCGTTACGAGGATCGCGAGTTACTTTATTACGGTCGCCGATCGCAACCCGGGTTTCAGGGGACCTCTGATTATGGGGTGGACCGGCATGCGGGGCGTGGTGTCGCTGGCAGCAGCGCTTTCCATCCCGGTGGCTTTTCCGCAGCGTAACCTGGTGTTATTCATCACCTTTATAGTGATACTCGTTACGCTGGTCTTGCAGGGGCTCACATTGCCACTGTTGATCAAAAAAGTGCAACCGCCGGCTTTTAATGATCATCTGCCGGAAGAAGAAGCTGAACGCCAGATTCGTGAGGAACTTGCGCAGCACACATTGGCTTACCTTGACGAGCATCATCGGGAGGAATTAACGCGAAACGTTTCCCTGCAAAAGCTGGCTGCCCATTGGGAATTGCAGCTGGCTGGTAAAGATGGAGTAATCGCTGCCGGCAACATGCGCGTCATTTACCTCCGGGTGCTGGAGCGCCAGCGGCAACTGTTGTTAGAAAAGAATAAACGCGAACAACGGCTCGACGAAGAAGTCGTGCGTAAATTTCTCCACCTCATTGACCTGGAAGAAGAGAAGCTGCGGCTCAAATGATCGTCCGCGTTCCCGCAAATGCCCGTCTCCGCTGGGTCCCTGTGTAAATATCCAAGTATTGCGGGGAAAAGGACAATAGATAAATCACGCACGTTTAAGCGTTTAGAAATAATTTAGCTCCCGGTACGAATCAATCACCTTTCAATATTTCTTAAATTCATTCCAATGAGCACAATTAAATTAAAAGACGGCGTTGAAATATTTTATAAAGACTGGGGAACCGGACAGCCGATCGTGTTTCACCACGGCTGGCCGTTGTCATCCGAAGACTGGGATGCACAACTGTTCTTCTTCCTGGAGCGCGGTTACCGTGTAATTGCCCACGATAGGCGCGGTCACGGTCGTTCTACCCAAACGCCATACGGTCATGATATGGATACTTATGCGTCCGACGTATATGAACTTGTAAAAGCGCTCGACCTGAAAGATGCGATCCACGTAGGTCACTCTACCGGCGGTGGCGAAGTGATCCGGTACGCCAATAAATTCGGTAAAGGTCTTATCTCCAAAGCTGTGCTGATCAGCGCTGTTCCGCCGGTAATGGTGAAGTCTGAGGCTAATCCTGATGGCGTTGATATTTCCGTATTCGATGATATCCGTAATAATACTGCGAACCACCGTTCCCAGTTCTATTTCGATCTTACGGTCCCTTTCTACGGCTACAACCGTGAAGGGGCGAAAGTGTCCAGCGGTATTCAGCACAACTGGTGGCGCCAGGGTATGATGGGTTCCATCAAAGCACATTACGATTGTATCAAGGTTTTCTCTGAAACTGACTTCACCGAAGACTTGAAGAATGTAGATATTCCTGTGCTCATCATGCACGGTGACGATGATCAGATCGTTCCTTACGCTAACTCCGCAGTAAAAGCAGCGAAACTCGTTAAGAACGGCACGCTGATCACTTACCCCGGCTTCCCGCACGGTATGCCAACTACAGAGCACGAAACGATCAACAAAGATCTGTTAGAGTGGATTAAGAAGTAGTGTAGTCCAAGCATAATGTACTAAGCAAAAAGAGGCTGTCTCAAAAGTAGTTTGATGGTCATGAGAATCGCGTAAACGAAAAATTTCTCCATCAGGTACCCGTATAAAAACGGGTAGAAATTACTTTTGAGACAGCCCCTTTTCTATCATAAACAAAGCAGCGTTCTAAATATCAAACCTGTCCAGGTTCATCACTTTTGTCCACGCAGCCACAAAGTCTTTCACGAACTTGCCCTGTGCATCGGAGCTGCCGTATACTTCGGCAATGGCCCGCAATTCTGCGTTTGAGCCGAATACCAGGTCGGCGCGGGTGGCGGTCCAGTTAGGGGCGCCGGTAGCACGGTCGGTGCCTTCGTACAGTTCGCGGTCTTCTGAGGCTGCTTTCCATGCGGTGTTCATGTTGAGCAGGTTCACGAAGAAGTCGTTCGTTAATTGTCCTGCGCGAGTCGTGAACACACCGTGACGGGAGCCGTCGTAGTTAATGTTGATCGCACGCAGGCCGCCGACTAATACGGTTAGTTCAGGGGCAGAAAGCGTGAGCAGTTGTGCTTTATCGATCAGCAGTTCCTCTGTAGAAACCTGCACCTTCGGATTGCGGTAGTTGCGGAAGCCATCTGCCAGTGGTTCCAGGTAGCTGATGGATTCAACGTCGGTCTGATCCTGGGTGGCGTCGTTACGGCCAGGTGTGAATGGCACCTTGATGTCGTGGCCGGCATCCTTTGCGGCCTTTTCTACACCGGCAGCACCGGCGAGCACGATCAGGTCGGCAAGCGATATCTTTTTACCGGTACCGTTAAATTCATTCCTGATGCCTTCCAGTACGCCCAACACCTTTTGCAGTTGTGGAGGATTGTTCACCCTCCAATGTTTTTGCGGTGCCAGTGCGATGCGCGCGCCATTAGCACCACCACGTTTATCGGAACCACGGAAGGTCGAAGCAGAAGCCCAGGCTGTACCAACGAGTTCGGATACACTAAGACCGGAGGCCAGCACTTTCTCTTTCAGACCAGCTACATCATTATCATCTACCAAAGTATAATCTACCGCCGGAATCGGATCTTGCCAGATAAGTGCTTCTGATGGTACTTCCGGGCCGAGATAACGTTCACGCGGTCCCATATCGCGGTGCGTGAGTTTGAACCAGGCGCGGGCGAAGGCATCTGCAAAGGCTTCCGGGTTTTCCAGGAAGTGGCGCGATATCTTTTCGTAAGCAGGATCAAACCGTAAAGAAAGATCCGTAGTGAGCATCGTGGGCAGGTGTTTTTTGCTGCTGTCGTATGCGTCGGGGATAGATAACTCGGTGGTTTTTGCTACCCATTGGTGCGCGCCTGCAGGGCTTTTCGTCAGTTCCCATTCAAACTTGAACAAGTTTTCGAAAAAGTGATTGCTCCACTGCGTAGGCGTTTGCGTCCAGGTCACCTCCAGGCCGCTGGTAATGGTGTCTTTACCTTTACCGGAGCCAAAGCTGTTGTGCCAGCCAAGGCCCTGTGCTTCCAGTCCGGCCGCTTCAGGCTCTTTTCCAACATGAGAAGATGGAGCAGCACCGTGCGTTTTGCCGAATGTGTGCCCACCCGCGATGAGTGCCACTGTTTCCTCATCATTCATGGCCATGCGGCCGAACGTATCGCGAATATCTTTTGCTGCTTTGATCGGGTCAGGATTACCATCCGGACCTTCCGGGTTTACGTAGATCAATCCCATTTGCACTGCCGCCAGTGGTTTTTCCAGGTTGCGGGAGTGCGTGTCGCCATCGGCATCGTCATCAGAAGATACGACACCATGTTCTTTGGGAACGCCTTCTGAGCCGTGTGCGTAGCGGATATCGCCACCGAGCCAGGTACGTTCAGATCCCCAGTATACATCCTCATCCGGCTCCCACACATCCGGTCTGCCGCCTGCAAAGCCAAAGGTTTTAAAGCCCATGGATTCCAGTGCAACGTTGCCGGTTAATATCAGTAAGTCTGCCCAGGAAATCTTTTGACCATACTTTTGTTTGATAGGCCACAATAACCTGCGCGCTTTGTCGAGGCTTACGTTGTCGGGCCAGCTGTTAAGCGGCGCAAAACGTTGTTGTCCCGCACCGGCCCCACCGCGACCGTCCGTTACGCGATAAGTACCTGCACTATGCCACGCCATACGTACGAACAGCGGGCCGTAATGCCCAAAGTCCGCCGGCCACCAATCTTGCGAGTCGGTCATCAGCGCATGAAGATCTTTCTTCACCGCTTCGAGGTCCAGGCTGTTAAAAGCGTCTGCGTAATTAAAATCTTTCTCCAGCGGATCTGATAAAGAAGAGTGCTGACGAAGAATGTTCAATTTTAACTGGTTCGGCCACCAGTCGCGATTCCTGGTGCCACCGCCGCCTACGTTGTTTTTCATGCTGCCATTGTGAAACGGGCATTTGCTGATGTCGTTTGATTCTTTTCCCATTATTTAAGTTTGTGGTGTGGAATAACAATTGAGTTTGCACAATGTTGTGCAGGTTGGTCAAAAGTAGGTGATTGAGTTATAAGTCTGGTCAATTTATTTCTATGATAAGATAGTTAAAATCTATGACTGCCAACTTCGTCAATTCGTGAGGTATAACAGCTGCCTGTCCGGAATGTTCAGATATTCCCTTTAAGGTAACATAAATACTCTACATTTGCAGCTTTGTTGCATAAGTATATACCATGAGAAAGGCATTCCTTTTATTTATCTGCATAGGCGCGATCGCCTGTAACTCCAGCCGCAAGCTGGCTGTAAACGTATTGGCGAAGGAAGATCAGCCACTGGCCGACAGTATGCTGGCCTGGGCATTAGACCACGAGGCTATTTACACCTTATTAGATACGATCAAGCCGATCAGCAGCGTGAAGTACTTTCAGTATCCTGTGGCGAAACGCCCTGGTGTAAAGGACGGCGACCGTGTAGCTACGCATCCTGATAGTTTGCCTGCCACTGCTGCTCAATACGCCCGCATCTGCAGGCAGCTGAGCACCGGCGACCACTTGTTTGTTATGATGCCTTTCAAAGCGACAAGCGGGCAAGATCGAACGATGGAGGTGTGCGTGGTGCGCAGGAGCAAGTTCGCGGCCGCCATCGCCAGTCATCCCGAGTTTTTTAGTCAATGGGGTTTTACACCGGCAACAGATCCTGCTACCATTCTGGCGGTGATAGAGTATGAAACGCCGCATGACCGTAACCGCGCGTACGGCTACTTTTTCGGATATCCCGATTACGCAGTCGATTTCTTCGTGGATGCGAACCGCAAGGTAGAAGCTGACACCAGCATTCGCCGTGTGCCGCGCGACTTCTTTGCAATTCCCGTATTTGCAGCAAAAACCGGTTACTTCACCTGGGCCATGCCGAAAGGCCACCAGCCATCTGCTGCCGATTCTGCCATGTACAAGGCCGCGATGGTAACCCTCGATAAGTATAAGCAGGAGCGAGCCGCCTACCGAGGACCGCAGGGCATGAAGGCCACGGCGCTATGGGAAAAATGGAAACGTAAATAGTTAGATAGGGGGCTGACGAAAAAAAGTGATATGAAGGCTTTGAGAATCGCTTTTACTACGAAAGGTCTCCATCAGGTATCCAAATAAAAAAGGGGTAGACCATTACTTTTGGGTCAGCCTCTTTTTTTTGCCCCGCTACGATAACAAATGTATTATTTGTTTCCCTCCAAAAATCTGCTATCTTGATAGCTATTACCTAAACACATCCCAACAAGTAACCCATGTTTAAACGCCAACTGGCCGCCCTCTTTACCTTTACGGCCCTTTCCACGCAAGCACAAACTTCCCGGCAGATCGATCATTTGCAGGCCTTCACCAAGTTGTATGGATACGTACGTTACTTTCACCCCTCTGATATGGCTACGGTAACGGATTGGGATCAGTTCGCGGTAACCGGCGCGGCGGCGGTAGAGAAGGCCCGTGATACAAAAGAGCTGCAAAGTACGCTCACAACGTTATTTGGCCCGCTCGCACCCGGACTTACCATCTACCCGAAAGGAGCACCAATAGCCCTGCCGGGTATTACACCGCCCGATACGACAGGGATGTGCACGGTGGCCTGGCAGCACTATGGTTATGGAGAAGGACTTAATACGCGTACTTATAATTCGGTTCGCGCGAACGGTTTTGTGAAGAAGATGCCGCCCGCCAACAACAACACGGTCAACGCCATCGCGACGCAACTGGAAACGGGTGCCGCCAGGGGGAAAAGAATACGCTGGTCGGCGGCGATAAAAATCGCTTCGCTGGAATATGGCAGTGCGCAGTTGTTCATGCGCGGTCAGCTGGACAATGATTCCTGGGTATTCGTCGCAAATATGGGTAACCGGCAGCTTGCAGGCCCTGCGCGCGACTGGAAGCGGGATACGATATATGGTAAAGTGCCGGATAATATGAAGGCGCTGAGCGCAGGTGTGTTTATTGACAGGAATGGAAGCATCCTGGTGGATGATTTTAAACTGGAGATGGAAACGCCCGAAGGATGGCAATCTATTCCGCTGAAAAACGCAAACTTTGAAGAAGATAAGACCGGAGAGCGGCCCGCCAACTGGGATGGTGCTGCCAGCCCGGAAGTAATAGCCCGTGTGCGCGAAGTAGCCACACCATCAGGCAAACAGGCGGTCTCTTTTGAAAGAAAATCGCCTGGTCCGACCTTTCCGTCAACAAAAAGTATATTCGACCTGGCAGTGAAGCCTGGGGACCGGGTAATCAAAGAGATTGGGGCCGGACTGGAAATCAATATGCCGGTTGCATTGTGGGGTGATTCCACGGGTACTTATCCGCGTGCAGATTACCAGTCTGCTATTAGAGCCTACGAAACACGCATCAATCCTAGATATAGCGCTGACAGCCTGCATGTGCGCCTCGCCAATGTGATCATCACCTGGAACGTGCTCCAGCATTTCCATCCGTATTATCAGGAGTGGGCCACTGACTGGAATAATGATCTGCGAATCGCTCTTACCGCCAGCTATACACAGGCCGGACAAGCAGGTCATTTGCGCAGCATGCAACGCCTCACAGCGCGTCTGCGCGATGGGCACATATATGTCATCTCTCCGCTTCAAAACCCGGTGAATGGGGCAATGCCGCTGCAACTGAAATGGGTGGAAGATAGGCTGCTGATCACAAGGGTATATGATAGTTCGCTGTCGATACAACGTGGCGCGCAAATTATAGCGATCAATGGTGTGCCAACTGAAAAGTTTATAAGTGATATGGAAGCCGGTATTTCCGGCGGTACGGAACTCGCCATTCGTCAAACCGCTGTAATGCTGATGCAATATGGCAATTCCGATTCAGCATTAACGCTGGGTATCAGGTCTGCCGGAACAAAAGATGCGCAGATCAGGATCGGTTTTAACCGCAAATACATGTCGATGCCACAGCCTGCCCCTGCACCCGCGTTCCGCTTCATCGATCAAAAGACATTGTATATCGCGCTTAACCGCATCACCTGGCCTGAGTTGCAGAAGAAGCTGGACACCGTTGCTAACGCACCGGTATTGGTGCTCGACCTCCGCGGTTACCCCCGCGACGAAGCCGCTAATCAGCTGATCAGCCGGCTGGCCACTACAAATGATTCGAGCCGTTGGATGCACATACCTTGCTCATGGCTCCCCGACCACGAAGAAACAGCATGGCAGCACCTCGGTTGGAATGTGCGCCCCGCAACGCCGCATATAAAAGGCAAAGTTTACTTCCTGACTAATTCATCTGCCATCAGCTGGGCCGAAAGCATAGCCGGTTATATGAAAGATATGAAACTGGCCACCATCGTAGGTGAATCCACCTCCGGTGCTAACGGCGACGTCAACACGATCGCACTACTCGGCGGTTACCAGGTACGGTTCTCCGGTTTAAAAGTTACCCGCCACGATGGTAGTCAGCATTATATGAAAGGCATTCCGCCCGATGTATTGGTGTTGCCAACTGTACGTGGTACACTCAACGGGGAAGATGAAATACTTAACAAGGCGTTAGAACTAAGTCGTAAGTAACGTCATCCAGCCGTTGCAGCGGATCGCCTGCCTGCCATCCAAACGGCTAGCAGCGCCGTGACGGATAGCCCTGTCCATAAACCATCGACAAAAACGAATTGGCCGGCCATCGCGTAACCCGCTACCGGCACGCAGGCACCTAATATACCCGCCAGCAGTAATGTGTATTTATTAGTGAGGTAGTTGTTTTTCCTGTACCAGAAGAAAACGGCCATCAGCAGCCAGCCACCGAAGAATACGCAATTCAGGACCATGGCGCGGTAATCGCCAAGGGAAGCAGGTGTGAGCCTTGAAACGAGGTAGGACAGCGCAGTGATGGGCAGCATGGAGAGGCATACCGGCAGGTATATATGTCCTACAGCCTGGCTGAATGGCTTCTTTTTGCGCGCCTCCAGCCATATGAGCACGCCGGTAATGATCACAAAACAGGTGGCCATTGCTAACAGGAAGTACAACACTTTCACGGCCATATGCCGCCAGCCATCCAGTCCGAAATAGCCGAAATGCAACCGGTGAACCGCAGCCGATACCAGGTCGTCATAACTTTTGTGGAAGGGATCTTCCAGGTGAGTAACAGTGCCGGTAGCCACATCAAACTCCAGTTCCCCAAAGTTGAAAAAGCCCGACCTGGAATCTACCTCACCGTAAATGTTCACTTTCATGTTGGCACTGCCCGTACCATGAAACGCAATATACGTAAGCCTGAAGCCATCCCACCGCGAGCTGGCACTGTCAACGAATGCCTGCAGCGAATGGGTGCCCAGGTCGATGCGTGGACCTGGATAGGCCTCGTGGTGGCCAAAAATTTCTTCGTAGTATTTAGATTGGTTGCCATTGTACAAGAGCGAGCCGGAGCTGGCCACCAGGATGCTCAGTCCGAACCAGGCCCCGGTAAGTGCGTACATGAACTGGAAAGGGATGCCGATCATGCCGAGTGCAGTATGCGCATCGGTCCACACGGTTTTCAGTTTTTCGTAGGGGCGAAACAGGTAGAAGTTCGAAATGATTTTTTTCCAATGGATAATAATGCCTGTCACCACCGCAAACAGCAAGAAAAGCGAGATCAGTCCGGCCAGGTAATATCCCGGGTCGCCCAACTGCTCCAGGAAGTGAAGTTCATATAACAGTGCTCCTAGTGTGGCGGAGGATTTTGCGGATTGTTCTGTGATCGCGTAAGAGTCACGGTCTACATACAGGCTTTTGAATTTCGTAGCCGCACCCGTGGCCAGCGAATCTTCCGATCGTCCCAGGAAGACGGGTTGCAGCAGGCTTTTTGCCTGCAGGTCAATGTAGATGTCGCGGGCATACAGATCGTTTCCCGCTTTTGTTAACGTGCTTACGAGTGTGTCGAGATGGAGTAATTTAGCTGGTGCCACGGCCGCCGTGGGTGCCTGGCTGCGTTCCCACTCTTCGGTTTCTTTATAAAACAGGGTAAAGGCACCCGCAAAGAAGATGACAAACAGTCCAACGCTGATCACGATGCCACTCACCGTGTGCAGGTTATAAAAAATGTTGTAGGTACGTTTACTCATGTAATACCCGATTCGCTATGTCAATAATATAATCCCCATCCGGCGCAGCCGGCAAACAAAAGAGCGGCGCCACCATACCACGCCCAGCATTTCCAGCCACTATGAAAAAGGAATGCTACCAGCATGAGGGTGCACCACATCAAAAACAGGGTATAGGAGTAAGTCAGTAAAACCGACTTGCGGTGATGCGACCAGGTAGCCCACATCAGGTGAAATGAGCAGGATACGAGTAAGCCGCCGAGGGTGGCGGCTGATACTTTGGCAAATCGTTGCCAGCCGGCTGGCGTTAAGTATTTTGGATTGGCAGGCATAAAATTTCTACTTTCTGAAAAGCGGGAACAGGATGATCATGTATCCGCTTACGCACATAAAACTGGCTAAGGCAAATAGTAATCCTACACTAATGCCCATGTTTTGCATAAACAGGAATAATGATAGCGCTTGCAGGAAGCCACCGGTTAGCCTGGCGAATTGCCGGTGCTGCTGCAAATAGCGGTGGTGGCGGCCTCTGGCGAAAACAGCCCTGGCAGAGGCGCTGTACAGGAGATAAGATCCGCCCAGCTGAGTGAGAAATCCTAAAAAAACGATCATGAGGCAACGATAGAATCACAGCTGCCCTGCAGGAGGACAGCTGTGACAAGTGTTGAATTTATTTAAGAATGTTCAGCGACGGAGCAACTGCATTAGCACCATCCAGTTTAGCACCGGCTTTCACCGCATCGGCGCCGCCGTTGTTCGTGATTTCGTAAATGTTCGCGGCACCGCCCTTCACACTAACAGGAATGTAAAATTTGCCGTTGTCAGCTGCGCTCAGGCTGAAAATGTCTACAAACCTCGCTTTAGGAATGTTCAGTTTTGTAACAGTTTTGTTATAGATGTCGATCTTGTGTAACTGACCTACGTTTTCTTTCAGCTGAGCCCAGTCACCGAGGTCGCTTTCCGCGATCACGTTGGCGTACACGATACCGTTACCGGCATACCAGGCATTCCAGATGCTGACAGGTGTGGTGAATTTCTCAGATACGTTGAACGCATAAGAATTATCATAGTCGCCATTTTTGATCTTTACGAATACACAAGGCGTGTTCGGAACGTCTTCCACGTTGGATGTCCACTGGTTGCTACGCAGGTTCCATTGGTAGATATCTCCTTTTTCATCTTTGAAAGAACCCTTTGTCCTGTAACCCGCAACGCTGCCTGCAGAGGCTTTGCTTACGATCGTTTTAGGATTGGTGAAGGAAGGATAATCGTACACGATGGTGATCAGCGAATCGGGGATATCGCCAAACAGGTCAGGATTAGTGTATTCGGCACCTACGTATGCTTTATTGCCCGAAACCGTTGCGCGGCACCAGGTAGGTTTGTATCCATCCACGTCTGGCATTTTAAACGTGCCGTAGCTCTCCACCTTGAAGGTCGCGATGTCGATGATCGCGTAGGGAGCACTGCCTGCATCGTTCGGGAAGTTCATCAGCAACAGGTCGTTCGTTTCGGTAAGGTCGGTGTACCTCGCGAAAGAGCCCGACATCACAGCTGCGGTAGAAATGGCACCCACTTTAGTGATCCCCGTTTCGGTAATCTCGTATTTTTCCAGGGTAGCTTCATCACCGTTGATAGCATACAGAAAACCGTCTTTTACCACGGCGTGATAGGCAACGCCTTCCACTCCTTTACCAACGGCAGAAATGGTGCCCGACATAATATCGGCTGTAGGTACCATATAATCGCTGCCGTCTACTTCCACACCCACAAAATATTTGATCAGATCGGGACCTTTGTCACCGCCATCATTTTTGTCGCATGCGGAGAAAAGCGTCGCCACAGACAGGCAAATCGCGCCTGTATAAAACCGTACTGTAGTTTTCATTTTTAATAGTATTTATATTTAGTTATTGGTTAGTCTGTATGTTGCTTTCAGGAAGCCCGCCCGCCCCGGCTTTTGCAGCAGGAAGTTGTCGTACGCCTGCGTATTCGTAAAATTGTTCAGGTCGAACGAGAGGCTCAGTGGCAGTTTGGCAAAGGTGTATCCCACACCAGCATCGAATACCAGCTGGCTAGGGATCTCTTTTTTGTTCTGGCTGCCGAGGCTTGGCCAGTTCAGGTAAAAGTTGTGCAGGTAATTGCCATGTACATACACGAACAATCTTGCTCCCTTCCTGAACACGTTGGGAATAGTGGCACTCGCACCCCCGTTACCCAACAGGTAAGGCGTATTGCGGAGGCGGTCGCGGTAAATGAGGTTCGGAACGCCATTGTCAAGCCGCTGATTGTTGCGGATATCGAGGTAGGTTGCGTTCGCATTTACTTTCAGCCAGTGCCCCAGGTCGTAGACAACTTCCATCTCCACGCCTTTGCCAAGCGTGCTGCCCACGTTAATGTACATGCCTTCGTCCCTGCCGGAAATATTATACAGGATCTGGTCTTTCGTATTCCTGTAAAACGCGCTCGTGGTAACGGTCAATCCATGCTGCCCGCCAAGTGACAATCTGCCCCAGGTTGCGCCCAGGTTTACATTAAGGCTTTGCTCCGGGTTGATGTTGGGATTGTTCACCACCAGGATGCCGTTACCTAATGCTTCGGTAGGTGAGGGGAGACGCGTGGCCTGTTCTATAGAGAATTTTACGAGTAGTTCCGATAGTATTCTATAAGATGCAGCCATACCTCCACCGAAGTTTGACTTTTTATTCTGTATGGGAACGGCCACCGCCTTCGACTCACCGTTTATCATCCGGTACTCGAGGTCGTTGGAGGTGGTGTAGAAATCATACCATTTAGCAAACGCGCTTACATACAATCGTTCGTCGAACTTTCTTGTTTCGAGCGATAAGCCGGCAAACTGGGTGTTGATATGTTGCGGCGCGATTAATGGTACGCGCATGGGTGACACATACGGATCTTTACCGCGCCGGCTCGTTCTCGAATTCAGATAGTTGAAGCCCAGCTTCAACTCGGCGGGCAGTTGATAAGTAACGTTTACGCGGTTAATCCAGGAATTTTCGTACATCGTAAAAAGCGATCGGCCATTACGCGCAATTTCGCCACCACCTTGCTGGTGCGGTGTCGTATGTCCTTTCCAGTTATAAAATGCCATCGCCGTATCTACCGTAGTGCCCTCACGGTCGGAGTAGCCCGAAAAAAGGCTCAGGTACAATCCTTTCGTAAACAGGTTTTGTTTTTGGTAGGAGAGATGCGGCATCAGGAATACTTCCTTGTAATGCAGGTTGCCATAGACCGTGGCCATCGTCTGGCCAGTCTGAATACCTTTTTCCTGCTTCGAGGCCAGCAGGCTGATAAAGAACTGGTCAGCCCATTTATTATTTACGAAACCTACATCGAGCTTGCCATTATATGTTTCGAAATGATCGTTAAAGCGTACGGCCGGATTTTCTTTTGTGAAATCCACCGAGTTGTAACCAGTAGATGCATCCGCATAATTCACTCCTTTACCCCATACTTTATAATCGTTATCGGAATAAGTGTAGAAGCCGGAAAAGCGCGTGGTGAAGTGGTTGGTCGGATGTGTGTACTGGCCATGCAATACCGCCTGGTGCGTATTGAAAGACCCATAACTGTAACTCGCCTCCAGGTACTTTTTGTTCTTGTTTTCCGTTACCACGTTGATGGCGCCACCAAGCGCATCCGATCCGAGGTCTGCCGGCACTACGCCTTTGTATACATCAATACGTTTGATCAGCGATACTGGGAGGTTGTTGATCGTGTAAGATGAACCAAAGTACGACATCGGTACGCCGTCTATAAAAAACGTGATGGCATTACCAGACATGCCGTTCAGCGAGTAGTTATATTTCGACCCCATGCCTGCTTCCTGCCGCACGCGTACGCCGGGTGTCCAGTCGAGCAACCGGTTAATCTGGATGCTTTGTGTTTGCAATTCACGCATCTCCACCGATTCAACGCTGTAGCCCGTTTCCTCTAGTTCCTGGGCTTTCGTTTTACCTATTACGGCCACTTCGCCCAGGTTGGATTTTCTTTCCTGCAATACGATCTTCAGTGGTGTAATCCCTTCTTTGTTGACCTGGAGCGGCGCTTCGTAAGTCGCAAATCCGATGTGTGCTACTACGAGCGTGTAATTGCCCGCGGGTGCTTTAAATTCAAATTGTCCCTTCGCATCGGTGGTGCCTCCAAACCCGGTTCCTTTTAATCGCACAGTAACATGAGAAACAAAATTTCCCGATTGCGTAAATACTTTTCCGCTTACGATTAATGATTGTGGTGACTGGGCGAAACTTGTAAAAGAAGAGAAAAATACAAGAGCGAAGAGAAGAGATAATAATCTAAAATTCAATGTATTGTAAAACAACTACGTAAATTTTAATCGCTATTTATACTAAGTGTAAATGCAAAACTATAATATTGCGGATATAAAAAATGACGCGAATTTGTGAACGACACGATTTATCCCCTGAACGACACTTCTCTTGCTGCACACAGGGCCGGCTGGTCGCTGCAACGCTTGTCGCCACATGTTAAGGAGGCGATTTACCAGACGGTGATTGTTTTTGTGCTGATGATATTTTTCTCCTTTTCGCTCGACGGATCGCAACACCAATCTTTGCAATCGCTGTTCAAGCCCTCTAAACTTGCTTTCTTCGCCAACTACCTCGCCGCGGCGATGATCATTAATTATGTACTGCTACCTATGTTCTACTACCGGAAACGAATGCTGCTTTTCGTGGCGGCACTGGCAGTACTGATCACGCTGGTGATCATGGTGGATGAATATGTGTTGGAGCAAATCTTTTTCCCCGACACGCGCGGCACTTATTTTCCCGGACTGGCCTTTACATTGGTAGAAACGCTGCCGATCATTATTATTATGGTGGCTTTCAAACTGGCCTGGGATTCCAACCACAAACAACGGGAGCTGGAGCGGCTGAAAAGCCTGATGAAGGAAAGTGAGATCGAGTTTCTGAAGTCACAGATCAATCCCCACTTCTTATTCAATAACCTGAACACGCTTTACGCCTACGCCATCGACCGGTCACCGAAAACACCCTCGATCATATTGGAACTGTCTGCCGTACTGCGATATATGTTGTACGAGTGCAAAACGGATTTCGTAGCGCTCACCACGGAAATACAACACCTCGAAAACTACGTGGCCCTAAATCAGCTGCAGATCGGCGAACGCGGAAAGATCCGTTTTTCGAAAGAGATCGAACACCTGACATTTACCATTCCGCCCATGGTGCTGATCGTTTTCGTAGAAAACGCTTTTAAGCATAGCGCGGGAAGCCAGGCCGGGAACATCGACATCGACGTGCAAGTGCGCGTGTCGGAACAAGGGCTGCTCACTTTTTCCTGCAGGAATAATTATTCGCAACACTATCCGTCCAGCGGTCTGGCAAAGGGAATCGGTCTAGAAAATGTGAAGAAGCGGCTGGACCTGCAATTCCGTAGTGAACATACACTCGATATACAGGACAATGGCCAGCTATTCGCCATCGAACTTACAATGCGTTTAAAAAAATTGGGAGAGGCATGAGAAGTATTATCATTGAAGACCAGGCGCCGGCGCAGCAGATATTGCAACGGTTTATCAGCAATACGGCACTCCTCAAACTGGAAAAAACGTTTTGCGATGCGATAGAAGCGAAAGCGTACCTGGCCGACCATCCGGTGGATCTCATCTTTTTAGATATCCATCTGCCGCGATTGTCGGGGATGGACTTCCTGCGCACGGTACAGGATTGTCCGTATGTAATCCTAACCACCGCTCATGCCGAGTTTGCGCTGGAGAGTTACCAGTTTAAAGTGGTGGATTATCTCCTGAAACCTTTTTCGTTCGAACGTTTCACGCAGGCGATCGATAAAGTAGCGGCCATGGCGCTTCCCGGCACGCCAACGGAAACAGGGGAGAAGGATGTGTATATCAAATCGGGGCACGGGCTGGTAAAGATCAATCGCGACGATATTATTTATATCAAATCAGATAACAGCTACACCGAAGTGTTCACTGCCGCTAACAAACATCTTACTTCGGGCTCGCTGAGGGATTGGATGACGAAGCTGGGTGAGGATTTCAAACAGGTGCATAAGTCGTATGTGATCAACTCCGGGCATCTGAAAAAGATCTCGCATAACAAGGTGTTCATGGCCAACCAGGTGATTCCCATCGGGCGCGCTTACAAAAAGGACTTTATGGAATCCGTCGCGAAGCTTACCGGGCCCTGATTATAAATTGTACCGGTGTTGTTATAAAACCTACCGTCCGGCCAGCTTACCAGTCATTATCTTTGACAAAAGATTTCGACTATGTGCGCTGTCTCCATTTCGAGGAAAGACTTTATCAGGAACTCCGCCATCGCTACGCTCGGCATGGGGCTTGCGCCCGCCTTACCTGTAACCGCTGCGAACGATAACTGCAACGCCGGCAATAGCCGCAAATGGAAAAACGTTCGCCTGGAAACCGGCTTCGAATACGAGGAAGGAGAGGTCGTAGCCACCAAAACGGAACTGTACTGTGTAGAAGTGACCAACGGCAAATTCACCGCCATCACCCCTAATGATCCGAAAGCAAATGCCATTGATGCTAAAGGCTGGCTGATGCTGCCCGTATTCAAAGACATGCACATTCACCTGGATAAAACCTTTTACGGCGGGCCCTGGAAATCGGTGAAGCGCAGGCAGGGCGGTGTAAAAGGTATGATCGCTATCGAGCAGCAAATACTGCCCGACATGCTGAAAACCTCCACAGCGCGGGCAGAAAAGCTGATCGAACTACTGCAGTCGCACGGCTCCGGCTTCGCAAGGAGTCACGTCAACATCGAACCCACCTCCAAACTGGATTCACTCAAAAACTTACAAAAAGCATTAGATAATAAGAAAGCCGGTTTCGGGGCAGAGCTGGTTGCCTTCCCGCAACACGGCCTGTATTACACAGCGTCCACGTCATGGATGAAAGAAGCCGCCCAAACGGATATCGACTTCATCGGCGGCGTTGATCCTTATTCGTTAGACGGCGATATCTCGAAGCCCATGGACTTCATCGTGCAACTTGCCCTCGATCACAATAAAGGCATCGACATCCACCTCCACGAATCCGGCGAATCCGGGCTTAAGACCGTCGAATACCTGATCGATCGTGTGAACGAAAACCCGGTGTTGAAGGGCAAAACGTTCTTAAGTCATTGTTTCGTACTCGGGAAACTCGATAAACCGCAACAGGAGGCTATTGCCGATAAACTTGCCCAGGCGGGCATCGGCATCGTGTCCACCATTCCTTTCGGCGGACTCACCATGCCCATTCCCACGCTTTACAAGTACGGCGTAAATGTGGCTACGGGCAACGACAGTATTATCGACCATTGGAATACTTTCGGTACGGGCAGCGTGCTGCAGAAGGCGAACCTTATGGTGCAACTATACGGCTATTCCACCGAATTTTTATTGAACCGTGCGCTCAAACTCGCTACCTATAACGTATTGCCGCTCGACGACAAAGGCGTTCGTCAATGGCCGGCTGCCGGACTGGAGGCTAGTGCTGTACTGATAGATGCCAGCTGCTCCGCCGAAGCAGTATCCCGCATGTCACCGGTGAAGTCGCTGGTGTATAAAGGTAACGTCGTGTATTAATGAAGTGTGATCTATGCTCCTTGTTGACCAAATCGTTTTGCCAACCTGGCTCAGCTTACCTTTCATGCTTTCCTCCAATGGGAGTGATGGGCCGAGCCCTTTTCAGAAGTGAACACGTTTCATTTTCCATTTACCCGTGTAATTATCCTGCGTAAAGCCACTTACGGTCGTACCTAAATGTAGTTTTATTTTTCGTTAATTTTAGCCCACACACATGGGCCATCAAAAAGATCATTTCCCGGTATTAAGCATGCAGGCGTTCAGCCAGGGCAAACCGCCTGACCGGGGCATCCTGTTTCATGAATTGCACGGCGAACGATTGATTGAAACGCCGCATAAACATGATTTCTTCATTGCCATGTTGTTCGAACAGGGCAGGGGCTCCCACACCATCGATTTCGTCGAACATTCACTGGCCGCCCGTCAGCTCCATCTCTTGTTCCCGGAACAAGTGCACGAGTGGGATATGAAGAAACAAACCGCCTGTCACCAACTGATGATCGGTCGCGCACCGTTCGAATACTTCCTGCCATCGCTACGGTTTTCCGCCGCCAGTTACCAGCGTCATCCCGTGATTTCACTGGATAGGCCAACTTTTCAAACCTTGCTGCTGGAGTTTCAGCAAGTACAGCTGCTGCTGGAAGCAAAAGAAGTTTTCTGGCCGCTTGTAAACGCCCGCTGTGCCACGATCGGCCTGCTCATCAGTCAGGCAGCGGAGTACCTCTTCAAGTCTGATGCCGTAACGCATCCCGTGTTATCGCGTTTCATCAGTCTCATCGACCAGCATTTCAAAGCACAACGCTCCGTGGCATTTTATGCCGGCGAGATCAATATAACGCCGAACTATCTCAATATGCTGTGCAATAAACACCTGCGCGTATCCGCCTCCTCGCTGCTGCAGGAGCGTGTAGTGTTGGAGGCCAAGCGGTTGCTAAAAGCTTCTGGTATGACCGTGAAAGAGATCGTATTTGAACTGGGTTTTTATGATCATGCGAATTTTTCCAAGTTCTTCAAAGCGCATACGGGAATGACGCCTTCGGAGTTTAAAGAGCTAAAATAATGGAACAACAGTTTGTAATCGAAGGCAGCAGCATACACGATATCGCTTCGTTCTACGAGGAGCTTAACCGCGTATTCATGTCCGGGGAGGACTGGCAACTTAGCGCAAGTCTCGACGCGTTCAACGACTTGTTGCCGAAGATGAGACTGACCGGTGGAGAACGACAGCCGTTTCCAACTAAATACTTTAAAGGGGATGTCGCCTACTGCTGGCCACATCCCCCTATCTATAGATGGTTACCTGGCCTTCATAATTTCCGCCAGTAACTCAAAAGATCTTAACCTGAATTGATGATCATGTGCGTTAGACACCACCATCAGTTCATCCACACCCGTTTCTGCCAGGAACTTATCCAGTTTCTGCGCTACCTGTGCTGTATCTCCCACAAAACAATATCTTAGAAGATCCTGGAACATCTGCTCCTGCAAGATGCGCTCTAAATCCGGCGTTAACGGTGCCGGTGGCTGTAATAGTTCAGATTTCCCCGTGAATACTCCCAGGAACATACGCACCAGTGATGTGAAATTATGTTGCGCATCCTCTTCCTTATCTGCCGCAATCACATTCACACCCGCAATAATGTACGGTTTATCCAATACTGCCGATGGCTGAAACTCCTTCCGGTACGTCGCGATCGCCTGGAGGAACATGCCCGTCGCAAAGTGACTGGCAAACGCGTACGGAAGTCCAAGTTTCGCCGCCAGATGTGCGCTATCCAGGCTCGAGCCCAGGATGTACAGCGGCACGCCTACACCTTCTGCCACCACCGCCCGTACAGACGATGCTGTGTTATCCTTCGAAAAGTATTGTTGTATCTGTTCAATCTCCCCCGGGAAATTATGTACCGCCCTCATCCTGTCGCTGCGGATCGCATGCGCCGTCGTTTGGTCCGTACCCGGCGCTCTGCCCAAGCCTAAGTCGATCCGGTTTGGATACAGCTGCGCCAGCGTACCGAATTGCTCCGCCACGATCAGCGGCGAGTGGTTAGGCAGCATAATGCCTCCAGAGCCCACCCGTATACTTTTAGTATTACCCGCGATGTGCCCGATCAGCACCGAAGTAGCTACACTTGCGATGTTCAGGAAGTTGTGGTGTTCTGCCAGCCAGAACCTTTTATAACCCCACTGCTCCGCCTTTTGCGCCAGCGCCACACTCTGTTGCAACGTCTTTTCAATACTCACCCCTTGTGATATCGTGGCCAGTTCCAGGAGAGACCACGCCACCTGTTTCTTTGATTGCTCCATGTCTATTTCTCTTCTTTTTTCAATGCCAAAGCGTTCATGCAATACCGTAACCCGCTGGGTGCAGGTCCGTCCGGGAACACATGTCCCAGGTGTGCATCGCAAGTGTTACAGATCGTTTCGATCCGCACCATGCCGTAGCTTTCATCTTTGATATACGCGATCGCATTCTCCGCGATCGGTTGTGTAAACGATGGCCAACCTGTGCCACTTTCAAACTTCTCGCTTCCGTCGAACAGTAACTCCCCACAGCATACGCAGGCATACTTACCCGGTTCGAACCGCGAACACATGTCAGAGCTATGCGCCCTTTCCGTGCCGTGTAAACGCGTGATCTTAAACTGATCCGGCGTTAGCACCTGCTGCCATTCCTCGTTCGTTTTTATCACCTTTTTGCCAGGTTGTGGGTTTCCTTTACTGGCAAACCCTACCACATCCGTCCATTTTAGCATAATCGATATCTTTTGTTGTGATCAATAATGTTTTGAAACAATCATTTCAAAACAAGGCAAAAAATACTATTTTGATAGTTGATGCAGGAAATATCCTGCCATCTTCCTGATTTTATCCGCATCTCTATGTACAATGTACGACTCGTACCAGCCCGTCAACATACTCATGAGGTAATCCGCCAGCATTGCCGGCTCCTCCGTATCCGGTATTTCACGTTGTTTGATCGACTTGTTCAGCAGCGTATACAGGAACTGGTAAGTATTTTCCCCGTCCTGCTTGAGTATCGCCTTAATCCGCTCGTCCTTATTCGCCACCTCGAACGCCGTTTTCACCGCCATGCAACCATTGGGTTCATTCGTAATGCTGGTCACCGCATCGTCAATATACTGTTTCAACGTTTGCAGGGGAGAAGCCGAGCTGTTCGCCCGCCGGCGCAAGTCCGCGTTACGGATTGCCGTATAGTGCCGGATGCACCTGACAAACAGTTCCTGTTTATCACCGATTGTGTTGTACAGGCTGCTGCTGTTGATCTTCATCGCATCCGTGAGGTCGCGCAACGACGTGCCGTTGTATCCTTTTTCCCAGAATACTTCCATAGCGTACTGTATAGCCTGGTCTTCGTTAAAAGCGACGTTGCGCGGCATGGTGTTTTTTATGCGAAGATAGGGGTTTTGAAACAAATGATTCAGAATGGGGTAACTTGATGGTAAGGCGGGGCTGTGTGCTTGAAATTTGGGGTGGGTTAGCGTCCCAGCGTGATCACAGAAACAAATTCAAATGCATTTAAAGCCGTATAGATCGTAGGATTTATACGGCTTTTGTCTTTTTAGCCTGAAAAGGTAAACCGTATCATTTCAATCTGAACGGTCGCAGAAGAAGTTACACATAAAAATATAAGTTAGTGTAACCTTTTTCTCTGAAGATTCCCGCTCAAAGTGTAGCTGGTAATAGCAGCGGTTGATTGCATACCGGCTGTTTTATATCGAGGGAACGGTGCCAATACATTTATTTTTGGTACCTTAATGGACGCAATATCATAAGAAAAACCGCTTCCTTCGTCAAAACCCCACTAATACCACACCTTACATGATTAATAGCCAAGAACAGTACCTGCTCGCTTCAATTGTTGAATCTTCGCAGGATTCCATCGTGACGATCGATCTCGACCGGGTCGTTACAAGTTGGAATAAAGGAGCCGAGAACCTGTATGGCTATACGGCGGACGAGGTTATTGGGCGCCCCTTAGCAATGGTGATGCTTCCGAAAGATGTAGCGGACCTGATTGATAAAGTCGACGATATTATTGATGAAATAACCGTTCCTGTTTATGAAACGGTAAGACTGCATAAAAGCGGGCGGGAGGTTGAAATGGAGATTTTTTTGTCCCCGGTGCGGGATGCATCGGGCCGCGTAAGGGGAGTGTCTACCATAGCCCGCGATATTTCAGCGCGTAAACTGCAGGAACTGCAGTATTGGGAAAAGCAAAAAATGTTTTTGCTCACACTTAGCGACAGTATTCGTTTGTTACGTGATACGCGGCGGATACAGCAGGTGGTTACAAAAGCTATGGTCGATTATTTTGATGTAACTGCCTGTTACTATTTACAGATCGGCGACGATAGCGATACTGTTACTGCTTTGGAAGGTTCTTCAAAGCATGACGCGCTGCAATTACCGCCGGGACTGAAGGTATCTGATTTCGGCGGATCCGTTTTTGCTGCTTATAATGAAGGAAGAACATTTTTTTATGAAGATATAGATACCGATCCTGCGTTCACAGAAGCAGAGAGGGCCTTGTATCGCACATTTAATGCCCGTGCCTCTATAGGGGTGCCTCTATTCAAAGACAGCCGTTTCGTCGCCCTGCTTGGTTTAACGAATGACGCCGCACGAAAATGGAGTGCTGAAGACATCGCTCTTATAAAAGAAACGGCCGAACGTACCTGGGCTGCAGTAGAACGTGCACAAGCCGAAGAAGCCCTGCGCCAGTCGCAGCTCCGGTTGCAGCTGATTACCGATCTTGTACCCGACCTGCTCTGGGATAGTGAGCCAGATGGTTCAACGAACTGGTATAATCATCGTTGGATGGAATATACAGGGCAGTCTCCTGAAGAAGCGCCGGGCTGGCGGTGGATCAATGCCATTCATGCCGACGACCGGGAAGCGTCTGCAAAGCGTTATCATGAAGCGGTAAAGAAGGGGGAAACGCTTCGTCAGGAGCATCGTATCCGCAGATATGATGGGGTATACCGGTGGTTTGTCGTTCATGTGTTTCCGCAGAAGAACGAAAGGGGGAGGTGGTGAAAATGTACGGTTCAGCAACCGATATTCATGAATCGCGGCTCAGGCTGGAAGCGCTGCGCGAATCGGAAGCACGCCTTCGCATACTGGCCGATGCCGTCCCGCATATTGTTTGGAGTAATTCGGCGGATGGTTTTGCCAATTACTTCAACGAGCGCTGGTATCGATATAGTGGCCTCAGTGAGGCCGCCTCCATGGGCCATGGTTGGGAAGCTATTGTGCATCCGGATGATGCCCCTCTGTCTAAATCCCAATGGCGTGAGGCTTTACTAACGGGAGAAGTTTTTGATACGGAATACAGGCTGCGGCGTTTCGATGGCGAGTACCGCTGGTTCATTGGCCGCAACGTGCCGCTGCACGATGAATCCGGAAAAGTGGTTGGCTGGTTTGGTTCAGCCACCGATATCCAGGACATGCGTACCGCCACCGAAGCCCTGCGCGCCAGCGAAGGTCGGCTGCGGGCGACCATGGACACTGCATTAGACTACGCGATCATTAATACAGATACCAGTGGTTTAGTGCTAAGTTGGAGTAAGGGAGCGGAGCATATTTTCCAGCGCACCGAATCAGAAATGCTGCATGAAACCGCAGACGTGATTTTTACACCGGAAGACAGGGCCGCCGGAGCGCCTGACGGCGAACGCACTACCGCCATGTCGGAAGGCGCTGCACTCGATGAACGATGGCATATCCGTAAAGATGGCAGCCGCTTTTATATGAGTGGCGTAATGCGCCCGGTTTACGATGGGATGAAGCTGCAGGGATTTTTAAAAGTAGCCCGCGATCTTACGGACAGGCAGGAGGCAGCAGAGGCCATGCGGATTAGTGAAGAGCGTTACCGTGCAGCGCTTCAGAGTGCGGATATGGCCGCCTGGGATTGGGATGTGCTCGCCGATGAAGTGGTATGGAATGATCAACATTTTCTCATTCTTGGTATCGCACCGGATGATAAACCCAGGAAGGCAGCATTTTTTCTAAGCTTCGTGCATCCCGGAGATACTGAACAGGTAACGGCAGCGTTAGTGAACGCTGCAGGGCATACAGGCGTTTACCAGGCGGAGTTCCGCATCGTACGGGCCGACAACCACCAGGTTCGGTGGATGAGTGGTTATGGCCGGGCGGTAGTACAAGACGAAAATGGCCGTGCCAAAAGGATGGTGGGGGTGATGTATGATATCACAGAACGGAAGCGCCTTGAGCACCAAAAAGACGAGTTTATTGGTGTTGCCAGCCATGAGCTGAAAACGCCGGTTACCAGCATGAAAGCATATGCTGAACTGATCCAGGAGAGACTGGAGGAGTTAGGAAACCGGTATGACAGCGACATGCTTTCGAAACTCAATAAGCAAATAGATAAGCTCACGAAACTAATTAACACCTTATTGGATACGACTAAGATTTCTGAAGGACAATTACGGTTTGAACCTGAAGAGGTAGACCTGAATGAACTAATAAAAGAGCGGGTCGAAGAAATTCAAAGAACAACCAGTCACACGTTTAAATTACAAACAGGGGATGGGAAAAACGTATACGCCGACCGCGAGCGTATCGGGCAAGTCATTACTAATTTGTTAGCCAACGCTATAAAGTACTCGCCAAAAGAAACCATCATAACGGTAACAAGCCGTGTGGAAGACCAGGCCATCAAAGTGAGCATAAAAGATGAGGGACCTGGTATACCTGAAGCTGATGTTACACGGATATTTGAACGATTTTACCGGGTTACCGCCAACAATATGGATGCGCATACCGGTTTGGGGCTGGGCCTGTATATAAGTGCGCAGATCATTCAAAAACATGGTGGCAGCTTTTCGGTACAAAGTAAAGTAGGCGAGGGTTCCATTTTTTCCTTTACAATACCTTTGTACCGGGTGTCGCCCGGCGTTAACAAGCAAACCATGTAGTAAGACGTGCCGGGCCGAAAATGAAAAGTGCCGGAGGTTTTCCTGCACTGGTCGATACAGATCTGTCACTACCGCTAGTGGTTTTGGGCCTCTGAAAAAATAATAAAACTTTTGTGCAAGTTTCGGGCTCTAAACTAAGTCTATATTGCTCTTCCCGTCCCCCCAATCACCCTCCTCAACCTCCCCTCATGCTCATCCCCCCACATCCCTAACGCCCCGATCACCGGCACCAACGTCCGGCCAAAATCCGTCAGTTCATACTCCACCTTCGGCGGTACCACGGGGTAAATAGTCTTACAGATCAACTCATGCTCTTCCAGTTCTTTCAGTTGCACATTTAACACCCGGCGCGATGCATCGGGGATCTTCCGTTGCAATTCGCTTGGCCGCTTATGGCCCTGGCTGATAAACCATAACAGGCGCATTTTCCACTTGCCGTATAATACTTCGCCAATCAGGTCCAGGCCGCAGTTCAGGTTCAAGGGTATCTTTCGTTCACGCATATACCAAAAATACCGCATTGCTCGGAATAGGGCAATAGGGATAATTTTATCCCTATGGGAATCGGTTCTCCGTACTTGTCTGAAACTAACGTACGGCGCAATTTTGCATAAAAGAAACGATATGACAACAAACGAACTGGAAGGAAAGATTGCGCTTGTAACAGGCGGTACGAAGGGCACAGGGAAGGCGATTGCAGACAGGTTAGCCGCCGCTGGTGCTACGGTGATCACTACGGCGAGAAACAAGCCGGAAGAAACAGCTGCGCATTTCATAGCAGCTGATCTCAGCACGCCGGAAGGCACACAGAAGGTGGTAACGGAGATCCTGGCCACGTACGGACAGCTGGATATCCTGGTCAACAACCTCGGCAGCTCAGAAACGCCAGGCGGTGGTTTTGCAGTGTTGAGCGACGAGGATTGGGAAAATACGATCCGCACGAATTTGCTGGCGCCTGTTCGGCTGGACAGGGCATTGCTGCCGCAGATGATTGCGCGTAAAACAGGGGTGATCGTCCACATCGCCTCCATACAAGCGAGGTTGCCGCTTTACGATTCCACTTTGCCGTATGCGGCGGCCAAAGCGGGATTGGTTAATTACAGCAAAAGTCTGTCGAACGAAGTAGCGCCTGAAGGGGTGCGTGTGCTGACGGTTTCGCCGGGCTGGATCATGACTACGGCTTCGGTGCGAATGATGGAACGGATCGCAGCAAGCTCGAATACAACGGTCGAACAGGCGGGGCAAAGTGTGATGGATGCACTGGGTGGCATTCCGTTCGGCAGGGCGGCACAGCCGGAGGAGGTGGCTGAACTGGTCGGCTTCTTGGTGTCGCCGAGGGCGGGGTATTTAACGGGGACAGAGTATGTCATCGACGGAGGAACTATTCCAACAATCTAAAATAGACAGATATGAACTTACCAAAAGTAATAGCAGACTTAGTACAGGCACAGGCAGATTTCGATGCAGCAGCGTATGCAGCCAATTTCTCAGAAACTGCTGTTGTATACGATGAAGGCAAAACGCACAAGGGCAGGAGAGAGATACAGCAGTGGATCGCGGCAGCTAACGAGGAATATAAAGCGGTGATGAAACCGATCAATTATCAGAACGAAATTCTCTCGGCGGAAATCTCAGGAACTTTTCCGGGGAGCCCGATCGTATTGCAATATCATTTCGAACTGGAAGACGGGTTCATCAGCTCCCTCAAAATCACGGGCTAACGAAAGTAACGGGCTGACCAGCAATAATGGTCAGCCCGTTATTTGTTATTCAATACCCCACTGCCTGTTCGGCACAGCCCCCATCTCCAGCGTCAACTTCCCGCCCTTCAATAACTCACTTGCAGGGAAACGGAACGACTGTAGCGGCCTGCCATTCAGCACAGCGCGTTGTACGTACTTATTATGTTTCGACACATGGCGTGCCTCGATGATAAACTGTTTACCACGACCGTATTGCCCGCCGAGATCGATCGTTACTTTGGGATACAGTGGACTGGCGATTTCATACACCGGGTTCACACTACAGCCACCGTCTGTTTGGAACAGCCCAAGGGCGGCCATGATGAACCAGGCACTCATCTGGCCCTGGTCTTCATCTCCCAGGTAAGCGTTCGCCTCGCCGGTGCCGTAATAGCGGTCGATGATCGAGCGGCTCCATTGCTGCGTGAGCCAGGGGCGTTTCACCCAGTTGAACAGGAACGCAAAGTGCATGGATTGCTGGTTGCCCTGTATAACGGGGTAATCCCAGTACTGATCGCCGGGTGCGTTGTAACGCAGTTTTTCGCTTTCTGTAAAACCCCAGGAGAGCCGGTCGATAAAGCGGTTTTCGCCAATAACACCTGCCAGCGCTGGCACGTCCTGCGGCACGAAGTAGGTGAGCTGCCAGGCGTTGCCTTCTACATAATGTTCGTTGGCGCCGGACTTGAACGGGTCGAAGTCTGGCATCCAGGAGCCGTCGGATTTCCGGAGCCTGGCATAACCGGTAGTGGTGTCGATGGCGTTGCGCCAGTAGTTGCCGCGTGCAGAGAATAACTTTTCGTCTTCCTGCTTGCCGAGTGCTTTCGCCATCTGCGATACGGTCCAGTCGTCGTAGGCGTATTCGAGGGTGTTGGAAAATCGTCCTTTATCGTAGGGAACGAACTGGTGTTGCAGGTAAGTCACCAGGTCGCGGTTGCCTGCATAACCCAGGCCCACCTTGGATGGAGGCGTGGTTTGCATCTTCTTCATGGCGGCAAAGGCTTTCTGCGCATCGAAGTCTCTTATGCCCATCTGGTAGGCACCAACGATGAGCGGAATCTCATGTTCCGCCACCATCACCGGCACGTAGTTCATCCCGGCCGGACCTTTTGCCAGCCAGCCATTGGCCTCGTACATGGCGAGTTGCGATTTCACCCAACGGGATGACCACTCCGGCGTCACTAAGTTCCAGAACTGGTTCAGGTTCCAGAAAGTATTCCAGAAGGCGTCGCAACCCAATGCCAGCGCTTGCGGGTCTTTGAGTTGCTGTACCTTTTGAAACGCATCTACCCATTTACCATCCACATCGCTCCAGGTATTACGGCTGGCCAGGGCACGGTACATATTGCTGTAAAAACGCACCTTCTCGCGTTGATCGTTCGTTTCAATTTTCAGGCGGGCCAGCAACACATTCCACGCATCCATCTGCGCCTCCTGCACGCGATCGAAGCTCCATGCGAAAGGTCGGGTGATTTCCTGTTCCAGGTTCAGTGCAGCATTCTCCAGGCTCACGAGGGAAATGCCTGTCCGCACCTGCACCACGTTATTCCCGCGGGTGTCGAATTCCACGAATGCTCCCGCGTCCTTTACAGGGCCGGAGGAAACAATGTCGTTATCGCTCACCTGTCCGTTCGTCCAGGTACCGAATTTTGTGATCGGCCTGTCAAACTCCATCACGAAGTGTACTTTATAATCCTGGTTTACATCGCCAGACCATGCATTGGCCGTGAACTGGCGGCTCACGCCTTCGATACGCCGGTCGCTCACTTTACGAAGTGTCACATCTTTCAAATCATAATGATATTCGGCAGGAATGCGCAAGTCGATCATGATCCGGGAATCAGTCGCCTTCGGATACGTGTAACGTTGAAAGCTACAGCGCGTCGTCGCCGTTAGTTCTGCTTTGATATTGTAATCCTGCAGCACTACTTCGTAGGATCCGAGGGGTGCTTTTTCGGTTGATTTGTCGATCTGCGAGCGATAGCCGTCCCCTTCACTACGTTGTCCGCCTACTTTGATCTTCAGCGGACCGTTCACCGGCAACGTGCCCAGGCCCGCCATCGTCCATTCATGGATGTGACTAAACGTGCCCACACTTTCATAGATCGGATCATAGCCCGCCTGCCATCCTGCGTCCTGGTTGTCGGGACTCAGCTTCACCATGCCAAAGGGCATCCAGGGGCCGGGAGCGATCATCCAGCGCGAATGCGCCACGCCCATCTTCGTGTCTATATAATGGGCCGGCGTTTGCTTTCGCTGTGGCGCACGATTCACCTTTCCGCTTTGCAGCAGTACGCCATCAGCATAAATACCATAACGGCTTTGTTTCGCAGATTTAACAGCCGGCATAGGCACTTCGAATACATAACCTGCGGTGTCGAGGCGCTGACTGAATACCTGTTTCCCGTCGAGTTTTACCAGCAGCGTGGGTTTGCCACCCAGGTGCTCCACCTGTACCAGTAAGGGTTGCGTTTGTGCGATCTCGTATGGCGCGGGCATTATCTTTCTTATAAAAATTTTATTAGGGTGGATGAGTTTCACGCCAGCCGGGCCGCTCAGCTTTACCTGGTCAAATACCAGCCAGCTGCCTTCTAAAACGGTAAATGCGACTTCGTTCCCCCCTTGCTTCAACAGGCGGGCGGGGATCGGCATCTCGATGACATACTCCGTTGCACCGGTCATATCGCCCGTAACAGTGTTATCACCCGGCTTCTGTGGCAGCTTTTCGACAAACGTTTTCCCGTTCACCGTCATCTTCAGCCAGGGTGGAGATTGATGCTGGTAACCCAGAAGATCGATCGCCAGTTTGTAGTCGCCTTCAGGTGGTGTGTTTTCGAGTCCGAACAGTACGTTCGCATGATGCGTGCGGATGCCGGCAGTAGGACTTGTGCCGCCCCAGGCGTCTTTGGGGCCGGGCAGCACATAGGGCCAGTCTTTGTCGGGTGTACTATGCCCTACCAGGTAAAACCGGTCCTCCCAGCCAAAGTCTTTCTGAAGGAAATCTTTATAGCCGCCGGGAGCGAGCGCCATGTCTTTACTGGAGTTGTCGTTTTTTCCGATCTCCCAGATCGTTTGCTGGGCGTGGGTGATGAGCGGTGCTGCCAGGATAGTGGCGAGTAATAAGCTGCGTTTGAGGATCTGCATGAGACGTGGTTGAATGCCCCCAACTTACGGAATATGTTCAGACATTCAAACAATGTGTTGAAAAAAGCCGGCTACTCCACCGGGAATGTCACACTTACCCGCATGCCCCCATCACTCTCCACCACCAGTTCGCCACCCAGGTCCTGCGCCAACGCATCCATCAAGCTCATCCCCAACGATTTTCCCGCCGCACCCGGCGCATCCGGACAACCGACCCCGTTATCTGCCACGAGCAACGTGAGTGAGCCCGCCTCTTTGTTCTTCTGCAGTGATATGAGTATCTCACCCGCCGTATTGTCCGGAAACGCATACTTCATCGCATTCGTAATCGATTCATTCAATAGCAGCCCAATTGGCAGGGCCCTGGCTATATCCAGCGACACCGGCGCGATGTCTGTCTTCAGCAGGATGCCCTGTTGCATGTCGGTATATTCGCGAAGGTGTTCGAGTAACTCCTGGATGTAGATGCCGATGTTCACCACGGCCGGGTTGTCGGATTGGTACAGCTTTTTATGGATGAGTGAAATAGCGTTCACCCGGCGTTGACTGTCACGGATGGCGGAAATGGCGCGGTCATCTTCCAGGTAATGCGATTGTATGTTCAGCAGGCTCATGACCACCTGCAGGTTGTTTTTCACGCGGTGATGCACTTCTTTCAACAACCATTCTTTCTCCTTTACGAGTTTGCTCAGTTCCGTGTTGTTGACGCTGATCACATCCCGCTGTTGTTGCAATTCCCTGTTCGTGCGTTGTTTCAGCCGGTAGCGGTTGTAGACTAACAGCAACGATACCAGGAGTAAGGCCGCCCCGGTGATTACCGCGTTACGCGTGGCGCGTGTCTGCCGCAATAGCGTTTGGTGGAACATCGCTTCCTTACTCATTGTGCGGATACGTTCTTCCTTATTCTTTAACGAATCCCCGCGCATACGGGCCTCCTGCTGTGCCTGCAACATATCCTTTTTAATCAGGATTTCGCTTTGCAGTGCTGCAAATTCCTTTTGTTTCATAAGTGCATCCCGGAGCGCCGTTTGCTGGGTAAGCCAGGCTACTTCCCGCGCCTGCTGCTTCAGTTGCTGGTCTTTCTTTTCCGTTTCATATTTCGTTTCGATCTCTTCCAGTTGCGCCCATCGCTGCACATTATAAATAGAATCGCGCAGCTGCTGATGCCTGCCTGCGTGCCTGAGTGCAGCCTGGTATCTTCCCATGGCGGAATTTACCTTCATCAGCAGGTCGAACATTTGTGGTTTGTGATACAAATGAATCTGCCCATCATTCAGCTCCTGCATCTTTTGCAGGTATATAAGCGAAGAGTCATATTTTTTCTGGATGTAATAGCCGGAAGCCATCCGGAAATAGGCGTATTGCGGCATATCGTCGCGGTCGGAATAAGCAGGGTCGAGCAGGGTAACCGCCTTACGGAAGTATTGCATCGCGGCAAGGGTGTCCTTTAAACGCAAATGCATATCACCCAGCATCATTGTCGGAAATATCTGTTGCCTGTTCGTTCGGAAGATCGTGGCATCTTTGAGGCGCGGCTCCAGGTACGTTAAAGCTGTACGGGTGCCTTGCTGGTACTCAATGAGCCGCGCGAACCGTTCTATGTAACCCGGATGACGTTCGGTGTAAGCATCGCGGTCAGCTAACATTTGTACCTGCTCAGCGAAGTAACGGTCTGGCATCCCAAATGTCGTGTATACCTCCGACGTGAGTGCATGCAGCGCTACCGAATCCACGCTGCCCGCCTGCCGGCGGTTGTGCTGTCCTAACCGGGCGTACAGCAACGCCTTCTCCACATGCGCTTTTCGCACATACAAACGCGCCAGCGACTCATATATGTTGTATCGCTCCTTTACACCCATTTTTTCGAGCATTGCCGCTGCTTCCAGCAGATTTTTCTCCGCCTCGTGTACCCGGCCGAATAGTAAGTGGGATTGTGCGATGTCGGACAGAATAAGTGCGTATTCTTTCATCTTCCCCAATCGTTTCGACAGCTCGGCCACCTTTTCCTGCACGTTTAGTTTGAGCGGCTGCGACGTATCGTTTTCGGAAGTCCAGGAATTAAGTACCGTCCACGTAATCAGCTCCGACGCTTCGTCTTTGTTGTTCCGGTGAAAAGCGGCCATCTTTACATAACAGTCCTTCATCAGCCGCAGTTCCCCCTTAGTCTGGTGGCAGCGGGCGATGTAGTACTCTGCGTCGTTTGCCAGGAAGGGTTGTTGCTGAGCGATGGCTTCTTCTTTCAGTCGGCGGGATAAATGCATCGCACTGTCGACCTGCCTGCGGTCGAGCAGGCGGAAAACCAATATTCTCATCAACTCATTGCGGCGGGAATACGGGAGCGCCGGTAAGTTCCGGATGATCGCAGCATCGTCGGATAATTTCAGGGCCAGCTGTACCTGCAACTCCGATGCCCGTTCAATACCAGGTTTGTATTGTTGCTGGCGGCTCAGGAGCATGGCCTGCTCTAACAGCGCTCTCGCAGCCCGCGATTCGGCCGGTTTAGGTAATAACCTTTCTGCCTGGGTTAAAAGCTGCGTGATCGTGGTGGTGTCGGGCGTTTGTCCTTTGACTAACCCGTGCAGGCAACAGAACAGGCAGACAAAGATGAATAATTTCATCGGTCGTGTAGGTCTTTGGTATAAAGGTAAGCCAGCTGCAAGGGCCGGCGTATACGATAGCCGGAAGGAAGTTGACCATATTATCGGTTGATGCGCTGTTTGGGTGAAGCCGTTCATATGGATCGGATTTTGCTCGTTTGACGCACAATAGCAAGAAAGACGTTATGCTTAAAATCGCCACCTATAATATCAACGGCGTCAACGGCCGCCTGCCCCTGCTGCTCCGGTGGTTGAAGGAAGCCAAACCTGACATCGTTTGCCTGCAGGAGCTCAAATCTCCCGGCTCCCGGTTTCCGGCAGCCGCCCTGGAGGCCGCAGGTTACTCCGCCATCTGGCACGGACAAAAAAGCTGGAACGGTGTCGCCATCCTGTCCCGCGGCCTCCCCATCCAGGAAGTACGCCGGCAGTTGCCCGGTGATCCTAAAGATACACAAAGCCGTTATATTGAAGCGATTGTCGGCCAGATGGTCGTGGCCTGCCTGTATCTGCCCAACGGCAATCCCTATCCCGGTGATAAGTTCGACTATAAACTGAAATGGTTCCGGCGACTGGCTGCTCACGCTAAGAAACTGCAAGCCTACGAAGTGCCCGTTATGCTCGTCGGCGACTTCAACGTGATGCCCACCGAACTCGATGTGTACAAACCCGAAAAGTACGAAGACAACGCCCTGTTCCGGAAAGAGTCCCGCGCCGCCTACGCGCGCTTGCTGAAAGCCGGCTGGACCGACGCCCTGCGCTACTTATACCCCGATAAGCGTATCTACACCTTCTGGGATTACCTTCGCCGCGCCTACGAACGCAATGCTGGTCTGCGGCTGGATCACTTTCTATTGAACGGGCATTTGCTCGGCAGGTTGAAACGGGGTGGGGTCGATGTGCATGTGAGAGGCTGGGAGGGGGCGAGCGACCATGCGCCGGCGTGGGTGGTGTTGAAGTGACCTTGCCCGGAATAGAACGCCCACTGTACCATAACCGGGCATTCTTCCGAGAAGCTGGGAGGATAACTCAAAAAAGGTTAGCATTTTTGAGTCATCCGCACATTGCGTAATTGATTAAATACACCCCTGGTTCACCCCACTTTATGTTGGCCCGCCGTTTGTATAACGTACACGAAGACACGACAAGTGAAACTGAATGAATGTGAAATTCGCCTATGAGATATGGTTGTAAAGGGAGTGGCAGAAGCATTACCTAAAAAGTATGTGAATGTTTTTTACCTCGACTTGTGCATTGAATTCCCCAGTGTGTGTTTGCCAGCTTAATACGCTTTCAGTATCTAATAACAAGTCCACAGCTTAACAAAAAAAAATCTAAAAAATTTAGCATTGGAAAGTTTATTATTCAAAACTAAACGTCTACTTTTACCAACGTTAACAGCCAGTAAAATCGACGTGTTTCCCATGATGGTTGTATATCCCTGTTTTTGGTAACGACACTATGGACACAATTCTGTTTACCTTTTTTAAATAACTCTATATTTTGAAATAATTAGGACTTCTATGGCTATCTCCTGAGGGAGTGACTGCCTGTAACCTTTGATTTTAATACCTCTATCCCGATTGGTTATGTTACAAAACCTTATTCGTTTTCCGTTACACGAAAGTGTGCGGTTGAACATCCCTTGCTTTCATTTTTCATCAATTGGTAAAATCGCGAAAAGACTTTATCAGTATGGCGATGAATACATTCGTTTCGAATTTTTCCACCACCCGAAGGCAATTCTTATTAAAAACGTGTATTTGTTGGCGTTAGTATAGTATATATTTAAACGCTCGCTCGGTTTTAAACGCTGTACCCTTTGAAAGGGTAGGTGGTTATCTTTTGCCCTGAAAAGGCAAACAGGAATGTTATGCCCTTACCGGAAGACTGGATTACAGCATCATGTAACCGGTGTTGCTCGCTGTTTGAATTTATTTAAAGCATTATGTTATGATCAAATCCCTGATGATCCTTTGTCTGGCCACGTGCGCAGGACTCAAAGTGCATGCACGGCCACCCGGCACCATTCGTTTGTTTTCCGGTAACGACTCTATACCTGCGCTGGGCACTCCCGCCAGTCAGCGGCAGCAGGTCATGGCTGTAGTGGTTGACTCACTAAACAAGCGGCCACGTGCGGCTGTTGAAAATGCAAAAAACACGCTGTCGCTAAATAGGGTAGGCGCTATCCCGGCGTTGAATGGCTTGAATGACACGGTAAAAAAAGAGTTGTTCAGCTATGTTGCCCGAAGTTATAGTGCTTCGAAGGCTGCTGCGTTTGCAAAGGGAATGACAGTGCTTAAAGACACTGCTGTACTCAACGATTTCTTTACTGCCAAACTCCGGGGTTTTTATGCTTTATCCAGGCAAAATCTGCCAGGTAACTCACTCGCGTTGCCGGCAGGTATTAAGAACAAATTTAAAGGTGCTGGCGCAGAAGTGAGTTATGGCGATACTTCTCATGCCATATCCGGCTGGTGGAACAGGCTGAATATATCTGATGAAATTTCCGTGGGTAGTATTCCATTTGCCTTCGATTATGTGAACGTTTCCGGGTACAATAACTTCAGTTCAGATTTAAATGATCGCCATCTGGGCAAAATGTCTTTTGATAAGAGAGCTTATCTGGATAAACTGGATCAACATATCAAAGAGCATTACGATCTTAATAAGTATTTCTTGGAGGATATTGATTTCAGGAGCAATATGCAGTCTTTTCTTGACCAACGTCTTGATCATATCAGAACAAAGTCTGAATCGTTTTTAGAAGGGCGGGAGCGGGAATGGCTGCAATTGGTCAATCCGGGTCAATTGATGAACCTGGACAGCAACCAGTTAAAAAATGTGCTGCTGGAAAAGAGTGGTTTGTCCGTCACAGACGCGGAGGCCTTTCAAAAGCGTAAACAAGATTTGATCGCCTCAATCAGCAATGATGCATATGAC
The DNA here is from genome assembly GCF_022867795.2 of Chitinophaga horti. Classification (NCBI taxonomy): domain Bacteria; kingdom Pseudomonadati; phylum Bacteroidota; class Chitinophagia; order Chitinophagales; family Chitinophagaceae; genus Chitinophaga; species Chitinophaga horti. The sequence goes on along the minus strand of NZ_CP107006.1, from coordinate 2,700,582 downwards.
GATTCTGCGAGGTCACAACTACGAAATGAACTGGCGCGTTTCGAGGCGCTGGAAAGCTATTATAAAGGGGTGCTGAAAATAAAGCAGGATATCGGAAAGGGTGGACTTGATGCATCTAAGCTATTGAATAGTCAGCACGATGTAAAGTCCCGTATGCAGGAATGGATGGGGGATAAGAACAATACGCCGCAATTGGCAAAGGAGCTGCTACCGCTCGGTATCATGCAAAAGGTGATGCTGCGTGTAAAAAACCTCGACCTTGGGAATATCGTGGCAAACGCAAGCAAGGGATCTGTGGCAGATCTGTTTATGACCGGTGTGTCCGGCAGTGCGCTACACAATAACAAGTTTGCGATGACTACGATCGGGCAGCGAAACGATATAGGTGTAAGACATACAGGCCTTACGTCTTCGATCTCCACGCCCACATATAACTTACAGTCTGCCAGGATGGGTATAGGCGATATAGATAAACAGCATACCCATGTCTCGTTGCTGAATGCGAACACCAAAAGCACTTCCCGCAATGGCTTCGACATGGCGGCGCTTTCACAAAACCTCTTTGTAGGCAGTATCTCTAAAATGCTCGAATTAGGTAAGTACGGTACACTGGAAGCTGAATTATCCAAATCCAATAATCAGTTTTCAAACATGATGTCTGGCACTGTAGAGCAGTCGGCAGCTCCTAAGGCCGCTATCGCCGGACTGCTGGATAATGTCTGGACGACTTTGTCAGCCGGCGTCAGGTACGCAGGAGAAGTGAAGGAATGGAATATGACGCAAGGTGCTTATTTCAATTATGCCGGCCTGGGGCACAGTAATCCTGGTAATCCAAGTGGAACCAGGGGGAGCCTGCAATATGGCTTAAATCTGCGCCGTAGCTGGCAGAAAAATAAGGCTGCAGTAATGTTCCGTACCGATGTGCGGGATATCGACCGATCGGCGCTTAGTGGCGGCAGTAAATGGAAAAATCTGCAGTTGACACTGGATGGCCGTTATCGCTTTTCGCGCCGCCTTACAATGAACCTGCGGCTCAACCAGGCGTCCATGAATGAGTCGGAAGCAGGGGTGCGTACAAACGTGTTTCTTAATCGTAAAGTCACAGTCACATCGCAGGCCAACGGTCGGTTCGGCGAATTGATGCAAAGCAATGTGTTCATGGCTGGCCTTCAGCAGATGGAATATCTCGCCGTTCAGTCGCCCGTTAAAAGCACGCTCCTGAATCTGAACATGATGCAAAGCCTCTCACTGGGCAGTGGCATTATTTCCTTCAATACTTTCCTGAGCCATGATCTTTCAGGCAATATGGCCTATGGTAATATGCTTACCAGCGACGCGGGCTACAATTACAATTTATGGAAAGTATTCAGCTGCGGTAGTGCAATCACTTTCCTGGATACGAACGATATGGCCAGGCAGATTGGCTTGCGGCAAAGCCTTGGGGCAAGATTGCTGAAAAAATGGTCGCTTAATGTCTTCCTCGATGCGCGAAAAGATCTGATCCGTAGCAGTAACAACTTCCTTTACGGGAACTTCAAAACAGAAATGACATTACATTATTCGCTGAACTAAATATAGTATGAGAAAGTACAGGATATTACTGCTTTTGTGTTGCCTGGTGTGCCCGGTTTTTCTGAAAGCCCAGGTGTCGTTCAACTTCCTGCCGGAAGTGCACGGCCGTACCTTGGAAGGCCTCTTCCTGGTTAAAGTCGGCAATATGGAAAACACCAGCCGCCTGGTAACGATGGCTATCACCGTTACGGAGGCCAGAACAGGCAAGCTGACCGAAATCCGCACGAAGCCGTTTCAATTGCGCCCGGGAATGAACCAGTTGCCTGCCGGCGTGGCCGGCGGCGCCGCCCTGAGTTTTGCCAATAATAAACAGGCAACGGTATTAAAACAAAGCAACTTCTTCCCGGAAGGTGACTACGACTATTGTTTTGAAATAAAAGACGTGGAGAAAAATGGATTGGTAATCGGAGATCAGTGCTTTAACTACGCCTTACAACCTTTCAGTCCGTTACTGCTGATGGAACCCTTTGATGGTGATAATATTTGTGAGAGGCGTCCAACGCTCTTCTGGCAGCCACTCATGCCGGCGGTGCCGGGTGTTCAATACCGCCTTATACTGGCAGAGGTAAAGCAGGGGCAAGGTAAGGTGGAGGCGCTCAATTACAATCTGCCGCTACTTAACCAGACGGGTATCAGCACACCAATGCTGTTCTATCCTCCTACAGCACGTCAATTAGAAGAAGGTAAGCGCTATACATGGCAGGTGATGGCTTACAGAAATGAATTACTGCTCGCTAGTTCGGAGATATGGGAATTTGTGGTGAAATGCACCGATAGCTTGCCTGCACTACCCGATGAAGGTTTCAGGAATATCAACGATCTCACAAAAGGGAACTTTTACATCGCAAATGGCCGCGTGATGTTTGCCATGCACAATATGTACGACAAAACATCTCTTGAATACAGCGTGCAATGTCTTACGAAACCCGAGATGAAGATCGGTAAACTTCCAAAGGTAAAGCTGGATCGCGGTAGCAACCAGATCACGATTGACTTGTCGGATCATAAATCGTTTGTAGACGGTTACTTCTACATCATGCAGGTAAAGATCCCCGGCGGGCAAACTAAACAATTAAGGTTCATCTATAAAAACGCTTCCGAATGATGAAGATAAAACATTGGCTATTGGCCTGTTTTGCATTGTCCCTGGCAAGTTGCGGCCGACGTGATCAAATGAAAGCGCTTTACGCGGAAGCGGATAATGCTTTACTGCAACGTAAAACGATGAACGGCCTGAATATGCAGCTCCAATATCTGCCCGAGGGCCCAAATGGCGGAGCCCCCGGGGAGCTGTGCTTCAAATTGAATGTCACTGCCGTCGACGCTTCCAATAAAATAAATGCGGATTTCAACCAGGCAAGTTATGGCGTAGATACGCTATTTCAGTTGATCATGCCAGGGGACACCATACTTCCCATTCATGCGATGCGAATCGCTAATGGAATGTACACCGGCGCTGAATACCTCATCGTATTCGATAAGGCGCGGTTTGCAACGACTACAACCGGCCGGTTCGTTTTCAGGGACTGGCTTTTTTCGAACAGCCGCGTGGAATTTAATGTTAAACCCGCTGCCGTAAGAGCGGCAGACTCCTTAAGTACTCGTATATGATCAGAAGTAAAATCGTAAAAAAGGTCACCTCGTACTTTTTCCTGGGCCTTTTAACAATAGATATATTCATTCCTCATCAGGTCTTTGCGTTAACCAGTGGTCCTTCGCAGCCGGAAGCAAAACAGTTTCAGCCTGCCGGGGCCACGGACATGGTAGACTTGTTTACAGGAGATTTTAAATACAATATACCCTTGCTTGACATCGACGGCTATCCCATCAACCTGAATTACCAAACCAATAATGGGATGGAAGATGAAGCCAGCTGGGTCGGGTACGGCTGGAATCTCAATGCTGGTTCTATAGACAGGCAGCTTCGTGGTATACCAGACGATGCAAATGGGGATGACGTGGTGACAGAAAGTTACGTAAAGCCCAAGGTGACAATCGGCGGCAAGGTATCTGTGAAAGGGGAGTTAGCGGGCTTGTCAAAAGGACTGGCCAAGGTAAGTGGCTCCATCGGAATCGGGGTATTTAGTGATAACTATACAGGAATAGGTGCCGAAACTTCCCTTAACGGTGGGGTGTCTGTAGGAGTCGGTAGCGAAACGGGCTTAGGTGTTGGTGCTAATATCGGCGTTAATTCAAATACGCAGAGTGGTGTGGACCTTTCTGGTGGTGTGTCGCTTGCGATGGGTTTAAAGGCGGCTGATGGTAAGATCACAGGTGTTGGTTCGTCTGCTAACCTGGGTTACAATACGCGTGAAGGCATGAAGGGCCTCACGCTTTCCACCTCTTTCCAGGTGGTCGGTACCCCGCATCCTTTTACTGAATCGTCATTCAATTTTAACACGCCTCCATTTTACCCAAAGGCAAATATGTCTTTCCGGTCGAGGAACAATACATATAGCGCGGATGTAGGACCAGCGGCATTCTTGTTCTATGCCGGTGCAGGTATTGCGGGATATAAAACGCAACGGGAGATCAGGAACCCGGTACAAACAAATAACGCTTACGGATTTATGTACGCCGAAAAAGCAAAGGAGCGCCCAGATGCAATGATGGATTTCATGCGTGAAAAGGATAATCCTGTCATTCCCTCATTGCGTAAACTGGCAGTGCCGGTTGTGACGCCCGACATTTTTAATTACAGCAGCCAGGCGGGCGGCGGGCAGCTGCAGCTCTTCAGAAGTGCGTCAGGTGTTTTTGCGGACAATAGTACTAAAGATGAAAATGTTAATACTTCGATCGGTGCGGAAGCAGGATTCGGTGCGTACTTTCACGGTGGAGCGTCGCTGCATAAGCAGGATATTACCAGCACCAGCGGAAAATGGAAAAATAATAATGCTTTTCTAAAAGAAGGCGATTTCCCTGCTATTGCGAATCAGACAGAAGAGCAGGTATACTTCAAACAGATAGGAGAAAAGAGTCTTGAGAATAAGGATTTCGCTTTGCTTGTGAAGGATGAAGCGCCCGTGAATATTCCTGTTTCGAAGAAGTCGGCTATTTCCGGTCTTAGGGTCGCTAACAGGCCGACTTATACCTCGGCACCCGCTCCGTACAAGAAGAATGGCCGCCAGGTAAGGCAATCACCGGTTATGTACCTAACGGCCGAACAGGCGGAAGATGCCTCCTTGCAAAAGGCGGTAACGTCTTATGGTTTCATGGATTCGTTGTTTACACCGCAGCTTTGTACGAAAACAGTCGATAGAACGATTACGCGCGTTAGTGAAGCGGAAGGCCGCAGGAAGCACCACCTGTCTGAACTTATGGTAACCGGGGCAGATGGTAAACGCCTCGTATACGGTCTGCCAGTATATAATCAGAAGCAGGTAGAATACAGCTTCGCGACAATTGCTAACCCCGATCAGAACAACATGGTTGATATCAGTTATGATACCAGGGGGAAATTGCTCACAGGCACGATAATACGGATCATTACTTTTCTAAACAAACGCAGCCGGCATATGCAACGTCGTTTATGCTCACGGCAATTCTCAGTCCCGATTATGTAGATCTGACCGGCGATGGCATCACGGATGATGACCTGGGCACCGCTATTAAGTTCAACTATTCGAAGACAGCCGGGAACTATTATTGGAGAACGCCGGTTGAAGAAGGAAAGGCTATGCTCAATAAGGGACTGCTGGCTGATCCCTATGATGATAAGGCAAGTTTTATCTATGGCGAAAAGGAACTCTGGTATCTGCATTCTATTGAAACAAAGACTAAAATCGCGTATTTCATTACCGAAGATAGAAGGGATGGTTTCGGCGTGCATAAAATGATCGGCGATCAGCCTTCCGGTGAGGCGTCCGCTAAGCAAAAATGCCTAAGAGAGATTCGCCTATTTGCAAAGGCTGATCTTACTAAAACCATTAAGACGGTGAAGTTAAGCCAGGCATACGAGTTATGCCCCGGTACACCCAATGGGGAACCAGGAAAATATAAGATGCAGCTGAACAGCGTGCATTTTGAATATGGTGGTTCTACGAAAGGAAAACATCATCCGTATCGCTTCGAATATGCTTCTAACCTGGCATATGCTCGCCAGAGCACGGATAAGTGGGGTGGTTATAAACATGCATCGCAAAATAGCCACGGCGGCTTCGGTGCGCTGAAGAATGAGGAATTTCCCTATACGCCGCAGGATTCGGCTACTGTAAATGAAAACATAAAAGCCTGGAAGTTGTCGAAGATCATACTGCCAACAGGAGGTAGTATCGACGTGGATTATGAATCGGACGATTACGCCTATGTGCAGGACAGGCGCGCCATGGAAATGACGCGGGTACTCGGCTTGCTGAAGGCCGATGGCACCAGCACCGATGATTTATATGAGGCGCGGGGCATCCGTATCGCTGTCGATGCAGGTTCCAGGCCGGCATCGGGAGAAGATCATACCAGGTGGTTTGTGCGCGATTACCTCAATGGCGAAAACAACATGTATTGGAAGTTTAACGTACATCTTACCGACCAGGTAGATGCCACTCAGGATTTTCACTATGATTTTGTGCCAGGCTACGGCCAGGTGTCAGCTGTTAGTTACCACGATAATGTGGTGGATGTGCAATTCGTAGAAATTCCGGAAGGTGGCATAACTGCGAACCCCGTGACGGTGGCGGCACTGCAACGCATGCGCCTCGAATACCAGAAATATGCTTATCCTGGCTATAAAAACCGGATCGACGATAACAGGCCGATTGCAGCTGCATTGAATGCTATCGTTAATTCTTTCGGCAATATGGCGGAGCTCTTTATTCCTTTCAATACCCGGGCAAAGAACAAACGGTTTGCCGCCAAGGTGAATCTCGCGAAAAGTTTCGTGCGGGTCGCTGTAGGTGACGGTATCAAATTCGGCGGCGGTTCCAGGGTGAAGCGGGTAAAGATCAACGATGCCTGGAATACGATGGTGGAAGGTGCCACGGCTGCGTCCTATGGAATGGAATACGAGTACCGCATGAGAGAAAATGGGCGAGATGTCAGTAGCGGGGTCGCTACCTACGAGCCGTCTCTCGGCGGAGACGACAACCCAATGCGTTTGCCGGACAGGTACGATCAGAAGGGAGCATTGGCGCTTACGAATATGTTTTACCTGGAAGAGCCCATGGGAGAGACCTTGTTCCCTGCACCTTCCGTTGGATACCGGGAAGTAAGGGTCTACAGCCTCGATGAAACAGGTGGCCGGGATACCGATAATAAAACAGGCTGGTCGGTGCACCAGTTTTATACGGCAAAGGAATATCCTGTTATTGTAAGTAATACCAATATCGAAAAATACGAACATAAACGTTCTACGCTCTTCACCATCTTTGGCGGTACCGCTACCTATGAAAAAGTGCTTTCACAGGGATACTCAATCGTGCTGAATGACATGCATGGTCAGCCTAAAGCCACGCAGGTGATGAATCAGCAGGGACAAGTTGTTTCTTCCGAGGAGTACATATATAATACCAGTGATGATGGCGGCCGTACAAGACTGAAAAATGAAGTAGCGGTAAGTGATGAAAACGGTAGGATCAGTAACGGCGTGATCGGACGTGATATCGAAATGTATGTGGATATGCGCGAGTCGGAGGTGCTTAATGACGGAAAGGCATTGAACGCTGGTGGTGACGTGTTTCCCGTTCCATTCCCGGTGATGGTAATGGGCATAGGTCATGCGCCAGGTGGAGATAATAATGACTACCGGCTGTACCGGTCAGCGGTAGTGTTGAAACTGATACGCTACAGTGCCGTAGTCGATAAGGTTATCAAAACGATCAACGGTTCGCGCATCGAGGCCAAAAACCTGGTATATGATAAGTATACAGGTAACCCGGTGGTCACATCCACCCAAAATGAATTTGAAGATGAAGTATATACAACCACGATCCCGGCATACTGGCGGTATAAAGAGATGGGGTTAGCCTACCAAAGTCTTAATATACTCACAGAATTGAAAGTGAGCGGAAATGGCCAGCTTGAAAATCCTACGCTGGGTGCGATGTTGGGTGCGGGAGACGAATTGGTAGATATGAATGATGGGCGCCGGCTTTGGGTAGTAAACTCCACCTCGAATAGTACGGGTATGCCTGCCAAGCGCGTGATCGATGGCTCGGGAAGAACATTGGGTTCGAACAGGCAGCAAGTGAAGGTGATACGATCAGGGTATCGTAACCAGCTAGGTGCCGGACTTACGTCCATTACTACCATGAAAAACCCTGTTGAAAACGGCCGGTTGGCGGTTTTGAATGATGCGGTGCTCAATAATTTTAATGTGCTCGATGCCAGCGCTTTGCTATATGCAGACGATTGGGGCATGGCCGGCGATTGCAACATAAAAACGTGTCCGTCCGGCTATGTGGAAGGACCTAATGGATCATGTATCATCGAAGCGAACGTACGTCCCGCCAACTTTCTAAACGTAGTAAAAGGTAGTTCGGTGAGGCAGTACAGCGAACGCGGGGCTTTCTTTTACGATGAGCCCGAGACAGGGACCGCACATTATGCGACGAGCGTAAAGCCGTATTGGTACGACAAGACTACCTTTACTGGTCGGCTAAACACAGCTGGCATATGGCTAACCGGCGTGCCGTTGAGGCAATGGTGCGGCTTTGAAACGACGGTAAATGTCGTTGGGGGGAAATATTTCCTTGGCTATGCAGCCGATGATGCCTGCAGGATATACATAAATGGTGCGCTGTGGCGGGAGCTTCCCGAAACAACCAATAAAAATAACTACCGGGCCTGGAGAATCAAGGAGTTAACATTGCTGCAAGGTAATAACCATATAAAGATGATCGCATATAACGGTACAACAGATAATGCGATGGCCTTCGAAATATATGGCGCATCAAGCGATCACTCACTTCGGGAGGGACTCGCATCGCAGATAGACCAGGAGATGATCTTCTCCACGAAAGATTTGATCACTAACAGCCAATATGTGCAGACGTTCACCTGTGATGCTAACGGGAATAAGTTATATACCCGGTATTACTGTAACGATATGCGCAACTTCCAATATACGGCGGGTATTCCGAACTGTGGTATACTCGCCCAGGGCCAGTGCCCTCCGGGCTATGTGGATGGGCCGGACGGACTGTCCTGTATACGCCCTGCCACCCAGTCAACACCGGTGATATCATTGGTGACCGGCAGTCAGCTTACTATTTATGGTGCCTGGGGTGCCCGCATTATAAACAATGATCTCGTTACTGCCAGAGACACGATCAGGAACGACAGCTATTGGGGCTGGTCTTGTTCTTCCGGTTCTTCATCCGCATTAAGAACGCTCATACCTGCCCCCGCGCCGGTGTTGGCGCTGCAAGGTGATACCTTGCCCTCTTCCGCGAACCTGACTACGAATGCAACAGTGGAGCTCTGCGGCAGACTCAATAATGCAGGAGTTTGGGTAAATGCATCTTCTTACAATGAAAATGAAAACATATGGGTTGGTTTCAATAAATGCCTGCAAATACCCGAAAGTAAATACTATTACATAGGGGTAGCTGCAGACAACGAATATCGTGTATTCCTCAACGGGGCGCCTCAACCGGTTATCAGCCACCTAATGAAAAACTCTGGAGACTCCGGCCCCTTTAGCTTCTGGAGCTTTTATCCGGTTTACCTTCCGCAAGGTCAGCATAAAATTACGATGGAAGCCCGCAATACGCTCGGTCAGCGTACTATGGCACTGGAAGTGTATGATGGCGATATCCAGGATTTGAAAGATCATACGCAACAAACATTGTTCTCAACGGCTTCGCTTCGTAATAATGAGATGGTGGATCTCTACATCAGATCGCACGCTACCAATGAAATCATATACAGAAAATATTCCTGCCCTAACGGTGATTTGGATATCTGTAGCGAACCATTCAATTGTGGGTCTATGCCTAAAGGCGATGCGCTCAACCCTTACTTATACGGCTATAAAGGCAACTGGCGCGTTTGGCAGCAAAAGGCCTGGCTCACCAGCCGATCTGGCCAGGACTTGGTTAATACTTCTGCACCCGGTGTTGGCGTACGCGCGAATGGCCACTATATGGAGTTCCGCCCGTTCTGGACTAACCTGGGTACGTTATGGTCTACAAGTTCCAATCAGAATTGGGTTACCACAAACACGATTACGCAGTACGATAAGTATTCAGCCGAGATAGAAAATAAAGACGCGTTAAATCGCTACAGTGGTGCCAGGATGAACTTTAAAGAAAGTTTGCCCGGTATTGTAGGTACAAATGCAAGGCATCGTGAGCTGTTCTACGATGGCTTTGAGGACTACAAGTTCAACCAGACCTGCCTGGCTGTAGCGCCATGCGAGCCGGATAACTTTAACATCCAGAAATTCCTTGGCACTAACTACAATACGTGGTTATCGGCAGATGAATCGCATACTGGTAACTATAGCCTCAGATTGCTAAGTGAGATCACGTTACAGGCGTATGTTTTTGATCATGAACATGCGCCAGGTATATACCTCAGCACCAATTCCCGGGGAGAATATTTCCGTAATACCGCACCGTGGCTGGGATTAAGAGGGTTTAATCCAATGTTGAATAAGAGATACATTGTGTCTGCCTGGGTAAAAGGTGGCGCAGCCAATCAGCCGGCGATGACGCTCAGGATCGGTAATACGAATATTCCTTTGAAGGTAAAGGCCCGTGTGGAAGGATGGAAGCTGGTGGAAGGAGAACTCGACCTGCCGCTGCTGACTGGTAATACCGACATGGCCAGCTGGTCGCTCAAGATCAATAATGCCGGCGCACAGGTACTCCTGGATGATCTGAGGATATTCCCGGTAGAAGGACAGGTGAAAACGTTCGCTTATGATGCCGCCACCATGCGGGTAATGGCAGAGTTGGACGAGAATAACTATGCCACCTTCTACGAATATGACGATGAAGGATCGCTCATCCGCCTGAAGAAAGAAACCGAACGCGGAATTATGACGATCAAGGAATCACGGTCGTCTATGAAAAAACTATAGTTGAACAAGTAATCAGTAACACGATGAAACTGGGAATAAGTGTAATGAAAATATTGGCCCCGATGGCTATTCTGGCTATCGCGGCGGCTGCACTGGCTACGCCTGAAATCGGGAAGAAGAAGACAGCAGTGATAAATAAAGCGTCGGAAGTATCTGCCTATAAGATTAAGCCCGGGCAGAAAGAAATACTGCAGGATATGATGCGGGTGCTGAAGGCTACCGATTCCTTGCGCGTATTTACTATCACGGGTTTCAATAAGGCAGAAGATTTGGCCGACCCCTCCAATTCCATGAACGTGGAATTTAAATATGCAAAAAACGATACGGCGGTTTACTATAGGCTAGGCGATAACGAGATGATTCACCTGCCTGGTGGCGAGATTTCTATTCAGCATGATTTTCGGAAAATATTAGTCTTTCCCGGCAGGCAGGCGAACAGGGGCTTTAAAACGCCATTGACGCTCGACCTGAAACAACTTGAGAAAGAGGAGTACGACATTTCTAAAACCCAGGTAAACGGGCTTACCGAAATCAAGCTTGCAAGGGAGAATCACATCTCCTGCCGGGAGTATAGCTTGCAATACGACAGTGCCGGGTTGATGAAAAGCCTGTTCATGCGCATGTCAGACCTCAGCGATCCGACGGATACTGGAAGGGATAAGCTGTTGCATGTGCAGGTGCAGCAATGGCGAAAGGGATACGCAGAAACCGGTCTGTTCGATATCAGCAGATATGTGCACCGTGAAAATGGAACACTCGTTCCTGCCGGTCATTTGAAAGACTATGAAATCATTTTTGCCCAGTAGTGTTAACCTCCTTAATGTTTTAAAAGACATGCGTTTCTATCCATACAAAATGACCAGAAGCATACTTAAGGTGATCTTTTACAGCCTGTTGTTGATAGCAGGTTGGCAAAAGTCCCTGTTGGCTGCGGTAGAGCCTTATCAAAACCAGATAAGAGGAAAACTGAAGCAGGGCGACAGCGTGATCGTGCGGGACGAAAAATTCCGTAACCCGGATTACGACTGGGGTCGTGTTCAGAATAAAAAAGTGACGAATGTCGTTACATTCAGCCTGTACCGCGATACGACCGCCTATCCGCAACAAAAGTTCAGTTGCGAGGTCGATCTCAAAATCGAATACTGGAGCAATCCCGACCAGGCAGAGCCTGTGGTTATCGAACATGCAAAACTTGAGATTAATTACGATCCCGTAAAGGGCGCAACATTCAAACCCGAAGATAGCTATTGGTTCCAGAACGGCCATATGGTGAAGGTCACGGTGAACAGTATCTCCTGCCCCGAACTAGGTGATGAGCGGCCGCCCATCTTCCGCATCACTAATAAAATAGTGGTGGAGCGCAAATACCACGGCGTGCCCGACCGGCAGTTGCTGCCAAGTTTTAGCATTTCGCAGAACGACGAAAGCGGCGGAAACCCGATGGCGCGAAATATTACACCTACACCTGTTGGCGGTACTTTACTTCATCTCACCTGGGATAAGATTGAAGCAGCGGCAGAACAGTATGATATTGAGTATACTTTTATAGATGATGAATCCCCTAACGGAAAAATACTGGAACTAAGCGGCGTCAACACACCGCATGCGACGCTGGCTAAAATGTTTCGCAATAATGCTACGCGTGCAACAGTATCCGAAGAAAATTTCACGATAAGCCTGGTAAACAATACTAAGTATTTACTTGTGCGTATCCGGACCGTGGACGAAGACAATGGTCTGCGAACCGAAGGCGATTGGGTATATGACATGAACCAGGGCGGATCGGCTGTTTCGGCTGTGATTATCTTATCGCAGGAGTGGTTCCATCCCAACTTTAACTGGCAATATAACGCCACGTTTGCGGAAGATGGCAAGCGCCAGGAAACGATCACGTTCCTGGATGGAAGCTCACGCACCCGGCAAACACTGATGGCTGCGGAAGCGCCAACTAACCTGGCGAATGCCGATGACCATGTAATTGTACAAAGCCAGGTATACGACGAGTTTGGCCGTCCACTGCTGCAAACCATGCCAATTCCGGTCCAGGGAAAGGAACTGTCCTTTAAGGCGGATGACTTGTATAACGGAGCCAACAACCGCTATAATTTCGCTGATGCCTATGGCGGCTCCTCCGCGAGTTGTATTTTAAAACCCCTCCCGGTAAATACCAGCTTGGGTAAACTGGGCTCTTACTACAGTGCAAATAATGCTTTCCTGCCTACCGCTGCCGGCGAACGGGCAGCAGATCAGGCAGAACGGCCATATAAGTATTATGTTCCCAACGCCGGTGGTTACCCTTTCTCTGTAACCAGGTACACTAACGATAACACAAATCGGGTAGCCGTACAAGGTGGAGTAGGAGAGTTATTTCAGCCTGGTGCCGCAGGCAAGGCCACACAGATGTTTTATGGTAAGCCAGGGCAATGGGAATTAGACAGGGTGTTTGGTAATGATGTCGGTTATGCTTCTCACTACCTTAAAAATATGACGGTAGATGGCAATGGGCAGGTGAGTGTATCTTACCTGAATGCATCGGGAAAGGTTATTGCCACTGCATTGGCGGGAGCAAAGCCGGATAACCTGAATGCACTGTCTTCCACAGCGGTGGGAGTAACAAGGGAGGTTTTCAATATGCTGGAACCTGCCGACTTCACTTTCGACGAAAGTCGCCTGATGCTTACCGGCTCCGGCAGCTACCTGGCTTCTAACACTGGCAACGCCGTATTTACCTACCAGGTCGATCAGCTCATCAAGCAGTACAATGAAAGTGGTGTGCAGATTTGCAGCAACTGTTACTACAAATTGAATATACGGGTAACGGATGATTGTGGTAAGCTCGTTGGCCGTAAACAGGCGGATGTTGGTCGGGCACTGGCTGACTGTGATGCGGATGGTATCAGAACGGACACGGTGCAAACCAATATCAGCAGACTTGGCACCTATAACGTATCTTTTGAACTGTCGCTTAGTGAAGACGCGATCAGGAATTACACAGAAACGTATATTGCTCAGAATACAAATCTGAAGTCCGCTTTCCAGTTCGCTTATGAACAACTGCAAACAGCAGACTTTACCAATTGTATCAATGACTGCCGGACCTGTGCTGCAGTCCTGGGAGCGAAGCCTAACTTCATAGCGAGGTTGAGCAGTCAGTTGGAGGCGAATAATGTAGACCTGACAGGGAATACTGCGTTGTTCAATAGCTGGGCAGGATCGTTATACGACAACCTCTCTGCAAAATGTACCGCGCTTATAAACAGCAATGACTGCCAGCCCTCACCTTGCGATGGGCTAAAGCGCCAATTGATCCTGGATATTAGTCCGGGTGGCCAGTATGCATTGTTTGATGCAGAAGGCAATGTGTTGGAACCGGCAACGAACATACTCGCCCTTCATTTCAGGCAGGTATTTCCCCGGACGCCCGACAACTTCGGCGCATGGAATGACAATAAGTTTAAATTGGATGACGGGACAGAATGGTCACCTAACGACGCTTCATTTACGGAGGCAGACCTGGTTACTTACTGGCGCGAGGAGTGGGCGGAGAAGTTTGTAGTGCATCATCCTGAGTATTGTGCATTCCAGTCCTGTCAAACAAATGAGGTCTACCGCCGTTGGGATAGCCGTATTAACAGCATGGCGCTAACGGATGATGATCTCTTTAATATACTCGGGGTCAGATACAATGCAACGCAGGTAGAATGGCTGTTGGCGAAGGATCCATTTTTTGCGGTGGGTGCAGCAGGCTATCCTTATCGGAGTGAGTTTGGTGCCGACCTCATTGGCTACTCCACCCGGGTGCTGGGTGTAAATGCCTCATCGCTTTATCTTAAATCGCTTTCGGCATTTGTTAACTACTCATTGTATTGCGCCAACGAAACGTTCAATACTAATACACTGGCTGCCCAGGGAAATTCCTGGAACCAATGCACACCCGATGCCAGCTGCCGGGTGGTGAATAAGGAGTGGGATATGTACCGCCAGAAGTACATGGAACTGAAGGAAAAATATTACCAGCGTTCCATGGCCGAAGGCCCCTGCAGCGGCAAGTGCCCGGTTGGTACTTTAACAGGCAACCCCGCTAAACAATATTGCCTGCCACCCGCCGACTTCCGCATAGAATCGGAGGGAGGGTTACCTACTGATCCGTTCCACCGTCTCGTATTGAAATACGCTGCTACCGTATCAACGAACACCGTCATCAACTTTACCTATCCGGCCCAATACAGCTCCCTGTTTAAGGTAGATGCTGTCATGCTCGACGCTGGTCAGCATCAGGTTGCATTTAACGTGGATAGAGAAATCGATCCGGCTTCAATCGTTATTTCCAGTATCGAATGCCAGGCATTGCCATCAACATATCCGTGTCCGGGTACGGCTGGTAGTGCCGATATGCCTTCCACAACGGTGCAAACCGGTTCTTACTTCGAGTATCCGGAGAACGGTTCAATAAAACAGTACTGGGTGGTGAGTGGCACACGGATAGGTGGCCCGAAGGATTACTGTAAATTCCAGGTAAGTGATTTTTATGACTGTTATACGGTGAAGGTGGCGAACAGGCCTGCCATCCATTACAGCAACGTATGGGTGAGCTCCTGCACGAAGGCGCCGGACGCGGAAACAGCTTTTGCCGAACCGGAATTACCTGTAAACAGTAACGTGGTTGAGTCGAGCCAGTCTTCCTCACTTCCCGTGGACCCTAATTGCCCGAACCAGTTTGTTTTACAAGGTACAAGGACCGAGGGTACTGACTTCTGGTATTACGAGCTTGGATATAGCGAAGAGAATACGGTCCCGATTGGTGACAAAACAGTCAAGATAGTACTGCGCACTAACCATGATACTTATGCCTCGTTTTTCTTTGATAATGACAACGACAAGCACAGTTTTTACGTTGGCGATAGCACCAATATATCACTGAGTTTCTTCTCGATTTCCTGCGTTGATGTGACCAGTTGCGCTGCCAAATTTGGTCATAAAATATCTCGTGCCGGCGTACCCGGTTACGAATTTATTGTACCGGCAACGGCAAATGACGTCACGCAACAACAGGGGCAGGCGTTGAACGAAGTTGTTACCAATGCCCGCGCTACCTGCGAGGGGATGGCCGACGGCTGGATGAAACAGTTTGAAAAGTACCTGCAGCAAAACGGTATTAATACAAACACCCGCGACCTGCTCCGGCAAAAACTTGTAGAGGTATGCCAGCTAGGTGCCGACCTTGAGCATATGGCCGGTGCCAGCACGTTGCCTTCCGGCAGGGCCACGGCTGAAGGCTACAGTTCTTTTGAAGATGTTATCAGGGGTGTGCTGAATATGTCTGCCCTGGATATGGATTGTAATCCCTGGCTGATCGAAGCGCCCCTTCCTTACGACATTAAGCCCCAGGCCAATGTTTTAGAGGTAGACTTTGTGAACGCCGATATATGTGCTAAACTGGCAGCCCTCGAATCGCAATATAACGCTGACCCGGTAGGAACATTCGCCCAGTACGTCCTGGCGAAGTTCGGTTCCGCTATGAAACTTACGCCTGGCCAATTGGCCGCGCTTCAGAAAGGATGTACCAATTGTCGTTATATACTTGATGAAACCCTTGCATTGCCCGTATTTTTAGATCCATCGGCCCAAGGATGTGTCACTGCCACTGATTTTTCAGCGGCGATGTCGGCATTGTCATCCAGTATTCCTGACTGGTCGGCCGCTACTACACACGAGCATTACAGGACAATACTCACCAATTTCCTGAATCAGCGCTGGGGATTCACCATGGGGTATGAAGATTATGCGGCTTATATACAGCAGTTGGCCACAAATCCTTCTACCACCAATATGTTGTGCAACCGCCCGATATACGCGGACGTGCCCGGTGAAGACCCCTTTACTTGTTTGCTCAATGTGGTGGACGATGCCGCATATGCAGGTCGCAAGGCTTACATGGAGTACATAGACGGCCATAAACGCGCCTTCCGTAAAAGTTATATTGCTTATTGCGGTAATAACAAGCCAACGCTATTGGCCGACGTGCCCTGGCAGGTATACCATTATACCCTTTATTATTACGACCAGGCAGGTAACCTTGTACGAACAGTGCCTCCCCAAGGCGTCGAGATATTGACCGTTGCACAGCGGCAGGCAGTAACCGCCGCCAGGCTGGCCCAGTCACAACAATGTAACTATGGAAACGGTCCGGCAAGTAACACCGTTCCGGAAAACGCTTATACGGCATTAGGAAATGCTTTACGCTCCGAAACACCCGCTGCCATGGAAATGTGGTTGTATAATGCAGCCACTTCGGCAAATGGAACGCAGATGGTGATGACGGCAGGCGTCGACGAGTACATCGTGAGCTATTGTATCAATAACAACCAGCTCTCACTCGACATCTTCAAGGTCGATCCTGTCACGAAGCAGACTAGCTCGGCCCTGACTTATCGGACTGCCGTAAACATACAGCAGCTGTTGCCGCTCGATAAGTGGATACATGTCGTTGCACAGGGAAACAACCTGTTGCGCCCCGGTTTGTCAGTGTCTGTAAACGGAATATTGTGTCCGCCGATTGCATCGCCTACGCCAGCCGTTTGCTCATGGACAATCACCTCGCAAAATGGTCAGTTTATTTATCCGCAGCGTGCGAATCATCTGAAACACCTGCGCATCTACAACCGGCTGCTGACAGACGCAGAGATCGAAGGAAACGCCACGCAGTATTGCTTTGGGGTAAGTCCGGGTCATGCCGCCGATCTGCAGTCAGCCCGTGTTTTCTGGGGGCGCTTCAATACCCCTGCGAATGGAATTGAGCCCGCTGGCCCGGGTGGTGGAACGCCTGGCGTACAGCCGGAGCCGTTTTACCCTTCGCACACTTTACCCACCAGTTATGCCTTCCAGTCACTGGGTGGCGTAACAACGCAACGATCGCCCGACGCCGGCACCAGTAAATTCTGGTACGATAAGCTGGGCAGGCTCGTGTTTTCCCAGAACCAGGAGCAGCAGACCCCTGTAAACTTAGGTGCATCAAACAGGTATAGTTATACCGTATATGATGGGCAGTCCCGGATCGTACAGGTTGGTGAAAAAACGGTATCGACATCACCTACAACCAATACCCATTTCCTCGCGGACACGACCATCGGAAATATAATGGCTGGCGGTACCCGGTCACAGATCACGAAGACCTTATACGATGCACCTTATACTGCAGCCGCGTTGAATGAGCAGGAAAACCTCCGCAAACGCGTGTCTGCCACCTCTTTCGAAGAGGTAGAAAACACCGTAGAACAGTATACCTATTACAGTTACGACCAGATAGGCAACGTGAAAGCCCTGTGGCACAAGCTGCCCGGCCTCACGGACAAGAAAAAGATCGACTATGACTATGACCTTGCGAGTGGAAAAGTGAATATGGTAGGTTACGAGCGGGGAGAAGGTGACCAGTTCTATTATGGTTATGAATATGACGCCAGGAACAGGCTGGTAGCGGCCAAAACCGGTCTTACCCCTAATTCTGCCATTAACTGGGCCACAGATGCCTCGTACGAATACTATCTGCATCAGCCCCTGGCCCGAATGGTCCTCGGTAAGAATGCCGTGCAGGGACTGGATTACGTATACACCCTGCAAGGCTGGTTAAAGAAGATCAACAGCAGCAAGCTAGACCCGCAAACAGACATAGGCGGTGATGGTCAGGGCGTACGCATCTCTGTGCCAAGAGACGTGTTCGGATACAGTATTAACTATTACGGAGGCGACTACCAGCCAATCGCACCCTTCCGCCCTCTAGCTGACTTTGGCTGGCAGCCCGGTACTGGTACATCGGCGGGCGTAAACCTTTATAATGGGAACATCGCCAGCACTACGTTAGCCTTAAACAGCCACTTGCCGCAGAACGTATTCCAGGGACAAACTACCGGCTACACCTATCGTTACGACCAGTTAAACAGGCTGGTGAAGATGAGGCAGGATCAGGTGGCAACCAGTGCTACCAACTGGTCCGGAACCGAAGCCACTGCTTATGGCGAGAACATCAACTATGACGCGAACGGCAACATCCAGTTCTATAAGCGCTATGGTGCAACCCCAGACGTGCTGATCGACGATCTTACCTATCATTATGTGAGCACACCGGATGGAAAGAAGATAGATAACCGCCTGAATCATATCAAGGACATCGCGACCACCCCCGCCGGCCAACCTGACCTGAAAGATCAGAACGGAAACAACTATCTTTACGACAACATCGGCAACCTGCGGGCAGATGTGAAAGAAAACATCACCCGGTTAGAGTGGTCCGTGTATGGAAAGCTCCGCAAAATTGCCAAAAACAACCAGCCCTACCTCGAGTACAAGTACGACGGGGCAGGCAACAGGGTGTACAAATGGCATAATAATGGTGGCCAGATCACGGAGACCTGGTACGTACGTGATGCGCAGGGTAACCCGCTCAGCATATATGAGAAAAGCGGTGGCACCACCCGTTTGAAAGAACAGGTTTTGTACGGATCTTCGCGCTTGGGCAGCTGGTACCCCGAGGCAGGTAAAACCGCCACAGAATCGTGGAACACCGAAGGGAACAAGTTGTACGAACTGTCGAACCACCTGGGCAACGTGATGGCGGTGGTGAGCGACGAATTGCATCCCGGGGCGGAGTTGACGGCGGATGTGCGGAGTATGCAGGACTACTATCCGTTCGGGATGGTGCAGCCTGGGAGGTCTTTGAATGTGGCAGGTTATCGTTATGGGTTTAATGGGAAGGAGAATGATAATGAGGTTGGGAAAGGTGATGGAGGGCAGCAGGATTATGGGATGAGGGTGTATGATGCGAGGGTGGGGAGGTTTTTGAGTGTGGATCCCTTGATCAAAAAGTATCCAGAACTCACACCTTATCAATTTGCTTCGAATACTCCTATCCAGGCTAGTGACTTAGATGGGCTTGAGGCTGACTTCTCCAAGGGGAAAGTCCAAAAAATGGAGTATGCTTCAAGCGACGCATGGTACCATAGTGCGGGAAAATTCACCGGAAATACAGCCATAAGTATATGGAATGGGGCTGTAGGATCCGTCGAAATGGTTGCTAATTTGAATCCCATTTATAATCTAGCAGACGGTGGAAATGGATATAAGAAAATTTGGGGAGACATCAGCAGCACAGCTGTCGCAGGGTATAATTGGACAGTAAATACCACACTTGAACAGAAAGGGCGTGATTTAAAGAAGATCGCAACAGATCCGCATACCTACGAGGACGTACTCGCAATGGTTCTGGTAAGCAAAGGCATGAAGTCTGTGGGCGCGGCTAAACCCGCGGTAAATGTAGCTACTACGGAATCTGTTGAAGCTACCGTCGCAACAACAACTCAGGCCGCCACATCGGCCAATCAGGTATCCGCTGGCGCGAATGCTGCAAACAATGTTGCAAGGGGCACCAACAATCCTGCCGTCAGGAATGCAGTAAATCTTGGAAATCGCGTCCACTATGATCAACTAAATGGAGGGACTGGTGTAGGACTGCCAACGGAGCTTACACAACGATATCCGAATACGCAGTTTTCATTTACCCCACGAGGTGCTGCGGGGGCAGATGTTCGAGTAACAGGAGGTTTGCATCCGTCGCAGTACCCAAATTCAAATTGGGCACCTAATAATTTTCATGCAGATTTCAAACCAGGCACACCATCGGGTGCGAGGACATTTAGAAGTGATGTAAGGAGTGGTAAGCTTCCAACTAATACTCAGCTACTAACTTATGATCCTGCTACCGGAGCTCTACAATAAATAAAATAATAAAAAATGAACATTTGGAATTTAATAACTGAGGGAAATTTTGAAGAAGCTGTAAAAGCTGTGGACGACCAGTCTAAGACCGAGGAAAATCTATTCAACCTCAGAAACAAACTATATGCTTTATTTCATTTAAATAGATACCAAGACTGCGTAACGCTATCACTGATAATTATCGATAGAGACAATGGGCAGGTGGATAGTGACTTTATATTTCTTGGAATTGCTTATTGGGCCTTGGGGGAATATCAAAATGCGATTTCCTCATGGGCTTCAGGTGAGCAAAGCCTATATACAGATGCGGCAGGTGGCGTTGAACTACAACTATTGCTGTTATTTGCGGCGATCAAAACCGGCGATATAAAAGGAGGAAAAGTTATTAGGAGGAAACTGGAAAAGCTAGTTCCAAAAAAGAAAAAAACTTAGGCTGGCCAGCGCCTTTGGCACAATTTGCAACTGCAGCAATAAGCGAAAGCGAACTAATGGAAAGAATAGTAAGTATCCCTATACTGCATAACCGCCAGCTTTGTCAGGCAAACTTCACTTTAGCACTAATGAAATTGGAACAAAATTCAACCGAAGAATATCAACTCTATCTTGAAGCTGCCATTAAGCAGGGGCCCAATGCTTGGCTCGAAAAAATGTTCTACTTAGCAAAAGTTGAACTAGAGGCGCTACTCATTAAGTGACTCTCACCCTCTTGTCAACCAGCTCCTGATCTTGAACCAGGCGAAGGCGAAGGTGAAAATTAAAATCTTTAACTTATGTATTTCCTTCCAGTACTCATATGGATACCCATCATTATTTTCGTGGTAAACAAAGTTTCCACTTTTAAGGGAAACCGCAAGTTGGTCACTATACCAGGCAGCCTTTTGCTAACACTGGCATTAACTTATGGAATATACATATTCACAAACTTTGGAACGGTCATATCTGATCTTGATCCGCTAATAAACATCCTTTGGCTAATGTACTTAGTGATTCTCGCACCAACCTTGTTCAGCTTCTTGCTTACAAAAATTATGAACAAATACGCAAAGTGAGATTTTGAGGCATAGGAGCGTCACAACGTGCGGACGAGGGGAACAATGCAGCTCGGGATTTCTTAGGGAATAAGCGTATTAGCTATCGAACCATTTAGGGAATGTGTTGGCGACGCTTTCAGATAAGCGGCAAGATGTGGTGAGTATGCAGGATTATTTGAGGTTGGGAAAGGTGATGGAGGGCAGCAGGATTATGGGATGAGGGTGTATGATGCGAGGGTGGGGAGGTTTTTGAGTGTGGATCCGTTGGCTGAGAGTTATGCGGAGCTAACACCTTATCAGTTTGCTAGTAATAGGCCGGTAGACGGTATGATAATGATTACGACAGGACGATCTATAGGGCTGGCCGAGCTTTAGGTGACGCGCTTGCAATAGTGCAGGGAGCTTCTGAAATTACCGGTGGTAAGGCAACGATGGCAGCTGGCGGCGCAGCATCACTATCCGGCGTTGGAGCGGTCGCTGGAGCTCCTACAGCTGCAGTGGGTGGTGTAATCTCTTTGCATGGTACCGGTGTTACAACAATCGCCACATTAGATCTGGGAATTAATCTGGTCGCATTTGCGGAACTATCGAAGGGTGGGGCAGCCCCAGTAAAACAAGGTGCTGAAGCCGAAAGAGCAACAAGTATGGATGCAAATGCGGCGAAAGAGAGATACGACGGACCAGTTACGGGTAAGCCACGAATAGCGGACGGATCTAACTCGAGGCAACTGCAAGAAACAAAAGACGTTTTGTACCAACATTTGAGTAGACAGTTAAAAGATGGCATTCAACATGCAAAAAATACAGGGCGCGAATTTGTTCTTTGGTTACGAGAAGGATACAAGGTATCCAAAACCTTGAAAGAAGAAGCAACGAAAGGTAACGTAATTATAAAGACCATTCCAAAAAAGACAAACTAATGCGAAATGATGTTTATTACTAAAAGTGAAGGACAGTTAATCAGTGAGTTGAGCACCATGGGGTTCAGCTACGATGGAATTGATGATATCTATAAGCAGAAAAGCCTTCCGCACGATGTGGTTAGAGCCATTTTACGATCATTCAAAAATGTGTATCAAGAGCATCTAGGCAGTGGAGATCATTTGTTACGGTCATTAATCTCTGCCGATGAACCATTTGATCCGACTATAATAATCGACTTTTTTGAAGAAAATACATACAATATGTCGGTTATGTGGGGGGTTGCTTATGTGTTAGCTATGGCTAAGACATATGATATAGGTGAATGGTTGAAAAATCAATTGTTGAAGGAGCCACCCACCTTCGAAAGGCAAGGTCTAGTTTATGGCCTGATTGAAAAGGGTGGGTTCAAAGATTCTGCGGAACTTAAGAGTTTTCTGGAGAAAATTTTTCCTAAATATCCTTTCGCGGTTATTGAATTGTATAAGAAAGTTGGTAGCAAGGAGGATGCTTTGTTTTTGGAAGGTCAAAGGAATAACTATAATTCAGATGTTAATAAAGAAATCGACAAGCTTATAGTGCGGCTGGGCAAAAAGAAGCGATAACGGCGTAGTTAAATCAAGTACTTTAATAACAGTCGGTAACAGTACCGTGCCCGAAACGTATTTCACTCGGATATGGTACTGTGAACGAGCTTTAAAGTCGTTTCAAGGAGAGTGAAGAACTGGCCTGAGTCCGTCTTCTATAGCGTGCTTATGGATTACTGTAAACGCAGGGGCATTAATGAGGCCCTTCGATTAGTTTGCCTTATTACGGATTTGCCGTCCGGGCAGACGCGCCAGAGATCAGGCAGCGCGTACCACACTCCTGGATATCATCGAGGAACGTTACGACAAGGCGGCAACTATCATTGCCACGCAGATACCCGTGGAGCAGTGGCATAACCTTATAGGAGAAAGTACGATGGCTGACGCTATTTTGGACAGGTTAGTGTACGCCTCTCACAGACTAACATTACAAGGGGAGTCACTCAGAAAGAAAAAAAACTCAGTTCATAATCTTAAATCAATACCCTAAATTGCATAGGAAAGTGGCCCATTGACTCCGTAATCATTGGCCCAGCATGTTCCGTTTTGACTGGCCCACCATCACCGTAATAGACAGCTATTTATCCAGAAGCTATTATCTAGCAAACAGGATTGAAATATAAACTACTTACTGTAAACACTTCGTGCACAGTCATTATGTACTTAATCTTGGGGCTATTTTGCGAATCAGCCAACCTGATAGGCGTTTTAAAACCTGGTGAAATGGAATCAATTGGGATTGCTCTACTACTGATCACCGGATCTCTTTTAATCTTGTCACTGAGCATTTTTATTTTTAATAAGAAGTCTATCTACTACAGATGGATTGATGTCTCAGAGAAAATAGCAGCATTTGACTATTGGAGCAAGTATGATTTAAACTGGGCGTTTAGGGAGTCTTTTATTGAGGACTTGATTCTTAAAAACTCTGACAACCAGGAACTTCTTCAAAGGCTGAAATTTGTTAAATGGTCTAAACTTGCAAGTATAGTATTAGCGGCTTTATTCTTTTTGGAAGCGCTATTGCTGAAAATTTTTACAGATATTTGAATGGTTCTGAGCGCGAAGTTAAGGCTGGCATATATTACTGTCGGCCGGGTTCCAGGATAAATTTATGATTAGAATTACAAATGTCCAGGCTGATGATAGCCACAGAGATATACTGATTGTTTTTGATGAACTACGTTTAGTCGAGACAGTCGATTCATATTATCTCGCCATTGACCACGCTTTTATGCCCGGGATGTCAGGTGATCTTAAGGTAACGTTGGTTCTGGAAAAGTTGATAGCCCGTTGGCACGAATTCGTTTTAGAGCTTGGCACG
The DNA here is from genome assembly GCF_022867795.2 of Chitinophaga horti. Lineage (NCBI taxonomy): Bacteria > Pseudomonadati > Bacteroidota > Chitinophagia > Chitinophagales > Chitinophagaceae > Chitinophaga > Chitinophaga horti. The sequence continues at coordinate 2,676,360 of NZ_CP107006.1, read as the reverse complement.
GGCGATGTGGTGTATCTCCCGGTAGATTTCTCAGATCAGTACCTCGGCTGCTTTAGAGTTGAAAGACTCACCAGCGGCTACGTTCTCGTGAGCTATGGCTTTACGACGGCTATTACAGGACATCATATCTCGCCATCAGATATTCCCAGATTGAAGTTATCGGATGAGGATTACAAAGTGGCATCAGCCATTATTGAATTTGATAAAGACGTTCTCGTTGATTACATTCAACAAGCGCTATTGTAAAGATCGCGTGACGCAGGAAAATTTGGACTTAACTAAGCACTATTTACGCTTCTCCGCCAGTCTCAAAACTCTCACGATTAATGCGATCCCGCAAACTAGCACCAAGACAAATCCCGCCAGGATTTTCTGTTTAAAAATTAATAAAATGGTAGTTAAATGTATAGCTAATGATTCTGTCTTAGTAGATGGTTGGCAGAAATACAATAAAACTCCACTTAGTGATGAGTTATATATTAATCAGTATTACTTAGTGTATGGAGTATTTTTTTTTCAAGGAAGAGTGTGGTACGAAATATTGACTACGCATGATTTATATACCAAGTCCTTTCCTTCTTTTTTGTTTGAAGTGCAAGATAGCCGGTTGTCCAGGTATTTTGTATTGGGAAGAGGAATAGCGGGAAACGGCGATGTGTACCCCTTAATCACATTTAAAGAAAAGGCAGACGATGTGTTGTTTTATGAGAAGCTAGTGGATGGAGGCCTGTATGAAGTTGAGGTTTTTGATAAATATAAATACCTTATGTTTTTGGAATTTAAGTTGCCAGGTATTGAATCATTTGCGCTTAAGGTTCAAGAGAATTGGGTACAGTGCTCATATTGCGATGAGGCTTGGCAAGTAAAGTGTAACGACTTTGAAATGTGTAAATGTCCAAATTGCAATTCTGTTTTATTAGTTCCCGAATTTTAAATCGTCACAGGAGTACCGAAGCCTGGCCATCATGAAGTGACCCCAAAAGTTTGGACGGGTTGAAGATTAGGCGGCTTGAGTTCGATATTGTATTGGACTCAAGCCGTTTAGTTTTTCGGATCTTTATTAGTTAAATATGGAAAGTAAAGAGTTTAAAGTCCTTTTTAAGGAAATTGCAAAGGCCAATGATTTGGAACATGTGTTTAATGGGTGGTTTAAGGAGAGTGTAGAATGCATTTTCGTTTAGAGCCTCAGCGATCAAATTACAGCATTAAATACAATGTGATGATGAAGGTTTATATTCAAGGTGCTTTTGGAAATAGCTATAAAAAGTCAAAGGAGTTAGTCAAAGATATAGGTGACATATTCCAGCGCATTCCAAGCGAGTATGACAAATATTTTGATTTGGAAACAGCGTTAGATGATACCTCCCGCCGTGCAGGTATTGAAAAAACGTTTAGAGAGTATATTGTTCCTCATTCTGAGACAGTACTTACCTTGGATTCACTTGTCAAGGCGGTTGAGCGAGGAGATATCAAATTGCTCCCAGCAGTGCAAGAAGAATTAGAACGTATTATAGGACGGGCATTATGATTTATATTTCCTTATTCCAATCTTTCAATGACAAAACCCGGCCACATTGAGCCGGGTTTTGTCATTGTGATATGTCACTTAGTTATTAGCCTTAGCGATAAATGCATCGAGCATCTAGTACATGCAGGGCAGCCCGGCTAACCGCTTCTGCTATACGAAATACGATTCCCTTAGCCGCATAGCAGAAGTAGGCGAGAAGAGTAACCTGACCGTATTGCCCCCGGTAACCCCCTGCTTTACCACGCGCAGCCTCGCTATGCAATATCCTCAGGTACCTACGCCGGGGTGCCGGCAGTTCCCTCATGGATAACCTGGAGTACAAATACAACCGCCAGGATGGCTTTGTCACCAATAACCGCCTGAACAGCGTACGCGATTACTGTAATTTCTGTTCCATGCTGACCCACCATTCTGTTTTATGTTGCCCCACCATTCTGGGATGTTGACCCACCCGTTTGGAGCCAACCTGGAACATCTTTTTGTCGCATTCTGGGATGTTGACCCACCCGTTGTCAAAACTGAGACACCGGGATTCTGGGATGTTGACCCACCCTTTCAGAATTGGAGCCGACTGGCATTCTGGCATGTTGACCCACCTGCAGGTACCGGTGATAAGAGTTTTTGCAGTCATTTGCTTCCAAAAACGGAGCATGGCGCAAAAACCTATAGCGATGGAACAATTAAAACAGATCGTCCAACTAAAGGAAGATGGTATCGGTATCCGTGAGATAGCACGTCGTATCGGCATCAGCCGCAATACGGTTCGTAAATATCTCGAATTGATAGCAGAAAAGACGGAATCGGTTCATGCCTTAACCGACAAGGAATTAGCCGATACTGCCTATAATAATGACTTGCTTGCACATGATGAGCAACGATTAGCGCAGCTGACCTCACATTTTCAGTATGCGCAAAATGAAATAAGCAAAACAGGGGTTACCCGCGCGTTACTTTGGCAGGAATACATAGATCAGCACCCGGACGGCTATGTTTATAGTCATTATTGCTATCACTTCGCTCAATATCTTAAAAACCGGGACTTATCCATGCACCTGCAATACAGTCCGGCAGATACAATCATGATTGACTTTGCGGGCAAAAAGCCATTACATAGACTCCTCCACTGGTGAGTGTATTGAGTGTGAGGTCTTTGTCGCCATTCTTCCCTTCAGTGGCGTTATCTTTTGTCAGGCCGTACACTCACAGCGGACTGTCGACTTTACTCATTGTATCAATGGCATGCTAAAGTTCTACGGTGGCGCTCCGGCCACGATTTTATGCGACAACCTGAAGACAGCTGTAATCCGTCCTGATCGTTATGAAGCCGTATTTACAGACGTTTGCGCTCAGCTCGGCGAGCATTACTGTACCACCTTCAGCGCAACCAGACCGTATAGCCCTCGTGACAAAGCAATGGTGGAACGGGCGGTCAATATTGTATACAACAACATTTTTGCGCCACTGCGTAACCAGGACTTCACCAGTCTAACAGCATTGAATGCTGCTATCGCCCAACAACTCATTTTACTTAACGATAAGCCTTATAAGAAAACTCCTTACAGTCGTAATTACCTGTTTAAACAGGATGAGCAACACTTATTAAAACCTCTGGGTGCACGGGTAAATAAGTTGAATGTTTTTTTGGAAAAGACCCCCGATTCAAGTTCGCTCAATAGTTTTTATCGAGGGCGTTTTGAGCAAGACGGTGAATTGTTGGAGTTTACTGATGACGGTAGGGGTTACTATTATTTGGAGTTCGAAAACGGAGATTCAATAGAACTTCATGCATCGAATGTGAAGCTCTATGGGAGAAGTTGATTGTGTAAGGTTGAAATCTTATTCATGGTTCGGTTTAGCTGCTTATATATGGATTTCACGAACCCCGGCAACTGAATGACTAGCCTACCCAACCCTCACCCAACCGTCACCCAACCCTCGATCCCCCCAAAGATGTCAAGTTGACCCTACTTCAATGTCAACTTGCGCCTAGCTAAAAAGCCAATGTAATTCCGACCTTCGTTAAAAAACATGATACAAAGTTCATATAACGCCATCTCGTCAGGTGCCACGGGGATGTTCGGCAAACAGGTAGTCAAGTACTTCCGCCACGGCAAAGAAATTATCGCTAAAGCACCACCCAAACGACCTGGCAAAGGAACGCCCGGCCAGGAGCGTACACGGGCGGATTTTAGTAAGGCCATAAATTTTTCGGCCAAAGTTCGGGCGTCGAACGACTTGACAGCCCACTATAAGCCCTCCGTCCGGGACGGGCGTAACATTCATAACCTCGCAATCGCAGACTTTCTCGTCGCTCCCGAAATTCATGATGTGCATATAGCCGATGGTACGGTCATGGTACATGCTACGGATAATTTTCAGGTGCATGCGGTAAAGATTATGGTATACGATGCCAATGGTGCGTTGTTAGAATCCGGTCTTGCAGGCCGGGGAGACGACGATCGCTGGATATACCGTCCCGTTACAATCGCCCAGGGTGGCCGTGTAGAGGTGGTGGCAGTCGACCTGCCGGGCAATGAGTGCCGGTATGAATTAACAACACCAGCAACTGGTACGCCTGAACATCGTAGCACGAGCATACGTATCGCCGGTAGGCAAAATGTAAGATCCATTTGCAACATGGCTAACACCGGTTAGGGTTTCAGTTTGTTCTTCCTGTACGTGTCTGGCGTACAGCCAATTTCTTGCTCGAAAGCTTCGTAAAACTGGGGTGGTTCCTTGTACCCCGACTCAGTGGCAACTGCGTCGATCTTTATTTGGCCATCGAGCAACAGCTCGCAGGCATGTTCTATTTTCCAGCGTTTCTGCAGGGAGGGAAACCGCATGCCCATTTTTTTACAGGCGTTTTTCAATTGTGTTTTAGTCATGTTCAGTACACGTGCCACGGAGGCCATGCTGCCAAACAACTGCTGCATTTCCGGGGTTCTTTGCCGGGCGTGCCGTAATTTCTCCACATGCGATTCGCAAACGTGTGCCTCTCTTCTTTTCTGCTTTTTGGGGCTGATAGGTTTTTGCTTCATGTAATGGAGCAAAAATTCCCTCACTTTGTTGTCTATGGCTATTTTACGAAGCCCTCCGGTGTCCTGCAACCTGGTCACTTGCCGGGTCATCGTTCTGCCTTTCATGCCGGTATTTACCATGGGCATCACCCAGCCCTCAGGACAGCCGTCTTTTACGCGCTTCAACAATGTTTGTAGCTCATCGCGCTTGTAACAGGCTGTTTCTAACAGGGAGAGGCTTACGTGAAGTTTGAGGGTAGTGCAGGCCCCTGCAGGAACGTTCACTTCGTGCAGGCCAGGAGGGAGGTAGTAGAGATAGCTGGTGCCCCGATAATGCGGCAGGTCGCCGAGCAGGCTGTGTTTCATAACCATGCTGCCTTCCAGTGTATAAGATAATACCAGGGTAGGTTCGGACACGGATACTTGCATGAGTTTGGGTATCGTAAGTCCGAAACAATGTTTCGTTAAACGATATTCCTGCCCGTCCTCTATCTGCTGTAAGATCCGGCCAAATGGCCCCGTCATAAGGGTGACAGGAGCATTGGTAATCATGTCGGGAAACAGGTGCGGACACGGTATAATTTGGGTGTCCATGTGCTCATGGGGAGTAGGTGCGAATTGCATGGTTCTAGATTAGGTTGTTATGCATCCTCACTATTCGGTATCAGGTTAAAAAAATGTTGAGCGAATGTAGAATTTTGAATTTAATCAGCAAAAAAATATTTAGCAGGTTATTAGCAAAAATGCCTGTGTTTCTTTCTGGTTATTGATTTTGGCGCGTTGTTTTTGTGTTTTTGCAGAAGAAATGTCTGCGGCGCTGTAATCGGCCACTCTATTGTATTTAAGATCGATTTTGTCAAATTGACCCTACCTCAATGTTCACTTGCGACTATCATGAAAAACATTTTTCACCCCCATCTTTGCACTGTTATTTTATTATTCACTTTTAAAAACAAACATTTATGAAACGAACAGAATTCAATGCCATTACCTCAGGTGTAAGTGGCGCTTTTGGAAACCAATTAGTAATGCGTATCATCAACGGCGTACAGGTAATCGGCAGGTTTCCGTCTGCCAGCAAGGTACCACCAACAGACAAACAGAAGTCGGTGACGGAACGCTTTAAGGCCGCAACGGCTTATGCAAAACAGGTCATGAAAAACCTTTCTCTGAAGGACCTGTACAGTACTTTAAGAGTTGGTAAAGGTGGCGTCTTTGCAACGGCGGTGGCCGACTACTTCCACGCGCCTAAAATTGATACCGTGATCCTGGAGGATTATAACGGCACGGTAGGCAGTAAGGTGTTAGTAGTGGCTACCGACAATGTAAAGGTCGATAGCGTGGCCGTGCAGATCTTAACGTCCGGCGGCAATTTGCTGGAAGAAGGGCAGGCTGCTTTCGATCCGGATACCGGTCAGTGGCAGTATACAGCCACGCAGCAGAATGAGGATCTGCAAGGTTCGGTGATTGTTGTTACGGCAAAAGATTTGCCGGGTAACGAAACCAAATCTGAAACCGTGATGGCGTAACCTTTACTTAAACCCCCGGGCCGGGGCTATGTTTCCCGGCCCTTTTATTTTAACCTTTAAATCCTAAAAACCATGTTATGTACTAACGATGTGCTCCAACAATTGAAGCACGATAATTTCGGATGTAATTCCCGTTTCTTTATCCTGGGCGATGATATTGCCGAACTACTGGATTGCCGGCTCAATGTATTCCGGCGTCCCGATGGCCGGTGGGCGATCGTGTTAGAGAAGCTGTGTTTCGAGCCGGTTGTGAATCAGATCTGGCTCGACCTTTACTACTACGGCAACTGTGTGAAACCGCTGCCCGACGATATCAATGGCTATGGAATTGCGGTGGTAACTGATTCACTGGACGAAACGACAAAAGGCTCCGAGCTTCGCCCGGATGCGCAGTCCTGGATGGTGAGAGACCGTGTATTGTATCTTACGCATCGCAAGGAAAAGTATGCGGAAGTGGGCATCGAACTGGCCAGCGCGGATAATATCGCTACGGTGGAAGCGGCCCGCTATCTCGTGGCAACACGGCGCAAACATTTCCGGGCCACGAACCTCGACTTATACTTATATCTGCCCGACGACCTGGAGAAGGTGCTGGTGCTCGATGAATGGCATCATCGCGACTATCTCAACGATTATGTGCTGTGTTGGTCAGATACGGAATTGATGGATGTGGTCCAGGACTTGTCTGAATACCTGCCGACGGGCTGCTGCAGTAAAGAAGGTCTGCGTGAGCAACTGAACCGGATGGTCAATGCAGAGGAGGATGAGTTGTTCAGTCCTGCTAATTACGAAACCTGGCCGATGATTGCCGAGGTAATCGTTTCGGGAGATGTAACACGCTACTCACCTACATTACCTCCTAATACACATTGGTCTAACTGGCCCACCATGCAGGAGCAGGGCGTGCCTTCCTGGTTTATCCCAAAATAGGAAAGGTATGCTGAGAAAGACATTTGTAGATGAGGTCCGGAAGATGTTGATGGCGGTGAAACATAAGGTGACGGTGGTCATGAATGCGGTGTTGCTGTTTACGTACTGGAATAGTTCGGAAGAAGAATTGGAAACAGGCCTGATCCGCAACATACAGGCCTTCCTGCTGGAGCTGGGTGCCGGGTTCTCCTTCGTCGCCCGCCAGTACCGGGTTAAAACAGAAACGAAAAACTTCTTTATCGATCTCGTTTTTTACCACTACATCCTCAAATGTTTCGTGCTCATCGACTTGAAAATCACGGAACTCACACACCAGGATATCGGGCAGATGGACATGTACGTCCGTATGTTCGAAAGCCTGAAGCGGCAACCGGATGATCAGCCCACACTGGGTATCATCCTCTGTAAGGAAAAAGACCAGACCATTGTGCGATACAGTGTGCTGGAAGAAAGCAAACATTTATTCGCCTCCAGCTACAGCCTGGTATTGCCATCGGAAGATGCGTTACGGGAGGTGGTGGATCGATGTACAGCAAGACGTGAAAGTATCGCGCAATAGGCAGAAGATCGCGTCACCATTACACAGCCTGATACCGTCGAAAGGATGCTTGAAAGACTGTGTGTACACAAGCAAACCGGGATAGCCGGTCCGCTTAAGCTCTTTGACATATTGGTTTAAAAACTTGAGGTTCACTCACACGGCGTTAGTGTAAGCTTTACATATAGTGGAGGCGGGACATGTTGCCCGCCTTCACTTCTTTATTTCGATGTTATAACATCAGCTGGCTTTTCAAAATTCTTCTCCGCTACGGATGCGCATCTACGCATTTTGTAAGCGGTCGTCGATTGTTAATTCAAATTATTCCCTATCTTCGGGACGATTATCAGCCAGGGGCCTTTTCTTTCATTTAGCAGTTTTTTATTTAAACCGGACCCTATAATTTATATCGTCTAAGCAGCAAACATTCGCATTGTAGTTTTTATTCTTAACCCTCAACCAATCCACAAGTAATGGAACCATTTCTTGCGCTGATCTGTATTTTCGGATCAAACTTTGCACCCCGTGGCTGGGCGCTTTGCAACGGCCAAATCTTATCAATTGCCCAAAACACGGCATTGTTCTCCCTGTTAGGTACCACGTATGGTGGTAACGGTCAAACCACTTTCGCACTGCCCGATCTGCGTGGTCGCGCGCCGATTGGTTGGGGCCAGGGGCCTGGATTACCAAATGTATCATTGGGTGAAGTAGGCGGTACGCCAAATACTACACTTACGTCTGCCCAGATGCCGATGCACACGCATGCAGTGAGCCTCACGTTCCAGGTGTCTGCCTCAAACGCAGGTGGTACAACTGGCACGCCTTCGGCTTCAGCAAACACGCTGGCCGGACTGGCAGACAGCAGCGGCAACGAAGTGTTTGGTTATAACAGCCAGGCACCAAACACCGTGTTAAACACCGGCGGCGCTGCTACCGGCAATACGACAATAGCGGGCGGTAGCCAGCCTTTGTCGATCATGCAGCCTTACTTGGGTGTGACTTTCATCATCGCACTGGAAGGCATTTTCCCTTCAAGAGATTAATTCGGCTTACCCGGTGGAAGCAGGCGCAGGTCTGCTTCTGCCTCTTTTCATGTATTCATCATGCGAAAGTTTAAGATAGGGATGCTGATCCCTTATTCCGGCGTATTCCCCAATCTGCGCGAAGATTTCATGGACGGCATAGAACTCGGCATGGGCGAATGTTTCTATGAGGTGGAATGGTTGCAGGAGTTTATCCATATGGGGGATGTAAGTAAAGTGCAACATGCCATGCAAAAGCTGGCATTGTTCGATCGCGTACATGCGATTACCGGCATCCTCAACAACAACGTGATCAAAGCCTGTTTACCGGAGATCGATAAACACAAGGTGCCGCTGATTGCCTGCAATCTCGGTGCACGTATACCTGATGAAGGGTTTAGTCATCCCAACCTGTTTTATAACAGTATGCATCTCTGGAAAAGCCAGTGGGTGATAGGAAAGTGGACGCAAACCATGTTTGGCGGTACGCCCTCATTGAACCTCTCTGTTTACGAGGGAGGATACGATATGCATGTGTCCTACAAGTCCGGTGCAGCAGCGGCGGGGGCAGATGCGGTACATCTGAACATCTTGCAACTGCAACAGCAGGAAACGGATACGAGCCCGTTGATCGACCACTTGCAGGCACAACGTCCGCGACATGTGCATGTACTGCTGACCGGCCGCGAGGGGGCACAATTCCTTCGTCGTTTCCGCCAGCAGGGCATGCATCTGGAGATGGATGTGTCTGTGAATCCGTATCTGAACCTGCAATACGATCCTTATTTGACGGCGGGCATGTATCACGCGACGACCTGGTATCCGGGGCTGGAGACCGAAGAGAACAAAGATTTTGTGGCTACTTATAAATCACGTTTCGAAGAACTGCCACCGCCATTTGCAGTACTGGGATATGAAACCGGGCTGGCGCTCGCAGAAGCGATTAACCAGTGTGGTACCGTCCGGCAGGCTGCCCGATTATCGGAGCAATTGTCGCAGGTGTGCGTGCAAGGGCCACGCGGGGAAGTGCGGTTAGGTACACAGCCGTTGCAGGCAACCTCACCGGTATATGTGCTTCGCTCTGCCAACCAGCTGATCGGCGCAGATGACGGCGTTTGCTGGACGGATGCCGATCTCGCCGCAGGAGCCGCCCAGTCTTTGTCCGGCTGGCAAAACCCCTATCTCTGTGTATGATATTTTATGAAATACTGATTGCTCGTTTATGAAAGAATTTTACATGACTGCTTTACATACGCGTTTACCCAGAAAGGCCGCCGGTGGCGGCCTGCTGGTATTACTGTTACTGCTGGCCGTGAAGCCGGTGGCAGCGCAGAATACGTTTGATTATGCGACGAACCCGCTTACGATGACGATGACATTCCCTTCGAGGATGTTGATTGGTGATTTTGACAGGGATGGCGACCAGGATATTCTCTATCAGTCGGGAAATTCGGCTGGCGTGGGGTTCGGTTACGTGCGTAACAACGGAGCTGGTAGCTTCACTGACTTTCCCAACGCCAATTCGGTCGGTACGCCGTTTACTTCATTTGATTTTAGCAACGGCGGAGTGAATGCACAGCAGCTCGCCGTGAACGGACTTTTTGTAGTCGATTACGATGGCGATGGAGATGTTGATATTGTGGACCGGGAGGGCGGTTACCTGGGCGTCTGGCGTAATGATCCGGGCGGTTTCGTGTACGCGCCAACGAATCCTTTCACCATGACGATGACTTTTCCCGGGCGCATGATATTTGGCGACTTCGACAATGATGGTGACCAGGACGTGTTGTACCAGAGTGGTAACACGGGCGGCGCCGGTTTTGGGTACGTCGTTAATAACGGTGGCGGTTCTTTCACCGATATTCCAAATGCTAATGCGCCTGCGACTCCTTTTGCTTCAGTTGACTTTGCGACCGGTGCCCATCAGGTAGCAGCCAATGGTATTTTTGTATTGGACTATGATGGTGATGGAGATGTAGATATTATCGATAGGGAAGGGGGAACAGTCGGCGTCTGGCGTAACAACGGTGGTACTTTTGCGCTGGCGACTAATCCATTTACAATGACCATGGCCTTTCCCGGCCGCATGGTATTCGGCGATTTCGACCGCGATGGCGACCAGGACGCCTTGTATCAAACTAATAACGTTGCCGGGCAGGATATCGGCTATTTGAAAAACAATGGAGCCGGTAACTTTACCGACTATCCCAATGTGTATGATCCCGCAACACCGTTTAATAGCACGGATTTGACACTTACAGGCCTGCAGGTATCGCCGGCTGGTTTGTTCGTAATGGATTATGATAACGATTTCGATGTAGACCTGCTGGACCGGGAAAACAGTGGTGGATTGGCGGTGTTACGCCAACTCGGCGTTCCTCCTGTTCTTTCCAGCACCACGCCCGCTGACAACGCCACCAACGTTGCCACGAACACCAATATCCAGCTAGTCATCAACGAAACTGTTACGAAAAAATCCGGCAACATCTATATCTATCGCGGCGACGGAACACTGATCGAAACAATCAGTGTCAACAGCGCCCAGGTAACCGGCTCCGGTACCACCTGGACGATCGATCCATCGGTGACGCTTTCGAAAGGAACGAACTATTACATCCGATACGATGATGGCATTTTCCATGACGTAGATCTGCAGATACTTCCTGCGATCACGAACGCAACGACTTTCAACTTCCAGACAGCGCCACCGGCAAACCCGGTAATAGGCAACCTGGGCGGCGATGCGGTGAGCTACGGCGAAGATCAGCCTACACCCTCGCTGATAGATGACGGCGATAATGCGACCGTTACAGATGGAGACTCTCCAAGTTTCAACGGCGGTAACCTTACACTCAATCTTTTTGCAAACGGACAGCTGGGCGATGTAATGTCCATCGTGCCGGGAGCAACGATCACAGTCACCGGCAATATCGTAAGATTTAACGGCACTGCTATCGGTACCTTCACCGGTGGCACCAATGGCGCTGCCCTGGTGGTGAGCCTGAACGCCAATGCTACACCCGCTACCGTCGCGGCCCTGATACGCAGTATCGGCTTCAGTCATACGGGCGATACGCCTGCTGCTACCGCACGTTCTATTTCCTTACAACTGAATGACGGCGATGGGGGATCCAGTGCAATAGTGCTGGTAAGCTTGACTGTCATTCCAAACAACGATGCACCACAGCTGTCAACCAGCACGCCGGCAAGAACGATCAACGAAGATGCCGCTACACCAATAGGCGACTTAACACTGTCTGACCCGGATGCGGGAGGCAGCACCGTAAGTCTGACCCTGGCTGCTACAGGCGGCACGATTACCGGCACGGCTGGTGGCGGCGTAACTTATACAGGCAACGGTACCGCCACGATCGTGGCTACGGGTACGATTGCCGACCTTACTACGAAAATCAACGCGGGTGGACTGGTTTTCACGCCGGCATCAAATGATGTGCAGGCCGTAACGATCAATGTCACGCTCGACGATCTGGGTAATACCGGTACGGGTGGTGCGAAAACCGCCACAACCGCTATTGCTTACACGATCACCGCTGTAAATGATGCACCCGTAAACACTGTGCCTGCGCTTATCAACGTGGTAGAAGACCAGGCCAGTCAGCTCACTGGCATCAGTGTATCAGACGTAGATGCAGGCAACGCGGCGATCAGGATCACGTTATCTGTAACCTCCGGCACACTCGCAGCTACCAGCGGCAGCGGCGTAACGGTTGGCGGTACGGCGACGGCGCTGACGCTCACCGGTTCGGGCACCAACCTGAATGCTTTCATTGCAGCGGGTAATGTCACCTTTACAGCCACCACAGATGCGGACGTAACGATGAACGTACTCACGAGTGATGAAGGTAACACCGGCGGTGCTGCAGAAACGGATACGGATGCAATTACCCTGCGACCTTCCGCCGTGAACGACGCTCCGACGATCAATATTACTGTCAATACACGGACGATGTCTGAAGACGGTACGCTGGCTGTAACAGGTGTGGTGCTGGGCGATGAGGATGCTGCTGCGGCAGCGATCACCGTAACGTATACTGCTTCCGCAGGCACTTTCACGGCGGCTACTTCCGGCGGCGTCACCGTCAGCAATAACAATACGGGAACAGTTACGCTCACCGGCACACTGGGCGCACTGAATGCTTATTTGTCTGCGGGCAGCAATATAACTTACAACGCAGCCGTAAATGCCAATGGCAGTCAGCAGCTCAATGTTACAGTGGATGACGGCGGCAACACGGGCAGCGGTGGCGCACTGTCTGCCTCCGCGAACATCGACGTAACGATTACGGCGATCAATGATGCACCTACTGTTGCAGCACCGGCAAACATTCTGGTTACAGAAGATACGCCGCTTGGCATTTCCGGTATCTCGTTCTCTGACGGGGATGCAGCTGCAGGCACCGTATCCGTAACGTTCAGTGTGCCAGGCGGCTCGTTCACCGGCACTTCCGCCGGTGGGGTAACAGTCGCTGGCAGTGGTACAGGTACGCTCACGCTGACAGGCAGTATCAACGACATCAATAGTTGGATCACCGGCAACTTCTTACAGTACGCACCTGCCGCACAGGCAAACGGTAATGTAACGATGACGGTGACGATCAACGATAATGGCTTAACCGGTACAGACCCGGGCGGTGCTTCGCCTACCAGCGAAGAAGCGACGGCCACGGTTGTACTGAACATCAGTGCCGTAAACGATGCACCGGTCATTACAGCACCAGCTACGATCACGGGAACGGAAGACGCGGTGTTGTCCCTACCAGGCATCTCCCTGGCAGACGTTGACGCAGACCCAAGTGTTGTAACGATGACCTGGATTGTTCCTTCCGGCACCCTGAATGCCAGCAACGGCGGGGGTGTTACGGTGACGGGCAGCGGCACAGGCACGCTTACATTGAACGGCACACAAACGGCGATCAATGCTTTCATTACTGCAAATAATGTGACTTATACTTCGCCTCTGAATGTGAACGGCGATATCATCCTTACCCTGAATGCGACGGACAATGGCGCAACTGGCTCCGGCGGTACACTTAACGCGACACCGGTGACGGTAACGCTGCAGTTCACTGCGGTGAATGACGCGCCAACGATCCCGACGGCACCAGCCACTTTTGCCGTAAGCGAGGATGTGACTACTCCTTTAACCGGTTTATCATTTGCGGATACCGACGCCGGCACAGCCACGGTGAAAGTAACACTCACCGCTGCTTCCGGCACGTATGCTGCTACCAGTGGCAATGGTGTGACGGTAGCCGGCGTTGCGGGTGGTATTACGCTGGATGGTAGCCAGACCGACATCAACGCGTTCATCGCCGCAGGCAGTGTAACGTTCGTGACGGATGCCAACAGCACCACTACACCAATAGGGGCAGTGGTGCGCATCGATGATAACGGTAACAGCGGCACAGGCGGCAACCTGTTCGCCACCGCTAATTTCGACATCATCGTTACTGCTGTCAACGATACGCCGGCCATCGCGACGCCTGGTGCGCAGTCGTTCGATATGAATACGGTACTGACGTTCGCTACCGGTAATAGTAACACGATCGGCATTACGGATGTCGACCTAGGCACAAGTGCTTTGCGGGTTGAATTACTGGCCACTAACGGTGTGATGGCATTACCGGCCACTACCGGGCTGACGATCACCACGGGTTCAGGCACGGGCGATGCGGAAATGATATTTACCGGTACGCTGACGGATGTAACGAATGCACTGGACGGCCTTACGTATACGCCCGGTACGCACTATTTCGGACCGGCACAAATCCGCGTCGTAGTCAGCGACCAGGGCGCAACGGGTACAGGCGGTGCGTTAACAGATACGATCATCATCCCGATCACCGTACGACCTACGGACCCGCTTATTCTCGACATTACGTCGCCTGCCGCCGACGGCAGTTATAAACTGGGCGATGTGATCCCTGTAACGATCAGCTTCAACATGCCAGTGATGGTAACCGGCACACCGATGTTGGGTGTCGAAACGGGTGCCACGGATCGCATGGCGGTATATTCTTCCGGTAGCGGTACGCAAACGCTGATGTTCAGCTACACGGTACAGGCGGGTGATCTTAGCACCGACCTGGATTATGTAGATGCGAACGCGCTCACCTTCAACGGCGGCACGATCAAAAACGCAGCCGGGCTCGATGCGAATCTAACTTTACCGGCACCGGGAGCCACCCATTCACTCGGCGCAAACAAAGCCCTCGTGATTGATGGCGTAGTACCGACGATCACCAGCGTAAATGTACCGGCTTCGGCGACTTATGTAGCCGGACAAGTACTTTCCTTCACGGTGAATATCTCTGAAAATATAATCGTCAATACGGCTGGTGGAACGCCGTCGCTGTCGCTGAACATCGGCGGCGCGGTGAAACAGGCGGCACATGTTGCAGGCGGTCCTGCCAATACGCTTACGTTCACTTACACAGTGGCGGTAGGCGATGAGGATATGGATGGTATCGGCGTTACGGGCTTACAGCTCAATGGTGCCACCGTACAGGATGCACCGGGCAATAACCTGGTATTAACGCTGAATAATGTAGGTCCGCTCACGAATGTAAAAGTTGATGCGATCAACCCGGTAATCACCCGTGTAGATGTACCAGCCGCCAAAACCTGGAAAGCAGGCGAGGTGCTGAACTTCTCCGTAGTGTTCTCCGAACCGGTGATCATCGGCGGAGCAATGCCAACGCTGGATGTTGCAATGGGTGCCGTAAACAAATCGTTCACCCTCACTGCCGGACTCAATACGCCAACACTGGTGTTCAGCTACACGGTAGTGGCAGGCGACCTGGATACAGATGGCATCACACCGGCAGCAGCGGTAACTCTCAACGGCGCCACCATCCGCGATGCGGCAGGTAACAATGCGGTGCTTACTCTGAATGCAGTGGGCAACACATCCGCCGTATTTGTGGATGCAGTAGTGCCGGTCATCACTGCCGGGCAGATTTACAACGTAGATGAAAACACGGCTGCAGGCACCGTAGTGGCTACCATTGCTGCTACAGATCCTGGTAGCACGGGTACCTTGCGTGACTTCACGATCGTCACTAACGGGAATACGGATGGCGATACTAACCCTGCCTTCACGATCAACCCGGCAACGGGTGTGCTCACGGTGAACGACGCAGGCGACCTGAACTTCGAGGCGGCTTCGAGCATCAACCTGTTCATCCAGGTAAGTGATGGCACGAACCTGAGCGAATTACGTACGGTGTTGATCAATATCGTCGACAGGCCGGAACCTCCGCTGGATATCATACTCACGAATAACGCCATACTCGAAAACAACGCGCTGAATGCGCCGATTGGTTCACTGGCGTCCATATCCACAGAGGTTGGTAACAACTTTACGTATACGCTTGTAGCAGGTACCGGCGGCGCAGATAATGCCAGCTTCCGGATTACCGGTAACCAGCTCTCCGCAGCGGAAACATTTAACGCAGAAGCGAAATCGACTTACAACATCCGTATCCGCTCCACGGCGCAAAGTGGTGAGTTCCTCGAGAAAGCGTTCGTGATCAATGTAGGAGATGTAAACGAATCGCCTACGCTCGGTGTGATCGCAGATCAGCTGGTATGTGTATCTGCTAACGAAACAACGATCAACCTGCCAGGTCTTACGGCCGGTCCTGAAACGGGTCAGACGCTGACGGTAACGGCGACGAATGATAACCCGGGACTGTTCGCTTCCTTCGGCATCGTGAACAACACGTTACGCTTCCGCATCAATGCCGGACTGGGTGGCCCAAGCACGGTAACTATCACGGTGAAAGACAATGGTGGTACGGCGAACGGTGGGGTAGACCAGGTGCAGCGTAAGTTCGTGATTACGGCCAGCAGTATTGCGGCACCGGTGATTACGAGCAACAAGGGCCTGCAGGTGTCGAAAGGCGATATTGTAGAACTTACCGCAACAGGTGGTGTTACGTATGCATGGGACCCTGCGGCTGGTATTGTAAGTGGTCAGAACAGCGCGGTGCTGGTGATCAGGCCGACGGAGAATACCACGTACCGTGTAACGGCTACAAACGCCGACGGTTGTATCGCTTCGCAGTCAGTCAACATCGAAGTACTCACCGATTATAAAGTAGACGGGGTGAACATCCTCACACCGAATGGCGATGGTATCAACGACCGTTTCGTGATCCGTAACATCGACACGTATCCGAATAACGAGCTGAAGATATTTGATCGCAGCGGCCGTATCATCTACCAGAAACGCGGTTACCTCAACGAGTGGGCAGCCACGGTGAACGGCAATCCGCTGCAGGAAGGTACGTACTACTACATCCTCGACTTCGGTCCGGGATTACCGAAAGTAAAAGGTTTCATTACTGTCATCAGGGATAAATAATAATCAGATGAAGAAGATATTTTATATACTCCTGCTGATGGCAGGAATACAACAGGCAAAAGCGCAGCAATGGGGTAACACCAGTTCGCAGGTAGATCCCCTTGCCACACAATACTTCCAGAATCAGTACCTCGGTAATCCGGCCATGGCAGGTATCGATTCAGGACTGCACCTTAGCGCGGCCTACCGTCGGCAATGGGAACACCAACCAGGTGTTCCCGTTACCATGGCTTTCACCGCAGAATATGCCACCACGAAAAGAGTAGGCGTGGGCCTGAACGTGTACAATGACAAAGCCGGCCTGCTTTCCAACACCCGCGTGGCGCTCACGTACGCGTATCACCTCCCGCTGAGTGCCGCCAATACGCAGCACCTGCATTTCGGGTTGTCGGTCGGCTTACGCAACGAGCGCCTGGATGTTAAAAACCTCGACGGCGAAGTGTTGGATCCTTCTATTGGTCGCTATAACCGCCGAGATAACTACTTCGACGGCGACTTCGGTGTGGCGTATACCGGTTATGGCATCACACTGCAGGCGGCCTTGCCGAATATGGTCGGGTATTTCAGGGATGAGAACAAAGGACTGGCTAACAGCAGCACCTTCTTCCTGGCAGGTAGCTATCGCATTGCTATCGGCACGCAGTTCACCGCGGTGGAACCCAAAGTCTGTTTCCGTGGCGTGCGTGATTTCGATAACGTGATTGACATGGGCGCGAACCTGGTTTTCCTGAACAACGCGGCCAATGTATTCGGCATGTACCATACTTCGAAGAATTACACGGTAGGGGCGGGGTATAATGTAATCAACCGGATCGGTATACAGGCCAGTTACTCGTCGCAAACAGAAGGGTTGAGTAATTACCTGTCGGGGAACTTTACACTTGGATTGAGAGTCGGGTTTTTGAAATAGGGGCATCGTCGTACAGTCGTGGCTTCCTCGGCGGTGTCGTGCTTGGCCATGTAAATATTGTTTGAAAACTATAACTTTGCCCCATGCAACCCACAGAACCCCTCAGTCAGTTTTATACCCGCAACCCGGGTCACATTGTCCCGGGCTCGGATGCCCGTAACAAAGCATTGGGCCACATCAATGTATTTACCCGCGAGTCCTGCGCGAGCGTAACGCCGTACAGTCGCCGTGATTACTACAAGGTGTCGCTGGTGATCGGTACGGGTAAGTTGTATTATGCCGATAAGTGGGTGTACATCGACCGGCCAGCCATGCTGTTCTCCAATCCTGTGGTGCCTTATGCCTGGGAGGCGGAGTCAGAGGTGCAGTCAGGCTGGTACTGCTTATTTACGGAGGCGTTTGTGCAGCATAACGAGCGGATGGGGAGTTTGCAGGACTCGCCGTTGTTCCGGACAGGCGGCAGCCCGGTGTTCTTTCCCGATGAAACGCAGTTGCAGGAGATATCTGCCATCTTCCGGAAAATGATGACAGAAATAGGCTCCGGTTACGTGCATAAACATGATGTACTGCGCAGTTATCTTCACCTGCTGATCCATGAAGCCATGAGGGCGAATCCGGCCGATAACTATCATACGTACAGTAACGCATCGCAGCGCGTATCGGCATTGTTCCTCGAATTGCTGGAAAGGCAGTTTCCTATCGATGCACCGGAGCGCGTGCTGGCCTTAAAAACACCGGCCGACTTTGCCGGTGCCTTGTCTGTACATGTAAACCACCTCAATCGTTCGGTGAAAGAGGTGACGGGCAAAACAACGGGTGCACACATCGCTGCCCGCATTACTGCGGAAGCCAGCGCGCTGTTGCAGCATACGGACTGGAATATCTCCGACATTGCTTACAGTTTAGGTTTCGAATACCCTTCCTACTTCTCGATCTTCTTTAAGAAACATACCGGGATGGCCCCGCAACAGCTGCGGGAAATGGCTGTTTGATTTGTATAAGTATCCGTTTGATTGTTATAAAGCTGCAACGGCTGCCGGTCTTACTTTTGTATCCATAAAATCATTAAAAGATGAAACAAAGGAAACTGGGAAATTCGAACGAACTGGTATCTGCCATCGGCTTAGGCTGTATGGGTATGAGTTTCGCTTATGGCCCTGCCGACGATAAAGAAAGCATCGCCACGCTGGAAAAGGCGCTGGACCTGGGCATCAACTTCTGGGATACTGCCGATATGTATGCGAACGGCGCCAACGAAGAACTGATCTCTAAAGTGCTGGTACCAAAGCGGGATAAGATATTTATCGCAACAAAATTCGGCTTCCGTTATAAAGAAGAAAACGTAGCCCCAAGCAACGCGAACGGCAGCTACTTCGACGGCTCACCCGCCTGGATGAAAACCGCCGTGGAAAGAAGTTTGCGCCGCCTGAAGATCGATACGATCGATCTCTATTACGCACATCGCATCGATCCGAACGTACCGGTAGAAGATATGGTCGGCGCCATGGCCGATCTCGTAAAAGAAGGCAAAGTGCGTTATCTTGGCCTGAGTGAGGCCTCTGCTGCCTCTATCCGTAAAGCGCATGCCGTACATCCCATTGCTGCTTTACAAAGTGAATACTCGGTGATTACCCGCGACGTGGAGCAAGACATCCTGCAAACCGTACGCGAACTCGGCATCAGCCTGGTGCCGTATTCCCCGCTCGCCCGCGGATTGGTTACGAATACGCTGAATGTGGAAAGCTTAGCCGACAACGACTTCCGCCGGACCTTGCCCCGCTATCAGCAGGAGTTCCAGGATAACAATAATCAACTTGTAAAAGGCTTTGCAGATATTGCCGCTGCTAAAAACTGCAGCCCGGCCCAACTGGCGCTCGCCTGGGTACTGGCGCAAGGCGAAGATATTATCCCGATACCGGGAACGAAGAAGCGTAAGTATTTGGAAGAGAATGCCGGCGCGATCGACGTGCACTTATCTGCTGCTGACCTGGAACAGATCAATGCATTGGTGAAGCGCTACCCGGATACGGGAGCGAGGTATAGTGAAGGGGCGTTGAAGCTGGTGAATCATTGATTGGGCGCCCCTCATTTCGTCATTGCGGGCAACGCGAAGCAAGCCTCCGCTTCAGGCTCCTCATTCTGTAAAAATGAACAACCATTTTATAGAATGAACAACATTGCGAAACTGACGCTCTGTAAATTCAAATATGGAGAAAGGAGGTTTTGTTTACATCATGACGAATAAGTCTCGTACTGTATTATACACCGGCGTTACGTCAGATTTGCTGACGCGTGTAAATGAGCACAGATCGCACTTGCATGCTAAAAGCTTTACAGCAAGATATCACTTGAATATCCTTGTGTATTACGAGGTGTTTGTTTTCATCGAAGAAGCCATCACAGAAGAAAAGCGCATCAAAGGTGGAAGCCGCGCAAGCAAGACGAAACTGATCGAACAACGTAATCCCGGATGGATGGATTTGTACGATGAGGTTGCATCATGGTAACCTTAGCGAAGACCGAATCGGAGGTTTGCTTCGCTTTGCTCGCAATGACGAAGATGGGAAAAACGTCCCACCTCTCCGCATCCCAAACGACGTCATTAAGAGCAAAGCGAAGCAACCTTCGTGTGCAGTCTCCGCGCCGGAAACCTACTTCTGCTGGTAATTCACCATCCAGTTAATCCCATACTTATCCGTAAAACTCCCGAAATACGCACCCCAGAACATTTCCTGGAGCGGCATGGAAACGGTGCCGCCTGCGGACAGGCCGGCGAACAAACGGTCGGCTTCTTCCCTCGAGGAGGGTTCGAGGTTGATGTGCATGTTGTTGCCGGTTGTTACGGTAAAACCCATCTCTTTGGGAGCGTCGGTGCCCATGAGGGAGTGTCCTCCGGTGATGTGGAGTTCGACGTGTAATATCATTCGCTTCAACGCGTCGGACATTGGCGGCTGGTTGGGGTCGGAAGGAGCCTGGTCGAAACGTTGAAGGCCGTTTACAAAATCCGTGTTGAATACAGATTTGTAGAAGTTGAAAGCTTCTTCGGTGTTGCCGGGAAAGTTTACATAGAAAGATGTGCGTGCCTGGTTGTTGGGCTTCTTGTCGCGGCGCAGGTAGAACTGGGCAGCGATATACTGGTCCAGGTTCTCCATACCCATCGCAAAACCTTCTTTGAAGCCCATCTTCACAAGCGCCTCCAGGTCTGCGAGAGATTTGAATTGCAGCTCGATATTTACGAGGGTGCTATCGTCGCCTTGTGCGGTAAAACGATTGCTCCACTGGCTGTTAGGCATGCTGGAAGTAGGCGTGCCGTTTTCGTCGCAGAAGCCTTCGCTGCCGGCGTAATCTTTTTCCGGGTTGATGGTGTCGTACTTGAAGAACGACCAGTGTTTTTCGCCTTCGGGGCTGATCATCGCGTAGAGCCATTGGCCACCGGGGCGGAAGTCCATCGACTTCGTTTCGGCGCGGTAAGGTTTGGGGGCCCACCACTGGTCGAGAATTTCGGCTTCGGTCCAGGCGGCCCAAACGAGGTCGAGTGGGGCGTTGAATGACCTGTCTACATAAATCTTGTTTTTTTCCTTGTCAACTTTGAAGTCGTAGAAGATAGCTTTGTTCATTTTTTATGCTTTTTGAGGGTCGATAATACATCGTCAAGTTGGTCAAACCGGGTTTGCCAGAGTTGGCGGAATTGCTCCAGCCAGTGGTCGATCTCTTTCATTTTCTCCAGTTCAAGATGGTAATAAATCTCGCGGCCCTGGTGTTCCTGCTTCAATACCTCGCATTCGGTGAGAATACGAAGGTGCTTCGATACCGACTGCCGCGTCGTGTTAAAGTGTTCGGCAATACCGTTCGGCGTCATCGCCTGTACCGCCAGTAAACAAATGATCGCCCGTCTTGTTGGGTCGGCGACTGCCTGGAATATGTCTCTTCTCATTGTTTTTGTTGTGCAGCTGATTGGTTGCAAATATATGAGAAGCCATTCGGTTGCGCAAATTTATTTTTTCCGGGCTACGTGATGGGTTACTTATAAATGGGAGGGGCTACTGAAAAAAAAGGCCGGACTACGCTGTCCGGCCTTCAGTATCTTCATTAAAAAAATGCACATCCCGTTGCGGGAATGGGATCCTGATGCCGGCTTCATTAAATGCTGCCGTCACCTCCATGATAAGGGCACTCTTAGCTGTGTAGGTCTCTCTTACGGTATGCACCCAAAAGAAAAGTTCAAAATCTACCGAGCTTTCGCTGAACGCTTTCGCCACCACGAATGGGGGCGGGTCCTTCAGTAATAATTGGTTTTTAGCCAGCAGCCCGCTCAGCAAGGCGTGTACCTGGCTGAGGTCACTGCCATAAGCCACGCCACCACGAAATTCCCACGCACTTGTCTTTTTCCGAGCGTCCAGTTCACGAGAGAGTGATTCAGGATGTCGCTGTTAGGGATCACGCTCACGGAGCCATTCACCAGGGCAATGGTACTGCTGCGGAAGCCGATGGACTTCATCGTACCAAGGGTACCGTTCACTTCGATCTGGTCGCCTACGTTCACGGGTTTCTCAAAGGCGAGAATAAGCCCGCTAACCAGGTTGCTGACAAGTCCCTGCAAACCTAAGCCAATGCCCACACTCAATGCGCCCAATACGATGGTAATGCGATCGAGCGGTATGCCGGCAGCAGCTACGGCGAGGAACAGGCCGCCGCTGATAATGCCGATGCGTATCAGCAGTAACCAGCTGCCCAGTGATAACTTTTTGCCTGCAGCAGGTGCGGCGGAATGATCTTCCGCGGAAAAGAACGACACGAGTCGCGAAAGGAACATGGCGCTAAGCAATATGGCTACAAAGATCAGCATACCACGTATAGAAAAGGTGTATTCGCCCAGGGTGCGCGGCGCTGTAATGAAGGCCATCAGCGGCTCGGTGACACGGTTGTACACATAAAAGTTACGTGCGATCAGTACGAACCAGCCGGCAATCAATATGATATACAGGAGCAGCGGGGCCGAGCCGCCCACGCGATCGAAGTTGATGAAGAACAGGTGTTTGTCGGGCTGCTTATAAATGCCTGAAGCAATCTTCAGTCCCTGGTTGATGAGGGTGGCGGTCCATAGGAATAGTATAGCGATCACAATGCCGAAGTAGCCGCAGGTCATGCTGATTTTGGCGAGGTTGTAACGACCAGCCAGGTTAAACGCGATGGATAAGGTTTCCATCGATATCATAAAGGCGATGAAGTAAAGGATGCGTTTTTCCCGCAGCTCCGATTTGCGCGCGCTAAGCAGGTGTAACATGCCCCATATCCACCCCACCGCAGCCAGCGAAAGCATGTACCACCGTTCAGTAGTCGAAGGTTGCAGTAGCAGGTTGTCGAGCGAGGCGAGGAAAAACAGCGCTACACTCACGATCCAGAACCGCAGCCAGAACGGCGCAACATGTCTGCCGAAAACAAATATCAAGGCAACAGCCGGAACGCCCCAAAACACAAGGTTGAGCAGGAAAGGTGCATTTGGAAAAAGAAACTGCCCGAGACTTACTACGATAATAATGGCAGACAAGAGGGGTTGTTGCACCACAAGGTTTTGCAACACATCATGGGCCTGCCGGTCGAGCAACCGGGATTTCAACGCCCAGATGAAACGCCACGAGGCCATCGTTAATAATACCAGCAACAACAGCCGCCAGTAGTAATAGCCGAGGTAATGGGAAAACGCGAGTATGTCCTTCTTCCAGGAGAGCAAGGCGATGTCGGCAAAACTGCGGGTTTGCACGATGGGCAGCTCTTGCCGGAACGTTGCGGCAGAAAGGGATTTACGCATGTTCTCCACCTGCTCCAGGTTTGCATTCACTTCGTACGACAGCAGGTCGATGCGGGTTTGCAGGTCCTGCACACTCACGATAGATTGCTTCAGCATGCTGTCCACGGGATCCACATCTTTCGCTGTGATGACCAGGCGCGTGAGGTATTTCATCATGTTGGCGGAATCCGCAGGAAATTCGAGCAGTGCCGGGGTGCTGGTAACGGAGTCAATGTGTTCCCGGTATTTCATCAGCTGGTTCGTATAGCCGTCCAGCTGCCTGCGCTCGTGACTGATGCGTTGCAAGAGTTCCTGCAGCACGATCGACGTAACGTTCAGGTCGCGCAGCGTTTGCACGGGTGCGGGATTTTGCAGCACGCCTTCACGCGCTGTGAGCATGTTCTGATGAATACGATCCAGCGCCCGGCTGATGGCCGGTGTGTCAATACCTTTCTGTAGATAAAGTTTGGCCGCCAGAGCAGTCTGCCGCACATCATTGAGCAAAGCCCGCTGCTGCCGCGAGGCGCGGTTGGCTTTCACCGTTTCCATGCTCTTAATGGCTTCTTTACGGCCCAATTCACGGAACTTCTCAACGAAAGATTGTACGGTACTGTCTTTAGAAACAGACTGACCATACGATCCGCTACCGGTGAGCAGCGCGAATAGTATGGTCAGCAGGGTAGCAATACGCATAGGCGTTATTTATGGTAGATGGGAGTGCGCTTCAACAGGTATTCCAGTGCGTTTTTGTAGGCGTCATCGGTATTGAAGAAAGACTGCCTTTCCTGTGAGAAAACGCTTGCGCCCTGGTCGTTGTAAACGTTGAGCAACACCACGCTTTTGTAAGCCTGGGTGTTGGTAGCATAGGTAGAACCGCTGTAACGATCGTTCGTTTTATTCGGGTTCTTTGAGTCTGTTTTGGTCGTGCTGCTGCCGGAAGACGAGGAGTAAGAGGTTTGTGTGGTTTTATCCACGGTTACCACCGCGTTCACTACGTATTCCACGCCCAGGATGTTACAGATGTCATCCATCGTATGTGCTTTGATGTTATCCGGCGTGATACCTGCTTTCAGCAGCAATGCGTTTGTCGTACGGGGATCGAGGATCGTGTTCAGCCCGGCATGTTTACTCAGCATACCGTAACATTCGCCCTGCGCTCTTTCGCTCAGCTGATCGGCCACTGACTGTCCGTCACGGATGAGGGCAAATGGCAGGATCGCGATTTTGTTCCGGTGATCTTCCGGAGCCACGGCGGGAGTAGCCGCTACGGCGGTGTTGCCTGGCTTGGTAATGATTTCCTCACGGCCAGAGGCAAAGGTGATTTTCAGGATTTCTGACTTCTTAATGTTATACACCAGGGTTTCTCCTGTGTAAGTGAATTTAACCGCATCCTCGTTCATTTCCAGGACTTTGCCCTTCATTTCATCACCATTTAATTTGATGATAACGTCAGGCTTCGCCTGGGCAAACAGGGTGAAAGTGAACAGGATGCCCAGCAGGGTCGTTAGGGTACGTTTCATGTTGGAGGTTTATAGATTTATTATTTAAGTGTCCTGTCAATGGTTTTGCACGAAGACCAGGCGACCTCAACTCATTATCATATGTTCGCAAACGCTGAGACCGTAGCGAAGGTTTGCTTCATTTCATTACCAATGACGGCGAGGGTGATGCTTTTCTCATCGTCAGCGGTATCATAGCGAAGCAAACTTCCGCTTCAGTCTCCAACAAATTACGAACCTTATTGTTCAGTTCGCGCAATCAAAACTAAATAATTCCATGTAATACGCCGCCCTGTTTCGCCATTTCGTCCACGCGCTTCTCTACGGCAGCGTCCTTAATCAACGGTGGCGCGTGGTGCGGTTTAATACGCGCATCGATGATGATCGGCCCCCGGCATCCCCAGTGTTTATGGGAAATGAAGCTGTTGATGCCATGCACATCGTGCGATGGATTGCTTCGCGTGAAGGTTACCCATACAAAGTTGTTAATGGATGCGGCGGTGAAGCCGGCATCGTCGCATAATACGATCAGGGGCAGGCCTTCGAGGTTGGCGTCGCGCAGATGTGCATCCAGCATCTCAACGGCGTCTTTATCCGGAGACTCAACGGCCAGTACGCCCGGCAATGCCATCTTAAAGCCGGTAAACTGCCTGGGCAAGGTGAAGCCCGCAGGCAATTCGCGCCAGAGGTCGCGGCGTTTGTCGCCGGCGGCTGCGATGGCGACTTTGCTACCCGCATTCAGGTCGCTGCCGGTGTAGTCGAGGGTATCGATAGTGGTATTGGTATGAAAATGCAAATCTCGTGTGGGATCAATGCGTTCCAGCATATGCATGAGGAAACGTTCGATGTCGTGCGTGTGCAGGGACGGGTCATCTTCCCGGGCACAGATGAACAGGTATTTGGCCAGGCTGAGCTGGTTACTGCCCAGTATGTGGTTCGCGATGGTCAGTATTTCCTGGGGTTTGCGCTCTTTCAGGTAAGGAGTGTACCGCTCGCTGCCGATGGCAAACAGTAACGGATGCACGCCGGCAGCATCTACCGCGTGGATCTCCCGCACGCCGGGTATTTCCTGCGGGATGGCGTTGCCCGTAATCTCATGTATCAACGCCCCAAAACTGGTATCCTCCTGCGGGGGGCGGCCCACAACAGTGAACGACCAGGTCGGATTCTTACGGTGATATACTTTATTTACTTTCAGCAGGGGGAAAGGATGTGTGAGGCTGTAATAACCCAGGTGATCGCCAAACGGACCCTCAGGTTTATTCTCGTGCGGCATCACGGTGCCGGTAATCACGAAGTCGGCATCCGCAGAAATGCAATAGCCTTCTTCATCATAAAAATACCGGAACCGGCGGTTGCCCAACGCGCCTGCAAAGGTCATTTCGGACAGGCCTTCCGGCAAAGGCATCACGGCCGACAGCGGGTGAGACGGAGGGCCGCCCACGAAAATGCTCACTTTCAACGGTTGGCCTTTTGCATTCGCTTTGGTTTGATGAATACCAATGCCACGGTGCAGCTGGTAGTGCAAACCAATCTCTTTATCCTGGATGTAATCGTTACCGCCTAACTGGATGCGATACATGCCGAGGTTGGCATTCATGATGCCCGGCTTGTCAGGATCTTCCGTATACACCTGCGGCATGGTCACAAACGGGCCTCCATCCATGGGCCAGTTCACGATTTGCGGTAATTCGCTGATGCGGGTGCGGCCAAAGTTGATCGGCGCGCTTTTGCCGGTTTTCATCGGCAGGGCGGAGATGGCGGTGGCCGCCACGTTCAGGTACCGGAAAGGGTTTTTGATCGCCTTTACGGGGTCGCCTTTGATATCGACGAGGGTTTTGATCTTCTCCAGTGTATCGCGGAACATGAACTTCGAGCGGTCGAGGGTGCCAAACAGGTTGGACACTGCGGGGAACCGGCTGCCTTTTACATTTTCGAACAGCAGGGCCGGACCACCATGCTCGTACACCCGCAAATGGATTGCGGCCATTTCGAGGTAGGGATCCACTTCCTGCCGGATGCGGATTAAATGTCCATGTTGTTCCAGGTCGTTGATACAATCTTGTAAGCTTCTATAACCCATTGTAGCGTCGCGTAATGTTGAATCGGCCAAAATTAGGCAAGTTTCCGCAATAATGGCGCTTACGGATACGGGAGGCGCGGCGTAACCGGGCCTCCCGGTGTGATTTACGGCCAGATGGATTTAGTATTGAATACTTCCAGCGAGAGCACGGTAATATTGTTTCCCCAGAAACGGAAGCCTTCGCGGTTGTTATGATCTGCCCGGCGCTCCATCGAATAGGAATAAGCGCCGCCGTCGATAAACACTTCCACGGAGCTGCGGTCGATGTAAATATCGGCCGACAGTTCCATACTCGTCGGGTCCTGCGGGGAATAGAACATGCCATTCAGCACATTATAGTTCATATCGTAATTGATCAGGCGCTGACCATACAGGCTCAGACCTGCATCGGTGGCGTGTGATAATTTTATCTTCGCTTTGATGCGTACGCCGCTGGCGTCGCGGAAGGACTCCAGGTGTTTGTCGGCCTGCGCAGCGGCCAGGTTTTCCCATTTGCCGGCGGAGGTGAACAGTTGCTCTGTTTCTTTCACCGGCACGCTGAACAGGCGGATGCCATCTTTCGTTTTGCGCAAGGTCAGCTCCGTCGGCAACAGCATCATATTATTAAACGGCATATTCCGCTGTGTAATGCGTCCCCAGCCGATCTGGATGCGGCGGCCGTCGCTTTCGGGAATATTGGTAAAGGTTTGTGCGGCGTAAATGGAGCCGGCAGAGAAGTAGTGTTTACCGCTTTCCGGTGTAAAGGTTTTACCGTCGAAGCTGCCGATCATATAGGTATTCGAGGCACCGTATAACACCCATTTCTTTTGTCCGTTCCCGCCCTGCACCGGCAATTCAAACAGGTCGGGGCATTCCCAGAAGCCGGTCACGTGGCTCTGGTATTGCCAGTCTTTCAGGTTACCGGAGGTATAAATCGAATGGCCGTCACGCTCATTCAGCACCATTACCCAATGTTTGCCGGGTCCGTACCAGAAAACGCGCGGGTCACGGGTATCTTTACTGTTCCATTTCTCTTTCGAGTCGATCAGCGGGTTGTTTTTGTATTTGGTCCAGGTACGGCCTTTATCCAGGCTGTAGGCAAGGCTCTGCACCTGCCTGTCCGGACTATCCACCGTATACAACGCTACCATGGCCGGCTTGTCCGGTTTGCCGAAGCCCGAGGTATTGGCATAGTCGATCACCGTGGAACCGGAGAACATCGTGCCGCTTTCGTCGGGGTGCAGGGCTACGGGGAGCTCTTCCCAGTGGATCATGTCTTTGCTCACTGCATGTCCCCACGACATATTCTCCCATTCACGTTCGAAGGGGTTATGTTGATAGAACAGGTGGTATTCGCCTTCGTAGTAGATCATACCGTTCGGATCGTTGATCCAGCCACGGCGGGTGGAGAAGTGGTACTGGGGACGGCGTTGCTCGCGGTATAGGGAGTCCTGCCCGGTGATGCGGTCGTCCTGGTATACCAGTTTCAATCCTGCAGCATCGCCGTCGAAGTGGATGCGCAGCTTTTTGCCTTTATAAGCGCTTACATCAGAAAATACCCAGTATTCAGGTTTATCACTAAGGCGGATCACGAACTGTTGTTCTCTTTTGCCACCGATGTCATAGCGCATGTTGTAGCGTTGCTGCTGGTGCGATACGGGCAGGTTCAGGTAACGTTTGGTAATGGTGATCGTCGTGTCGGCCGCCATAACGGGCAGGGCCGCGGTACATAAGAGTAGCGTACTGAGTCTTTTCATGATAGATGATAGTAGTCAGCGCTAAAGATAGAAATATCCATCAGCCTTTTATAACAGAATGGCAGGTGTCCAGTAAAATACTCCATCATTACAGTAAAACGTGTCATTGGCCTCCCGCCGGGGGTAAACTAATTTAAAGCCTGGATTCGCTGATGGTTTTTGCATAGATAGAATCCCCGCGTTATTGATCAACAGCCAGTGATTGGATGTTATGTTTATAAAGAAATATTTCGAGCAATTCTCCACGGACGAGGTACGGGAAACGAAAGGCCGCACCATCACAGAAACTGATATTGTCATTCACGCCGGGCAGTCGGGCGACTTTTTTCCGCATCATATGGATGAAGAGTGGTGTAAAACCCAGCCGTTCAAAAAACGGATCGCGCATGGTACGCTGATCTTTACCGTAGCCATTGGTCTTACCGCAGAACTGGTCAATGAAGTATCGATGACTTACGGATACGACCGCCTGCGCTTCCTGGCACCGGTGTTTATCGGCGATACGCTGCACGTGGAAGTATCTATCAAAGAAATGAAAGACCATAAGAAACCGGGCTTCGGCCTGGTGACGGAACTCGTGCAGGCCTTTAATCAGTCGGGCCAGCTGGTAATGGTTTGCGATCATATTCTACTCGTTCACAAAAAAGAAGCCTGATGCACCGCACTGTTTTGCAAGGAATTACATGGAACCATAGCCGCGGTATAACGCCGCTGCTGGCGGCTGCACAGCGCTACCAGGAGCTGCATCCGGAGGTAGAGATCCAGTGGAAGAAACGCTCGTTGCAGGAATTTGCGGACATGCCCATCGAGGCGCTTACGCATCATTACGACCTGCTCATCATCGATCATCCCTGGGTAGGTTGCGCCGCTGCCACGAAATGTGTACTGCCCTTGAATGAATACCTGCCGGCGCCGTATCTCGCCGAACAGGCGGCCAATTCTACAGGTGAGTCGCATCCAAGTTATATGTACGACGGCGGCCAATGGGCGCTGGCCATCGACGCGGCCACGCCTGCGGCGAGTTATCGTAAAGATTTACTGGCTGCACCACCCACCACCTGGGAGGAGGTATTAGCCCTCGCCGCCAAAGGCAAGGTAGCCGTACCCGCTATTCCTATCGACCTGCTGATGAACTTTTACACCTTCTGTATCGCGAACGGGCAAACGCCGTTTTTGCAACAGGATACGGTGGTCGGCCGGGAGACGGGCATCCGCGCGCTGGAAACGATGAAACAGTTGTACAGTCTTGTCGATAAACGCATGTTCACCTGCAACCCGATTGCGGTGGCGGAATTGATGACGCGTACCGATGACTACTGGTACTGCCCGTTCGCGTATGGTTATTCGAACTATTCGCGCTTCGGTTATGCAGATCACCTGTTGCAGTACACTTCCGTAGTGTCCTACGAAGGAACGCCTCTACGGACGACCGTTGGTGGTACTGGCCTGGCGGTATCTGCCTTCAGCGAACATCAGCAGGTGGCTTTAGATTTCGCGGCCTGGGTAGTGTCTGAGAAAATACAACGCACTTTATACGTACAAAACGGCGGACAGCCCGGCCATCGTGCTGCCTGGCTGGACGAAGCCGCCAATACACTTACGAATAATTACTTCAAAGCCGTGCTGCCGTTGATGGACAACGGTTACATCCGTCCGCGTTACAACGGGTACCTGCATTTCCAGGACCATGCCGGCTTGCCTGTTCAGCAATGTTTACAGGGCACGCTCAGCATCCTGCATACGCTGGAGGAGATGGACCGCATCTACCGCGCCAGCTTTGTTACTCACCAAACGACTACTACTGTATGATGGATTTGCCTTTAGAAGGAATTACCGTGTTGGAGTTCAGCCAGTATTTATCCGGTCCCTCCGCAGGTTTGCGGCTGGCCGACCTGGGTGCGCGGGTCATTAAGATCGAGCGGCCGGAGGAAGGGGAGGCGGGGAGAAAATTGTCCATCAAGAACTTGTGGGTGGACGATAGTTCGTTACTGTTCCATACCATCAACCGCAATAAAGAAAGCTTTGCGGCGGACCTTAAGAACCCCGACGACCTTGCGCTGGTGAAAAAACTGATGACGAAAGCAGATGTGCTGATACATAATTTTCGTCCGGGTGTGATGCAGAAGATGGGGCTGGACTACGCGTCTGTGCAACAGTTGAATCCCCGCCTGGTGTACGCGGAAATCACCGGTTACGGTACCCGCGGCCCGTGGAAGGAGAAGCCCGGGCAGGACTTATTGCTGCAATCTATTACCGGCCTTGCGTTCACGACGGGCAACCGCGCAAACGGGCCTGTGCCTTTCGGGATTGCAATCGCGGACATCCTTTGCGGCTCCCAATTGGTACAGGGTATTTTGGGTGGGTTGATCCGGCGGCAGAAACGGGGTGTGGGCGCGTTGGTAGAGATTAGCCTGATGGAGTCGTTGCTGGATTTCCAGTTTGAGTTATTGACGACGTATTATAACAGTCACCAGCAGCCGAAGCGCAGCGATACCAACAGCGGGCATACCTTACTGGGCGCGCCGTACGGGGTGTACAAAACAGCAGATGGCTTCCTGGCGCTTGCTATGATGGACTTGCCGGCATTGGCGGAAACCATTGCCTGTGAAGGACTGTCGGCTTTCTGTAACGAGCAGGCCTTTGCAGAACGGGACCGCATCAAATCGATATTGTCAGGGCATTTATTACAGCAGCCGACGCAATATTGGTTGTCGCGCCTGCAGCAACGTGGGCTTTGGGCGATGGAAGTGTTTGACTGGGCGCAGATGACGTCGCATGAGTCTTATCGCGCCTTGCAAATGGAGCAGCCCCTGAAGGCCGAAGGTAAAAAGATTATCACGACCCGTTGTCCCATCCGTTTCAATGGTGCGCGGTTGTTCTCTGACCGTCCCGCCCCGAAAGTGGGTGAGCATACGGAGAAGCTGATACAGGAAATGAATAAGCTGGAACAAGTAAAAATCTGAGCATGTTATTAGAAGATATATTGGTGATCGATTTCAGCCAGTTCTTATCGGGGCCGTCTGCGGCTTTACGCCTGGCCGATATGGGCGCGCAGGTGATCAAGATTGAGAAGCCCGGCACCGGCGATATTTGCCGGCAGCTGTATGTGTCGGACGTGATGATCGAGCAGGAATCGACCATCTTTCATGCGATCAACCGGAACAAAAAGAGTTACGTGGCCGACCTGAAAGATGCGCAGGACCTGGAAAAGATCAAACAACTGATCGCGAAGGCAGATGTGATGATGCATAATTTCCGTCCGGGTGTGATGGAGCGGATCGGGCTGGATTACGCGACCGTGAAGGCAATTAATCCCGGTATTGTGTACGCAGAGCTGAGTGGTTTCGGGCAGGAAGGTCCGTGGCGCGATCTGCCCGGTCAGGACTTGCTGTTACAGGCGGCATCCGGGCTTACCTGGCTGAGTAATAACAGTGATGAGAATCCTACCCCCATGGGCGTAGCCGTAGCCGACATACTGGCCGGCACCCACATGGCGCAGGGCATACTGGCGGCGCTGGTGAAAAAGGGCGTAACCGGGAAAGGTGCGCTGGTGCAGGTGAGCATGTTCGAGAGTGTGCTGGACTTCCAGTTTGAAGTGCTGACCTGTTACTACAACGACGGGAAAGAACTGCCGGTACGCAGCAGCGTGAATAACGGGCACGCCTATGTGTCTGCCCCATATGGCATTTACAAAACGAAAGAAGGATACCTGGCGTTGGCCATGGGCAATATATTAGTGTTGGCGGAGTTGCTTGGCTGCGAAGGCTTGCAGCAATTTGCCGACCGGGGCAGCTGGTTCACCCGTCGCGACGAGATCAAACAAATACTGGCCGATCACTTAGAAACGCAATCTGCCGTACACTGGCTGGATATTTTGGAGAAGGCCGACATCTGGTGTGCGCCGGTGATGGACTACGACCGGTTGATGAACGAAGAGGCGTACCGCGTACTGAATATGGAGCTGACCGTAAAAACGAGTAACGGCTTATCGATAAAAACCACCCGTTGCCCTATTAGAGTAGACGGGAAATTACTATCTTCCACGAAAGGAGCACCGTTACTGGGCGAAGACAATGAAGCGATAGACAGGCAGTTCGGGCTTTCGTATTAACCCCATCCCCGCAGGGATGTGAATAGCACAATAGAAGGACGATGATGTTGATCGACACACATGTACACGTATGGAATCTCAGCCGGGCGGAATATCCCTGGCTGCAGGGTGACACGTCTATCCTGAACCGCAGCTGGCAAATCGAAGAACTCGACCCCGCCGACGCTGGTGTAACGGCCGGTGTGCTGGTACAGGCGGCAGGTAATTTAGAAGATACAGCACTGATGTTAGAAACGGCCCGTAACACGCCCTGGATAAAGGGTGTAGTCGCCTGGCTGCCGTTAACGGATACACGCCGCACAGCGGATTTATTACAAGGAGCATTTCTGTCGGAGCCCTGTTTTAAAGGTGTTCGCCATCAAATACACGATGAGCCGGATGCCCAATGGTTGTTGCAGCCCACCGTATTGGAAAGCCTGCAACTGCTGGCGGATCACGACATCCCGTACGACCTGGTGGGTATTTTACCCGCCCATATTGAAACCGCATTGAAAGTCGCGGAGCAGGTACCCGCGCTGCGCATGGTGTTCGATCACCTCAATCAGCCACCGATTGCCACCCGCGAACGGTTTGGCAAGTGGGGCGAATTAATGAAAGAAGCGTCGGCGCATCCTAACTTTTACGCGAAAATATCCGGTCTGGGTACTGCGTCGGGCAGCTTTGCCGGACGCACCGCGGCAGACATTCAGCCTTATGTCGATTTTGCTATAGAGCACTTTGGTGTGGCCCGCTGCTTTTGTGGCGGCGATTGGCCGGTGTCGATGCTCGCTAACGGGTATGCGCAAACGTGGTCGATGATACGGCAGGCATTGTCAGGATTGTCCACACCGGAGCAGGAGCAGGTTCTTGGCAGTAACGCCGTTCGTTTTTACAACTTAAATCAGCCCGCATGGAAGTGATCAATGGTATATTTTTTCATGCGGTGGGCGCTTCGGGCGCGGCGCTGTGTTATACGCCTCAAAAGAAGGTGAGCGGCTGGGCCTGGCATACGTACTGGTTGTTACAGGCGGCCGTGTGCTGGTTGTTGTTGCCGATAGTAGTGGCCTGGCTCACGATCCCGCATTTGTCGCAGGTATTACAGGAGGCACCCACTTCGGCGATGCAACGTTCTTTCTTCCTGGGTATGGCTTACGGCGTAGGTGGCACAGCCTTCGGTATCGCCATCCGTTATGTGGGCTTTTCACTGACGTACGCGATTTCTGTAGGCATCAGCTGCGTGTTGGGCACTTTGCTGCCACCGCTGGTGCGGGGTGTTTTGGGAGATGTACTTAGCGCGACTGGTGCTCCTTACCTGATCGGCGGCGTGGCTTTAGGTGCTGTGGGCATTGCGCTGTGCGGGCTCGCAGGCCGGTACAAAGAAAAAGACCTGGCGGCGCAGGATAATAATCCCGGCGCCTTCTCCCTCGCGAAAGGATTGCCGCTCTGTTTGATCGCAGGCATCTTATCGGCCTTGTACGGCTTTTCACTTGACCAGGGCCAGCCCGTGGCCGACGTGGCTGCCCGTTATGGTGCGGGTCACTTCCAGGGGAACGTGATTTACCTGTTCGCCAATACCGGCGCATTCGTCACGACACTGCTGTATTGCCTCTACCTTCATCTTAAACAAAAAACATTCGCACAATACGCTATTTCACCCGGCAGCAACCTGCCACTCAACTACGCCATGGCGGCGCTGACGGGCCTGTTGTGGTACGGACAATTTTTCTTTTACGGCCTCGGGCATGTACGCATGGGCCAGTTCAGCTTTTCCAGTTGGGCGATCCATATGATCATGCTGGTATTACTCAGCGCCCTGGCCGGATTGATCATGCGGGAGTGGAAACTTTGCGGTCCACGTACGATGCGGGTGTTGTGGAGTGCGATGGTCGTGTTGGTCGCAGCCATCCTGCTACTAACCTACGGGAACTACCTCGATGCTTAGTTGTTGATCACGTTATGAAAAGTTATGAAAGCACGTTTGCCCTTAAAGAAACATCCTGTTTATATCATCGGTGCCGGCGGCATCGTTAACTCCGCGCACCTGCCCGCCTACCAGCTGGCGGGCTTTGACGTGCAGGGGATCTACGACTTGTCTTACGATAAAGCCAAAGCCACCGCCGATGCGTTCAATATTCCGCATGTTTTCGATAGCCTGGAACAAATGATCGCCGATGCCCTGCCAGGTGCCGTGTATGATATAGCGGTGCCGGGAAAGGCGGTGTTGTCGGTCCTGGAGCAATTGCCAGATGGCACAGCCGTGTTGTTACAGAAGCCGATGGGGGAAGACTATACCGCTGCCTGGCAAATCCGCGACTTGACAAGGAAAAAAAGATGACCGCTGCCGTTAACTTCCAACTGCGATATGCCCCGTTTATGCTGGTGGCAGAAACGATGATTGCAGAAGGGTTGATCGGCGCGCTTAACGATGTAGAGGTAAACGTAAATGTATACACGCCCTGGCACCTGTGGGATTTCCTGTTCAGCGCGCCGCGTGTGGAAATACTATATCACAGCATTCACTATATCGACCTCATTCGCCATTTAATGGGCAATCCGAAATCTGTATACGCGAAGACCGTTGGTCACCCCGCGATGCCGCAACTGGCATCGGTGAAAAGTAATATCATTATGGATTACGGGCATGCCATCCGGGCGAGTATTCATACAAATCATAACCACGATTACGGTGCCAGTCGCCAGCAGTCGTACATCAAACTGGAAGGCGAGAAAGGTGTGATCCGTGTCAGTTTTGGTGCGCTGATCAACTATCCTGACGGGGTGCCGGATAAGTTTGAATATGCTTTGCGCGACCATGATGGGGACGTGCATTGGCAGGAGATTACCGTCGATGGCACCTGGTTCCCGCATGCGTTCATCGGCAGTATGGCGCAACTGATGCTGGCCGTGGAAGGCAGTATTGAAAAACCGGATAATTCCGTTGAAGATTGTATTTACACGATGGCCTGCGTGGAAGCGGCCTATCTGTCAAGCCAGCAGGGTGGCGTATCCCTGCCTGATGTATAATGAAGAAGTTTTTTCCTGTTTTCTGGATGGTGTTGTTATGCGGTCAGCAAGTGTGGGCGCAAAGCAAACAAGTGGTGATACGTCAGTCGCTGCCTGCTTCGCCGCGTGCGGCCTGGGGGTGCAGCAGTTGACGACGGCGTTAAAGGCTGCAGGTTACCAGGTGGTGAGTGGTAAGCAACAGTCGCCTGCCCAGCAGTTGATCGTTGTTGGCAAGGTAAACGAAGTGCGGGCATCATTGCCTGCTACGATCGCATCACCCGGTAAGGAAGGGTTTATTTTACGGGCGGATAAGGGAACTGTAGTTATCGCTGGTGCGGATGATTCAGGCGTGTTGTATGGCTGCCTGTCCCTCCGCGACCGCCTGCAAGCTACAAAGCGGCTGCCTGCTGTGTTAGATGAAACCGATCAACCCGAAATGGTATTACGCGGCGCCTGCATCGGCGTGCAGAAACCGTATTACCTGCCCGGAAGGACCGTGTATGAATATCCTTACACGCCTGAAGTATTTCCCTGGTTGTACGACAAACAGCACTGGCTGCAATACCTCGACTCCATGGCGACGAATAGAATGAACGCACTGTTTCTGTGGAACGGGCATCCCTTCGCATCACTCGTGAAACTGAAAGACTATCCCTACGCGCTGGAAGTGGATGAGGCGACATTTCGCAAGAATGAGGAGATCTACACGTTTATCACCAGTGAGGCAGATAAGAGAGGCATTTGGGTGATACAGATGTTTTACAACATCATCGTGTCCAAACCTTTCGCAGAAAGGCATGGCATCAAAACGCAGGAAAGAGAACGGCCGATCGTGCCGCTCATTGCGGATTATACACGTAAGTCCATCGCTGCTTTCGTGGAGAAGTACCCGAACGTCGGGCTGATGGTGTGCCTGGGCGAAGCGATGGAAGGGGTAGGCAATGATGATATTGAATGGTTTACCAAAACGATTATCCCGGGTGTACGCGATGGCTTGCAGGCACTTGGTAAAAAAGAAGAGCCGCCGATCGTGCTGCGGGCGCATGATACCGATGCGCCGGCCGTGATGAAAGCGGCGTTACCGCTTTATAAAAACCTTTACACGGAAGCGAAGTTTAACGGCGAAGCACTTACGACGCCACGTCCGCGCGGCTCCTGGGCCGAGCTGCACCAAACGTTGAGTAAGTTGGGCAGTGTGCAGATCGAGAATGTACACATCCTCGCGAACCTGGAACCTTTCCGTTATGGCTCGCCTGATTTCATACAGCAATCGGTAAAAGGCATGCATGAAGTGATGGGCGGAAACGGTTTACACCTGTACCCGCAAGCGTCTTACTGGGACTGGCCCTACAGTGCCGACAGTGTAAAAGGACAACGCCTGTTACAGATCGAGCGTGACTGGATATGGTACAATGCCTGGGCGCGTTACGCCTGGAAGGCCAATCGTCCCCAATCGGAAGAAAAAGCATACTGGGCGCAGCTGCTGGCCGCAAAGTTCGGCTGCAGTGTAGCCGATGGCCATAAAATACGCGCCGCCTACGATGAATCCGGCGAAATCGCACCGAAGCTGTTACGCCGTTTCGGTATCACCGACGGTAACCGGCAAACGCTTACGCTGGGCATGTTGATGACGCAGTTGGTCAATCCATTCCGGTATGGATTATTTACGCTGTTGTACGACGGCGAAAGTCCGGAAGGAGAGATGATTATCGATTATGCTGATAAAGCCGCCAAAGGCCTGCCGCATGTCGGAGAAACGCCTCCGCAGGTAGCGAAGGAGGTAATCTTACATGGCGATAAGGCGGCAGCGCTGCTGGACGAAGTAGCGCAACGTGTAACAAAAGATCGTGCTGAATTTGAACGATTGCGGAATGATATGCATTGCTACCGCGCGCTGGCGCATCATTTCAGTACAAAGGTGATGGCAGCGACTCAGCTTTTGCAATACAAGTACACCAATAATGTAAACGACCTGGAATCGGCGGTACCCCTGTTAACCGTGAGTGTACAATGGTACCGGGAGCTGGCGAAACGGACTGCAGGTACTTACCTGTATGCCAACAGTATGCAAACGCAGCAACGAAAAATCCCGATGCGCGGTGTAAACGCTACGTACAAACACTGGACGGAAATGCTGCCGGTGTTCGAAGCGGAACTGAACACATTCCGCTTCAAGATCGATTCGCTGAAGCAATCGGCCAGCGGTACAGTGGTGCAACGCCGGCCGTTTAAACAGGCAGCGGTGCGGACGGTCGAAACTTCGTTTATGCTTACGAAGGGAAGCCGGTTGTTCACCGACACCTCGTTGGTTGTAAAAGCCATAGCGGCAGAACTGGAGGGGATGAAAGCGGTACAGTTGTCCTATCGGCAGCAGTTAAGCCGTGCAACCGAAATACAGTTTACCACAGACAAACCGGTAAAAATAGCGGTTGGCTTCTTCAAGACACAACGCGGCGCCTTCGTCACGGACACGGTGTACGCGAAACCTCCCGAACTTGAAACCAACGCGAGTGCAGACGATTACGGCCAGGCCGAAGCGAAAATATCCAATGCGGTGGCGGTGGATGGGCTGCCGGCGGTGAACGTACACCTGTATCATTTTAAAGCAGGCACCCACACGCTGAAACTGCCCAAGGGTATATGCCTGGTTATTGGCTTC
This sequence comes from Chitinophaga horti, assembly GCF_022867795.2. Classification (NCBI taxonomy): domain Bacteria; kingdom Pseudomonadati; phylum Bacteroidota; class Chitinophagia; order Chitinophagales; family Chitinophagaceae; genus Chitinophaga; species Chitinophaga horti. The sequence continues at coordinate 2,637,639 of NZ_CP107006.1, read as the reverse complement.
ATCGACGGGGCACAAGCAGTGCCGGTATACGACGCTATGTTATCCGGCGATGCCAAATCTAAAAACATCGACTGGCTGTTCGAACGCCAGTAATTAAACATATGCGAAACAAACTATTTAGCTTAGCCGGGCTGTTGCTGTTAGGCAGCGGCTCGCTCGTGGCACAGGAGCAGCAGTTGTGGTACAGGCAGCCAGCCGTAAAATGGACAGAAGCCCTGCCACTCGGCAACGGCCGCATCGGCGCTATGGTATTCGGCGGCGTGAAGCAAGACCGTATCCAGTTTAACGAAGAAACGCTCTGGACAGGCGAACCGCGTAGTTACAACCGTCCGGGTGCTTACCGTTACCTGGACACCATTCGTCAGCTGATCTTCAATGGTCAGCAGAAAGCCGCGGAAGCACTGGCCGAGAAACAATTTATGGGCCTGAAAAGCAACGAAGGCAAACGCGAAGAATGGTTAAAGTCTGTACTCTCCACCAATGCGCCCGCCGCCGCTTCGTTCGATGATCAAACCTGGAAAACCATGCAGGTGCCATCGTTCGACGGATGGGAAGCTGTAGGCCATGAAGGATTGGACGGCGCCGTATGGCTGCGTACCAGCTTTGAGTTACCGGCCGCCTGGTCCGGCAAAGACCTCATCCTCGACCTGAACCGCATCCGCGACTACGATCGCACGTTCGTAAACGGTGAACTGATCGGCACACAGGATAACACTGAAGCAAGGCTGTATAAAATACCCGCCGCCAAACTGCGTGCCGGTCGCAACATCATTGCCATACAAGTATTGAACTTCGCGGACAAAGGCGGCGTAACCGGTTACAAGGATACGACCCGGCACATAGGCGTTTACCCGGACGGGCAGGCCAGCTCGATCCTTTCGCTGAATGGTCAGTGGCGTTACTGGGTACAGCAGGATGAGCCGCCTGCGGTGGGGCGCTACCAGGCAGACTACCAGCCATTCGGAGATTTGTTCATGGAGTTTAAGCATAACGGGGAGGCTACAAATTACAGGCGGCAGCTCGATCTTCCCACAGCTACTGCTACCACTTCTTACACTGCTGACGGTACCGACTTTACCCGCGAGTATCTCGTGAGTCAGCCCAACCAGGCGCTGCTCGTACACCTGGCTGCCTCGCGTAAAGGACAGATCAATTCGGCATTACGGTTAACCAGCCCGCATAAAAACTACCAGGTACGTAAGCTGGATAACAACACATTGGCCTTGTCCGTAAAGGTGCGCCATGGCGCGTTACGCGGCGAGAGTTATTTGCGGGTGCAGGTGAAAGGCGGTAAAGTCCAGGTGTTCGCCGATCGTGTAGAGATCACGAATGCAGATGAAGCAGATGTGGCGCTTACGGCAGGTACGAACTATCGCAATTACCGGGATGTGTCTGCCAACCCGGCCACGGCCTGTGTGAATACGTTAAAGGGGCTGACAGGTAAAGCCTACGCACAGCTGAAAGCGGCGCACTTGCAGGAATATGCGAAATACTACAATACGTTTGCCGTGAACTTTGGGGTTTCGGCGAACGAGCATCTGCCGACGGACGAGCGCATCATCAAGTTCGGCACTTTTTCCGATGCGCCGTTCATGGCATTGTACATGCAATATGCACGCTACCTGCTCATCGCATCTTCCCGTCCGGGTACACGCCCGGCGAATTTGCAGGGCATCTGGAACGACCTGTTGTCGCCGCCCTGGGGCAGTAAATACACCACGAACATCAACCTGGAAATGAACTACTGGCCGGCGGAGTTGCTGAACCTTTCGCTGCTGCATCAGCCATTATTTGACATGATCGATGAGCTGACGGTAACCGGTAAAGAGACTGCGAAGGCTTATTATAATGCACCCGGCTGGGTGTTGCATCATAACACCGACTTATGGCGGGGCACGGCGCCTATCAACGCTGCGAATCATGGCATATGGGTAACCGGTGGTGCCTGGTTGTGCCAGCACTTGTGGGAGCATTACCTGTTTACACAAGATCGGCAGTTCCTGAAAACGCGTGGTTACCCGGCAATGAAACAGGCGGCGTTGTTCTTCCTGTCCTTTCTCACGAAAGATCCGCAAACGGGCTGGCTGATCAGCGTGCCGTCCAACTCACCTGAGCAGGGGGGATTAGTGGCAGGGCCAGCCATGGATCACCAGATCATCCGGCAGTTATTTAAAAATGTCATCGCTGCTAGTGAGGTGTTAAAGGTGGATGCGGCGTTGCGGGATACATTGGCCTTGCGTTACAAACAGATTGCGCCAGATCAGGTCGGCAAACATGGACAGTTGCAGGAGTGGATCAAGGATGTGGACGATCCGAAAAACAAACATCGCCATGTATCGCATTTATGGGCGGTTTACCCGGGCAGTGAAATCAACTTTGATGAGCGCCCCGAGCTGGTGAATGCTGCCATGCAATCCTTATTGTTCCGCGGCGACGCGGCTACCGGCTGGAGCCTGGCCTGGAAGATCAACTTTTGGGCTCGTTTCCGGGAGGGGGAACATACGTACAAGATGGTGCAGATGTTGTTAAGTCCGGCCAGCAGCGGGGCAGGCAGTTATCCCAACCTGTTCGATGCGCATCCGCCGTTCCAGATTGATGGCAACTTTGGCGGTGGCGCCGGCATGGCGGAAATGCTGTTGCAAAGTCATACGAATTATGTAGATATACTGCCAGCTTTACCAAGTGCTGTTCCCGAAGGCGATATCCGTGGATTATGCGCCCGTGGCGGTTTTGAGATCAATATGCGCTGGAAGTCGGGTGAGCTTACGTACCTGCGTGTATTGTCCAAAGCAGGCCAGCCGTTAGCATTACGTTATCGCGAAAAGGTGGTAAATCTTGCTACGGTGAAGAATGGCGTGTACGAGTTCAATAACATCCTTCAAAAGCTTTGATCGCATGAGATATTTGCTGGTTGGCCTGTTGTTTAGTCTCGCGTTGCCTGTTTCGGCACAACGCACGCTCATTGCCGGTTTGCGTTGTGAGTACCGCATCAATCCGTTGGGCGTCGATAACGCTGCGCCGTTGCTTAGCTGGGTGTTAGAAGATGATCAGCGAAACATCACGCAGGCAGGCTATCAGTTGATCGTAGCGAACGATTCGTTGATGACGTCAATCGTGTGGGATTCCGGGAAGACGGGCAGCCCGTCGCAGCAAGTCGTTTACAAAGGCCCCACCTTAAGCGGAGGCAAAAAATATTGGTGGAAAGTACGGGTGTGGGATAATAAACGCCGCGCCTGGCCGTGGAGCAGACCGGCCTCCTGGCAGATGGGTTTATTAAAAGCCGCTGACTGGGCCGGTGCGAAATGGATTGCTTATGAAACGATTCACGATACGGCGATCATTGCACCACATGTACACCTCAACGGCAAAAAGGCCTGGGGGGCACGCCGCAATGTATTGCCCCGGTTTCGCAAGTCGTTTACGATCGCTAAACCTGTAAAGTCGGTGACGGCCTTCGTTTCCGGCCTCGGTCATTTCGAGATGCAGGTGAACGGGGCCAAGACAGGCGACCACTTTCTCGATCCCGGGTGGACCAACTACCAACGGGAAGCCTTATACGTAACGTTCGACATTACCCGCCAATGCCGCCAGGGTGAAAATGCCGTAGGCATGCTGCTGGGCAATGGCTTCTACTACATACCCGGACAACGCTACCGTAAGATGACCGGTGCTTACGGGCTGCCAAAAATGATCATGCGGATCGCCGTCGATTATGCAGACGGCACGAGCGAAAACATCGTCAGCGACGACAGCTGGCAAACCGCGCCTTCGCCGGTAGTGTTTTCCAGCATTTACGGCGGAGAGGATTACGATGCGCGACTGGAATCATCCACCGGATGGAAGGCGGCGTTGATTACTGATGGACCGGCCCTGGCTTCGCAGATGGCGGAACCGGTGAAAGTGATGGAACAGTTTACACCTGTGAAGTCGAACGAACTGCGCACAGGGGTGACAATATATGACCTGGGGCAAAACTTCTCAGGCATCCCCGCCATCCGCGTACGTGGCAACCGTGGCGACAGTGTGCGCATCATCCCCGGGGAACTGTTAAATGAAGACGGCTCTGTGAACCAGAAGGCTTCCGGGTCGCCATCCTATTTCACCTACATCCTGAAAGGCGGCGAAGAAGAAAGCTGGCAGCCACGTTTTACGTACTATGGCTTCCGCTACCTGCAGGTGGAAACAGTCGGTTCCCCTGTGCTAACGCAGATCGCAGGCCTACACATCCGGAATGCTGCTGAAAAGACAGGCAGCTTCCATTGCTCCAACGAACTATTTAATCAAACCTATAAACTGATCGACTGGGCGATCAAAAGTAACACCGTCAGCGTGTTCACCGACTGCCCGCATCGCGAAAAGCTCGGCTGGCTGGAACAAACACACCTCATGGGCGCATCTGTCCATTTCAACTACGCCGCCGCGCCGTTGTTCCGCAAAGCGATCCGTGACATGATCCAGGCGCAATACCCGGACGGTAAGATTCCTGAAATTGCGCCGGAGTTTACAAAGTTCACGCCGCCGTTTGACGAGTCGCCGGAGTGGGGGAGTGCGGCCATCATCCTGCCCTGGTATAACTATCGCTGGTACGGCGACCTGCAAACGCTGGACAGCGCGTATCACATGATGAAACAGTACACGGGTTACCTTCATCGCAAAAGCAATAACGGTTTGCTCACCCATGGCCTGGGCGATTGGTTCGACATCGGCCCGAATAAATCTGGCTTCGCACAGATGACGAAGATGGGGGTAACGGGTACGGCTACGTTTTATTACGACCTGTCGATCATGGCGAAGGCGGCCAGACTCCTGAAGAAGGACGAAGATGCAGCGTATTACGAGCAGCTGGCATCCGACGTAAAAAAGAAGTTTAACGATGCCTATTTCGATACGCAACGCCGCCAGTACGACTCTGCCAGTCAGACCGCCAATGCGATGGCGCTCTATATGGGCCTCACAACGCCCGAAACACACGACGACGTAGTAGCTGCTTTAGTACGCGATATTCGCGGCCGTAACAATGCACTCACCGCCGGCGATATCGGCTACCGTTACGTACTGCGCGCGCTGGAAGATGCCGGTCGCAGCGACGTAATCTTCGACATGAACTACCGCGACGACGTGCCAGGCTACGGTTACCAGCTAAAGCACGGTGCCACTGCGCTCACCGAAAGCTGGCAGGCTTATCCCTCCGTGTCGAATAATCACTTTATGCTCGGGCACCTGATGGAGTGGTTTTATGCGGGATTAGCCGGCATTGGCCAAACGGCAGGCGCTGTCGGTTATCAGCACATAGAAATAAGACCCGAGATAGTGGGCGATGTGAAGGAGGTGAAAGCCACTTATCAATCGCTATACGGTAAGATAGAAAGTGCCTGGAGTAAACAGCCTGGCCGCTTTGAACTACGGGTGACAGTGCCTGTAAATACGAAGGCGACCGTATACCTGCCAGCCACTGCAAGTGCAAAAGTTTTGCAGGACGGTATAGGGTTGAATAAAGTGACGATCGAAAACGGCCGCGCGGTGTTGAACATCGGCTCCGGTGCTTATTCATTTAGTGTTCAGGATTAAAACGGAATTGACATGCGATACCTGTTTGGTTTGATGTTGTTGTTAGGTGTTCAGGTAAGCCTGGCACAATCTGCGTTTGACCGTGACTGGCGGTTTAGGCTGGGTGATGATAGCCTGGCGAGCCGCCCGGACTATAAAGATGCCGGTTGGCGCAAACTCGACCTGCCGCACGACTGGAGCATAGCAGGCGATTTTTCACCCACCCACCCGGCCACCACACAGGGCGGCGCACTGCCCGCCGGTATTGGCTGGTACAGGAAAACCTTCCGGTTGCCAGCTACTGACAAAGATGTGCGCGTGGAGTTCGATGGCATTTACCGTGACAGCGAAGTGTGGATCAATGGTCACTATTTAGGGAAACGTCCGAACGGTTATGTCTCTTTCGCATACGACATTACGCCTTACACGAAGGCGGGCGTAAACGTGCTGGCCGTGAAGGTGGACAACAGCCGACAGCCTAACTCACGCTGGTACAGCGGATCGGGCATCTATCGCCACGTACGGCTGGTGATGAAGCCCAAGGTGGCATTTGCACATCAAAGTATTTTTATCCGTGGTAATGCTGCCGGCGAAATGTATATCACGGGAGCATTGCATAATCATACGGCAAAGGCTGCCCGTATTACCGTGCTGCATAAGCTGTATGATGCTAGCGGCCGCCTGGTACAACAAGCCGCCGTTACACCGCTGCAACTCAACGCCGGCGATACAGGTGTAACGTTTGCCGCGGATATGTCGGTGGACCGTCTGCATTTGTGGTCAATTGAAGATCCGTATCGTTACCGTGTGGTATCTGAAATAAGGCAAGGGAGTGCCGTATTAGACAGCGTGGTAACGTTCACCGGCATACGTAGTTTCTATTTTGATGAGAACCGCGGTTTCTTCCTGAATAATGTATCAACCAAAATAAAAGGTGTGTGCCTGCACCACGACCTGGGCGCACTGGGCGCTGCGGTGAACATCCGCGCTATCGAACGGCAGCTGGAAATACTCAAAGCGATGGGTTGTAACGCGATCCGCACGGCTCACAATCCGCCCGCCCCCGAGTTGCTCGAACTCTGCGACCGGATGGGTTTTCTCGTGATGGTAGAGGCTTTTGATATGTGGCGGAAAAAGAAAAACAAGTTCGACTATTATGCCGATTTCGATGCCTGGCACCGCCAGGACCTGATCGATATGGTAAAACGTGACCGCAACCATCCGTCTGTCTTCATGTGGAGCATTGGCAACGAAATCCGCGAGCAGTTCGATAGTTCGGGCATCAGGCTCACCCGCGAACTGGTATCGATCGTAAAAGCAGTGGACAGTACCCGCCCGGTGATCTGCGCCCTCAGTGAATGGAACCCGGAGAAAAACTTTATCTGGAAGTCTGGCGCGCTGGACCTGGTCGCCCTCAATTATCATCATGAGGTGTACGAGGACTTTCATAAACATTATCCCGGACAGGTGTTTCTTGGCAGCGAACAGATGTCGGCCTTCGCCACCCGTGGCCATTATGATATGCCGGCGGATAGCAGCTATTTCTGGCCGGCTAAATCGCCGCAGAAGATCGTGGAAAAAGGGAATCCTGATTACACCGTTTCCGCTTACGACCAGGTGTCGGCATACTGGGGCAGTACCCATGAAGCCACCTGGAAGCTGATCCGCAAACATGCGTTTCTGTCCGGCCTGTTCGTATGGAGCGGGTTCGACTTCCTGGGCGAGCCGATCCCGTACCCATGGCCGGCCCGCAGTTCCTACTACGGCATCGTTGACCTGGCGGGTTTTCCGAAAGATGCGTATTACATGTACCAGTCGGAGTGGACCAGCAAGCCGATGCTGCACCTGTTTCCGCACTGGAACTGGCAGCCCGGCCAGGTAGTCGACGTTTGGGCCTATTACAACCAGGCCGACGAAGTGGAGCTGTTCCTGAATGGCCGCTCGCTGGGCGTGCAGCGTAAAGGAGCCGACGACCTGCACGTCGCCTGGAAAGTACCGTTTGCACCCGGCGCCCTGAAAGCCGTATCCAAACGAAATGGAAAAGTCGTACTGGAGAAAACTATATATACCGCCGGCACACCCGCTCGTATTATCCTTACACCCGACCGCGCGAAGCTAAAAGCCCGCGTTCGCGACCTCTCCTTCGTGACCGCAACCGTGGTAGACGCGGCTGGTCATCTGGTGCCGGATGCCGATAATCGCCTGCAGTTTACTATCGAGGGGCCGGGCAGCATTGCCGGCACAGACAACGGCTACCAGGCCGACACCGTATCCCTGAAAAACACCGCCCGCAAATGCTGGAAAGGCATGGCGCTCGCCATCGTGCAAACGGGCGATCGCAAAGGCGTGATCCGGCTGAAAGCAACCAGTCCGGGACTACCTGCTGCAAGCCTGACCCTTACGAGCGGGGAGTGAACGTTTTACGCAATCGTTCCCGGAGATAAATAACCCCGCAAATAGTAAAATGTTCCATCTTTATAGTGAAACCTTGCATTGGTTAAGGAAGCAGTTGCCGGTATCTTTAATCCGGTGAATGAAAGAGCGTTTCCTACACACCCTTTCATTGGTAAAGTTAAATTCCCGTTATATGAAAAAGTTACTGCGTGATCAGGTTCGGGCCGTTGCGGCCGTTACTAAACGTCGGCTTTTCGCTACTGACATCCTGTTGGACCATTTTTCTGCCAGTTCTGTGCGGGGATTTCTCTTATTGGCAATGGCGTTTCTTCCGCTCCGGGCTTTTTGCCAGGACGATGCCGCTTATGTGAAGGTAGCCACCGAACGGTCGGAAAAGATCGTGAAGAATCTGGGTATTACAGACAGCGTGCAGTACAGGCAGGTTTTAAACGAAATTGTCCATCAATACGTAAATCTGAAGGCAGTGCATGCGCAGTACGAAGCGAAAGAGAACAATGGACGGGCAGCCGCGTTATCTACTTTACACCAACAGTTCATCAAAGGATTACGACAACATTTGAATGACAGGCAACTCGAACAGGTAAAAGATGGTATGACTTACAGCGTGCTGCCTAAAACCTACACCGCCTTCCAGGAGATGATTCCTGCGCTCACCGCGAAACAAAAGGAACGTATTTACACCTGGCTGGTAGAGGCGCGGGAGCTGGCAATGGACGAAGGCTCATCGGACGATAAGCATAAAATGTTCGGGAAGTATAAAGGGCGCATCAACAATTATTTATCGGCCGAAGGATACGATCTCAAAAAGGAAACGGCCGCCTGGCAACAGCGAATTAAAGAACAGCAGAACAAAAAATAGGCGTAACGCCATTCCACAACATATTTATTTCCACGATTAATTCCAGGTAACTGATACAATGCAGACAATCAAGAATGTATATACAACACTTGTGTTCAAGGGGTATTCCTGCGGATTTACGTAGCGATAGCCGCAGATCCCCACTATTTAATGACCACGAATGAAAAATAGACGCCCTGCCCGATAAAGTTTCCCCGGAGGCGGACGTACTCAACCAAAAACTCAATTCTCTCTGCTATTAAAACGCCAATGAATTGTATGCGACACTTTTCACTTTTAATGCTGCTATTAACAATGGTATGCGCTGTGCCTGCAATGGCGCAGGAGCGGACCGTTACCGGTACCATCACTGACCAGAAAACCGGTAAAGGGCTGGAAGGGGTGACTATCAGAGTAAAAAATAGCACGACCGCGACCTTTTCGGTGGCGGACGGTAAATTTTCCATTAAAGCATCGTCATCCGAGTCGGTGCTGAGCTTTTCCCACGTAGGATACGGCGTATACGAGATCAAAGCGGCCAATGCACCTGCAGTGATCGCACTCGTGCCGCTGGACCGCGCAGTGGGAGAGGTAATCGTAGTAGGTTACGGTACCAAAAGTAAACGTGATGTACTGGGTGCTATCGCCAACGTAAAAGGCTCCGAAGTGGAAGACCTGCCCGTGGCCAACCTCGGTTCGGCCCTGGTGAACAGGCTGCCGGGCGTTAGCGTGAACTTTAGTTCCGGTAAACCTGGTTCTACCACGAACATCAACATCCGTAACTCCATCACCTTCCCCGGAACGCTGTCGGCCACCACACAGCCGCTTTATGTAGTGGACGGTATCATCGTAAACCCTATCACCTTTTCGCAGTCACCCAATCCCGACTTTTTCGAGAACCTGGATGCCAGCCAGATTGAAGACATTACTTTCCTGAAAGATGCATCCGCCGCCGTTTACGGTGCTGCGGGCGCCAAGGGTGTGGTGTTGATCACCACCAAAAAAGGAAAGATCGGTAAACCGAAAATTACGTACAACGGCTATTTCGGGCAGACCAACGAATCGGTAAAAACAAAAACGATGACCGCGTACGAGCATGCAAAAATGCTGAACGACGGTTTCGAACTGAATAACTCCGCTTACAGCAACTATTTTGCCCCGGCCGACCTGGAAAAACTGAAGGCCATGCCCGACCGCGACTGGCACGACGAGTTCTGGAATGCCGGTAAGATCATGCGCCACGTACTGAACGTGTCCGGCGGTTCTGAAAGGATCACCTTCTTCGCCGGCGGCAGCTATTATAAAGAGAAAGGTAACTATGGCGGCATTGAAGCCGAGAAATACAGCATTCGCGCCTCGGTAGATGCGAAGATTATCGACGGTTTGACCGCTAACCTCAGCTTCTCCTCGGACCTGAACCGCGAAGAGCGTGGTACCCTGAAAGGAGCGAACGGTGAAACAGACGATCAGACCATTCGCGCATTGTACCTGACGCCCAAATGGGTGCCAACTTCCGTGAACGGTTTGCCTGTGGCATTCAACGGACCTAACCCTCCGGGCAACTGGAGCATCCTGGGACTGTTCAATTCCGGTAACTATACCCGCGGTAAGTCGCAGGGGCTTAGCACCAATGCATCGTTGGAATATAAACCTACCTGGCTGAAAGGCTTGTCAGCAAAAGTACAGTTCGGCCTGCTGAACCGTAACAATGCCGACAAACAGTACTATCCGCCCTACCGCGTAGCCAACGTCGTAAATGCCGGTTACAGCAACAACGGTTTGTTGTACTCCGATTCCATCAATGCTAATACGCCCTGGACCACGATTCAGAACAACAACCAGCTGTCTGAGGGATCAACTATTGGTAACAGCTACCAGCTGATCGGTACCCTTAACTACAACCGCAGCATCGGTAAACATGATATCAGCGTGATGTTTGCGGGCGACCAGATGGAAGCACAGAGCCGTAACATCTTCCTGACGAAAAACCAGCAACTGGTGAGCGGGGTAGACGAGTTCTGGGCATTCAGCAATGATCCTACCACGGTAGGTTCACTGACGGACATAATTCGTAATCCGCAATTCAGCCAGTCAAAGAAACGTTCTTTCATCAGCCGCGCGGGTTACAACTTCGACGATAAATACCTGTTCGAGTTTGTAGGTCGCTTCGATGCGTCGTCCAACTTCGCGCCCGATCACCGCTGGGGCTTTTTTCCGACTGTGGGATTGGGCTGGCGCATCAGCCAGGAAGCGTTTTTCATGGATAATGTGCGGTTTATCGACGACCTGAAACTGCGTGCTACCTGGGGTATTGTGGGTGAAGACCGCGTGGCAAACAAAACCTACGTAAACCGCTTTACTCAAACCGGTGGTATCCTGTTCGGTAACGCCTTTACCAACGGCCTGGACCCGAACCTGTATCCTAACCCGGAAGCTACCTGGGAAAAGGCGCGCACCATTAACGTAGGCTTCGACCTGGCTTTGCTCAAGAACAAACTGACCCTCACAGCCGATATTTACAATCGTTACACTTACGACGCCTTCAATTCACTCGACGTGAGCGTGGTGCCCATGAGCTCCGGCCTGATCACCGCGGTGAAAAACTATGGTAAAGTAGAAGCATGGGGGGCGGAGTTTGCACTGGGCTATCGTTCCAACATCGGTCGCGATTGGGGCATTAGTGCCGACGTGAACTTTGCGTTTACGAATAGCACTATCCTGCAGCAATATTATAACCCGAGCGTATTAGGCCTGTTCGGTTCTGAAGCACTGGGTATTCCCATCGGTTTGGATCCACGCCGCTACAATGGCAATAACTTCGGCTACATTTCTACTGGTATTCTCCGGTCGCAGGCAGAAGTGGACGCTCTGTTAAAGGAGAATCCGAACTACATGATCGATGGCAAGAAACCACAGGTAGGATATATGACCTTTAAAGACGTGAATGGTGATGGTAAAATCGATGATAATGACGTAACGCTGATGTACGATCGTACTACGCCGGTCGTTGGATTTGGTATCACCCTCGGCGCTACCTATAAATCATTCCGCTTACAAACCAACCTTAACTTGTCAGTGGGTGGTAAAACCTTCTACGACAGTGAGGCGCGTAAAGTGCCTACCAACAACCAGAATGCGCTGAAGTTCTGGAACGATCACTGGACGCCGGAAAACCCAAATGCGAAGTATCCAAGGGCAGATGCACCGCTGGCGAAGGAGAATTCAACCTTCTGGGCGCTGAATGCTACACAGTGCCGTATCAACAATGCTGTATTGTCATACTCATTACCAAAGGAGTTTGTGACCAGGCATAAAATTCCAGATCTGCGGGTGATGCTGACGGGCACTAACTTATGGAACATTATCAATCCATTCGATTATAAAGATCCATACACCACCAACTTCGCCAACTACCCGACACTGAGAACGATTTCTATCGGTGTTGGTGCAAGCCTCTAATTGATCATAAAAACTCGAATAATAACCACGATTATGAGATTTTTGAAACATATTAAATTGTCATCGGTTGCCGCAGGCTTATGCACCACATTGCTGCTCTCTGCGTGTAATCCTGACTTCTTCGAAATTGAAGACCCGAGCGGTATTGAAGACTTCCAGATTTGGGAAGATGAAGGGGCTATCGGGCTTTTCCTTAACAGGACGTACGGCCTGGTCATGCCGCAGTGGCCTGTTCTCGGCAGTATTCATAATACTTCTGATGAACTGAATAATGCGAACACCGCGTTCTTGTACGGTCAGTTGCTGGAAAACTCTGTAACAGATATTGGTACATCGGCCAGTATTACCAATAACCGTTATGCAGATGTGCGCAGGTGTAATACGGCGATTGAAGGTATTAATAGCAGCGCCACTTTATCGGAAGCCGCGCGTAAAACGCTGAAGGGACAGTTTTTCTTCCTCAGAGGTTTCAGCTACTTTAAATTCGTTCGCCTCTATGGCGGTGTGCCATTGGTGTTAAAAGCACAAGGACAGGGCGATAACGATCTGGCAGTGCCACGTGCAAAGACAAGTGAATGTATTGCACAAATCGGTGCCGATATGGATTCTGCCGCTGCTTACCTGCCTGCTGCCTGGACCGGCAACGACATTGGTCGTGCTACCCGCGCCGCTGCGTTGGCGGTAAAGGCCAAAGCCTTCCTGTACTGGGCCAGCCCGCAATTCAACCCGACCAATAACACCGCTCGTTGGGAATCAGCTTATACCGCCTGTAAAGCGGCCTATGACCAGGGCGTTGCCGACGGTTACGGCTTGCTGGCGAACTATGGTAATATTTTCTTTGCCGAGGATAATAAAGAAGTGCTGATTGTACGTAAATACAACGCCTCCAAAGATATGGGCAACAACGTAGAACATTCTACGCGTCCGTTCTCTGAAACTATTACAGGCGGCGGGTCTAATCAGCCTACCTGGAACCTTGTACAGGCGTACCTGATGAAGAACGGTTTACCGATCACGCACGGCAGCTCTGGCTACAACGCCATACAGTTCTGGAAGGACAGGGACCCGCGTTTTAATGCGACAATAGCCTTTAACGGCGATGTGTGGCCGTTAAGCGGAAAAGCAGGCCGCAAACAATGGTCTTACAAAGGTGTGCCTGACGAAGCAGGTGGCTCTATCGCTACCGGATTTTATTGTAAACGCCTGGTGAATGTGTCCTTAACACCTACGCAGGCTGTATATAACTCCAACTCCGGCGGCGGCAGCGGCATCGACTGGATCGAGATGCGTTTTGCAGAGGTAATGCTCAACCTGGCCGAAGCGGCCAATGAAACCGGCAAGATGGACGAGGCTAAAACCATGGTACGCGAAGTACGCAAACGTGCAGGCATCGTGGAAGGCGCTTTCGACTACGGCCTGGCGCTCGCCACAGATGTAGCCAGCATGCGTAGCCTGTTACTGAACGAACGCCAGATCGAGTTTGCGTTCGAAGGTATGCGCAATTATGACCTCCGCCGCACGCGTAATCTCGGCTTACTCACGGCTCGTCAGTCCTATATTCTTGCGCCACGGTCACCATATGTAGCCGGCACAGGTAATGATGCTACCAAAATTTACCTGGACAGGGTAGGGGCAAACGGCCTGAAGAACAGGGATACAGCTAATCTGGACAACCTGGCCGTTTATTCAGCTATGTTCAACGCAGAGATCAATTCCCTGGAAGGCGCCAATACCATCAGCCTGCCTGATAAATATTACGTGTATCCATTACCGAACACCTTTACACGTACTTCCGTAATCCAGCAAACCATCGGATGGTCTGGCGGCACCTTTGATCCGTATCAATAATTCATGACAGTTAAATTCATTTCGATATGAAAAAAATAGTTGCAGTTGCAGCACTTTGTATAGCGGGATTGTCCGCCTGTCACAAGGATGCAGAGCCGGTGGGCACGAATGACGCCACGGTGATGCTGAGTAGCGGGGAGAAATTTGTTACGGGCGATGTGTCAGTAAACCCGGGTGATAGTATCTTCTTTAATTTCACCATCACGGCAAAAAGACCGATGAAGTTTGTCGGCATCCAGAAAAACCCCGTGAATCAAACCGGCTTTGTAACACGAGATACGCTGAAGACGTCGGAGCTGAGCTACAGTACTACTAAACGGTTAAAGGCAGATACCGCCAACGGTACTTATCGCTACCGCATCGTAGCGCATGATACATCCGGCGTTTACATCGGCTCGCAGGACCTGGTCGTTACAGTCAAGGCGGATTTCGACTTCTTTACCTATCGTTTCCTCCGGGTGCCGGATACCACTGCTAAGACCAATACCTGCTATATGTCGGCCACTACCGGCGAGGTATTCAGCTATACGACCGGCGGTGCAAAAAGCGCCCTGATCGATTTCGGTATCATGTACGATACGACCGGTGCCGCGTCTACAGTAGCGACAGATGACCTGCGTTTCTGCCTGTATGCGCTGTCGGCCCCCCAGGGACAAATTCCATTCTACGACATCAGTACCTGGACGAAGAATGCGACCGTGATGAAAAAGGCGACCTCGCCAGGCTTCAACACCCTGATGTCTGCTGGTTCGCTGCGGGCAGCGGCGCGTACCAACCTGGCCTCCGGCACGTCGAACAAAGTAACGCAGCTGGCGGCGAATAGCCTCGTGTTTTTCCGCACAGCATCCGGTAAAGCCGGCTGCCTGATCATCAATTATGCGAACGGTACTACACCGGCCATGAGCAGTTATGTGAATGTAGATGTTAAAATAGAGCGATAAATACTATAATTTCCGGGAGAGATGAAAATAAGCGTATTGAAAAAAGAAGGACTTCGTTTGGCATTGATGACAACTGTAAGCTTATGTGTTGCGTCGAATGTATTTGCACAATATCCTCAGATTCCCAGTGAGGTGCAGCGGTCGGCTGATTCTCTGATGAAGGCGGCGAACGCGCATTCTGATTCTGCCTGGGTAGCCGCCTGGCCGATTATTGACGCCGAAGCTAAAAATGGCCGGCCCTTTATTCCCTGGGCTTCGCGGGTGGATGAGTTGCCGCAGGCATCGATCCCCGCATTTAAAGGCGCAGAAGGTGGCGGTAAATTTTCATTCGGCGGACGTGGCGGTAAAGTATACGTAGTAACGAACCTGAACGACGACGGACCGGGAAGTTTGCGCCGGGCCTGTGAACAAGGCGGCGCCAGAACAATCGTATTCAACGTGGCCGGTATTATCCGGCTGAAAACGCCGCTGATCATCCGGGCACCTTACATCACCATTGCCGGACAAACCGCTCCGGGCGACGGGGTATGTGTAGCGGGAGAAAGCGTGTGGATCAATACCCATGACGTAATCATCCGGTTTATGCGCTTCCGTCGCGGCGAAACATGGGTAGGTCGCAGGGACGATGCCATCGGCGGTAATCCTATCGGCAACATCATGATCGACCATGTAAGCGCAACCTGGGGGCTGGATGAAAACATGAGTATGTATCGGCACATGTATAACGACAGCACCGGTAAGATCGAAGATAAGTTTCCGACCGTGAATATCACCATCCAGAACTCCATTTTCGGCGAAGCACTCGATACCTGGAACCACGCTTTCGGCAGCACCCTCGGTGGGGAGAACTGCACGTTTATGCGCAACCTCTGGGCGAATAACGCTGGTCGTAATCCATCCGTAGGCTGGAATGGCGTATTCAATTTTGTAAACAACGTAGTGTTTAACTGGGTGCATCGCAGTATAGACGGCGGTGATTACCGGGCACAATTCAACATCATCAATAACTATTTTAAACCAGGTCCGGCCACGCCTAAAAACAATGTAGGCCACCGCATCCTGAAGCCGGAAAGCGGCCGCAGTAAACTGAAGTACAAGGTGTACGGCAGGGCATATGTAGCAGGCAATATCATGGAAGGTTACCCGGAGATTACGAAGGATAATTGGAACGGTGGGGTGCAGGTAGAGGAAGAGAAGAATACGGGCGAGTACCTGCAACGCATCCGCTGGACGCAACCTTTGCCAATGGCACCGGTAACCGTCCTAAGCGCCGAGGCAGCGAAAACCTATGTGCTGGCCAACGCCGGGGCGATACTGCCAAAGCGGGATGCAGTAGATACCAGGATCGTGAAACAGGTAAGCACCGGCAAGATAGAGATCGACCCGTCAGTAAAAGCGCCGGAAACACAATTTAAACACCGCCGTTTACCACTTGATTCTTATAAGATCGGGATAATTACCGATATTAACCAGGTGGGCGGTTATCCTGATTACAAAGGAACGCCTTACAAGGACAGCGACAACGACGGCTTACCCGACGATTACGAGAAAAAGAAAGGCCTCAATCCTAACAACAGTGCGGATGCAGCCGAGTATTCCAAATCCCGTTCGGGGTATACCAACATCGAAGAGTATCTCGATAGTGTAGTGCCGCTGGCCAAAGTGAAACCGTAAGAAGATGTTCTTTTACCAAACGAGCGATGTTGATGGTCCGTATACTATCCGAATGGCGCCGCATTGGCGGGTTAACGTTGATAGCAGGCTGCTGCCTGTTACAGCCAGTAGCCAGCTATGCCCAAAAGAAACCGAAACCGATACCACCGCTATCTTTCGCGAACGGTAAACTACAATACGCGCCCGACTCCCTGGGCAACCGCATCCCTGACTTTTCGTGGTGCGGCTACAAAGCAGGAGAAACGACAATTCCGGATGTGCCGGTAAAGGTAACAGTACCTGTTAAACCAGGCGACGCTACTTCCCGTATACAGGCGGCCATTGACTATGTGAGCCGGCTGCCTTTGTCCAAAGAGGGATGGCGCGGGGCTGTATTACTGGCTGCTGGCGACTTTGAAGTGACAGGCAGCCTGTCCTTACACACCTCCGGCGTCATCCTGCGCGGCAGCGGTTCGCAGACCACACTGCACGCCACCGGCAAACATCGCGAAACAGTGATCAGCATCCTGGGAAAGGATGATCGTGTTGTTCAGCGTGCCGTGGAAATAACGGATGTTTACGT
The DNA here is from genome assembly GCF_022867795.2 of Chitinophaga horti. Lineage (NCBI taxonomy): Bacteria > Pseudomonadati > Bacteroidota > Chitinophagia > Chitinophagales > Chitinophagaceae > Chitinophaga > Chitinophaga horti. Next base: position 2,620,355 of record NZ_CP107006.1, on the reverse strand, counting down.
GCCGGTGAACGCCAATCGTATCTCTTTGCGCGATGCACGTGTCTTTAAGAAAGGCGACCAGGTAATCATTACACGCCCCTGTACAGCCGAATGGATTGCCGCGCTAGGTACCGATCATTTTGGTGGAGGAATCGCCTCGCTCGGCTGGAAACCCGGTCAGCGCACACTTAACTGGGTGCGTACCGTTACAGCGGCGGACGGGCAGGCGGTTACGTTTGATGCGCCTGTCACAACTGCTTTGTCACAAGCCTATGGGGGCGCTACTATAGCGGCTTTCACGTGGCAGGGGCGTGTTACGAATTGCGGTGTAGAAAACCTGCAAATCGTATCCGCCTATGACCGCAACAACCCGAAAGATGAAGACCACCGCTGGATGGCCATCATCATCGACAATGCAGCAGATGCGTGGGTTCGGCAGGTGCGTTTCGCACACTTTGCCGGCAGTGCGGTGGCTGTCTACGGGAATGCCTCACGGGTGACGGTCGAAGACTGCATCTCCCAACAGCCTGTTTCGGAAATCGGCGGAGAGCGTCGGAATACTTTCTTTACTGCCGGACAGCAAACGCTTTTCCAACGCTGTTATGCAGAAAACGGCATACATGATTTCGCGACTGGCTTTTGTGCACCAGGTCCGAATGCTTTCGTGCAGTGCGAAGCTAAACAGCCTTACAGTTTTAGTGGCGGCATCGACAGCTGGTCGGCCGGTGTGTTGTATGATGTAGTGAACGTAGACGGCAATGCGATCAGCCTGATGAATCGCGGCCAGGACGGACAAGGGGCAGGATGGAACAATGCGAACAGCGTGTTATGGAATTGCAGCGCTGCCCGTATCGATTGTTACATGCCGCCTACCGCGCAAAACTGGTCGTTCGGCAGCTGGAGCCAGTTTTCAGGAAATGGTTACTGGGGAGAATCCAATAACAGCATTGAGCCGCGCAGCCTGTATTATGCACAATTAAATGAACGTACGGGACGAACAGGCGACCGTGAACTAATGGAAGTACCGACGGAAGCGAGCAGTAGCCCTTCCGTGGAAACAGCCGCCAAACTGGCCGCGCTCGCTGTCACACCAGCAAATACACTCTTACAATTTATCTCCGAAGCCCCATCGCGTCATCAAATCCCCATTACGGGCGACGCTAAAACTATTGATCAACTTTCATCCATTCCAGATAAAAGAGGGCAGCCGAAAACAAGTAAGCTGCTGCAATTACAACACGGCCGCCTGCTCGCGGCCAAAACTTTGGTAACAGGCAGCCGGCAAAGCGTTCCGTGGTGGAATGGCAGCGCCAGGCCATACGCACTCCAGAAAAGCGCCCCCGCACTCACTCGTTTCGTACCCGGCAGAACAGGTACCGGTCTGACAGATGACCTCCACGCCGTCGCCGATACGATGCTCGCCCGCCACGTGGCAGCCATCGAACAAAACTACGGGCTTTGGTACGACCGCCGCCGCGACGATCATGAACGCATTCGTCGTATAGACGGCGACGTATGGACGCCGTTTTACGAACTGCCCTTCGCGCGCAGCGGCAAAGACACTGCCTGGGATGGATTGAGCAAGTATGACCTGACAAAGTACAACGATTGGTACTGGCGTCGCCTGCAACAGTTCGCCGGCCTGGCTGATGAGAAAGGCCTCGTATTGGTGCATCAGCAGTACTTCCAGCACAACATACTGGAAGCGGGCGCTCACTATGCCGACTTCCCCTGGCGCACGGCCAACAACATCAACAACGTCGGCTTCCCGGAACCGGTGCCGTACGCAGGTGACAAGCGCATTTTTATGGACGAACAGTTCTATGATACAGCGCACGCCATCCGCAGTCAGTTGCACCAATCCTACATCCGCCAGTGCCTGAACAATTTTGCGGGCAACCACAACGTGATCCAGCTGATCGGCGAGGAGTTTACAGGCCCTTTGCATTTCGTGCAGTTTTGGTTGAACATCGCCGCTGCATGGGAAAAAGAAACGGGCAATGATGCATTGATCGGACTGAGTACGACGAAGGATGTGCAGGATGCCATATTGAACGATAAACGATACGCCGCGTCGGTGGATGTCATCGACATCCGCTACTGGTATTACCAGGCAGATGGCTCGGCTTATGCACCACAGGGCGGGCAGCATCTTGCGCCCAGGCAGCATGCACGGTTACTGAAGCCCAAAAGCACGTCGGCGCAGCAGGTGTACCGCGCGGTACTGGAATATACAAGCCGCTTCCCCGAAAAGGCCGTCATCTATTCCGCCAATGACTGGGATAAACACGGCTGGGCCGTATTAATGGCCGGTGGCTCGCTACCGGCTGTTAAAGTGAAAGACGAAGCCTTCCTGCAGGCGGCGGCCACAATGCGCCCGGTGAATGCGGAAGGACAGTGGATATTGGAGAACGTGCAAACAGGCCTTATTGTTTACCCGCTTTCCGGGAACGAGGTAAAGGCAGATCTATCAGACTACTCCGGGAAGTTTAGTGTGCAATGGATCAGCAGTGGTTCCGGCGAAATTAAACATGTAAAGCAAACGGCCCAGGGTGGAAAAGTGGCCTCGTTCACGCCGCCTGGCGGTGGTAACTGGGTGCTCTGGCTCAAAAAAGTATAAGCAATGAAAGTATTACTCACAGGATGGCTGATCGTATGGGCATGTCTGGCGAACGGGCAGTCACTGCCCGCTATCAAAGTATCGCCCAATAAACGTTTCTTCTGCACGGCAGATGGAAAGCCCTTCTTCTGGCTCGGCGATACCGGCTGGCTGCTCTTTGTGAAATGTAATCGCGAAGATGCCCTGCAATACCTGGATGGCCGTAAGGCACAAGGTTTTAACGTCATCCAGGTAATGGTGCTGCATGAACTGAAAAGTGCGAAGAATGTATATGGTGATTCGGCCCTGGTGAATGGCGATGTATCGAAGCCGTACGTAAAAGACGGTTACGACTATTGGGATCATGTGGAGTTTATCGTGGACGAAGCCGCGAAACGCGGGATCTATATGGCCTTAGTGCCGGTTTGGGGAAGTAATGTGAAGGGTGGCCATGTAAGCGTGTCGCAGGCGGAAGCGTATGCAACGTTCCTGGCTACACGGTTTAAAGGGAAGTCGAACGTAGTGTGGATGAATGGTGGCGATGTACGTGGCTCGGAAGGTCTGGCGGTATGGCAAAAGATCGGCACTACGCTAAAGAAGCATGATCCGCAACACCTGGTTACGTACCATCCGCGTGGGCGCTACTCATCTTCCGACTGGTTTCACAATGCTGCCTGGCTGGATTTTAACATCTTCCAGAGTGGCCATCGCACATATGCGCAGGATACCAGCAAAAATGATCTGCACTTTTATGGAGAAGATAACTGGCGTTACGTGCAGGCCGATTATAATCGTCGCCCGGTGAAGCCGGTGTTTGATGGTGAGCCTTCTTACGAAAATATTCCGCATGGTTTGCACGACAGCCTGGAGGTGCGGTGGAATGCCGCTGACCTTCGCCGGTATGCCTATTGGAGCGTGTTTGCGGGTGGCGCAGGCTTTACCTATGGAGAGAATGCGGTAATGCAGTTTCATCATCAGGGAGACGCAGGTGCCAATTATGGCGTAACGACCGATTGGAAAACTGCGATCGGATCGCCCGGCGCGCAGCAGATGCAATACCTGAAGAAACTCTTAGAACAACGTCCTTATTTCGACCGCAAACCCGCGCAAGAGATATTGCCCACTAATACAGGCCGCCGTTATGACTACCTGTTGGCCACAAAAGCCAAAGATTATGCGTTGGTGTACACGTTTACGGGGCAGGCGTTCGACGTAGATCTGTCGAAATTAGGTTTTAATGTGGGCAAAGCAGCCTGGTTTAAGCCAGCAACGGGGGAAACGACGAGTTTTGTGATGCCGGCCCTAAAGGGCGTCACGAAGTTTGAGCCGCCGGTGAGTAAGGAAGATTGGGTGCTGGTCCTGGAAAGATAGATATGAGAATACTGGTTTTATATAGCTGTTTGATATTGCTGCTGACTTCCTGCGGCAGACAGGCCTATGTGTTTACTTCGTTTCACGAACCTGCGAACGAAGGACTGCGCATGCTGTACAGCTACGATGGTCGCCGCTGGTCGGATCTCGATACGGTGCTGTTGCGCCCGTCTGTGGGTGTACAGCAGGTAATGCGGGACCCGTCGATGGTGCAGGGCCCCGATGGTACGTTTCACCTGGTATGGACGAGCAGCTGGCGCCAAGACAAGGGTTTCGGCTATGCCTCCTCAAAAGACCTGGTGCATTGGAGTACACCGCGATGGATACCTGCTATGCAAAGTGAAGCGGCAGTGAACGTATGGGCGCCGGAGCTTTTTTATGATGAAGCCACCGCTAGATATCTGATCGTGTGGGCCTCCTGCATTCCCGGTCGCTTCGAAAAAGGGCAGGAGGATGACAGTAATAACCATCGCCTATATTATACGGCTACCAGCGACTTTCAATCATTTACGCCCCCCACATTGTTTCTCGATCCGGGTTTTAGTGTGATAGATGCGGTGATCGTACCCCGGGCAGTCAACGATTATGTGCTGGTGCTGAAAGACAATACACGGCCTGAGCGTAACCTGAAAGTTGCTTTCGGCGAAACAGCGACCGGGCCCTGGAAACAGGTATCGGCGCCATTTACAGCGCAATTCACAGAGGGGCCGTCGGTGGTGAGGCTGCAGGATCATTGGCTGATCTACTTCGATGCATATCAGACCAAAACGTATGAAGCCGTGCAAACGAAGGACTTTATTCATTTTGAAAAGTCGGCGGTGCAGGTGCCTGCAGACCATAAGCACGGCACCATCGTACCGGTGAAGCGAAAAGTAATAAAGTCGCTGTTAAAACATTTTGAGAAGACATGATGCGGATTTGTTTCTACCTCTTACTTTGCATTACGCCGTTCGCCCTGCAGGCGCAGGATACGGTGCGTTACACCGGCACAACTTTGTCTAACGTGGACTACCACCACGGACAACTGTCGCCGGCCATTGGCGTGCATAATATCCAGACGATGCGCGCGCTGCGTTCCGATACGGGCGTGAACAACTGGACCTACAATCATGCGCCGATGCTCGCCTGTCACAACGGCACTTTTTACCTGGAATACCTCAGCAACCCGGTTGGTGAGCACGTGGCGCCGGGCAGGACGCTGTTGCAAAGCTCGAAGGACGGCTACCAGTGGAACGCACCGGTAATCGTATTTCCCGAATACAAGATCCCGGATGGGTTTGTAAAACCTGGTAAGAAAGATACGGCCCGAAACAATGTTGCCGTTATGCACCAGCGTATTGGTTTTTATACCTCCCGCTCCAAACGCCTGTTCGCGCTCGGCTACTACGGCATCGCGCTGGGAGAGAAGGATGATCCGAATGATGGTAATGGCATCGGCCGGGTGATTCGCGAGATCAAAAGCGATGGATCCTTTGGCCCGGTGTATTTCCTGCGGTTCAATCACGGGTTCGATGAAAAGACGACAAGTTTCCCATTCTATAAACGGTCGAAAGATAAAGGACTGATCGCGGCCTGCGAGGAATTACTGGCCACGCCTTTGCTGATGCAGCAGATGGTGGAAGAGGCTGACCGTAACGATCCGCTCATCCCGCTTAAGAAAGACTTTAAAGCATTTAGTTATTACCACCTCCCTGACGGCCGCGTGGCGGGCTTCTGGAAGTATGCACTCACCAGTATCAGTACAGATGAAGGCAAAACCTGGCAGTACAATCCTACGCGGGCACCCGGTTTTGTGAACGCCAATGCGAAGTTCTGGGCGCAGCGTACGACGGATGGCAAGTATGCTGCAGTATACAATCCTTCAGAATTTCGCTGGCCACTGGCAGTGAGTACCAGCGCTGACGGCCTCCGTTATCAGGACCTCCTGCTGGTCAATGGCGAAATTACTGCCATGCGGTACGGTGGTGCCTATAAAAGCTACGGCCCGCAATATGTACGCGGCATCCAGGAGATGGACGGTACGCCTCCCGGCGGCCATATGTGGGTGACGTACAGCATGAATAAGGAAGACATGTGGGTGAGTAAGATACCGGTGCCTGTGCGGCACGAGCAGCTGCATCACGTTGACGAAAATTTTACAGCAGGCGATGCTTTGCAATACTGGAATATTTATAGCCCGTTGTGGTGTAAGGTAGCGGTGCGGGAAAACGCGCTTCAGTTGCAGGACAGTGATCCCTTCGATTACGCCAGGGCAGAACGTGTTTTCCCGGAATCGAAGAAGGTGCAGCTGTCGTTTGCCATAACGCCGAAGCAGCAGGATGCCGGTCAGCTCGAAATAGAAGTCGTTGATGCGAAAGGTACGCCCTGCCTGCGATTGCTGTTCGATTCCACCGGCTCGATCCTCACCAAACAGGGATACCGGAACCGTTCGCTAGGTAAGTATAAAGCTGGTGAGCAGGTGAAAATTAATATCGAACTGAATACAGGCAACCGGTTTTACAATGTATCGATCAACGATCAAAAGCCGGTGCTGAATATTTGTTTTGCGCCGGTGGCCAGTGTAGCGCGAATAGTGTTCCGTACAGGCCAGACCGTAAGGTTCCCGAACGCCGACACACCAACAGACCAGGATTATGATTTGCCGGGTGCGGAATTACGCAACAAAGAGGCGGCTTATCTTATTCATTACCTTAAAACAGCTCTATTGCCCTGATATGCGCTGCGTACTTGTGATAACAATGATATTGGTGGCGTCGGTAAATACATCGGCGCAGCTCGTGCTGCGGCATGCCGACTTCCGGCATTACGTTGCGTACTTTAACAGCATGGAGGACGAGAACATCGCACAGGCTTATCCCAACGATAGTGCCTGGGTCTGGATGCAACGCAATGTGCCGCTTTTTGCCTGCCCGCAACAGAATTTCGAGGAGCTGTTTTATTATCGCTGGTGGACTTTACGCAAACATATCAAAAAGACCGAAAAGGGATTTGTGCTGACCGAGTTTCTCGTGCAACGCAGTTATGCAGATAAGTACAACCTGATCTCCAGTGCACTGGGACACCATATTTACGAGGCCCGCTGGCTGCACGATCAGCGTTATCTCAACGACAACCTGCAAGTATGGTATCGCGGTAACGACGGTGCTCCCATGAAAAAGTTGCGCTTCTACAGCAGCTGGAACATCGACGCGATGTATAACCGCTACCTTGTAAACCGCGATGCGAAATTTCTCATCGATATGCTGCCCGACCTGGAAAAGGATTACGCCGCCTGGGAGCAGGAGCGCCGTTTACCTTCGGGCCTCTTCTGGCAATACGATGTGCGTGATGCGATGGAAGAAACGATCAGTGGTGGCCGTAAAGAAAAAAATGCCCGCCCCTCCATCAACGCCTACATGTATGGCAATGCAAATGCGTTGTCGCAAATAGCAAAGCTGGCGGGGCTTGCAGAAAAATCTACCTTGTACAACCGCAAGGCCGATACCTTAAAACAACTGGTAGCAACGAAGCTTTGGAACAACGAGCACGCCTTTTTCGAAGTGCTGAAAGAGGCCGACACCTTATCCAACGTAAAAGAGGAAATCGGTTTTATTCCCTGGTATTTCCATATGCCGGATCCTGCCTTTAATAGTGCGTGGACGAGCCTCCTGGATACGAAAACATTCTGCGCCCCGTTCGGTATTACTACCGCCGACAGAAGTCATCCCGCGTTTCGCAGCCATGGTTGCTGTAAATGCGAATGGGATGGCGCCGTGTGGCCTTTTGCCACTGCACAGACGCTGACTGCATTGGGCAACCTGTTAAATGATCAACGGCAATCCTATATCGCAGACAGTGCTTATTTTAAGCTGATGCAGACCTATGTAGAGTCGCAGTACTATCGCGGCCGGCCTTACATCGGCGAGTACCTGGATGAGAAAACCGGCTATTGGCTGAAAGGAGACGAGGAGCGTAGCCGCTACTACAATCACTCTACCTTCAATGATCTCATCATCACCGGACTGGTAGGCCTGCGCCCCGCGGCAGGAAACAGCTTCGACGTAAATCCGTTGCTGCCGGCCGGTAAGTGGCGCTGGTTCTGTCTTGATAATGTATTGTATCACGGTAAGATCATCACCATCATCTGGGACGAAGACGGCACTAAATACAAGAAAGGAAAGGGACTGAGTGTCTGGGTCAACGGTAAGAAAGCGGCAGCCGCCAACTCACTGCAACGCGTAACGGCTAAATTATGAGTAACCGACTGAACATATGGTTCCTGCTGTTATTGCTGCCATGTGTGGCCCTGTGCCAGCAAAAAGAAAAACGTTACCTGAGCGGAACGGGCAGCGATGATGCGGTGAACTGGGAGTTTCGCTGCACAGATGGCATGAACGCCGGCAAATGGACGACAATTCCTGTGCCTTCGTGCTGGGAGTTGCAGGGCTTTGGTAAATACAATTATGGTTTTGCAAAGGATAGCGCACGCGGTAAGGAAAAGGGCTTATACCGCCATCGCTTCGCGGCGCCCGCCGCCTGGAAAGGCAAAGTGATCAACATCGTTTTCGGGGGGGTGATGACGGATGCTGAGGTGAAGGTAAACGGTAAACTCGCCGGCGCCGTTCACCAGGGTGCTTTCTACGCATTCCGTTATGATATTTCCCGGCTGCTTCGGTACGGAGGAGATAACCTGCTGGAAGTGACAGTCGCCAAACATTCCGCAAATGAGTCGGTAAACGCTGCCGAAAGGCGCGGCGACTTCTGGATATTCGGCGGTATTTTTCGCCCGGTTTGGCTGGAAGTATTGCCTGCGCAACATATCAGCGATGTACGGATCAATGCCCTGGCGGATGGAACGTTCGAAGCGTCCCTCACAGCGCCGGGCGCTGATAGCATCGTTGCGGCTGTTTACGACGCTGTTGGTACGCTGCAAGGCCGCCTGTCCGGCCAGCAACATTTAAAAGGCAACTTCCCGTCCGCACAGCCCTGGAACCCCGAAACACCGGTTCTTTACAAAGTAGTATTCGATCGCTATAAAAACGGAAAAATTCAACATACCGTCTACGAGCGATTCGGCTTCAGAACGGTGCAACTTCGACAACGGGATGGAATATACGTGAACGGCGTGAAGGTGAAAATGAAAGGCGTTAATCGTCACTCGTTCCGCCCGGAAACCGGTCGCACATTAAGTAGGCTTAACAGCATCGAAGACGTGCAGCTCATCAAAGACATGAACATGAATGCTGTGCGCATGAGCCACTATCCGCCCGATGATCACTTCCTCGACGCCTGCGATTCACTGGGCCTGTTTGTTATGGACGAACTCGCAGGCTGGCACGGCAACTATGATTCCATCACCGGGGCCAAATTGTTGCAGGAGCTAATGGCCCACGACCGGAATCATCCCTCCATCATCTTTTGGGCGAATGGTAACGAGGGCGGTCACAACATAGCGCTGGATAGCCTCTTCGGCGCATTCGATCCGCAGCAACGCCCTGTGGTTCATCCCTGGGAGTTATACAATGGCGTAGAAACCCAGCACTACCGCGAATATCAATATGGGATCGGTAATTACAACCAGGGGAACGAGATCGTAATGCCGACGGAATTCTTGCACGGCCAGTTCGATGGCGGCCATGGCGCCGGCCTGCAGGATTATTGGGAAATGATGTGGCGCGATCCGCTGAGCGCGGGCGGCTTCCTGTGGGACTTTGCCGACCAGGCGGTGGTTCGTAAAGACAAAAACGATTCGCTGGACACCGATAAACATCGTGGGGCAGACGGCATCGTAGGCCCGCATCACGAAAAGGAAGGAAGCTATTTCGCTATTAAAGAAATATGGAGCCCCGTGCAGGTGACGCGCCTTGGCGGAGGCGGATCATTTACATTGGAGAACCGGTATCACTACACCAATTTGAAGGCTTGTAAGTTTCGCTGGTCGCTGAAAAGCTTCGCCGGACTTGCCCCAGCCTCGGGCACAGCGCCCGCCCCGGATATTAAACCGCTGCAAAACGGCTCATTGCAGCTGGATTTGCCTGGTAATTGGTATCATTACGATGTAGTGTCTTTGCAGGTGATCGATCACACCGACCGGGAATTGTTCACGCATACCTGGCCGATCAGCCGTCCGGCCGAGGTGACGCAACGGATGATCACGACCGCTGGTGCTAAAAGTATCGAAGTAAAAGAGGCCGACTCATTGTTGCACGTCACCGCCAACAATATTCGCCTATCGTTCCACCTGGGTAACGGCGGTCTCACAAATATCAGCAACGAGCGTGGGCCAATTCCCTTATCGAACGGGCCGCTGTTGCAGGATGGCGAAAATCATTTCAGCAAACTGACTTACCACCGGGAGGATAGTACGCTCGTAGTGGAATCGACGTTTGATCGCGCAAAGGCGTACAATACCATCAGATGGACGATCTATCCCTCTGGCTTACTAAAGATGGAGTTGCGTTATTTCCCGGAAGCCTATTTTACATTTTTCTCCGGCATCAACTTCCATTTCCCGGAAAAAATGATGCGCTCTGTGAAATATATGGGTGACGGTCCGTACCGGGTTTGGAAAAACAGGATGAAGGGGCAGCAGTTTGGCGTTTGGGAAAAGACATACAACAACACAGAAACCGGCGAATATCCATGGGTATACCCGGAGTTTAAAGGATATCACGCGCATCTCTACTGGGCGCAGTTTAACATGGACGGCAACCACTTCCGCGTATTCACCGACACGGAAAACCTGTTCCTACGGTTGTTTACGCCTGCGTGGAAAACTGACCAATGGCATAATTACGAGCCGCTGTTTCCCGCCGGGGACATCTCTTTCCTGCAGGGGATCAGCAGCATTGGCACTAAAACACAACGTAATGAAACGACGGGGCCTATGGGACAACGATATGGCTTTTATGACTATGAAAAGGAACCGGCTCGTGCACTGAAAATGATTCTCTATTTTGATTTTTCTGGCAAATGAAAAGATGTATTTACATACTGATATGGTTGCTCGCCGCACCGGCGGCCTTCGCCCAGGTAAAGGTGACCGCGCTTCGTAGCGAATCGCCCGAAAAGCCGATGTTGAGCTGGCAATTGGAATCGAAGGAGCGCGGTGTACTGCAAACGGCCTACCAGGTGATCGTATCTTCCAGTAAAGAAAAACTCGCCCGCGATGAGGGGGATCTCTGGAATAGCAAAGTCGTTAAAAGTGAACAATCGCTCAACGTTCCATACGCCGGCGTCGCGCTCAGTAGCCGCCAGGCCTGCTTTTGGAAAGTGAAGGTTTGGACGAACAAGGGTATTTCTTCCTGGAGTGCGCCCGCTGCCTGGAGTGTCGGCTTACTGGAACTTACCGACTGGAAAGCCTCCTGGATCGGCTGGGACAAAGCTTCTCCATTTGATAGTGTAACGCAATGGTCGCACTTTCTGCCCGCTATTTTCGTAAAGCCTTTACCAGCAAAGCTTCTGTAAAGCGCGCCACCGTGTACATGTCGGGGCTCGGACTGCATGCCTTGTACCTCAACGGAAAACGCATTGGGGGCTACACATTAACTCCTGCGCCGACGGACTATCGCAAAACAGTGCTGTACAATTCGTACGACGTTACGCAGGATATCAAAGCCGGCAATAACGTGATTACTACGATACTGGGCAATGGTCGCTTTTTTACCATGCGCCAGCACTACAAAACGCAAAAGCATAACACATTCGGTTTTCCGAAAATGCTGCTGCAGCTGGAGATTGAGTACACCAACGGTCAAACCGAAATCGTGTTAAGCGATCAAACCTGGAAGCTGAACGTGGATGGGCCGATTCGCACGAATAATGAATATGATGGTGAAGAATACGATGCAACAAAGGAGTGGAAAGGTTGGCAGGTTGCCGGCTTCGATGACCGCAACTGGTTAACGCCTGAACTGGTGGCCGCACCTGCGGGTGCGCTTACGGAACAGCAAATACCGCCCGTAAACGTGATGAAGACGATACGGCCGGTGGCCATCAAGGCGTTGAGTAATGGCCGGTATATCCTGGATATGGGTCAGAATTTTTCAGGTTGGCTAAAGATGAATGTTACCGGTCCGCGCGGTAGCCAGGTGAAACTGCGCTTTGCCGAGAGCCTGCTGCCCGACGGCTCCCTGTACGTGGCCAACCTCCGCGATGCGAAGGTAACGGACGTGTACACCCTCAAAGGCGGCGGCGCAGAAAGTTGGCAGCCCGCTTTTGTGTACCATGGATTTCGATACGCAGAAATAACCGGTTATCCCGGCACGCCGCAGCTGCGGGACTTCGAAGGACAAATGTTATACGATGATATGGAGACGACCGGGTCGTTCATCTGTTCGGATTCCACGATCAACGCCGTTTACAGGAATGCCTGGTGGGGCATTGCGTCCAATTACAAGGGCATGCCGGTCGATTGTCCGCAACGTAACGAACGCCAGCCCTGGTTAGGCGATCGGGCGACGGGTGCTGCGGGGGAGGCCTTCCTGTTTAACAATGCGGCGCTGTACGCTAAATGGCTCAACGACATAGCGGATTCCCAAACTCCGCAAGGCGCTATTCCTGACGTAGCACCGGCTTTCTGGAATTATTACAGCGATAACGTCACCTGGCCTGGCACGTTCCTGATGGTGGCCGACATGCTGCACCGCCAGTACGGCGATCGGCAGTCTATCATCCGGCATTATCCGTCCATGAAGAAGTGGATCTATTATATGAAGGGCAAGTATTTGAAGGATGGCCTGATGACGAAGGACAAATACGGTGATTGGTGCGTGCCGCCCGAAGATCTGAAAATGATCAAAACGACGGACAGCACACGCACGACCAACGGGGTGCTGATTGCCAGCGCGACCTACTATTACTTACTCGGACTGATGGAACAATTTGCGGTGATCTCCCGCAATGAGTCCGACATCGCCGCTTACAGCACGTTGCGCTCTCAACTGCGACAGGCTTTCCAGCAGCGTTTCTATAATGCCGGTAAAAAATACTACGACAATAATACGGTCACCGCCAACCTGCTGCCATTGTATTTTGGCATAACACCCGACAGTCTGCGGGAAGCGGTTTTCAATAACTTGTATACCCGCATCCGCATCACCGACAAAATGCATATCAGCACCGGCGTAATAGGAACGCAGTGGCTGCTGCGGGGCTTAAGTGACGGGCAACGTTCCGATATCGCGTTCACACTTGCCTCCAACAATACGTATCCGTCCTGGGGCTACATGGCCAACCAGGGCGCGACTACCATCTGGGAGCTGTGGAACGGCAACACTGCCCGGCCGGAAATGAACTCGCAGAACCATGTGATGTTGCTGGGTGACTTACTGATATGGTTATACGAGAACGCAGCGGGCATCCGTTCGGATAACCAGGAAGTGGCATTCAAAAGGATCGTCATGAAGCCTGAGAACATTGATGGGCTCACCTTCGTAAACGCCACTTACAATTCTGTGTACGGTAAGATCAGCAGTGCCTGGAAGCGGTCTCACAATGGTTTTGACTGGAAGATACAGGTGCCCGCCAATACGCGCGCAACTGTTTACCTGCCTGCTTCCGATAGTGCAGGCATCCTGGAGAGTGGCAGGCCTTTGAACGCAGCCGTCGGCGTCAGGTTCCTGCGGATGGAAGGCCGTTACGCAGTAATGGAAATCGGCTCCGGTAATTATGATTTCCGTTCTACGTGGTCGTTTAAGAACGGCATCGTGACCGATGAATTTATCTTCGATCGTGCATCATTCCCCGAAAGCCACGCCGCCACGATCGCGGAAACGCCGGACGGACTGATCGCTTCCTGGTTTGGAGGCACAAAGGAGGCGAACAAGGATGTATGCATCTGGACCAGTCATCTCGTTAAAGGTAAATGGACGGCCCCTGTGATGGTGGCGGATGGCGTGCTGAACGACACTACGCGTTACGCCTGCTATAACCCGGTATTGTTTTATGCACCGAATAAAGAATTACTCTTATTTTACAAGATAGGTCCCAACGTCGCCGGCTGGACCGGCTGGCTGATCCGCTCCCGGGATAATGGAAAAACCTGGAGTAAACGGGAGGCGTTACCAGCGGGTTTCCTGGGGCCGATCAAGAACAAGCCGCTGCTGTTAAACGGCGTGTTGGTTTGTCCGTCCAGCACGGAAAAAGAAGGCTGGAAAGTGCATTTTGAAATGACGCCTGACTTCGGGAAAACATGGACGAAATCGGCCCCCATCAACGATGGCAAAACGATTACAGCTATTCAGCCATCGTTGCTCACACATGCGAATGGTAGCTGGCAGGTGCTGTGCCGCAGTAAAAACAGGACCGTAAACGAAAGCTGGAGCACAGACCAGGGAAAGACCTGGAGTCCGATGACGGCGTCGGCGTTGCCTAATAATAATTCCGGTACGGATGCGGTGACCTTGAAGGACGGCCGCCAGTTGTTATTGTACAATCACGTTAAACCGGCGCCGGAACTCAAGAACGGCAAGGGGGCCCGAACACCGCTAAACGTCGCCATATCGGATGATGGCAAAAACTGGCACGCCGCGCTGGTGTTGGAAGATTCGCCGGTAAGCCAGTATTCGTACCCTTCCGTGATACAAACCAGCGATGGGCTGGTGCATATTGTGTATACCTGGCGGCGCGAACGCATTAAACATGTAGTGATCGATCCCGCGAAACTCGACACCAAACCGATCATACAGGAGCAATGGCCGGGAGCCGCCGTAGCTGCCAGTGGTGGCACGGAGGAGTAATACTTAATTAAGATGGAGATGATGAAGACCTTTGTTTTTTATATTGCCTGTCTGCTGTTGGCTGCACCTGTGTTGGCACAGAACTCCGACAATGCCTATCGTAAACCATTGAAGCAAGTCCTCACCGAAATAGAGAAGAAGTATAGTGTTAAAGTTCGTTATGCAGATTCGATGGTAGCCGATAAATGGGTGAACTACCCCGACTGGAAATATCGTCCGGACGCGGAAGTGACGCTGAACGCTATTCTGCAACCGCTCGAAATGAAGGTGAAGAAAGACGGCAATCAGTACAAGATCAGTAACTATGAGTATTATCGCTGGCCGGTAGCTGAAGGCTGGGCGGAGCTGGACCGTATCGCTTCGCAATACAGTTCGCTGGCGGAATGGGAACAACGCAAAACGCAATTGCAACCCTGCTTGCGCGAAGCCCTGCAACTCTCGCCGTTGCCCGCATCGCCCGGCGCCAAACCGATCATTACCGCAAAGCGGAAGTTCAATGGTTATACCGTAGAGAACATCGCGATCGAAATATTACCGGGCGTTTGGATCAACGGCTCGTTGTACAAGCCTGCGAAGTACAGGGGCAAAATCCCGGTTATCTTAAATCCTGATGGTCATTGGGCCGCACAACGTTACCGGGCCGACTGCCAGTATCGCTGCGCTGCAATGGCAAAAATGGGGGCTATGGCCTTTAGTTACGACCTCTTCGCCTGGGGAGAATCCTTGCTGCAATTTAAAACGGAGGACCATCGCCGGAGCTTGTCGATGACGATCCAGGCATTGGGTAGCATTCGTATTCTCGATTACCTGCTGTCGCTGAAGGATGCAGATACGAGCCGTGTGGCGATGACGGGCGGCTCTGGCGCGGGCTCTCACACTGTACTGATGACGGCTGTTGATCCACGTATCAAAGTATCGGCACCTGTGGTATCACTGTCTTCTTATTTCTACGGCGGATGCCCCTGTGAAAGCGGCATGCCCATCCATAGCTGCGGCGGCCGCACCGATAACGTAGAAATAGCGGCCATGGCTGCACCAAGACCACAGCTGGTGGTAAGTGACGGCGGCGACTGGACAGACAAGATGCCAGAACATGATTTCCCTTATCTGCAAAAGATATACAACTGGTACGGTAAACAAGGTAACGTAGAAAACGTACACCTGGCCACCGAAAAGCACGACTTCGGCGTTAATAAAAGAGCAGCCGTTTATGCCTTTATGGCGAAACATCTGCGCCTGGATACGGCCAAAGCAGACGAAAGCACAATTACTATAGAACCGGAACAGGCGATGTACGTGTTCGGCGATAAAGGTGAACGACTACCAGCGCATGCCGTTAAAGGATTTGAGCAGTTGGAAAAAGTTTTCAACGCCGAAATTCAACGCGCGAAACAAGACCAGCGTTACAAAATTGGCCTCGTCGACCTGATGTTGCTTAAACGCCAAAAGACAGGTGCGATCACACTTACGGCCGAACTGGGCGCAGATGGGGTAGAAGTAGATATGGGTGGACTTGGCAACAGGCCCACTTTCGATAACCAGTTATTAATAGATTCCGTACGTCAGCGCTTTTTGCAATTAGCGAAGGAGAACGACATAGAGATATTTTCTTTGGCGATGACGGGTTATTATGCGCAATCCTTCTGCGGACGGGCGGAATACCAGCGTTCGATAGCCGACTGCATCCGCACCATGCAACTGATGAATGTGAAAACAGCTTTCCTGCCTTTAGGTGTGCAATGCGACTTACGTCAACAGCCTGCGGTGAGGGACTCGGTAGTGGCCAGGCTGCGCGTAGCCGGCCGCATGGCCGAGCAGGCAGGTGTTGTGATCGCGATAGAAACGGCATTATCCGCTAGCGAAGAAGTGAAACTACTGAAAGAGATCGGCTCGCCTGCGATCAAGATCTATTTTAATTTTTCGAACCCCCTGAAAGAAGGGCGTAACCTGATCAGCGAATTGAAAACCCTCGGCCGCGACCGCATCGCCATGATCCATGCGACGAATAAAGACAGCGTATGGCTGCAAAATGATCCGCAGCTCGACCTGTACAAAGTGAAACAAACCCTGGATGAAATGAACTGGCGCGGATGGCTGGTTATAGAACGCAGCCGCGATGCCCGCAAACCACAAGACACCCGTTACAACTACGGTGCAAACACCGCTTACCTGAAGCGCGTGTTCCAGGATAAATAGTAAAATCCTCCATCATTATAACCAGTACTAACATTTTCCGGGAAGGCCAGTCAAACTATATTTAACTGTATTCTAAACTGGTACAGCAAAGATGAAACGATTGCGTTTATTCCTGTTGGCCGTAGGTATACTGAGCCAATTCCGCGTATATGCAACTGAAATCCACGTTAGTCCGAAAGGTTCCGACACGAACCCCGGCACCCTGGAACGCCCGCTGGCTACACCTGCGGCAGCATTACGGCAGGCCCGGGAACTACGGCGCTTACATGATCCTTCAATACAAGGTGGTATTCACATTATTTTACATGACGGCATTTATCGTGTATACGAGCCCGTTTGGCTGCGCCCTGAAGATGCCGGTACACCGGAAAGCCCGACTTTCATTCGCGCGGCCGCTGGCGAAAAGCCCGTCATCAGTGGCGGACAGTCCATCACCAGCTGGAAGAAGCTGACAAGCACTGTATCCGGATTGCCATCCATTGCCCGCGGAAAAGTATGGATAGCCGACGTTCCTTACGGCGATGTACACGCAGATGGTTTCCGCCAGTTGTGGGTGAACGGAGAAAAAGCCATAAGGGCGAGAGACCGCAATGGCGACAGCATGAACCGTATTCTTAACTGGCACAAGCCGGCAGAAACCTGCGTGATCCCGTTCCCGAAGGCGCTGGCAGCGGGCAATCTGGATGGGTTGGAGATGTGCATCCAGCAATGGTGGGCCATCGCTTACCTGCGTATCCGCAAGGCAGACGTTCGGGGTGACAGCGCCGTGCTGCATTTTTATCAACCCGAAAGCAAACTACAAAGTGAACATCCCTGGCCGGCACCATGGCTATCAAAGGAAACGGGTAATTCTCCGTTCTTCCTGAGTAATGCCATCCAATTGCTGGATGAGCCGGGCGAATGGTATTATGATACGAAAGCCAGACGTCTTTACTACTGGCCGAAGGCAGGGCAGGACCTCGCCTCCTCTGAAATAATCGCGCCCGTCCGGGAAACGCTGCTGCGCATCACCGGCACGGCTGAAAACCCGGTAGCGAATGTGACGATCAGTGGCATTGCGTTCCAACATACAGGCTGGATGCGCCCATCCCGTGAGGGCCACGTGCCGCTGCAGGCGGGGATGTTTTTACTGGATGCCTATAAACTGCACACATCGGGTACTCCCGCAAAAGCCGGCTTAGAAAACCAGGCGTGGATTGGGCGCCAGCCTGGCGCGGTGGAACTGTCGTACGCACATCGCATCAACATCAAAGATTGCCGCTTTGAACACCTGGCAGGCACTGGCCTGGACTTGGAGAAAGGCACCCAATACGATACGATTACCGGCTGCCTGTTCCGCGACATCGCCGGCACCGGCATACAAGCCGGCGTATTCTCTGATCCCGCCTTCGAAACGCACCTGCCATACGATCCTGCAGATGAGCGTGAGTTGTGCAGTCATGTGTTGCTGACGAACAACCTGATCACCTCCGTCGCGAATGAAGACTGGGGCTGTGTCGGCATCAGCGCAGGTTATGTACGCAACATCCACATCCTTCATAATGAAGTAAACGAAGTGCCGTATTCCGGCATCTGCGTCGGTTGGGGCTGGACGAAAGCCGTGAATGCGATGCGGAATAATATCGTGCGTGCGAATAAAGTCCATCATTATGCGAAACACGTGTATGATGTAGGTGGGGTGTACACGCTCTCTGCCATGCCCGGCAGCGTCATCAGCGAAAACTATATCGATTCCATTTATAAAGCACCTTACCCGCACGATCCCAATCATTGGTTTTACTACTACCTCGACGAAGGTTCCGGTTACATCACCGTGAAAAACAACTGGAGCCCGTCCGAAAAGGTAATGCGCAACGCGAATGGGCCGGGTAATGTGTGGGAGAATAACGGTCCGGCAGTGGCAGATAGCATAAAATCCGCTGCGGGATTGCAACCTGCGTATCAACACCTGCTAAAAGCAATAAAGCCGGCCGCCACGGGCCAGGCAGTTCATCATTAATATTTCACGTATGCTAACCATTGGTATTTTAGGATTAGGCGAAGGCAGCAGCACCATTTCCGCTGCCATACACAGTGAAAAAGTAAAGCTTAAAACTATTTGCGACCGCGACATTGCGTTATGCCGTAAGCGGGCAGACGAGTTTCAAGCCTACGACTATACGACCGATTACCAGGAAATGCTGGACGATAAAGGCATTGACATCATTGCCATTTACACGCCCGATCACCTGCATGCCGAACATGTAAAGAGAGCGCTGTTACATAACAAACACGTCATCTGCACAAAACCCTTTATCGATAACCTGGCCGACGCGGCGGAGCTCATCAACCTGCAAAAGCAAACAGGCAAAAAAGTATTTGTCGGACAAAGCTCCCGTTTCTTCGAGCCGTTCAGGAAACAACGCGCCGACTTCGAACAGGGCGTTATCGGCGAACTGATGACGATCGAAAGCTACTACCATGCCGATCATCGTTGGTTCCTGGAAAAGAAATGGGCGCTGGAGGCCTCTTTCAAATGGCTGTACGGCGGCTTAAGCCACCCGGTGGACTTCATACGCTGGTACCTGCCCGAGATCGAAGAGGTGATGGGGTATGGCATGATCAGTAAAAACGGACAAACGGCCGGACTGAAAAACGAGGATACGATGCACTTCATCTTTCGTGCTGCGGATGGTCGCATTGCCCGCGTGAGTGGCGCGTATACAGGTCCGGTGCAGCCGACGAGCCGCGACAGTGGCATGAGTTGTATCCTTCGGGGTACCGTTGGGGCTAGCCAGGCAGACTATCACGAGTTGCGATATGCCGTAACCGACGCTGCCGGCGAAAAGCGGACGATCACCTGGGGCGACGAGCAGCTGAATTACTATTTCCGTTTTGAAGGCCAAAAGCACCACGCAGGCGAGTATCAGAATTATATTGAATATTTCGTCGACTCCATAGAACAAGACTTCACCGCCTATCCCAACTTACAGGAAGGCATTGGTACGATCGCTTTACTGCAGGCCATGGATGAGAGTCTGGCTACGGGGCTGCCTGTCAAAGTGAAGGACATACTCGCGCGGTTTGGACTGCCCGCATCTTTATTACATGATACAAGCAACGTCGTATGCTAATCCGCCTGCATTATCTCGACTACGGTATCGTAGGACTGTACCTCCTGGTATTGTTATACATCGGTTACAGGGCCAGTATTGGCGCGCGTAAGTCGGGCGAAGACATGTTCCTGGCCGGCAAATCGCTGAACTGGTACAGCATCGGGTTTAACATGTGGGGCACGAACGTTGGTCCGTCCATGTTACTGGCCTTCGCAAGTATTGGTTACAGCACCGGCATTGTAGCGGGCAACTTCGAATGGTATGCCTTCGTGTTCCTCTTCCTGTTGGCGATGGTATTTGCACCGCGATACATTGCCAGTAAAGTGACCACCATGCCGGAGTTCATGGGCCAGCGTTTCGGCGACGGTACCCGTAACATACTGGCCTGGTATGCTTTGATCAAGATCCTGATATCCTGGTTGTCGCTCGGCTTGTTTGCGGGCGGCTTCCTGGTACGGCAGATACTGGGCATTCCAATGTGGCAGTCCGTGATCGCACTGGTGCTGTTTGCGGGCTTGTTCACCTTTGCCGGTGGGCTAAAGGCCATTGCCCGTGTGAACGTATTTCAAATGATATTGCTGATCGCCGTGTCGCTCATGCTGACGGTGATGGGTATCCATAAAGTAGGGGGGATTACCGCATTGTTCGAAAAGGCCCCGCCGGAATACTGGAACCTGGTTCATCCCGCCACAGATGCGAGTTATCCCTGGCACGCGATCCTGCTGGGCTACCCTGTTTCGGCCATCGCCTTCTTTTGTACGGACCAGGCGATGGTGCAGTCTGTATTGGGCGCGCGCAACCTGGAACAAGGTCAGCTGGGCGTGAGTTTCATCGGTTGGCTGAAGATTTTGTCACTGCCGCTGTTTATCATTCCCGGCATCATTTGTTATGAATTGTACCCAGGATTAAAAGACCCCAGCGAAGCCTATATGACCTTGGTGACACAACTGTTCCCGCCCGGGCTGAACGGCCTTGTGATCGTCGTATTGATCGCGGTGCTCGTGGGTACCATTGGTTCTTCGTTGAATGCGTTAAGTACTGTATTTACGAGTGATATTTACGTGAAGAAGATTCATCCTGCGGCCGATAACCGGCAGGTCGTGCGTATGGGCCGCATGACGGTATTAGCGGGTTGCCTGTTCGCCGTAGGCATGGCCATCGCCATCGATAGTATTAAGGGCCTGAACTTGTTTGATGTATTCCAGGCAGTATTGGGCTTTATCGCGCCTTCTTTGTCGGTGGTGTTTCTATTGGCAGTATTCTGGAGAGGGACGACGACGAAGGCAGTGAACTTCACGTTGTCGTGGGGATCGGCTATTAGTTTGGGTACGGGCATTTGCTATTTGTGGATATTCCCGAAAGATCAATACCCACAGTGGCCGCACTACCTATTGCTATCATTTTATATTTTCGTAGTGCTCCTTTTGCTCGCGGTGTTGATTTCGCGGTTAGGTCAGCCTGCACCTGCCCCCGTGGGTAATACGGCCGCCATGCTGAAAAAGCCTACCCGCCTGGTATGGACAGTCTGGATAGCCCTGATTGTTGTGATGATTAGCCTGTATATTTTCTTTAACGGATTCTAATTACATCTTCCACATATGAAAAGAACGTTCGTCCTGTTTTGCCTTATTGCGCCCCTTTTAGCCGCGCTTGCCACGCAGGGGCAGCAGGCCCGCTGGATCTGGTATCCCGGTGATTATGACATCTGGCTAAGCAACAAGTTCCAGAACCGCCGTACGGAGCGCGGCACCTTTTTGCCTGTCTTCTGGAAGATGGACAGTCACTACGTATTAATGGACTTCCACAAAATCATTCAATTGCAGCAGCCCGAAGACCTGGACATCGCCGTGGAAGGGGAGTACCAGGTGAAACTCGACGGTAAGCTGCTGGAGGGAAAGCCTGATCGGGTAACCATTCCCGCCGGCAAACATAAGATCAATATCAAAGTGTTTTCACAGGCGACAGTGCCTGCCATCTATGTGAAAGGCAAGACGATTGTGAGTGATAGCAGCTGGCTTGTAACCTTTGAGGACAAGGAATGGATCGATGAAACGGGCAAAGCGTCTGATGTATCGGCTACTCGCTGGCTGCAGGCGGATTTTAGTTCGTTTGCCGATCCCGATCAGCTGCCATCGGCTTACAGGCTGCCCGTTCGCCCCGAGTTTGCCCGTACTACGCAGGTAAACGGCAACTCCCGCTTGGTGGATTTCGGCAAAGAAACCTTCGGCTTCGTCGTACTGCACGGCCTCTCTGGCAACGGTAAATTGAGCATCTATTACGGAGAAAGTAAGGAAGAAGCATTGAGTGAACAGCGCGCAGAAACGCTCGACCGGCTGATCGTGAATCTCCCCGGCAAACGCGATTCCATCATGCCGTTATCTAAAGCGTTCCGCTATGTGAATATTGTAACCGACAACAACGTATCGCTCGACTCCGTATCAATGCTGTTTGAGTACGCCGATATCCCGGATAAAGGCAGTTTCACCTGCAACGATGCGACGATCAACCAGATATACGACGTAGCAAAGTATACACTGCACCTCTGTAGCCGCGAATTTTTCATCGACGGTATCAAACGCGATCGCTGGATATGGAGCGGTGATGCGTACCAGAGCAATTTGATGAATTATTACCTGATGAACGATAATGAAAGCGTGACGCGCACCCTGTACGCCTTACGTGGCAAAGATCCGGTGACGAGCCACATCAATACGATCATGGATTATACGTTCTACTGGTTCCTGGGCATTTATGATTACTACCTTTACACAGGTGATAAACATTTTATGCGGCAGAATTACGATCGTATGAAAAGCCTCGCCGACTATGTATTGGGCAGGCGTAATAAGGACGGGCTGCTCGCCGGATTACCAGGTGATTGGATCTTCATCGACTGGGCGGCCGGACTTAGCAAAGAAGGCGAAGTAAGCTTCGAACAATTGCTGTTTGCCAGGAGCCTGGAGGCTTTGTCCATCTGCGCCGACCTGGTAGGCGATGCAGAAGGTGCTGTTCGTTACAAATCACTGGCAGCGGATTTGAAACAAAAACTGTTTGCCATTTATTGGAATGACGATAAAAAAGCACTCGTCCACAGCCGCGTTCACGGCCGCCCAACGGAAAACGTAACCCGCTATGCCAATATGTTCGCCATCTTCTTTGGATACTTCAGCCCGGAGCAACAGCAGGCCGTGAAGACGTCTGTGCTGCTGAACGACCGCATCCCAAAGATCACTACACCGTACATGCGCTTCTACGAACTGGAAGCCCTGTGCGCGATGGGCGAACAAAATTACGTACTGAACGAAATGAAGAACTACTGGGGAGGCATGTTAAAACTAGGCGCCACCAGCTTCTGGGAAGAATATGATCCTTCAAAAAAAGGCGTGGAACATTACGCCATGTACGGCCGTGACTTCGGTAAAAGCCTTTGCCACGCCTGGGGTGCCAGTCCCATCTACCTGCTGGGTAAGTATTACCTCGGCGTGAAACCGCTTACCGCAGGATATGCCACCTACGTAATCGAGCCGGTGCTGGGCGGATTGCAATGGATGCAGGGCAAGGTGCCGGTACCTGGTGGTGAGATCGATTTATACGTAAGCACACGCGAAGTGAAGGTAAAGGCGCCTTTCGGCCAGGGCACTTTACGTATCAGGAGTAAGACAAAACCTTCCGGGATAGAGGTGAATGCGGTTGCCAAAGCAGGTAACTGGTACGAAATACCCGTGGCGCCGGGACGGGATTATGTAGTGAAATATACAGCAATGCCATGATGAGAAGATACATGATAACAGTGATGATGTGCTGCTATGGCCTCACGAGCCTCGCGCAGGGAGGGTTGGTGAATACAAGCGCCAGCCCGCACGCTAAACTGCATTCCCCTGATATGCAGGCTGTGAGGTGGACGAAAGGCTTTTGGGCCGACCGTTTCGCCGTATGCCGCGACGCCATGATGCCCCAGCTGTGGCAAACGTATACCAGCGAAACGATGTGTTATGCGTTTAAAAATTTCAAGGTAGCTGCCGGCTTGGATACCGGCCGGTTTCGCGGCCCGTCCTTTCACGATGGCGACTTTTATAAGACATTGGAATCGGTAGCCGCGGTATATGCGGTCACCCGCGACAATCGCCTCAAGTCCTGGATGGATACGGCGATATCAGTGATTGCAAAAGCGCAGCGGGATAACGGGTACATTTACACGAAGAACATCATTGAGCAAAGAAAAACAGGCAAACAGCAATCGTTCGATGATAAGCTGAGTTTCGAGGCCTATAATTTTGGTCACCTGATGACGGCCGCCTGTGTGCATTACCGCGCCACAAGCGACACGTCCTTGCTTACGGTCGCCCGCAAAGCGGCTGACTTCCTCATCGGGTTCTACAACACGGCAAGTCCTGAGCAAGCCCGCAATGCCATCTGCCCCTCACACTACATGGGCTTAACAGAACTTTACCGCACCACGAACGATAAACGATACCTTGACCTGGTCGTTAAACTCATCGACATTCGCGGCACGGTGGAAGGTACGGACGATAACAGCGATCGCGCGCCTTTCCGGGATATGCAAAAGGTGGTAGGGCACGCTGTAAGAGCAAACTACCTGTTCGCCGGTGTGGCCGACGTCTTCGCAGAAACCGGCGACAGCAGCCTTTGGCGGCCGCTCGAGAAGATGTGGCATAATGTCGTGAACAGTAAAATGTATGTGACCGGAGGCTGCGGCGCTTTGTATGATGGCGTTTCGGTGGATGGTACGGCGTACAATCCCGACACAGTACAACGTGTACACCAGGCCTATGGACGAGATTTCCAGCTCCCTAATCATAGTGCCCATAACGAGACCTGTGCCAATATCGGCAACATGCTCTGGAACTGGCGCATGTTCCTCGTTACAGGGGACGCAAAGTATATCGACGTATTGGAACTGGCATTATATAACAGCGTGTTGAGCGGCGTGAGTTTGGATGGCGGAAAGTACTTCTACACCAATCCCCTGGCCGCATCGGCTGACTATCCCTACCATTTGCGTTGGGAGGGCGGCCGCATTCCCTACATCAGCAAATCGAATTGCTGCCCGCCCAATACGGTGCGCACGATCGCGGAGGTGAATGATTATGTATACAGCGTAGGGGAGAATGAGCTGTACGTGAATCTGTATGGCGGCAATATATTCAACGATAAATCCACCGGCATGCGGTTGGAGCAGGTGAGTAATTATCCCTGGGATGGAAAAGTTAGTCTGGATGTCAAAGACGCGCCTGCCAAAGAATACAGTGTGTTATTCCGGATTCCGGGCTGGTGCAGGCAGTATAGCTTACGGGTAAACGGACAGGCGCAGCCCAAACAGGTATCGAACGGGTACCAGGCGTTAAAACGGCGCTGGAAGCCGGGCGAAGCGGATAGAGCTGGTGATGGAGATGCCTGCAACGCTCATCGAATCGCATCCGCTCGTAGAAGAAACCCGTAACCAGGTAGCGGTGAAACGTGGCCCTGTCGTTTATTGCGTTGAATCTGTGGATCAGCAGGAGGTGAAGGTGGCAGACATTATTATCCCGGCTGATATTAAATTTGAGGTAAAGCCCGCGCGTATCGAAAATGGGTCGGTGATGTCATTGGTAGGCAGGGCACAACGCCGCCCGGCCGATAACTGGAGGGAAACTTTGTATCGGGAATTGAATACCAGCCTGCAACCTGTCAGCGTCACACTTATTCCGTATTATGCCTGGGCAAACAGGGGACGGTCGGATATGGCAGTTTGGTTACCTTTAAAGCGATGAACATGAGAAGATATTGGACGATCATTTGCCTGTTTTTCATGGCAGGCGCCCAGGGCCAGCACCGGGACGTGTCCCTGGAAAGAATGCAGGAGGTGTACGAGGAGGTGAAAACGCCTTTTAAGTATGGATTGGTAATCGCACCCGACAGTGGTCGGCTGGCGGATTGTCCGTCTGTGTTTAAGCAGGGTAAATCATGGTACATGACCTACATCGTTTTTGACGGCCGGGGTTACGAAACCTGGCTGGCAAAGAGCAGCGATCTGCTTCAGTGGACGAACCTCGGCCGCCTGTTATCTTTCTCGGATAGCACGGGCAGCGAATGGGACGTTCATCAGAAGGCTGGTTACATTGCCTTACAGGATCCGAAATGGGGAGGTTCCTATAAATTGAACAAGTTCAACGGAAAGTATTGGATGAGTTATATCGGCGGCAAGGAGAGAGGGTATGAGACAGGTGTGTTGTCAATCGGTATGGCCAATACCTCCCGGGACATAACGAAGCCGCATGAGTGGCAGCGTTTGCCAGCGCCGGTTTTGAAAGCTGCGGATGCGGACGTTCGCTGGTGGGAGAATAAAAAGCTGTACAAGTCGAGTGTGATATGGGACGAAAAGAAAACACCGGTCACCCGTTTGTAATGTATTATAACGCAAACGGGGATACGAGCAACAATACGCCTAAGTGGCGCTGGTTCGAGCGAATAGGAATGGCTGTTTCTGACGATATGGTGCATTGGAAACGTTTTGGTATAGAACCGGTGATGCACCACAGGATAGGCCTTACAGGTGATGCGGTCTTACAAAAGATGGGTGATTTGTGGGTGATGTTTTACTTCGGTGCATTCTGGGAAGGCCGCAAAGATGCGTTCAACCGTTTCGCCTGCAGTTACGATCTCGTACATTGGACCGATTGGCAGGGGGAAGACCTGATCCGCCCCTCTGCGCCATTCGATGATAAGTATGCGCATAAAAGCTTCGTCGTAAAGCACAATGGCATTGTATATCATTTTTATTGCGCCGTGGATAAGAAGGACAGGAGAGGGATTGCGGTCGCCACCTCCAAAGATAAAGGCAGTAGTAAACTGTAGGCATGAAAGGAAAGTATTTTTTTAGTTTGATAGGCTGTCTGTTCGCCATGCTGACTGCCTCCGCGCAGTCGCCGGAAGCCGTATTCCGCCAGCCGCCAGAAGCGGCACGCCCCTGGGTATTCTGGTACTGGATGCATGGTGCCGTATCAAAAGCAGGTATCAAAGCCGACCTGGAAGCGATGCGCGAAGCCGGTATTGCCGGTGCCTATCTCATGCCCATCAAAGACACTTCCTCAAGAGTTCCTTTTGCCCCGACGGTAAGGCAACTCTCACCCGAATGGTGGGAAATGGTACGTTACGCCATGCAGGAAGCAAAGCGCCTGCAACTCAAGATCGGCATGCACTTCAGTGACGGCTTTGCACTAGGCGGCGGTCCGTGGATAAAGCCGGAGCAATCGATGCAGCAACTCGTATGGACCAAAACGTATGTACGTGGGGGTAATAACGCTATTTATCTTCCGAAACCGGAACATCGTGAGGGTTTCTATATAGACATTGCCGTATATGCATATCCTTTAGCGCATACGGTCCGCAAGCAACAGCCAGTGGTAACTACGAGCAACGGCACGCCTGCACAATTCCTCGCCACTCCTCAAACCAGCTCTTTCCGCTGTGACTCCACATGCTGGATCCAATATCGGTATACAGACCCATTCACTTTACGTTCACTCATGATTCGTACGGGAGGCAATACGTTTCAGGCTTTGAGACTGATGCTGCAAGCCAGCGATGACGGTATCAACTTCCGCCATATCACCCGCCTCGACCCACCGCGACATGGATGGCAGGAAACAGGCATCGATTATACCTTTGCTATTCCGCCCACTACCGCTTCTTATTTCCGTTTCGTGTATGATAAGTCCGGCACGGAGCCAGGCGCAGAAGACCTCGATGCTGCGAAATGGAAACCGTCCCTGAAAGTAACGGGTATCTATCTAAGTGATGAATCGCAGATCCATCAATACGAGGCAAAAAATGGCAGCATGTGGCGCGTAGCGCATACTACCACCACAACGCAAATTCCCGAAAAAGAGGCGGTGCCGCTAAGCCAGGTGCGAAAACTCGACGCCAAACTCGATAACGACGGCCGCCTGCATTGGACGCCGCCGCCCGGCGATTGGGTGATATTACGCATCGGGCATACATCTACCGGGCATCGTAATGCTACGGGCGGTGCTGCTAGTGGACTGGAATGCGATAAGTTCAGTGAAGCCGCCATCAACCTGCAATTCGACAGCTGGTTCGGACAGGCATTCGCTAAAACTGATCCTGGGGTCGCCAAAGATGTGCTTAAATACTTTCACATTGATAGCTGGGAGTGCGGCAGCCAGAACTGGTCGGCCACCTTTCCAGCCGAATTTCGCAAACGCCGTGGTTATGACCTGATGCCGTACCTGCCAGTAATGGCGGGCATCCCGGTAGGGAGTGCAGCCATGGCAGAAAAGGTGTTGTATGATGTGCGCCGAACGATCGCGGAACTTGTGCGCGATGTGTTTTATAAAACATTGGCCGCCCGTGCCCATGCAAAAGGTTGCGAAATCAGTATGGAGAGCGTGGCTCCGGTTATGCAGAGCGATAACCTGTTGCACTACCAGCATGCAGATTTGCCCATGGGTGAGTTTTGGCTGAATAGCCCGACGCACGACAAGCCGAACGATATGCTCGATGCGATCAGTGGCGGCCGTATCTATGGTAAAAACGTTATCGCCGCGGAATCCTTTACTTCTGTGCGTATGAACTGGGGCGAGCACCCCGGCAATCTTAAGATCGTAGGTGACCGCAACTTTGCGTTGGGCATTAATAAGATGGTCATTCACGTATTCACACATAATCCCTGGACGGAAAAAAAGCCCGGCATGACGCTGGACGGCGTCGGGCTTTACTATCAACGTGATCAAACCTGGTTTAAACAAAGTAAGGCGTGGATAGCTTACCTCGCGCGCTGCCAGTCCCTGTTACAACTGGGGCGGCCGGTGACGGATATAGCCGTATTCGCCGGCGAACAACTGCCTCGCCGCGCTTTGCTGCCCGACAGGTTAGTGAGCAGTTTACCTGGGCTGTTTGGGCCTGAAAGAATGACTACGGAACAAAAGCGCCTGGCGAATGACGGCCAGCCTTTGCGCACGAAACCGGCAGGCGTTAACCACTCAGCAAACATGGCTGATCCGGAGGATTGGGTGAATGCGCTCAACGGCTATCAGTATGATTCTTTTAACCCGGACGTGCTGATGCAAATGACCGTGAAGAACGGCCGCGTGGTGTTGCCGGGTGGCGCGAGTTACACGGTGCTGGTATTTCCGCTGGTCCATCCTTTACAGGCCGACGCCGGACTTTGGTCGGTCACATCCGCAAAACAACTCGCCAGGCTGGTGCGCGAAGGGGCTACTGTCTTGATGGATACGAAAACGCCGGTTACAGGCATCGGCATCAAAGACAAAGATGCCGCCGTAAAACAGGTGTTTGCAGATTTGATAGCAAACACCGGGAAGGGGAAGTTTATCCAGCTTCCATACATGGCGACAACGCTGCCCGTAAAAAGAGACGTGGAGCGTCATAATACAGGCGGCCGTTTTGCCTGGACGCACCGGGCCACAAGCGATGCCGACATCTACTTCATATCGAACCAGGAAGACAGCGCCCAACTGTTCGTCCTGTCGCTGCGGGCAACGGGCAGCGTGGTAGAGGTGATGGATCCGGTAGATGGCAGCATACGTTCGGTCGGTGTTGGTGCGGATCAACGCATTCGTTTGCAGATGGCAGCTGCGCAGTCGCTTTTCCTGGTCGTACGGCAAGGTGTCGGTACCAAACGGGGTGAAGTTTCCGCTACAGGCAATGTTAGGACGAGCGCCGTTACCGGAAGTGCTGTGGGAATGCCACATCAAAGCAATGCCAGGGCGAACGTCGATCGCAGCGGTAATGATGTTCAAATTCCGCTATCAGGCAGTTGGCGCGTTCATTTCGACACAGCCTACGGCGGACCAGCAACTGCGGTAACGATGCCCGTCCTCAAATCCTGGTCGCAGGCTGACGATCCGCGCGTACGATACTATTCAGGCACGGCAAAATATACGCAAGCATTCACGCTGCAATCCATGCCCAACGAAAAACGCATCTTCCTGGAAATAGATAGTATATTCAATATCGCTACCGTGCGCATCAACGGCGTAGACTGCGGCACGCTCTGGACGCCGCCCTACGAGCTGGATGTGACGAATGCGGTGCGAAAAGGCGACAATCAAATTGAGATAGAAGTAAGTAACACCTGGCACAATCGCCTGATTGGTGATCAACTGCCCGGTGCAAAAAAAGTAACGTACACCACCGCTCCTTTCCGGCTGAAAGACCAGCCATTACTGCCTGCTGGCATCACCGGGAAAGTGCAACTCGACATAAGATGACAAAAATCCTTTTCCTGTTAAGCATGCTTTTCTGCGGAACTGCATTTGCACAGGCAGATCCATCCTATAATATCGTATGGCATAGTCCCAGTGACCATGCAGGCGCCTCCATGCCCTGCGGTGGTGGCGATATCGGGATGAACGTGTGGGTGGAAAAGGGAGAGTTACTCATCTACGCCGCCCGCAGTGGCAGCTTCGATGAACATAACGGGTTAATGAAAGCCGGCCGCCTGCGTATCCGCCTTACTCCGAATCCATTCGAAGGAGAGGACTTTCGGCAGGAGTTGCATTTACAGGAAGGCTATGTGAGCATATCTGGCAAACACAAAGGCACGCAGGCGACCGTTCAGATATGGGCCGACGTACATCAGCCGGTAGCGCATATTTCCATCAAATCGAATCAACAAATAAAAGTAGACGCGGGCTATGAAAGCTGGCGTTACCGCGACAGGGCAGTAGCATCCCGCGAAAACTTCGGTAACTCCTGGAAGTGGGCAGCACCGAAGAATAACATCATCCGGAAAGATTCGGTAACGTTTGAGAAAGGAGGCGTACTATTCGTGCATCACAATAGCGACTCCACGATCTTCGATGCCACGGTGGCGCAACAACAGCTGCAGCCGGTCAAAGACAGCCTGTATAATCCCTTAAAAAAACTCGCTTTCGGCGGCCTGTTCTACGGAGATGCCTTCATCCCGTCCGGCACGTACGAAGGCGTTTACGCGAATACCGACTTTAAAGGATGGCGGCTCATCTCTAAACAGGCCGCTAAAAGCCACCAGCTGCACCTCGCGCTGCATACGGCTCAAACGAACGATGTAAGCGCCTGGCGGCAAACATTGCAGAAATTAACAGTAACCGATAAACGAAGCGCAACGCTAAATCGTCAATGGTGGCAGGCTTTCTGGCAGCGTAGTTTTATAGAGATTGATCCGGGCAAGAAAGACAGCACCGCCTGGCAGGTAGGCCGCAACTATCAGCTGTTCCGCTACATGCTTGCGTGTAATGCTTACGGTAACTGGCCAACGAAGTTTAACGGCGGCCTGTTAACCGTCGATCCGGTGTATACCGACACGGCCATGAAACTCACGCCAGACTATCGCAACTGGGGCGGCGGACTGCACACTATGCAGAACCAGCGACTGGTGTACTTCCCGATGATACGCTCCGGCGACTGGGACATGATGCAGGCGCATTTTGAATTTTACTATCGCATACAACGCACCGCGGAACTTCGGTCAAAAGTTTATTGGAATCACGACGGTGCTTGTTTTACGGAGCAGATGGAAAACTTCGGTCTGCCCAACTTCGCCGAATACGGCCAGAAACGCCCTGCCGGGTACGATCCTGGGATGGAGTTCAACGCCTGGCTGGAATATGAGTGGGACACGGTGCTGGAGTTTTGCCTCATGATGCTCGAACGGCAACGTTACACCGGCAAGCTGGACCCGCGCACCATCCCCTTCATCGAAAGCTGCCTGCAATTCTTCGATGAACACTACCAGTACCTTGCCCGCAAACGTGGCAGCAAAGCGCTCGACGGGAACGGCAAGTTAGTACTGTATCCTGGCAGCGCGGCGGAAACTTACAAGATGGCGTACAACGCCAGTTCCACCATCGCCGCCCTAACAACGGTCACAAAAGGTTTGGTGAATGTGTTGGCGAACGATACAGCCCGGCTGAAGTGGCAGCAATTCCTCCAACGCATCCCACCGATAGCTTACACTCAAATTGATGGCCATACGACCATTGCCCCCGCCAAAAGTTGGGAGCGCATCAATAATGTAGAATCGCCACAGCTGTACCCGGTATTCCCCTGGGGAATGTATGGAGTCGGCAAACCCGGACTGGATACCGCACTCAATACCTGGCACCAAGACACGAGCGTCATTAAATTCCGCAGTCATGTTGGTTGGAAACAGGATAACATCTGGGCTGCCCGCCTGGGCCTGCGGGAGGAAGCCTGGCGCCTGACGGCCTTAAAACTGCAAAATAGCAGCCGCCGTTTCCCGGCATTCTGGGGCCCGGGTTTCGACTGGGCGCCCGATCACAACTGGGGTGGCAGCGGGATGATCGGTTTACAGGAAATGCTGTTGCAGACGGACGGAGATCGTATCCTGCTATTCCCAGGCTGGCCGGGAGATAAGGATGTCCACTTCAAACTACACGCACCCCGACAAACAACGGTGGAAGCAACACTCAAAGATGGAAAGGTCGTCTACCTGCAAGTGGAGCCCGCAACGGAGGCGCACCGCGTAGAGGTGATGCTCAAATAAGAATAGCGTGGGAGATTCACTCCCACGCTATCCGAAAAATATACTACCAGTTATCTGTCCGGAAACTCGATACTGGGAAACCTTCTGTGCTAAACAGATCACCAACAGTGAAATCCCTGAACGCATAACGTACGGCCACTGGTGTAGCTACCTCCGCCGCTGACACTTGCACGGTGCCGGTTTTGATCACCGCTTTCGCGGGATAGAATTTTTTGTCCGCACCGGCGACCTCGAAACCTTGCAATGGTTTTCCAAATGAAGTGAGCCCGTTGGGCGCATCTTTAAATTTGATCGTGGCAGTATTCCCATTTACCAACAGCGAATCGAAATCCGGGCTGGTGTAGCCAAAACCTTTGTGTCCATAGGTTTTCGCCAAAGCCATATAGGCAAAACGTTTGCCGATTACTTCTTTGTTTGCAGGGTGAATATTCTTTTCATCCGGCACATCCATGACTACGACCATGCCACTGTTCGGAATGGCATGCGCCGCTTTACGTTGTGCGTCGCGGAGGTAAGCGGAATTACGTTTTCCTTGTTCCGCATCAGGCAGCGTCGTGTAACGGAAGGGCGCAATCTGTACAAAATAGAAAGGGAAGTCGCCAATCCCGAACTCTTCGCGCCAGGACTTTACCATCGCGGGAAACAACGTTTCATACTGATCGGGGCGATCGGCGTTCGATTCGCCCTGGTACCAAAGGCAGCCTTTGATGGCGTAACCAATGAAAGGATGCAGCATACCGTTATAAAGCGTAGTGGCGTTCTTGTTAGTCAGCTTCGGGGTGTCTGCAACCGGAACAGGAATATCGGGGAATGCTTCCAGTGCCTTGCCGCTCATAAAAGCTTCAGCCGGCGACCCGCCATATGTAATGCATACCAGTCCAACGGGTACGTTTAAACGTTGCTGTAATATCCGCCCGAAATAATAACCTGCTGCACTGAAGTTAGCGACAGATTCCGGACTGGCGGCCTTCCAGCTGCTGCTTTTAGCCGTGTCCTGGGCGTGTAGCTGTACGGAGCGAGGCATGCTGAACAACCTGATCTTATCATTAGCGCTATTAAATACAGCGTCGTTCGATCCTTGTATTGGCTGGTCACGAAAGCCTTTCATCGGCATATCCATGTTAGACTGCCCGCTGCAAAGCCAAACCTCACCGATCAATACGTTGTTGAGGGTGAGCGCCGTGCCGTCAGAAATCGTAATGTTGTAAGGTCCGCCCGCTACGGGTGTAGCGACTTTCAACTTCCACTTACCATTGGCATCGGCCTTTTGCGTGTACGACTTTTTATTCCAGGAGGTCGTAAGTTTTACCATACTACCGGGTTGCGCCCAACCCCAGATGGCGGCATCTGTTTGTTGTTGCAGCACCATATTGTCTCCAAAGAAGTAGGGGAGCCGCACTTTTGCGGCGAGGGGCTGCGCGGCAGCCAGGGTAAAGCAAAGTAACAAAGCCGTTAGTGCACGGCTCTTTAAAATGGTTATCATGTGTTTGTTTTAACGGTGTTGGTGGCCTCAGGCCGGTGATTTACGCTGGTCGTTGTTCAGTAAACGGTATTTCTTAGGCGACATCCCGATTACCGCCCGGAAACGGCGCGAAAAGTAATACGGGTCGTCGAACCCAATACTAAAAGCGATATCTTTCACCGAACGGTTCGTAAAATCCAGCTGCTGACAAGCCTTTTGCATTTTCAGTTGCACAAAATAATCAATGGGCGCATAACCCGTCTTCTGTTTAAAAAGATTGGAGAAACGCGAGACGGAATAGTTGAACTGTTTCACCAGCTCGTCCAGCGATATCTTATCATTAATACGCTCCTGCATATACAGGATGGCATTGTCCACGCAGTCAGACTTATCCGTCATACTCGCCTCGTAATGGCGCGTGTTGTAGATGAACAGGTTGATGAACTGCACCAGGCACATGTTGGCGAAGTGCAGATTATCAAGGCTGTAGCCCAGTTCGAGTGTTTTGTAAATCTTGTTAAACAGCGGGATAATATCGCCATTATTCTTGATATACATCGGTTCGAAGTGTTTCTGCACGGTTAACATATCATTAAATTCCTGCAGCGACTCCCCGCCAAAGTGAATCCAGTAAATACTCCAGGGCGAATCTTCACTACTGCCATAAGCATGTTCGGTATTATGCGGAAGGATAAAGAATTCGTTGGGCCCTACTTCATATCGTTTTCCCTTTACCTGGAACCAGCCGTGGCCGTCCACGCAATAAAAGATAAAACTCTCCGGTAATCCTTTTTTGCGGTAAGTGTAGTGGTCCTGCGCTTTCGGATAGTACCCGATGGAGCGGATGTGCAGGTGCTTCATCAGGTTGTTGTTCTGCACCTGTGCTTTTAAAACGGTCTTTGGGATCTCGATACGGTGTCGGCCAATACCATACCAGATGTTTTTGTGAGATCCTTTTTTGTTTTCAATCTCTTTCTCGGTCATACAGCGACGTGTTAATCATAAAAGTGGAACCTGTCGGTATGGTCAAGTTAAGCGATATTCGGAAAATGCGCAAGTCTTCCCGAAACATAGATTTGGATACAACTCCCGTAGATCGCGCTACTTTTCCCGTCACGCATGGTCGCACCTTTGTGTGAACAAAAACGAAAAGAGATGAGCAATATCGAACAAAGGAAACTGGGGAGCCAGGGATTAACCGTTTCGCAGATTGGCCTGGGTTGTATGGGTATGACTGTTTTTACGAGCGGTATGGAAGTATACGGGGCCTCCGACGAGTCGGAAGCAATAGCCACATTACATCGCTCGCTGGAGCTGGGTGTGAGCTTCCTCGATACGGCAGACACATATGGACCTAATCTGAACGAGCGTCTGATTGCTAAAGCAGTGGCAGGAAAAAGGCATCGGTACACCATCGCAACGAAGTTTGGCTATGAAATCGATGCGGACGAGCAGCTTACCTGGCAGATCAATGGCAAAAAGAGCTATGTAAAGTCGGCGGTAGAACGCTCTTTGAGGGCACTTAACACAGACTATATAGATTTGTATTACATGCATCGCCTGGATCCTAATACGCCTATCGAAGAAACAGTGGGGGCAATGTCCGACCTTGTAAAGGAAGGTAAGGTGAAGTACATTGGCCTGTCGGAAGTGGGAAGCGATACCATACGCCGCGCACACGCTGTACACCCCGTTACAGCGCTGCAATCAGAATATTCTATTTTCGAGCGCAGTATTGAAGAGGAGGGTATTATTGATACGCTTAATCAGTTGGGCATCGGCCTGGTGGCCTATTCGCCGCTCGGCAGGGGATACCTGACAGGCAGCATCCAGCGTGAACAAGATTTGCCCCCGGGTGATTTTCGCAGGAATATGCCTCGCTTCCAGGGGGATCAACTGATGAAAAACGTAACGCTGGCAAACGCACTTGGAGAAATGGCGAAGGAAAAGGGAATCAGCCCGGCCCAGCTGGCGGTTGCCTGGGTACTGGCGAACGGCCATGTACCCATCCCCGGTACAAGGAAAGTTAAAAACCTGGAACAGAACGTGGCCGCCGCCGCCGTAAAGTTATCGATGGAAGATATGCGCAAATTGGAGTCAATCGTACCGATTGGAGCCGTCCATGGTGAAAGATATGATGCTACATCGATGAGCATTGTCGGTAAATAGGAGGCATTTAACGGGCGAGTCGTTATGGATTCGCCTATTTTTACAGGAGACAAGCCGGATGATCATGAAGAAAGAAGTTCCTTATCACGTTAAATCAGTGTCTGAACAACACCGCATATTATCGTTGCCAAAGCCTCATCATCCATTGGTGAGCGTGTTTAATTTTGATGAAATGCAATATAATGCAGACCAACAATACCGTAACATACTCCTGGACCTTTACTGTGTTTCTATTAAACGGAATGTGTATGGGAAAATGAAATACGGGCAAAATCATTACGACTTCGATGAAGGGGTAATGGTTTTTACCGGCCCCAAACAGGTTGTTTCCAACATTCCCGAAAATCATAAACCGTCAGGCTGGTGCCTGGTGTTTCATCCGGATTTTATACGCAAACATCCGTTGGGCGCGAAAATCAAAGAATACGCATTTTTCAGTTATGCCGTGCATGAGGCCTTACACCTGTCTGCAGAGGAAGAGGAAACGGTGATCAACATTATGAAAATGCTGCAGGCGGAGAGCGCGAAGAATATCGACGGTTTTACGGAGCCCGTGATCATCTCATATATTGATTTGCTGCTTAGTTATGCCGACCGCTTTTACAACCGGCAATTCATCACCCGCAAAACATTGAATTCTGATTTGTTATCTCGTTTCGAAGCCTTGCTGAACGATTATTTCGATCACCCTGAGCAGCAGGAGATGCCCTTGCCCACGGTGCATTACTTTACGGACAGGCTGCACTTCTCACCAAATTATCTCAGTAACTTATTAAACAGCCTTACCGGGAAAAGTACACAGCAGCACATCCAGGATAAACTGATTGAAAAAGCGAAGGAATTACTGGCCACCACCGAGCTGTCTGTAGCTGAAATCGCCTACACGTTCGGGTTTGAGTACCCGCAATCGTTCAATAAATTGTTCAGGAATAAAACAAAGCTGTCGCCGCTCGCTTACCGTAAACTGCTGCACTAGTGCTGCTGCCTGGTTTTGCGGTATAATTTCATCAGGCGCAGATGCGGATACATTTCCTTGGATGGGTCTTCATAACTATACACCGTGTATTCGCAGAAGTAATGCGAAATGTATCGCGACACCATGGCCACCGCTAATACCGGCAGGAAGAGCGTAAAGCCGCCCGGCACCAGGTTACAGGCCAGGAACAGGGCCGTCAGCGGCGCATGTATGGCAGCACTTAATGCTGCTGCTACGCCGAATATCATGAAGTTGATAAAAGAGAAGTTCGCATGAAAATAGTGATTGCAGATCAATGCCACAAACACCCCGATCGTCGCACCCACAATAATACTGGGGGCAAACACACCACCGTCGCCACCCGCACCGATGGTCAATGAAGCGATCAGCGGTTTGATCAGCGCAAAGCAAAATAATAATGCCAGCAGTTTAACAGAGAAAGCCGGCGCGCCCTGGTGCAGCATAGAATTTACCGCATGATAACTGTCACCGAACAATTGTGGTAACAGGAAGATGCTGATGCCTACGAGGAAGGCCGCAATGTTCACCCGCATGAAGTTATTGGTGATCTTCGCATACTTCGTTTTGATTAGTACCATCACCCGTGTGAAATATACCGCCATCAGCGCGCTCAGTACACAAATCACCAGGATGGCCGGCGTCGCGGCAGGGTTCCAGGTCGTAACAGGAATGTTGAAAAGATACGCGTGCGGCAAAAAGTGCGCTGCCACAATGGAGGGTATAACCGCCACGATACAGGCAAGCAAAATGCTTTTGTGCGACCTGCGCGCAATTACTTCCACCGCGAACAAGATGCCCGCGAGCGGACTGTTAAACAGCGTAGCCACACCGGCCGCCACACCTGCGGCGATCAGTTCTGTTTTGTAACGCCTGGCGATGGCCGTTTTCCGATGTGCTGTTGCGCCGATAGCCGCTGTAGACACCACCGTCGACACTTCCACGCCAGTAGACCCACCGGATATCACTGTTATAAAGCCATTGATGAAGTGGGAGGGTACTTTATAAAAAGGAAGTTCTTCTTTGCGCTCCTTAATGGTACTGTAAATTTCTTTGATCCCTTTGTTCTGTTTTCCGCGAAACAAATATTTGCGTGTGAAGTAAATCACCGTCATTCCCACGGAAGGAATAAATATAAACCAGTAAGAGGCACTGGATAAATGGGTAAAAACATAAGTTTCGGCTTCTTCCGTCGCATGTTTGAGTAAAAAGGCCAGTAGGGTGGAAAGCAGGCCGGTCAGCAAAGATACTCCCACCAGACCCGCCAGCTTTTTACGCTGTATACCTGATCTGTTGTCCATCACATATTTATTTGAAAGGCGGCCCAAAGGTCGGCATTTCCAAGCGATAAACCTGAGGAAATCCTAGAACTGGACTACATTGTCCCGTGTGTCATGGTAGAAAAGCACCGACCAGTGGGCCTTGCGGGCCTCCTGTTCCCATTGCTCCCGCAGGTGCATCGCCGTTTTACCGTCCGCATCGTTCTTATACGCCCAGTTATGCTCCAGGTAGTAACGCTGCGGGAGGTTATCGCCGCCATAGAAGGCCGTTTCCCCGCCTTCCCGAATGAAAAAGTGCTGGTGGAAAGGGCAGTGGCCGCCATCCATTTCGAAAAAGATGTGTTCCGATAACTGGCCCTTGTCTTCATTGAGTAGCTGGAGATTGGACAACTGCTGTAATTGCTGTAGGGCTGGCTGGTTAAAGGAAGGATTGTTTGTCTGCGACAACGCATGCTCCAGCCCGCGCCGCTGTGCATAGATCTTCGCGTTGGTATAAATCCCCGTAGCGCCGCTGCCAATCCCATTCGTATGGTCTTTATGAAAATGCGAGAGCAGTACATGCGTTACCTGCTCCGGCCTGTAACCGTGCTGCCGTATCAGCGAAACAACTACGTTCACTCCGTCGCGTTCCGCGCCCGTACCAGTGTCCATCAGTATCAAATCCGTACCCGCTTCTACCAGGAAAGGGCAGATGCCCACCTTCGTGCCATCGCCGGGAACCCTTGCCATGCCGGGCGTGATCGGTGTGAATACCTTTTGCTTATTCACGATATAACTTCCTTCGTACAGTGCGATGATTTTCATGTGAACACAAAGTACGTAATAATGGCTGGCTTGTCGTAATCCACCCACTATTTGTCCGGTTACGGCCCCTCCCAAATGACGTAATCCCAATATCTTTATAAAAAATCGTCACTATGACCTTATCCGATAAAACCGCCGTGATTTACGGCGCATCCGGCTCCATGGGACAAGCCTTTGCCGAGGCATTCGCCGCCGCGGGCGCCACCGTGTTGCTTACCGGCCGCAACCCCGATGCCCTCGAAGCCGTCGTCGCCGGCATTACTGCAAAAGGAGGAAAAGCCGAAATCGCGATCGTAGATGCCCTCAGCGCTACGTCTATCCAGCGGCACCTGGCGCAGGTTAAGCAGCTGGACATCTCCTTCAACGCCATCGGCTGGAAGGATACACAGGACGTGCCACTTATTGATATGCACCCCGAGGATTTTCTGCGCCCCATTCACATCGCTATAGAAACACAGTTCCTTACCGCCACCGCTGCCGCCCGCACCATGTTGAAACAAGGCTCCGGC
Organism: Chitinophaga horti; assembly: GCF_022867795.2. Lineage (NCBI taxonomy): Bacteria > Pseudomonadati > Bacteroidota > Chitinophagia > Chitinophagales > Chitinophagaceae > Chitinophaga > Chitinophaga horti. The sequence goes on along the minus strand of NZ_CP107006.1, from coordinate 2,580,650 downwards.
GTGATCCTTACCTTGACCGCCACACCAGGCGGTGTTGCGTACCCGCTCACCGGCGGATTCGGCGTCGCCTGTTGTGCCGTGGAAAGCTTCTCAAAGAACCTCGCCTCAGAGCTTGGCCCTGGTGGCGTTCGCGTAGTGAATATCCGTTCCGGCGGCTCCCCGGACACCCGTGTGTTCAGGGAAGCCATCGAACTTGGCGGCGAACAGGGAAAACGTGCCATTCAGCGGCTGGAAGGCGATACCATGTTAAAGCAGTTGCCGATGATGGCCGATATTGCGAATACAGGTGTGTTCCTCGCCTCGGACTTGGCGCGGAAGATTACTGGTGTTACCGTGGATGTGACGGCGGGTACTACTACTGGGCTGAACCACTCGACCGAGATGATGAAGTTTGGGGCGTAGTTACCGGCGTTGGCATGCTGATATCATTTACGCGGGAGTAGCTGTCATGCACATATTTTACGAAGTGGGATTGGAAGCCGGGCTGGCGGCGGGTGCAGAAGTAATCGTGTACATTAAGGGTGGAATTGCGGGCGTAGTAGAAGTTGGGCTCCATATTCAACGTGACACGTACAAATTTTTTCACATCCCTGATTTCCCCCTTGTAATCACAGCCGAGCGTAGTTTGGCAACCCCGTGCGGCGTTAGTAAAAATCCTTGGGATCGTAATCCGGAAAGGTTGTTTACGCAGTATACGGTCGCGCTTATTATGGCCGATGAAAAAGTAATGCTCCTTATTTTGCTTTTCATCCATCGCCTGAAAGGTACCCACGCCGGGGATGCCTGGCGCACTTAAAAAAAGTAGCACCGCTGTCTGGGTGGTGTTTCTTTGCGGAATGCGGCCTCGAATAGCGAATCCCGGTGATTGTCGCCATCCATCTTTGTTTCAGGGCTGAGTACAAGGGCAGTACTGACAGTAGCGCCAAACGAATGAGAGATGCCGGTGATGATCATGTCTTCAGGCAGGGCTTTTACAAACTTCCGGAGTGATAGTGCCGCGTTGTATCCCCTATTCGTGATGAAGTCATAAAGTGTCTTATTGGCTTTAATCAGCTTGTTATCCGTGTTGCAATTCTCTAACGTAAAGTCATGTTTCTTCTGATCGTTCGTTGGCCAGAAAATTCGAAGAAATAAAATGCTGTCCCCTGTTTTCCGGTCAGGCAGATTATTTGCATAATCCCTGAACATGAAATTGCCCTGTACCTGCGCAAGGCTATAGGGTACGTTATACCCGGGAACGAAGTAGACACATTGCTTAAGCTCATGGTCACGCACTTTTTTGTTGGCCGCCGCGATGATTTCCGGCATAAACACATCATTCCATGCCTCCCGGAACTCGAAGCAAACCGTATGTTCAGGCCGTAGGGTGTAAAGGCTTCGTTCCCTTGTGGCGATCTTTTTTAACGCATCGAGTTTACCTTTCAGCTGCGGATAAAACACTTCCAGCGTATCCGGGTAGCGATGCATGATCATCAGGAATGAATAGCGGCGGAATCCCCCGATAATCACATTGTCGTTTAGAAAAATCTCCTTTAACCGGTTGTCATTGAAAAATGACGGATACACACAGCCGATCCCGTCGAACCTGATCTTAAACGTATGTAGCAGGCTGTCTGCTGCAAGCGTTTGATCCAGGTCTGCGCCCTCAAAATCTGACCAATTTTCGTCTAAGGTGCGCTTTTGAGCGTCTGTGTATTTGTTAGCAAAACAATCGCGGCATAATGGCCTGGATTTGCAGCTCCTCGTTTCGCTTTCGGCAAAATATTGCGCAGCCAGTAGTAGTGGGCTGCATAGTCCAAGTAATAACAACAGATAGATACGCATAGAGATGGGGTATTAAAGGTGAAACAATTGCTCCAGAAAGCTATTCATCGCTTTCTCATTCTTCACATATGCAGAGAAAGCATGTACCGCCTGCTTCTTATCCTTGGCAGTAAGACTGAAATCCACGTCGTACAGGTAAGTAGCCGAGGCACTGTTCACCTGCCGCTTCACCTGTGCAAGCTCCGAAGGCCGGCAGCCAAGCGTTGTAGCACCGGCATAGGCAGACAGGTTGACATATTTCCGCAATACCGGGTCGTATTGATTAAACCCGACAATTACTTTTACATTCGTCGTGTCTGAGCCTTTCGGCGTGCGGTCGAAAAATTCGCCGAACGTGTTTTCTCCCGGTATGGCCGGGGCAATGATTCCCAGGCGGTACTGGCCTGTTGGCGTACGGTAATTCATTGTGTCGTTGTACCGGCTGCGGATGCCCGTCATAAAGTCGCCCTCCGCAAACTTTTCCGCATTGAACAACGCGCAGGTGGCTACGCTCGCGCCCAGACTGTGTGTGATCACATAATTCTGCGCTACGCCCGTTGCATTGAGTATGCGCCTTAATTCCACCCCCACATTATTAGACGCAGGTTGCGCATTATCCCAGATTTTCATGGAGTTAAAGGCAGCGAGCGGCGCCCAGCCATTGGCCCAGGTGCAACCGTCCCAGTAGATCTCTACAAACTGGAAGCGTCGGTCAGGATACACCTCCATCATCTTCGCCCGCATTTCTTTGTTTTCTGCATAGGCGCTGCTCTTGTCGGGACGAAGCGGGTGTTTGTTAAATCCATGTATAAGATACACCAGCGTTTTACCCTGGGCTGCACCCCTTATCTCCCTGGCAATCTGCTTGGCCAATGCGTCCTGGATGATCCATTTGTCTTCCTGTCCCGGCACACCGGCTGCCGTTGCTGCCTGTTGCAGGATATTTTCGTCGTTTGCATATAGCAGCTCGAGGCGACTGTCGTTGGTGCGGATCAGCTGGTCACTTAAAGGGATGTTCGGGTAAATGAGACCTTTTCTGTCCATGTAGATGCGGATGACACTATCCTGGTAAGACTGTAAAGTCTGGCGGGCTTCGCCGTATTTGACGTATAGTTTGTTAATACGGGTGCAGCTAAAACAGCACACGAGCAGCATGAGGAAAACGGGAATGCGCATAGAGATTGAGGTTAATACGTTCGTAACAGTGGCTTAAAGATAAGCATTTTAGGTTAGTCACCCCTTTATCTTTGATAAACCTCTGGTGAGGCTGCTGGCAGGGAGCAATGTACGTCCACCGATGGATCTGACTATGCGGTAAATTTCAGCGGCGCTATTTTGTATTCTTAAAATAATTATTAAAATTGGGCCGATGTCTGCTCGCGATGGTTTATAGAGACAGGAGGCGATGTTAAGCGGGATCTTGATGTTCCATAATTTCACGCATAACATTTATTTTTGAGCTTGATAAATTATTCAATCTGTATTTAGAAAGAAAAGATATACTTTGAACCGTTGTAGTAACCACATCTCAGGACCCGAGGCTCGCGATATAAAACCTAAATTAACAGGATATGAATGGATCTTATCAAATATCAAAACGTTTCAAAGAGGTGATCCTGAACGGAACCCTGATCGCCAACACAAACTATAAAGACCAGCTAGCTGGTACAAGCTGGGAGTTGGCCGTGTCCCGCGTGGATACCTTAAACTCCATCGCTATCTTATCCCAACATATTCATTACTATATAAGAGGTGTGAAGGAGGTTTTTAAAGGAGGAACACTCAATATCAGGGATAAAGACAGTTTCGATTTCCCTCCGGTTCAATCACAGCTACAATGGGACACGTTTTTAGCTACCTTTTGGAATGACGCCGCGGAATTTGCCAACCTGATCGAACAGATGCCGGAAGAAAGGCTGAAACAGGTGTTTGTGGATGAGAAATATGGGGATTATGAACAGAATATCAATGTCATGATCGAACATAGCTTTTATCACCTGGGGCAGATAGTACTGTTAAAGAAGCTTCTTTCGCGGCGTGCAAAGTAAAGTCATAGCAATGAATGGAACTGCAATGTACGCTCATTGGGTTCGAACCTATGGGGGACACTTTTTCAAGAATTTCATAGGCGCTATTTTGTATTCCCCAAAATATTAGTAAAATTGTGGTGTCGGAATAATTGTTACCCATATACCGTTAGCCTGACCAGATTTATCCATATAGACCTTAATACATACCCTTTACCATGAAAATAATCACTGTACAAAGTGCGGTTGTCCCCTGTTGTATCATAAGCCTTGTCGCTGACTGATTCACTATCACTCATTCCCATATACACTCGTTCCCTATGATTAGAAAATGCAAACTTATGCTGACGCTGCTGCTTTTAGGCAAGCTGTCGGTCTCCGCTCAAAATACCTTCCCTACCAGTGGTCCTGTGGGCATTGGCACCGCATCACCAACCGAACGACTACACGTGTATGGTGGTAATATCAGGCTCCAGAATCCTGGCCCTTATCCTTATGGAATCAATATCGACGTTAATTTTCCATCCAACTGGGTGAGGGAATTTAGCTTGTCTTACGGTGGCAATAAAAAGTTATTGGCGATGGGCGTTCTGGGTAATGGTGGTGATATGGAGTATGGATTTATCGGTGGCAATACCACCTCCGAATCGCCGTTTGGATCGCCCTGGATGGTGTTTAGGCCAAATGGGAATGTTGGAATAGGAACGATCGAGACCGGTAATTACAAGCTGGCCGTGGAAGGAACAGTTGGAGCCAGGAAATTGAAGGTTACCTCGGTGCCATCGTGGGCCGATTTTGTCTTCGAAAAGGATTATCGGCTTAGGTCTATTCCCGAACTGGAGAGATTTATAAAACATCATGGCCATCTCCCGGATATTCCAACCGGGGAACAAGTGAAGCAGGATGGCATTGATGTGGGGGAAATGGATAAAAAGCTGCTGCAAAAAATTGAAGAGCTCACCTTGTATATCGTGGAACTTAACAAGCGCCTGGAAGCGCTGGAAAAGAAAAAACAAATCATTTATAAAGCAACAGATCAATATGAAACATTCCCTGTTTATCCTCGTGCTGTTTTGGGCCTTGCCAGGCATAGCACAAAACGTTTTTCCTCCGACCGGACCAGTTGGTGTGGGAACAAACGATCCAAAAGCGCAGTTGCATGTAGTTGGCAATAGCCGGAATTACCTTGTAAATAAAATCATTCCCGGCAGTTCCGAAGATTCTCAGGGAATCAATTACCTGGTATTGCATAAGGTATACACCGGTACGCTATTAATGTTAGATCATGCAGTCTCAGGCAAAATTATTGCTTCCCGGGGCGGTTTGACGGGTTGGAACAGGAAATGGACGGTGGAGGTAAATACGAGTAGTGCTTATGATTACACCCGTGGTAACTTGATTTATTACAGCGAGGGTACGTCCTTAGTGACTTTACTCATGAATGGTGAGCGGTACCTGGCGCTGGAAATAGCCAATACATCCAGCCTCTATTATTTTTCATTCACCGGGTATGCCGAAAATGCTGTGCTGTCTTTGGCAACGAACGAGATGGTCTCGGATGTTCAGCCCTTTCAGTCAGCTGATCCACTGGGTTTGAATGTGGGAAGTGATATTTTCACCGGGGCGATTTACATGCCTTTAAAAAAAACGGGGTACGCCGGCAGCTTTGAAGATGTACGAGGCATCTGGATGCAGGGAGCGGATATTGCAAGTGAACTGGCGGTTGGCTATTCAGCTATTGGTGGTGGTGCGTCGGCTATTGGTTTTAGCCGAGGGGGCAGTTGGGATACCAATATTAAGTTCTATACAAATGCAGTGGATAATGTAGGTACACACAAAATGACAGAGCGTATGCGGATCAACAGTGATGGGAGCGTAGGGATTGGCACGGTAAATACAGGTACAAGTAAGTTAGCGGTGGAGGGAACCATCAGCGCCCGGAAGGTCAGGGTTACTTCTGTAAACCCCTGGCCAGACTATGTTTTTGCGAAGCACTACAGGCTCCCATCTATACAGGAGGTGGAGCAATATATATCGGCACACCAGCACTTACCCGACATGCCCTCCGCTGCAGAAGTGACGGAGGAAGGGCTCGACCTCGGCGAAATGAACAGGAAACTCTTGCAAAAGGTGGAGGAGTTAACGCTTTATATCATCGGCCAACACAAAAATAGTCAGCAACAGCAGGCTCAGATCGATGCGTTGAAAGAAGCCGTTGACAAGTTGAAGTCATCCAAACAATAAATCTTCGCATTCTTTATGAAATATATTATCACATTCACTGCGTGTTCACTGGTTTCGCTTACCATCATGGGACAATACATTGATAACGAACCTAACACCGTCCAGGGCGGGGCTCATTTCAACATTGGAGGTTATGGGACTGCGAATCACTTCCGCACGGTACAAGCGGCCAGTAATCACGGTAACGTTCATTTATTGATGATGCAAACGCCCGGCGTTTACAGGTGGGGCCTGGGCACACGTACGGAGGAAGGGGGCGGAGGAAGCGGTAGCAATTTTTCGATGTTTGCTTATGCTGACGATGGAAATTACCTGGCGGAGCGCTTAACGATCAACCGTTCCAATGGTTTTATGGGCATTACGGAGGGTAATCCACAGGCCAGCCTTCATGTGGGCTCGTTCCTGAGCCAGCCTACTGCTATTAAGATCGGTAAACTGCATGATGTCGGCAACATAAACGTTCCACTTGGCGCAGCTTGCGGCGGCTATAATATTGATTTCTATGGCTGGAGAGATATGTATGTTGACCAAGTGGGTGCACGCATCCGGGCAGAACGTATTAATAATTACGCCCCTAACAATGCGCTTATACGGGCGATGGACGTTGCTTTTAGCACTTCGTCAGGGGGAGATATAGCGTCACTCACTGAAAAGATGCGCATTACCTGGGATGGGAAGGTGGGAATTGGAACGTCTAAACCCCAGCATGAATTGTCAGTGAAAGGGACTATTGGCGCAAAAAAGGTTCGCGTAACGCAAGATGGCTGGGCAGATTATGTTTTTGAGGACGGTTATCAACTCAGGTCCATTCCCGAGTTAGAATTTTTTATAAAACAACATAAGCGCTTACCCGATATTCCGGCGGCAAGTGAAGTGGCGACGGACGGTATCGATCTTGGCGAAATGAACAGGAAACTTTTACAGAAGATTGAAGAGTTAACGCTTTACATGATTGAACAGCAAAAGCAGATAGACGGATTGCGGAGAGAAGTTGATACACCTTCCGAAACAGCAACTGAAGGCGTTGACGTTGGCGAAATGAACAAGAGGTTAGTGCAGAAGGTGGAAGAGCTGAGCTTGGACATCATGGAACAGCATAAAAATAGTCAACGGCAACAGGCGCAAATCGACGCACTACTCGATGCGGTGAAGGAACTAAAATCTTCAAAAATTTAGCTTATGTTTTACAGTATGCGTCTATTTGTTCTTGTTATCTGTCTCTTCGCCTGCGCCCGCACGATGGGGCAGGCCACTGGCTCCTTTCACGTGAATGGAAACGCCAATACATTTTACCCTGTCAGTTTTCTCGATGCCGCCTGGTCAATGAATATCCCATCCGAGATGATCTTGGGACGTTCGTCTACCCACCAGGATGCCAGTTGGCATGGCAGCGTCATCGCCAGTTTTAGTTTCCATGTCACGAGTGGTGGAAATGGGTCGCAGTTCATCAATGTCACGCAAGCGCATAACAGCGGTTCTACAGGCATCCCTTTGATTGCAGGCTGGCAGGACGTGACCGCAGATAATGCGTCGCAGCGTATAGTAGTCTGGTTGCGAGGAAATACCACCTATCAATACCGCGCAAATGTATATATCGATCCTGTGGTGTATGATGGGATACAAAACGCCCTGCCATTCGTGGCTGGTAGCTTTAGTCTGAATACGAAGGCCTCAGTAGACCCGCATATTAATCAAAACGGACTTTATAGCCAGTACACCGCGTTTTACACCGGGCCCGGATTAAACTATCTCGGCGGCAACCTGGGTATTGGTACGATATCGCTGAACGGGCACCGGCTTGCCGTCGAGGGGTCAATTGGAGCGCGTAAGATTAAGGTAGACCAGGCCACCTGGGCAGATTATGTGTTTGCCGCCGGGTATAAATTGCGTTCAATCCCTGAAGTGGAGGCGTTTATTAAAACACATCAGCATCTACCGGATATTCCCTCCGGGAATGAAGTTCAAGAAGACGGGTTGGATGTGGGAGAAATGGACAAAATGTTGCTGCAGAAGGTGGAAGAGCTAACACTTTACCTGATCGATCAACATAAAAAGATAGAATCGCTGACGTTAAAGTTGAATGAGCAGGCTGCGGTAGTAGATAGTTTAAATGCGGCAATGCGCTGCATAAAAAAGTAGGGAAAGTGTTTGACTTTCTCTGCTTTTTTTCCTAAAATTGTATAAAGATCGAGATGTTAACCTGTGATGCCCGAAAACGATCTTTGTTAGTGATATGATGTAATCCCTTTTAGTATGAAATGAATTCCCGATGCCGTAACGATGATGTACTTTGTTTCGGCCCATTTACCTGATTTTATTTAATCCCTTATATGAACAAGCAATTTGTTGTGCTATTATGTATAGCGCTTATCACCCTATTTACCTATTTGCCGGCGAAGGCGCAGGTATCCGGCAGCTTCAATGTGAGCGGCGATTACGATAAGTTTTACCCCGTAACATTCCACGATGCCGTCTGGCCGGAGTCAAAGCCGACGGGGCTTACCACAATTCAATGGCTTACAGCAAGCCGCCAGAAAGTGATAACCAAATATTGAATGGATTTAAAGACACTACTCACTATGCGAAAAAAATTATCCCTTTTGCCTGGTTGTTGTTAAGCGTGTGTTGCTTAGCGGGAGAGGCTTTCGGCCAGACCGAAATATTCAAGCAGAATTTCGGCAAGTTTGTACCCGCCTCGCCTACGGCTACTGCCATCGCCACCTACCAGCAGTATCCTATCGATTTTGTGACAGGTGCGCCGCAGATAGATATTCCCCTGTTCGAGGTGAACACGAAAATGGGGAAAATCCCTTTTTCGCTTTCTTATCATATCGGCAGGCTGAAGGGGAGTGAGCTGAATGGACCTATTGGCTTTGGCTGGACGCTCATGCCTAACTTGGGGATCAGTCGCTCGGTAAATGGCCGGTCCGATAACCTTGGGACTGGCTATAATGCAACCAATTCGAATTTTGGTATCCATAACGACTGTTACTACCTTTCGTTGCTGGCAAAAGGGGCGTATGATGAAGAACCCGATGATTTTTATTATAACCTGCTTAGTAAAAGCGGTGGCTTTATGCACAAGCGGGGCGGTGGCTTTGCACCGAATCCCTATGAGGCAGTGAAAATATCGCGGCCTAACGATAATGCTTTTGAGATCATTGATGACGATGGTACGCTGTATAAGTTTGGTCGTTATTCGACCGGCACAACGAATGTGGTAGAGGTAACGGAAGACGAGAATTACAATGCCAGCGAGAAGTATAAGATGACCGCCTGGAAGCTGACGGAGATTATCTCCTATGACAAAACCGACACGGTGCAGTTTGTATATGGAGGCACCGCTAACCGCCGGCAGATCCCGTACTATAATTACCAGTGGCGAATAACGGAGTACCCGAACCGTTTCGACATGCAACCCAAGATTCATAAATCAGAGTTTCGTTTTACGTCCGGCTGTTTTCCGATGAGTGGAATGGCGGGTTGGGCAGCCATGCGTACCTATGGAGGAGCCGCATCCTGGAACAGCAGCAGTGTGAATTGGTTCGATATTTATGATCTCCCGCCTTATGAGTATAATCCTACCGGGTTGTACACGCTGGCGACGCCACTATCGGCCTGTTACGGCGGCAGTACAATGCCAATGAGCTGTGGTTGGTATACCGATACGCAGTGGGATGATCAAACGATTTGCTCCTCACTTGGGGGGGTGTTCCATTGTACAACAATTACCACAGCAAAGGATGTGTCTGTTTACCTTTGCCTTTCCGGTAACACCACCGCCGAAGACGTGGGTTCAGATTACGTCGATGAAGGGCTGATCCAGCTAAGTAAAGTAGACGAGCACCAGCTTACCGATATTTTGTTCCGGGGTGGAAAGGTGTCGCTTACGTACGACGCGTCAAAGGTATCTACCATTACATTGTATACCAAAAATGCGAATAATCAGTATGAGATAATCAAAAGTGCCCGTTTGTTTCGTACGCAAATGCCCGGCCACACCTATCAGCCCTCTGTCGACCCAACGTTCGCTGATAACCGCTTTCTGTTAGACTCCGTTCAGATACGTGATAAGAGTGGCACTCCGCAGGAAGTATACAAGATGGATTATACCCCGGGCGGTACGCACAACCTGGCCGCCAACTTTGTATCTGATTTCTTCGGATTCGCTTCTTCGTACAAGCGGCCGGACATGGTCCCGCAAATGGATTACCCAATACAGAATTATCACTGGCAGTATCATCCGGATGCACCTTATTCTGTTGAGACCAATATTCTTCAGCTGGGTTCCAGGGCCTTCCAGAAATATAATCCGGGTAGTCAGCCTACGAGTTTTGGGGTGCCTTTATTGAAGACGCTTACTTTACCTACCGGCGGCAGCGCCAACTTTCTGTATGAAAAAAATCGTTTCCAGTATTGGGATACCACGATCGTAGAGGGCGGCAATGTCCGGATCAAACAAATCACTTACAAAGACGCGCTGAACCGTGATTCAATAGTGAAGTCATACCGTTATGGCGTAGATGAATGTGGTTATGGGTTGATCCGGTTTTTGCCCGAGCGGTCGGATTTCGTGTACCAGCAAACGGTTAATAGTACTAATCAGTATGATATAGATAATGTGGTCCAAAAGGTAACGACCATCACGTCTAACCCCTTCTCCAGTATGTTGTTCGCAGGAGGTGCGGCGGTCAACTATCCCGAGGTAACGGAATACACCGGTAAGCCTGGCCAAAGCCCGGGCAAAACGGTTTATAAGTACAACGTACAAACGGGCGGTAGCCGTAAACCCAACTCGCCCATACAGGTGAAGGACCGTGATGAATGGAGCCGTAATGGCCTGCAAAGCGTTAGTTTCTATAAATCTCTCAGTCCATCTACTTACCAGCTCATAAAGAAGGTAGAGTATATAAATGGCAACTTCAACAAAGATACATTACGGGCAGGTAGCGCCTATCTGAAATACACATCAACCGTTAACAACAGTGAGTACGATAACTGCCAGGGTAACTACATTCGCGATGTGGTGGATGACATCAGTTACGTGATACAAACCGGCGGTCGCAGGCTTATGCAGGAAAAAGAAACAACCTACGATGGCCTGGGTGATAGTATCATAGTAGCTAAAAATTATACGTACGATCCCGTAACGCTTTTGCGTAACAAAGAGACCGTTACTACCAGCAAAGGAGCGCCGAAGGAACTGAAAATATGGTATCCGTCAGACGCTGCTACACTCACAGGATGGCCGGTAGCACAACAGGGTATGTTAACAGCGCTTACAAACGCCAACAGGCTGAACACAGTAGTTAAAACGGAGGAACTGCTTAGTGGCACTCCGCTCAGCAGTGTCAGCAACCACTTCGGCTGGTTTGGCGGCAGGATATATCCTTCTGAAATGTTTGCCCGTACGCTTTCCAATCCCGATGAAAGCCGCGCAAAAATGCTGAAGTACGACAGGTTCGGCAACGTAGTATCTATCCAGAAAACAAACGATATCGTAACCTCCTATATCTGGGATTACAAAAGTATCTACCCGATAGCGGAAGCCAACAATGCAGACTCCGCCGACATTGCTTACACCAGCTTCGAAACGGAGCAGGGAAATGGCTGGTCTGGTGTAAATACAGGCGGGATTGTGGCCACGCCAGGCATTACGGGAGACCGGTATTATTCCGGCGCCTTCAGTTTAACGAAAACCGGGCTGTCCACGGGTAAAAAATACCAGGTCAGCTATTGGAGCCGTAACGGTGCTTATAATGTAACCGGTTCATTAGCAGGTTCGCCGCGGCAATGGGCGGCGGTAACGATTGGGGGCGTCACCTGGACTTGTTTCGAACACGAGGTTACAGGGGTGACGTCTTCAACATTGAGTGGGTCGGGTATTATTGACGAGGTGAGGATTTGCCCGGTCAATGCGCAGATGAGTACTTATACCTACCGGCCTATGTCAGGTATATCGAGTGTTTCTGATACCAATCATCGTATCATCTACTATGAGTATGATGAACATGGCAGGCTAAAGTTAATCAAAGATCAGCATGGCAATATCCTCAAACTGATGGAATATCAATACCGTGTACCAGCACAGTAAACGTGCGATAATCACCAGTTGTAAACCCTCTAAGCAAAAGCTATGAAATTCATCAATATATTGTTTGTCGTGCTGCTGTGCTGCGCATCAGTAAAGGCACAAAAGCCAGTGGTACAAACAGTCCCTGCTCCTACACGTTCGGCCGGTCAACTGCCAGCCACGCCTTCGGCTTACCCTGCCGGGATCCGCGTGAATTATGTGCGGACGTTTGAACCATCAAAGCCTTACACTGTATCCGCGAGCGTTATAGCCGCGACAGATGTGGCCGATGTAAAACAATCTACCCAGTACCTCGATGGCCTGGGGCGTCCGTTGCAAACCGTTGTTAAGGGTGGGGCACCTGGTAAGAAAGACCTTGTAGCGCCAGTGGTATATGACCCATACGGCCGTGAAGAGTACAAATACCTTCCCTATGCCGCGTCAGGAGGGAACGGCGCTTTTAGAATGAACCCTTTCGCGGGCGTTGATTCTTTTGCGCAGTTACAGTACCCCGGCGAGTCTGTCTTTTTTAGCGAAACACAGTTTGAACCTTCGCCGCTTAATCGCCCCCTGAAGCAAATGGCAGCGGGTAACAGCTGGGCCGGCAGTAATCGCGGTGTTGGACAGCAATACCTCGTTAACACAGCGGCAGACGATGTACGTAGCTGGGACATAGCCCTGGCAGACGACAGTTATCCGTCTAGCACCTCGGCATACGCAACCGGCAGCTTATTTAAACACATAACGACCGATGAAGCGGGAAACAAGGTAGTGGAGTTCCAGGATAAGTCGGGCCTGATCATTTTGAAGAAGGTACAGATAGATGCAACGCCTGCCGATAATCACACAGGCTGGCTAAGCACGTATTATGTGTATGACCAGCTGAACCGTTTGCGCTTTGTGATCCCGCCTAAGGCGGTTGCAGATATGGTGAAAGCGAACAGCTGGAGCCTGGCCGACCCGGTATTCCGTAAACAATTATGTTTTCGCTATGAGTATGACGCCAGAAACCGCATGCGCCTGAAGCAAGTTCCCGGGGCAGATCCCGTTTACCTGGTGTATGATATACGTGATCGCCTGGTGTTTACCCAGGACGGTAACCTAAAGTTCGCCGGCAAGTGGCTGGTTACTTTCTACGACGAACAAAACCGTTCGGTGATGACCGCGCTTTATACCTCCTCCCAAACGGCAGCCGCATTACAACTTGTTATGAATAGCGCGACGGGCTCGCAAACCATCACTTCGCAGGTGAAAGTACCCTCTTCCCTGGCCGTAGACGCGCACGATGGCCGGGCGGTTTACCAGGCCGGCACGGAGATCGTTTTCGGTGATGGCTTTGATACTGGCATCGGGGCGGAGACAGAAACTTTACTGGACCCTAACGCCATCGCCACCACAGAAACCATAGTGGCGTCATTGGCACCAGTACTGCCGTCGGCCCAGTTAGAGCCACTGACCTATACCTATTATGACAACTATGCCTACGCGGGTGCCAAAGCCTCGCAGGCCGTAACGTTGTCGGCCGATGCTGCTGACAATCCCGACGTACAGCCGACTGCTCTGGCTGTGAAGGGAATAATCACCGGGACTAAAGTGAAGCTGCTGGACGGAAGTAACCAATGGCTTGTAACAACTAGCTATTATGACAGCAAGGGCCGCATTAAACAAGTGTTGGCAGACAATGCCGCCAGTGGTACCGAGGTGCTCACGACATTATACGATTTTAGCAACCGGCCATTACGCTCGCAACTTTTTCATCATAACCCGCGCAGTGCCGTGGCCACCAGGGATACCCTGCTTACGATGTATGCTTACGATCATGCCGGCCGCGTAGCCAGCATGCGCAAAAAATTAAACACTGGTCCCCTTGTAGAGATAGCCGCTAATGAGTACGACAATGCAGGTCAGCTTAATAAAAAGACCTTTAAGAAGTCATCCGGGAGCTTTCTGGAGTCGCTGGATTACCATTACAACATCCGTGGATGGTTGACGGGCATCAATAAAGATTACGCGAATGGCAGCGGCACTCACTTTTTTGGCCAGGAATTAAATTACAATTACGGTTTTGAAGCAGTGCAGTACAATGGTAATATCACAGGTACAAAATGGAGAGGAGCAGGGGGAGAACGCCGTGCCTATGGCTTCACCTATGATCGCAGCAACCGTTTGATGAGCGCCGAATTTAATCAGCTGACCGGCGGTGCCTGGAATAAGTCTGCCAATATCAACTACGACATAAAAATGGGTGATGGTCTTCACCACGACTCCGCCTACGACGCCAATGGCAACATCCTCCGGATGCAGCAGTGGGGGTATAGCGGCGGAGCCAGTTCGCAGATAGACGACCTCAGATATACCTATATCGGCGGCGGCAATAAGCTGGCCGGTGTGAAAGATGCATTCAATAACGCTACGTCCACCTTGGGTGATTTCAAAGAGCTCATAACCGGTGGTTTGAATGATTATGCTTACGACAGCAGCGGCAACATGATCGGGGATGGTAATAAGGGAATCTCGGACATCCTCTATAACCATCTGAACCTTCCGGACAAGGTGGCAATGGACGGAAAAGGTGTGATAAAATACGTATACGACGCGGCAGGCGTTAAGCATGCAAAATTGGTACTGGATAGTACCGGCGGTGTAGTGCGTCACCATCGCACCGATTATATTTCCGGTATGGTATACGAGAACGATACCCTTCGCCTGGTGTCCCATGAGGAAGGCCGCATCCGCGCAGATTACACCGGCGGTACCCGTTCTTTTATCTACGATTATTTTGTGAAAGATCACCTGGGCAGCGTCCGGCAGGTGCTGACGGAAGCCACCACCCAGGGACTTTACCTGGCCACTATGGAAACCGCCGCGGCCCCGTTAGAGAATGCATTATTCTCCAATATCGATGCCACACGAAACGCTGCCCCGGTAGGCTACGGCGAGCAAAAGAGCACGTTCGTATCCAGGCTGAATGGCAAAGATCCCGCACGCCGTATCGGGCCATCGCTCGTGTTGAAAGTAATGCCTGGCGACACCATATCACTGGGTGCCAGGGCTTTTTATAAATCAATGGCGCCGAAAGATCCCGGTAAACAAGTAACAGGCCGCGACATGGCCGCCGCATTGTTAAGTGCCTTTGCCGGCGCTCCGGGAAGCACGGGCGAACACGCCGGCGGAACAGGAGCGGAGGGAAGATCACCTTTCAGCGGCCAGTTTTACGATGGTCAATACCAGCGACTGAAAGATAAAGATGCTGAATCCCGAAAGTCACTAACCCGGCCCAAAGCCTACCTGAATTATGTGCTGTTCAACGATCAGTTCAAGCTCGTGGAAGAGAATAGTGGTACCAAACAAGTAAAGGAAACACCCGACGAAGTGCAGGTGCTGGCACACGATAAAATGGTGATAAAGGAAAGTGGATTTTTGTATGTTTACGCCAGTAACGAAGCCCCGCAGGACGTTTATTTCGATGACGTGGTGGTAATGATGGCCAGTGGTCCGGTGTTGGAGGAAACGCATTATTATCCGTTTGGGTTGACGATGAGTGGGATATCGACTAAGGCGCTTGGGCCGTTGGAGAATAGGTATTTGTATAATGGGAAAGAGTTGCAAAGCAAAGAATTTTCGACCGGGGGATTAGGATGGTATGATTACGGGGCAAGGATGATGGACCCACAAATTGGGAGGTGGCACGTGATTGACCCGTTAGCTGAGTTTGCAGAAAGTCTTACGCCGTTTAGATATGGCTATAATAATCCAATTAGCTTTATTGATAATTTAGGCCTTTCCGAAGGTTGGTATGGAGATTCTACTGGAGCTACAGTTTTTAGTCCTACAGTCAATAGTCAGAAAGATTTAACAGATCAGGGTATTAGTGGAACGTACTTAGGGCAAGAAGGATACGGAATTGATGAATCGAGTGGGTATATCAATCATTATAACTCCGATGGAACAATAACTCAGGGTGCAGTGACTTTATCTGGAGTAACAGTTAGTCCGGGCTTAATAGGCGGTTTTCCTGCCGAAATGGTTTTGAAAGCAAGAGGGTATAATTACTATAAAGGAAGTTGGAATGCTTTTCAAGATGGGGTTAGAAGCCAGGAGCGGTCATTTAAGTTTATTAATAATTACTTTGCCCCTGTTGTAACAACTGTGGCCGGCGGGGGGTTACAAGGTATGGGAGCCGCTGGTGTGACCAGAGCGTTAACCGGAACTGTAGTTTGGACTGCAGGTACAAGTAATTCCACAATGATTGCCGCGGCAAATGTTAATGCAAGCATTAAGGCGTTAAATATGACAAATGCAGCTGCGGGAAAATTTTTTGGTTGGGGTAGTGGTGTTAACACTAAAACTGCTGCTGATTTTACGGTGCAATCATTAAAAGATGCGGGTATAACAAAAAGTGCTTTAGAGGCTTTAGCGAAGGCATATTATCAGGTGGCCCAGTATAGCTCCAATAATCCTAGTGCTTATATACGTTATCAGCAATTGAGCGAAATTTTAACTTTATTTAATTAGCAAAAGAATGGAAGGATTAAAAATAACCAATGGCTTTAATAGGAATATTCTCGTTGTTTTTGAGCCTGTAGGAGATATCTTTGCTTTACCACCTGGAGAGATCTTAAGGATTTTACCCTATGAGAAAGACGCAGGGGTAGGTAGTGACTGGGTAAATGTCGAGTATAAGTTTGATGTTGATGGCTCTCCGAGTATTGTTATCTGGGCAGAGACGCATAAATTTTCAGCCTTTTACCAGGGTCAGCAAGTAAACTTTATGTAGATAGCATATAATAAAGCAAAAACCGCCCAGTCTGCGCGGTTTTTGCTTTTATCTGGAATATGCTTTTTTAGTTTTGTTATAAGTGATGGCCATGTCAATGAAGTAATAAATCTTCTCCTTCTCATCCGGCGGTAGGGCCTCAATATCCTCCATTCTTTTAAGCAGCTTTTTATCCAGCACCATGTTAGCTGCTCCTCCCATCAGGTAATCTATTGTTACCTCCAGTTCGTCAGCAATTTTTTTTGCTATCTCAATAGATGGTTTAATCTCACCGCGCTCGTACCTGCCGATGATGGGGGCGGAAGTGCCGACCTTTTTAGCCAGGTCGTCCTGAGATAGTTTAAGCTGCTTACGTTGCAGGGCAATCCGTTCGCCAAAAGTCATAAAAAAGTGCTTTAAATGCCCTGTAAATGCAGGGGTTAACAAATTTAAGTTACTTATTGATGCTATGCAAAACAAATAGGTATTGGTAATTTAAAACCAATCCATTACTTTTGTTACCAACAAGCGATTTCCTTATCCAAATTCACCATTCACTTTAATTTCACTAATTTCACCCCTCACATTGCCGTTTAAAGACATAAACAGCATCAAACACATTATTACATTGTTCAACGAAAAAAAGCATGTCAGCCCGTTCGTCCCCGCTCCACATATCCGCATGCCTACTGCCCATAGCTGCGATCAACAATTCCCAAAGTTTGCGTTTGGCATCTTCAGGAGTTTGATACGAGTCAAGGAGTCCATGATATTCGCTGTCTGGTTTTCATAATTGGCTTCGTGGTTAACAAATGTCGGCATAGTAATATGTTATTTGTATAAACGAATATACTGAATTTCTAACTAATTATGATTTATTTACCATAAAATTATATTCATTTATCTATCAAATTCAACTAAATGATTCAGGAGGATGACTTGCTTATTTTGATACCCTTGGGAGAGAGTATCCGATCTCACCGAAAGCTCAGGAAAGTAACACAAAGGGTAATTGCCGATCGCACGGGTATCGATCAAGGCATCATTAGTAAAATTGAAAGCGGGCAGATAAACCCAACGTTCACGACACTGTATAGACTAGCGGTTGCCCTGGAAGTCAAAGTGGCCGACCTCGTAAACATTGACTTCAAAAAATAATCAGCCAGGCAAGACTACCCGGCCCTAACAACCTAAATAAATCTATACCCGCCAGGATATAGATTCCATGCAATTCAAACCAGGCAAGACAACCCAGTCATCATTTCCCCTAAAGAAAAAAAATTTCTATCGCTTAAGATACGCCCTCACATCCTTTACCACCGGCCCAACCGCCCTCACCGCATCTTTCAGCTGCTCGGGCGTTACGCCCAATTTCTGACACCAGTCGCGTAGTTCCCATGACTGGTTTACATTAATACGAATATCATCCTGTTTACCAGTGTTCTTGAGATTATCTGCCATAAATAAAAGATTGAAAAGGTGAGGTTGATCGTAACAATGTCGGGTTGCGAGCTAAAATGGAGAGGACGAATGTAGCAAACGGCTACAAATCCACCAAATAAAACCAACACGCAACCCACACCCAACCGTCACGCAACCATCCGATTAGAAACCTTACCCGAAACTGTCTCTTTTCTGCCCGAAAGTGTCTCTTGCATCCGGCTTCGGCTGCCGCATATTTGCAAAAAAGAAAAAACCATGATCCAGCATTCTTACAACGCCATATCCACCGGTGCCCGCGGCCAGTTCGGCCGGCAGGTGGTGCTTTACGTACGTTACGGCGCGCTTATTATCGCCAAGGCGCCGCGTAAACGTCCCGGCCGTGGTACGGATGCGCAGGAGCGTACGAAAGCAAATTTCCGCAATGGCGCACAATGGTCCGCGAAGGTGCGTAAATCGGTTATTCTAAACGAAATGTATAAAGCAAAACGCCGTGGTGCCCTCAATGTGCACAACCTGGCGATAGCGGACTTCCTGCAGGCGCCGGTGATCCACGACATTGAGCTGAATGATGCCGGTATCATCATCACGGCAACGGATAATGTGAAAGTAGCAGCGGTGAAAGTCAGCATATACAACTCCAATGGCAAGCTGATAGAAACCGGTGTGGCCACGCAGGACGATGAAAAATCCTGGTGCTACAACCCAGAAAGGCGCGATTTAAGAGGCTGCCGCCTGGTGGTGACGGCGAATGATCTTCCCGGCAACGAAACAGTGCAGGAACTGGCGCTGGAAGGCGAATTCGTTGACTATGCGGCCCCCCATGATTCCAACGAAATTCTTCACCTCAAAAACATATCTTATGACAATGACTGTTTCAAGTTTCATCTCCAGCCACGTGGTGTCTGGTAGGGTATTGTACCGCAATCCCGAATGTGGCTTACAGGTACTCGACTTCAGCCAACGTGGGCAGGAAGTGATCGAAAGAAAAGGCAAACGCTGGCTCAACAGGCGCTATCTCACAGCTGCCGCTTACGCTAAACAGGTATTCAGGCCGGAATTAAAGGAGCTGAAGGCGTTGTACGACCTGGCGGTGCGCCCTGGTTCCAATACGTACGACCGCATTGTATCCGACTACAATGTACCGCCTGATGTATTAAGCGTAGATGGCGACTACACCGGTGTGCCGGGTGAGCACCTGTTGCTCGATGTACAGGACGATTTTATCGTGCGGTTCGTCCAGGTAAGTATCTACAATGCCAAGGACAAGCTGGTCGAAAAAGGGGAGGCGCTGCTGCAGGACGATTCCCGTTTTTTCATCTACACGACTAAACGTCGCAACACGGCATTCCTGGGCTCCCGCGTAGAAGTGCTGGCGGCCGACATGACGCATAACTATACATTGGCCACTTTTAAAATCGGACTGATATGAATAACCCTCTACGTAACCACAGCACCAAATGTGTATACCGCGGCCGGGAAGGCAAAATGCTGGTATGCGAACTGCCGCTCGAATGTGTGCTCCCGGTAATCGATTACAAGGGCAAGGTAACACGCACCTTGGCGAAGGCGGTGGCGTATGCGAAAAATGTGATCGCCAACTTCAATTTCAAGTCCATTTATAGTTCGCTGTGCCGGGGGCGGCGTAGCCCTTATGCCCGCGCGATCTCCGATTTCTTCAACGTACCCGTCATTCGCAAGGCCAGGCTGAAGCGGTACAGGGGAGAGGTGGGCGATCGGATTGGCATGCTGGTGGAAGATGATACGATGGTAACCGCGGTGAGTGTTTGTATCTATAACGCAAAGGGCGAATTAATTGAAGGTGGACCGGCCATCATAGAAGGAGAGAGCCCGATATGGGTATATACGGCCACGGAAAGGAACCCCGGGGCCAGAGGCGGACGCATAGAAGTGACAGCCGCCGATATGCCCGGCAACATCACCGTCAGGGAATTTGTAGTGTAACAGCTGTTTGAGCCGGCGCTATTGGTTGCGCCGGCCAAAAATTCTCCGGTAAGCCGACGGTGTATAACCCCATTTCTTTTTAAAGAGCCTTCTCATAATCGAGGGTTCCTTAAACTCCATATCGATAGCAATTTGCTCCACCGAATGGTCTGTATTCAGTAAGCGCTCGCATATTTCCTTAGCTATCTTTTCCGTTCTGTGGGTGCGCATATCCCGGCCAAATTGCAAAAAGAACAGCTCCCTGGCTTTGTTGGCCCCGATGCCGAATTTTTTAATCAGTTTAGACAAGGGGATGTTTCGATGTTTGTCGTCAGCAAGTATAGATTCTATCATTTTTACGGCAGCAATTTCGTGTTCTGTATAATTATATCGTTGACGTTTGTTAGCCTGTGTACGCCTGATGTCATACAGCGACGCCGCCAGCAGCCTGGCCACACATTCATGCATAAACATGGCCCGCTTATCTTTCTCTTTTATACATTGGGCAATATCAGTCAACAGTTGCCGCGCCCCGGGGGGCGTTTCGAAGGCAGGAAGCCTCCATCCGCTATCGGGTGTACGATTCGCGTGCATCAATAGCTTTCGGAAATAGGGTTGATGCCTGGCCAGTACTTCGACCATCTTCAGATCTACCTCCACCTTTACGGCGGTAAAATGGCTGGCCTCTACCTGCAACTGGTGCTCGCCCTTCGGTACGAAGTAGAGGCAATAGGTGCCCTCCTTCATAAGCAAACTACCCAGCTGCTCCTGCGATACCTGTGCCTCTCCTCTAACGATGTAGAATAGCACGATAACAGGGGCAGGGCACCTTACCACTAAAGGAGATGACAAGCCGAGCTCGAACCGGTGTTGGCTGAGCGCTGTATAAATAGCGTTTTCAGTTTGTTGCAACAGGCGTCCGGCAGCGCATACGCTTTCGGAAATCGGGGCATGATCGATCATGCTGGAAAAGCCATGTGGGCAACTCCTGGAATATTCACGTACATCGGGGTGCACGGCAATGGGGAACTCAAAAATCATGGGCAGTTATTTTTAAAATGGGATAACTGCTTATACGGTTAGGTCAGACTTTGTTGATGAGTCCGAAGTTAATCATCGGTCATGAATCAGCCAAAAAATTTCTTTGCCCGAAAATGTATCCTTTATGCCCGAAAGTGTCCTGCGGAGCATACATAGGTTTCGTCATCTTTACAATACACCAAAAATCTGTTTTATGCTTACAGTAAACCAAATATTTGAAACGCTAAAAGAAATGAAAAGCAATGAACAAAACTTCTGGCCACAGTTCAATAGCCCGGATGTTTTTTTGATCAGCGCAAGGGTAAACCTGTTTCGCAACGACCGTGATCAGTGGGCCGTGATATTCGAAAAGCTGATATTCGATCATGTAGTTTATAATCTGGTACTGGAACTGAAATGTTTCGGCAATTGTCTTAAACCCGGAATGCCTAATTATTATAGGGTGTCCCCCGTAGACGATGAGGATTACGATGAGGTAGCAATCTATGAAATGGTAACGGGCGATGAACGTTTCCTAAAGGTGCGTCGCTGGCGTATACCAATCATCCTTGATAGGGATGCCTACTTTAAAGCAGGCATACAGCTGCTGGATCCGGAGTATATTCTCCTGCACGAGGCGCTACGTTTGCAATCTGACAGGTACGGTGCTTTGTTTCATGCCACCGATAAGGAGCTGCACCGCCAGATACCTGCTGATATGGAAAAAATATTGGTGCTGGACGAATGGCATCACCGCGATCATCGCGAATTTAAGCTCGTTAACAGGTATGAATCTCCGGATGTATGTTATGGCACCGTTGGTACTTCCTTAAAGGAAATGAACATAGCCCTTGAGAACGCGAAAGCAGCACTCCTGCGTGGAGAAACGGAACGGATTGTCTGGCAGGCAGTACCACTACCTGCTAATTTTCCGGAACTGGACGAAGCCTGGTGGCTGTTTGCGGAAGTACTGGCAACGGGCAACCCGGAAGCATATAAACCCTCGCTGCCACCCAATACACACTGGCGAAACTGGCCATCTTCCGGTTTAAATTATATATTTCGGCAACTGGAATTTGCGATAGACATCAGGCACGCTTAGCGTGCTTTTTTTATGCCCTGATTTATTTTGCCCGAAACTGTCCCTTTTCTGCCCGAAAGTGTCGCATGAAAACGCCTTGCACCACCCCATCTTTGCATCCCCAATTATTTTTTCACCTTTAAACCATGTTTTATGATTCAGAAAGAGTTCAATGCGATTTCCACCGGCGCAAGCGGTAAGTTTTCCAACCAGGTAACCCTGCGTAACAAAGCGGGTAAGTTGTTTATCTGCAAAAACAAGGGTGCGAGCAGTGTGCCCCCCACCGAGGCCCAGCAAGGCGTGATGAGTATGTTCAAACGCGCTGCGGCATACGCTAAAAAGGCGATCAGGGATCTCGACCTGCGCAAACTGTACCAGGCAGCAGCCAAAGCCGGTGCTACTGCGTACAATGCGGCGGTAGCCGATTATTGCAAGGCCCCAAAAATTACCGGCGTACTCACAGAAACGTACACGGGTAATGCCGGCGACATCATCATGGTCGAAGCCACAGATGATGTACGGGTAACTGGTGTAAACGTCGAAATCTTCAGCCCGGCAGGCGACCTGCTGGAAAGTGGTGCGGCAACAGGCGGTACCGATGCGGAGGACTGGACTTACACCACCACGCTGCCGAACACAGATGTGGCGGGTTGCCGGGTAGTAGCAACGGCGGTCGACATGCCGGGCAATATTACCACCACCGAAGTGGTGCTGGCATAACGTTACTAACGGAAACCACCGGGGCGTATCCACGCCCCGGATTTTTTATGTAAAACACTTAACTATGATCAGGAAAACTTTCATCTCAGAAATCAGGCAGATACTACAAGGCGCACTCCGGCATACTTACCGCGCGATCAACTTCGCCATGGTGCAGGCCTATTGGAGTATTGGCCACCGCATCCTCGAAGAAGAACAACACGGGAGCAACCGTGCGGGCTACGGCGATGCACTGCTCGCAGAACTGGCCGTTCATCTGACCGGCGAATTTGGCAAAGGTTTCGAAGAGCGGGAGTTACGCCGTATACGCCAGTTTTACCAGGCGTTCCCAATTCGGGACGCACTGCGTCCCGAATTAAGCTGGACGCATTACCGTATCGTCATCCGCGTCGAAGACCCTGTCGCAAGGAACTGGTACATGCTGGCTGCTGCTGACAATGCGTGGAGTTCCCGGCTGCTGGAAAGAAATATTACGACCAAACATTACGAACGTTTATTATCCCCGGGCAGTGTGATCCTGGATAAAGACCATGCTGCCGCTAATCAGGTGGTCCGCGATCCCTACATCCTCGAATTTCTCGGCCTCGAACAACCGGCCATTTATTCCGAAAGCGATATAGAAGCTGCGATCATCAACAATATCCAGTCCTTCCTGCTCGAACTGGGCACTGGCTTCTCGTTTGTTGCCCGTCAATACCGCATTAAAACGGATACAAGGATGTTTTTCATCGACCTGGTATTCTATCACTTCATCCTGAAATGTTTCGTACTGCTCGACCTGAAAATCACCGCACTCACGCACCAGGACATCGGGCAGATGGATATGTATGTGCGCATGTTTGAAGCCATGAAAAGGAGGGCAGACGACAAGCCTACATTAGGGATCATCCTTTGCTCGGAAAAAGACCACAGTATGATCAAATACAGCATGCTCGAAGAGAGCAAACAGTTGTTCGCTTCCGAATACAGCCTTGTACTGCCCTCCGAAGCGGTGCTTACAGAGCAGCTGGGCAGGGCGGCGGAAATGTACCGTAAGGCAAAAATCTTGTAACGGGGATAAGGCATTCTCCCCTAAATTCTCTAGCTTCGCAGTACAGAACAATCTAACGCTTGGCTACATTCAGTGCATACAGTGATCAGCAGTTGTTGGAACTGGTGAAGAACGGCGATCCTGACGCATACGAAACGCTTTACCGGAGGCATTCGCCCATGATGTACAGGGCTGCCTTCTACATCCTTCGCGACGAACAGGCTTGTTCCGACCTCGTGCAGGATATTTTCGTATGGTTATGGGAAAAACGCAGAAGTCTCGACATCTCCCTCTTACAACCGTATCTGCGTACTGCCGTTAAGTTTAAGGTCGCAAACCTGGTCCGTTCCGGTAAAATACGCGACTCTTTCTTCGAAGACCTCTCCAGGCAACCATTAGAAGCAGGAAATAGTACGGAGGAACTCATCGCGCTCAGCGATCTGAAATTGCTCGTGCAGCAGGCCATCGATGCGCTGCCTGCCCGCGCACGCGAGGTGTTCCTGCTCAGCCGGGAAGCACATTTCTCTAACCGGGAAATTGCCGAACAGCTGGGGATCTCCGTGAAAGCAGTAGAAAAACAAATGACGCTTTCCCTGCGCCTTATCCGTGCAGCCATTGAACCTCACCTCATCGAACTGTTATTGGTATCCAGCGCGGTGGGGGCCTTACATCCCTAGTTTTCAGCCTTTTTCTATCGTCTGTCTCCTCCCATGGAGTGCAATATTATATGAGGAAAAAAAATATGCCGGCACGCCGGTAGGGTTCCTGTATTTCCAGGTGCCTATAGTATGCAGCCCCTCTGCAAATGAATGTTTATGACGAAAGAAGAGATCATCGCACTTACCGACAAGGTCGTTTCCGGCACCGCTACGGACGAAGAACTGGTTTTATACAACCGGGTGTTTCAGTCGTTTACGCCGCCGACCAACGATTGGGACACTGCGGTACTAGGCAGTCGTCTCCAGGTAGAGGAGCGCCTGCACCAGGGCATCCTGGCTAAAACAGGCTACCGGAGGGCAGCTGGCTTGCAGGTACGTCGCAGGCTGGTATTGGCTGCCGGTATGGTGTTGCTGCTCGGCGCAGGCATTTATTGGTTAGCGGGAGACAGGCAGCCTGCAAAGCAGGTGGTGAAAGTTAAACGTCAATTACAGGATGTGCAGCCGCCTGCGGGCAACCGTGCGGTGTTAACACTGGCGAACGGACAAAAGATACTGCTGGATAGTAACAGTACGGGCATGCTGTCGCACCAGGGCGATGTAACGGTATCGGGCGGCGCTGGCGGACAATTGCAATATTCGGGCACCGACGACGAGGTGAGCATCAACACGCTCTCCGTACCGAAAGGCAGCAGGCCAATGGTGTTGATGCTCACAGATGGAACTAAGATATGGGTGGATGCGGGATCGTCCCTGCAATTTCCTACTGTTTTTCCCGGTAAAACGCGGGAGGTAACGGTGAACGGACAAGCGTATTTCGAGGTAGCGCCAAAGGCGGGTCAACCTTTCTTTGTTTATAGTGAAAACGACCAGACCCGGCTGGAGGTGTTAGGTACTTCCTTTAACGTAAAAAGCTTCCCCGGCGGCCGCGATGCGATGGTCACATTGTTGTCCGGCGCCATTAAACTGAAGGGACTGGTCATGGAGCCGGGGCAGCAGGTCGTTGTGCGCGACGGTAAAGGTCTGCGGTTACAGCAGCAGCCTAACCTGGAACAGGTAATGGCCTGGAGGTCGGGGTTGTTTCTTTTTGAAGGGGAGGAGCTGCCCGCCATTATGCAGGAACTGGAACGCTATTATGATATATCAGTGAACAATAACAGTAAAATCGATGAGCGCTTTGTGCTGCGGATGCCGCGTAACGTACCGGTGTCTGAAGTGTTGAAAGCGCTCGAAATGACGAAGCTGGTCCGTTTTACGATAACGGGTCGCACCGTCACCATATCAGATAAATAATACGGGCAAAATCTATTTCCTTAACCAAAATCAACCAATTATGCTTGTCGTGTTTCGAAGCATCTCGTCTTTACGAAGCAGCCGCATGGCATCCCTGGCCTTTAAAGGCACAAGGGTATCGCTGCTGATGGCATTGATGCTCATTGGAGGCCAGATTACGCTGGCTGCACAAAAAGTTTCCCTGAACCTGAAATCGGCCAACATCGCCCGGGCTTTTCGTGATATTGAAAAGCAAACCGGCTACAGTATTGTTTATGGAAAAAGTCAGTTGAAAGATGCGCTGCCTGTCACCTTAGCCATGCAGGACGGTACGCTTAAGGCTGCGCTGGACGCCATTTTCAGCAACCAGCCGTTTACTTATGCCATGTCCGGACGCATCATCGCCGTACAGGCACGTCCGGCCAAAACGGAAGAACAGGAACCGAGAATTACCGTTACTGGCCGCGTGACGGACGAATTGGGTCACCCGATCCCATCTGTATCGGTGGTCATACCAGGCACGCCTTATGGCACCATGACCAATGATGCCGGCGAATACCGGCTGGAGAACGCCATTGCTTCTGCAGACCTCATCTTCAGTTATGTAGGTTTTGAAACCCAGCGCCTGAAGATTGGCGGCCGTACCAGCATCAGCGTGGTGTTGAAAGTTGCACCAAAGGGGCTGGATGAAATGGTGATCATCGGTTACGGTGCTACCACCAAACGCAAAAACACCGGTTCGGTAGCTTCCGTGACGGCGGAAGAAATTGCAAAGCAACCAGTCGCCAACCCGCTGAATGCTTTGCAGGGCCGCGTACCAGGTGCGATTATTTATCAATCTAATGGCTTGCCTGGCTCCCGGGTAACAGTACAGATCCGTGGCGTGAACTCGCTCAATAGCGGGCAGCAACCATTGTTTATCATCGACGGTGTACCGTTTAATACGATTGACCAAAACGTACCGGCTACGAATGATATCAACACCTTGTTTGCCGCTAACCGCGGGATTAGTCCTTTTAGCCTGATCAACCCTTCCGACATCGAACGCATCGACGTATTGAAAGATGCGGATGCGACGGCGATTTATGGTACAAAAGCAGCGAATGGTGTAGTACTCATCACCACTAAGAAAGGTAAATCTGGTAAAACGAAATTAGATGTGAACGTATACCAGGGTGCCGGGGAGGTAAGCCGTTTCGTTCCTATGATGAACATTTCGCAATACCTGCAAATGCGTCGCGAAGCCTTTGCCAACGACGGCATTACGCCTAACGCAGTAACGGCACCCGACCTGTTCGTGTGGGATACGACCAAAAACACGAACTGGCAGGAAAAATACCTGGGTGGTACGGCGCAAACGACCGATGCACAAGCGACCGTTTCCGGCGGCGATGCCAGAACACGTTTCCTCTTTGGTGCAGGTTATCACCGCGAAACAACGGTATATCCAGGCGACTTTGCCGATCAGCGTATATCCGTTCGCTTTAATGCTGACCATACTTCGCTCGATAAAAAATTCAATGCAGCCGTTTCCGCAAACTATTCCTACAATAAATCAAATCTGCCCAGCACCGACCTGGCCAACTACTATTATTTGCCGCCAAATATGCCGGTCCGTAATGCGGATGGTTCTTTGTTCTGGAATGCGAACTTCGAGAACCCGGATGCCTACCTGCTCCAGATGTATATCGGCAAAACCTCCAACCTGCTGGCCAATACCGTACTGCGTTACACCGTGTTGCCCGGGCTCGACCTCAAGGCTTCGTTAAGTTACAGCGCACTGGGGATGAATCAGAACCAGCAATCGCCTGCTATATCGAAAACACCGATCGGCAGCACACCTACGAACTCTGCACGTTTTGCAGATATCGATCAGAAGGTGTACACCATTGAACCGCAGGCGACTTACACCCGCAATCTCTGGGGAGGCCGCCTGAATTTACTCTTGGGTAGCACGTTACAGGCATCTTCCAATACCTCGGTAAGCATCACCGGTAATAACTACAGCAATGCTGCTTTACTGGGTTCGTTACAAGGTGCGGGGACTTACACTTCGGTGCAGAACCCATTCACAGAGTACCGCTACAACTCTGTTTTCGCCAGGATTAACTACGAATGGCGTTCAAAATATATCCTGAACCTGAATGGTCGTCGTGACGGTTCCTCCCGCTTCGGCTCCAACAACCGCTTTGGTAACTTTGGCTCCGTGGGAGCTGCCTGGTTATTTGGTAATGAAGAATGGGTGGCTGATAAAATGCCATGGCTGTCGTTCGGTAAGTTACGCGCCAGCTATGGTCTTACCGGTAGTGATCAGATACAGGATTACCTGTACGTAACGCAGTTCAGCGTATCGTCCGGTAACCTCGGCTACCAGGGTAGTGCTACGTTGTCGCCAAACCGCATCAACAACCCGAACCTGCGCTGGGAAACGAACCAGAAGCTGGAATTTGCACTGGAACTGGGTTTCCTGAACGATCGTTTGCAGCTGAATACGAATTATTACCGCAATCGTTCCGGTAACCAGCTCGGTTTCCTCACGCTGGCTTCGCAAGCCGGTTTTAACGCTTACTCATCTAACTTCGATGCGCTCATCCAGAACAGCGGTTGGGAGTTTGAGCTCAATACCACGAACATTTCGCAGGGCGATTTCACCTGGAAAACAGCGTTCAACCTCACCGTGCCGCAATCTAAATTGCTGGAGGCCAGTCCGCAGTATTTCTATTTCACCCAACAGGCACTGGGCAAGCCGTTAAGCTTCCAACAGCGCTTTATTTACAAAGGTGTAGATCCGCAAACAGGCCGGCCGCTTTACCAGGACTTTTCGAAAGACAGCCTCACGTTTACGCCCAACTTCAGCACCGACAGGCGTGTGATCGGTTACACCGCTCCCGAGTGGTATGGAGGCCTGAGTAATACGTTTACCTACAAGAACTTCGACTTCAGCTTCTTCTTCCAGTTCACGAAACAGGAGGGCAATATTTATCCGTCCTCCACGCCAGGTTCGTTGGGTAGCGGCAACATGACCACCCTATGGCTGGACCGCTGGCAACAGCCGGGTGAAAATGCTGCATGGCCAAGGGCCACAACGACGACAAGTATCTATTCTTCCTATGGCAGTTCCAATGCAATTTGGGGCGATGCGTCTTTTGTTCGGCTACGTAATGCGAACCTTAGCTACACGTTGCCCAAGGGTGCACTTTCTGCCTTAAAGATCAGCAATATGAGAGTATATCTGCAGGGGCAGAACCTGTTTACCTGGACTAAGAACAAATATGTAAGTGATCCGGAAACAGTATCTACCATCAACCAGGCGTCTGTGGTGATGGCACCATTGCGGGTTATTACTGCCGGTCTTAATTGTTCATTTTAATTCTTAAGTCGATGCGAAACAAAGCATACCATATATTCAGCAGGTTGGCCGCCATTGTGGCTATCGGAAGCCTCTCGCTTACCTCCTGCAAAAAGTTTCTGGAAATAGGCACGCCGGCAAACGCTGTAAGTGAAGAAGGCGCATTTGCCGACTCCGCCACTGCTACCAGTACTGTGCTTACATTGTATACACAGGCGGCCAATACGAATCCGCAAAACACTTCGGTGTTGTTCAATGTCACGAAGTACGGGATGATGAGCGCCGATGAGGCTTACTATCTCACCAACAGCTTGTGGGATAATTTCCGAAACAATACGCTGGCGTCAGGTAACGATCTCCAGGGATTCTGGGCGGCCGCTTACACGAATATCGGCCGTACCAACTATATCATTACCAACCTGGAAGCTGAAAGCAAACTCACGCCAACCGTGCGTAACCAGCTGTTGGGCGAAGCTAAGTTCTGGAGAGCCTGGCATTACTTTTACCTGACGAGTTACTTTGGCGCCGCACCTTTGGTGTTAAATACCGATGCGCTCACCAATGCGCAGCTGCCACGTTCTACCGCGGCGGACGTATACGCACAGATTGTAAAAGATCTTACAGAAGCCAAAGCCCATCTCACTGATATTTATCCCTCCGCTGAACGAGCGCGCGTAAACAGAAAGGTGGCTGCCGCCATGCTGGCACGTGTTCGTTTCTACCAGCAAAACTGGCCGGAGGCTGAGAAAGAGGCTGGCGAGGTATTAGGCACTACTGGTACTTATCGCCTTGTGAATGGAATGGATTCTGTTTTCATTCGCACCAGCCCCGAAGTGATTTTGCAGGCGGCGAATGTAACGGGTGTAACCAGCTTCGGAGCGGAGTTTATTCCGGCTGCCTCCACGCCAAACGTAGTATTGTACGACACCTTGGCCCGCACATTTGAACCGGGCGACAAACGTAAAGCCCAATGGACGCGCCCGATCACGTTCAGCGGTAAAGAATATTTTTATCCTTATAAATATCGCGTGCGCGCAGGCACGGCTGCTAACGAATACGCTGTGATGCTACGCCTCGCCGAAATGTTCCTCATCCGCTCGGAAGCCCGCGCTAATCAGGATAGGATCGGTGATGCGGTGGACGATATTAACGCGGTACGGCAACGGGCAGGGATAAACGGTTTGGCTAAAACGATCGATAAAACTACCTTGCTGGCGGCATTGGAGCACGAGCGCTGGGTAGAGCTGTTCACCGAGTACGGTGATCGTTGGCTGAACTTAAAAAGAACAGGTAGGGCAGATGTGGTGTTGCCGCTGATCAAACCTGCCTACACCGCTACGCAAAAGCTGTATCCATTGCCAACGCTGGAGTTACAGGCTAACCCGAAACTCGCACCCGACAACCCGGGATATAACTAGTTAAATCATAATTAAGCAGCAATACATGAAAAAGTTAATGATGATAGGCATGCTGTCCGCCGCCTCTTACACTGTTGCCCACGCACAGCAACCCGCCGGCGACACGACCATGCGTTATTACAGCCGGCTGGTAGCATCGAAAGATGCAGCCGACCATGCGACACTCGAATCTCACCTGTATAAATTGCTGAAAAGCGATAAGGAAAAGGACTGGCTGGTGGCCCGTAATTACTTTTACCAGTTGGGCAAGGGCAAGGTGGTAGATTCTATCAACGCCGCGGTGAAAGCTCGTTTTCCTTTAGGTATGGAAATGTTGCAGGAAGAAGCGAAAAAGGTGTATGCAGAAAAAGACCCGGTGAAGAAAGAAGCACTGTATAAAGCGTTGGTGAAGAAGTTTCCGCCAAATAAACCAGGTGCGGAGTCGATCCTTTACGATTATGTGCGTAACGCGGTGTCCAGCGCTTATGCGGATGTGGACAACGTAAAAAAGGCGGTGGAATACGCTAATATGATAGAAACGCCGATCTGGAAAGGTGAGGGCTGGGCGGGTGCCGCACAACGCCTGGCAGCACGCGGACATAAAGACGAAGCACTGGAGTTGTATAAGAAAGCGCAGGCTAACTCTTTCAAATACCTCACCACGCATCGCAACGAGCCGGGTGCCGGTTTTGCAGGCATGGGTTACGTAGGTTACAGCACCCGCGCTGCGGCCCTGTATATCGACAAGAAGGATTACGCGAACGCGGAGAAATATATTAAAGCGGCGTTCGATAGCTCGAAAGGGGTGAGCGGCGATTTATATTCTACTTACGCGAAGGTGTTGGTGCAACAGGGGAAAGACCAGCAGGCGTTCGATCTCATTGATGCTGCGGTACGTGCCGGGCAGGCGACGCCAGGTATGAAGGAAAGCCTGAAAACGCTGTACCCTAAAGTAAAAGGCAGTGCTGCCGGTTACGACGACTACATCGTAGCGGTCAATAAAAGCCTGGCCGAAACCACGCGTAAAACGCTGGCCCGCCAGATGATCAATGAACCGGCACCGGCCTTCGAATTGAAGGATGTAGACGGCAACACGGTATCGCTGGCCGCGCTGAAAGGTAAAGTACTGGTGCTCGACTTCTGGGCCACGTGGTGCGGACCCTGCAAACGCTCGTTCCCGTCCATGAAAATGGCGCAGGACCGTTACAAGGATAACCCGGATGTGAAGTTCCTTTTCATCCATACACTCGAACAGGAGAAGAACGCGACCGATAGCGCAAAAGCATATGTTACACGCAACGGTTTCCCCTTCACGGTACTCATGGACCTGAAGGATGACCAGGGCAAAAACAAAGTGTGCAGCGATTACGGCGTCAAAGGTATTCCGACTAAGTTCGTGATCGACAAAGAAGGTAACATTCGTTTCCGCTTTGTAGGTTTTGCGGGTGGTGAAGATGCAGCCGTGGAAGAGGTGGCAGCGATGGTTGAACTTGCGCAGCAACCGAAGAAGAGTTAAATAGAATTTTATATTATAGCCCGTCATGGTAAGCCATGGCGGGCTATTTTTATGCTGCCCGGTGGCGGCGGGCGTACGAAGTAGCGGAGATGAACATAACTATCCTCTCCGGCACATGCAAAAAGCTTTGAAGCCAGATGGTGCTGATTATCAGGAAGATCTTAAAATCATTGTATGTAAAACCACTAATTTATGTACTGTTAGTGTGTTAAAATACAATACAGTAAAGCATTTCCGCATAACTACGTGTATTTGTTAACGATAGTGTTCCGGAACGGAATTTGCAGCTGAGTTTTCGTTAACTGAAGGAAACCAATGAAAACCACAACCGCATCCACTGTATCAACTTATTACCCTGGATTAGACTACACCGCTCAACACATCTCTGCATTTTTTCAATCCGGCGAAGGACTATTTTTGCTCGCGCTCAAGAACCGGGTGGTCGTCCGTTTTTACCCGGAGGATATGTTCGACTTCCTTTCCTGGTTGGAAGTCAACAAGATCCGCAAGGTGAGTTAAAACCGCCACATCTCAATTGGTCGCAATTTTGCAGCTATCGTTCGCATGAACGTAGGTTATCACATTTCTCACGAACAACATACCCCCAGCGCATTACTCCGCTATGCTATGCGGGCGGATCTGGCTGGTTTTACGGCGGCTTTGTCGTCCGATCATTTTCATCCCTGGAATGGTGCCCAGGGACAGTCTGGATTTGCCTGGTCGTGGCTGGGCGCTGCTTTGCAGGCCACAGGCCTGTCGTACGGCATTGTAAATGCGCCGGGGCAGCGCTACCATCCTGCTATCATTGCCCAGGCCTGCGCTACATTAGCCGAGATGTACCCGGACCGCTTTTGGGTGGCCCTGGGTAGCGGGCAGGCGATGAACGAGGCGATTACCGGGCAGGGCTGGCCGGCGAAGGCGGAAAGGAATGCGCGGCTGGAAGAATGTGTTGCCATTATCCGCGCTTTGTGGAATGGCGAAACAGTATCGCACCACGGTTTGGTGACGGTATCCGAAGCAAAACTATATACGCTGCCAAAGCGTTCGCCCATGATCGCCGGTGCGGCCATCACACCGGAAACTGCCGGCTGGGTCGCTACCTGGGCGGATGCGCTCATTACAGTATCGCAGCCGTTGCCCGCGCTTAAAAAGGTGGTGGAGGCTTTTCGGAAGAATGGTGGCGAGGGTAAACAGATGATCTTAAAGATACAGTTGTCGTATCACCCGGATATAAAAATTGCACGACAAGACGCTTATGAACAATGGCGCTCAAACATATTTGGCAGTGCGCTGCTGTCGGAACTGCGCAGTGTAGCCCAGTTTGAGCAGGCGGGGATGTTCGTAAGGCCGGAAGACCTCGACCCGTTTGTGCATATCTCCAGTTCAACGCAGGAACACCTCGATCGCCTTTCGCAGTACGCGGAGCTTGGCTTCGATACGGTGATCCTGCACAATGTGAACACGCACCAGGAAGTATTTATTGACGATTTCGGCCAGCAGGTATTACCACTGCTGAAGCCACAGTAACTAAAGGAAACATGTTAACGAAGTATTGGTATAAAAATGCGATCATTTATTCGCTGGACGTGAAAACGTTCGCGGACAGTGATGGCGACGGCATTGGCGATTTACAGGGGCTGATGCAAAACCTCGATTACCTGGCCTGCCTGGGTATCAACTGCATCTGGTTACAGCCGATGCACCCTTCTCCTTTGAAAGATGGTGGTTATGACATTACCGATCATTTTACGATAGACAGGCGACTGGGAACATTAGCGGAGTTTACGCAATTGGTGGATAAAGCCAATGCACGCGGCATTCGTATTATGATGGACCTGGTATTGAACCACACCTCGGCCGAGCATCCCTGGTTCCGCGACGCCCGTCAGCATAAGCACGGCAAATACCGCGATTATTATATTTGGGCAGATGAGCGGCCGGCAAATCATGATGCGCACGTCGTGTTCAAAGGCGTGGAAACCAGCAACTGGGCATACGATACGTTGTCGCAGTCATGGTTCTACCATACGTTTTACCACTTTCAGCCAGACTTAAATGTATTTAATCCTGCCGTAGAAGAAGAGATAAAAAAAATCATCCTGTTTTGGATACGTTTAGGCGTAAATGGCTTTAGGATAGATGCGGTGCCACATATGTTACGCGCAAAAGGGCAACCAGGGCGGGAGGGCGATCCGCATGATCTACTGCGTCGCCTGCGCCGGTTTACCGACGAGCACGGGAAAGACATTGTGCTGATGGGTGAGGCAGACACCGAACATGAAAGCTATGACGACTTTTTCGGTAACCGCGATCAGCTGCATATGCTGCTCAACTTTCACGTAAACAATCACCTCTTCCTGGCCCTGGCCCGTAAACAATCCGCGCCGCTATGCGAATCGCTGGATGAGCTGATGCCGCATTCGGCAGTATGTAACCAGTTCGCCAACTTCGTTCGTAACCATGATGAGTTGAATCTTGCGCAGCTCGAGCCCGGGCAACAGGAGGATGTACTGGCCGCCTTCGCGCCCGATCCGGATATGCGTGTATACGAACGCGGTATCCGCCGGCGTTTGCCGCCGATGCTCAATAATGACGAACACTGCATCAAACTCACTTATAGCTTGCTGTTTTCCATGCCTGGTACGCCCGTGCTGCGTTATGGGGAAGAAATAGGAATGGGCGATCTGCTCACTTTGAAAGAGCGCGCCAGCGTACGTACGGCCATGCAATGGACGGATGCCCGGCATGGCGGCTTCTCCGGATCGGAAGGCTGGGTGTGGCCGCTCGTCACCGAAGGCCCCTATAGCTATATGAAGGTGAATGTAGCTGCACAGGCAAATCGCCCTCATTCGTTATTGAATACGATCTCGAACATGATCGCCATTCGCAAGGCTTACCCTGCTTTTGGCTGGGGTGAGTACGAAATCGTGGAGACGGGCCACCCGGGCGTGCTCGCGCACATCTGCCGGAGTGAAAATACGTTGGCAATGGCACTTCATAATTTCACCGGCGAAGCCTGTCGCGTCGAGCTGCCACTATCGGAAGAGGATAAACGTTGTTTGACGGAAATTCTGGCTGATCGTCCATACGAACTGCCGAATGGTTCGTTTGAGCTGGGTCCTTACGGTTATCGCTGGCTGTACAAATGGCCGTTGGTACAAAAGCTATAATTTGGCGCCGCAGTGTTTACAGAACTTCGCATTCAGGTCGTGGCCTTCGCGGCCGCAGTTCGGGCAGGCCTGGTGGTTCTGGTGCTGATCTTTCGCCGCCAGGGCCATCTCTGTCGTTACGATGCCCGTAGGCACCGCAATAATGCCATATCCAAGCAGCATGATGAAACTGGCAATCAGTTTCCCTAACGGCGTGCCCGGGGCAATGTCGCCATACCCCACCGTGGTAATGGT
Source organism: Chitinophaga horti (assembly GCF_022867795.2). Taxonomy (NCBI): domain Bacteria; kingdom Pseudomonadati; phylum Bacteroidota; class Chitinophagia; order Chitinophagales; family Chitinophagaceae; genus Chitinophaga; species Chitinophaga horti. The sequence goes on along the minus strand of NZ_CP107006.1, from coordinate 2,544,918 downwards.
CACAATGGCCCAGTACACCGACTGCGGTATGCTGGTAAAACCATTTTCGGGCCCCTCTACCAGGTAAATGATGGAGCCGAGTATGACAACGGTGCTGAGTACGAAGAGGATGAAGATGCTCACTTTGCGGATACTGTTGATGATGGCCACATGCAGGAAACGCATCTCCGAAAGGAAATGCACCAGCCTGAATATCCTGAACACCCTTAACAGGCGAAGCGCGCGGAATACGATGAGGGATTGTGAGCCCACGATGATGAAACTCAGGTAGGTAGGGATAATCGCCAGCAGGTCGATGAGCCCCAGTACACTAAAGATATATTTTGCCGGCCGGCGGATGCAAACCAGGCGGAGTATGTATTCAGCGGTAAAGGTGATGGTGAAGAACCACTCGAGTATAAAGAAGACTTGTCCGTACCGGGCATGCAGCGAGGCAACGCTGTCGAGCATTACTACCACGATACTCGTAATGATAAAAGCCAGCAGCGTAATATCGAACGCTTTGCCGGCTGGTGAATGGGATTCATAAATTACTTCATGCAGGCGGGCCCGCCAGTTGCGTGGTCCGTCGGTAGCGGCTGGTAATTGTTCCATACCGCAACTTACAGCAAAGATTTCACCATTATTTCCTGTTCACGTAAAAGATTTTCCCGATTGGCGTGTAGTTTCCTGCCGGCGTGATGTAGTTTGGCGCGCAAATCCGCAGGTGTAAAGTACGCCTGCCTGTTTCACACCACAAATCATCATGATGAAAAACATCTTATTGAGTATCGCCTTTCTGTTATCTGCACTTTCTGCCTCCGCACACGCGGTTTGGATCGAAACGTCTCTTATCGCCACCAAAAATAAGCCGCAGGAAGTACGGGTGTACCTGGGTGAGTTTGCCGACAATGAGCGCGACCAGGTAGAAAAATGGTTCAGCAATATGAAGGACGTGCAGTTGTTCGTGATCGCTCCCGACGGCGACCGTCAGCAAATTACCCTCAAAGCTAACGGCAACCACTATCTTGGTACGTTTACGCCGAAGATGGACGGTAACTATACGCTGTCTGTAACGCATGCCGTGGCTGAAGTATACAGCGAGGTGAAGATCATTTATTATGCTACCGCAACGACGATCGCGGGTAAACCAAGTGCCTCCGGATTACAGGCTGCCAGTGCGCTCGCTATTGCGCCTGCTACAGAATCGCCTGAGAAGGGGCAGAAAGTAGGCCTCAAGGTATCGAACGAGCAACAGCCGCTGGATGCCGCGAAAGTGGAAATATCTTCCCCTGCAGGCTGGGTAAGAACGCTGCACAGCGACAAGGCGGGCGAAACCAGCTTCACACCACTGGAAAGCGGTCGTTACCTGCTGGAAGCGGTACGCACCGAAAAAACACCCGGTACGCATAACGGAAAATCGTATAAGTCCGTAACCCACCTGGTAACGCACTGCGTGGTGGTAAAGCCATAATTTATGGTATCGGCGGGAGCGTGATATTACACTCCTGCCGATACTGATGTTTTTTTGCCTGATATGGTCCCTAAGCCCCCATTCTGTCGTTATACATGAGATTGAACAGCTGTGATATGAGTAAAATTGAAGTAGACCCGATGCATATTGACACTTTCCATTCCTTAACCCAGCCAGAAGCACCGATTAAGATCCTGTATGCCGAAGATGATGCCGACGATTATGACTTTTTCGAACTAGCCCTGGAATCCATGGGAGGCCAATTTGAATTACTGCACGCGATCAGCGGGCAGTCGGCCCTTGCCTGCCTTCATGAAGCCAAACGTAACAAATCGCTGCCCGACCTGGTGGTACTGGACTACAACATGCCCGGCGTGAACGGCATGGAAGCCCTCGATCTCATTCGCCGTGACACCGAACTGTCGGCCATCCCCGCCGTTATTTTCACCACCGGCCACACCGAACGTATGTTCGCCCTGCGCAAAGTGCCCGTACTGCGCAAAGTGGATACCATGGCCGAAATGAAAAGGCAGATCAGGGGAATGTTATCAATAGCCGGCTTCGCCAACCTCGCACCTTACAAATAAGTCTGAAATAGTCGCTAAAATTTGCAAATTTCGCATCCGCAAAAGCGAAATCAGATGGACTTTTTTGTAATTGACTTTGATAGCACCTTCACACAGGTAGAGGCACTCGACGAACTGGCCCGCATTTCCCTGGAAAATAATCCCGACCGCGAAGCTATTTATAAACAGATAGAAGACTTTACCAACCTGGCCATGGAAGGTAAACTGTCTTTTAGCGAAAGCCTGGAAGGCCGCGTAAAGCTGCTACAGGCTAACCGCACACACCTCGAACAGCTGGTGAAACACCTCAAAGGTAAAGTATCACCTTCCTTCGCCCGTAACACGATCTTTTTCCGGAATCACCAGGAAGGCGTGCTCATTGTATCCGGCGGGTTCAAAGAATTTATTACGCCGGTGGTAACGGAATATCACATCAAACCGGAAAATATTTACGCCAATACCTTCGTTTTTGACGAAGCCGGCAACATTATCGGCTACGATCGTAACAACCCGCTTTCTAAAGAAGGCGGCAAGGTGATCCTGCTGAAAGAGCTGGCGCTGCCCGGCGATGTATATGGTATCGGCGACGGTTACTCCGACTTTCAACTGAAGGAATCGGGATTGGTAAAGAAGTTTTTCGCCTTTACAGAAAATATCGCCCGGAAGTCGGTGGTTGAAAAGGCGGACTACATTACGCCCAGCCTCGACGAGTTCTTATATATCAATAACCTGCCCAGGGCAATGTCGTACCCCAAACACCGGATTAATTGCCTCGTGATAGGTAAGGTCGATGCCCGGGTGGCGGAACGTTTTCGTGCAGAGGGGTATAATGTGATCGAAAGGGCGCATGTGGACGAGGTAACGATCGCTTCGGCGGGCATTCTGCTTTGTGGTGAAGGGGTAGCGGTGCCGCTGGAACAGGCAACACGATTAAAAGCGATCGGCTTGTTCGGACAGGCGGCTTCGCCGGACTTCGCGGTGGCAGCCTGCGAAAAAGGCATCATCGTATTTGACCAAACCGCCGGGGACGTCGCTGAAAAGGTGGTTTTCTTTATGAACGAAGGCAGTACCTCCGGCAGTTGTAACTTTACCGGCTTCCATCCGCCGCGTACAGAAAATGCGCACCGACTGGTACATATCCACCGTAATGCACCGGGCGTGATGGCGAAGATTGAGGCTGTGTTTGCACGGCATGAGATCAACATTGTTGCCCAGTTTATGGTGTCCAACCGGCAGATCGGTTATGTGATCACAGACATCGATACCGGCTACAAGCCTGGCTTGTTGAAGGAATTAAGGGAAGGGGTGGATACGGTGAGACTCAGGTTGATTTATTAAAACCATGCACATATGACTACTAAAACCATTGTCCTCCTTACCTGGCTGGCCATGCTGCCACTCATTACCAGCGCGCAGCAGGTAAAAGAACCCAAAGCCCAGAGCGCCGACTGGTCCCAGCCGTACAAGCCGTTTCGTATTGCAGGCAACGTGTATTACGTAGGCACCCGCGATCTGGCCAGTTATCTCATTACTTCTTCGGAAGGGCATATTTTGATTAATACTGGTCTGGCCAACTCTGCGCCGATCATCACTGCGAATATTAAAACTTTAGGCTTTAAGCTCACGGATGTAAAGATACTGACTACCAACCAGGTGCATTTCGACCACGTTGGCGCGCTGGCAGCTTTGAAAAAGGCGACCGGCGCCAAAGTAATGGTCGATGCAAAAGATGCAGCCGTGCTGGCAGACGGCGGCAAGTCTGACTATTACTTCGGTGGGAAACAGGCGGCGTTCGCACCCGTGAAGGCCGATCGCCTGTTAAATAACAATGATAAAATTCAGTTGGGAAATGTGACGCTCACACTGCTGCACCACCCCGGCCATACGAAGGGTTCCTGTAGTTTTATGCTGAATGTGAAGGATGAAAGCAAGATGTACAAAGTGCTGATTGCCAACATGCCCACTATCATTATCGATAGTTCTTTCGAGGCGGTACACAGCTATCCTGGCATGGCAGCGGACTACGCGTACACACTTGCAGCAATGCCGAAACTCGACTTCGACATATGGGTGGCCGCTCACGCCAGCCAGTTCGACTTACACAAAAAACGGAAGGAGCAGGATGCTTATAATCCAACGTTGTTCACGGACAAAGCGGAATTTAAATCCCGCCTCTCCAAAATTGAAGCGGACTACCGCAAGCGCCTCGCAAAATAGTTATATCAATAATTCTAAACGTTGTCTGAAAGACGATACTTCTTGCCATTTTCATTAAAATAATTCATTTTTAGGTAGTTTTGCACGTGCCGAACCTACCAAATTGTGAATGAAAGCATGCCCGAGCCCGGAAATAACGAACTGCATAACGAGCGAGAATTAGTGCAAATGATTGCAGCCGGGGATGCTTTGGCTTTCGAAACGCTGTTCCGCCACTACTGGGACCCCGTATTTTCCTTTGCTTTAGTCATGATGAAAGATGCCGGTCTGGCAGATGATATCGCCCAGGATGTATTCGTCGATTTCTGGAAGCAACGGGAAAAGATGGCCGCCGTCCTGAACGTGAAGGCTTTCCTCTTCAATGCCGTCAAGTTTGCCGTACACAAAAAGCTCCGCCGCCTCAAGGTGGAGGATGCCTATCTCCATTACCAGTCTCACCGCCTTCAATCCACCGATGCCGAAGCCAGTATGCAGCTGAAAGAGTTGCAGCAAGTGCTGGAAGAAGGCATTCGTTTGCTGCCCCCGCAGCAACAACGGGCCTTTCGCCTCAGCCGCGAGCAGGGCTTAAAGCATGAGGAGATCGGGCTGCAGATGGGCGTGAGTGCTAAAACTGTTAAGGACTATATCGTCAGGGCCATCGCCTTCCTGCGGGTGCACCTGGGGCAGTACAGCAGGCTGCCGGTGATATTGACGATCTACTGGCTGACGAAGCGGTGAAAAAATATTTTAAGACCGGCACTTCCTTTTTACTTCCCCGCGGTACTAATAGGTACAAGGGCATAAAACTCCCGCGATATGACATCCAGCGAACTGCAACATTTAATCGATAAATACCTGTCGGACGAGCTGACCGAAGCAGAGTTCAGGCGACTTTGGGAGACGCTGGACAAGCCGGAATCAGAAGCCGCGTGGTTACAGGCGATGGATGAACTGCAGGTGTCTGGGCTGTCGGACGCTGCGCGCGAGGACCGCGCACTGGCCGCCGTGCAGGCAAGGATGGTGGAAGCGCCGGTGCGGTCGATCAATCGTGGCTGGTGGCGTTATGCGGCCGCTATCGTATTGCTGCTCGGCACGGGCAGTTACTTCGCCTATCAATATTCCGTTAAAAACCAACCAACCATAGCGGGTAATACCGCACAGCAACCAACCGAAATTGAGCCGGGAAGGGAGGGCGCCATCCTGACCCTGGCCAACGGATCGCAGGTAGTGCTGGACAGCCTGGGCAATGGCACCATCGCCACCCAGAATGGAACAACAGTGACACTGGCGAACGGGCAACTGGCCTACGATGCGCAGCATGCCGGTGCGGTAAGCATGAATACTATTACAATTCCCCGCAGCAGGCAGTTCCAGTTACTGCTGCCCGACGGTACGAAAATCTGGCTGAACTCGGCCTCCACATTACGTTTCCCTACTGCGTTTACAGGCAGCGAAAGGAGCGTTGAAATTACCGGCGAGGCTTACTTTGAAGTGGCCGCAGATCCACAACGCCCGTTCTTAGTGAATATAGGCGATACGAAAATACAGGTGTTGGGTACGAGCTTTAACGTAAACGCCTATGCGAACGAGGCGGCTATGCACACTACCTTACTCGCAGGCAGTGTAAAAGTGGAACACGCAGGAAACAGCATGTTACTTAAGCCCGGTCAGCAGGCGAAAGTAACCGACAATATTAAACTGATCAACCATGCCGATACCGACAAGGTTTTAGCCTGGAAAAACGGCCTGTTCAACTTCGAAGGGGCGGGCGTGCAAGAGGTGATGAACCAGTTGGAACGGTGGTACGATATAGAAGTGGTATACGAAAAAGGTATACCCAACCTGCACTTCTTCGGCGAAATGAGCCGTAATGTAAAGCTGGCCGATGTACTGGCAGGGCTGGAAGGCGCAGGGGTGCATTTCAAGTTAGACGGACGGAAACTTACTGTATTACCATAAAACGAGATAAGAGGTCAACCATTTATAAACTTTAGTAGCAGCCAATAAACGAGTTGTATTAAACAGTCCGGAGCAGGCAATAGGCAGGCTCCAGGGCAAACTATGCCTGAACATAAAGGCGCCGAAATAAAAAACCGGGAATGTTGCAGCACTCCCGGTGAACAGTTCGGATGCTTTTAATATCGGTTCGTGTAAACTTTAATTATTTGACAACCAAACTAATGCAATGTATGCAAAAAATCGCTAATTGCACTGGCTTTGCCGTGGGCGGGGTCTGTCCAGACCAGCCAAAGTGGCGCCGGTGCCTAACCAAAATCTCGTTAGTAATGAAGCTGACCGCATTTATACTGACTGTCGCCTTTCTAAATGTTTATGCTACCGGAGTTTCCCAGTCGATTACCTTTTCGGGTAAAAATGTACCGCTGAAAAAAGTATTTACGGCCGTTAAAGACCAAACCGGTTATGTGATTTTCGGCAATGCCGATGTTATACAGGAAGGCACGCCTGTAACACTCACGGTGTATGATATGCCGTTGAAAGACTTTCTCGACCTTGCCATGAAGAATTTACCGCTGAACTACCGTATCGCGGATAAAACGATCATGATTTCCCGCAAACCACTATCACAGCAGCCCTTACAGGGGCCGGCGCAGGTGGTCGTGCAGAACGTATCCGGCACTGTGAAAGACAGCTCCGGCAGGCCCATTCCAGGTGCTACGGTGATGCTGCAGCCTGGCGGTAAGGGTGCATCTACCAATAGCGACGGCGTATTCGTGATCCCGAAAGTGGAACCAGGTACTTATAATATCGCGGTTTCGTTTATCGGTTTTCATTCGTTCGTAAGGCGCATTACCGTAACAGGCAACGCGCCGCTGGAGTTAGGTATGATCACACTGGGCGCGGCTACGGCATCTTTAAAGGATGTGGTGATCAGCAACGGTTTATTTACCCGTTCCCGCGAAAGCTTCACGGGTGCTGTATCTACGTTTAGTGGTACAGAACTGAAAAGAGTGAGCAACCAGAACGTACTGGCCGCCATGGCCATCCTTGACCCATCGATCCGCATTGTCGATAATGTACAACTGGGGTCTGATCCGAATAAACTGCCGGAAATCATCCTGCGTGGTCCAACCGGTTTGCCGGACGTGAACGCTACTTACCAGAACGCGCCGAACATGCCGCTCTTCATCCTGGACGGATTTGAAACAACGCTCCAAAAGATATATGACCTGAACATGAACATCGTAGCCAGCATCACGCTGCTGAAAGACGCCTCTGCAAAAGCGATCTACGGTTCTAAAGCAGGCAATGGGGTAGTAGTAATCGAAACCCTGCGCCCCATGCCGGGTAAACTGCGCTTGTCCTATACAGGCAGCATGGATATTACAGCGCCCGACCTCAACAGCTACAACATGACCAACTCCTCGCAAAAGCTGGAAGCGGAATTGCTCGCAGGCAAATACTACTCGGCCTATCCCGAACGCCAGTACGAACTCATGCAACTGTACAGTAAAAACAGGCAGGCGGCGCTGGATGGGGTCAATACCTATTGGTTGTCACAACCGTTGCAGAACGGCGTAGGGCAGAAGCACAACATCTACCTGGATGGTGGTGATGAAGCCATGCGTTATGCCGCGGGCCTCAACTATAACCGCATCGCCGGTGTGATGAAAGGTTCTGACCGTACCACGATCTCGGGCCTGTTGAACCTTTCTTACCGTAAGAACAACGTGTCTTTCCGTAATAACCTGTCGATCGATAAAAACACTTCCCGTAACTCGCCTTACGGCTTGTTCGGCGACTATACGAAACTGAATCCCTACTGGCGCATCAAAGACTCCGCCAACCACCTCATCCCGGTATTCGACGGGAATGTGGCTAATCCACTGTACAATGCTACGCTGAACATCAAGGACCAGACGGACTACACAACGATCATCGAAAACTTTTATGGTGAATGGGAGGTAGTAAAGAACTTGCGTGTTACGGGGAGGGTAGGATTGAACCTGACCGAAAACAGCTCCGATTATTTCATTCCTGCTTCGCACAGCCGTTACCTCACGATCCAACCTTCGGACCCAATGTACCTGCTGCGTGGTGAATACACCGCGTCAAATGGTAAAGCGAATACATTCAGCACCGACCTTGGTTTGAACTACTCTTTCATGTTCGGCAAGAACCAGGTGTTCACCAATGTATTCTATAGCCTGCAACAGCAATCGCAAAGCACGCGCGGTATGACGATGATCGGCTTCCCGGACGATAAGATGGATGACATCACGTTCGGCAGCCAATACCAGATTGGCAGCAAGGCGGTAGGTGGTTCCAGCAAAACACGGAACGTGGGCGTTACAACGGCGCTCAACTATTCGTACGATAACCGTTTCCTGGCCGACCTGTCTTACCGCGCGAACGGTAGCTCGCAGTTCGGCTCCAATAACCGCTGGGGTAACTTCTGGTCGGTAGGTTTGGGCTGGAACGTACACTACGAAAAGTTCATGGAAAACCTGAAGTTCATCGACCAGATGAAAATCAGGGGCTCGATCGGTACAACGGGTACGCAAAACTTCAGTTCTTACCAGTCTATCGCCACTTACGGCTACATCACCGACCGCGTTTACAACGGCGAACTGGGTGTTAAACTGCTGGCAGCTGCGAACCCTAACCTCAAGTGGCAACAGGCGCAGGATAAGAACGTTGGTGTGGACATGAATCTGTTTAAGGTACTAGGACTTCGTGCTGATTTTTACATAACCGATACCAAAGACCTATTATCCGATCAGACCATTGCGCCTTCAACCGGTTTCAATTCGTACAAAGAGAACGTGGGTGAGCAGCGTAACCAGGGCTTCCAGGTAACAGTGTCCGGCAGAATATTCCAGGATGTGAAACGTCGTGCTTACATCACCGCCTTCGCGAACATCGCACACAATACCAATAAGATCCGCAAAGTATCAAACGCACTGGCGCAGATCAACAAAGGCCAGGATAGCACGCTGCAAAGCGGTGGTCTTGGCAGCAACAGGCCGGTAACACGTTTCGCGGAAGGTCAGTCTACGTCGGCCATATGGGCCGTGCCTTCACGGGGCATCGATCCGGCGAACGGTTCAGAGATCTATGTAAAACGTAATGGCGAACTCACTTATGTATGGTCTGCCGACGACCAGGTAGTAGTGGGCGACAACCTGCCGAAATACAATGGCAGCTTCGGCATCAACTCACAGTTGAGAGGCCTTACGCTCAACCTGGCGTTCAGCTACCGTTTGGGCGGACAGATTTACAACCAGACGCTGGTAGACAAGGTCGAGAATGCAGACATCAACTACAATGTGGACGTTCGTTTACTCGAAGGTCGCTGGAGAACGCCGGGTCAGCAGGCATTGTATAAAAACATTGCAGACCTGAGCGCCACCCGTCCTACCTCCCGGTTCGTGCAGGACCAGCATGAGCTGATCTTATCGTCTATCAATTTTGGATATGATTTCAGCCAGATGCGTTTTGTGAGATCGCTGAAGATGAACCGCCTGGCGGCTACAGTGACCATGAACGAACTGGCGCGCCTTAGTCGCGTACAAACAGAGCGCGGGCTCGACTATCCATTTGCCAGAACGATGTCTTTCTCACTTCAGGCTAACTTTTAATAATGATCTTTATGAAGAAAGTATATAGCATCTTATTACTCTCACTACTCGCAGGTTTCAGCTCCTGCAACAAATGGCTCGACGTTCGTCCGAACACGCAGATCGAGTCGGGCGATAACTTTGAGAGCGAAGCAGGGTTTAAGGCCGCCCTGGCCGGTGTGTACCTTAACATGTCCACCGCCGACATTTACGGCCAGGAAATGACCTGGGGACTGATCGATGTGATCGGCAAACAGTATTCGACGTACCTGCCGAGCAGCAGTTACATCAATCCCAATGAATACACCTATACGACACCGGCTAACCTGAACCGCATATCCAAAATGTGGATCGGTATGTATTTCTCTATCGCCAACATCAACAACCTGCTGGAAGCCCTGGAAAAGGCCGACAAAGGCATGTTTACGTCACCAAATTACGATGTCATCAAGGGTGAAGCGCTGGCACTGCGTGCGTTCCATCATTTTGACCTGATGCGTGTATTTGCACCGGCACCTGTAACGGGCACAGACCAGAAAGGTATTCCGTATCGCGATAAGATCACCACCGGCAACGTGAAGCAATTCACCGTAGCGCAGGACCTCACCGCTATTCTCGCCGACCTGGAAGCCGCGGCCACGCTGCTGAAAGCTGCCGATCCGATCGTGAAGGGCAGCACGGTGCCTGCTACTACCACGGGGTATTTGCGTGACAGGCAGTTCAAGTTCAACTATTACGCTGTTAAGGCATTGATGGCGCGGGTATATCTCTACATGGGCAACACGACCAAGGCATTGGAGAATGCGAAAGAAGTGATCGACGCACAGGTGTTTCCCGCAGCTACGGCCGCTACTGCATCTACCAATAACCGCATTTTTTCGAGTGAAGTGATTTTTCACCTGTTCATGAGCAACCTGCAACAAGTGCAAACGGATTACTTCGCGTATCGTGGCTTCCCGGTAGGTATGACTAAAAGTCCCACAGAGTGGAGTACGATCTTCGAAACTTCGTCCATTGGTTCGGGTGATTGGCGGTATGTATACCAAACTTCGCTGAATGGCGGGTACTACCGTAACTACGAGAAGCTGAACCCTGCTTACAATGCCGGTGCATTAAACAGGATGCCGATGATCCGTTTGTCGGAGGTGTATTATATAGCCGCAGAAGCGCTTAAAGACACAGATGCCAACGCCGCATTGGGTTACCTGAACACCGCGCGCAGGAACCGTAATCTGCTTACTGGTCTCGCCAACTTAACGCCTGCGCAGATCCAGACCGAAATCTTTAAGGAATACCAGAAAGAATTCCTGCAGGAGGGACAGCTGTTCTTTTACTACAAACGATTAAATCTTAGCAGGATAGAATTTACCAGCACGCCGGGCAGCGCAGCCGTTTATGTACTGCCCTGGCCGGATGACGAAGTGGTGTACGGTAATACTAAATAACGTTTCAAAATTGCTACAGATGAAATACTTCAAATCAATATATATGGCAATGCTGCCGGCTGTACTGGCAGTGAGCGCCTGTAATAAAGATGTGGACAGCTATTCCAACGATCCGCGTGTTTACTTTTTCGAGCGTACGAATAGTGCGATCCCGGTAAAGGTATCGGGCAAGTCTTTCACTTTTGTGTTGATGCCGGCGACTGTAACAGAAGATACCCTGCTGGTGGCAGCGAAAATTATGGGAGCGGCTGCCAAGACGGACCGTAGTTTTGCAGCGGCTGCCGACACCGGCTCTACCGCTACACCTACGACGGACTATAAGATCCTGCCGGGTGTGATCAAGGCCGATAGTCTTACAGGTTACCTGCCCGTGGTACTGTACCGCAGGGAGGAGCTGAAAACAGTCATCAAAAAACTGAACCTGAAGATCGTGGATGGCGGCGACTTTAAAGCCGGAGCTACCGAGGAAATCAGGATGCAGTTGCTTTGGAACGATAACCTCATCAAGCCCGCCAACTGGGATACCCGTCCCGGCCTGGTGACTTACTTCGGCGCGTATTCCACCGTAAAGTATCGCTTCATTATCGATGTGTTAGGCAGAAGCGAGTTTCCGCTGCAAACCTCCAACGTGTTTACACCAGGAATGTTAACTAATGCCGCGATGATGGACCTGAAAGACCAGGTCCGGGTAGCATTGCAGGCCTATAACGCCTCGCACACGCCGGCACTTACGGATGAAAATGGACAGCTGGTGATCCTTCCTTAATTCACTCAACTTAAAGTATCATGAAAAGCATCATAAAATATTTACTCATTGTAGTGGTAGCAGCTGCGGCCTGTAAAAAGGACGAGGGGAACTACAGCTACCACCGTGCCGATACGCCAGTGATCGATACCACGGGTATGCAGGGCACTTATAATATCGAGCAGCTGGGCAACCTGTACGTAGCGCCTAAAGTATCCTACGAAGGTGATACCGGCAACCTCAGTTACCAATGGCTGGTGTACCAGAAATCGACCAGCTCTTATGTGATTGGTCCGCCAAAACAGGTGGCGACAAAAAGAGTGCTGGACGGACAAATGACGCTCGCTCCCGGTAACTACTATTTGGAATTGGTAGCCACAGACAAATCTAATAACATGGTGAGCAGCGCCCGTTTTCTGCTGAACATCCTGGCTTATATGGAAAGCGGCTGGCTGGTGATGCACTCGGCCAACAATGAAACCGACCTGGATTACATTGCCACCAAAAGCATACTGCCGTCCGCTCCTGAAAAGCGTTTGCGTAACCTGTTCCTCACCAACACCGGCGCAAAGCTGAAAGGTAACGGGCAGGCTTTAGGATACAGTCGTCGCAGCAACTCGGACTATAACTGGATCACCATTGGCACTGACCAGGAATTACGCCGCGTGAATGGCTTTTCACTGACAGAGCTGGCGCGTGATCAGAAGCTGTTCAGGAGGGGGTGGCAACACTTAATCCGCAGGCGCAGATGAACAACTCCGACCACGAAATGCTCATCAACAATGGCCGCCTGCATCCCGCGCAGTGGAACAATCCTGCCGACGCCTTTTACTCCGGCGATTTTCATGGCGACTATTACCTGGCCCCGTATTTCGCTTACAGCGATTATTCACCGATGGGCATCGTAGTATATGATCAGAAGAACCGTCGTTTTATGTATACGAGCGCCCAGTACTGGAACCTGAGCTTTAGCCAGTTTTCGATGACAGGGGCATTTAGTCCGGGCAACGTAGGCAAAGATCTCCTGTTCATGGACCGTGGCTGGAATGGTAATACACATGCCTTTTTCAAAGACGTAACCGGCAACGGCCGCTGGCTGTACCTGCTGAACGTATCTGCACCGGAAAGCGCGCAAACGGCGGTGGCAGCGTATAATATGTCTGCTCTTACAGATATCGCCAATGCGAAGTACTATGCCGTAGGTACGCTGGGCAGCGTGGCGTTGTATGCCACCGACCGTACGATCTACCGTTACGATTATGCCGGCAGCGGTCAGGCTACCGCGACTTTCAGCGGTTTTGGTGCGGGGGAAACAATTACAGGTATGAAAATCTTTAAGTCGAGCATGAACGCGAACCAAACCACACTGGACTTCAACGCTACCAACAATACCGTGGTATTCGTATCCACCTGGGATGGCACACAAGGCCGCGTGTATGAGCTGAAGATGAACATCACCAGCGGCAACATCGACCCCACACCGGTTAAAGTGTACGATGGTTTCGGTAGGGTGATGGATATGACATTTAAGTTCCGTGGAACGGGCATTTAAACATAAAGACATGAAGAAAATTGTATGGTGCGCGGCAATGGTGCTGGCCATGATGGCTGTTAAGGCACAGGCGCAGGATAACGCGATAGCGACGAAGCGAACAGCTTATTACAAAGCATATGGCGAGCAGGATTCCGCCAAAGCAATTGTGCTGGCAAAACAGTTCCTGAAAGATTACCCGATGGATAAAACCGATGTAGAGGCGGACGCGAAGGCCAATGTGCAGTACTATCGCATCTACCAGAAGTTACTGACCATCCCCGCGAAGGAGATGAACAAAAACGTGGCCACGTACATCAACGAGCTGCCGTTCTTAAGCCTGGTCGATTTTTACTACCATAGCATTTCCCTGTACCTGCTGCATAAGATAGAAGCACCGGCATCTCTGCTGGAAAGATCGGAGATCATTATTAAACGAATGCCTGCTTTCAAAACTGCTCCCCGTGAATACGCCAACCTGAGCAAAGCGGAGTGGGACCTCAAGTACGAAAGGGCTTACCGGGATATGATCTTTACGCATACAAGCCTGCTGCATGCTGTAGGCCGCAACGCAGAAGCACTGCCTTTTGCGGAGGAACTGAATGCTTTTTTCAAATACAAAAACGCGTCGTTGAACCAGGAGCATATCGACATACTGCTGGCGCTGAAGAAGAAGCGCGAAGCGCATACGGTGCTGGAAAACAGTGTGCGTAACAACCAGGCTACACCAGCCATGCTCGACATGCTGAAAGCGAATTACGTAGCTAAGTACAAGACAGAAGAGGGTTTTGATAAGTATCGCGAAACGCTGCGTGACGAAGATGTGGAAGCAGCCATGAAGGAGGAACTGAAGAAAGAATTCATCAAAAAAGACCTGCCTGCCTTTACCCTTTACGATGTGAACGGCAACAAAGTAAGCTCCGCCGATTGGAAAGGAAAGATCGTCGTGCTGGACTTCTGGGCCTCCTGGTGTGCGCCGTGTAAAGCGGCTTTCCCGGGCATGAAAATGGCGCAGGACCGTCTCTCCGAGCAGAAAGACGTGGCGTTTTACTTCATTGTGGTGCATGAGCACAAGAAGGGATATAAAGACGACATCAATAAATTTATCAAAGACAATAACTATCCGTTCACCGTGCTGTTCGATGGCTTCGACGATGCAAAGTCGAGCGATGAAGCAGCAAAGCAGTTAAATGTAACAGCCATTCCGCACAAGATGATATTGGATAAAGAAGGTAAACTGCGCTTTAGTGTCATCAGCTACATGGGCAGTCCCTCCAGGCTGGCAGATGAAATTGTTATGATGGTTAACATGACAAGGGAATAATGGTGCCAGGCCGGGTGTTTCCAAGGCACCCGGCCTTTCTTACGCAAATAATAACCCACAAATAAAATGAAAAGAAGATTTGGCTGCAGCCTTTTATTAAGCTGCTTGTTGCTCTGTTTTGCCTGTCAGTCTGCATTGGCGCAGTATAAACCATCATGGCGCACCGTGCCGGCTGTGATTTACACGGGCGATACGATTGGTGTGGTATATGACCCGGTGGTGGCAGGGTACGGCGACAGCTTGCCGGTAAAAGGCTATGTGTATGTGTACAGGAATTTTGAGTGGAAAGGGTACGACTTCCCTCTAACGAAAACCGATACGGGTTACGTTGGCCCATTTGTAATACCTGAAGGTACAGCTGCATTGGCATGGCGTTTCTGGGTGGGCGACAGCATCGATAATGGCCGCCGTTTTCCCAACTTCGCCGTAGTGCATGATGGTAAAACCAGGCAGATGGCTTCCGGTGCATATACCGAGTACGCGCTCATTCGCCGCCGCGACCGCCGTGGCCGCATTTCACCGCTCGTAAGGGAAGAGTCGCTGATCGAGCCACGCGTAATGACGATCTACCTGCCTAAAGAGTGGCTCGACCTGTCGGTGCGCCGCCACCGCTTTCCGGAAGTAGCACTGAATTTGCGCGAGGCGTATGGAAACCGTGTGGATAGTGTATTACGCGCCGGTGCTGCGGAGATAGCAGCATTGCCGGATGTGACTGAGAAGGACTTGTTAACGCTCGCAAACGTATACGATGGCGTGTTTGAAAATCGCAAAGGAGCCGACTCCATCAAAGCGATCGCACGCGCTAAATACCCCAACGGCCTGGCTGTAAGGCTTAACGAAATCTTCAACCTGTACCTGGCCCGCACCGATTCAGCAAGGGTGGCCGGCTGGGATCAATTCGCCCGCCAATGGCCGGCAGCTGCTTATCCCTATACCGATTACCTCGACGAGCACTATGGCGATGCGCACTTCTTCACAGGTGTGCTGCGCAACATGTCCAACATCTACTACCGCCAAAAGAACTGGAAGGCGCTGAGCAATTTGTTCAGCACTTGTCCGTACCTGATGCTGGAAGACAGCTACACGCATTTCATCGATTACGCTTTACGGTTGGACGAGCCGCCTCACACTGAAAAGGAACTGGCCGTACTCGGACAAACCATCATCGATACCATGCTGGTGCGCAGTAAGTCAGCGGACAGCTACCGTGCTGGTCGCGGTTTGTATGCCGAGAGCGAATGGGCGGTATTGAACATCAGGATGAACAAGAGCGTGTTTGCTTACCAGGCCGTGTTACTGGCCAAACTAGGCCGTTATAAAGATGCACTGCGTTACGCTGAAATCGTACGTCCATATATGGGCAGCAGCAAGATCGAGTTTAATCATGCCTATGCACTGTCGCTGGCCAAAACTGGTCGCGAAAAGGATGCTTTGCAGGTCATTCGCGCGGCGATTTACACCGGTTCCTACACGCCCGAAATGCTCGATATCCTGCGCAAGCAATATGTAAAAGAGCATAAGTCGGACAAGGATTTTGCTGACTACGTCACGTCACTTATTTCCAAAGAGTACCTGGAAAGACAACATGAAGAAATCCGCAAATCGATGGTGAACCTGCCGGCGACCGACTTTACGTTGCTCAACACCAAAGGTCAGCAGGTAGCACTGGCACAACAAAAAGGGAAGATCGTGGTGATTGACTTCTGGGCTACCTGGTGTTACTATTGCAAATTGGCTATGCCGGGCATGCAGATGGCGGTAGATAAGTACCAGCAGGATAAAAACGTCGCGTTCTATTTCATCGCTACGATGGAGCAACATCCGGACTATAAAAAGATGATCACGGATTTTATCAAAGAGAAGCAGTATTCATTTAACGTGCTGTACGATGATAAAAATCCTGCTACCGGCAAACTGGATGCAGTGTACGCCGGCTTTGCGCCTGCGTTGAAAGCGAGCGGTATTCCTTTAAAAGTGATCATCGACCAGGAAGGGAAAGTGCGCTGGTCCAGTACGGGCGGCTCTGCCAACCACATTGCGCTGGCAGATGAAGTGAGTTATGTGATTGAATTGTTGAAGAAAGAAAAAGGTTGATAGATTGGTTAACCCGAATCAATGCCGGTCAGATCTGATCTGGCCGGCTTTTTTATTGCGGTAACCGGCCCTTGCATTTAGTTTACCGCGCCTCGTAAGACCCATCTGTTGGCGGAACAACAATGGCAATACAATCGAAAACCCGAAACCGATTAACGCGATCCGTTTGTTAAACTCCACGCTCCAGCTGGAAATTACCTTGTCCCTCGCAGGTACATAATATAGTTTTGGATAGATGCCATCGTCTATACCGTAATGGATCGCAGAATTAGAGGCGACATAATAAATTCGGTTATTGAAGTTAACCAGCAGATCGTAGCTACGCCCCCGGCCGATATGCGTTTTACGTTCCTGAACACTGTATTGTACAGGCTCCGTAGTGGCGATCGTTTTGCGGAACTGGATGTAATTGTAGGTGGCCGCCGTGCCGACACACAGCCAAAGGAAGGTAAACAGGTACAGGAATATCTTAGTCGCGTTCATAGGGGAGTGGCTTTGCGCCGATGTAAGATAGAGAGAATTATTGCAATTTAGAGCCGGAATGTGCGACGGGCTTTTAATCAATGATTTATATCTTTGTCTACCTACTGTAAAGCCGTTATATGAACATATCCAGTCACTACAAACTCAAACACTTCATTCCGTGGACGAGGAGACTTATCTATAAGATGTTGCTGTTAAGCATCATACCCACAGCCCTATACTATTTCGCGGGGTGTTTCTGGCTGGGAATTCCCTGGGTGCCGGTGGCGCTGCTCGGTACCGCAACGGCCTTCATCTCCGGCTTCCGGAACACACAAACGTATAACCGTACCTGGGAAGCCAGGCAGATATATGGCGCTATTGTAAACAGCAGCCGAAGCCTCGGTATTATGCTCCGCGATTTCATCAGAACACCCGACAGCGCTGTACACCGGGACCTTTTCTACCGGCATTTTGCCTGGCTCACTACCATGCGTTACCAATTGAGGGAGAGCAAGCCCTGGGAAAACGTGAAGACGAAACCCTACAACCGCGAGTACCTGCACTTTTATAATGTTGCGGAGTGGGATGGCAAACTGGAAGAAGCGCTGCAACCTTTTATATCAGAGGAGGAGCTGCACCGTGTGCTCGCGACTAAAAACCGTGCGACGCAGTTGCTGGCAGCGCAATCAGCTGCGTTAAAGGCCTTGAACGAAAAAGGGTTGATCACCGAGTTTGCCTACGTAAGCCTGGAGGCGCAATTGAAAGACTTGTTCGATCACCAGGGAAAGGCCGAACGGATCAAGAACTTTCCGTATCCCAGGCAGTATTCCAGCATCAACCTGTTTTTTACCAATACGCTTTGTTTCCTGTTACCGCTCGGTTTTATAGGGGAGTTCTCTAAACTGGTTGATAAGTATGGCAGCGAAGCAATTTGGCTTACGGTACCGTTTGCGGTGTTGTCTGGCTGGGTATTCCTGGTACTGGAGCAGGTAGGGGAGTGTACCGAAAACCCGTTTGAAGGCAGCGCGAACGATGTGCCCATCACACAAATCAGTCGTAATATCGAGATCGACATGCGCGAAATGCTGGGCGAAACCGAGCTGCCGCCCGCTATCCAACCGATGAACGATATCGTACTGTAAACTGGTTAAAAAACGTACGGGTTTGGTTAAATCCAATAAAGTGAGCCCAAAGGCGGCGTGCTACCTTGTACATCGCATGAAAACATTCATCTCCCGTTTGTATTGCCTGGCCGTGCCAGTTTGTTTGCTGGCCGCATCGGCTATGGCCCAAAGCAGCATTCCATCTGCCCGTAAACTGCTTGTACCCGAACAGGTTTGGCAGGTGCCGGATCACAATAATTATGATAGCGATACGAGCTTATACAGCTATCATCGCAAGCTGGAATCGCCTGCCTTCGCAGCTTTCTGGGCGAAGGATTTTGGAGATACGCCGGAAAAGTATTTTGACATGCCGGGCATTTTAAAAGAATGCGAACGGTTTTACCAGTATTATGTAGATACGTTACAATTCGTGGAGAAAGGCCGGTCGGTGTCTGACGCTTATAAAACCCTGGTCTACGTGACTAATTCAAAGGATGCTACCGCCTACGGTGGGGGTGCGGGTGATAAGGTAGGCGTGTTATGGGTAACGCCGGGTCGCATCAACAAACAGCCCTTTGGTGCCATGGCGCACGAGTTAGGCCATGTGTTTCAGTATTATGTGAAGCTGGACGGCCACTGGGGATATTCCTCTTCCCCGAAAGGCAGCCGTGGACAGGCGATCTTTGAAATGACTTCCCAGTACATGCTCTGGCAGGTATATCCCTTATGGATGACGTTCGAAAATTATCACCTGCAGTCGTTCATGAAACAAACGCACTATGCCTTTCTGCATGAAAAGAACCAGTATTGTTCGCCCTATGTGCTCGAGTATTGGTCGGGCAAACACGGCAAAGACTTCATTGGTCGCATGTGGCGCAATGCTACGCCTGGCGAAGATCCGGTAACAACATACAAACGCCTGAACAAAATAGATCAATCTACCTTGAACGACGAATTGTTCGACGCCTGCCGCCGGTTCGTCACCTGGGATATCGATCGCATTCGCGACGTGGCTGCGCCGTACGCAAACCAGCATATCTCTCCGTCCACTACAGTAACCGACGGCTGGCACCGCATCAGCGCAGCTAATTGCCCGCAAAACTATGGCTACAACGCCATCCGTCTCAACGTGCCGGCATCCGGAACCAAAGTAAAACTTCAATTTAAAGGTCTGACAGGTGTTGCCGGTTATCGCAATTTGCAGCCCGACAAAGCCGGCTGGCGCTACGGTTTCGTCGCCATGCTGACCGACGGGAAACGTGTATACGGAAACGTGAACCGTTCCACTATAGGCTCGGCCCAGTTCACGGTCCCTGCTAACACCGAACATCTTTGGCTGGTTGTAAGCGGCGCACCGACCGGGCATTGGGAACATATTACGGACGGAAAGGATGAAACGGACGAGCAGTGGCCGTATGAGTTCAAGCTGGACGGGGCGACGGTGGCCACGAAGTAAGGATGGAGCGGACGCCTTCCCGGCGTTTGACGTCCGCAATCATCCTGGCGAAGCAGTGGCCGTATGAGTTCAAGCCGGACGGGGCGACGGTGGCGACGAAGTAAGGCTGGAGCGGACGCCTTTCCAGCGTTTGACGTACGCAATCATCCTTGCGAAGCAGTGGCCGTATGAGCCTTTGACGCCCGCAATCATCGTGTCGGATGAAATGAAGCCACCCTCGTCCGGCAACGTTTGCGCACTATCCTCCCATCAACCTACAAATTTTTACTAGCTTTCAAACCATGAAGCTATTCCTGATCTGCCTGCTGATCTCCGTTACCACGTACGCCCAGCAAACCAGCACCGATACCGCCTGGAAGGAAAAATACCGTGTCGCCGGTCAAACCGTGCCCCCATACCCATCGGAACTAACCGTAGCCCAGGACGGCAGCGGGGACTACCGCACCATACAGGAAGCGGTACACGCGGTAAGGGATCTGTCGCAGGCGCAGGTAACGATACACATCAAAGCCGGCACTTACCGGGAGAAGCTGGTAATCCCGTCCTGGAAAACGAATGTAAGGCTGGTGGGGGAGAGCAGCGCCAACACCATTATCAGTAATGCCGATTTCTCCGGCAAAGCGCATCCCGAAGGAAAGGATTACCTGGGCCGGGCCAAGTACAGCACTTATACTTCTTACACTGTGCTGGTGCAGGGCAACGACTTTTCCGCCGAAAACCTCACCATCGAAAATACAGCGGGCAGGGTGGGACAGGCAGTGGCGCTGCACGTTGAAGGCGACCGCGCTGTGATCCGGAACTGCCGGTTGCTAGGCAACCAGGATACGGTGTACACGGCCACGGAAGGCAGCCGCCAGTTTTATACCGACTGCTACATCGAGGGTACTACGGACTTCATCTTCGGCGAGGCCACCTGTGTATTCCGCCGTTGTACGATCAAAAGCCTGTCAAACTCCTACGTAACGGCCGCCGCTACCCGGGCGGGCAGCCGATACGGTTATGTATTTATGGACTGTTCCCTCATTGCTGCCCACGACGTCACCAAATGTTACCTGGGCCGTCCCTGGCGGCCGGATGCGCAAACGGTTTTTCTCCGTTGCGATCTGGGCGCCCACATCCTGCCGGTAGGCTGGCATAATTGGGGAAAGGCGGAAAATGAACGTACGGTGCTGTATGCCGAGTACGGCAACACCGGTGCCGGCGCCGCTACGGATAAACGGGCCGCCTGGGCACGGGTGCTTGCCAAAAAGCAGGCGGCAGCTTATACACTCAAGGCGATCTTCTCCGGTTGGGGTCCGGAATAGTATTAACAATCCTCATATATTAGAAAAAAATCAATAAAAGTTAGCGAGAACATATCCCCAGCTAATAAAAAACGCTATTTTTTAAAAAAGATATGGCTTCTGCATAATAATTTATAGTTTTGTTCATCCAAATGAACGAACGATGCTGATACAGTCTGGTAACCAGAAAGAGATTTACAAGCGCGAAGTCATCACCCGGTTTGAACTTTACAACAGTTTGTTCCTGACCCTGCCGTTTTACCAGGTGAAGGATACGGGCATTTTACTGCCGTTTTTTACCTCTCATTGTGAAAAGGGCGTGGCGCAATTACAGTCGCCGGAACAAATCATCCGTTCGTTCTTTAAGGAACGTGTGCCTAGCATCGATGAGCAGGAGCAGATCAACCGCCTGTTCCGGTTTATTCAATATATAGAAAGGCAGGTCGTACTTTTTGATGCGATCGAAGATTCCTCGTTCGGTAAACTCAGTCGCACCGACGGCAGCGGCACGCTGCAAGGCCTGTTACAGCAGATATCCGAAGACGAAAGCCTCACAGAAGGCATCCGTAAACGCCTCGAAAGCTTTTCGCTGCGATTGGTGTTGACCGCGCACCCAACACAGTTTTACCCCGGCACGGTACTCACGATCATGACTGACCTCATCGAGGCGATACGTGCCAACGACATCAACAGCATCAACCTGTTACTGCAGCAGCTGGGTAAAACGCCTTTTTTTAATAAAACTTCGCCTACGCCTGTAGACGAGGCCATCAGCCTGATATGGTTCCTGGAGCATGTGTTTTATCATGCCCAATATGAAATACAATCTAAACTCAACGAAATATTTGGCTTTAGCGCTACCGGCGCCGGTTTGCTGGAGATGGGCTTCTGGCCCGGCGGCGACCGTGACGGTAACCCAAATGTGGTCACCTCCAGTACCCGTACGGTGGCAGCTTCGCTTCGTCAAACGATTTTCCGTTGTTATTACCGCGACTTCCGTGATCTGAAACGCCGCATCACGTTCCGTGGTGTGGAGGCGCCCATGGCCGCGCTGGAGAAGATCTTTTACCAGAACGCATTTAATCCGCAACCCGCCGCCGGCAACCTGCAGGACGAAATGGTACGTTTGCTCTCACAAATCAAACATACGCTGGTAAATGATCACCACAGCCTGTTCATCAATCTGGTGGACGAGCTCATACTCAAAGTAAATCTGTTCGGCTGCTACTTTGCCAGCCTCGATATTCGCCAGGACAGCCGGGTGTTGCGCAGCGTGTTCCGTTACGGTCTGACCGAAGCGAAACTGGGCAATGGTTTGCAAGCCGACGCCTACCAGGCGCTTGCGGAAAACGAAAAGCTGAAAGCAATACCGTTCGACGAAGCTGATTACCCTTGCCTGGAAACAGCGGCCGACGATCCAAACGCTGCGATCAACGACACGCTCTGTACAATCCGCCTGATGCGCGAAATTC
Source organism: Chitinophaga horti (assembly GCF_022867795.2). Lineage (NCBI taxonomy): Bacteria > Pseudomonadati > Bacteroidota > Chitinophagia > Chitinophagales > Chitinophagaceae > Chitinophaga > Chitinophaga horti. The sequence goes on along the minus strand of NZ_CP107006.1, from coordinate 2,522,206 downwards.
AGCAGCAGAACGGGGAGAAGGCCTGTCACCGTTTCATTATCAGTAACTGCCAGCAGGCTTCCGATATCCTTCAGCTCATGAACCTGTTTTTATGGAGCGGGTGGACGAAAGAAGGCCTTACCGTAGACTTCCTGCCGTTGTTCGAAACGATCAACGACCTGAAGGAAGCAGCGGGCGTGATGGAAAAATTATATACACATCCTGTTTACAAAGCACACCTGGAGCGTCGCGGCAACCAGCAGATGATCATGCTCGGCTTTTCCGATAGCACCAAGGATGGTGGCTACCTGATGGCCAACTGGTCTATTTACCAGGCGAAAGCCGAACTGACAGCCATTACGCGCAAATACGACATCGACCTGGTGTTCTTTGATGGCCGTGGAGGTCCCCCATCCCGTGGCGGTGGTAAAACACATCGTTTCTATGCCGCTATGGGTAAAGAAATTGCGAACGACCAGATACAGCTCACCATACAGGGACAAACAGTCAGCTCACTCTACGGCTCCGTGGAAACGGCGAAGTTTAATATTGAACAACTCGTCAATGCAGGTTTAAGTGCTGTATTGCATCCTAGTCTGCAGGATCAGCTGGGCGTGAAAGAAAAAGCACTGATCACCGGTATGGCCGAAGTGAGTTTCGACAAATTCGTGAAACTGCGGGAGCATCCCCTGTTTACCAAGTACCTGGAGGAAATGAGCCCGCTGAAACTGTTGTCTAACATCAACATCAGCAGCCGTCCGACGAAACGTAATGCCGGCGCGCCATTGAAGCTCGAAGACTTACGGGCGATCAGTTTCGTAACGGCCTGGAGTCAGCTGAAACAAAGTGTGCCCGCGTTTTACGGCATGGGTTCCGCATTGCAGAACATCAGTGATAACGGCAGCTGGGAAGATGCGAAACGCCTGTACAAATCATCCGGTTTCTTCAAGACTATGATCGACAACTGTATCATGTCTATGTCCAAATCCGATTTCCGTATTACGGCGCATTTGCAGAAGGACGAGCAGTTTGGCGCTTTCTGGACATTACTTAAAAAAGAATACGACCTCACGATAGAAATGTTCCGCGAGCTGACCGGCAACCAGGAACTGATGTGCGAATACCCGGTTGAAAAAACGTCGATCGCAATGCGCGAACGTATTATGCTGCCGCTCGTCGTAATTCAACACTATGCACTGAAACGTGCGAAAGAAACAGAGGATGAAGCGCTTAAGAGCAGCTATCATAAACTGGTGATCCGCACGGTGTATGGCATTGTGAACGCCGGCAGGAATTTAGTATAATATAATTACCACATAAGCAGAAAGCCGTTCCATAACAGGGACGGCTTTTTTTAGTGACATAAGAAAGCCGGGAGCGTGTGCCCCCGGCTGCTTTTCTTGCGTCGTTTTGGTGTGATTCGGTGTTAACTGCGTACGTGCGTAGACGTAATGCAGCTGATTATCTTGTACAATCGGCCGACCAGTTACGGCTGTTCCTGGAGAATAAGATCTGCAGTTTGTCTTTGTTAATGGTAATAGCACCGGTACCCGCGTCGCCTATACTTACCATGGTGTTCGCATCACGTTCTTCGAACTGAACACCGGTAAGGTCAGGAATGCCATTGTCGAAACGGAAGTCATAACGGGAACCGACTTTCGTAACGAATACGCTGCCTTCAACCGGGTTAATGGTCTTAGTATCATCAGAGTAGCTGATAGTGCCTCTGAAGGTACCTGCGAATACGTCGGTGTCTGCCGGGTCTTTGTCTTTGCTGCAGGAGGAAAAGATCACAACGGTTAACAGCAATGCTGCAATCATGCTCAGGAAGGATTTCATAAAATTTTCAGTTTGGTGAACGATTAATTTCTGATAGCTGAAATGCAAACGGCGTACCTGTTACTACGGCACCTGGTATAAGTGTTTGATTTTGATGCGTTTTCGGGTTGTGTAAAAGATTTTATAGCGTGCCACTCAAACGAGTAGTTGTTGTGTGGACTTGTACACAATTTGGGTAAAGCAGCCATCTCTTCCACTACTTTTTTCTTATTTTAGCGCCGTCGACTGCTAATCAAATTACACTACGAGTAACACCAACCTAAATGACCAGTCTAATTATTGATGACAATAAGATAGCGCGTTCTATATTGCAGGAACTGGCTTCGCAGGTAGATGGCATTACCGTCGCCGGGGAATGCAGCACCGCGATGGAAGCCTATAACTTTTTGAAGCGCCAGCCGGTGGATTTACTGTTGCTGGACATTGAAATGCCGGGCATGAGCGGCCTGGAACTTACGCAAAACCTTGGCAGCGCCCGACCCGCCATTATCTTCACTACTTCAAAAAAGGAATATGCGGCGGAAGCTTTCGAACTCAACGTCGTAGATTATATCGTGAAACCGGTTACGCCCGCGCGTTTTCTCCTCGCCATGGAAAAGGCCCGCGAAATCATAGAGAGTAAAAAGGTAGCGATCGAATCCACCGAAGAAGAATTTATTTTTATTCGTGATTCGCATGTGGTGCGCAGGCTAAAGCTGGATGATATTCTTTATGCAGAAGCAATGGGCGACTATGTGAAGCTGCATACCGCTAAGAAGTTTTACGCGATCTATACATCATTAAAGGCCGTGGAAGAACGATTGCCGGCCGCTTTGTTCCAGCGGGTTCACCGGTCGTACCTCGTGGCGGTTAACAAGATCGATACGCTGCAGGGTGGTGTGCTGATGGTAGCAGAACATTCCCTGCCGGTGGCCGACGCCTACCGCAAAGCCCTTACGCAGCGCCTCCGCATCCTCTAACGGGCGAAAAGCCCTTTCCGGCGAGTGAAAATCCCCCGGGGGCCAGTAGATAAATGAAGCCAGGAGGTAACAATCGATCTTTATCCCGGAAAAAGGGACCAACAGATAGTAATTGTCAGCCGGGGTAACAGCATTGCCCCGGCTTTTTAGCTTTCTGCCGCAAATCTGCATTCATGACGCAAAAGAGATTCATCTACCTGATTATCGCTGCCTTTATCACCGGCACGACGCTCATGTTATACATCCATTATAACTCATCCCGCAATATTAATAACCTGGTCGACGGTAACGCCAAGTTATTGCGCGAACTGAGACTCGGTAATTGTCTGGGTGAAGTGGAGCGTGATATTATCTGGGTCGAAAGCCGCATCCGTGCGGCGATTGCTACCGACGACACTTCCCACATCGAAGGCGTAAACCTGAAGATCGCGGAAGTGGAAAGTCTGCTCGACACCATCGAAGACGCTAACGTAGATCCCGCAGCGGTCAAACATATCGAACGGCTTGGCTTCCTGGCGCGGGAAAAACTAACGGCTAAGAATAAACTGATGCACGAGTTTTTCCGATCCGGCCATATGGACGATACAAGCCTGATCGCCAACCCGCGTGCGCGTGAGATCTCCAATGAGATCAGCCAGGTGACCCGCGCGATCTTCGATAGCCGCCAGTCTTATCTTACCGTATTAAGTACGTCAATCGAGGCCGATGGCAAAAAGGCCTTGCAATGGAATATCATCCTCATCGTGATCGTTGTATTGGCCGCTGGTGCTGTTTTCTGGTTCATCATCGATCGCTATAGCCAGCAAAGTGCGCTGATCGTCCGGCTGGACGCTTCTGAGAAGAAAGTTCGTGAAACCGCGCAGATCAAGGAGAATTTCCTGGCCAATATGAGCCATGAAATACGCACGCCTTTAAACGCCATGTTAGGGTTCACCAACCTGTTAAAAGTACGGCAGCTCGACGGACAGTCGCAACAGTTCGTAGGTGCCATTCAAAGCGCCGGAGAAAACCTGATGACCATCGTGAACGATATCCTGGATCTCTCTAAAATAGAAGCCGGCATGATGCGTATCGAAACGAGCACTTTCAGTGTGCGTGGCCTGTTACACTCTGTAGAAACACTGTTCAGCGAAAAGGTGCGGGAAAAAGAACTCAGGTTCGCTGTAGATATCGATAAAGGTATTCCGGATACACTGATCGGCGATCCAGTGCGACTAACGCAGATACTCGTGAACCTGATCGAGAACGCGATCAAGTTTACAGATAAAGGCGCTGTAAATATCCGCGTGGAAAATAAGGAAACCGATGGCTCCAAGATCACCCTTGGCTTCCTGGTACAGGATACCGGTATTGGCATCGACCCTAAGAAACTAGCTGCCATTTTTGAACGTTTTTTACAGGCAGAGGATTCGATCACCCGCCGTTATGGTGGCACCGGCCTGGGATTATCCATCGTTAAAAAGCTGGTCGAATTACAACGGGGAGAGGTATCGGTGGAAAGCACGCCTGGCAAAGGTACGAGCTTCCGCGTCTCTATCCCATACCGCATTTCTACAGAACAATTTACGCTGAAACTTGTGCAGGATGTGACCCCGTACAAACGTGAAGGTAGTGCGCCCGTACATTTACTGGTGGTGGACGATAACCGCATGAACCAGGAGCTGATGCGTCATTTGCTGGCACAATGGCAACTGAACTTTGACATTGCGGGAGATGGGATGACGGCACTTAACATGTTGCAGGAAAAGCACTACGATCTCGTTTTAATGGACATACAAATGCCCGGTATGGATGGCTATACCGCCGCACAAAGTATCCGGCAGCAGTTACATCTCAACGTGCCCATTATCGCGATGACGGCTCACGCAATGGCCGGGGAACGGGAGAAATGTCTCAGCTACGGCATGAACGATTACATTTCCAAACCGGTGAACGAGCGCATATTGCACGATCTTATCATACAATTCACCGGCGGCCGCGAACAGCCCGCATCTGCCACGCAGCAATACCAGTACATTAACCTGGGGTACCTGCAATCGGTGAGTAAAGGCAATCGCAACTACGAAAAGAAGGCCACCTGCCAGTTCATCGAAATGATTCCGGAAGAACTGCAACTCATGCAGCAGGCGATCGGTCAGCATGATGTGCCAGCACTCCATCGCACAGCGCACAGCATGAAAACAAGCGTATCAATTATGGGGCTTACTGAACGTTTGCAACGCCTGCTCGACCTGCTGGAATATACTACCGGTAAGGATGAGGCCAGTACGGCGTTCATGGAGCTACGCAACATATGCGAAGGCGCACTGGAAGAAGCGCGGCACTTTCACGCCAGACTTTAAAAGGACCGTACACGGGATGCATAGCGTCCCGTTTTTTTTGCGCTGATATTCACCGAGCTAAATTGCCCGTTTAACGAGTAGCACCAGGGAAAGGGGAGGCGTAAACATAATTTCACGGTATAAACAATTACACGCCTTTCAAACATCTAAAAGAATTGTATGTACAACCACACTACCCTTAACACTGCGAATCACCAGCCTGACGTTATCGTACGCACCCCATTCTTTTCTATCTTCACACTCGGCGAGCTGCAGGAACAGTTACTTACAGATGCCGGCCAAACGCATCGCCACGATTTTGTAGAGGTGTTATGGCTCACCAATGGCGGCGGACAACTCATCGTAAATCTGCATGCTTACGAACTTACACCGGCCCGACTGTACGGTGTTGCGCCCGGGCAATTACACCAGCTGTCCCTCTCTGATGATGCAGCAGGCAAGATCCTCCGGTTTAACGAAGCTTTCCTTTACACCGGCGATGTGGAACCAGGCATCGGTTACCGCTCTGATTTTTACCAGTTGCTGCAAAAGGCCAGTGACTATAAGCTGGAAGAGGAAACAGCCGCCGAACTGGAAGACCTGATCAGCAAATTATCAGCAGAACATAACAGCGACAAACCTTACCGCGCAGAAATGATGCGCCGTTACCTGAAAATTTTCTTTGTACATATCGCGCGGGAGCAGGCAGGCAATCATACCACAGAAACCTATGCGATCAATAATCGTTTGGCGGATAAGTTCATCAGCCTTCTCGACAAACACTATGCTACCACCAAAACGGTGGCCGAATACGCAGCGATGTTGTTCGTGACGCCTAACTATCTCAGCTGGACGGTGAAGAAATCTACAGGCTTCTCTGCCCGTCATCATATCCGCGAACGCATCATCCAGGAAGCACAGTGCAAAGCCGCCAGCCAGGATTGCAGCATGAAGGAAATTGCCTGGGCGCTGGGCTTTTCCGACATCGGCCACTTCTCAAAATATTTCAAAAACGCCAGCGGGACCAACTTTTCCGACTTCAAAAAGAGTCATATGGCGATGGCGTAAAAGTAGATCATCCGTAACGTGCAAAAAACGGTGCTGGGGTGAACCCTGGTTTTTCATGGGGCGAAGGCTGATTTTTAGCGGGATGAGTTGAGCGTTCCCGCTGGATCCTTCTTAGATCCTTCCTGCATCCTTGCTAAGTTGTTGCTAAAAAGTAGCTGAAACACCAGTGTTTTAGCAGGGATCTAGCAAGGATGCAGGAAGGATGTAGCAAGGATGCCGCGCCAGCAGACATTTTCCGGTGATGCGGTAATATGGTGTTTTACAGTTGATAAGGAGAGGTGCCTTTATAGCGGTGTAAACCCATCCTCTGCGCCCTCTTCGAGCACGATGTAAGTACGCATCCAGCTTTCGTTACTCAGCCTGCTCCATTTATGGCCAGTGCCGATGGTATCGGCAGCCACCAGGATATCGCCGGGGTGCAGTTGGAAGGTGCTGCCATCGGTGACGGTAAATTCAAGTACGCCTCTTAACGTAAGCACGTATTGACGGTGCGGCGCAGGGTGCCAGTCGTACTCCATCCTTTCGGGTGCATCCTCTGCCAGGAAAAAGTAGGCGGAGGTGATGTGTTGCTGCCTGGTAATGTTGCCCTCTTCAAACGCGCTGCCTCCGTCGGCGGTGGTGTATAGTCTGTATGCTTTCATGGTTGCCTGTAAAGCAACGAAGATAACAATTTAGGCCGTAGTTTCGTAGAGCCGGCAACGTTCGGAAATCGGCCCGCAGCAGGCGCCATGGGGCATGGGCGATTTTGAAATTCCAACTATTTCTTTTAATTTGGGTGAACAGTGCGCTTATGGCTGAACCAGTGAACACATGCCGCCCCAAAGGCAATCACGGCTGTTAGCATGCCGGGACCAAACAGCACCGATTTTAGGGTAGTGAAAATGGCCACGTAATGATACAAATTCCCATCCTGGTGAAATAAGTAATAAGCGAAACTGGTATTCTCCAAAAGGTCGAACAGCGCACAGGCGATCATAGCAGCACGGAATAAGCGGTAAAAAACAGTCCCTTTCCAATATCCTGTAAGCGTAAGTAATAAACTCAGATAGATGATCGGGAAAATGAAATCCACAAGGTAAAAGCTCCGCAAGTACTGATCCGGACTGTAATGTGCCGCGGCTTCGCGAACATACGGGCCATCGAAGAAACGATCGGTATATTCAGGCCATGAATGGATGCTCGTGTCGGGCATCAGGTGTGTATCGATGATATGCGTAACACGGCCGTTTGGCGTAAAAAAGTTGGTGGATTTGATCCATTCGAACAATTGCGTCCATGTGAAAAATAGCACAAGGAGGATCAGGAGTTTTGGGGAGAAAGGGGATTGTTTCATGGTGAAGAGATGCTTACTCAATTTAATTCTTTTCGGTGTTAAACTCCAAATAATATGACCACTTATTACAACAAGGGCTTGCAGTCGTATTGGCGGCTGCTGTACCGCCAAACCACCATCGCCGGCCGGTCTGTATGGGCCTCCTTTCTTCGTGGATTTCAAACGCTGGTAAGGCTCGCCGGGCTTATACTGGAAGATGCAGGTATCGAAATCCTTTTCCTCGTTGTGTTTTGGGCTATCGTCACAAAAATGGGGCAGGGGCGCGATCTCATCGTGAGCCTGTTCGAACCGGACAGTATTTACGGGCTGGATCGCATTGCTTTTACCGTCGGCAGCGCCATCCTGTTCTCCGTGTCGATGTGGATCATCCCGGCATTCCTTTTCCAACAGCGGGATAACGCGCACCAGGGAAAACGACGATACATTTCCATTTTCCGGCAGCACTTGTTTTTCGTGCATCGTGCGCTACCGCTGGCGCCTTTCTGGTTGTTGGCCTATGTATTGTTTAATGGTCCGCTGATGGGATGGCTATTTGCGGGTTTGTCGGTGTTGCAATTGTTCCTGCTGTCGCTGTTTCATGTGGAAGTAAAAGGGCCCGCCCGCAAGTGGTGTGTACTTGGATTGGCTGTGATGCTGCTGGCGGCGATCATCTGGTTTGCGGCTGTACATGGTAACCAATATAACGGTGCGAAAGTGGCGCTGGTGGTAGTCCTTTACCTGCTGGCCAGCCTGGCGAACCTGATCTACTTTGAGGCCGATAAAGCTTTGCTCGCGAAACATCGTGGCGGACGGGTGTCGGCTTACAGTTCTTATCGCCGTTACCTGGGCAATACGATCGCCTACGTAGTATTGTTTTTGTTGCATGTGGGGATCGTGATCGCCCTTTTTAATGCCTCAGGCAGATTTGAACTGGCGCCGGAATCCACGCTGCTGTACATATTTGCGTTGTATGTATTTATCATCGACTTATTCGTTTATTTCATCAACGTTACCAGCCAGCGTAAGTTTGTGGCTACTGTGTTGATCGTGATTTTCATAGCGGTGATCTATTACAGTCCGCGTGTCAACTTCACCGTACATCATTATACAATGGACGGTATCAAAGATGTTTCGATCCTGGAGGGGAAAGAGCGTTTGCGGCTCGAAGACCGCTATGATCTGTTGAAACAGGCGATCGAGGATAATCAGTCTGGCGTCCCGTATCCGATTATACTCGTTGCCGGAGAAGGCGGAGGGTCACGGGCTGGCATGTGGTTCAGCGAAAACCTGATCAACTTCGATTACCTCACGCGCGGAAAGTTCCGCAACTATATTTTCTCATTGTCGACTGTTTCGGGCAGCTCCGTGGGACTGGGCACACTGTTCGCCTTCTGGGAGCAACCGATGAATGGCGATAGCATCGACGCGCGGTGGCTACAGCTGCCTGGAGAAGTGTATAAAAACAATTTCGTCGGCAGCTCTATCAGTGGACTGTTGGTTACCGATTTCTGGAAATCAATGCCGTTCTTCCTGGATCGTAGTACCCGCGACAGGAACACTGCCTTGCAGGAAGAGGAAGCTTATCATACAGAACGGGCTATACAGGAAGTATTGTCGGAAGGAGCGGTGGATAATCATGCAGCAATTCCCCTGGCGGAACAGGACTTGCTGCGGGATTATATGAGCTTTTTTTACAAAACCGGGGACAGTGGTAAGGTGGTGCTTCGTACGGACAGGCCGCTGGCTTTTGTAAATACCTGTCGCAGTAATGATGGGCGCCGGGGCATCTTCTCGCCTGTAAAGCTGGGGAACGACTATTTTAATGATGCCATTGATATTAACGGCTACCTGTACGATACGTCAATTTGCGATCATGCCGGTAAACGCATCTGCGAGAAAAATATAAATAAAACCGTTTCCCTTGGACAGGTTTGCAATACGAGTGAACTGTTCCCGCTGTTCAGTGCGCCGGCTTATATCGAAACCCTTGGCAGTTTTGTGGACGGCGGCTATCATGAAAATACCGGTTTAAAAACGACATTAGACATCTATCAGAAGTTACGTGATTTATTAGTGCGTGATTCGCTGTCCGGCAAGTACATGATGTATATTGTGTATCTCAAAAATGGATCTTCAGAGAAAGATCTGTATAAACCTTTGCAATCAGAACTGCCCTTATTGCTGCCGCTGAAAGCGTTATCGGCACAGCCTTTTGAGGGTAGCGCTTCCTACTTTGAAGAGCGTGCGCGTTACATTGGCGGCAAAGATCCGGCTGTCACTTACATACAGGTGGCGTTAAACAATCGTTTCATTGTAGACGAAACGGCGCCCGCCAATCGCGATCCTAAGGCCGCGCTTATGGACAGGCAGATCCTTCGCGACCTGCGAAATGATCTTGATACGACCAAACGCGATTCTACCCTGAACTTCCCGCTGGCCCGTTGGTTGTCGCGCTCTGTGATCCGCCGGATGCGGGTAAGCGCGGTGCTGGACCAGCAACAAAACACAGCGATGACCACCCTGCTTGGTATTGTGAATAAGATGGACGGTGTGCGGCCGGTGTCAACGGCTCCCTTCCTGGCATTATCGCCATGGATAACGCCGAAAGCGAAGACCGTAGCAAAGAAATAGGGAATCTCTGCGCTGCTTCGGAGAAAGGCAGTGTGGTTCCAATATACCCGTGAGTGAGGGCCGGATGGGCGACTGTCCGGCCCTTAGTCCTTCTTACGTGGCCTGATCTTTAGTTTCGGAAGGGCCTTAACAGGCTTCTCTAATCCCCGCGTGAACGGAATGGCCACCAGGTGTTGCGTGATCAATACCGAGTAGTCATGCTCCAGCAGGAAATGCACTGCCTGCCGGGAGATCTCGATATTAGCTGCTAATTGTTGCTGGTACGCAGCATATAGTAGTTTTGACTCCTCATCCTCCTGTTCAAAGATGGCAGGCGTTTTCGTCTTTTGTACGGCATCCGCAAGATTCGCAAACGCCTGGTCAAAAAAGCCTCTCATCTCTGCTGCCATGATCCGGAACCAATAGGAATGGTATTCCCACATGACGCTTTGTAGTTTTGGTTCTGCATCCGCAGTCTGAATGACCGTTTTTAGTTTTACGAGAAAGTCTGCATATTTAATGAAACCCCAAACCGCCATTTCTTTACCCTCGGTTTCCGCTGGTTTACTAAGCACTTTGGCGAGTTTGGTACGATTGGCCAGTAGTTCGATCACCGAGTCAATGTCTTCGTTGTTATAACTAACATAATCCAGCATCCGCAGGAAACAAGTTACCTCCGCGTCTTCTTCGATCAGGCGGTTGGTGAGCAAAAACTCATTGAACAGGCGCTTGCTCGTTCCCGTATCGTTTGCCAGGAAGTCGATACCGTCACGCACGGTATACAACAGGAGTGAGGGGAGCTGGAAGGGATAGTTTTTTGAACAATACGTTTGTACGTCGGGGTTAGTCAGTACCCCGATGATCTCTGATTTCAGTGTTTCGTTGAGCTGCCGCGGAATGTAACCGGCTGTGATGGCCACCTGCAGCAGCGCATAGTATTGGAGTAACGCATCTATTTCAAATCGTTGTGTAAGCTCGCGGCTATACACTGTGGCCTCATTATGATGGCGCAACAACCAGCCGAGACCTTTCTCTTTGCTGTCTTGCAGGCGAACGATCGTCCTGTGGCCTTTGTGCGCCGGGCCGGCTTCGCGGTAAGTGCGCGAAAGGGTGGCGATATTCAGGTCGGCAATATTTTCCATACTTGATTATTGAAGGGCGCTGAAGTCTGCGTGCATTTGGTATTTTCCCTGAAATATCCGATCATTAACAATATGAACACCTGGTATCACCTCTCCAACATCGCCACTATCGATTCGCCCGCGCTCGTCGTTTACCCCGACAGGGCCCTCCATAACATACGCCTGCTCAAACAACTCGTTGGCGACCCGGCAAACATCCGCCCGCATGTAAAAACGAACAAGATCGCCGAAGTGTGCCAGCTGATGCTCGACGAAGGTATTACCCAGTTCAAGTGCGCTACCATTGCCGAAGCAGAAATGCTCGCCTTAATCGGTGCCCCGGACGTATTGCTGGCCTACCAGCCCATCGGGCCGAAAGCGATCCGTTTCCTGCAGCTGATGAAAAGCTACCCGGCTACTGTATTCTCTTGCCTGGTCGATAATGCAGGTTCGCTGGAGGCGCTCAGCGAATTGTCAACGGGAGACATGAGGGTATTTATCGACCTTAATACGGGGATGGACCGGTCGGGCATTCGTCCGGGCGAGGGGGCTTTGGATCTCTGGAATAGGGGACTGCAATTGCCCGGCATTACCATGGTGGGCCTTCATGCTTACGATGGGCATGTGAGCGATACAGATATAGCGACGAGGCAGCAGCGCAGCAATGCTGGTTTTGAGACGGTAGAAAAGCTGGCCGGGGCCATCGGTACGGATCCGGTCATCGTGGTGGGCGGCTCGCCCTCGCTGCCGACGCATAGGCGCCGGACGGGTGTACAATGCAGTCCGGGTACATTCGTGTTCTGGGACCATAGCTATAAAACCACCTTACCCGACCTGCCATTTGATTACGCGGCACTGGTCATCAGCCGTGTAGTTTCCATTATTGATGAACATACAATTTGTACGGACCTGGGGCATAAGTCGGTGGCAGCCGAAAATCCGTTCCCGCGAGTGTTTTTCCTGAATGCTCCGGAAGCTACACCCATCCGCCAGAGCGAGGAGCATTTGGTGCTGAAGGTGCCGGATGCTTCAAAGTACAGCGTGGGAGATGTGTTTTACGGCGCGCCTGTCCATATATGCCCTACCGTAGCCCTGTACGAACGGGCGGTGGTGGTGGAAGATGGGCGGGCCACGAAAGAATGGGCGGTAATCGCCCGCAACAGGCGCATCAATATTTAACATTTCGTAGTCCCGTTTACGTTAACAAATTTCCGTAACTTAACTGCTGTTTATAATAGATAACCGTCATCGGAAACGGCTTATGAGTAATCCATTTAAGAAGATAACAGCCATATCGAAGGAAACCGCGAAGACATGGGAGAGCACGAAACATACGCCTTCCCTGGATACCGTTACCTGCCCGCATTGCGGTGCGCCCCGGCCAGTCGGCACCAACATTTCAAATTGTGCCTATTGCGGGCACAAATTCATGGACGTTAAAATAGAGATCAAACCGGAAAAGCCCTGATATGAGTGCAGCTCTGATAACCCGCTGGGATACTTTCCTTCAGAAGATAGAGACCCGTTTTGCCGAATCGCTGGAACTGGGCGAACAGGCGGCGCTGGATAGTCTCGATGAATCGGATTACGACTATTATGTGTCACTCCGCACGCTCACGGCCATCCGTACGCAAATCGACGAATCGTTGATCCGCAAGATCGATGAAACCTGGCAGTACCAGGTGTACCCGGCTATGCAGGCGGAAGGTATGTCGTGGGGCGACGAAGCGCGCAAGGGGTACGCTTTGCAGGATGCATTACATGACCGGCTCCATCTTTGGATGATGGTGGCCGAAGGTAAACTTTCTGAAAAGTATTATACGCACGCCATCGGGCTGATCAACCGCGATTTTCGCTGTACACAATGTAACTCGCCGCTGCAGGTGAAGAAGGATTTTTTCATGTCGCAGTACGTGTCGTGCAGGTATTGTGGTGCGGTGAACACATTTGAGCCGGAAACAAAATATGCGACAATTGGTTGGAATGTTGTAGACAGTATGTCGGAGCTGTATGCAATGCCGGCCTACCTGGCGATGCGCAACATCCCGCAGGATAATAGAGAAGCCTATGCGAATGCGGCGAGGGCTTACGTAGAAAAATACATCGATGAACGCATCAAACTGTTGCCCCACACTGCTGAAACCCGGGAACAGGATATAGACAGAAAACTTAAACGTACAATCTGACACCATGGAAAAAATCAACGGCGTATCATTTGAAGAATACGCAGCAGCCAGCGGAAACCTTGCACAAGGCATGCCCGAAGAAAAATTGTTACAGATCCTCGGCCTCGAAAAACCAGTTTGGGACGAAACCATGAACGCATGGGGCGTAAGGCTGGGTGAACTGATGACGGAAGACATGAACTACGCCACCAAGTTCGGCGAACTGTTTGCCAACCCCAGCGCCGGCCGCTTCGCCGGACAATCCACTGCGCAAACCGCGGATGATATCCTGGCTTTGGTGCCGGACTTTGACACTTATCAGAAAATTTTCTGGCATCAATCCATCGCCGCCGGTTACGGTGTAGACCCGGCAGGTGTGATCGAAGGCTACGGCCTGGACCTCGGTAAATGGGGCACGATCGGCATGCATTACAGCGCGGAGCAACACAAACTGCTCGACCATACACAACCGGATTACGCACAGCGTTTCCAGGAGTTTACGGACGTGCAGGACAAATGGAGAAATCATTTCGAGGCATACTACCAGGATAAAAAGGTGGATCTCGGTGACGATATAAACTTCTGATATGGGAATACTGGACGCCGCTAAAGGTCAGTTACGGTCGGTCATCACCTGGGAAGACCCAGAGGAATGGGAAATCTTCAGGCGATACACCCGACCCCACGATGAGCTGAAGAACGCCTCTACGCTGATCGTTCAGCCCGGTCAGGGTTGCATTTTTACGTATGAAGGCAAGATAGAAGGCGTGTTTGCTGAGCCGGGAATGTACAACCTGGAAACAGACAACAAGCCATTTGTTACGACGCTTCGCAAGTTTATGACCGGTTTTGAAAGCGAACATAAAACAGGGCTCTGGTTTTATCGTACGGCCGATATCGTGAACATCCGCTGGGGTACGCGTGTGCCGGTTACGTACAACGACCCGGTATACAGTTTTCCGGTGAACCTTCGGGCTTATGGAAACTTCTCTATTCGCATCGCACAGGTGGCGGATTTCTTTACGAAGATCGTGGCGGGGAAGCCGGCTTACTATGCACATGAATTGCAGGAGCTGTTGTGTTCCCGCATCGGGCAACCCATCAGCCATTACCTGGCAAACGCGAAGTTCTCGTATGCCGGGGTGGACAGTCATCTCGAAACGATTGCTGCGGATGCTGCGCAGAAAACAGCCCCGGAGTTTCTCGTCTTTGGTTTTGAGCTACTGGATTTTCGCATCGAAGGCTCTTCTTTTGATGAGGAAACGAATAAACGCATTGCAGGCATTTCGGATATACAGGCGGATGTACAGGCAGCAAGGCTGGCAGATGTTTCGTTCGAAACGCTGCAAAAAATGCTGGCACTACGCGACGCTGCCCGTAACGAAAATGGTACGGCCGCACAAATGATCACTGCATATAACATTCATCCGCAACCGGCGCCGGCAGCGGCGGGGCCGTCTGTAAGGGATCGCCTGAAAACACTGAAGGAGCTGTTTGATGACGGCTTGCTGGATGAGGAAGAGTATAAACTCAAAAAGCAGGAACTCATGAAAGAGCTATAAATAAAAAGCGCCGGCATGTATGACCGGCGCTTTTTGCTATTATACTAGTTTCATTTTTTCCGGGTCCCAGCGTATGATCTTTTTCGAAAAATAGCTGTCGTTGCAGGCCAGGGAAGGCGCTGCGGCCCTGAAGCCGAAAGTGGCATCTTCCACCACCGGTTTGCCAGCTCTTACCGATTCGAAGAAGTTGGCGAAGTGGTCCAGGTGATCGCTATAACCTTTCGGCGCGCGGAAAATGATGTCTTCTTTCTTTTTCGATTTGCGTTGGTCGGCCGTCCACTTGGCATTAAACTCCTTCGTCATTTCCTCCTGCATCGCTTTCGGGAATGTGAAGAGCGAGTCGTACCCGCCAAAACCAGGCGCTTCGGGCATAATGCTGTGCGTGATCTTCAGGTCGTTGCCGTTTACTTCGATCACACCCTCCGAGCCAACCAGGCGGATGATTTGCTGACCGCCTGTGCCGCTGATGAAATTCACCTGTAAGGTAAGCTGAAACGCCGGATGCTCGGGCGAATCGGGGTATTGCATTACGCCGGCCATTACGTCGGGCATGTTACGACCATCTTTCCAATAGCTGAACTGGCCGGTGCCGTAAATCGTTTCCGGGCCTTTGGAATTAGTGATGAAGTGTGTGCCGCTCAACAAGTGTACGAACAAGTCACCGGCTACACCGGTACCAATTTCTTTAAAGGCGCGCCACCAGAAAAACTTCTTTGGATCGAAAGCCATCTTTGGCGTTGCGGCAATAAAGCGGTCCCAGTCGAGTGTTTCGGCGCTCGCATCTTTCGGAATGGTGTACTGCCAGGCGCCGATCGAGCTTTGACGGTCATAGGCGGCGTTTACCATATTCAGTTTACCGATTTCGCCTGCGGCCAGCAGCTCCTTAGCTTTCGCCAGTCCGAGGCTGCTCACGCGCTGACTGCCTACCTGTAATACTTTGCCATACCTTTTCTGCGCGGCTATGATGCCCTGGCCTTCGCTGATCTTATAGACCATCGGTTTTTCGATATACACCGCTTTGCCGGCGGCCAGTGCGTCGATCGTCATGCGGGCGTGCCAGCAGTCCATCGTGGCGATAATCACCGCATCAATATCTTTACGGGCCAGCAGTTCGCGGTAGTCGCGGGTGGTGTATAGATCTTTGCCATACAGTTCCCTGGCGTTCTCGAGGCGACCAGTATACAGGTCGCAGATGCCAGCCAGCTCAACGCCAGGCACTTTCAGGGCAGTAGCCAGGTCGAAGTGGCCCTGTACGCCAAAGCCGATTACGCCTACACGAATTTTGTCGGCGGCATTAAATTTCCGGTCATAGTGCAGGATGCGCTCTTCCGCTTTTTCCTGTGCGGCCAGGCTGCTGAAAGGTGTGAGGGCAGCAAGCATACCTGTGGCGCCTATCTGCCTTAGAAATCTTCTACGGGAGTCTTTTTCAGACATGTTATCTGTGTTTTGACGTGGTGAATGTTGGGCAGGCAAGGGTTTCCGTGGACTGCTCCGCAGCCAATATACTAAAGTTCGGGGCAAAAAAAAGGCCGCCGTGATCAACGGCGGCCGCGGTTAATTTTATCCTTTCCGGAGACGGGCCTCTTCGAGGTCGAGGCTCGATTCTATCAACCGGAGTACACTATCATCAAAGCTCGATTCCCGGCGCATTTTGGCCAGTACGTCGCGCCGCAGGGAAATCAGTTCCAGCAGGATTTTTCGGTTCAGGCCGCGGATGGTGCTAAGGGCCTGCTTCTTGTCCTCTTCGCCCAAAGTCGCCGTAGAGGCGTTCACGCTGCGTTCTATCTGCTCTTTGATCCGATGGATCGTTTCATATTGCTGCATTTCCACCGCGTAATTGGTGTCGAGATAATCGATGGCACATTTGCCCAACTCTACCCGGATCTCTTCCACCTGTTCTTCTTCCGGGATGTATTCATCCACTTCCTCGACCTTCAGCCATTTGATGAAGAACGGGAGGGTAAGTCCCTGGAAAACAAGCGTAACAAGGATGACAACGAAAGTAATGAACAAAATGAGGTTACGATGCGGGAAGGCGGTCAGCTTATCATCCAGGGTTAAAGGAATGGCGAGTGCAGATGCCAGCGATACTACGCCCCGCATACCGGCCCATCCAATGATGAACGGTAATTTGAGGCCGGGACTTTTCTCTGACTCACGGATACGTTTGCTGACAATACGCGGAATGAAGGTAGATGCGTATACCAGTACGATGCGGATAATAATCACCAGTCCGGTGATGATCAGCGCATATTTGATCGCGTCCGACATGGAATAACCTTCCAGGCCGGCAATAATTACCGGCAGCTCGAGACCTATCAATATAAATACGAAACCATTCAGCAGGAAACCTACTGTCGTCCATACCTCCTGCGTTTGCAGGCGTGTATGATAATTTAAAAAGTCGCTGGAGCGGAAGGAGAGGAATAATCCACCGCTCACCACCGCCAGTACGCCCGACCAGTGAAATTCTTCCGCGACGATATACATCAGGTACGGCGCGATCAGTGTAATGGGCGTCGTAATACTGGAAGCGTGTACCCAATAACGTAAGATCCAGTAAAGCAGGTGGGCAATCATCAACCCTACAAATACGCCCATTACAGCGGATTCGAGGAAGTCTACCGCAGCTTTCTGTATCACAAATTCGTTGGTAAGAATAGCGGCTACCGCGAAGCGAAAGACTGTCAGGGACGCCGCGTCGTTCACCAGGCTTTCGCCTTCCAGGATCGTGAGACCGCGTTTCGGCACGGCCATTCCTTTTAGTACGGATGTGGCGGCCACGGCGTCTGGCGGAGAAATGATGCCGCCCAGTAAGAAGCCTAGTGCCAATGTAAAGCCGGGAATAATATTTACAGAGAAATAAGCGATCGCTAACGAAGTAACCAACACCAGTCCGAAGCCCAAACTTAAAATCGACCGTTTCCACTTCCATAACTGGTTCCACGACGAATGCCAGGCCGCCTCAAAAAGGAGCGGGGGCAAAAAGATGAGGAACACCAGTTCGGGATCCACATTCAGTTGCGGCATGCCAGGAATAAAACTAATGGCAAGACCGCCAATTACCAGGAAGATCGGATAGGAAATTTTCAATCGCTGGCTCAGCATAAATAATAAGGCCATCGCGAAGAAGAGCGATAAAATCAGGAGCAGGTGATGATGTATCAATACTCGTCGTTTTTTTGGTGAACGGCGAAGATAACGATTTTAGGTTAGAAAGACTAATGAAGATGAGCCATCATGGCTCGTTTTGATGTTTGATTACTTAAGATTTGCTTAAGATCAGCTTAATTTCATGGCTTCATAAAATTGCTTGACGTACGTATCGCCAACCGGCACGAGGTGCGCGCCCATGAAGATGCGTTGCTTCTCGACACTGTCAACTTTGCTGATAGAAACGATAAAAGATTTGTGTACCCTTATAAATTGTTGGGAGGGCAGCGCCTCCTCAAAGCTTCGCAGATTCTGTAACGTAAGTATTTTTTGCGACGTGGTTTGAATCGCCACGTAATTGCGCAGGGCTTCCACGAAAAGGATTTCGTGCAGGTTAAGGCGGATGATGCGTTTATCGGTTCGAATAAAAATGAAATCCGGCTGTGGCGGCGCCTGTTGCATAGGCAGGCGATGCAGTACTTTCTGTACAGCTTTCACGAACATGCCGAACGGAACTGGCTTCAGCAGGTAGTCCACGGCATCGTACTTAAAGCCTTCAAGCGCATATTCGTCGTAGGCGGATACAATGATCACGTCTACATTCGTTTGACGCAACTGCATAAATTCTACGCCGGTTAGTTCGGGCATTTGTATATCGAGAAACACCAGCTTTACCTGCGGCGACTTCGCAAGAAATGAAAGTGCTTCCACCGGGTTGTTGAAAGTGCCGGCCAGCTCCAGCTCCGGCATTTTACGCACGAATTGCTCAATCACCTGTACGGCCAGCGGCTCGTCATCTACGATTATACATTGTAATGCCATGTCACCAGTTAATTTGTAAAGTCACTTGATAGGCCTGTTCCGAAGCTGCAATGTCCAGTTGATATTGGCCGGGGTACACCAGTTCCAGTCGTCGCCGCACATTTTCTAACCCAATACCGCCGGTTTTATCTTTCCGTTTAGGCATGTTGAAGTTATGCACTGAAAACGTAAAAAGCGTATCCTGGCAGGTAATGGTAATACGGATCGGTTTTTCGGGCTGATTGGTTACGCCGTGTTTAAAAGCGTTTTCTACGAACGGAACGAGTAGCAAAGGGGCGATGTGAAAGCTGGATACATCACCCGTTACATCTAGTTGCACGCAGCTGTCGCAGCCCGTTCGCAGGCGATGCATAGCGATAAAATCCCGGAGGTATTGCAGCTCGTCTTCCAATTTGCCACGGTAAGCGGCGGCCGGTGGCTGATCGGTCATATACTGTAACAGGTGCGACAGCGTGCGGGTGGCGGTGACGGCCTGCGGTGAGCGTACCAGCGCCAGGGAGTAGAGGCTGTTTAAACTGTTCATCAGGAAGTGCACGTTCAGCTGCGTTTTTAGTAAGCCCATTTCCGCTTCTTCCTTTTGATGCAATAGTTGTAGTCGTCGTTTGTCCGCATCCAGCCAGCTGCGAAACAGCACGTAAGCCAGGGCGGCGCAGAATATCCAGGCGTGCGTCCAGGTACAGGAAATAGCGTAATTACTGAAGGTACGGTAAACGGGCAGGCCATTGCGGAAGCCCATACGCATCACTTCTTCATTCAAAAAGGTGACAGACAAACCGTATTTGATAAGCGTAGCCGCGATATGAAGAAGGAGCAGTCGCAGCGCCAGCCCAGGCAGATGGCGGTTTTGCAGGTAGCGCCGGAATGGCCATTGGATCGCCGTGTAAAAGATGAAAAAGTGAAGTAATCCGAAGAGGCCCTGCTGAATGTGCAGGTGTAACAATTTCAACTGCGTGATGGGCAGGTTCATATTTAACAAGCCCATGGTGTATTGTAACAGCATCCAGACCGTCAGCAACACCAGGAAAGTACTAACCTTGCGTCGCATAGACAGGGATTTTGAGGTGATGCGAATACCTGTTCCGGAGCGCCTGCAGCCAGTTGGTGGCTGTGCCGGACGACAGGCCGAGGGTTTGCGTGCCGATATGCAGCCGCATCGTTACGACGGTCAGACCTGTATGTTCGTCCAGCAAACGCTCGGCTGCATGCTGTAATTGAAGCGGCGCGATGTATCTGCCAGTGGCATCGCCCTCTACCACCAGGCTCACTTGTTGCTGCGGAAACAGGCGGTTGTGAAGGTCGAGGTAAAGGTGGAAGAACTGCAATTCCTTTTCCAGCGGCGCTTTATCGAGCCGTACCGCCTTGTCGTATAACATGTAGCGCAACAGCTGCGATAGTTGCAGGATGGCTTCTGCACTTTCGCCCTCCGGTTGCCGCTCGTTGGCCAGCATTTGTTCGATCGCTTTCAGTTTGCGTAATAGTAGCTGGGAAGAAAAATGCATTTGCGCATATTGTCGTCTGGCAAGCGCCGTTTCGGCCTCAAGCCGCCTGCTTCCTGCATCGCCGGCGCGCCACCTTAGAAAGATATAGTAAGCGTAAGCCCCCATAGTGACGGCAATGCCCGTGCCCAGTGTAAAGCGAAAGTAAGTGGGAAATGAGAAGTAGCGTTTAGGCATGCCTATCATGGCGATGGCGCCCTGCAGGATGTCGTCCGGGAATAGTCGCGCCACAGCATATTTGATCAGGCAGAAACAGAACACTACGCCGGTAGCCCAGCCAGCTGCCAGCCAGTGTTTGCGCCTATCGTGCAACGGCAGCACTACAAAAGACAGTACATACCAGAGTTGAAAGTTGATGAAGCCATACAGCAGGTACCGGATGATGGTATAACGCATGCCGGGCCAACTGCCCCAGTTGCCCTGTAATACCGGGAAAACGTACAGCAGTATGAGGCCCATCCAAATGGCCAGGTGAAGCAGGTAACGATATGTAAACCGGGTTTGCAAGATCGGGCTAAGATACGCTATAACAGGGCTTTTGGCGTGTTTTTTTTCGTCCCTGTGTAATGCCGGGTCGTACCCTTTTATGGCCTGTACGTACAATTTTTTCCAAAAGTATGCGCGGCACCGGCTATTTTGGTATCCAGGTTGGGCTGCTGAAGGCCCGATCGTAACATCAAAAACCACATATGAATACAATAGGTATGTTGAAACCAGCGCTGCTGGCCCTGGCGCTTATCCCGGCCACGGTTATTGCTCAAAAAACACCGATGCCTAAACTGGTGACGGTTAAAGGAAAGGTAATGTTCGATGTGCCGGCAGGCATGCCGCGTAAGGTATGGCTCAGCCGCGAGAACGGGTTGGGCAAACCCGACCTGGTTGACTCTGTTGAATTAGGCCAGGACCTTACTTACACGTTTAAGATCAAGCAGGACCACCCCGGCGTATATCGCCTCGACGTACTGCATTGGGACCGTATCCCGTTCTGGAGTGATGGCGATGTAACGGTTACATCCCGTGGCTACGACACTTCGCGTTACAAAATGAAGATCCCGCATTTTTATTTCGTGGAAGGCTCATCGGACAATAATTTCATTAACCTGACAGAACTGAACAGTACCAACAGTTACCTGCGTAGTATTGAAGAATACAACCAGGAATATTACGCTAAACAACATCGCCAGAAAACCGGCGACAGTGCGTGGATCACTTATCTCGACACGCGCCCGCGTTACAATACGCCCAATGAAGACGCCAGGATGCGCCGCGATGCATTACAAAAGATGTATAAAGATCGCCCGGTGCTGATCTATACCTTGCGCCCGGGCGGAAACCCGGACGACACGGCCCTGTTCAACGGCACGATGCGCCAGTTGGACAGGCTGCTGACGCTTTATCCCTGGATGACAGAGGCTAAAAACATGAAGACGACCATCACCAACAATCGTTTACAAGCGATGAAGCTGAAGCCAGGTCAGCCCGCGCCAAAAGTCGCTTATCCTGATGCGGATGGCAAGTTGCAGGGACTGGAAAAGTACCAGGGAAAATACGTACTGGTTGATTTTTGGGCAAGCTGGTGTGGCCCTTGCCGCCAGGCGATCCCGAAGGTGAAGGAGTTATATACGCAGTATAAAGCGAAAGGCCTCGAGGTGGTGAGTGTGTCTATCGACGATAATAAGAAAGCCTGGGAAAAAGCGATGGGCGAGGAGAAGATGCCTTGGGAACAATTGCTGAGCGATAACAAAGAGAAAACGATGCAGGAGTTCCAGTTCAGCGGCATTCCGACGCTTTATCTGATAGATCGCGAAGGTAAGATCGTGACGAAATACACCGGTTATAGTCCCGAAGCTGAAGCCGGCATCCGCAGCTTCATAGAAAAAGGCGGCGCGGCGAAACCTGCGGTGGAAAGGAAGTCTGTTCCGATGACGTCGATGTAAATTTATTGCACATATAGCGCTTTTTTAGTGGCCTGTCCTTTGCGGGGCAGGCCGCTTCGTTTGATGGGGCCTCTGTATCGGATAGCCCGCGAGCATTTATGCGCTATGACCTGTCTTTCATAGGAGGGCAGTTTGCATTTACGTTATGGCCTGTCTTTCATAGGAGGGGCAGTTTGCATTTACGTTATGGCCTGTCTTTCATAGGAGGGGCAGTTTGCATTTACGTTATGGCCTGTCGTTCATCGGGGCCGCCGCCTGCATTAGAAGAACTTAGGACAAGCTACGAGTCCTTTCGCTTTAGACGCTGCGCGAGACAGCGAGAAGGCAATAGAGATTTCATGCGAGCCATTCGTGTAAGTTTGTAAAGCGCCTACTGCAAAGTCGTATGCGTAACCGATGCGAAGATCTGCCGTGGGGAACACCTCGATAGCTGCTACCGCGGCATTACGGTTTTTAAGGTCTTTTTGCAGGTTTGCTTTTTCATACAACTTAACGCCGGTGCGGTACGAGCCGCCGAGCCACAACTTTTCGCCGAACAGCACGAATGCATTCAGGTCGAGGCTGGTGGGGCCGCCGGTATCGTCTTTGAACAGGAAAGATGGTTTAAGATGGATATTTTCTCCCAGAGACATCAGCATACCTCCGGTTAAATAGAAGTGCGGGCGTGGCTGCGGAATATAGGTGAAGCGTCCTTTGCTCATGCGGGATGCAACGAGATTATCGGCTGAAAAACCCAGGAAGAAACGTTCATCAGCATAATAAATACCCGCCCTTGCATCCGGAACAATGGTTTGTTGCTTGCCGACAGGGGCTTCCATTTCCGGGTCGAGCGTGTGCATTAAAGAACCGTCGATACCTAATTGTGCCACACCAACACCAAGGCCCAGTGAAAGACGAGAGGTGCCTTCTTCATTCATGCGAATACGGTAGGCATAGCTGGCATAGGCAGATTGTGTGCTTTGTGCACCCAGTTTGTCGCTCGAAATTTGCAGGCCAAGGCCGACGTTGCCGTCATTCACAACGCCGTCTGCCGCTACAGAAAAGCTTCTCGGAGCACCCTCGATGCCTGTCCACTGCGCACGATAGTAACTGTGAAGATTTAATACCTCTTTATAACCGGCATAGGCAGGGTTGATGTACATGCCGTTAAACATGTACTGGCTATATTGTGCATCTTGTTGTGCAGCAAGTTTGCCGGCGGCGGATAATAACAGTAACGCGAATA
This sequence comes from Chitinophaga horti, assembly GCF_022867795.2. Classification (NCBI taxonomy): domain Bacteria; kingdom Pseudomonadati; phylum Bacteroidota; class Chitinophagia; order Chitinophagales; family Chitinophagaceae; genus Chitinophaga; species Chitinophaga horti. The sequence goes on along the minus strand of NZ_CP107006.1, from coordinate 2,498,637 downwards.
CGAAAATCTTTCTCATAATAGGTTTCATCGGATTATTGTTGAAGTTTTCTCATCAAAGTAGTGTATCCTGTAAGCACCTGCCAGGCAGATGAATTATTCTTTTTCACGCGTAGCAGGTAGTAGTAAGTGCCTTCGCTCAGGCCATTACCGCGCCAGTTCTGCTGGTAGTTCTTCTGACGGTAAACCTCGTTACCCCAGCGGTTCATCATGATCAGTTCATTTTCTGCATATTGATTCAGTCCCCGGATTTCGAATGCATCGTTACGGCCATCGCCATTCGGCGTGAACAGGGTAGGGATCTGTACATCCACCGCTACAATGTTGATCCGCACGGTTGCGATGTTGGTCGGGAAGCCTTGCTCGTCCTGCACCTGGTAAGTGAATTGGTCTTCGCCACTGTAATCTCTGTCAGGCGTATATTGCACAGTACCGTCATTGTTGGTGAGCAGGCTGCCGTGGGCCGCGCGCGCAATCACACTCACTGTACGTTTGTTGAAGCGGGACATCCTCGCGTCGTCGTTATCCAGTACAGGTACTGTTACCGGAATGGCAACACGTGTTTCCGCCTGGTCGTTTACCGCGATCGGCAGGCCGGGTACATTCGTGATCGTCGGAAGATTATCATTTGTGCTGGTGCCCGATGTGTCAGATACGGTATTGTTGTCAGGCGTGAGACCTGTTACCACCGCCGTATTCGTTATCTGACCATTGGCCCTGTCCTGCGCGGTAATGTTGTAAATGGCGCGCAGCGAAGCCGATCCGTTGGGCTCCAGGTTAGCGGGCAACGTACGCTGCATGTTCAGCATCTTGTCAATGATGGTAACGCTGTGCAGGGTAACGTTGCCGCTGTTGGTAACAGTGAAGTTGTAGGTGATTCGGTTATTATCAGCGTTGAGTACCGCTGTTTTAACGAGGTGTATGCGAGGTTGCACGATGATTACAGGTTCTTCCTGTTTGACAGGAGGTACGGTGATAACCGGTGGTACCGTAACCACAGTATCAACGGGAACTTGAACTGGTGGCGCTGTGATCACCGTATCTACGGGCACCTGAACTGGTGGAACTGTTACAACAGGTACTTGAACAGGCGGCACTGTAACCACAGTATCTACAGGTATCTGAACTGGTGGGACGGTGACCACAGTGTCTGCCGGCGCCTGAACAGGCGGCACTGTGACCACAGTATCCACTGGCAATTGTACCGGCGGAACCGTAATTACAGTGTCAACCGGCACTTGAACCGGTGGCACCGTAACCACAGTATCAACCGGCACCTGAACAGGCGGCACCGTAATCACAGTATCTACCGGTACTTGAACAGGCGGCACCGTAACCACAGTATCAACGGGCACCTGAACAGGCGGCACCGTAATCACAGTATCTACCGGTACTTGAACAGGCGGCACCGTAACCACAGTATCTACCGGTACTTGGACCGGCGGCACCGTAACCACAGTATCAACGGGCACTTGAACAGGCGGCACCGTAACCACAGTATCAATCGGCACCTGAACAGGCGGCACCGTAATCACAGTATCTACCGGTACTTGAACAGGCGGCACCGAAACCCCAGTATCTATCGGCACTTGAACCGGCGGCACCGTAACCACAGTATCTATCGGCACGTGAACCGGTGGCACCGTAACCACAGTATCTACCGGCACTTGAACCGGCGGCACCGTAACCACAGTATCAACGGGCACTTGAACAGGCGGCACCGTAATCACAGTATCTACCGGCACTTGCACAGGAGGCAGCACCGTAACCACAGTATCTATCGGCACTTGAACGGGCGGCACCGTAACCACAGTGTCAACAGGCACCTGAACAGGCGGTACAGTATCCACCTGTGGATGGACCACCTGCGCCTCTACGGAAAATGTATAATCAGCCCGATCAGTATCCGCGTCGTTATTGATGATGCGTACAGTCGCTTTGTAAGTGCTGTCTGCGAGCCCCGAAGGGTTGAATCGTACAGCGAAAAATGTGCTATCACCGCTGCGCAGCCTGTAAGTACTAGCTGCCGCTGCGATGCTGAATGCAGCGCCATCTACGGTAATGTTATCGAGCCTTAGATGACCAGTACCGGTATTGTGCGCGTAAAAGGTGTGGGTGATGATGCTATCGGCGGTTGTGCCGAAAGAGGTACCGTCTGCTGCGCTTACAGTGGTACGGTTATCATCGATAAAGAATGTATTACCGGTTACGGATATACGCGGATTAGTGATAACGTCTATAAAGGTCCTTGAAGGAGCGCTGGTTTCGATGCCATCATTGATAGTAATGGTTACTTCCCGGCGGTTGGTGTCGGGCGAGTGGTTCAGGTTGATGTAACCCAATTGCTTCAAAGCGGTAATATAATCAGCCTGCGATGCCGGGCCCGACAGTACTACCACTTTCGTGCTATCACCTGAAATGCTGATGCCTGCAGGCAAGCTGCCTTTCAATACGATTCTTTCAGCACGCCCGTCTGGTACCTCGGTTAAGGTGATGATAGCTTTTACGATCGCTGAAGCATCAGGGTCGATAATCGACAGGTCGTCGTCTGCAATATCGGTGGCCATGGTGCTGCCCGCTACAAAACGGTCAAGGTAAACAAAAGCGCCGTCCAGGCCGCTGCTCTTATCAGGATCAGGATCAATAACCGGGGCATTATTTACGCCTGTAGGCACCGTGATCAGGTTGTTGCCATAAAAACATTCTTGGTAAGTAGTATGCTGATTGCCGAGGGTGTCGAGTGAGAAGATTCGTCCGATTGCATGCCCAATGCCACCTGCTACGTAGCTGCCATCGTCGTTGGCGACGATCGTCAGGGCGATATTCAGGTTGGAAAAGCGGCTCAGGTCGAGTGTGAAGTCGAACGTTTTGCAATCCCCAGCCCTGATCTCGTCCGGGAAGTTGCCAGTAAACAGGAGCACCGCAGCGGTATCCAGCGTGGGATTACCGGCGTAAATAGCTACCGGCATACCTCCGTTGCTATTGCCGGAACCTGGGTTGCATACGTTTACTTCGGCCTTTACCATACTTCCGCTAATCTTGCTAAAGCTAACGCCGCCTGCTTTGAATGCGATGTCGGGTTTCGAACCATAGTAATCTGCGGACAGCAGCAATTGGTAGTCAGGGTTAGCCAAACCAGTCCTGGTCGTCACCGTTAACTGACTTTTATCGGCCGAAAGGGAAAAACTGATGTCGTAGTTGTACGGACCTTTAAAACCAACTGTGTTGCGGTGAGATCGGGCGCTGCTGTTATTGAGCGGCACGCCCTTAAAGGCGAAGTTGTCATCGCGGCGTTCCATCAGCGAAAGCCCTACCTGCTGGTAAAAATAGCCGGTAGCGGTTTCGTTGGCCAGATCGATGTAAGCGTAGGCTTCGAGTGAGTTCTCATTGCTCTCGCGGTCGGTATTAACCGCGTTACCTGTTTCAGAAAGATAGATCGCATTCGTGCCAGGAGGGATCGTAAACGTGCGGCTCACGCCGGAAGTAGCGCTCTGGCCTTTCGGTACGCTTTTGATATCTGAATTCACGAACTCGGCACTCATCCCTTTGCCTGTCCGCGTGTAAAATTCAACCACATAAGCATCATCGAAGTCCCGCGCATAGGCCGCATCGCGTTTGATGATAAGTTGTCCGTTGGCAACGTATATCTTCGGGTTATATACGCCGACAGCGCCATTAGTAGTAAGCTTATTGCTGAAGTCGCCCGCTGCATGGCCAGAACTTAAAAGGTCGCCGTTGTAAGAAGCGGGCATGTCACTTACGATGTACGTAGAGCGGCGGTTTACAGAGCCGCCATTAGCCAGTGTAATGAACCCGTTGGTCAGCTGCTTGTCCAGGTCGATCGTAAAACGCAGGTTGGCGTAACCTTCCTCGGTGCCATCAGCGGTATTAAGGTCTGCATAGCTGGCGTTAGTTCCCTTGCCGGAAATGAACACCACATTAGCGCCTGCAGGTACCGGAACAACGAGGTCAGTGTGGGCGCTCGTATTGCCATGTAGCAAGGTTTTTACCTGTGGTCCCAGCAGGTTCAGGGAGTTGGTAAAAGGGGAGAGGTATTGCACATAATACGACGAGTGCAGGCCGGCAGCGCTTTGCTGTACAGTAAGTACATTGCCCTGCACAGTAAACTTAACATTGTTCAGGTCAGGAGTGGCGTCGCCCATTTTAGCAGCCTGCGGCACGTAAGCCCCAACCGGTACATTACTCCATCCATAAACGTTCGTGCCGGATCCATCTCTGTTCGTGTTCTTCGCGTAGTTCACGACGCCGGAAGAAGTATTCGACGCCAGGTCGATAATAGCGCTCACCGTAATAAAATCCTCATCTCCCTTTGCATAGTCGCTTACGTTGTTGGTGATACCGGTCTCGGAAGAAATATAAATGGAAACAGACTTTACGCCCTCCGGAATAGTAAATGACGGCGCGGGTCCGCCGGGGCTGCTGTACTTCATTTCGACGCCCGTTACGTCCGCTCGTTTACCACCACTGGGGCCGCACGGACTAACCGGCATTTGCGCCCGGCTGATAAGCGGCAGTAATCCAAAGCTGGCTAACAGTAAGAGTTTTATGAAATATAGGTTCATAGTCTGGTGAATGCACAGGCACGAAGCTCCCGTTTCCGGCAGGGCCGAAAAAATAACGGAAAGGTTTTCACGAATTGAAGCGGAAACTATATTTGGTGTAAATCGGTGTTTTCTTCGGTTATCCTAAAATCGCCTGGTAATATGGTTACGGTCTCTCGAAGGATATTTTCTCATAATCAAGTTCGCTCTTTCGTCCTATGGTGATGCAAATTTACGAAAGTTACAGTTCAATAAGCACAACTTTCGTGTTATATTCTGTCTTACATCTGTCACATTTACAGTTAGTTAGCGTCAGTTAAAAGGGCAAAAACAATGACGGTGGTCAGTACAAATAGTGACGGTGGATATAGGCTGTTTAATGGCAGAGACGGGCTTTTTGAGGAGATGTTCCGCCTCTGCCATTGTCTTATTTCAAGCGAACGTATTTTTCTATGTTGATGCGGTCAATGTTTGTTCCTGCGACCTTTTCTACTCCTTGCTGCACGAGTGTGTCGCCGTTCAGTTTAACGGTGAAATGAAAACTGTTGCCTTCCCACTGCCTGTCCGTACAATACTCCAGGTTTTCCGTGTATGCGCTATCCTTTAGCGTATAGGTGCCTGCACCAGCGGAAAAGAAAGCATTCGCACTATCTTCTCCATTTGCCAGATCATGACCGGTAAAAGCAAAGTGGCTGCCGTTAATGATCTTTACAAACGATTTGCCATCCGTATAATCAGTATGCACCGTGCCGTTTTTGTCGGTAACGGTGCCCGATATAAGTTTCCAGGTACCTTCAATGGAAACCGCGGGCTGTGATGGTGCGCAGCTTGCCATCCATATCAGACCTGCTGCAAAGGGGAACAGTTTTTTCATATGTGGACGTGTTTATTGTTCTTTTTTTCGTAACCATCTGCGCACCGGCTCGTCGTACAATATCATGGCGAGCCAGGCCACTCCGAGTAATATCGGTACGGCTATGGCAATGATAACCGCCAGCTGCCCGGCGTCCGGTTTATAAGTTGCGTAATAATTAGCGAACGACCATATCACCGCGTAATGCGTCATATAGAGCGGATAAGAGATTTTGCCGGAAAAGACACAAATACTCCGCACACTTTCATGCAGGCGCGCACCCGCTCCCAGCGCCACCAGGAAGGGAAAGTATACTAGTACGACGATTAATTCTATTAACCAGTTATATTGGAAATACGGCATTAGTAACCCCACCAGCAGCAAAGCTGTTACCCCCAAAAATCCCAGGCGGTTACGGATGATCCATTGGTAACGGAACACAAGCATGCCTGCCGTAAACGAGTAGGCGAGGCGCGGCAATGCATGCCAGAAGGTGTCTTTACCCCAGCCGCCCATTACGTTTCCTGCTATGTAAGCGGTATAGCCAAGACCGATAGCCGCAACGATCGCAAGCCCGGCAAGTATGCGCCGGCTGGCCTTCCAGAGGAAAAGCCCGTATGCAATGTTGGCTATATATTCCCAGAACAACGTCCAGGCCGGGGCATTAAAACTGAACAAATTGAAGTAACGCTCCGGCATCACCGGGTAAGGGATGAGCAGCAGCGAGGTGATAAACAGTAAACCTATCTTTACAAATCCATACCCGTCCGGAATAGCGCCAAACGGATCGAAAAGAAAAGTGAGTAAGCCCAAAACAGAACCAAGTATTACTAAAGGATGCAGGCGTATCAACCTCAAGCGAAAGAAAGTGCCGATCCCCATTTTATCCATCCGGCCATCGTAAGCGTAGGCGATCACGAAACCGGAAAGGCAAAAGAAAAAGTCCACCGCGAGGAAGCCGTGTCCCGTAAAGTTTTCAGTCGGAATATAAACCACCTCCATGAAGTGAAAGATGACCACTACAATGGCCGCAATGCCTCGTAGTCCGTCCAATATCTCAAAATGCGGTTTTGTTTTTAATAAATCTGCCGGCGCGTTAGTGGCGCGAATCGCTCCCTGTTCCATGACGTGTACGTGCTCTTGAAATTCTCTTGAAAGGCTCAAGATAAGTGTCGGATAACGAATTTGCAAATCCGGCATCGGCGAACCCAACCGGATGGCACGGTTTTGTAGGGTATCTATATAAACTATACACCATGACAGATAAGAAACATAACAAAGAAACCAAGGACGAAGCGGAAGATTCACCGGTACAACCAGATCCGGAAACGCTGGGTCCTGATCCGCAGGAAAACATGGAAGGCCCGATCTCCTCCATTGTAAAAAACATTGCGGAAGCAGGGGATGAGGAGGATAAAGAGGACCGTGAGAACGATGAGGAAGTAAAACATTCCTAGTTTCCGATAATCGATGCGCAGCTGTGGCGAACCGGTGGAAATTCTCCCCGGATCGTTGCGGCTGCTTTTTTTGGGAAAATTTGCTCCCTGAAACGCCCTGCAAATCGAGCCTATAACATTTCAATGTTATCAAAACCTTATCGAGATCATAAAAAAAGGTTAAAGCTTTTTATTTTTTTAAAAAAGATTTTACTACTTTCGTAATTGTTAGTGAACATCTAGCTACAATTATCCATACCAGTGAACTTGGAATTGCGAATTGACTTTGTTTTATCAGTGAATTTTGGAGCAATCATTAATACAATCAAATCTGTATCAACGCGAAATCGAACTAGAGAGAAGAAATCAATCTGAGACTTTGGGATTGAGTTTTTTAACAAATCAGGACAGGAACAAAAAACTACTGCAATAGAACTGCACTAGTGGTTATTTTTTAAAGCAACGCAAATTACACGTGAAAAGGAAATGGTCGCACAACTTAGGCGATCGTACTTCCACATCTATTTTCATTTTCCAACGACGTTTAGAAACAGTGCATCGGCCATAAGCCGCAAGAGAGTATCCTTTACCGTATTGAAAAAATCGGGACGAACAGTGAATCCGGAATAACGTCATCAAATATTTTATCAGGCATGTTGAATGCTCCGTAAACGGGGCCTGGGCTTGCTTTTTCCACGAACAAACATCGGCTTATTCAATAACTACAATTCTAACCAAAATCACATCGCAATGCGAAAATTTTATGCATTTCTCATGCTGGCGGTGCTG